>RJMB01000039.1 GCA_003725585.1 Halostreptopolyspora alba | reverse complement strand
CGGACACGCCGTCTCATTAACCCCCCACACCAACCACTCCCGCTCCCCCACACCCAACACGTCCATGGCACCGACCGGCACCGTGGGATCGTCAAGCACCTGTTCCAGGAGCCGAACCAGTCGGGCGGCGATCACCTCGGCCGCATCGCGGTCGTAGATGTTGTTCTGGTAGTCGAGGGAGAGCCGCAGGTAGGGGTCGGAGGAGTTGAGAGTGAGCGGGTAGTGCGAGCCCGCGAACGGCCGAATGCCCTCGATCGTGAACCCCGCCGAGGTGTTCGCGTCCATGATGCCCTCGCGGTCGATGGGGTAGGACTCGAACACGACGATCGTGTCGAACAGGGCGGGCAGCCCGATGTCGGACTGGATGTCCGCCAGCCCGTAGTAATGGTCGTCGAGCAGCGCGATCTGCCGCTGCTGCAACTCCGTCATGACATCGGCCACGCTGTGGTCCGGCCGGCAGAACACCCTGATCGGCACGGTGTTGATGAACAGGCCGACCATCTCGTCGGAACCGAGCAGGTCAGCCGGACGACCGTTCACGGCGGCGCCGAACAGCACGTCCTGCTGCCCAGTCAGCTTCGAGAGCAGGATCGCCCACGCGCCCTGCAGGAGTGTGTTGAGCGTGATCCCGAGCTCAGCGGCGCGCTGGGCGAGCTCACGCCCCTTGTCGATCGACAGCGGCACCTCGACCCGCCCGAGGGCGGACGCCGCCTCCTGGGGAGCGTTCGGGACCATGAGGGTCGGTTGGTCCACTCCGGCGAGCTCGGCGGCCCACCGGCTGGCTGAGACCTCCCGATCCTGCGCGGACAGCCAGGCCAGGTAGTCGCCGTAGCCCCGCCTCGGGGGAAGCTCCCGGTCCCCGGAGTACAGGCGGATCAGTTCTGTGATCACCAGTGGCGAGGACCAGCCGTCGAAAAGAGCGTGGTGCGCCGTGATGACCAGTTCTGCCCGCCGCGCCCCGAAGGTGACCAGGGCCAGGCGGAACAGCGGCGGCTGTGTGGGATCGAAGTGATTGTCCCGATCCTCGGCGAGGAACGCGTCGAACGCCGTGTCTCGCTCGCTCTCGCTGTGGCCGGTCAGATCCAGATGGCGCCACGGCATGGTGACGTGCTCCGCCACGACCTGCACAGGGTCGCCGTCCGCTCCGGTGACGAACGCCGCTCGCAGGTTCGGGTATCGATCGAGAAGTGCCTGACCGGCCGCCCGCATGCGCGCCGGGTCGACGTGTCCGGACAGGTGCAGCACGAACTGCATGTGGTAGACGTCGAAGGAGCCTTCGGCGAGCGCGGCCTGGAACAGGATCCCGGACTGCGCCGGGGACAGCGGCCACACTTCGGCCAGCCGACCGTAGCGCGCCTCCCAGGTCTCGATCTCGTCCTGCCGTACCGAGACCAGCGGGGCGTCCGAGGGGGTCAGCCCGCCGGTCTCCGGGCGTGTGGCGTGTGTGGCCATGCCCCGCAGCACCTCGACCCACAGTTCGGCCAGTTCGGAGGTCTGCTCACGGGACAGCACCCCGGTGGGGAACATGAAGGCCGCCTGCAATCGGGGGCCGTCGACGGTGTCCGTGGCGACCGCGTTGACCTCCAACGCGGACAGTGAGGGCAGATCCGGGTCGGGCTCCGGGACCAGCTCGGCGGACCAGGGCGTCGGTCCCCATCCGTCCGCGCGCAGGTGCTCGGGCACGTCGGTGTCGGATATCCGGCCGAGATAGTTGAACCCGAGTTGCGGAACCGGGTACTCGGCGAGCTGCGCTGCGGTCTCCGGGTTCAGGTAGCGCAGCATCCCGTACCCCACTCCCTTGTCCGGGATCCTGCGCAGCTGCTCCTTGACCAGCTTGATCGCCTTCCCGGCCGCGGAGCCGCCTGTCAGCACATCGGCCAGGTCCACCCCGCACACGTCGATCCGGGCCGGGTACATGCTGGTGAACCACCCGACGGTCCGGGAGAGGTCGGCCCCGGGGACGACGCCCTCCTCTCGTCCGTGCCCTTCCATCCGAACCAGAGTCGAGTGGTCCGCACCGCGCCACTGGTTCACCGCCAGGGCGAGCGCGGCGAGCAGCACGTCGGTACCGGTGCCCTTGAACGCCGCGGGAAGCTTGGTCAGCACGGCCTCGGTGACCTCGGCCGGCAGCTGCACCCGAACGCTGTCGACCGTGGACATCACGTCCACCGCCGGGTCGAACGCCCGCGTGCCCAGCGGGGGGTCCGGAGCGGCGAGCACATCCTGCCAGTACGCCACTTCTTCGGCCCGATCCGAAGTCAGCGCCTCGGTCCGCAGCGCCGACACCCAACGGCGGGCCGACGTCCCGACCGCGGGCAGCTCGGGTGTTCGGCCGGACCGGACCTGCTGCCACGCCTCGGCGAGATCCGACATGAGGATGCGCCAGGAGACACCGTCCACCACGAGATGGTGCAGCACCACGAGCAGTCTGTCCGCACCCGATTCCGCGGCGAACCAGACGAAGTCCGCCATGATCCCGGCTTCCGGATCGAGTCGCCCGACCGCTTCGTCCAGCTCCGCTTTCGCCGACTCCAGTGAGGAGGGCTCGTCCCACCGGCCGTCGCAGGGAACCCGGTGGACCAGGTCGGCCGCGCGCACGGTGCCCGGCGGGCGAACGAGAAGGGAGAATTCGTCGCCGCGTACTAGCTGCGCGCGCAGGATGTCGTGCCGGTCGAGCACGGCGTCCAGCGTCGTGGTCAACCCGCTCGCGTCGATGTCCGCGGGCAACTCCAGTGTCATCGCCATGGCGAAACGGTTCGTCCCGCCGCCGTGGCCGAATACGTGCTGCGCCACCGGTGGCAGGGGCATCGGGCCGACACCCTCGCCCTCGTCCTCCGCGAGGACGGGCACCCGGTCCTGGCGGGCGGAGGCCACCTCGGCCAGCCGGGCCGCCGTGCGGCCCTCGAAGATCTCCCGCGTGGTGAGTTCCAGGCCCCTGGCCCGGGCCCGCGCCACCACCTGGATCGACCGCAGACTGTCCCCGCCCACCGCGAAGAAGTCGTCGTCGATGCCGACCCGTTCCACACCGAGCACGTCCGCGTACGCCGCAGTGATGATCGCCTCGATCTCGGTGCGCGGCTCCCGGTAGACCTCACCCCGGAACTCCGGTTCGGGCAGCGCCGAGTGGTCCAGCTTGCCGTTCGGCCCGAACGGCAGTCGTCCCAGGGCCACGAATGCCGACGGCACCATGTAGTCGGGCAACCGTGCCGCGACGAACTTACGCAGTTCGGCGGTCGAAACACCGGACTGTACATCCACATCACCGATACCACCGGCGCCGTCGTCACCGACGGCTCCCTCACCGGTGTGCACGACGTAGGCGACGAGCCGCCGATCGCCCGAGGGCATCTCCCGGCTGACCACCACGGCCTGGTCGATGCCGGGATGCAGTGCGCACGCCGCTTCGACCTCGGCGGTTTCGATGCGGAACCCGCGCACCTTCACCTGGCCGTCGCTCCTACCGACGCATTCCAGCTGACCACGCCCGTTCCAGCGGGCCAGGTCACCCGTGCGATACATCCGCTCGCCCGCGCCGAAGGGGTTCGCCACGAACCGCTCGGAGGTCAGGCCGGGGCGATCGTGGTAACCGCGGCCGAGGCAGGTCCCCACCACATACAGCTCACCGACCACCCCCTGTGGTACCGGTGCGAGTCCCGGGCCCAGCACGTAGGCACGCATGTTCCCCAGCGGGGTACCGATTGGCGCGACCCCGCTCTCCGTCCATTCGTCGGAAGCCGCGAGAGAGAACGTGGTGGCGTAGAAACTCTCGCTCTGCCCGTAGGAGTTCACGACCTGCACGCCGGGCAGAGCCTCGCGCACCTGACGCACCAGCCGGGCCGGAAGCGTGTCACCCGCGAAGACGACCGTGCGCACACTGGTCGCCCCCTCCAGATGGCTCACCAGTTCCCCGAGTACCGAGGGGACCGCGCTGATCACGTGGCCGTCCCAGGTGTCCCGCTCGCCGAGCGCCAACGCGTTCGGCACCACCTCGACCGTTCCGCCGGTGGACAGAGTGGACAGCAGTTCGAAAACCGAGACGTCGAAGTTCACGGAGGTGCCGGCCAGCATCCGCCACCCGGGCGGCGCGTCCAGCACGCGCACCAGCTCCTGAACCCCGTTGACGAGGTTGCGGTGGGTGATTGCCGCACCCTTCGGCGGACCCGTGGATCCGGAGGTGTACATCACGTACGCCAGGTTGTCCGACCGCAACGGCGAGATCCGCCCCGCGTTGTCCAGCGCCCCCTCGGGCGAGTCCCATTCCCCGCGGTGGTCGAGGTTGATGGCCGAGATGTCGTTGGGCGGCAGGGCCTGCCACGTTTCGGTGTCGGTGACCGCGAAACGCGGCGCCGCTTCGGACAGCACACTCTCCGCTCGCTCGCCGAGAAACTGCGGGTCCATCGGTACGTAGCCGGCACCGGACTTGAGGATCCCCAGGAGGCCGACCACCAGGTCCTCGGTGCGCGGCAACGCCAGCGCCACCAGGTCTTCCGGCCCGGCACCCCGCCGGACCAGCTCCCACGCGACGCTGTTCGCTCTGTCATCGAGCTCCCGGTAGGTCAGCGTCCGGTCATCGCACACGATCGCCGGGGTTTCGGGCGTCCTGGACACCTGGGTTTCGAACAGCTCCGGGACCGTTAGCTCGGGTACCACTGTGGAGGTGTCGTTGAACTGGGTGAGCAACCGGTCCCGCTCAGCCGCGTCGAGGACGTCGATGGCACCGATCCTGCGCCCCGAGTCGGCCGCGAGCTGGCCCAGCGTGCGGACGAACCGAGCCGCGATGCCTTCGACCGTGCTCTGGTCGAACAGGTCGGTGGCGTACTCCAGACGGCATTCCGCCCCGCCTGAACTGTTCGGGATCATGTCGAAGAAGAGGTCGAACTTGGCCGTGTTGGTCTCGATCCTTTCGGCCTTGACGTCGAGGCCGGGGAGCTCCGGATCCGGCACGGGTGGCTGCCAGGAGAGCATCACCTGGAAGAACGGATGGTAAGCGGTGGACCGGGTCGGGTTGAGCCGCTCCACCAACCGCTCGAACGGTATGTCCTGGTTGTCGTACGCGGCGAGGGACCGCTCCCGCACCCGCTGGAGCAGCTGCAGGAAGGTCGGATTCCCCGACAGGTCGACGCGCAGCACCCAGGTGTTGACGAAGAAACCGATGAGGTCACGTAGCCCTTCATCGGTACGCCCCACGACCGGTGCACCGATGGGCACGTCGTCACCGCAGCCGAGGTGGTACAGGAGGACCGCCAGCGCGGAGTGCATGACCATCGAGACCGTGGTGTCCTCGTGCGCGGCCAGCTTCTCCACGGACCAGAGCAGGTCGGGATCGATTGAGAACTGGACCGCATGGCCGCGACGGCTTATCGCCTTCGGGCGCGGGCGATCGGTTGGTAGGGCCAGCGGCTGTGGCAGATCGGCCAAGGTCTGCCGCCAGTACGCCAGCTGCTTGGCTGCCAGGCTGTCGGGATCGGACTCATCACCGAGCATGTCCTGGTGCCACAGGGTGTAATCGGCGTACTGCACCGGGAGGGGATCCCACTCCGGGACTCCGCCCTGATCACGGGCCGCGTACGCCACAGCCAGATCGCGGAGCAGCGGCCCCATGGACTCCCCGTCCAGGGCGATGTGGTGCACCACCAACACCAGGGTGTGCTCGCGTGGCGCGGACCGCACCAGCCGGGCGCGAATCGGCACATCGGCGGCCAGGTCGAAGGACGCGGTAGCCGTCTCCTCCAGGGCCGCCGCCCGCTCCTCCTCCCGCGCGGCTTCGACCAGGGGGAGGTCGAACGGCACGTCCCCCAACGGCAGCACCCGCTGGTGCGGAACGCCGTTGTCGTCCTCGACGATCACCGTGCGAAGGACCTCGTGCCTGTCGATGACATCGCGGAACGCCGACTTCAGCGCACCCATGTTCAGCTCACCGCTCAGCCGCAGGGCGAAAGCGCCATTATAGGTCGGTGAGGGGCCTTCGAACCGGTCCACGAACCACAGTCGACGCTGCGCGAACGACAACGGAATCATTGAGTCTCCAAATCGGCAGAGCAACCAGGGATAGAGCTGCCACTCAGCTCTGATCGAGCGCCGTCAAAAGATCGGTGTTGTAGAAGTCGTCGAAGGAGCAGGCGCCGGACAGCGTCGAGAAGTACCGGTCGATCAGCTCCTGGTGACCGGCCAGTTTCCGCAGCATCTCCGTCCGCCCCTCGGGCTTGAGCTCTGCCACGTTGAGCGCGCTCTGGTAGAAGTCGGAGAAGTTGTCGTCCAGGTCGTCCTCGTAGCGCTGCAGCGCCGCCGCGAGCTCCGCGTCGTCGTACAGCCGATCCGAGATGTGCTCGGTGAGCGACTGGGCCTGGATGAAGGCGTCGGTGATACCGCGGGCCGTGATGGAGTCCTTGTGGTGCACGGCGTCACCGAGCAGCGCCCACCCGGGCCCGACAGCCTTGCGGAAGAAGTTCTCTTGGTGGCCTGTGCCGTACAGCTGCTCCACGCGCTTGCCGGCCGACATCCGCTCGTACAGCTCGGGCGCCGTCGTGCGGACGGCATCAAGGTAGGAGGATTCCACCGCGGTACGCACCTCGGAGAACTCGCTCTGCGGAAAGTAGGTCATGATCAGGGTGAGGTCGTCGTTGGTGGGGATGACACCGATCCAACGCCCCTGCCGCTCGTACAACTCGAAGTGCGCGGGAACCCCGGCCCAGTAGCTGTAATAGGTGCAGGTCAGCCGAGGGTGTTCGACGACGTTCGGCGCACCGACCTTGCGGGCCACCAGCGACCGCATGCCGTCCGCCCCGACGACCAGCCGCGCCCGGTCCGTCGTCTCGGCGCCACCAGGAGTCGTGTACCGCACCCCGACAACCCGGCCATCCTCGAACTCCAGATCGATGACCGTACAGGACTCCCGGAACTCCGCACCGGAGGCCATGGCACCGCCCGCCAGGATCGGATCGAGCACGTACCGTCTCGGCGCGTACGTGGTCCGGTGGCCGTCAACCGGCAGAGAGAAGCCGTCCAGTCGGACGCCGGGCGCCTCGTAGCTCTGGTGATTGATCGGCTGACAGCCCGCGTCGCGGAGCTCGTCGACCAACCCCCACTGGCCGAGCAGCGCAACCCCCGGTTGATGGATGTAGTGCGAGGACAGCGTGTCCCGCGGGAACCGCACTTTCTCCAGCAGTAGGACGCGATATCCCTGCCGAGCGAACAACATGGCCGTTGGCGAACCCGCACAACGGGCCCCGATGACAATTACGTCGTACATGGCGCATCTCTTATCGGGTGGTTTTTTGGTTCCTGCGCGACCGCGACCGGAAAATCATTGTTGAGTGCGCTTCCGACACATCGGACGAAACAACCGCCGCCGATCACGAACGTGATGTTCGCCGTTCGAACCAGCGGAATAAATAAACACGAACCTGCCCCAATAATGTCGGTTTCGTGTCTCGCCGGCAAGACACGAAACGACACCGAACACGCATGACGCTATCGGATCACCACATCCAGGGATTCGATGTACTCAGAAATCGACGCCACCGTCGGGTTGAGGAACATCTGGTCTATCGGGACCTCGACACCCAGCTCCTCGATAAAAGCACCCTGAATCCTGGCCATGATCACTGACTGGCCACCCAGGGCGAAGAAGTCGTCGTCGACCGATATGTCATCGCGCTGGAGTTCCCGGCACCAGATGGTTCGCACCTTATCGGCGATCATCACAGTCCTCTCGGTTGTCATCAAGGTCCATCGACTATGCCGTCGTGCCGCTACGGGTGTACTGGTTTCGGAACGCGTCGACCAGCGCCGCGCGGTCCACTTTCCCGTGCGGACTCAACGGAATCCGCGGGATGTTGATGAACCTCGCCGGAACCATGTTCCGTGGCAGCGTTTCCAGGAGGCGGGGGCGCACGTCGTTCTCGGCGAGATCGTCCCCCGCCGGGACGACGAACGCGACCAGCTCGCTCTCGCCGGAGTCGGTGTGGCTGGTCACCACGGCGGCCTCCCGGACTCCCGCCAGCCTGCCCAGCGCGCGCTCGATGTCGGTGGGGTCGATACGCATACCCCGCACCTTCACCTGCGCGTCCATCCTGCCGAGGACGACGAGTTCCCCGGCCTGGCTCACGTAGCCGCGGTCGCCCGTGCGGTACAGCCGACGCGGCGCGCCGTCGACCACGACCGTCGTGAACCGCTCGGACTCGGGGCCCGTGTCATTGAGGTACCCCACTCCGACACTGGTCCCGGAAATGCAGATCTCGCCGCACTCCCCCGCCCCGACAGCGCGCATTCGCTCGTCAAGAATGTGAATCTCGGTGTTGTAGGCCGGTCTGCCGACCGGTGCGATGTCGTGTTCATCGGACCGGTAATCGGCGAGATCGTACGACGTAGCGACATCCGTACACTCGGCGACGCCATACTGGTGCAGGAGGGTGCACGTGTTCCCCTCCCGCCGTGCCCAGCCCAAGATCCGTTCGAACTTCAGTGGCTCCCCGCCGAACAGCACGTAGTCCAGCCGGGTGAGCGCCTCACCTCCACGTGCGGTCTCCCAGTCCACCAGCAGGTACAGCGTGCTTGAGGCGCAATGCACCGTGCGTATCTCGTGCTGGGTCAACATGCGGTAGGCCATCGCGACGTCGAAGTTCCGGCTCGCCATCAGGTACTGGGTAGCGCCGCAGAACAACGGCATCATCAGACTGCGTTGGGAGAGGTCGAACCCGAACGCGCTGACGACCAGGTTGTTCGACCCGCGGTGCAGGCGGTACTCGCGCATCAGCCAATTCAGCAGGTTGAACCAGCCCTCGTGGCGCACCCCGGTCAGCTTCGGCGTACCGGTCGATCCGGACGTGAAGACCGCGTAGCACACGTCGTCCCCGGTGACCGGGACCTCGGGGCCAGTTACCGGGAGATCCGCCAGATGGTCGGACAGCTGCTCGAAAGAGATGACCTCGACGGCCTCCGACTCGACCAGACCGACCGTCGCACGAGAGGCCACGACCAGGGCGTCGGGGATCTGCCTCAGCAGCAGCTCCAGCCTCGCCGCCGGGTAGGAGGGGTCGAGCGGTACGTAGGCCGAGCCCGCCTTGAGCGTGCCGAGGATGGCGACGACCATGTCGATCGAGTAGTCGAGGCAGACACCGACCTTCGCCCCTCGGCCGTGTCCGCGCCCGACGAGAAAGCGCGCGAATTGGTTCGCCTTCGCGTTCAGCTCCGCGTACGTCACCCGATGTCCGCCGCAGAAGACGGCGACAGCGTCGGGGGTGGCTTCCGTGTGCGCCTCGAACTGCTTGTGGACGACAGGCACCGATGGCAGGGCAACCCGATTTCCCTGAAGGATCATCAACTGACTCCGGTGTGAGTGTCCGCCCCGGTGAGCCGCCGGCGCACCACGGGGAACGGGGCTTGTCCGGCAGCGCTCCTGGGCGGTGTTTCGCTAGGCGGTGGGTCGTTGTTCGGCGGCGTCGAGCACCTGGGTCACCCACTCGTCTACGGGCAGACCGTGCGCGGCGGCCACTTTCGAGTAGTAGTCCAATTGGCCGGCGGACAGCTCGATGGTGAGCGTGGTGTCCTTCCGCTGGCGCTTGTCAGTGCCCGTCGACTCGGCCAGCTGGGGTGCCTCTCGCTTCTCGTCGTCGCCGCTCGAGGGAATGTCGGTCTTGTGGGACTGCTCGGCCAGGCTGGCGCGAACGGCCCTACGCAGTTCGTTGCGCGACCACTTCTGTTGTTCGGCTTTGCGCAGCCAGTAGTCCTGCTCCGGTGGCGACAAGCGGGTCACCTCGGCGTGGTGGGCGAAGCTGAGATTGTCCCACCTGCGGTGGTGCTCGAACCGCCGAGCCACCCACGCGTAGTTGCGCAGGGTCTGGTAGTCGAGCCCGGTTCTCTCGATCGCCTCCCGATACCGCCGCCACCCGTAGGTGGTCTCCCCGTAGATCAGCCAGTCACCGAGCCACCATGCCGAAGAGTTCGTGAGCTCACACAGGTTGACCCCGATTTGCTCCCAGGATCGCTCCGGCAGGTTCCGGGGGAGAATCATCCCCGACTTCTGCACCTTCGCGTGTTTGCCCACCAGGGACAGAACCACATCACGCTGCGCGGGCTCACCGCTGGTGCCCACCGGCTCCTCCTGGTAACTGTTCGCGGTCCTCACAGGACGCCCCCACAACCTTCATCTCGCAACCAGAGTGTCTGCCTGGGCGTGAACCGATCGCTTGGCCGAGCCCCGGACGGCGATCATCGCCGTTCCACTGCGGTTCAGCCCGCTCGTTTACGTCACGGAACGGAGGCGTGCGGGCCCGCGAAGCCGGAGACCGCGGGCCGCGGTGCCTTCCGCTGAGAGTTCCCCGGTTCATGTGCCCGAACAGCGTCGTCCCCTGCAAGTCCGCACGCTCGTCGGCGGGTGGCTGCAAGTCGGGGATGACCGCCACGCTGATGCCGTACTGCCGTGTCCGTGTCACCACTGTTGGTCATGCGCAGTACCGGCGGGTATCCGCCGTACCAATCTCGACGGTCCACCACGCATCGGGATCTCGGCACACGCGAACACCGCGATCCATCTCTCCGGGGAATCCGGCGGGTGTTCAGTCAGAGGCCATGGCCTCCCGCAGGCTCCTCGGACGCATATCGGTCCAGTTACGCTCGACATAATCCAGGCACTCGGCCTTGGCCGCCTCGCCAAAGACCACTCGCCAGCCCGCGGGCACCTCGGCGAACACCGGCCAGAGGGAGTGCTGCTCCTCGTCGTTAACCACCACGTAGAATCGGCCGTCCTCGTCATCGAATGGGTTTGTGCTCACCGCCACCGTCCTTAACCGTCACCGGGTTCCTCGGAAATCGGACTTGGAATTCACCAGGTCCGGATACGGGTTCGTAGATCGGCGTGGTCCTGTCGACAGGACACCCGAAATCCACAGCCAGCCTGAAATGCTGATTCCACGCTAGGGCTCGACCGCCAACGCCACAAGGGGGGACAGGGCGGCAGGAACGCTGACCTCTCGTTCGCCCGCTGGGCCTGTACCACACCGGGATCCTGTGCCACCATGGCCAAGCAGTGGGCCGTGTATGAGTCTGTTCGAATTCAGGAGCGGCCAATCCCTTTCGGTCGGATCGCTCCAGATCGCGCAGCCGACGGCGAGCGAAGGAGGATGCCCCGGGAGGATCCGATCTTCCGACCGGAAAACTCCGGAAAACTCTCCACCCTGGTATAACACCGTCACGCAGCGGAGATCGCGCTTCCACCGAAACAAGGAAAAAGGAATTCCTGATGGACGCATTACCGAAGTCGCGCTCTCGGATGCGCCGCGCCGTGTGGCCATGAGGGTCTCCCGGCCAGCGCGGTTCGCGTCGTGAGCCTCGACGACCGCGACGTTGCCCTCCAAGCCCACGCGTGCCCGCCGGCGGGCACGGATCATCCAGGGGACGTTGCCGACCATGAGCAGACCGAGCACCGTGAAGAAATCCCCAGAAGGTCGCCCGCGCGGACTCCCCGAAGCGCGGCGCGACCACGAACTGGCCACCCCACATCACGAGCGTGGCGGCGGACAGCACGGCCCGCGAGATGGGGGAGGCGAACCACGACACCCCTCCGGAACGCGGCCGCCACCGCGGCATCTGTCGGGCCTGCCACGCGGCCACCCGCGCGGTCTCCGGGGCCTCGGCCGCCCCGATGGCGCAGTGGTTACGGGCACGTGTCCCGAGGGCCGCGGTCCTCTGACAGCGATGGCTCGGCCGCCTCTCCGGTCCCGGCGGCCCTGACCACGGCCCGGTTCGCCCGAGCCGCGCGCGCGGCGGCCAGCGCCGAGGAGTCCTCGGCGCGTCCGGCGTTGGGATGGAGACGGCGGACCACCCGGTACACGATCGGCAGGCACAGCAGCATCAGCGGGACGGCGATGAGGTGTCCCCCCACGATGGACACAGACTCCCACCTGGACTCAATCCCGACCGCGACGAAGCTCTCCGCGCTTATGACCGCCATGCTGGTGCCCCACCCCCAGTTCTGCCCCCGGTTGTGTTGGGCGATCTCGGCCATCCGCCAGGCTGGTTCGGCCAGTCTGGGATCCTCCAGCCCCTCGCCGCGGCGCACGGCGCGGCGCACCGTCCGTTGCTCCTCGGTGGTCAGCCGGTAGGAACCGCCCTCGCGCCACGGTCCGGGACCGGTGGGGGGATCCGTGTCACGCTGCCGGAGCCGGGCGTAGGCCCCGACCACCAGGAGAGCCAGCGCCACCGCCAGGAACCCGAGGAACATCCAGGAGTCCGCGCCCATCCGCCCCTCTCACTCCCCGCGCGTGCGCCTACGTTCGGGGGGAAGCTAACAAGCGGGAAACACCGGGAGCCAGGGGCCCACGAGGAGCCCCGGGCACCCCCACCGCGGCCTCAGTCCAGGCCCAGCAACGGCTCCAGGCCGAGGGTGAGCTGCTCGGGCAGCTGGGACACGCGCCGCACCCCCAGCAGCACCCCGGGCATGAACGACTCGCGGCTCATCGAGTCGTGCCGGATCTTCAGGGTCTCGCCGTGGGTGCCGAAGATGACCTCCTGGTGGGCGATGAGCCCGGCGACACGCAGCGCGTGCACCCGCACCCCGGAGACGTCGGCGCCGCGCGCCCCCGGGACCTCGGAGGTGGTGGCGTCGGGCATCGGCTCGGCCTCGCCCCGTGCCCCGGCCACCAGCTCGGCGGTGCGGTGGGCGGTGCCGCTGGGAGCGTCGGCCTTGTTCGGATGGTGCAGCTCCACGATCTCGGCGGAGTCGAAGTAGGGGGCGGCCTTGACGGCGAAGTGCATCATCAGCACCGCCGCGATACCGAAGTTGGGGGCGATGAGCACGTTCACGCCCGGATGCTCGGCCAGCAGGTCGCGGACCCCGGCCATCCGCTCCTCGTCGAAACCGCTGGTGCCGACCACGGCGTGGATACCGTTGGCCACCAGCCAGTGGAGGTTGCCCACCACCTCGTCGGGGTGGGTGAAGTCCACGACGACGTCGGCGCCGCGCACCCGATCCCTGTCATCCCCCGTGTCGACACCGGCCACCAGCTCGGTGTCCTCGGCGGCCTCGACGGCCTTCACGACTTCCGATCCCATGCGCCCCTTGGCGCCAAACACACCTACCTTGATCACGGGGTCACCATATCTCGCGGTGGGGCCCGGCTCGCCGCGAAACCGCGCCGGCCAGGCCCCGGCCGGGGTCACAGCACCGCGCCACTTCCCTCGTCGGGAAGCCGCGGACGCGCCAGGAGCAGCGCGAAGTCCCCGTCGGCGTCGGTCAGCCAGTGGTCGAGCGAGAACCCGGAGCGTTCCAGCTCGGCCTCGATGGTCGCGCGCCGGAACTTCGCCGAGATCTCGGTGCGCGTCTCCTCCCCCGCGGCGAAGTCCACGGTGAGGTCCAGCGCTCCCACCCGCACCCGCTGCGGTGACGACGCGCGTAGCCGCATCTCGATCCACTCCGCCTCGGGGTCCCAGACGGCGACGTGCTCGAAGGCGGCCGGGTCGAAGTCGGCGGCGAGCTCGCGATTGATGACGCGCAGAACATTACGGTTGAACTCGGCGGTCACCCCGCTCGCGTCGTCGTAGGCGGCCACCAGCCGGGCGGGGTCCTTGACCAGGTCGATTCCCAGCAGCAGGCTGTCGCCCTCGCCGAGGGTGCCGCGTAGATCGTCGAGAAAGGCCGCGCGCCGGTCGGGTGGCTGGTTGCCGAGCGTGGAGCCGAGTATGGCCACCAGGCGCCGCCCGTCGGTGGGCAGCAGGTGCAGGTGGCGTTCGAAGTCGGCGACCTCGGCACGAACCCGCAGGTCGGGATACTCGGCGGCGACCCGGCCGGCGGCCTGCTCCAGGAAGTCGCCGCTGACGTCGACCGGGACGAACCGTTCCAGGGTTCCGGCCGCGCGCAGGGCGTCCAGCAGCAGCCGGGTCTTCTCCCCCGACCCCGAGCCCAGCTCGACCAGGGTGCTGGCGCCGCTCGCCCGCCCGACGGTGGGCGCGTGCCGCCGCAGGATGGCGCGCTCGGCGCGGGTGGGGTAGTACTCCGGCAGGCGGGTGATCTCCTCGAAGAGCGCACTCCCCCGCTCGTCGTAGAACCACTTGGGTGGCAGCGATTTCGGGCGCGCGGTGAGCCCGTCCTGCACGTCGCGGCGCAGGGCCTTGTCGAGGTCGTCGGTCGTGAGGTGGTGTTCGATCCGCAGCATGGGACTCCTCGTCGGCTACGCGATCGCGGTGGTGGTGACGCCGTCCCGGTCGGCGACCACCAGCGATCCGTCGGGCACCCGCCGCCAGGCGGGGTCGTCGTCGAATGGCTCGGAGGCGAGGTACACCCCGCCGTCGTCGGTGGTGCGCGTGTGGAGTGTGTCGCCGGCGGCGGTTCCGGCCAGGCGGCCGCCGTCGGCGGCGAGCAGGTTGTAGCGGCCCGGCGCGCACGCCCGGGCCTGGCGCGTGACCTCCGCCAGCGCCGCGCCCAGCTCCTCGCCCCGGCGCCACAGCCGCACGGCGTGCGCGAACAGTGGGGCGGAGTCGACCGGGGTGCGCGCGTCGAGCACTCCGGCGGGGGCGGGCTGGCCGAGGCGCGCGGTGAGGGCGTCGTCGTCCCCGGTGGCGCCGTTGTGGCTGAACAGCCAGGTGTCGCCACGGAACGGTTGCGCGCACGACTCGTCCATCCCGAAACCGGGGGTGGCGTCCCGGACGGCGGCGACCACACAGGTCGCGCGGATCGCCCGGGCGGCGTCGGCGAACGACGCGTCGGCCCATATCGGCATGGCCCTGCGGTACCGCAGCGGGGCGGCCGGGCCGGCGGCGTCGGCGGCGTGGTCGGTGGCCGGGTACCACCCGACCCCGAACCCGTCGGCGTTGACCGTGCCGTGGGTCTGTTCCCGCGGCGCGTACGACTGGGTGTGCAGCGAGTGCGGTGGCCCGTACAGCAGCTCGTACAGGGTGAGCGGTGGACCGAGGTAGGCGAGATGGCGGCACATCAGACCGGGTCCGCGTCGCGGGCGCAGCGGAAGCCGCTGAAGATCTGCCGGCGTACGGGGTAGTCCCAGTTGCGGAACGTGGACCGCACCGACGTGGGGTGGGTGGCCCAGGATCCACCGCGCAGCACCCGGTATCCGGCGTCGAAGAACACCTGGGAGTACTCCCGGTAGGGGAAGGCGCGAAAGCCCGGGTATCCGGCGAACTCGGTCGCGGTCCACTCCCACACGTCACCGAGTAGCTGGCGCGCGCCCGTGGGCGCGTCACCGGCGGGGAACGCTCCGGCCGGGGCGGGGGTCAACAGCCGCTGGCCGAGGTTGGCGTGCTCCGGTCCGGGTTCGCTCGCTCCCCAGGGAAACCGGTGCGAGGCGCCGGTGCGGGGGTCGTGACGCGCGGCCTTCTCCCATTCGGCCTCGGTGGGCAGCCGCTTTCCGGCCCAATGGGCGTGCGCCTCGGCCTCGTAGTAGCAGACGTGCTGCACCGGCTCGTCCGGAGGCACGGGTTCGACCCGGCCGAACCTGCGGCGCAGCCACCGGTCACCGTCGCGGAACCAGAACGCGGGCGCGCGTTTGCCCGAGCGGGTACGCCACTCCCACCCCTCCTGGCTCCACCAGCGCGGGTCCTCATAGCCGCCGTCGGCGATGAACGCCATGTGTGCCGCGTTGGTGACCGCGTGGCTGTCGATCCAGTAGGCGGGCAGGTGGACCGTGTGGGCGGGCCGCTCGTTGTCGTAGGCCCACGGGTCGGTGGTGGTTCCCATCGTGAAGGGTCCAGCCTCGATGCGGACCTCCGACGGCCCCGGCGGCACCTGGACCGCCGGCGGGCGGGCATCGACCCCGGGAAGGGCCGGATCGCCGTGCCGCAGCTGGTGGGTGGCCAGCATGGTCTCATCATGCTGGTGCTCGTGCTGGATGACCATGTGGTAGACGAATCCGCCGTCGAGCAGGCCCTCTCCCCCGCTGTCCAGGGGCGCCCGCTCCAGCGAGTCGAGCACCCGGGAACGGACCCGGGAGTTGTACTCCCGCGCCTCGGTCGGGGTGAGCAACGGGAGGTCGACGCGGCTGGAGCGCGGGTTCTCGAACGCGTCGTAGAGGATGTCGATATCGGGACGCAGCGCCTCTTGGCCGGCCGCGGCGCGCACCAGCCACTGCTCCTCGTAGTTGCCGACGTGGGCGAGATCCCACACCAGCGGCGACATCAGCGGCGAGTGCTGGGCGAGCAGCTCGGACTCGTCGAGACTCTCGACCGTGAGGCCGAGGCTGCGCTCCCGAACCCGGCCGAGTTCGGCGGCGATTCGTTCACGCGCCCGCCCCGGGTCCTCGGCGGCCGGCAACGGGGACTGGCCGCCACCGGGGGCGCCCTGATCTCGCGGTGTGCTGGGTGGCTGCTCGCTCAAAGCTCTCCTCCGGTAGCCAGTTGGTCATCGGCGGGGCAGCGGCCCCGCTCCACGTAACGCTCTCGATACTCCTCCACCACCGGAACCAGGCTCGCGGCCCCCATACCGGCCAGCGCCTCGCAGGCGGCGGCGAAGCAGACCCGGGCGCAGGCGGCGATCCCACGGTCGGTCAGCGCGTCGCGGGCGGCGGCCAGCCAGACTCCCCTGCCGGGTCCGGAACCACCGCACAACCGTTCGGTCGCCCCGGACGCGACCCGGGCGGCGGCGGGATCGTCCACGAGAGCCGCGGCCACGGCGACGGGCACCGGCCACCACGGCTCGGGCAGCGCGTCGACCATCCGCAGCTCCAGCCAGCCGCGTGGCCGAACGGGCGGGAACAGGGTGCTCAGGTGGTACTCGAGATCCTCGGAGGTGGGGCGTGGCGTGCGGTCCCCGGCCACCCACGCCCCGAAGGCGATTCCCGGGTCGACCAACCACGGCCCGTCCGCGCGCGGCACCGCCATGGTCCGCGCGGCCAGCGCGTAACCGGTCCAGTCGGAGACCGGGTCGTCGCTGGCGGCGGGGCGGGTGCGCGAGGAGTCGATCGCCGCCCAGATCGCCCACCGGGTGGAGCGCCAGCCGGTCGGCCGCCCTCGCCACCGGGGCGAGTTGGCGAAGGCCGCAAGAAGGACCGGCCCGAGTCGGTGCACGAGCCGCCAGCGGCGTTCCAGGTCGGCGCGGTCGGCCCCGATGTCGAGGCAGACCTGCAGCGAGGCGGTGCTGCACATCATCGCCCGGCCGCTGGGACCACCACCCCCGTCGAAGTAGCGTTCCATCGCGACGTAACGCGGCAGGGCGAGCTGCCGGGTCGGGCTGCGGTGCGGGTCGAGCCCGTTTCCCTCGAGGTGGAGTCCGGCCTCGTTCAGCCGCTTCTCGATGTGCGCCAGATCGGCGGCGAGGGCCGAGCAGGTGGTGGCGGGTCCCCGAAGGGGCGGCGAGCTGAGCTCAAGCTGCCCTCCGGGTTCGAAGGTGACGGCGCTGCCGTTGGGAAGTGGTCCCGCTTCCTCGACGAGTGCTTGGAGTTGGGGTAACGGGACGGGCAGGTGCGGTCGCTGCTGGTCGGTCACGAGCCATTCGGTCTCGATCCCTACACGTCCGGGCGGTCCGGTTTTGAAGCAGATGCCATTGACGTAGTTGTGGACATCCGATTCGGTGAGATACGTCATCGTCGCCTCCCATGGCAGGCCCGTTAACTTACTCTGCCCGCAACGGCACGCGGCGGAACGTCCGATCCGGTCAAGCGCGAGCGAACACCGATGAAACCCCGGTCACACGTTGGGTGGCGTTCACGTGATGCGCGTCACACGAGAGAGGACGCGTACCGTTCGAACTCCAGTGTCAGCCCGGACCGCCACAGCAAGGCCCGCTTCGCGGGATCGGGCGCGTCGACCGGGACGAGCACCCGATCGACCCCCTTTCCCCGAAGCCGTTGCTGGACTCGGCCGAGCAGGGCGGCGCCGGCGGTCCACCACTCCTCGGGGGCCGCCACGGTGAATTCGGTCACATAGGCCACCGGCCCCGTAGCGGCACTGGGACCGGCCGGCTCCGGCGGCGCCGACACGACCGTCGCGAGGAGGTAACCGCACACCCCCTCGTCACGCGTGGCGACCAGCGACACAGCGGTGGCGTCGTCAACCAGTCCCCTCACGCGCGAGCTTCGCTGTTCCTCGCTGTCAGAGGGGGAGGATTCCGCCGTCATAGCGGCTCCCCTCTCCGCGATCCCCACGATCGTCGGGACGTCGGAGGGGGTCATGTCCCGGATTTCGATCCGGTCACCGTCGGCCGTCATGTGGTTCCTTTCTCGACCCGCGACTGCGTCTCTGTGGACCAGGTGGCCCGTACGGGACCGTCGGGTAGGGGGTCCCTCGGTCCGTAGGGTCATTCCCGATTCCACGCGACCTGCCCGGAGCCACGACGAGAAAGTAGTAAGCGGGAGGTCAGTGCCAGTCGTCACGAGGGGGAGACAATGACCGAACCCACCATCCGGCCGAGCGAGACCACCCTGCGCGGGTTGCTCGACGGGCCGTGGGCCCATGTCCGGCAGAAGTCGCGGGACCAGCTGCGCGGCGACCTGTTCGCCCCGGTCGCGGGGCTCGGTGTGGCGGAGCACCGGGAGCGCGTGATGGAACAGCTCCGAACGATCGCGGGGACCGAGATGGCCGGGTACGGGTTCTCCTCGGCCCATGGCGGCTCCGACGACGTGGGCGCCTCCGTCGTCGCGTTCGAGATGCTGGTGTGCGACCTCTCGCTCATGGTGAAGGTCGGCGTGCAGTGGGGCCTGTTCGGCGGCGCGATCCAGGCCCTGGGCACAGAGGAACACCACGCCTGGTACCTGCCCCGGGTCATCTCGCTCGGCCTGCCTGGGTGCTTCGCCATGACCGAGACGGGACACGGCTCGGACGTGCAGGGCCTACGAACAACGGCCCGGTACGACCCCGACACCCAGGAGTTCGTCGTAGACACCCCCGACGACGACGCGCGCAAGGACTACATCGGCAACGCGGCCCGCGACGGTGTCCTGGCCGTGGTGTTCGCCCAGCTGATCACCGGGGGAACGAACCACGGTGTGCACGCCCTGCTGGTGCCGATCCGCGACGCCGACGGGCACCCGATGCCGGGCGTGCGCATCGAGGACTGCGGCCCCAAGGCCGGGCTCAACGGTGTCGATAACGGCCGACTGTGGTTCGACCACGTGCGGGTGCCCAGAACCGCCTTGCTGAACCGGTACGGCGACGTGGCGCCCGACGGCAGCTACTCCAGCCCGATCGAGAGCCGCAACCGCCGTTTCTTCACCATGCTCGGCACCCTCGTGCGCGGCCGGATCAGCGTCGCGGGCGGCGCCGGCACAGCGACGAAGGCGGCACTGACCATCGCCATCCGCTACGCCGACACCCGCCGCCAGTTCGAGAGTCCTTCGGGCGAGGAAGTGAGACTGCTGGACTACCGCGCCCACCAGCGCCGCCTGCTGCCCGCTCTGGCCCGCAGCTACGCGCTGCACTTCGCCCAGGAGGAACTGGTCCGCACCCTCCACGACGGGTCGCGGGGAGACCCCCTCAGCGAGGAGGACCAGCGGAGGCTGGAGGCCCGCGCCGCCGGCATCAAGGCGGTCGCCACGTGGCACGCCACGCACACGATCCAGACCTGCCGTGAGGCGTGCGGCGGCGCGGGCTACCTCGCGAACAACCGACTCCCCCAGCTCAAGGCCGACACCGACGTGTTCACCACGTTCGAGGGCGACAACACGGTACTGCTACAGCTGGTCTCCCGAGGGTTGCTCACCCGCTACCGCGACTCCTTCGGTGACCTGGACCCCAAGGGCATGGCCCGATTCGTCGCCGGACAGTTCATCGACACGGTGATCGAGCGGACCGCGGCCCGACCGCTCATCGAGCGGCTGGTCGACGCCACCCGGCGACGCGGCGAGTCCGACATCCGCGAGCGCGGCTGGCACCTCGACCTGCTGGAGGACCGCGAGCAGCACATTGTCGAGGGGCTGGCACGGCGACTGCGCCGGGCGGGCTCGGGTGACGCCGCGTTCGAGGCGTTCAACGACGCCCAGGACCACGTGCTCAAGGCGGGCCGGGCGCATGTCGACCGGATCGTCCTGGAGGCGTTCGTCGCCGCGATCGACCGGTGCGAGGATCCCGACACCCGGGCGGTGCTCGACAAGCTGTGCGACCTCTACGCGCTCTCCATCGTGGAGGAGGACCGCGGTTGGTTCCTGGAGCACGGGCGGCTGACCGCGTCGCGTGCCAAGGCGGTGACCGAGGCGGTGAACACGCTGTGCGCCGAGTTGCGCCCGCACGCGGCCGTCCTCGTTGACGCGTTCGCGCTGCCCGACGAGTGGCTGGCCGCCCCGATCGCGCTGGGTGCCGAGGAGACCCGCCAGGAGGAGCGGCGGACCGGGGGAGCGAGCCGGTGATGACCAGGCCGGCCCGGTCAACGCGCCCACCGAGGATCGAGCGGACCATCAGGGTTTTCACGGGTGTTGACCCGAATCCGTTACGTTCCGTTGACGTGGCGTACACACCCGCACTACGTTTACCACCCGAAACGTGCTCGTCACGACGGTGAGTCCCCGGCCCGGGGCCGTGATCCCGTCCCCGGGGGGGTGGTTCCCGGTGGGCTCGCGGTCCCCTGACAGCCACCGGGGGGCGTGACCCCACGCACGCTCCCCGGTCCCAAGCGCGGTACCGCTCCTTCCAGGCCCGCATGCGGCGGTACCGCCGCGCCGGGTCCGGGCGCCAGATGTTCCCGCCCCATGGGGCCGCCCGGACCCGGCGCCCCACCCGCCACCTCGCCCGGTTCACCCCGAGCGCGCGTGTTCCCGCACTTCGCGGGCGATCTCCAGGTCCTCCCGGGACTCGACGACCAGGCTGCGCACCCGGGCCCCGGACGCGGTGACGTCGACGTCGGGCTCCGCCGCGTCGTTGGCCTCCAGGTCGACCCCCACACCGAGGAACCCCAGCCCCGCCGCCGCGCCCGCGCGGATCACCGGCTGGTTCTCGCCCACCCCACCGGTGAACACGAGCGTGTCGATTCCGTCCAACGCGGCGGCCATGGCGGCCACCTTGGCGCGCAGCCGGTGCAGGTACACGGCGATCCCCAGAGTCGCGTCGGCATCGCCGTCACCGGACCGGGCGACCACCTCGCGCATGTCCGCGCTCCCGGTCAGCCCGACCAGGCCGGAGCGCCACTCCAGCCCCTCGCCCACCTCCTCGGGGTCCAGCCCGACCCGGCGCAACAACCACAGCACCAGGCCGGGATCGACGTCGCCACTGCGGGTTCCCATGACCAGCCCCTCCAACGGGGTGAACCCCATGGTGGTGTCGACGGAGCGACCACCGCGCACCGCCGCGAGTGACGCCCCCGCCCCCAGATGCGCGGTGACCAGCCGTCCGGGATCGCCGCCGAGCATCCCCGCGGCGCGCCGTGCGGCGTAGGAGTGCGAGATGCCGTGGAAGCCGTGGCGGCGCGGCGCGTACCTCTCCCGCCACTCACGCGGGATGGCGTAGGTGGCGGCCTCGGGAGGGAGCTCCGCGTGGAACATCGAGTCGAAGCAGGCCACGTGGGGCACGTCGGGAAGCACGCGCCGCATCGCGGAGATTCCCGACAGTGCCTTGGGCTGATGCAGCGGCGCGAGACCGGTGAGATCGCGCAGCCGCGCCACCACCCCGTCATCGAGCGCGGTGGGGCGGTGAAACTCGCTGCCGCCGTGCACGACACGGTGGCCGACGGCGTCAACGCCGTCGAACCGCTCGACCTCGGCGGCCAGTCGTTCCACGGAGACCGTCTCGTTGTCGAGCGGCGGGTCGGCCCGGCCGGCGAGCTCCCCCTCCGGGGAGACCAGACGCAGCTTCACACTGCTCGACCCCGTGTTGACGACCAGTACCCGCATGTCGACACCTCCTTCGCGACGCGTGAGCTCACCCCCAGGTCCAGTCGCGGATGTCGGGCGGGTCGTCGCCGTACTCCCGGGTGTGCGCGCGGCAGCGCATCCGCTCGTCCTGCATCCGCTGGCGCAGGTGCGCCGCCCGGATCCCGAGCCCGGGAATGTGGTCGACGACGTCCATGACCAGGTGAAAACGGTCGAGGTCGTTCAGCATGAGCATGTCGAACGGAGTGGTGGTCGTGCCCTCCTCCTTGTACCCGCGCACGTGCAGGTTCTCGTGCCCGTGGCGGCGGTAGGTGAGCCGGTGGACCAGCGACGGGTACCCGTGGAACGCGAAGATGACGGGCTTGTTCGCGGTGAACAACGCGTCGTACTGACGGTCGGTCATGCCGTGCGGGTGCCGCTCCGTGAGCCTCGTCAGGTCGACCACGTTGACCACCCGCACCCGCAGCTCGGGCAGGTGTTCGCGGACGAGCGCCGCGGCGGCGAGCGTCTCCCGGGTCGGGGCGTCGCCCGCGCAGGCCAGGACGACGTCGGGTTCGGCGCCGTCGTCGGTACTCGCCCACTCCCAGATGCCCGCTCCACGCTCCAGGTGCGCTCGCGCCTGGTCCATGGTGAGGAAGCTGAGCGCGGGGTGCTTGCCGGCGACGACCACGTTGATCGTGTCACGCATACGCAGGCACCGGTCGGTGGTGACCAGGGCCGAGTTCGTGTCCGGCGGCAGGTACACCCGGATGATCTCGGGTTTCTTGTTCAGCACGTGGTCCAGGAACCCGGGATCCTGGTGGGTGAACCCGTTGTGATCCTGCTGCCACACGTGCGAGCTGAGCAGGTAGTTCAGCGAGGCGATCGGGCGGCGCCATGGCAGGTCCCGGGTGACCTTGAGCCACTTGGCGTGCTGGTTGAACATCGAGTCCACGATGTGCACGAACGCCTCGTAGCTGTTGAACAACCCGTGCCTGCCGGTGAGCAGGTATCCCTCCAACCAGCCCTGGCAGAGGTGTTCGCTGAGCACCTCCATGACACGGCCGTCGGGGTCGAGGTACTCGTCGGTGGGCAGGCGCCGCGCGTCCCAGGCGCGCCCGCTGTCCGCGAAGGCCGTGTCCAGCTTGTTGGAGGTGGTCTCGTCGGGCCCCATCATCCGGAAGGTGCGCGGGTTGGCGCGGATGACGTCGCCGACGTAGTCGCCGAGGACCCGGGTGGCCTGGTGGCGCACCCTTCCGGGTTCGGGTACCCGCACCGCGTAGTCGCGGACGTCGGGCAGCCGCAGGTCCTTGAGCAACAGCCCTCCGTTGGCGTGCGGGCTGGCGCTGAGCCGGCGCTCGGGAACCGGGAGCGAGGCGCACACCTCCGGCAATGGTGCCCCGTTGGGGGCGAACAGCTCTCCCGGCCGGTAGGAGCGCAGCCACTCCTCCAGCGCCCGCAACTGTTCCGGATCGTCACGCACCGCTGGCAACGGGACCTGGTGCGAGCGCCACGTTCCCTCGACCGGCAGCCCGTCGACCTCATCCGGGCCCGTCCAGCCCTTCGGGCTGCGCAGCACCAGCATGGGCCACCGGACGTTGGGGACGGGCCCCCCGCTGCGGGCGTCGCGCTGTATGTCGGCGATCTCGTCGAGGGAGGCGTCCAGCGCCTCGGCCATCCGCACGTGCGCCGTCTCGGGATCGTCGGCGGTGACCACGCGCGGATGGTAGCCGTTCCCCTCCAGGAGGGAGACCAGCTCGTGCTCGGGTATACGCGCCAGCAGCGAGGGGTTGGCGATCTTGTACCCGTTCAGATGCAGGATCGGAAGCACCGCCCCGTCCCGAGCGGGGTTGGCGAACCGGTGCGACTGCCAGCTCGTGGCCAGCGGCCCGGTCTCGGCCTCCCCGTCGCCCACAACGGTGGCCACGACGAGGTCGGGGTTGTCGAACGCCGCGCCGTGGGCGTGCGCGAGCGAGTATCCCAGCTCCCCACCCTCGTGGATCGACCCCGGGATCTCCGGGGCGTTGTGGCTGGGAAGGCCGCCCGGGAACGAGAACTGGCGGAACAGCCTGCGCATGCCCTCGGTGTCCTGGGTGACGTCGGGGTAGACGTCGGTGTAGGTGCCGTCGAGCCACGCGGTGGCCGCGGCCGCGGGCCCACCGTGTCCGGGCCCGACGATCCACATCATCTCGGTTCCGCGCTTGGCGACCTGGTGCGACAGGTGGGCGTAGAGGAAGTTCAACCCCGGCACCGTTCCCCAGTGCCCCAGCAGTCGCGGCTTGATGTGCTGGGCCCGCAGTGGCTCGTGCAACAACGGGTTGTCGACCAGAAAGATCTGCCCTACCGACAGGTAGTTGGCCGCCCGCCAGTACCGGTCGATCCGGTGGAGTTCCTCGTGGCCCAACGAGGCCGTGGGTCGCGCTTCGGTCGCCGTCATCGTTTCCCCCTCGGTCGCACGGCGTGAACCGCTCGGACCCCTACCCGCGACCCTCCACCGGTCACGCCCCAATGAGCCCTAATCGGGATGACCTGCGACAACCTGTGTGCGTGGCCGGTCACGCGGGTAGCTGGAAAGGTATTCACCGGCGCCTTGTTGACCGGCGCTTCACTCGGGGACATGTAGGTTGGCCACAATGAATACGAGCCCGAAGAGCAACGACAACCAGACAGCGTCGGATCGGGACAACGCACGGGTCCTGGAGGAACCGACCCCGTCCGACACCTCCGCTCCGCAGGACGAGCCTGAGGACAGCGCGCGAGAGGACGACCACGCCTCCGACCAGGGCGGCCCGGAGTGGGAGTCCGAGGTCGTGCCTACGGGCACCTCCCGAACGGCCGGAATCCTGACCGCCGAGACCTTCGCCATCACCAGCCTGCTCGCGCTCAGTGCCGTCCTCGTCGGAACCCGGATCACCCAGAACCTGCCGAGCGTGCTCGGGCAGAGCCAGGAGGGCATATTCTCCGGCATGCTCGCGGGTGAGGGCGCGCTCAGCCTGCTCGCCGTGATCCTCGCGGTGGTGAGCCTGCTCCTGGCGAACCACTCCACCCAGCCCTGGAGCCGCTGGGTCGCCACGGCCGTGATCATCATCGGAGTCATCGTCGTCGCGGTGTCCGTGGCCACCTACATGCTGGTTCCCGAACCCCAGCCGCAGCCGATGATGCCCACCGGCTAGCCGGACCCGATCTCGCACGGGCCCGCCCCGCCCCATCGGTGATCTTGTAGCTACCGTCACTCTCGGCGACGCGCCGTGTCGACAGCTACAAGATCACGAGATTCTCAGGGCACGATTCGGTCGATGACCAGCGGCAAGCTCGCGTCCGGGCCGTCGACCTCGAAACCATCCGCCAAAGCCGCGGCCGAGGGATCCAGCCGCTCGGGGTCGTCGGTGTACAGGGTGAGCAGCGGCCGGCCGGCACGGACCTCGTCACCCGGCTTGGCGTGCAGGGTCACGCCCGCGGCGTGCGACACGGGGTCCTCCTTGCGCGCTCGCCCGGCCCCCAGGCGCCACGCGGCGATCCCGACCGCGTGGGCGTCCAGGCGGGTGAGCCGTCCCGTGGCCGGAACGAGGATGTCGCGCTTCTCCCGCGCGGCCGGAAGAGGCGCGTCGGGATCCCCGCCCTGCGCCCGCACCATCCGGCGCCAGGCGTCCATGGCCGTACCGTCGCGCAGCGCGTCAGCGGGGTCCTTGGCCCCGCCCAGCCCGGCGGCGTCCAACATCTCCCGCGCCAGGGTCACGGTCAGCTCCACCATGTCGTGCGGACCTCCGCCGGAGAGCACCCGCACCGCCTCGGCGACCTCCAGTGCGTTGCCGACCTCGTGGCCCAACGGGGTGTCCATGGCGGTGAGCAGCGCGGTGGTTCGGACACCGTGGTCGGCGCCGATGTCGACCATGGTGCGCGCCAGCTCCCGGGCGGCGGCGGTGTCCTTCATGAACGCGCCCGACCCCACCTTGACGTCCAACACGAGTGACGCGGTGCCCTCCGCGAGCTTCTTGGACATGATGGAGCTCGCGATCAGCGGGACGGACTCCACCGTGCCGGTGACGTCGCGCAGCGCGTACAGCTTACGGTCGGCCGGGGCCAGCCCGGCGCCCGCCGCGCACACCACCCCACCCACGTCGGTGAGGGCCCGCCGCATCTCGTCCGTCCCCAGCTCGGCCCGCCACCCGGGGATCGACTCCAGCTTGTCCAGCGTGCCACCGGTGTGTCCCAGACCGCGGCCCGACAGCTGCGGGACCGCCGCGCCGCACGCGACGACGGTGGGTGTGAGCGGCAGCGTGATCGTGTCGCCGACCCCGCCGGTGGAGTGCTTGTCGGTGGTCGGCCGGGACAGCCCGGGCAGGTCCAGGCGCTCACCGGAGCCGAGCATCGCCTCGGTCCACCGGCTGACCTCGGCGCGTGTCATCCCGCGCCACACGACCGCCATGCACAGCGCCGCCATCTGCTCATCGGCGACCGCCCCCCTCGTGTAGGCGTCGACCACCCAGTCGATCTGGTCGGGGGAGAGTTCGCCCCCGTCGCGCTTGGTGGTGATGACGTCGATGGCGTCCATGGCGCTCCGATTCAGCGAGGCAGGTCGTCGGGACCGAACGCCTGGGGCAGCAGTTCGGACAGGGGGAGCGTTCCCCGTGGGGTGTCCACGAGCAGGTTGGGGCCGCCGTGCTCATACAGCAGCTGGCGACACCGGCCGCACGGCAGGAGCGCCCTCCCCTCGTCGTCGACGCAGCCGAACGCCACGAGCGTGCCGCCGCCCGAGGCGTGCAGGGCGGACACCAGACCGCACTCGGCGCACAGGGTGAGCCCGTACGACGCGTTCTCCACATTGCACCCCGTCACCGTGCGGCCGTCACCGGTGATCGCGGCCGCCCCCACCCGGAGCCCGGAGTAGGGGGCGTAGGCGGTGCGGGCCGCGGCCAGCGCCGCCTTCCGCACCCGTGTCCAGTCCGCATCGGTCACACGCGCCATGGCCACCCCTTGTCCACCGTCGCGCCGCACCGGCGACGCCGCACCGGCCGGCGCCCCCGAGTGCGTCGCGCGCACTGTAGGACACCCCCGACCTTCACCGCACCCCCGCGGGCCGCGACGGCGGTACTCACCCCGCCTCGCCCGCGGCCGCCCCACGGTCGGCCGGCGCGTCGGTGGTGAGGAACTCCACCACCGCCTTCTTGAACGCGCTGGCCGCGATGGCCGTCCGGTGGTCACGGCGCGCCACCCGCAGCACTGCGGCGTCGGAGTCGTGGGCCAGCCGCTCCACCCCCTCGGCCATCTCGTCGTCCTCCCCCGCGACGAAGAACAGCGGTGCGCGGAGCGGCGCGGGCGTCGAGGTGAACGGGCGGGCCGCCTGGCCCCGCGCGCACGCCGCCAGCGCCGCGGCATCGTTGTCGGGAAGTTCGGCGACCGCGCGGAAGAGAGCGCCGAAAGGGCTGCCGTCCGCGCCCGGGTCGGACAGGTCGGTATCGGCGAAGGGGTCGCGCGGGCCGAACCCACCCATGACCACGCGCCGTACGCGCTCCGGCCGGATCAGCGCGAGCTCCCAGGCCAATCGGGATCCCATCGAGTACCCGAGCACGTCGACGCGTTCGACACCGAGCTCGTCCAGCAGCAGCACCAGGTCCGCCACGAGCACCCCGGGCAGATAGGCGTCGTCCTCACGGGGCCGCCCACTGCCGCCGTGCCCGCGCAGGTCCACTCCGATCATACGGAACCCCTCCGAGACCAGCAGGTTGGACCAGCCTGTGCGGTTCCAGTTCAGTTCGAAGTTGGAGCCGAATCCGTGCAGCAACAGGACCGGGGAGCTGGTGGGGGCGCCTCCGGGACCGTCGTCCACGTAGTGGATCGCGGCGTCGCCGTACAGTGTGGCGTGCATCGTTGGGCTCTCCCTGTCCACGGTCACGGGCCGCCGCCGGCGCGGGTGAGCCCCGGCGGCCCGCCGCACCCGCACCGGAACCGGCACTGGTCGTCGTTGGGCTGCCACGGCACGCTGTCGCCGTTGCGCGCGCCCGCGATACCGCGTACCCCGGCACCGCCTCTGCGAACCGGGCTCGGAGCACTCCGACCGGCACTCACTCCTCGGGTGGCCGCAGGCGGACACGGCGCTCGGTGCGCTCCGCCTCCTCGGGAACCGTTCCCACGATCCCGGAGTCCCGCTCCAGGTCGAAGGTCACCAAGGTGTCGCCAACCCTGACGAGCTGGTCCTCCTCGACGTGCAGCCGGGTGACGACGCCGGCGTGGGGCGAGGGGATCTCCACCGCCGACTTGGCCGTCTCCAGCTCGACCAGTGGCTCGTTGCGCCCGACACGGTCACCGGGTGCGACCCGCCACTCCAGTACGCGTGCCTCGACCAGACCTTCGCCGAGATCGGGCAGGGTGAACGTTCGTTCGGTCAACGTGATCAGTACTCCAGGGTCCGTTGCACCGCGAGCAGGACGCGGTCGTTGGTGGGCAGGTAGCGGGGTTCCAGCGGGCCCGCGGGATAGGGCACGTCGTAGCCGGTCACGCGCTGCACCGGGGCGGCGAGGTCGCGGAACGCCCGCTCCGTGACCAGCGCCGCCACCTCCGCTCCCAGGCCGGCCGTCAGCGGTGCCTCGTGCACCACCACGGCGCGTCGGGTGCGCGCGACGCTGGCGGCCAGGCCGTCGGCGTCGATCGGCTTGAGCCAGCGCAGGTCGATCACCTCCAGTTCCACCCCGTCCTCGGCGGCCAGGTCGGCGACCTGGAGGCAGCGCCGCACCATCGCGCCCCAGGCGATGAGCGTGGCGTGCCGGCCGGCACGCACCACGCGGCTCGCCCCGATGGGCTCGACGGTTCCTCCGGGGGCCTCGTCGTTCCGCCGGCCCACCGGTCCCCGGTCCCAGTACCGCGCCTTGGGTTCCAGATAGATGACCGGGTCGTCGGTACGCACCGACCGCAACAGCAGGTGGTGGGCGTCGTGCGGGGTCGAGGGCGCGACCACGGTCAGGCCGGGCACGTGCGCGAACAGCGCCTCGAGGCTCTCGCCGTGGTGCTCCGGCGCGCGGATTCCGCCGAAGCTGGGCAGCCGTACCGTGACCGGCATCGTCACTGCGCCCCGTGTGCGGTAGTGCATGCGCGCCAGCTGGTTCACGATCTGGTCGACGGCCGGGTAGGCGAACCCGTCGAACTGGAGTTCCGGAATCGGCCGGAACCCGTTCATGGCCAGCCCGACCGCCGCACCGATGATCGCTGACTCGCTGATGGGGGTGTCGAAGACGCGGTCCTCACCGAACGTGTGCCACAGGCCGTCGGTCACCCGGAACACACCACCCAGGCGGCCCACGTCCTCGCCGAACACCAGGGTCCTCGGGTCCTCCCGCAGGGCCGTGTGGAGCGCGCTGTTGATCGCCTCCCGCATGGACATCTCCACGGCACCGCCGGGTTCCTCGTGCGCGGATCCGGTGCTGGCACACTCCGCGTTCACAGGGGTCACGGTCACGGGGCGGCCTCCTCTCGCCAGGCGCGCCACTGCCGCGCCAGCTCGTCGGTGGGTTCGGCGTAGACGTAGCGGAAGAGGTCGTCGCCGTCGGGCTCCGGCCGGGCGCAGATGCCGTCACGGACCCGCTCGGCGCTCTCCCGGGCCTCGCGTTCGACACGCGCGAGGGTGTCGTCGGTGTGCCCCGCCTCGCCCAGCTCGGCACGCAGCCGGGCGACGGGGTCGCGCTCGCGCCACTGGCGTTCCTCGTCGGGGTCGCGGTATCGACTGGTGTCGTCGGAGGTCGAGTGGGGTTCGATCCGGTAGGTGCGCGCCTCGACCAGGCTGGGGCCGCCCCCGGATCGGGCATGCTCCAGTGCTTGGCGCGTGGCCCGGTAGACCGCGGCGACATCGTTGCCGTCGACCGCGACACCGGGCATTCCGTAGCCGGCCGCCCGCGCGGCGATCGATCCGCCGGCGACCTGGCGCTCGTTCGGCACGGACAGCGCCCAGCGGTTGTTCTGGCAGAGGAACACGACGGGGGCCCGCATGACACCGGCGAGGTTCATCGCCTCGTGGACGTCACCCTCGGAGCTGGCGCCGTCGCCGAAGTAGCTGAGCGCGCACCCCGTACGGCCCGCCAGCCGCTCCCCCATGGCCCAGCCGACCGCGTGTGGGACCGGGCCGCCCACTACCGCGTTGACCGCTCCGAAACGGGAGGCCACGGGATCGTAGAGGCCACCGTGCCACAGCGCGCGATGGCTGGCCAGGTAGCCCACCATGTCCACCCCGAGTGTGAGCGCCGCGGCGATCTCGCGGTAGGTCGGGAACGCGAAGTCGCGTTCGATGTCGAGGGCGGCGGCGCTGCCAGCCTGGGCGGCCTCCTGCCCGCGCGCGGAGACGTAGGCGGGAAGGACTCCCTGGCGTTGCAGCGCGATCGCCTCGCCGTCGATCAGTCGGGCGGTGAGCATGGCGCGGTAGAGCGAGCGCGCGTGGGCGGGTGGGAGCGGGTCGGCGGCCCGCGCTTCCTGGGCCTGCATGTCGGGCTCCTCCCTTGTCACTCCGAGTCGCGGGATTCCAATTGGACCCTCTGCACACAATCATCGCTCATCGATCGACAATTTAGCTATACATAGCGGATGATTCGATACAAAATGAAACCTATACTCCTAATAAGTCCCTTTCTGTCTAATACGAGGGACGTGATGCGCCGTCCACCGACACACCGTGCCAACCGCCCCCGCGCACCACCTCACCTCCAGTGACCCGGACGATCGTGACCAGCACGGGGAGTGACTATTCTCGAAATGTGAAATGGAGGCGACAGGCGGGCCGTTCAGGTGGTAGGCAGTCACTCACTGTCGCAGGAACATGGGGAGGAGCCCCGATGGCCGACGCGGAGAACCGGAGATCCGGCCGGCGGCCGGACGCCACCGACCGGACGATCATCAACTCGCTCGCCCAGGACGCCCGCGCCGGCATCACCGAGGTCGCCGCCGAGGCCAACGTCTCCCGGGCCACGGCCTACAACCGGATCAAGCGCCTGACCGACGACGGCGTGATCCGGGGGTACTCCGTCGTGACCGACCATTCCAAGATGGGGCTGGGGGTCACCGCTCTGGTGCTGATCTCGGGCAGCCAGCCCGACTGGCGTGCCAACCGCGAGATCCTCTCCTCCTACCCCGAAGTCGAGTACTGCTGGTACGTGGTGGGCTCGGCCGACATCGTCCTGCTCGTCCGGGTCGCCGACACGAACCAGCTACGCGACCTGATCCTGACCCGTCTCCAGGCCCTGCCCGGAGTCACCTCCACCCAGACCCTCACCGTCATCGACGAGGTGGTGCACCGGCCCGTGGTCGAGCCCCCCGAGGACTAGATCGTTGATGGGAAATGGTGGGTACGGCTCAGTGGTCGTAAGCGATGAGCGAGCGCTTG
>RJMB01000038.1 GCA_003725585.1 Halostreptopolyspora alba | reverse complement strand
GCCGAGGCGAAGAAGGCGGCCATGGAGGCGGCCGGGATCCAGGTCGGCAAAACCCCCAGCGAGGCCGCACACCTCGTGAGGGCCATCAGCAACGGTTGACCTTTCCCAGGAGTTCGGGGGTCCGTGACCGGGCCGCGGGCCCCCGAACACCCAGCTTCCGGCCCGGGCCACGCGCGGCACGCGAATCCCGCGCCCATTTTGTGTTCAATGCCGATTATTTTCGGAAATTGTGTGTTATGTAGTAAGAATCAATAACCGGCTCTTATGGCTTGGTCAGGCATGGGACTTTGACTCGGGCGGGGTGAGCGAGAAGTATGGACAGCGAGCCTATCGGCTCGAACCCAACCGCCTGACGCGGAATTTGGAGTCGGCCATGTCGAAAATCGTATGTGTGCTCTACGACGATCCAGTCGACGGCTACCCTCCGGTCTACGCCCGAGACGACATCCCCACGATCCGGGAGTATCCCGACGGGCAGACCACGCCAACACCGGAGTCGATCGACTTCACCCCGGGTGAGCTGCTCGGCTGTGTCTCCGGCGAGCTCGGCCTGCGTAGCTTTTTGGAGTCGCGGGGCCACACTCTCGTGGTGACCTCCGACAAGGAGGGGCCCGACTCGGTACTCGACCGCGAGCTCGGTGACGCGGACGTGGTGATCTCGCAACCATTCTGGCCGGCCTACATGACAAGGGAGCGTATCGAACGATCCCCGAACCTGAAACTGATCATCACAGCCGGAATCGGTTCGGACCACACCGATCTGGACGCGGCGATCGAGAACGGGATCACCGTCGCGGAGGTCACCTACTCCAACAGCATCAGCGTCGCCGAGCACGTCATGATGATGATCCTCGCGCTGGTGCGCAACTATCTCCCGGCACACCAGTGGGTGCTCGACAAGGGCTGGAACATCGCCGACTGCGTGAAGCGCTCCTACGACCTCGAGGGGATGCACGTCGGCACGGTCGGCGCCGGACGTATCGGGACCGCTGTGCTGCGTCGGCTCAAACCCTTCGACGTGCACCTGCACTACACCGACAAGCACCGGTTGCCCGCCGAGGTCGAGCGGGAGCTGGGGTTGACCTTCCACCCCACCCCGCAGGAGATGGTTCCGCAGTGTGACGTGGTCACGGTCAACGCCCCTCTCCACAAGGAGACCGAGCACCTCTTCGACGACGAGCTGATCGGCACCATGAAGCGCGGGGCCTATCTCGTGAACACCGCGCGCGGCAAGATCTGTGACCGCGACGCGGTGGTGCGCGCCCTCGAAAGCGGCCAGCTCGCCGGGTACGCGGGCGACGTCTGGTACCCGCAGCCGGCACCCGCCGACCATCCGTGGCGGAGTATGCCCAACCACGGCATGACCCCGCACACCTCGGGGACGTCGCTCTCGGCGCAGACACGCTACGCGGCCGGAACCCGCGAGATTCTGGAGTGCTGGCTCGACGGGCGTCCGATCAGGGAGGAGTACCTCATCGTGCAGGGAGGCGCGCTCGCGGGGGCGGGCGCGCACTCCTACACCGCTGGCTCGCGGTGAGGGCGCTGCCGCGCGGCCCCGTTGTCCTCGCACGGCGAGGACAACGGGGATCGGCGCGCGTTCTCATCCGGTGCGGGACAGCCCGTGTAGCTGCTCGCGTAGGGCGGAGTCGAGCCGGCCGGCCATGTTGACGCGGTCGGCGACCCGCACCAGCGCTCGGCACAACATGGACTCGGGTTCGTGGCTCGGCACGAGCAGCCCCACACCCTGGGTGACCCGGGGTTCGACCAGCGGTAGCACGCGCATGTCCGAGGGGATCTGGAACGCGCTCAGCCAGGTGTGCGGCATGACGGTGGCGAACGAGCCGTCACGCACGTGGGTGTAGAGCGCCGAGATCGAGTTCGTCTCCAGCTCCACCCGCGGCCGGGTGTTGACCGACTCGAACGTCTCGTTCAGGAACTGGCGGTTGCGCATGTCGTCGGTGAGCAGGCAAAGCCGCATCGCCGCCACCTCCGACCAGGTGACCGACTCCTGGTCGGAGGGGAGCGACTCCGGTGACGTCAGTAGGACGTACCGCTCGTGGTACAGCGGGTGCGCCCGGACACCGCCACCGACCGGTATGTCCATGTAGGACACGGCGGCGTCGATGTCGAACTCGGTGAGGGAACGGCGGATGTCGGTCGAGGAGAGGGACAGGAGGGAGAGCCGTACGCGCGGGTGCTCGACCTGGAACGGCCGGGTGAGCATGCACAGGGCGGGCAACGCGGTCGGGATGGCGCCTATGCGCAGGGTCCCGCTCAGCTCGCCACGCATGGTCTGGATCTCCTCGCTCAGCGACTGCCGGTCAGCGAGGATCTTCCGGGCCCAGGCGACGAGCTTCTCCCCCTCGGCGGTCAGCCCCTCGTAGCGGTTGGCCCGGCGTACGATCTGGGTGTCGAATTCCGCTTCGAGCTTGCGGATCCCCGCCGACAGCGCGGGCTGGGAGACGTGGCACGCCTCCGCGGCCCGGCTGAAGTGGCCCTCACGGGCCAACGCGACAAGGTACTCGAGCTGGCTGAAGAGCACGTCGACCTCCCCCCTGCCTGGTGTCGGGATCCGGACTCAGGCCGGCGGATACAAGCTATAGGAAGGGAAGTTGCCGTAGATCCGTTCTCCGGCCGGTCCCTGCGTGACGGCCTGGACCAGGAGTTCCCCACCGACGAACGCGCCGTGCCAGGACGCGCCCTTTCCACCGAAGACCTCATCGCGGTCCCCGCGGGAGCGCGGTCGGTTGATGCCGACCTTGAACGCCTGTACCTCCGTGGCGAGCCGTTGGGCCAACGACTCGTCGTCGCAGGCCAGCGATGCCACGAGAGCGCCGTTGCTGGCGTTCATCGCGGAGAGGAGCTCCGCCTCGGTGTCGACGAGCACGATGGAGTCCACCGGGCCGAACGGTTCCGCGTGGTGCAGCGGAGAGGGCGCCGGTGGGTCCAGGATCGTCACGGGAGCGAAGTACGCGGAGGTCTGCTGCCCCTCGATGAAGCGTCCCTGACCGGTGTCGCCCTGGTACAACGGCACACCCCCGCGTGCGATGGCGTCGTCGACCACGTCCCGGAGCTCCTTGGCCTTCGCGTCGTTGATCAGCGGGCCGAAGTCGAGCGCGGGCAGTGGGTCATCGGGCGACTCCACGGCCAGCGGGTGACCGAAACTGATGTCGCGTACGGCCGGAAGGTAGGTCTCGAGGAACTTGTCGAACAGTGAGCGCTGCACGACGTAGCGGGGGTAGGCGGTGCAGCGTTGCTTGGCGTAGTCGAATGACTTGCGGATGTGGGTGCCCAGGGTCTGCCAGTCGCTGAACTCCCAGACACCCCAGCAGTTCAGTCCTTCCTGCTCGAGCATGTGTCGCTTGCCCGACTGGATGACACTCGCCGCCACGGAGCTTCCCGCTCCCCGACCGCCGACGAATGACACGCAGCCCAGCTCCGGCGCGTTCACCAGGGCCGGGGAGAGTTCTGACCCGCTGCCGCTGATCAGGGTTAGCGGGATCCCGTGCCGGGCCGCGATGGCGGTCGCCAGGGTCAGGCAGCTCACGCCGCCGTCGGTGGGTGCCTTCGCGATGACCGCGTTCCCGGCAAGCGCCTGCACCAGCATCGCGTGCATCAGCACGCTCATCGGGTAGTTCCAGCTGGCGATGTTGCTCACCGGCCCGTCGAGGGGAGCCCGGCCGTCGACCATGGACTCGATACCGTCCGCGTACCAGCGGACGCCGTCGACGCAGCGGTCCACGTCCGTGGTCGCGGCCTTCCACGGCTTGCCGATCTCCCAGACGAGCAGGAGCGAGAGCAGGTCGCGGTGGTCGGCCATCTCGTCCAGGGCCGAGACCACCCGGGCGCGGCGTTCGGCGATCGGGGTCGCGGCCCATGCCTGGTGCTGGTCGGCGCTGGCCCGCACCGCCCGCTCGGCCGTCGCCCCGTTGACCCGCGGCGGGGCCGCGATCGTCGTGCCGTCCACCGGTGAGGTGGCGGTGCCGGGGGAGCCGTCACGTGTCCACTCGGCGTTCCAGTAGTTCGCCAGCCTGTCGTCGTGGAATGCCTCGGGTGCGCAACGTTGGCAGCGGCCGTACAGGGCCGACCATTCCGTACCCGGCTTGATGGTTAGGGGCATCCGATGAAACCTCCAACTCGGCGGAGTCGCGCGATAGGGGAGCGCTCGGGCGCGCCTGTCAGGCAGCGGGGTCTATTCCCGCGTTGAGGAGATCCGCGAGCGAGTCGACCGCGCGAAGCACCGGGATCTCGGTCCCGGTGAGGTCCGCGAGCTCGACGACGGCGCTCAGGATCGCGTCCAGTTCGAGGGGCTTGCCCTTCTCCAGGTCCTGCAGTGTCGAGGTCTTGTGGTCTCCGGCCCGCTCCGCGCCGTTGAGCCGGCGCTCGATGGAGACCTGCGGGTGTACGCCGAGACTCCGCGCCACCGCGAGGGTCTCCTGCATCATGTCCACCACGAGTGCGCGGGTTCCGGCGTTCTGGCAGATCGCGAGCATCGACGCCCGGGTGAGCGCGCTGATGGGGTTGAACGCGATGTTGCCCATGAGCTTGACCCAGATGTCGTGCCGCAGGTCGGGTTCGACCGGGCACTTCAACCCGCCCGCGACCATCGCCTCGGCGAACTCCATGCACCGGTCGGACTGCGAGCCGTCCGGCTCTCCGATCGAGAGTCGAGTGCCCTCCAGGTGCCGGATGTGTCCGGGGGCGGCGATCTCGGTGGCCGCGTAGACCACACAGCCGATCGCGCGCCACGTGGGTAGCGCGGCGCTGACCGCCCCTCCGGGGTCGACGGTCTCGACGCGGCGTCCCTCGAACTCGCCGGGGACACCGTGGAAGTACCACCACGGGATGCCGTTCTGCGCCGCGATGATCGTCGTCGTGTCGTGCAGCATCGGTTGGACCATCGGGCCCGCCGACGCGTACTGGTTGGCCTTGAGGCCCAGGAATATGTGGTCCACCGGGCCGACCTCCTCGGGGCGGTCGGTGGCGTTGGGGTGGGCGACGAAGTCGCCGCGCGGGCTGGAGACCTGTACTCCGGCCTGGCGGATCGCGTCGAGATGCGCGCCGCGTGCGATGAGATGCACGTCGACTCCCGCGCGCTGCAGGCAAGCCCCCACGTATGCGCCGATGGCACCGGCGCCAAGAACAGCAACTCTCACGATGTCTCCGTTCTTGCGTTGATGGTGTATGCAGTATACAGTATGAGCCCGACAGGTCAACGGGGGGCTGTAGCGCAGCCGGGAAGTGATGCGTCGTGGACGCGAGAACAGCCACAACGTCGAGTGCATACCTATTGGCGATCGACGGCACAGTCACGCACCCGGCCTCGGACGCGGGAGCACGCGCCGCGTGCCCGCGGCGGGGACTGACGCGGAGTCGGCGAGGTCGACCGGCGTGAGCGAGCGCGGAGTCCGGCCCCAGGTCGCCGCATGAGCGCTCTGGACAATCGGACAGCTTCGGGTTCAGGATTAGTCCATATGGTATGCAGTATGCGGTAGCCGCTCGACGGTTAGACGTGAGGAGTTGACGACACAAATGGCGCAGGCCAACACCACGCCCGACAGCGCCACCCGGTCCGGCACGGCGGAGCACGGCGAACCCGAGCTCATCTCCGGTGGACACCTGGTGGCCAAGGCGTTGAAGGCAGAAGGCGTGGAGGTGATCTACACGCTCTGCGGCGGGCACATCATCGACATCTACGACGGATGTGTCGACGAGGGCATTGACGTCATCGACGTCCGGCACGAGCAGGTCGCCGCGCATGCCGCGGACGCGTACGCCCGGATCACCGGACGCCCCGGGTGCGCGGTGGTCACCGCCGGGCCGGGAACGACCGACGCCGTGACGGGCGTGGCCAACGCGTTCCGAGCGGAGAGCCCCATGCTGCTCATCGGCGGCCAGGGCTCACTCAGCCAGCACAAGATGGGGTCGCTGCAGGACCTCCCGCACGTCGACCTGATGACCCCCATCACCAAGTTCGCCGCGAGTATCCCGGCGACCGAGCGTGTGGCCGACATCGTGTCGATGGCGTTCCGCGAGGCCCACCACGGATCCCCGGGGCCGGCGTACCTGGAGATCCCGCGGGACATTCTGGACGCGAAGGTACCGGTGTCGAAGGCCCGGATTCCCCAGGCCGGGCACTACCGGGCGTCCACCCACAGCGCCGGGGACCCGGACTCCGTGGCGAAGCTGGCCGAGCTGGTGTCCAAGGCCGAGAAGCCGTGCATCCTGCTCGGCAGCCAGACGTGGACCTGCCGGGCCACCGACTCCGCGATCGAGTTCGTACGCCAGCTCGATGTCCCGGCCTACATGAACGGTTCCGGCCGCGGCACCCTGCCGCCCGGGGACCCGCACCACCTGCAGCTGTCCCGTCGCTACGCCTTCCAGAACGCCGACCTGATCATCGTCGTCGGAACCCCCTTCGACTTCCGGATGGGCTACGGCAAGCGGCTCTCCACGGACGCCACGGTGGTCCAGATCGACCTGGACTACCGGACCGTGGGCAAGAACCGCGACATCGACCTGGGCATCGTGGGCGACGCGGGCCGGGTCCTGTCCGCTGTCACCGAGATGAACGCCGGCAACCAGTCCGTCGACTCCGCGCAGCGCAAAGCCTGGCTCGAGGAACTGCGCGCCGTCGAGGACGAGGCGTACCAGAAGCGGCTGCCCCGCCAGCTCTCCGACTCCACGCCGATCGACCCCTACCGCCTGGTGCACGAGATCAACGAGTTCCTCACCGAGGACTCGATCTACATCGGTGACGGCGGCGACATCGTCACGTTCTCCGGGCAGGTCGTGCAGCCCAAGGCGCCCGGCCACTGGATGGACCCGGGCCCGCTCGGCACCCTCGGTGTGGGGGTCCCGTTCATCATGGCGGCCAAACAGGCCATGCCGCACAAGGAGATCGTCTGCCTCTTCGGCGACGGCGCGTTCAGCCTCACCGGATGGGACTTCGAGACGCTGGTCCGGTTCGACATGCCGTTCATCGGAATCGTCGGCAACAACTCGTCGATGAACCAGATCCGGTACGGCCAGGCCGAGAAGTACGGGGTCGACCGCGGGCGGGTCGGCAACACGCTCGGTGACGTCCCGTTCGGTGAGTTCGCCAAGATGCTCGGCGGCTACGGCGAGGACGTCTCCAACCCCGCGGACATTCGTCCCGCCATGGAGCGCGCCCGCGAGTCCGGCAAGCCGTCCCTGATCAACGTCTGGGTCGATCCCGAGGTCTACGCCCCCGGGACCATGAACCAGACCATGTACAAGTGACTGCTCGGGGAGTGGACACCATGGGTAAGGCCCTCGAAGGAGTTCGCGTTCTCGACATGACCCATGTCCAGTCCGGACCCTCCTGCACGCAGATCCTCGCGTGGCTCGGCGCGGACGTGGTCAAGATCGAGTCTGTCAACGGGGATGTCACCCGCGGTCAGCTCCGGGATCTGCCGGACGCGGACAGCCTCTATTTCACGATGCTGAACTGCAACAAGCGCAGCATCACCCTGAACATGAAGAGCGAACAGGGCAAGGAACTGTTCACCCGGATGCTCGGCGAGTTCGACATCCTCGCCGAGAACTTCGGTCCCGGCGCGGTCGACCGCATGGGCTTCACCTGGGAGCGTATACACGAGATCAACCCGAGGCTGATCTACGCCTCGATCAAGGGGTTCGGCGAGGGCCCCTACGAGCACTACAAGGCATACGAGGTCGTGGCCCAGGCCATGGGTGGCTCGATGAGCACCACCGGCTTCGAGGACGGACCGCCGTTGGCCACCGGAGCCCAGATCGGCGACTCCGGAACCGGAATCCACACGGTCGCCGGGATCCTCGCCGCGCTGTACCAGCGCGAGCACACCGGCGTCGGCCAGCGGGTGAGCGTGGCGATGCAGCACTCCGTGCTCAACCTGTGCCGGGTGAAGCTGCGTGACCAGCAACGCCTGGAGCACGGCCCGCTTCGTGAGTACCCCAACGAGGAGTTCGGGGACGAGGTTCCGCGTTCGGGCAACGCGTCCGGCGGCGGCCAACCGGGCTGGGCGGTCCGGTGCGCCCCGGGCGGACCCAACGATTACGTCTACGTGATCGTGCAACCCGTCGGCTGGGCGCCGATCGCTCGGCTCATCGGCCGACCGGAACTCGCCGACGACCCGGAGTGGAACACTCCCGAGGCTCGGCTGCCGAAGCTGGACAAGATGTTCCAGATGATCGAGGAATGGTCGATCAACCACGAGAAATGGGAGGTGCTCGCCAAGCTCAACGAGCACAACATCCCGTGCGGCCCGATCCTGTCCACCAAGGAGCTGATCGAGGACCGCTCCCTCGGGGAGAACGAGATGATCGTGGAGGTCGACCACCCGGATCGGGGTGCCTTCTCGACGGTGGGCTGCCCGATCAAACTCTCCGACTCGGATGTGGACGTCCACCGCTCGCCACTGCTCGGCGAGCACAACGAGGACGTCTACACCGGCGAGTTGGGCGTACCTGCCAGCGAGCTCGCCGAGCTCAAAGAGAACGGGGTGATCTGAGCATGACCGCGGGTGATTCCAGCAAGTCGACCGTCCGCGAGGTACTGGACAAGGTGCTCGCGGAGGGCCGAAACGCGCTGACGGGACCCGAGGGCAAGCGGGTCTGCGACGCCTACGGCATTCCCGCCCCGGCTGAGGGGCTGGCGACGAGTGTCGACGAGGTTGCCACACTGGTCCGGGAGATCGGCACGCCGGTGGCGATGAAGATCGTCTCGCCGGACATCCTGCACAAGACCGACGCGGGCGGCGTCATCGTCGGCGTCGAGAGCGAGGCCGACGCCAAGGACGCCTACGAGAAGATCGTCGCGAACGCCCGTTCCTACGACGCCTCGGCCACGATCACCGGTGTCCAGGTGCAGCAGATGGTCGCTGGTGGCCAGGAGGTCATCATCGGTGCGGTCACCGACGCGACCTTCGGCAAGGTGGTCGCGTTCGGGCTCGGCGGGGTCCTCGTCGAGGTGCTCAAGGACGTCACCTTCCGGGTCGCCCCGCTTGACCGCGAGGAGGCCCGCTCGATGGTGGACGGGATCAAGGCTGCCGAGGTCCTCCAGGGGGCGCGCGGCGCCGAGCCGGTGGACCGGGAGGCCCTCGCCGACCTCATCCAGCGGGTGGCCGCCCTCGTGACGGACTTCCCCGAGATCAGCGAGTTCGACCTGAACCCGGTGTTCGCCTCCGCCGACGGGGCGCGCGCGGCCGACATCCGGATCCTGCTCGACAGTGAGGCGGCCACCGAACCGGAGCGGCCGTCCGAGCAGGAGATCCTCGACGTCATGCAGCGGATGATGAACCCCCGCTCGGTCGCGGTCGTCGGCGCGTCCTCCGAAGAGGGCAAGATCGGCAACTCGGTGATGCAGAACCTGCACAACGGCGGGTACGAGGGCGAGATCTACCCGATCAACCCCAAGGCCACCGAGATCCTGGGCTACACGGCCTACTCCTCGATCTCCGATGTTCCCGGAGAGATCGACGTCGCGGTCTTCACCGTGCCCGCCAAGTTCGTGCCCGCCGCCATCGCCGAGTGCGGGGCGAAGGGCGTGGCCACGGCGGTCCTGATCCCCTCCGGGTTCGCCGAGACCGGCAACGTCGAGTTGCAGGAGGAGGTGGTCGAGGCCGCCAAGCGGCACGGGGTCCGGCTGCTCGGGCCGAACATCTACGGCTACTACTACACACCGCAGAACCTGTGTGCCACGTTCTGTACCCCCTACGATGTGAAGGGCGGAGTCGCGCTCACGTCGCAGAGCGGCGGTATCGGGATGGCGATCCTGGGGTACAGCCGCACCACGAAAATGGGCGTATCGGCGATCGTGGGGCTCGGCAACAAGTCCGACCTCGACGAGGACGACCTGCTGACCTACTTCGAGCACGACGAGAACACCCAGTGCGTCGCGATGCACCTCGAGGATCTCAAGGACGGCAAGTCGTTCGTCGATACCGCCAAGCGCATGACCAAGAAGAAGCCGGTCGTGGTGCTCAAGGCCGGCCGCACCTCGTTGGGCGCGCGGGCAGCCAGCTCGCACACCGGTGCCTTGGCCGGCGATGACAAGGTCTACGACGACGTGTTGCGGCAGGCGGGGGTCATCCGGGCACCCGGCCTGAACGACATGCTGGACTACGCTCGCGGGATCCCCCTCCTGCCGACGCCCAAGGGGGAGAACGTGGTCATCATCACCGGTGCGGGCGGGTCCGGCGTGTTGCTCTCCGACGCGTGCGTCGACGCGGGGCTGTCGCTGATGGACATCCCGCCCGACCTCGACTCCGAGTTCCGGCGCTACATCCCGCCGTTCGGCGCGGCGGGCAACCCCGTCGACATCACCGGTGGTGAACCTCCCTCGACCTACGAGGCCACGATCCGGCTTGGTCTGGAGGACCCGCGCATCCACGCGCTGATCCTGGGGTACTGGCACACGATCGTCACACCGCCGATGGTGTTCGCCGAGGTGACCGCGCGGGTGGTGAACGAGGCGCGCGCCAAGGGGATCGACAAGCCGGTGGTGGCCTCACTCGCCGGTGACACCGAGGTGGAGCAGGCGAGCGACTACCTGTTCGAGAACCGTATCGTGGCGCATCCCTACACTACGGAACGCCCGGTCGCGGTCCTCGGCGCGAAGTACCGCTGGGCCAGATCGGCCGGTCTCATCTAGGGGCGGCCGCTCCGGCGACGGACCCTCGGGTGCCCCCAGCCATGGCACCCGAGGAAAGCTCGTAACCAGGTCCCGGTGGCCCCACCGCCATCAGGCCATCGGGATCCTCGGTCGTGGCGACCGCTCCGCCAGTGGCCGCGACGACCGAAGAACAGCCACACACCGGCCTCGCGTTGGTCCCGGATCAAGGGAGGTGATGGTCACCTAGCGGTGAAGTAACAGGGGGCGATGGGGGCTTCTCGCCTGCATACGCACACCCACGAGGGAGTCGTGACCATGGATCCTTCCAACCCAGCTGACAAATCCTCGGCCGGCAATCCAGCTACGCCCGAGACTCCCGACGACCACCCACCCGAAGACGTAGCCCCGCCACGAGCCACCGGGGCGGGTCCGGGTGGGTCATCCGACTCCTCGGCCACCAAGGAGGAGCGCAAGCCGACGGTCCGCCTGGAGGCGCCGGGGACCGGTTTCCGGGACACCTGGAAAGCCATGGGGCCCGGTATCGCTGCCGCCATGACCGGTATCGGCGCCAGCCACATGATGCACGCCCCCACGGCGGGCGCGGAGTACGGATACGCGCTGCTGTGGATCATCCCGTTCGCGTATCTGCTCAAGTACTGCGCCTTCGAGTTCGCGCACCGCTACACCATGGTGCGTGGCGAGAGTGTCATGGAGGCCTACGAGCGGATTGGCGCGCGCTTCGGAAAATGGCCACTCTGGTACCTGGGTTTCCAGTCACTGGCCAACACCTTCGGCATCGCGGGCCGCGCGTTGGGATGCGGAGCGATGCTGTGGGCGGCGTTCCCGTTCATGCCACTGTCCTGGTGGGCCACCCTGGTGTTGTTCTCCGCTGTCGCGGTGCTGTGGGCCGGTAAGTACAAGGCGCTCGAAACCGCGGTGAAGATCTGCATCATCGTGTTCGCGGTCGCGGTGCTGCTCGCGTTCGCCCTGCAAACACCCGCGCCGACCGAGTACCTCACCCAGCTGGCCCCGGCGCTGCCCCCGGCGGGCGCGATGCTGCTGTTCTCGGCCATGTGGGGCTACTTCCCCACCACGGTCGAGGTCTCGCCCATGCAGTCGAACTGGGCCGTGGACAAGAAGGCCGGGATGGTGCAGGTCCGCGAGCTCGAGGCGCAGGGCTACCGCGTCAAGATGGACGAGAACTACCTGCGCAACCACTTCAAGCTGTTCAAGCGCGACATGAACATCTCCTACATCGTCGCGCTGGTCACCGGTATCGCCTTCCTGGTCGTGGGCGCGGTCATGCTGCACCCACGGGGAATCGTCCCCGAGTCGGAGCAGATGGGCGCCACCATCGCGAGCATGTACACCGAAACCTTCGGTGCATGGATCTTCCCGGTCATCATCGCCGGTGGTGTGGCCGCGCTGTGGTCCACGGTGTTCACCTACTTCGACGGCCAGGCGCGGGTCTTCGAAGAGTGCTGCGTGCGCATTCGCCGGGCATGGGACAGCCCCGGTACCCGTCGGCTCATCTATCGCGGCTTCCAGGTTCTGTGGCTGGTCGCGGGTATGGCCATCATCTTCGGCATGCCGGAACCGATCTTCGTCGTGCAGCTGGCCTCCCTGCTCGCCCTGCTGTTCGCGCCGGTCATCTTCTTCCTGAACATCAAGGCGATCAGGGACAACTTCACGACCGATTTCGAGAAGGCATTCCTTCCCTCGAAGCTGATGTTCGCGTGGGCCTGGCTCGGTGTCATCGCGCTCGCGGGAATCAGCGTCTTCGCTCTGGCCATGGGAGAGTTCTAGATGAGATGATCCCTTAACGGACAGGATCGTGAATACCCGCGCGTTTCCGGCGCGTGGGTATCCATCCGAATGCACCCACACCATTGACGATCCCCGCGAGATGAGAATTCCATACGTCCGTGCCCCCGGGGCCGAACTGTGCTTGGACTGGCGTTGTGTAACGCCGATGGCGGAGTCAGCGTGGTTGGCCGGGATTGGTACGGGCGCCGGGTCGGCCAGTGCTATCGCCCCCAGCGCTGGCCGATTCCGGTTTTCCGGGGCCGTGACACGAGCCCCGCTCGATCAGCATCCGACGCGAGGCCCGACACGGCCGCCTTCCCCGGCCCCCGACTAGTCGCGAGGCGCCGTCCTGCGCCTGCGGCGCGCGGGGGGCGCCTGCTCCTGCGTGGTCGGCGCGTCCTCGCGCTCCTTCAGGTAGGACTGACGGGTCCGGTCCGTGTGCTCCCGCATGATCCGGGACGCCAGTTCGCTGTCGCCGTTGGAGATCGCGTCGATCAGCCGCCGGTGCTCCCGCCAGGAGTCCGTGCCCCGCTGCCGGGCGATGGGGGTGTAGTACCACCGCACGCGCCGGTCGACCTGAGTGACGAAGTCGAGTAGCACCTTGTTGTCGGACAGTTGGGTGACGTATCGGTGCAGCTCGGCGTTGGCGGCGACGATGCGGTCGATGTCGTCGGCGGCGATGGCCGCCTCGCCCTCGTCGCACAGTTCGCGCAGCCGCGCGACTCCGTCGGCGTCCGCCTGCTGCGCGGCCAGTCGGGCGGACTCGCCCTCCAGCACGCTGCGCACGGCGAGCAGCTGGTCGACCTCCTGGTCGGTCGGCGCGTGCACGAACGCCCCGTAGCCGGGGCGCAGGTCGACCCAGCCGTCGGAGTTCAGTAGCTGTAGCGCCTCGCGGACCGGTTGCCGTGATACGCCGAGCGTCTCGGCGAGTTCGCTCTCCACGAGGTGCTGCCCGGGCGCCAGGCTGCCCGAGATGATGAGTTCCTGCATTGCCTCGTAGACGCGCTCGCGAAGTGGTACCGGTCGATCGATCCGGCGCCCCAGCATGTCCTGGGCCAACTCGGTCGACTGCATGGTGGACTCCAAAGTTCGGGGGCGCTGTCCCCGACGCCAGATTCAGCGGTTAGCGCGCGCCGACAGTTTCCGTCGACTGCCTACAGCATACAACAACCACGATGCCGGTTCCCTGTGAGGCCGGTCACCTCACTATGTCGTCGAACCCCATCGGGAACGGTAATCGTGGCATGGCCAAGAATTCTCGCCGGAGCAATTCGAGTATTGGCCGTAAGTGGCCAGCGATGGTGTCGAACCACGCTGCCCCGCGCCGGACGGCCCCGTGGGCACGGGGGTTCCCGAAGGCGCGTGGCGTGTGCCCGAGCATATCCGAGTGTCACTACGAACCGGTTGTCCGAGCGGTTCGTTTTCTTTTTTCCGGGTCGTTCCCGGATCGGGGTCGCCGGAGATCCGGTACGAATTCGTCGCAATTCGCGAACTTCCGGTTCCGCGTCGAACATATTCGAGGCGGGCGCCACACGCGGGTGGGAGGAGTGGCGGGGAGGCGGAGGTGAGGGGGAGACGTTACGAATCACCGCCGACTACGCCGACACCCGCGGCCTCCTCACCCACGAGGAACCACCGGGGAAGCTCGACGCCCCTCGCCTCAACCGCGAGGAACGGGGGGCGGGGCTGCGACGAGACCGGGAGGGCCACGCTGACACTCCTGCCCGGTGACGCCGGTATTGACCGGGTGGCCGGGACCGTCGGCCGGCTCGCGCGACGCGGTGTCGACCGCGTCTCGCCTTTCGAGCGAGCGGTCAGGACCTCGCGGGACGGCTCGGTGCCGCGGGGCCGCGATGTCACGCCCGCCGGAGAACCAGGACACACCCTATTGTGCAACCGCAAGGTTGCGATATAGTGCGGTTATCCGCAACCAACGGGTTGCGTCTGAGAGAGGTGGCGACACATGACAGAGGACCGTATCGAGCGCGACATCCACGTCGCGGCGCCGGTGGAACGGGTGTGGGCCGTGCTCACCGAGGCCGACCACATCGCCGGGTGGTTCGGCGAGAGCGCGCGGATCGACGCCCTGGAGCCCGGCGGGACCCTGTGGCTGGGCTGGGCCGAGTTCGGGGAGTACCCGGCGGTGATCGACCGGGTCGAGCCGCCGCGCGTGTTCGCTTTCCGCTGGACCGTCGACAGCAACGACCACCCGGGTGTGGCGAGTGAACACCCACGCGAGGGGAACGCGACCCTCGTGGAGTTCACTCTGTCCGCCGAGGCCGGCGGAACCCGACTGTCCGTGGTCGAGAGCGGTTTCACCCGCCTTGGCGTTCCGGCGGAGCAGCAGGAGCGGGCCCGCCAGCAGAACATCGAGGGGTGGGGTATCGAGCTCGACGAGCTGCGGGAGTACGCCGAGCGCTCGGCAGCGCCCTCGACGTGAGCGGTCAGGACGCCGGGAACGGGGACGTCCTGACCGCCCTGGCCGACCCGACACGTCGCGAGCTGCTGGAGGCGCTCGCCGCGCACGGGACGGCGAGCGCGACGACCCTGTCGGCCGAGCTGCCGATCAGCCGGCAGGCCGTGGTCAAGCATCTCGGGGTCCTCGACCGGGCGGGCCTGGTCCGTAGTCACCGTGAGGGCCGCGAGGTTCGTTACACGGTGCGGACCGCCCCGCTGAACGCGACCGCCCGCTGGATGGACGACCTCGCCCAGCGGTGGGACCGCCGCCTGGAGGCCATCAGGAACCTGGCCGAGCGGGAGGGGCCGGGAGGGAACGGGGAACACTAGACCTCCCGGCCCACGGAGGGTGCGCTGTGCCGAACCTTCGGGCAAACCCCGGACGACCAACACCTCCAGCGGAGTTCCTGTGGGTCGAGGCACCGCCCCACCCCCGTCCGGCCCCGGCGTGACCGTGCTCGCCGTGGCCGGCCCGCCCGCCGTTCGGGCGTGCGACGCGAGCGGGTCCGACCCGGGCGGGGGCGACGGGAACGGCCAGGCCACCGAGGACGGGAACGACCGCGACCCGTGTGACACAGCGAGAGTGGCGCCGCCCGAGGCGCGGCGGAGCAAGAGCACCAACCCCCACGACCCAGAGCGCCTCGTCAGGCCGTCGAGGTTCGTGCGGGAGGCTCGCGCGCCTCGGGCGGGTACACCCGGCCAGCCTGAACGCGACGGGAGATGGGTAGACAGGCCGGCATGGGTCTGCTGCTGATGCTCCTCGCGTTGATCGCGGCGGTGACACTGCTCGGTGCCGGTGTCTACGTGCTGGACCTCCTCCAGCGCGGAGGCGGGCCGCCACGGGTCACCGGGCCGGTCTACCGCGTGCCGCCGCCGGAGTCCGGCGAGACCCAGGTCGGCGGGTACAGCCTGCTCGCGGGTGACGCGGAGCCGCTGGAGATCCCCGAGGCCACCGTCACGCGTGTGCGCCAGCTGCTCGCCGAGGACCGCGATTCTGACGCGGTGTGGCTCGTCCGGGCGCACACCGGGGTCGACACGCACGAGGCCGGGCGGATCGTGCACTGGATCCGGACCCAGAGCTGACCGCGTGCTCTCCGAGTGGGTCACGCGTGGGGCAGCGTCTCCTCGAGCTCGGGAAACGCCGTGAGGTAACCGTGTAGTAGGTCGCGCGCCGTGGCGACGGAGTCCACCAGCGGGTGGGTGGCGAACGCGCGCAGGGCGGGCGTTCGCGATCCGGAGCGCACCGCCTCGATCACGTCCCGATCCACCGCCTTGACCGCGCGCACCAGCCCAGCCCGGTGCCCGGTGAGCGGCCCCACCGCCAGGGGGCGCGCCCCACTGGCGTCGACCATGCACGGAACCTCCACCACCGCGTCGTCGTCCAGGTCGGCGAGGGCGCCCCGGTTGCGCGTGTTCAGGACCAGCCGGGCCGGTTCGTCGCGGGCGACGGCGCGCATGACCGCGAGGGCCACCTCCTCGTACCCGCCGCCGTCGAGGTCCTCCTCGTCGCGCTGCCCGTCCCCCGCGGCGCGGCGGTTGTCGGCCATGTAGCTCTGTTCGCGCTCCAGCCGGGCCCGCTCCCACAGTGTGAACGCCTCATCGGGCCGTGCGGCGGCGTCCCGGTAGAACGCCCCCTGCTGGGCGACGAGTTGCTCGCCACGGGTGTGTCCGCCGCCGGCCACCGTCTCGGCGACGGCCGCGTACGTCTCGCGCGCCATGTAGTAGTAGTGCAGGTACTCGTTGGGCAGCGCACCGATCGCGCGTACCCATTCCGCGCCGAAGAGGCGCCCCTCCTCGAACGAGTCGAGGGCGTCGTCGGCGGCGAGCAGTTCGGGGAGCCGGTCGCGGCCGCCCTCCCAGAGACCGGTCAGCCATCCCAGATGGTTCAGCCCCGCGTAGTCGAACCGCGCCCCGGACGGATCCACCCCGATGGCCCGGGCCGCGCGCCGGCCGAGTCCGAGCGGGGAGTCACAGATACCGATGACGCGGTCTCCCAGCACCGCCGACATCGCCTCGGTGACCAGCCCGGCCGGGTTGGTGAAGTTCACCACCCAGGCGTCGGGGGCGTTGCCGACGATCGCGCGCGCCAGGTATTCGGCCACCGGGAGGGTGCGCAACCCGTAGCTGATCCCACCGGCGCCCACGGTCTCCTGGCCCAGCACGCCCGCGTCCAACGCCACGCGCTCGTCGAGGACCCGCCCCGCCATGCCGCCCACGCGGATCGCCGAGAAGACCATGTCGCAGCCGCGCAGCGCCTCGTCGAGATCGGTCCCGGCGCGCACCGCCACCGGCGGCTCGCCGTGGGCGGCCCGGTACTCCCCGCGCTGCCGATCGAGGACCGCGCTGATCGCGCGCAGCCGGGACCGGTCGGTGTCGTACAGCACGATCTCGCTGATCGCCGCGCCACCAGCGCGCAGCGCGTCACCGAGCAGTGCCCGGTGCACCAGCGGGACGCGAAACCCCCCACCACCAAGGATCGCCAAGCGCACGTGCGGCCCCTCCTCGCCAGTTCCGGGACCACCCTACTCGCGCGAGGGCCGGTCCGGTCCGCGTTGGTGACCCAGCCGCTCCCCGGTTGCGTACCCTGCACGTCTAGAACGCTTTCGATCTGGGCAGGGATTCGACATGGCGACTCAGGCGCGCGCTGACGGAGAGGGGAACGACACGGAGCGGGGCTACGGCAAACTGGAGTCCACCCCGCTGGTTGGCGAACGGCGTGACGTGCTGGCGGGGGCGCGCGAACCGGACAGCCCCGCGATCGACCTCGCGCTCAGCGGCACGGTCTACTTCGACATCGTCCTCACCGGGCTGACAGCGCCGCCGGCGTCGGGAACCGAGGTCCCGGCCGAGGGCATGGGGTCGTGCCCCGGTGGGGTGGCCAACCTGGCGGTCGCGGCGTCGCGGCTGGGACTGCGCACCGCGGTCTCCGCCGCCTTCGGGGAGGACGTCTACGGTGACTTCTCGTGGGAGACCCTGGAGCAGCAGGAGAGGGTGGACCTGTCGGCGTCGCGGCGTGTCGGCGACTGGCACTCGCCGTTCACCGTCTCGCTGGCCTACCGGGGTGACCGCAGTCTGGTGACCCACGAGCACCCCTCCCCGGTTCCGCCGTCGGAGATGGCGCGCGAGCTGCCGCAGGCACGCGCGGCCTTCGTGAGCCTGTGCGCCGGGGAGGAGATCCCGGAGTGGGCGCGCGCCCAGGCGTCCAACGGGGCGAGGGTCTTCGCCGATGTCGGCTGGGACGAGAGCCAGACGTGGTGCGACTCGGTACTACGGCAGCTGGAGCACTGCCACGCCTTCACACCCAACGCGATCGAGGCGATGTCCTACACGCGCACGGGCAGCCCGGCGTCGGCGCTCGCGCGACTCGCCGACCACGTGCCGGTGGCGGTCGTCACCGACGGACCTCGTGGGGCCATGGCGATCGACCAGGTCACCGGGGAGTCCGCCGAGGTCGACGGGCTGGTCATGGAGACCATCGACACGACCGGGGCGGGGGACGTGTTCGGCGCCGGGTTCATCGTCGGGACGCTCGCCGGGTGGCCACTGGAGCGGCGGCTACGGTTCGCGAACCTGGCGGCGGCGCTGTCGGTGCAACACACCGGTGGGTCGCTGTCGGCTCCGGGATGGGCGGACATCGCGGCGTGGTGGGTGCACACGCACTCGGGGCACGGGCAGCACGATCGGCGGCTGTCGCGCGAGTACGCCTTCCTCTCGGAGCTCGTGCCCATGCCGTGGCTACCCACCGAGCAGCGACGCGCCAGCGCCACGATCGGGCTGCGGCACTGAGCGGCGCCGACGGGGGAGCCCCGGGGGAACGACGCGTGTCGGGTGGAACGCCACGGGGCGCCCGACACGTGGCCCGTGGGCTCACGCCGTGCCCGGCCGGGAAACGAGCTAGGGACGCTGCCTGGTCAGCTTCGTTACCCGGCTGACCAGCATGAAGGCGCCGACGACCACGGCGGCGAACACCGCCAGCGCGAACAGGCCCTTGATCAGGGACCACAGGATCGAGAGGACGAACAGGGCGACGAGTACGCCCAGAAGCGCGAGCAGGACAGTCCGGAGCATGGAGGCACCCTCTTCCGATCGGCACGCTGAACTCGCCTGGTGCGCCAGTCTAGCCGCGACCGTAACGCCGTCGAGGGAAACCGCGGGGTGGTCACGGACGCCCCGAGACTCGAGGTGGAAGTGTCAGGCCGAGATCGGCCAGGCCCCGTCGATCACCCTGCCGTGGCCGGGTCGGTTCTCGTCGAGCCACCGCTGCCGGCCGCGCGCGTAGTCGAGCGCCCACTGGACCTGGTGCTCGTGCAGCTCCGACAGGCTCAACCCGGCCAGGTCGGGGTGGCGCGCGCCGATCTCGCGCGCCAGCTCCAGGCACGCGGCGGCGTCGCCGCGCGCGGTGTGCGCGTCGGCCAGCGCGACCCCGTAGAACTCACACATGGCGCCGAGGTTACGTGGCCCCCGCCGGTAGCGGTCGATGCCGCGGTCGATGACCAGCGGGTCGACGATGGGGCGCGGGGGGCCGGCCATCCGTTCGGCGAGCGGTTTGAGGTCGTGGCGCCACAGTTCGGCGGCGAGCACGCCGAGGTCGAATGGGGCGTTGAAGATCGCTATCGCGGTACCGGCCGTGAGGCGGGCGGCGATCGCGTCGGCGACCTCCCCGAGCGCCTCCTCGGCCGGTACGCCCTCGGCGCGGGCGAACTCGGTGCTGATGCCGTGGATCTCGACGGCGTCGGGAGGGATCTCACGGTCGCCCGGGTCGACGAGCCAGGTGCGGCTGGTGCCCGACGAGTCGACGAGGGCCGCCGAGACGAGGAACGCCTCACGTGGGTCGTTGGACGAGGTCTCGCAGTCGTACCCGACGATGGGGCCGGTGTGCCAGCCCGGGTGGTCACCGCGCGGTGGCGGGGTGGGGCGGGGCTCGTGCCCGGAGCAGTAGCAGCGCCACCGTCCGTCCTCCCGGAGCACCACGCCGGACTCGGCGGGCACGGCGGTCCCGCACGTGGTGCAGGTGCCGGCAAAGCGATTGCGCATGAGCGGCTCCACTCCTCTCGACGCCCGAGGAAATCGTACGCGCGCCGCGTGACACGACAGGCCGATCGCGCGGCGCGCACGGGGCTCCGCGATGGTGCGCACCGAGGCGGGAACCCCAACTACCCGGTGAATTCGTACATCCCGGCTGCACATGGGTCATGAGGGGGCGGGGTAGACAGATCACGTGCGGGTCGCTGTGCGAATGGAGGGACCAGCGGGGATGTCGTGACATGTCGGCGATTCCCCGCCCGACGTTGCCGGTCTCTTGGGAAGGGGCACGTATGAGCCTGGACGAAGCGGCACGTCAGCTCGAAGCAGCCGTGCACGACGCGCGGGTGGCGTTCGACTGCATCGCTCTTGAGGAGTTGGAGAGGGCACACACCAACGCGATCACCGCTCGCGCGGCGGTCGACGCGGCCGAGTACGCCATGCGTGTGGAGCTGGAGCAGCGGCAGCAACAGGAGGACGAAGGCGAGGGGAAAGCCGCCGACGCCGAGGCCGGCGCGAGCGCCACGGGCGACAACACCGACGACCAGGGAGGCTGACACCCGCGAGTCGCATCGCGCCCGCTCGAACTCGAGTTCGAACCGCGGTTATCCTGGGAAGTATGCCCGATCAGCAGCTTCCCGCGGACTGGCCGGCGGGGGTGCACCCACCCGGTTCGGAGTCCTTCGAGCGCACCGCGGCCGGTTGGCTGTTCGAACACCTTCCGGCCGACTACCGCACGCACGGAGTACTGAGTCGGTACCCGGTCGCGCTGTCGCGGTTGGCCCGCGAGTACGTCGCCGGCTCCCTGGAGGGGACGCGCCAGGGGTACCGCAACGCTCGGGTCGACCTGCGCGGCGTGCTGCCACCGCAGGCCATCGACCAGGTCATGCGGGCCTACCAGGAGGAGGGCCGACGCATGGCGCTGGCGCTGCGGGCGATCGAGGTGGTGGACGACGCCCTTCGCGCCGTCGCCGAGCGGCGGGCACCCCAATCTTGAAGACGAGGTCAGCGTGTTACCGAGAGCGTGGGAACACCGTCACACGGGCGCCGGCCATCCCCTGGCGGAGGCGGGGAACACCGCGGATCAACACCGCGGATCAGGGCCCGGTGACCCGGACGACCACGGCGGTGTCGGCGCCGGTGTTGATCAGCCGGTGACGGCTGGCCTCGCCGAGAACGCGGACTCGTCCGGCGCCGAGCTCTTGCACGGCCCGCATCTCGCCGTCGGGGGTCGACACCACCGTGTGCGCGTGTCCGTGCGCCAGGTGCAGCACGTCGGTTCCGGGAGCGGGACGTCCGTGGCCGCCGAGCCGGGGCAGGGCGACGAAGTCGTTCGGCTCCAGCGCCACCACCGTGACGCGCATTCGGCCACCCGCGCGGCGGCGCGCGGGACGTGGGGCGAGCTGCCAGCGGCGGCGCCACGGTGGCCACAGTGCCGGGCGGCCCAGGACCGTCGCCGCCTCGCGTGCCGCGGTGGCGAGTTGGCCGACGGTGGGGACGCCACGGGGCCTCAGGTGGGTGTAGCCGCTGGGTTGGCCGGCGAGCGCGATGTCGCCGATGTCGGAGAGGTCGTCGGTGGGCGGGGGAGAGGCGACGGATTCGCGGGCGGGAAGGCTGACCGGTCTCCCCCGGTCACGCGTCTCGGTGCGCGTGGTCCGTACAGTGGTCGCCTGGGAACCGTGTGTCATTGCTCGCTTGGGTCCTTCGTGGTTGGCGCCGGGTCGACGGCGTCGGCGCACGGGGGTCGATGGCTCGGCCGGCGTGGGGTCAGGGCAGCCGTGAGGGGCCCGAGACGGCCGGGAGTATCAGGCGCGAAGCGGCGCGGGCGCGCTCCGCGGGGCCTCGCTCAGCGGCGACAGCGACACGAAGGAGCCGGACACGACGCACCGGCCATACGGCGGTAGGCCATCAGGGACCGCATGGTTGTCAGGTGCGTACGCGGCTGCATGGTCGACAGCAGATCAAGCCGTGGAGGCGATGTCAAGCTGACCGGGGCGTGTGGCGTCGTAACGTTGCCCACCGCGCCACGGGGCCGGTGACGTCGACGATCCCCTCATCGGTGTCCGTAACAGCGCCCCTCGGCCGCCCGGAATTTGGCCCATACGCATTGCGAGGTCACGGGGTGGACCAAGAGAATCCCCCTCGCGTCCGGTTGCCGTTCCCGTGCGACGGAGCGGCAGGACAGCGGGACCCGCGACCCGTGGACCGTCGAGCCGGGCCCGGGAGGTGACAGGGTGGAGGACGCCGGACCGGCCCGCCGCACCAGAGAATCCGCTGCCGGGACCGGGGCGACGCTCGCGCGCCTGGCCGTGCGGACGCTCATCACCTGCTCAGCCGGGGTCATGGCGGCCGGTTTCCTGCACTGGAGAGCGGGCGCTCTGGTCGCCGGGCTGACCGCGCTCAGCTTCGTTCTGGTCAGCACCGCCCCCGCCTGGCTAGGGGGACCCGCCCCCTACGGCCGCGACCGGCTGTTGCGCGAACTGCGCCTGCACGGCTACCGGATCGTGCCCGATGACGCGGGCCGCTTCGTGGCTGTGGGGCCGGGCGGAGTGTACCTGTTGGACACGCGCACGTGGGCGCACCAGGTGTCACGTGGCTCGAGTGACTGGCGGATCGGGGCACGCCCGGCCGCCCGCGCCGTCCGAGGGGCGGTCGAGCGCGCGGAGCGGCTCGAACGACTCGCCCACGGTGTGGTTGGTGCGCCGGTTCCGAGCGTGGTTCCCGTAATCATGGTGGTGGGACGGCTGCCGGAGCCGGTCATGCGGGCGGGGAACGCGGTCATCGCACGCCCGCGGAACGCCGTCCGGTACCTCGGGGGCCTGCCCGAGGTACTCACTCGGTCACGGGTGGAGACGATCGCGGCGGCGATGGCGCGCCAGCTGAACGGGCGCTGAGTCGTACGTCACCCGCTTCCGGGGCGTTTCGGTCCGGGGAGTCCACTCGTGGTGCCGCGTGCCGTTCGGGGGTAGCGCGGCGGACATCCGTCAAATCGTGGGAAAACAGGTGAGATCGCTACTTATTTCGGCAAAGGTGATGGTCCCTCATCGCGGTAAACCGTAGATTCGTGGAACATGACGGACCGGGACCTGCTGCACGCCCTGCGCTCCAGCCGTGTGCGCCCCTCCGAGGCATATGCCCGGCTCTTCGACGCCTATGGCGAGGAGCTCTACGAGATGTGCTTCGGGATGCTCGGTGACGCCGACGTCGCGCAGACCGTGCTGCGCGACACCTTCATCGTCACCCGGGCGCACGTTGACCGGTTACCCAACGAGCGCAGGTTCCGAGAGTGGCTGTTCGCCGTTGCCGAGGCCGAGTGCGAGCGTCACCTGCGGGTGGTCGAGGCCGACCGCCTCACGGAGGTTGCGGACGTCGGCACGTCACGCCCACCCTGCCTGCGAGTTCGCGTACTCAGTGGTGTCACCGGGCCGGACCTGTCGGGGTACCGAGCCCACATCGCGCAGCGGGCCGACTCCTTCGACAGGAGGGGGTTTCCCGTGCCGCCCTCGGCCCGGTGCCACGAGCGTCCGACCACGCACCTGATCCCCGGGTTCGTCGTCGCCGCGTGTGTGCTGCTGGTCGTGGTCCTGGCCGTCTACCTGATCACCCAGCAGGCCCCCGAGGACACCACGTCCTGGGTCGCTGATCCGTCCGTGAACAGCGACAACGGTGACTCGTGACGCTCGGGGAACCGTCCGGAGCCAGTGGCGGGCGCCGTGGCGCCCGCCCCGTCGGCGACCCGTCAGTCCCGGGTGATGTGCGAGGAGTCGCCGTGACCGCCGGCCGCCTCGTGCCGTTTCGCCGAGGCGGCGATCTCCTGCTCGGCGTCGTGCCGCCCGGTCCACGTGGCGCCCTCGACCGACTTCCCGGGTTCCAGGTCCTTGTACACGCTGAAGAAGTGCTCGATCTCCAGGCGCTCGAACTCGCTCACGTGATGGATGTCACGAAGGTGCTCCATCCGTGGGTCCGTGGCCGGAACGCACAGCATCTTGTCGTCGCCACCGGCCTCGTCGCGCATCCGGAACATGCCCACGACCCGGCAGCGGATGAGGCAACCGGGGAAGGTCGGGTACTTGAGCAGGACCAGAGCGTCGAGCGGGTCACCGTCATCGCCGAGGGTTCCCTCGATGAACCCGTAGTCGGCGGGATAACTGGTCGAGGTGAACAGCATGCGGTCCAGGCGAATCCGGCCGGACTCGTGATCCATCTCATACTTGTTCCGCTCGCCTTTAGGGATCTCGATCGTGACGTCGAATTCCATGCTGTTCTTGGCTCCCCTTACGACTGTTGTCGCTACGTAGTTGGAAAGTTCTCCGATGTCAACGGAAAGCAGGTATGGGGTGCGGCAGGTGCGGGCTCGAGCGGTCCTCACCCTGGCCACGCTCAACGTATTCGTGCTCGTGGCTGGTGTGGTCGCACTGGACATCATCGAGTCCCGCCCACCGGCGACGGTGCCGTTCCCCGCCGCGTTCACCGAGGACGCGCCGGACATGGCGGCACCAGAGGCCGCACCGATCGATCCCGATCGGCTCGCGGACAAGCTCGATGATCCCATGTCCGGTTCCGGGGTCGATGACGGGCTGTCCGCTTATGTCGCCGACGCGCGCACCGGTGCGACGCTCTACGACCGGGACGCCGGAGAGGAGGCGGTTCCCGCCTCGACGACCAAGATCGTCACCGCGGTCTCCGTGCTGCACTCCGCCGGCCCCGACGCGACCATGCGCACCACTGTGGTCAACGGCCACGACGACCGGATCATTCTCGTTGGTGCCGGCGACCCCACCCTCACGGGCAGCGCCGATCCCGACGCGTACCCGCGCCTGGCGACGTTGGACGACCTCGCCGAGCGGACAGCGGAGACACTACGGGAGTCGGGAGTGGATACGGTCAGTCTCGGTTATGACGATTCCCGCTACGTCGGATCTGACACGGGACCCGGCTGGAAGTCGAACTACGTCCACGAGGGCAGTACCGCACCGGTGCACGCCCTGATGGTCGACGGCGGGCGCGTCCACCCCGACAGGCCCTACAGCGAGCGGGAGGACGACCCGCCACGGGCCGCCGCCGACGCGTTCGCCGACCGGCTCGACGACGCCGGTGTGGACGTGTCCGGGCAGCCGGAGCCCGTCGAGGCCGACGACGGCGCCGACACCCTGGCCAGCGTCGAGTCGCCACCCGTCTCCGCCCTGGTGGAGAAGATGATGTTGGAGAGCGACAACAACCTGGCCGAGGCACTGGCGCACCAGGTCGCCATCTCCGAGGGAGAGGAACCCTCGTTCGAGGGCGCGGCCGAGGCCACCCGCGGGGTGCTCGAGGAGCTCGGTGTCAGCGGCGTCCACGTCGAGGACGGCAGCGGGCTGTCGGTGAACAACCGGATCACCGCGCGCGCCCTGGTGGAGCTGCTGCTGGTCGCGGCCGACCCCGACCGACCCGAGCTGCACTACACACTCAGCGGCCTGCCCACCGCCCACTTCACCGGTACCCTGAACGAACGCTACGGCAGCGAGAGCGACTCCTCGGCCGGAGCCGGGGTGGTCCGCGGCAAGACCGGCACGCTGAGTGGGGTAAGCACGCTGGCCGGCACGATCTACGACGCCAACGGGCGGCCGGCGGTCTTCGCGTTCATGGCCAACGACCCCGCGGCCATGGGCAGCACCCTCGACACCTTCGCCAGCGCGATCGCCGAGTGCGGCTGCTCGTAACCCGGTAGGGAGACCAACGTGCGAATTGTCGTCGACGACCTCTCCGGACCGGAGATCGCGGCGTTCCTCGACGCGCATGTCCGGGAGATGCGCGCGGTCACCCCGCTGGAGAGCAAGCACGCCCTGGACCTCGACGGTCTGCGTCAGCCCGGCGTCACGTTCTGGTCGGTCCTGGACGGGGAGGCCATCGTGGGCTGCGGCGCCATCGCGCGGTTGGCCCCGGGGCACGCTGAGGTGAAGGCTATGCGCACCGCCCCGGAGTACAAGCGCGGCGGGGTCGCGTCCCGGCTGCTTCGGCACATCATCGCCGAGTCGACCCGTATGGGGCTCGTCCGGCTGAGCCTGGAGACCGGTGCCGGCGCGTTCTTCCGGCCCGCCAGGAGGCTCTACGAGAAGTTCGGGTTCACCTATTGCGCGCCGTTCGGCGACTACCGGCCCGACCCGGAAAGCGTGTTCATGACCCGGACGCTGTGACCGCCCCGCTCGACGCCCCGATTTCGGCGACCTCCCCCGAGGGGTCACCCCTGAGGAATCCCGGAAATCCGTCGAGGGTCCGGTGAAACACCCACGCAATGGGTACTGTGAGGGCGTGAGTTTGATCGACTGGGACGTAGCCGTCAATACCGGTACCCGACTCGTGCGGCCCGGCCCCCAAGTGAGCCTCGCGGACGCCCGCGAAGCCGTCACCCATCTTCGTGAGCTCTCGGTCACCGCGCAGGGGCACGTGCGCGAGTTCACCGGGATGAACTCCCTCGAGCCGGCCGGGCCAGCGGTCATCGTCGACCGCCCCGGGTGGATCAAGGCCAACGTCGACGGGTTCCGGGTGGTCCTGGAACCCATGATCGACCGCCTGGCCGAATCGCGGTTCAGCGGGTCCGCGGCCGGCGGCCTCACCACGGCTGTGGGCTCCCGTGTCACCGGGGTGCAGCTCGGCGCGGTGCTCTCCTATCTCGCCGGGCGGGTGCTCGGCCAGTACGAGCTGTTCCTGCCGCCGGACCCCGACGGCACCGCGCCCACGGGCCGACTGACCCTGGTCGCGCCGAACATCGTGCACGCCGAGCGGGAGCTCGAGGTCGACCCGCGGGACTTCCGGCTGTGGGTGTGCCTGCACGAGGAGACGCACCGCACGCAGTTCACCTCGACTCCCTGGTTGCGCGAGTACGTGCAGGAGCAGATGCAGGAGTTCCTGCTCGCCTCCGACATGGACGCCTCGGCCTTCCTGGAGCGGCTCCGCGCCGCGGGCGAGGCGGTCGCCGACGTCATGCGCGGGGGCGAGGGCAACCTCATCGACGCCTTCCAGAACGAGGGGCAGAGCGAGATCCTCGACCGGATCACCGCTGTGATGACCCTGGCCGAGGGGCACGGCGACTACGTGATGGACGCCGTCGGCCCCGAGGTCGTGCCCTCGGTCGCCGAGATCCGCCGTCGCTTCCAGCGTCGCCGGGAGGGGGCGAACCGGATCGACAAGATCATCCGGCAGCTCCTCGGGATCGACCTCAAGATGAAGCAGTACGAGGAGGGCGCCGCGTTCGTGCGCGAGGTCGTCGCCAAGGTCGGCATGGACGACTTCAACCGGGTGTGGGAGTCGCGTGAGACTCTTCCGACCATGGAGGAGATCCGTAACCCCGATGCGTGGGTGAACCGTGTCGTGCGCCCCGTGCCGCTGCCCGAGGGGAACGGCCAGGTGCGCGGCAGGTCCGACGTGGCCACGCCCGAGGAGTGACCCTCTCCCTCGGTTACGGCGGTGGGTCGCGCCTATGACCGGCCCCCCACCCGAGGTCGCCGATGTGCGTTCCGCCGTGAGGCGGGCGCTCGCGGAGCTGGAAGCGGGTGACCTGGTCGCCGTCGCGTGCAGCGGTGGGGCCGACTCGTACGCGCTCGCCGGGGCCACCGCGTTCGTGGCGCCGCGGATGGGGCTGCGTGCCGGGGGCATCACGGTCGACCACGGCCTCCAGCCCGGTTCGGCGGAACGCGCCTCCGAGGTCCGCGAGACCCTGCGTGGGCTCGGGCTCGATCCGGCGCGCGCGGTGAGCGTGACGGTGGGTGACGGCGGCGGGCCCGAGGCGGCCGCGCGCTCGGCCCGGTACGCCGCGCTCGAGGAGACGGCGCGGAGTATGGGCGCCAGCGCGATCCTGCTGGGGCACACCCGTGACGACCAGGCCGAGACGGTGCTGCTGCGGCTGGCCCGCGGTTCGGGGGCCCGCTCGCTCGCCGGTATGCCGGTCTCCTCTGGGCGCTACCTGCGGCCGCTGCTGGGGATCGACCGGTCCACCGTGCACTCGGCGTGCGCGCTGATGGGTCTGTCGGCCTGGAGCGACCCGCACAACGTCGATCCCGCCTATGCCCGCTCCCGTGTCAGGAACGACGCTCTGCCGTGCCTGGAACGCGTGCTCGGCCCCGGCATCGCCGAGGCTCTGGCGCGCACCGCCGGGCTGCTGCGCGACGACGCCGATGCCCTGGACTCCTGGGCCGAACGCGCCGAGCGGGAGGTCGCGCGCGGGCGGGGCGAGCTGGGGGCGGACGCGCTCGCCGAGCTGCCGCGCGCGGTCCGCACCCGGGTGTTGCGCCGTGCGGCGATCGGGGCCGGCTGTCCGGCCGGAGCGCTGACGGCCGGCCACGTCGCCGAACTGGAGCGGCTGGTGACGGAGTGGCGCGGGCAGGCGCACGTGGACCTGCCGGGTGGGCTGCGCGGGCGGCGTGTCGCTGGACGGATCACGATCACCCGGTGACCGGCAGTGGCGTGGCCCGGCCGGCAACGGGTTCCAGGTCCGGCGCCTCTATGCTGGTGAACGTCCGGAGCAACCGTGGGCCGAGCAGCGAGGCAGTGAAGCGTGGACGCCAAAGACATGGGCGATGACCTGGAACGAATCCTGATCACCGAAGACCAGATCAAATCCCGGAACCGGGAGATCGCCGCGGAGATCGACGTGGATTACGCCGGCAAGGATCTGCTGCTCGTCGGTGTGCTCAACGGGGCCATCATGGTGATGGCCGACCTCTCACGGGAGCTCCACCACCCCTGCGCCATGGACTGGATGGCGGTCTCCTCCTACGGGGCGGGCACGACGTCGTCCGGGGTGGTGCGCATCCTGAAGGACCTCGAGATCGACATCAAGGACCGCAACGTCCTGCTCGTCGAGGACGTGATCGACTCCGGGCTCACCCTGTCCTGGCTGGTGGGTAACCTGAATTCGCGTGGGCCCGCCTCGGTCGAGATCTATACGATGGTGCGTAAGCCACTCGCGTTCGAGGTCGACCTGAAGATCAAGTACGTTGGTTTCGACCTCCCCAACGAGTTCATCGTCGGCTACGGACTCGACTACGCCGAGAAATACCGGAACCTGCCGTTCATCGGCACACTCGCGCCGCACGTGTACGGGAGCTGAACCACGCGTGGCCAAAGGGACCGTGTCCGCGCCGGTGTGATCGGTGAGCCGGGAACAACAGGCCATCCGTAGGCGTTGGTGGGATGACGGAATAGCGCTGGCGTTGGCCGCGAATGCGTGCGGTCACGAGGGGGTGTACCGTCAATTATCCCCGCAGCATCGTAGGGAATACATGTCCGATAGGTCCCGCTTCCAGCGGCCGTAGGGGCGCACTGAGGGGGCAGGGGAGACCGGCCGCGACACACCAGCTCGCGCCCGCCCGCCTACCCGCACGGTCTACCCCCGCGGGTGCTCGGAGCAGGCCGCCTGGTCAGGAGGGACGGACCCGACGGGGTTCCGTATAGATGAATCTCAAGCGTTTGTACCGTGGGCCGTGGCCGTGGATCCTGGCCATCGGCCTCCTGCTCATTGCTGTCTTCCAGTTCACCGGTCTGGGCGGCGGGTCGGAGCCGGAGAAGGCCGACACCTCGAAGGTGTTCGAGCTGATCGAGAACGACCAGGTCGACAACGCCCAGCTCATCGACAAAGAGCAGCGAATCGAGCTGACCACCGTCGACGGTGAGGTCTACGAAGCGTACTGGGTCGAGGGCCAGGGCTACGATCTCGCGAACGAGCTGCAGAGCCTGGAGGAAGGCGGCGGCAACCTCGGCTCCTACGACGTCGAGGTGCCGCAGGACAGCATGTTCGCGTCGTTGATGTTCAGCCTCATTCCGCTGATCATCCTCATCGCCATCTTCCTGTTCGTCATGAACCAGATGCAGGGTGGCGGCTCCCGGGTGATGAACTTCGGCAAGTCCAAGGCCAAGCTGATCACCAAGGACACCCCGAAGAGCACGTTCTCCGACGTCGCCGGCTCCGACGAGGCCATCGAAGAGCTCCACGAGATCAAGGAGTTCCTGGAGAACCCGGCCAAGTTCCAGTCCATGGGTGCCAAGATCCCTAAGGGCGTGCTGCTGTTCGGCCCCCCCGGTACGGGTAAGACACTGCTGGCCCGGGCCGTGGCGGGTGAGGCCGGGGTGCCGTTCTACTCGATCTCCGGTTCGGACTTCGTCGAGATGTTCGTGGGTGTCGGCGCCTCGCGGGTGCGCGACCTCTTCGAACAGGCCAAGGCGAACGCCCCCGCGATCATCTTCGTCGACGAGATCGACGCCGTCGGCCGTCACCGGGGCGCCGGGATGGGCGGTGGCCACGACGAGCGCGAGCAGACGCTGAACCAGATGCTGGTCGAGATGGACGGCTTCGACGTCAAGAGCGGTGTGATCCTCATCGCCGCGACCAACCGCCCCGACATCCTCGACCCCGCCCTGCTGCGCCCGGGGCGCTTCGACCGCCAGGTCGTCGTCGACCGGCCCGACATGGAGGGTCGCAAGGGCATCCTGCAGGTGCACGCGAAGGGCAAGCCCGTCGCCAACGACGTCGACCTGGACGTCATCGCCCGCCGGACCTCCGGTATGACCGGCGCCGATCTCGAGAACGTGGTGAACGAGAGCGCCCTGCTGTCGGCGCGGGCCAACCGCAACGAGATCGACATGGTCACGCTCGAGGAGGCGATCGACCGCGTCATGGCCGGCCCCGAGAAGAAGACGCGGGTCATGTCGGACGCCGAGAAGAAGGTGATCGCCTACCACGAGGGCGGTCACGCGCTGGTGGGCCACGCACTCCCGCACGCCGACCCGGTACACAAGATCACCATCCTGCCGCGGGGACGCGCGCTCGGGTACACGATGTCGGTTCCGATGGAGGACAAGTTCCTCACGTCGCGTTCGGAGATGATGGACCAGCTCGCGATGATGCTGGGTGGGCGCGCGTCCGAGGAGATGGTGTTCCACGAACCCACCACCGGCGCGGCCAACGACATCGACAAGGCCACCAGCCTGGCGCGCAACATGGTGACCGAGTACGGGATGAGCGAGCGTCTCGGCGCCCGCAAGTTCGGCAGCGGTAACAGCGAGCCGTTCCTCGGCCGTGAGATGTCGCACTCCCGCGAGTACTCCGAGGAGATCGCCTCCATCATCGACGAGGAGGTGCGCCGGCTGATCGAGTCCGCGCACGATGAGGCGTGGGAGATCCTGGTCGAGTACCGCGACGTTCTCGACGACCTCGTCCGGAACCTCCTCGAGAAGGAGACCCTCTCCAAGGAGCAGGTCCTGGAGATCTTCGCGCCGATCGAGAAGCGCCCCTCGCGCGGCTCGTACAAGGGTCACGGCAAGCGACAGCCCTCCAACCAGCCGCCGGTGAGCACGCCCAAGGAGCTCGCGGTCATGGGTCCGAAGGACGTCGAGGGGCTGAGCGGCAACGGCCAGGGCGAGTGGTCCGGCGGCGACTCCTGGCCGGCCGACTCCGAGCCCGCCGGCGGCCACGGCAACGTCAACGGTGAGACCGGCGGCGACGGCGGGTCCGAGGGTCAGGCGTGAGTACGCACGAGGAACCGGCCGAGCTCGACCTCCCGTTGGTGAGCTCCACCAACGGGAGTGTCGACCAGCCGAGGATCGAGAAGGCGGTCCGTGAGATCCTGCTCGCCATCGGTGAGGACCCCGACCGCGAGGGCCTGCAAGAGACCCCCGCCCGGGTCGCGCGGGCCTACGAGGAACAGTTCGCGGGGCTCGCCCAGCGACCCGAGGACGTGCTCACCACCGTGTTCGAGGCCGGACACGAGGAGATGGTGCTGGTCAAGGACATCGAACTGTACTCGACCTGCGAGCACCACCTGGTGCCCTTCTACGGCAGCGCGCACGTCGGCTACATCCCCAACAACAGGGGCCAGATCACCGGCCTGTCCAAGCTGGCCCGCCTGGTGGACGTCTACGCCCGACGACCGCAGGTGCAGGAACGCCTCACCTCCGAGGTCGCCGACGCGATCCAGACCACGCTCGAACCCCGGGGGGTGATCGTGGTCATCGAGGCGGAGCACCTCTGCATGACCATGCGTGGGGTGCGCAAGCCCGGCGCCAAGACGGTCACCTCCGCCGTCCGCGGCGACTTCCGCAACCGTGACCGCACCCGCGCGGAGGCCATGAGCCTCATCCTGGGGCACTAGCGGTGCGGTGTTGTTTGGGCTCGCTGGCGCTCGCCTGCTCGGGTGCCTGGGGGGCCGGGGATCTTCGGGTCCTGCGGCG
>RJMB01000037.1:16322-36811 GCA_003725585.1 Halostreptopolyspora alba | reverse complement strand
CGGCGGCACCCGACCCACTCGCTCCCGCGCCTTCGGGTCCTGCGGAACCCCGGCGGCACCCGAGCGGGGGGTGTGACGGGGAGAGCGGGGAGCTGACACGTGGTGGCCCGCGAGTCCGGCGCGGGCCACCACCCGCGTGCGCGGGGCGGCCGCGTGCCGCTCAGCGCCGCCCGGCCGGTGCGTCGTCGTCGGAGGAACCCGCGCCGGTCTCATGCCCCGTTCCGAGGCGGGGCTGCCGGAGCACGACCATCCCGGCCACCGCGAGCAGGGCCATGGCCACCGCGCTGATGCCGCCGGCCAGCGCGAACCCGTCCGTGAACGCCGCGCGGGCGGCCTCCAGCACCGCCGGGTCCAATCGGTCGGCCACCGACACGGCGCCGTCGATGCTGTCGCGCACCGGGGCCGCCACCTCCGGAGGAATCCCGTCCCCGGTGACGTCGGCCATCCGGACGCGGTAGACGGCGGCGGCGACACTGCCGAGCGTCGCGATGCCGAGCGCGATCCCGAGTTCGGCGGCGGTCTCCTCGGTCGCCGAGGCAGAACCGGCCTTCTCCGGAGGCGCGGCACCCACCACGAGGTCAGCGCCGAGGACACTGGGCGGGGCCAGGCCGAAGAACGCGATGGCCAGCCCCACCTGGGCGAGAACGAACGGCCCGGACGTGACCCCGGAAACCGACCCGGAGACCTGGGTGAGCAGCGCGAACCCGGCGGTTCCGACCACCAGGCCGGCGCTGACCACGAACGCGGGACGCACCCACCGCACCACCAGCGGACAGAGCAACGACCCAACCAACAGCGCCGCGGCCGAGGGAACCATCCACACGCCCGCCCACAGTGGTGACAGGCCCGCCACGTGTTGCAGGTACAGCGAGAACAGGAACTGGCCGCCACCGAACACCACCAGCACCAGGGTGACCAGCACCAGCGCGAAACTGAACGCGGGATCGCCGAACATCCGCAGGTCGAGCAGCGGCTCGGGCAGGGTGCGCTGGCGCCGGACGAACACGACCCCCACGGAAAGCCCCACCAGCACCGCGGTGGCGGCCGTCACGGTGGGGCCGTGCTCGGCGGCGTGCTTGAACCCGTAGGTCACCGACAGCAACGCGGCCAGCGACAGCGCCACACTGCGAAGGTCCAACGGGCCCGCCCGCCGGTCGCGGTACTCGGGCAGCAGGAACGGCCCCACGAGCAGCAGCAGGACCAGCACCGGGACACCGGCCAGGAGCGTTGACCCCCACCAGAAACGCTGGAGCAACACGCCACTGAGCAACGGACCAAGAGCGGTACCGGCGGAGATGCTGGTCATCCACACGGCGATGGCCGTGGTGCGCTGGCGTGGGTCGGGAAACATCACGCGCAGCAGCGAGAGTGTGGAGGGCATGAGCGTCGCTCCCGCGACGCCCATGAGGGCGCGGGTGGCGATCAGCGCCTCGGGGGTGGTGGAGAACGCCGCGAGCACCGAGGCGAGGATGAACGCGACCGCCCCGAGCAGCAGCAGCCTCCGGCGCCCGATCCGGTCGCCCAGTCGGCCCATGGTGATGAGGAATCCGGCGATGAGGAAGGCGTATATGTCGGTGATCCAGAGCTGCTGGGCGCTGCTGGCACCCAGGTCGGCCGTCACCTCGGGGATGGCCAGCACGAGCACCGTCGTGTTGATGGCGATCAGCAGTGTGGGCAGGGTGAGCACCGCGAGGCCGAGCCATTCGCGCGCTGTCGCCCGGGGTGGGGTGCGTTCCGTCACGGCGGTCCCGTTCGAGATTGCGAGGAGGTGGATAGAGCGGTCGTTTTAGAGTCGACATTAGAACGATCGATCTATCAAGTAAAGTCGGTGGTATGAGTGAGGGTACCGAGGGAGCCGGAACCACGACGCGCGAGCGCATCGTGGACGCCACCGCCGCTCTGCTCCGGCGTCAGGGGTACGACGGCACCGGAGTGAAGCAGATCGCCCGTGAGGCCGGCGCCACTCTCGGATCCCTCTACCACTTCTTCCCCGACGGCAAGGAGCAGTTGGCCGTCGCGGCGCTGCGGCGCGACTCCGAGAACTACACCGCGTTGCTGCGCGAGGCCCTGGACAGCAGCGACGACCCGGCGGAGGCCGTCGCGGCGTGCGCCCTGTCGCTGGCCGAGCGGCTCCGCGAGTCCGACTGGCGCGACGGCTGCCTGGTCGCCGCCGCCGCGCTGGAGAACGTTGGCCGTTCGCCGACCATCCAGGTGGCCTGGAAGGAGTCGTTGGCCGTCTGGCAGGAGCAGATCGCGGCCAGGCTCCGCGCCTGCGACGTGCGCCCCGAGATCGCCGACGACACCGCGTGTACGGTGCTCAGCACGTTGGAGGGAGCCGAGGTGCTGAGCCGCATCACCTCCGACGACAAGCCGCTGCGCACGGCCGCCGGTTACCTCGGGACCCTCGTGACCACCGTGTGCTCCCTCGGATGAGACCGCGCCCGGTGGACACGACGGTGCCCCGCCACACAGCGGGGCACCGTCGCCGCTTCGTCCCACAGGGTGGCCCTACCCGGTGAACAGGGGGAGGGCCGACGAGGTGATGTGCGCGACGCCGTAGCTGAGGAGGGCGATCACCAGGATCCAGGAGACGGTGAGCCACACCCGGTGCCCGCCGAAGGCGACGTCGTGTGTGCGCTGCGAGGGGCGCGACGCGTCGGCCTCGGCCTCCTCGGAGTGCTTCGTGGCTCCGGTCGCGCCGTCGGCTCCGCCGCCCGCCGGCTCGTGGAACCGTTCCGCCACCGGACGCACCAGCGCGTTGGCGACGAAGCCCACCACGAGCAGGCCGACCATGGTGAACAGGGGAGCCTGGTAGGCGGCCTGGGTCAGGGTCCCCGGCTCACCCCGGGCGTCCAGGAAGGCGTTGATGATCAGCGGGCCGGCGATCCCGGCCGCCGACCACGCGGTGAGCAGCCGCCCGTGGATCGCCCCCACCTGGAAGGTGCCGAACAGGTCGCGCAGGTAGGCCGGGATCGTGGCGAACCCGCCGCCGTAGAACGACAGGATGACGCAGGCCAGCAGCACGAACAGCGCGACCGAGGTGCTGGCGACCGTCGCGACCAGGGTGTAGAGCACCGCGCCGACACCGAGGTACATCATGTAGGTCGATTTGCGGCCGATGATGTCGGAGGTCGAGGACCAGACGAACCGCCCGGCCATGTTGAAGATGGACAGGAGGCCGACGAAGCCACCGGCGGCGGCCACCGTGACGGCGCTGGTCCCGCCATCGCGGAAGAAGTCCTGGATCATCGGGCTGGCGTGTTCCAGGATCCCGATACCGGCCGTGACGTTGCAGAACAGCACGGTCCACAGCAGCCAGAACTGGGGGGTGCGCAGGGCGTTGTTCGCCGAGACGCTCGCGGTCGTCACCATCGTGGAGCCGCGCTGCCGCTCCGGGTGGAACCCGGCGGGGCGCCAGCCCTCCGGAGGCACCCGGACCAGCAGCACACCCAGCATCATGACCACCAGGTAGCCGAGGCCGAGCGTGACGAACAGGCCGACCAGCGCACCACCCGAGGCGACCGAGCCGGCCACGCTCGAGTCATAGCTCGGGTCGTACAGCTGCATGAGCTCCCCGGAGACCGGTGTGGCGATGAGGGCACCACCACCGAAACCCATGATCGCCAGGCCGGTGGCCAGCCCGGGCCGGTCCGGGAACCACTTGATCAGCGTGGACACCGGAGAGATGTATCCGATACCGAGCCCGATACCACCGATCACCCCGTAGCCGAGATAGAGAAGCCACAGCTGCTGGGTGTGGATGCCGAGTGCCCCCACGAGGAAGCCGGAGCTCCAGAAGAGGGCGGCGGTCAGCATCGCGCGGCGGGGGCCGTGCTGCTCGACCCAGGTGCCGCCGAGCGCGGCGGCCAGCCCCAGCATCACGATCGCGATCGAGAAGACCACGCCGATCTGGGTCTGGCCGGTACCGAAGTGCTCGACCAGTGAGTTCTTGTAGACGCTGGTGGCGTACACCTGACCGATGGACAGGTGCACGGCGAGCGCGGCCGGCGGGATGAGCCACCGGTTGTAGTCCCAGGGCGCTACGGAACGTGCGCGTTCGGTTCTGGTCAGCGTGGACACGCGGCCCCTTTCTTGGCGCGTCCGCCGCCGGAGCCGGCCGGGCCGGGAAACAGTTAACCGGGGTGCGTCGGCCCGCCGGTCATGGTTGGTGTGTGGCCGTGCCGGACAACTCGGCGCCGGGGGATGATGGGATCTTGCGGGCTCAGGGAGTTGTGGTCAACGGACGGTTGGCGCCCCCTCACGGAGAAGATATTCCGGAATACGGTATCTAGAAATTCGTTCTATGGAACTATCGCATAGTTGGGGCGGTTTTCAAGGGATGGCCGCCCTGTGCGAAGGGGCGCGTCCGGACCGCCGTGCGGAGCGCGCGGGAGCGCTGCCGGTACGGCGTGGACCCAGCGACGCGCTGGCCTCGTGGTGGCCGGCGCGTTTCGATGTCTCACACGCCCCGTCGCGGCGGGCCGCCAGGGGCCGGTACCCACCGGCCCCTGGCGATCCGCTGGCAGCGGGGGGAAGCCTCAGGCGGGCTCCTCCTCGTTGGTCGGACTCGGCGCGTTACTCTCCTCCACACCGGGCGCGGCCGTGCTGTGCCTGCGTGAGAGCACGAAGCCCAACCCCACGACGATGGCCAGGCCGATGCCCGTGTACCAGGTGAACCCGACGAGGTCGCGCTGGAACACGAACAGGTACACCATGGTCAGCACGGCGACGCAGAACGCGATGACGGCGTCGAGCTGGCGTGCCCTCCGGACCCACATGCCGAGGAAGAACGCCCCGAGCAGGCCGCCGTAGGTGAGGCTGGCCACCGACAATCCCAGCTCGACAACGGGGTCGTCGGTTCCGGTGAACATCGCCGCCGCGCCGATGAACACCAGGCCCCACCCCAGGGTGAACAGGCGGCTCAGCTTGAGCGCCTCGGAGTCGGAGAGCGCGCGCCGGCTGAACCGCTGGTACAGGTCCGCCATCGTGGAGGAGGACAGCGCCGAAAGCGACGACGACAGGGTGCTCATCGCGGAGGCCATGATCCCGGCGAGCAGCAACCCCGAGAGGCCGGCGGGCAGTCCTTCGAGGATGAAGTGCGGGAACAGCGCGTCCCCGTTCTCCAGCCCGAGCTGGTCGAGCCCGGCGCCCTCGAAGTAGGCGAACAGCGCGAGCCCCACCGTGAGGAACAGGGCGAACTGGAAGAACACCACGACGGCGCTGCCGATGACGGCCTTCTGCGCGTCCCGCAGCGTCCTGCAGCTGAGCAGCCGCTGCACGATGATCTGGTCGGCTCCGTGGGAGGCGGTGGAGAGCAGGGCACCGCCGACCACCGCGGTGACCGTCGCGTACGGCGCCGAGATCGGATTCGACGTGAAGTCGAGGAACTGGGTCTTGCCGGCGTCGGCCGCGTACGAGAGGAAGTTCACGTCGAGCTGGTTGATGATCACGCCGAGCGCGACGAGACCGCCCGCGAGGTACAGCCCCATCTGCAGCACGTCGACCCAGACCACCGCCCGGATGCCGCCGATCAGCGTGTAGATGATGGTGATCACCCCGAGGATGGCCACGACCCAGAAGTAGGACAGCTCCACCCCGTAGGAGTCCAGGATGAGCTTCATTGGGATCGCCGCCGCGAACAGCCGCACCCCGTCGGCGAGCAGTCGGGTGAACAGGAACGTCACGGAGGCGGTGCCCTGCATGCCACGGCCGAACCGCAACCCGAGGTAGGCGTAGGCCGTGGTCATCTCGCCCCGGTAGTAGCGAGGCAGCAGCACGAAGGCCACGATGACGCGTCCCACCAGGTAGCCGACCGCCACCTGCAGGAACGTGACATTGTCCAGGTAGGCCACCCCGGGGACGCTTATCACGGTCAGGGCGCTGGTCTCGGTGGCCACCACCGAGAGACACACCGCCCACCACGGCATCCGTCGGCTGCCGATGAAGTAGTCCTTGGTGGTGCGCTGCCTGCCCGACAGCCTCAGGCCGAGCCATGCCGAGCACAGCAGGTACACCGCGATTACGACGAGGTCGATTGGCTGCACTGCGGATCCTCCGAGAATGGGGGGCGTGCGGGTTCAGTGGGCGGGTGCGTCGACGCGCAGCCGGTCGGGGACGGTGGTCGTCGGCTCGGGGAGCCGGAGGGGCGCCGCGCCGGGGGTGACACGTCCGGCCATGACTGGCCGGCGGGCGCCGGTGCAGGCGGGGATCGACCCCGCCACGCCGTGCCAGGTGAGAAATCCCAGCAGGGCGAAGAGGTAGGACTCCTTGGCGTCGCTGTCGAGGCCGAGGTCCTCGGGTGCGCTGATCCGGGCCGGGCTTAGCAGGTGGGTGAGCCGCTCCAGCAGCGCCGGGTTGCGGGTGCCGCCTCCGGAGGCGACCACCTCGGTGACCCCGTAGGGGCGGAGCGCCTCGGCGACCGTGGTGGCGGTCAGCTCGACCAGGGTGGCGAGCAGGTCGCCGTCGGCTGGGGCTCCGTGGGCGAGCGCCGCGTCGAGATAGTCGGCGCCGAACAGCTCCAGTCCGGTGGTCTTGGGCGGCGGGAGCCGGTAGTAGGGCTCGGCCAGCAGCCGCTCCAGCAGAGCGGGGTCGACCCGGCCGGACCGGGCGAGCGCCCCGTCCTCGTCATGGTGGGCACGCCCGCCGGTCACCCGGCGCGCCGCGGCGTCGAGAAGCGCGTTCCCCGGCCCGGTGTCGAACGCGACCGGCTCGGCGCCGCCGCGCACGACCGTGACGTTGGCGATCCCGCCGATGTTCAGCGCGGCGGCCCGCTCGGCGCGCCCACGGAGCAGCAGCACATCCAGCAGGCTGGCCAACGGCGCTCCCTGGCCACCGGCCGCCACGTCGGAGGACCTGAGGTCGGACACGACGGGAAGCCCCGTGGCCTCGGCGATCCAGGCGGGCTGGCCGAGCTGCAGGGTTCCGTTCACCGTCTGACCGCTGACCCAGTGGTAGACGGTCTGGCCGTGCGAGGCGACCAGGTCGGCGGTGCCCCCCGCGAGTTCGCGGATCCCGCGTCGCGCCGCCGCGGCGAACTCCCGCCCAATGTGGGTGTCGATCGCGCACACGTCGTGCATCGTCGTCCTGGCCGGCGGCAGGGCGGCGCGGATGGCGTCGCGCAGCTCGGGGGAATAGGCGAGTGAGAGGTGACCCAGCGGAGTCAGGCGCACCAGGCCCGCGTCGAGGGTGAACCGCGCCGCCGCGACATCGATCCCGTCGGTCGAGGTTCCTGAGGACAGCCCGAGAACGATCATGCGGTTCCCTCCCCGACACGGAGCGGTTGGGTCCGGTCCGCGGCCGTCACGGTGTCCGTCCCGCCGCGGTGTCGCTCGGTGGGGCCGCGCCCCGCGGGGCGATCTCGGCCACGATGCGGTAGCGGTCGCCCCGGTAGACGGAGCGCACGAACTCCACGACCCGCCCGTTCTCGGTGTGCGAGGTGCGTTCGAACAGGAACGAGGGGGAGTGCACCGGAACACCGAGCAGCTCCGACTCCTCGGGGGTGGTGACGGTGGGCTCCAGCGCCTGGGTACCCGCGACGATGCGCACCGCGTAGCGGTGTTCCAGCAGCGCGTAGAAGGAGTGGTTGGCCAGGTCGTCGCCGGAGAGTCCGGGAACGAGGGCGGAGGGGACGTGCAGCTCCTCGATCGCCATGGGCTCACCGTCGGCCAGCCGTAGCCGGTGCACCCGCAACACCTCCGCTCCGGGCGAGATCTCCAGGCGCCTGCCCAACACCGCACCGGCCGGGTGGGTGCGCGCCGAGAGTGTTCGGGAGCCCGGTTCGAATCCGCGGGCCCGCATGTCCTCGGTGAACGAGGTCGCGGAGAGCGCCTGGGCCAGTTTCGGGCCGGCGGCGAACGTGCCGACCCCGTGCCGGCGGGCCAGCCGGCCGGTGCCGACCAGGTCCGCGATCGCCTTGCGCAGCGTGGTCCGCGACACCGAGAGGCGGGTCGCGAGGTCGCGCTCCGGGGGGAGCGCATCGCCCGGCCGCATGCCGCCGATCAGGTCCGTGAGCGCCTCGCGCGTCTCCGCCACGTTCATCCACACCTCCGGTCCACGAACGCGTACCAGTGGTATACCTGGCGGGTTGGGCACGTCAACCCGTGCCGGGAGCACCACACTCCCCACCCCGGAAACGAGTACGCGCCGTGTCGGTCCGCTGTGGGGCGCACCCGCGCGGGTATGACTGGACGGGTCGAGATCGTTCGCGCCCCGCGCGGGCCGGGCGGCACACGGGCGGGTCGCCCGGCCGGACCGGCAGCCCGGCCGGCGGCGAGCGCCCCGGGGAGAGGTCGTCGCCCATGAGCACCGAACCGGCAGGCGAAGGCATCGTTTGGGGCACGGCCCGGGCGCGCTGGGTGCTGCTGGCCACCGTGGTCGGCTCCGGGTTGGCGTTCCTCGACGCCTCCACGGTCAATGTCGCGCTCCCGGCCATCGGCGGTGACCTGGACACCGGTGTCGCCGGGCTGCAGTGGGTGCTCAACGCCTACACTCTGGCGCTGGCCGCGCTCATCCCGATGGGGGGCTCACTGGCCGACCGGTTCGGTCGGCGCCGCCTCTTCCAGATCGGGGTGTCCTGGTTCGGGTTGGCATCCCTGCTGTGCGGGCTGGCGCCCACAGCGGACGTCCTCGCCCTCGCCCGTGGCCTGCAGGGGATCGGCGGCGCCCTGCTCACCCCCGGAAGCCTGGCGATCCTGCAGGCCGCGTTCGTCCGCGGGGACCGGGCCCGGGCGATCGGCGCGTGGTCCGGGCTGTCGGGGATCGCGGCCGCGCTCGGCCCCGTCGTCGGTGGCTGGCTGATCGACGCCCTGTCATGGCGCTGGATCTTCTTCACCAACCTCCCGCTCGTCGTCGTGGTGCTGCTGGTCACCGCCTGGCACGTGCCGGAGAGCCGCGACACCCAGGCCCCCGACCACTTCGACGTGCCGGGTGCGGTGCTGGTGGCCGCCGGGCTCGGAAGCCTGTCGTGGGCACTGATCGGCGCGGGGGAAGCGGGGTTCGGGGCTTCGCAGCTGGGTCTGGTCACCGCGGGGCTGCTCGCGCTCGTGGCGTTCGTGGTCGTTCAGGCGCGCAGCCGGTATCCGATGATGCCGTTGTCGCTGTTCGGCAACCGCCAGTTCACCGCGGCCAATGTGGTCACGCTCGCGGTCTACGCGGCCCTGTCCGGGATGATGTTCCTGCTGGTCATCTATTTGCAGCGGGTGGGCGGGTACTCGGCGTTGCAGGCGGGAGCGGCCCTGCTCCCGGTGACCGCGCTGATGCTGCTGTTCTCGGCCCGTGCCGGGCAGCTCGCCGAAAGGATCGGACCGCGGTGGCCGATGACCGCCGGGCCACTGGTGATGTCGGGCGGAATGCTGCTGCTCGCCCGCACGGGGGCCGGAACCGGCTACTGGACGACCGTGCTGCCCGCGGTGGTCGTCTTCGGCGCCGGGCTCGCGCTCACGGTCGCACCGCTGACAGCGACCGCGCTCGCCGGCGTGCCGCAGCGACACAGCGGTTTGGCCTCGGCGATCAACAACGCGCTGTCACGCGGGGCGGGGCTGCTGGCCGTGGCGGTCCTGCCGGTGGCGGCGGGACTGTCCGGGGCGAGCTACCGCGATCCCGAGCTGTTCGCCGACGGTTTCCGGATCGCCATGCTGATCTGCGCCGGCGTTACGGCGGTCGGCGGGCTGCTGGCCGTGGCCCTGGTCTCCGACCGCATCGACGACGCGACCGCTCCGGCCTGTCCCGCCAGCGCGATGCCGCGCGACCACCACTGCGCCGTCGACGGCCCACCGATCGAGGCGACGGAGGAGCCGGTGCGCCCCGAGTGACGGACCGGGACACCACAGCGCAAGTAGGGCCGTGGCGGGTCAGGAGCTCGGGGGGAGCAGGGGACCGGCGTCCCACTCCTCGAAGATCAGCATGGTCCGCCCCCTCGAAGCGGCGCTGCTACCGGCTGGCTGAGTACCGTCCCCGCTCCGTCGGCGACATGGCGCGCCCGCCTTCTTAGCCGGAGTCGCGTGGCCCGCACTACGTTGGTGCGTGAGGAAGGGAGGTACGGCATTGAACATCAAGGAGTTGCGGATTACCAGCCCCGACATCGGGGCCGACGGCCGGCTGGCCGACCGCCACGCCCTTGAGCACGACAACCAGCCACCGACACTGCGCATCAGCGGCGTGCCCGAGGGAACAGCCGAGCTGGCGATCGTCTGCCACGACCCTGACGCCCCAGTGCCCTGGGGATTCACCCACTGGACGCTGTACGGGGTTCCCGCGGACACCACCGAGATCGGGCCGGGCGCCGACAGCCGCTATCGTGCCGGCACCAACGGATTCGGCAAGGAGGGATACGGCGGGCCGCGGCCACCGGAGGGGCACGGGCCGCACCGGTACTACTTCTGGGTGTACGCCCTGGACCGCCCCGTCGACGGCACACCGTCGCTGCGGCGGTTCCTGGACACCTACGGCGACGCGATCGTGGAGCAGAACCGCGTCGTCGGGATCTACGAGCGCTGACCCCGGCCCGCGCGGTGCCCGTCCCGAAGGCACCGCGCGCTGGGCTGCGCCCCGTCAGGGTCGGCGGCCCCCGCCCAGCGAGACACCACCGGAGGCCGCGCGTGACCGGATCGGGACACGCGCCGTACTGTTGGCCACCGGCGCCCTGGGAATCCCGGAAGCAGGCGCTCGCCCCGTCGGCGACGCCGTCCCGTACCGACCACGACACGGTGACGAGGGGATCCCATGCACCAGCCGACCATCGCCCACGAGTTGCTCGTGCTCTGCCACGCGCCCGAGACCGGCCGTCCACTGGTTGATGGCACCCACATGGCCTGTGGCGTGGCGGGAGCGATGGTCGCCGACCTCGCGCTGGGCGGGCACGTCTCGATCGATGACGACCGCGTCACCGCCAGCCGGCGGGCGGCCACGGGCGATTCCCAGCTCGACGCGCTCCTCGACCGCGTCGCCGAACAGAAACGGCCCCGCAAGGTGAAGTGGTGGGTGGACAAGACCCAGTCCAGCGAGCTGCGCGCCACGGCACTGCGGTCGGCGGTCAACGCGGGCCTACTGCGCCACGAGCAGGGGCGTGTCCTGGGGATATTCCCCAGGAACGACTACTACCCGGCCGACCCGCAGCGACGTGAGGACCTGCGGCAGCGGATGGCCGCCACCCTGTGGGGGCGGGGCGACCACGGCGACCACCGCGTGGTCGCGCTGCTGGCGCTCTGCGGGGCGCTGGGGATCGACGCCAAACTGTTCCCCGAGACTCCCGGTAAGCAACGTCGCCGGATGATGAAACAGGTGACCCACAACGACCAGATCAGCCGCGCGGTCGCCCTGGTCATCCAGTCCGTTCAGGCGGCCACCTCCGGGGCGGTCGCCGCGGGCGGCGGAGGGGACGGCGGAGGTGGAGGTGGGGGCTGACCCCACCTCCCACACGGTCACCGGGGTAGCGACTCGGGCAGGCCCCGCGCGCAGCGGTCGCAGGCGCCGCGGCGGCGAACGGCGTAGGCCGCCACGGCGACCAGTAGCGCGGCGCCACAGGGCAGCAGCGCCAGCAGCGCGGCCACGTGCGCCCACGCGGTACCGATGGGAGTGGCGAGCTGGCCGGCCACGGCAGCGGTGAGGAACCCGCGGCTCACCGCGACGAACACGAGCGCGACGACCGAGGCCGGTAGCACCGCCAACGCGACGGGTACCCGACGCCCGGCGAGCCCCGGCGTCCACCACGGGAAACGCACCCCCCAGTTGGCGACCAGGCCCAACATGAGGACGGCACCGGTCAAAGCGGCCGATCCCAGCCCGACACCGACCGCGACCGTGTCCTCCCCCATCGTGGCCCAGGTCGCGCGGTCCATCCCCGCGGGAATCCCGAACAGCCAGGGCAGGCGCACGGCCGGGTACACCAGGGCACAGGTCACCGCGACCGCCACCGCCGTTCGGCCCGTGACCAGTGCCCGGTGGCGTGTCCGTTCCTCCCGCGCGGGGGTCCACCCCACGGGGCGGCCGCAGGCCGCGCACGAGTCGTGCGCCAGCCGGCGGTAGCTGAGCAGGACCGCCCCCCAGATCAGTGTGCCGATGAGCACGTGCCCCTGGAAAAGCGTTTCGGGGGTCGCCAGCGCGTCCAGGTAGGCCGGCCACAGCCCTGCGATGAACCATCCCAGCGCGAGGGTCACCGGGGTGTAGCCGAGCATGGGGAGCAGGTGTCCACTGAGCATCACGAGCCCGGTGGTCCCCGCGACGAGGCAGGCGACCACGAACGCGGCCCACCGACCGGGACCACCGTCAAGGCGCGGCGCCACGACGGCCCAACCGACCCCGAGTATCCCGACCACCAGGGTGAGCGTCGTTCTCACCATGGGGTCGAAGGCGCTCAGCGTGTCCCCCATGACGATGGCGCCGGGATCGCGAGACGGGGTGGGCAGCAGCCCGGCCGCCCACGTCAGGGCGATAACGGCGGTACCGGCCGACCAGGCGAGTGTCAGGGGAGGGCTCCACCGGACCCACCAGGGTGGCGCGGGTGCCCCCCGTGTGTGGGGCCTCCGTTCGGCGGAGCTGGCGTGTGTCGTCATGGCGACCCCCTCGGGGTGGGACGTACGGTGCGTCGTGGTCCACGCTCCCCGCGGGGGGAGCGCCACACATCGCCCGGAAAGGGGAACCATCTCCCCCGCGAGTGGGAGGTGCGTGTCCCCCGCCTCGTGCCACGATCCTGGTGTGCGAATCATCCGGGTACTCGTCGCGCCGCTGCGCAGCGGCCGCACCTACCTGCGCTGGATCTACCTCGTCCTGGGCGGGGTCCTGTTCGTGCCGTTCCTGGTCGCCACGCTGGTGCTGGTCTCCCTGCTGTTCAGCCGGGACGTCAACCCCGAGACCTCCGGGTACGGGGTTCCCGGCCTGACCGCCGTGGTCCTGGCCGCTCTTCTCGGTGCCGCGACGGCCCAGATTCCCGGGGTGCGCGGCCAGCAGGCGCAGCTGTCACGGAGCCTGCTGGGGGGCCGGCTCGCCACCGAGCCGAACATCCAGCAGGGCACCCACGGCCCCCGGCTCCGTCCCGGCGGCTGGCTGGCGCTGCACCTCGTCGTGGGGTTCGGGGTGAGCCTGCTGACCATGGTCGGCCTGACCGAGTCGGCCACGCTCGCCATGACCCCACTCACCGGCGGGGACAGCGACACGATTCTCGTCGACGGCGCGTGGTTCTCGGGCGGGTGGCGCTGGATCGGCCCGCTCGCCGGGGTGGCGGTGCTGGTGGCGCTGGTCTACGTGGTCGCGGCCCTCGGCGCGGGCGCCGCGCGGTTGGCGCCGTTGTTCCTGGGCCCCTCAGCCGCCGACCGGCTCGCCGCCGCCCAGGCACACGCCGCCGAGCTCACCGAACGTAACCGCATCGCCGCGGAGCTGCACGACTCCATCGGCCACGTCCTCTCCGTCGTCGCGCTGCAGGCCGGGGCCGCCACCCGGGTGATCGACCACGACCCCGAGTTCGCCCGCACCGCGCTGGAGGAGATCGCCGAGCAGGCGCGTACCGCCACCGCCGAGCTCGACCACGTGCTGGGCGCGCTTCGCCAGGAGGAGACGGCCACAGCGCCACAGCGCACCCTGGACGACCTCGCCGAGCTCGTCGCCGCCGCCCGAGCCGCGGGCGCCGACGTGCGCGTGGACCAGACCGGAGAACTCGGGTCGGTTCCGGGGGTGCTGTCCCGCGAGCTCTACCGCATCTGCCAGGAGGCCATCACCAACGCGCTGCGGCACGGCGGGGCGGGCGCCACGATCAGCGTGGAGCTGCACGCCACGCGTGAGCGGGTCCTGCTGCGCGTCAGCAACCCCGCGCCGGCGCACCGTGCCACACGTTCCCGCGGCGGCCGGGGGATGCGGAGCATGCGTGAGCGCGTACGCTTGCTCGGCGGTGAGATGGAGGCGCGAGCCCACGACGGCGAATGGCGCCTGACCGTCACGATTCCCCGGAAGGGGCGTTGATGATCGCCGTTGCGCTCGTTGACGACGAGGCCCTGGTCAGAGCGGGGCTGAGCGCGCTGGTGGCCGCGGAGGAGGACATGCGCGTGGTCGGCGAGGCCGACGACGGTGCCGACGTCCTGGATCTGGTGCGGCGCACCCGGCCCGACATCGTCCTGATGGACGTGCGCATGCCCGGTATGGACGGGATCGAGGCGATTTCGGTCCTCATCCGGGCGCTGGAGCACCCGCCCAAGACCATCGTCGTCACCACGTTCGAGAACGATGACTACGTCTACGGTGCGCTGCGTGCCGGTGCCTCGGGGTTCCTGCTCAAGCGCAACCGCCCGGAGGAGATCACCGCCGCGATCCGTCTGGTGCACTCGGGGGACTCGCTGTTGTTCCCCACCGCGATCCGCTCGCTCGCCGCGACCAACCCGCGGCTGGACACCCCGGCGGCGCGGGCGGTGGGGTCGCTGACCGAGCGTGAGGCGAACATCCTCACCCTCATGGCGCGAGGGTTGTCCAACGCCGAGATCGCCGCGGAGCTGTTCGTGAGTGGCGAGACCGTGAAGACGCACGTCTCCAACATCCTGGCGAAACTGCGGGCCCGCGACAGGACCCAGGCGGTCGTCGCCGCCTACGACTCCGGGTTGGTTCGGGCCGGCCGGACGTGATCACCCCGGCGCGCACAGTGGGGTCTCGTCGCGGGACGTCACCGCCCGATCATCGTGTGGTATGGCGGAACGCCACATATCTCCGCGCCGCACTATGGTCCGCGCGACCATCCGCGCCGTGCGCGCTCCGTTCCTATCGTGGCGGCATGACGATGCCGGACCCCTCCACCACCCAGTCGGCGCAGCTACCGTGGGATCCGACCGTGGCGCGCGGGAGCCCACCGGACCTCACGTCCACCCAGGCACTGGTGACCGGAGCGGCCAGCGGGATCGGCCGGGCGTGCGCCGTCCGGCTCGCCGAGGCCGGCGCGTCGGTCCGCCTCGTCGACACCGACGGCCCCGGCGTTCGAGGGCTGGCCGAGGCGGGCTATGGACGCCCCCACGTGCAGGACCTGACCGACCTGGACGCCGCGGCCGAGCTGGCGCGCGGTGCCGACATCGTCGTCAACAACGCGGGGGTGCAGACGGTCAGCCCGATCGAGGAGCTTCCACCCGAGCGGTTCTCGCTGATGCTGCGCCTCATGGTGGAGGCGCCCTTCCGGATCGTGCGGGCCGCGCTGCCCGGCATGTACGAGAACGGTTGGGGGAGGGTCGTCAACATCTCCTCCGTGCACGGCCTGCGCGCCTCGGCGTACAAGGTGGCCTACGTCACGGCCAAGCACGCCCTGGAAGGGCTGTCCAAAGTGACGGCGGTGGAGGGCGCCCCGAACGGAGTAACCTCGAACTGCGTGAACCCCGGCTACGTGCGTACCCCACTGGTCGAGCGGCAGATCACCGAGCAGGCCCGGGCGCACGGCATCGAACCCGACCAGGTGGTGGACCGGGTGCTGCTGGCCCGCAGCCCGGCGCGGCGGCTGGTCGAGCCCGAGGAGGTCGCCGAACTGGTCGCCTACCTGTGCGGCCCTTCGGCCTCGCTGATCAACGGTACCGCGGTTACCATCGACGGGGCATGGACGGCCAGCTGAACGAACCCGCGGCCACGGGGGAGACCGAGCACGGGGAGACCGTGTTCCTCGACCTGCTGTTGCGCGACGCCCCCGCTGTGGAGTACGAGCGTCCTCTCGTGCGGGCCCGCGCGGCCGGCGCCGACCCCGCGCGGTTGGCGGAGCTGGAACGGGCGAAGCTGCTCGCGCTGCGGGTGCGGGCGGTATTGTCGGACCGCCAGCGCCGCGAGTCGGAGCTGGCCGCGCTGTTCGAGACCGCGAACGACCTGGCCGGGATGCGCAACCTCGACCAGGTCCTGCGCGCCATTGTCGACCGGGCACGGACGCTGCTGGGCACGGACACCTCCTACCTCACGCTGACGGATCCGGTGGTCGGGGACACCGCGATGCGGGTCACCTCGGGCTCGGTGTCGGCGCGGTTCCAGCGGCTGCGGCTCGGGTCGGGCGAAGGGCTGGGCGGGCTGGTCGCGCAGACGGCGCTGCCCTACGTGACCGCGAACTACCCCGAGGATGACCGGTTCCGGCACACCGAGGCGATCGACGCCGGCGTGGCCGAGGAAGGGCTCGTCGCGATCCTCGGTGTCCCGCTGGTCCTCAACGGGCAGGTGATCGGGGTGCTGTTCGCCGCGAACCGGCACGAACGCCCATTCGGGCACTCGGAGATCGCCCTGCTGGGGTCGCTCGCCGCGCACGCCGCGATCGCCATCGACACGGCGAACCTCATCGACAGCACCCACGCCGCGCTGAACGAGCTCAACACCGTCAACGAGCAGCTACAGGAGCACAGTACGGCCGTGGAGCGCGCGGCCGACGCCCACGACCGGCTCGCCACGCTGGTGCTGCGTGGCGGCGGCGTTGACGAGGTGGCCGCCGCCATCGGCGACGTCCTCGGCGGCGAGGTGCGGATCCACGACGCTGTGGCGATGGGCGACGACGAGGACGCTGTGTCGGACCTGGCCGCGGCCGTGGAGGAGTCGCTCGGCAACGGCCGGGTGGCCCGGGCGGGCGACACGTGGGTGGTGGCGGCGGCGGCCGGGACCGAACTGCTGGGCACGCTGACCCTGCGCGGGGTCGACCTCGACGACGCGGACCAGCGGATTCTGGAGCGTGCGGCGATGGTGACCGCGTTGCTGCTGCTCCTGCGCCGCTCGGTCAACGAGGCCGAGCATCGGCTGCGCGGCGACCTCCTGGAGGAGGTGCTGGACTCGCCCGACCGCGACCCGGACCTGCTGCGGCAGCGTGCCGGACGGCTGTCCACCGACCTGGACGCCGCGCACGTGGTCGTCGTGGCCGAGGCGGCGTCGGCGAACGCCGCACGGCTCCGTTCGGCGGCCACCCACCTGGCCGAGACCAGGCACGGGCTCGCCGGGGTTCGTCATGGTCGAACCGTGCTGGTGCTTCCCGGCACGGAGCCGGTGCGGGTGGGCCGGTACGCCGCCGCCGAGCTGCGCGCCGCGGCGAACGCCCCGGTCACCGCGGGGGCGGCCGGTCAGACCACCGGGCTGGCCACCATCCCCGGCCGCTATGACGAGGCGCTGCGCTGCCTGCGCGCGCTGCGCTCCCTCGGCCGCGAGGGCGAGGTGGCCAGCCCGGACGAGCTGGGCTTCCTCGGGCTGCTGCTGAGTTCGAACCGCCAGGCGCCCGAGTTCGTCACCGCCACGCTCGGGCCACTCCTGGAGTACGACGAGCAGCGCGGCACCGCCCTGGTGCCGACCCTGCGCGCCTACTTCGCGTCCGGGGCCAACCTTTCCCGCACGAAGCGCGCACTGCACGTCCACGTGAACACGGTCGCCCAGCGCTTGGAGCGGATCAGCCAGCTCATCGGGGCCGACTGGCAGGACCCGGAGCGGGCCCTCGAACTGCAGCTGGCGCTGCGGCTGCATCGCCTGCTGGACGGCGGGGTGGATCTCGACGGTGGCGACCGCCGGTAGCGCCGGGGCCACCACCCGCTTTCTGCGAGGGCGCGGTGCGCGACGCGTCGCGCACCGCGCCCGTGGTCGCCGCGGGCGAACGCGCGCGGCGGTCAGGGCGAGTGGGGTTGGGCCACCTCACCGGTCGGCTCGTCGCGTCCCCCGGCCGGCTGCGGTCGGGTCAGCAGCGACACGACGATGAAGAGGACGGTCGACGCGGCCAGGGCGAAAGCCCCGTTGACGACGCCCTCCGGGAGAGGGGCGAAGCCGTGGAGCTGCCCGACCTCCAGGACGAAGTTGATGACCAGGCTGAGCACGATGCTGGTGATCGCCGCCGCCTTGGTCGCCCGCGACCACACCAGGCCCAGCACCACGGCCGGGAAGATGGCCGCGGCGAACGTACCCCAGCCGAACACGCCCAGCAGCGCGACCAGCGTGTCGAGGTAGAGGGAGAACAGCACGGACGCCACGAGCAGCGCCGCCACCGCCACGCGGCTCCACAGCAGCTCGTTGCGCACCCGCAGGCCGAACGCCCGGGGAAGGTCGCGGACGAGGCTCGCCGCGCCCAGCGTCGCGAAAGCGTCGCCGGTGGACATGATCGCGGCGAGAATCGCGGCCAACGCCAGCCCCGCGAGCACCGGTGGGGTGTAGTCGCTCATGAAGACGATGAGCGCCTGGTCGGGGGTGTCCACCGCCGGGAAATCGCCCCGGATGGACAGCGCCAGGGCACTGAGCCCCACCCCGACCACGAGGAACATGGTGCACACGTAGGCGATCCCGGCGGTCAGCGCACCCCACTTCAGCTGGGTGGTGTCCCGGATCATCAGGAACTTGGTGAGGAGCTGCGGCTGGGCGGCGGCGCCGACCGCGAAGAGGAAGATCCAGCACGCGATGTTGACGGCGGGGAGCGCGCCGAACGCGGAGGCCAGCGCCGGGTCCTCGCTCTGCAGGGTGGTGGTGATGTCGGCCATCCCGCCGACGGCGCTCACCGCGACGAAGAACGTGACCACCGAGACGACGACGAGCAGCACGCCCTGGAACACGTCGGTGTACACGGCGGCGATGGTCCCGCCGCCGATGGCGTACACCGCGAGGATCCCCAGGCCGATCAGTGCGCCGCTGGTGGGGGAGATCCCGAAGATGCTGGCCATGACGACGCCCATCGCCTGCACCTGGGTACCGAGGTAGCCGATCACGCCGAGGGCGACGGCGACCGCGATCCACCCCCGGGCCGCGGGGCTGCGGTAGCGCCGCTCAACGACGTCGCCGAGGGTGTACACCTCTTCTTCGTTGCCCATGCGCCAGAGCCGCTTGCCGACGAGGAACCACGCCAGGCCGAAACCGAGAACCGCGGCGAGCCCGATCCCGCTGACGAAGACGAGGCCGTCGGTGAAGGCCATTCCGGTGCCGCCGAGGACACCGAACCCGCTCTGGATGGACGCGAAGACGGCGATCGACATCACGAACATGCCGAGGTTGCGGCCCGCGACCAGGAAGTCCGACGTGGTCTTGGTGCGCCGGGTGGCCCACACACCGATGCCGATGGTCGCGAGCAGGTAGAGCGCCACCACGACGACGATCGTGGGACTGGTGTCCAGCATCGTCACTCCACCGTCCCTTCGGTGTCGTCCGTGGAGAACGTGAGGGCGTACGCCAGCCCCACGAGCAGGAGCACCGGGGCGATCCCGAACAGGTACAGCGCGGTGGTCGGCGCGAACCCGAACACCAGACCGGTGGCCCGCGGGTCGCTGACCGACATCGCGTCGAGGGCGCCGTAGCAGGCCAGCAGCAGAACGGAGACACCCGCCGGAAGCGCGACCGCGATCCGGCGGTCGCGGGCCGGCCGGGACAGCGCGACCAGCACGCCCGCGGCCAGCAGGGTCGGGTACAGCACGAGCCGCCAGTCCGCGAGCAGCATCCCGACAGTCGCGGTCGTGACGAGCAGCAGCAGGGCGTATATCAGTAGGTCGGATGGTCGTTGTCGCATACGGGACCTCTCGTTGGGCGCCGCGGGAGGGGCCGCGGTCAGGGGATGTCCGTGCGAGTGGGAGCCCCGCGTGAGGGCAGCGCCGCCGGGCCCTGACCGGGGCGCCGGCGGTTCTCTCGGGGGTCGCCCGGGGGTGCGGGTCACTCGTCGCTCGGGCTCTCACACGCAAAGACGCTAGTGACCTGCACCACTGTCAACAACGGAAGCGTGCACACTCTTGACCGCGCCATATGTGGATCAGACACATGCGCCGGTGTGTCTGGGAGCGGTGGGCGGCGGGCCGGCCGGACCGGTCACGCCGGCCGGCTCCCGCGTGGCGGCGTCGTGGGAGATCACCGCTCGATCGAGGTTACGTACCGGTCGTCGATGAAGATCCGGTAGACCAGGGGCCGCAGCCAGGCGAGGAGGAGCCCGCGCCGCGCCTCGATGACCACCCGGTGCCCCGACTCCCCGAGGTCGAACCGGAACCGTCGTGTGAGCCGGAACGTCGCGCGTATCGGTGGCCGCGTCGCGACCACGACGGAGCCGTCGATCGTGATCACGGTGATGCCCGAGAACTGGTCGTGGTGGAAGCCGATTCGGTGGCGTGCCTCGTGTGTGGCCACGGTGTAGCCGAACTCCGAGACCCGGCCGAACGCGCCGCGGGGACGTCGCGCCACGGGGATCCTCCCCCTCAGGGTTTCCGCAGCACCCCGCCGTACTCGAAGAAGCTCTTGCTCAGGTGGGACGCCCCCTCGAAGGGTTTGAGCTCCTCCGGGGTGGGCGGCAGCGGGGGTTGGTCGGAGTCGGGGCGCCAGTTGACGATGTCACCGAGCCCTGGATCGACCGGTTCCAGATCTCGCAGCCACGCGTCGAGGGCGTCGGGGGTGCGGACCTTCATCTCCAGCCCCTGACCGCCGGCGGTCGCGTTCAGCTCCTCGGCCGTCGCGAGGCTCTCGGCCATCAGGTGTGAGATCGCCAGGTAGCTGCCGGACGGTACACGTTCCATGGGGCGTTGGACGGTGAGCCTGGCGGCCTCGTCGTCGGGGATGCAGTGCGGGATGGAGAA
>RJMB01000037.1:0-16312 GCA_003725585.1 Halostreptopolyspora alba | reverse complement strand
CCGTTGGGTGTCGGGGTGGTTCAGGATCTGCTCGGGCTGGGTCATGTCGGCGGTGATGACCGTGGTGTTGGGGTTGTCCGCGAGCAGGGCGTGGCCGTGGACCAGCACGACGGGGTCGATGTCGACGTAGACCACGCGCGCGTCGGGTTGGAAGGACTGGGCGACCTGGTGCACGTTGTTGTCCGTGGGAAGCCCGGAGCCCAGGTCCAGAAACTGGGTGATCCCGGCCTCGGCGGCCAGGTAGCGCACCGCCCGGTAGAGGTACATCCGGTTCTGCCGCGCGATGTCCAGAATCTCGGGGAACCTCTTGAGTCCTTCTCGAGCGGCCTCGCGGTCCACCTCGTAGGTGTCCTTGCTGCCCAGGCTGTAGCCGTACACCCGCGCCGCGGTGGGGCGGTCGGTGGGGATGTCGGGCTGTGGGGAGGCGCTGTCGCCGGTCAATTCGTGGGACTCCTCACCAGAAGGGGGGTAATGGCCGCACGGGAGTCCCGTGGGCCCGGAGAGGCGGCGCGGCAATTCTCGGGTCCGTGGCGAACCGCCGCGAACCTGCCACGGTTCACCGGTCGAGGGTATGCGCCGGGCCACCATTCAGCGATCTCCGCGTTCTCGCCCGGGAGGGAGGCCGCCCCTCCCCGGATCGGGCACGCGCCCACGCGCGCCCCGCGTCCTCCCCGCTCCGCGCGCGTCCGGACCAACGGAGTGGCTCGATTCCACCGGAGGGGACCGTCAACGGAACGGCGCGGCCGAACCCGGTCACCCCGGTGCGCTCGCGGGGGGGCCGGCCCGCCATCCCCGACACAGCACGTAGGCGACGACGGCGACGACCACCAGCACGCCGTCCGCCACGGCGGCGTCAACCGCCCCGGTGACCTCCCCTTCGGGGCCGAGGACACCGGACGCGAACCCGGTGGCCGTCACCGTGAGGAGCAGCTTGTTGGCGATGACGATCTCCCACACCCAGCGGTAGCTCAGCGGGCGGTGGGCCAGTAGCGCGAAGAGCGCCGCGAAGACGAGGAAGCCGTACCACCGCCAGGTCTCGGCCATGAGGTTGTCGGGGCCGACCGCGGCAAGCCCGGGCAGACCCGTGGCCGCCGCGACGACCGCGCTGGCGGCCGCGCACCACATGAGGACACGCGCGGTCACCCCCCGCCACTTCGGTGGAGTGGCGGAGAGGGGGCGCTCGGCGCTGACCGGCTCGGATCGCATGTCCATCTCCCTGGCTCGGACTCTTGGCGGGGGGAGTCGCGCGACTCGACTCGTCCGGGCGAACCGCGCCCGTTCGCGCTCGTCCGGGATGAGAACGATACCGGATCCCCGGCGTCCGGCCCCGGTAGCCGACGGCGCCCCGCCCTTTTCCGGGGGGCCGGATCCGTTCGGACGCTGACACTTCGCCCGCCGGAGCGTGAGAAACGGGCACGAGGTAAAATCGCGGCCCAGCGTCGGATCCACCCTGGGAGGTCCCATGCCCACCCGCCCGCGAACCGTCGTATTCGACGTGGTGGAGACGCTGATGTCGCTGGAGAACCTGCGGCCGCGCCTCTCCGAGGCGGGGATGGATCCCGGCCTGCTGGAGCGTTTCTACGACCGGATGATTCGCGACGGCGAGGCGTTGGCCCTCACGGGCGACTACGAGCCCTTCCCACGGGTGGCCGCGGCCGCGTTGCGCGCCGTGGCCGGCGACATCGGCGACGACGCGGTGGCGCACGTGCTGGCGGGTTTCGGTCATCTGGACGCGCAGCCCGACGCCGCGCCCGCCATGCGGTCGCTGGCCAGCGGTGGGATCTCGATGGTCTGCCTGACCAACGGCGCAACCGACACCACCACCGCATTCCTGGAACGCAGCGGGCTCGACCGCCACATCGACGGGGTGATGAGCGCGGCCGAGGCGCGCGGCTGGAAACCGCACGCCCGCGTCTACGAGTACGCCCTGGAACGGCTGGCCCAACCCGCCGAATCCGTGGCCCTGGTCGCGGTGCACGCCTTCGACTGCCACGGCGCCAAACGGGTCGGCCTCACCACCGGCTGGGCCAGCCGGCGGGAAGGGCACTACGCTGACATCTTCGCGCCCGCCGACGTCGAAGGCGGCGACCTCGCCGAGGTTGCGCGGGCGCTGCTGGATCTCCCGGCGCGGGAGTGACCGGCGGGGATGGTGACGCCGTCCCCGGCGGCCACCAGTGTCCGGAGGTCGGGTGCGGCCCGACCCGTCCCGGGGTGTCGGTTCAGCGGCCGGCACGCAGCCGGGCGAGCCAGCCGCGCGGGCCACGCGGGGCGTCGGCCGAGTGGTCGCGCGGCTGGAGCAGGTGTGGGGCGTGGGCGCGGGCGGCGTCGATGACCTCGGCGGCGCTGGGGTTCACCATCGCCCGTGGGCCCACGACGACGGTGGGGACGGTCTCGTCGCCGCCGGTGATCGCGCGGACCCGGGCCGCGGCGGACTCGTCGGTCCAGATGTTGACCTCACGCAGCGGTACCCGCTCCTTACGCAGTTTCCTGCGCAGCGCGAAGCAGAACGGGCAGCCCGGGCGCCAGTAGAAGGCCACACTGTCCACGTCGGCCGCTTCTCCGGTCACCTCGCACCTCCTCGCCTCGCTGTCCGGTCTCCCCTCATTCTCCCCGGAACGCCGGCGCGGCGTGGGTGAGTGTTCCTCGGCTGACCCATCGCCGGCTATCAGAGGCTCTGACCTGGGTTCGCCCGGTCGAGCGCGGATAGTGCACCCCGCGAGGTCCGGTGGCCGTGTGGCCGAACCCAACAAGGCGGGAGGATGCCAGATGCCGTCCGACGATGTCGACGTGGTGGTGATCGGGATGGGACCGGGCGGTGAGGCCGTCGCGACGCGCCTCGCCGGGGCCGGAGTGCGTGTCGCGGGTGTCGAGGGGCGCCTGGTCGGCGGCGAGTGCCCCTACTACGCGTGTGTACCGACCAAGATGATGGTCCGTGGCGCCGACGCGCTCGCCGAGGCCCGGCGGGTCCCCCGGCTCGCGGGCACGGCCGAGGCGCACCCCGACTGGACCCGCATCGCCGACCGGATCCGCGACGAGGCCACCACCGACTGGGACGACCGGGACGCGGTGCGGCGGTTCGAGGACTCCGGGGGCCACTTCGTTCGCGGTATCGGCCGGATCACCGGTCCGGGGGAGGTGACCGTGGCCACGCCGCCCGGCGTGGACGACCGTGTCCTGTGGGCGCGCCGCGGGATCGTGCTCAACCCGGGAACCGAGCCGGCCATTCCCCCGATCGACGGGCTGGAGGGGACCCCGTTCTGGACCAACCGGGACGCGGTGCGGACGCGCGCGGTTCCCCATTCGCTGATCGTGCTCGGTGGTGGGCCGGTCGGGCTGGAGCTGTCCCAGGTGTTCGCGCGTTTCGGTGCCGACACCGCACTCGTCGAGGCGGGGCCGCGGCTGCTGCGGCACGGCGAACCCGCCGCCTCCGAGCGCATCACCGCGGTGTTCGAGAACGAGGGGATCTCGGTGCACACCGGAACCAGTGCCCGCCGGGTCCGGTATCTGGACGGCCAGTTCTCGGTGGAGCTCAGTTCCGGAACGACGTTGTCGGCGGAGTGCCTGCTCGTGGCCACCGGACGGCGCAGTGACCTCGCGACGCTCGGGGTGGGCGCTGTCGGGCTCGACGAGAGCGCCCGCACCGTCGAGGTGGACGGGCGCATGCGCGCCGCTGACGGGGTGTGGGCCGTCGGCGACGTCACCGGCAGGGGAGCGTTCACCCACACGTCGGTGTACCAGGCGGCCATCGCCGCGGCCGACATTCTCGGGGAGGGCGGCGACCCCGCCGACTATCGCGCCGAGCCGGCCGTGACCTTCACCGACCCCGAGATCGCCGAGGTCGGCCTCACCGAGGCCCGGGCACGGGAACGCGGGTTGGCGGTCCGGACGGGCCGGGCCGAGATCCCGGCGACGGCGCGCGGGTGGATCCACAAGGCCGGAAACGACGGGGTGATCACGCTCGTGGCCGATGCCGAACGCGGTGTCCTCGTCGGCGCCACGGTCGTCGCTCCCTCGGGAGGTGAGGTGCTCGGGGCGCTCGCGGTGGCCGTCCACGCCGAGGTGCCGGTGGCGCGACTGCGCGGGATGATCCTCGCCTACCCGACCTTCCATCGCGGCATCGAGGACGCCCTGGCGGATCTGTCTTAGCCACTCGGACGAATCTGGGGTGTTTCGGGGGTTGCGTGGTGCTCCACGTCATTGCGAGCATTGCGTAATACACAACGCGATGTGTAATGCGGAACATCTATTGCACACTGGGTGTGACGATGTGCCACACCGTCGCGAGTAACGCCCTCGTCAAGGGAGCGGCCCGATGCGAATCCTCGTCGCTGACACGTTTCCGCAGGAGTCCCGAGAAGCACTCGCCCGGCGCGGCCATGAGTGCCACTACGAGCCGACGACGACGTCCGACCAGCTCCCCGGCGTGTTGACCGGGTTCGACGCGGTGATCGTGCGCAGTACCAAGGTCACCGCGGACGCGTTCGAGGCAGCGGATTCGTTGCGGCTCGTGATCCGCGCGGGGAGCGGGACGAACACCATCGACTGTCACGCTGCCCGGCTGCGCGGCGTCCACGTGTGCAACGTGCCCGGTCGCAACGCCGCGGCCGTGGCCGAGCTGACGCTGGGGCTCCTCCTCGCGATCGACCGCAGGATCCCGGACAACGTCGCTGAGCTGCGCCAGGGCCAATGGAACAAGAAGGAGTACGGCCAGGCGCGCGGGATCATGGGACGCAGGGTCGGTGTCCTGGGACTGGGGCAGATCGGCCTCGCGTTCGCCGAGCGTGTCGCCGCGCTGGGCACCGACGTGTACACCGTCGCCAAGGAGGGCCGGGACGAGGACACCCTGGAGCGCGCCCGCCGGATCGGGGTCACGTTCGTCGACAGCCCGCGGACCCTGGCCGCCACCTGCGACGTCCTCTCCATCCATGTCCCGGCGAACTCGCGCACGCGTGGCCTGGTGGGGCGCGACCTGCTCGACGCCCTACAGCCGGGCGCGATCGTGCTGAACACATCGCGCGGGGACGTGCTCGACGAGGACGCGCTCCTCGAGGCGATGGCGGCCAAGGACGTGCGCGCCGGGCTGGACGTGTTCAGTGGTGAACCCGCCACCGGCACCGGCACCTTCGACAGCCCGTTGGCCCGGCACCCGAACACCTACGGCACGCACCACATCGGTGCCTCCACCGAGCAGGCCCAGCAGGCGGTGGCCGACGGTGTGGTGGAGATCATCGACGCGTTCGAGGCGGGCAGTGTGCTTCACTGCGTGAACCACGAGTCCGAGGTCGCGGCGCTGAACCCGGACGGGGCCTCATGAGCACGGCGAGCGCGCGAGCCACCCACGCACTCGGTGCGGGCGTCACCGTGCGTCCTCCGCGCCTGCTGGTGGCCGGTCACCAGAACGAGGGGAGCGCGTTCGACGCGGCCGAGGCGCGCCGGTTGCTGAGCGAGGGCGCGTTGCGCCGGCCACCCTTCCCGGCCGTGGTGGTCTACCAGGTGCGATCGGGCGAGCACCAACAGACCGGGGTGGTGGCCGAGGTCTCCGTCACCGACTACCGAGCCGGCCGGATCCGTGCGCACGAGGCCACCGATCCCGAACGGGTGCGGCAGTTGGTCGACTACACCGAGACCGCGCGGCTCGAGCGCACACCGGTGATGCTGACCCACACCCCGCGCCACGGGTTGCGTGAGATGCTCGCCGGCGTGACGGCCGGTACCCCCGATGTGTACCTGCCGGAGGAGGCCCACACCCACCGGGTCTGGGTGGTCCAGGACGACGCTCTCCTGCGGGCGGTGGCCGAGGAGCTGGACTCGGTCGGCGCGCTCTACATCGCCGACGGGCACCACCGGATGGCGTCGGCGGACCGCTACGCCACGCGTCACAGCGGGCTCGACCCCGACGGTCCGGCCGCGTTCACCCTCGCCGCGCTGTTCCCCAGTGACGAGATGCGCATCTTCGGCTACCCCCGTTGTGTCGCCTGGCCGCCCGGCTGGTCGGCCGAGAAGCTCGTCACGGCGTTGGGCACGGCGCCCGGTGCCGCGGGGATCGAGGAGTGCTCGGCCGAGGAGGCGTCCTACCCCGTGCCGGACACGGCGGCGGTGTTCGCGGACGGGAGATGGTACCGGCTGTGGCTCGGTGAGCCGGGCGCCAGCGGAGTACGTGCCTCACTCGCCTGCGTACGGCTGGACGAGGGCGTCATCATCCCGCTCTTCAGCGAGAGCGGAGGGGCGCCCTCACCCGGCACCCACGACAGCGCGGCCCTGGCCGACTGGTGCTCCGCGCGGGGCACCGTCGGGTTCCTGCCGTATCCACCCAGTGTCGCGCAGGTCATGGCGGTCTCGGACGCGGGCAGCGTGATGCCGCCGAAGTCGACGTGGTTCCATCCCAAGGCTCCCCAGGGGCTGTTCGCCCGCGAACTGGCCTGACCGCCCGCGAACCCGGCTGGCGGTGGCCTGTTGACCTCAGGGTCGCCGCCAGCCGCCACCACCGGGAGCCCCAACAGCCCGACCGACGCGGTTCGCGTCCGGCCGGCCCGGGTGGTCGGGTGTGTTTCGTGAATACCGGGCTCCGTGTGAGGAGGCTGGAGAGCCGCGTGCGCTTGCCGGGGACCGGGCGATTAGCCCGTCCCGGAGGGCGCTTCTCCCGCCCCACTCGCGGCGGTGGCGTCGGTGACCACTCATCGCTCCGTTCGTGCGTAGGCCCCCTCCCGTGCGGCGATGGCGGCCGCCGCGGCGGCACGGTCCGCGGCGGCCTCGTCGAGCGGGTCACCGCTGGCCAGTAGCCGGTAGTAGAGCGGGGCGGAAACGGCGCGGATCACTTCGTGAGGGTCGGTGTCCGGGGGGACCTCGCCTCGGCGGGCGGCCGCTTCCACGCAGGGCGCCCATTCGTTGACGCGTGTGGTGTAGAAGCGGTTCAGGGCCTCGGCCGTGCGCGCGTCGCAGGTGGCGGCGGCGATAACGGCCTTGAACAGGACGCCTTGGCGCGGGTCGGCCAGGGTTGTCCGGACCAGGCGCGCGTTGGCGGTCAGATCACCGAGCAGCGAGCCGGTGTCACTGCGCGGAAGGGACTGCTCGGCCATGTCGTCCAGCAGGTCGGCCACGAGACCGGGAACGCTGCTCCAGCGGCGATAGACGGTCGTCTTGCCCACCCCCGCGCGGAAGGCGACGTCGGCGAGGTCGAGACCGTGGACCCCGTTCTCGACCAGCGCGTCGCCGGCCGCGCGCAGCACGGCGGCGCGCACCCGTGCGGTGCGCCCACCGGGGCGCACCGAGCCTGGTTGCGTCCTCACGGACCCCATAACGGGACTCCAGTTTCGTTAGTTCGGATCTCCTGCTAGTTTAGGCGGGCATTAAAGGAACTATAGTCCCATTAGTTTGGGCGGAAGGGAACGATGATGGAGTACAGAAATCTGGGGCGGTCCGGGATCAAGGTGCCCGCGTTGAGCTTCGGAGCGGGCACCTTCGGCGGACGAGGTCCGCTGTTCGGCGCATGGGGAGACACGGACGCGAGCGCGGCTCGCCGCTTGGTGGACATCTGCCTCGATGCCGGTGTCACGATGTTCGACACGGCCGACGTCTACTCCGACGGAGCATCGGAAGAGGTCCTCGGTGCGGCGGTCAAGGGGCGTCGCGACCAGGTCATCCTCTCGACGAAGACCAGCCTGCCCCTCGGCGACGGGCCCAATGACGCCGGTTCCTCGCGTCCGCGTCTCATCGCCGCGTGCGAGGCAGCGTTACGCCGGCTCGGTACCGATCACATCGACCTGTTCCAGCTGCACGCTTTCGACGCCGCCACCCCCGTCGAGGAGGTGCTGTCGACCCTCGACGAGCTTGTGCGCGCCGGGAAGGTCCGCTACACCGGCGTCTCCAACTTCGCCGGCTGGCAGCTCATGAAGTCTCTCGCGGTCGCGGAGCGCTACGGTCACCCGCGTTACGTCGCGCACCAGGTTTACTATTCGCTGATCGGCCGGGAGTACGAGTGGGAGCTGATGCCCCTGGGGCTCGACCAGGGTGTTGGGGCGATGGTGTGGAGCCCGCTTGGCTGGGGCCGGCTCACCGGAAAGGTTCGCCGCGACCAGCCACTGCCGGAGCGCAGCCGACTGCACCAGACCGCTGACTCCGCCCCACCCGTGAACGAGGAGCGGCTCTACCGGGTGGTCGACACCCTCGACCGGATCGCGGGGGAGACCGGAAGGACCATCCCGCAGATCGCCATCAACTGGCTACTGCGCCGGCCGACGGTCTCCTCGGTCATCATCGGCGCGCGGGACGAGGATCAACTCCGCGAGAACCTCGGCGCGGTCGGCTGGAGCCTCACCACGGAACAGCTCGCCGCCCTCGATGCCGCGAGCTTCCAGACGGCGTCCTACCCCTACTATCCCTACCAGCACCAGGAGGGCTTCGCACGGCTCAACCCGCCGCCGGTGGCGACCCCCGACCGCTGACCGCGTCGTCGCGAGGCGTTCGGCACACGGGGTGAGGGCGGAGCGGCGCGTTCGGGCGCTGACCGTGGCGCGGCCCGTCGGGGGTGGGCTATTCGGTGTCGCCCGCATGGCGCACCCCGTTCAGCGCCATGGCCACCAGGTTCTCGGCGTAATGCGCCGAGCTGGAACGGCGGTGGTCCGGCACCGAGGCTGGCGGCCGAGGTCGTGCTGCGACTGGTCGACAGTGGCGACCCGCCGTTGCGGCCGCTATTCGGTAGCGCCGTCTTCGACGCCGCCCTCGACATCTACCGCCAGCGTATGGACACCTGGTCCCGGTGGGAGCGGGTGTCCGGGGCGGCCGAACATCCGGTGCCGGCACCCGGGGCGGGACTCCTCGGAGTCGCCGGAGCCCGGCCTCCACGACGACGGCGAACGGTGGTGAGACGAGCCGGGGGTCTCGGTACCCCACCGCTGTTCACCGCTCCGTGTCCCCCCTCGCTGTCTCCACCCGTGACTCTGAGGTCTCGGATGCGGGGATCTGGTTGGGGTCCACGGGCATCCCGGCCATCAGGCGCAGCGCGATCCCGAACAACTCCGGAGGGCAGCGTTCCCGGTCGATGAGGGTGAGCGCCCCGAGCCCGATGCTCAGCGCCGTGACGAGCGTCTGCACCTGGTCCGAATCCAGTTTGGCGAACTCGCTGCCCGGCCGTTGGAACGCGTGGCCGGCGCCGCGCTCCTTCGGTGGGAAGATGAATGCCGACAGTTCGGCGCGCAACCGCGGCTCACGCAGCGCGTGGGCGATGTACTCCAGCGCGACCCTGCTGTAGGCCGTGTGTTCCTCGCCGCGCACGGTCGCCGCCCACAGGGTGCCGTAGTCGTCCACCATCTGTTCCGGAGGGCGGCCCGAGGCGAAGAGCTTTTGGGCCTCCGCGTTCTGCCACGTGGCCGCCTGTTGCCACAGCACCTGCATCACCAACTCCTCCTTGTTGGCGAAGTTGGAGTAGACGGCGCCCTTGGTCAGCCCGGCCTCGGCCGCGACCTCCTCCATGGACGCGCCCGTGATGCCGCGATCCGCGAACAGCCGCTCGGCGGCCGCGAGGAGCTTCTCCCGGTTGCGCATGCGCTGCTGTTCCCGCGTGAGCCGTTCCGCCACGACGACCTCCGTCCGTTTCCCATTTGACATCCTCCAAGGTATCCGAATACTGATTGGTATTCAGATTCTAACCAGTATTCGGAGGTGTCCGTGCTGTGGATCCATCAGCTCCGCAAGGAGTACAAACCCGGTGAGCCCGCGAACGACGGGATCTCGCTGCAGGTGCGCCCGGGACAGGTCCTGGGGCTCCTCGGGCACAACGGAGCGGGCAAGACGACACTGATCAACCAGGTCGTGGGGCTGCTGCGGCCCACGGCGGGCGAGATCACGCTGGACGGGCACGACCTGGTCGCCAACCCCGCCCAAGCGCGCCGATCCTGCGCGCTGATGCCGCAGGCCCACGCGCCGCTCGACGGCGTCACCCCCCGGCAGGCCGTGGAGACGATCGGACGGATCCGGGGCGCCCCGCGCGCGCGAGCGCGTGAACGCACCTCGGAACTCCTCGCTGAACTGGGGATCGAGGAGTGGGCCGACACTATTGGGGAGCGGCTCTCAGGTGGGGTGCGTCGGCTGGCCGCGTTCGCGATGGCCGCTGTGCGGCCCGGACACGTCGTGATGCTCGACGAGCCCACCAACGATGTCGACCCGGTACGCCGGCGGCTGCTCTGGGGGCAGGTGCGGGTCCTGGCCGAGGCCGGCTACGCCGTTCTCCTGGTGACCCACAACGTGGCCGAGGCCGAACGCAGCGTCGACCGGCTCGCCATCATGGATCGGGGCCGGATCGTGGCCAAGGGGACACCGGCCGAGCTGCGAGAGCGGGCCGTGGGAGAGCTCCGTCTGGAGCTGCTCGCCTCCGACGCGGCCTCGATCGCGCCGAAGATCCCCACGGCGGGACCCACGCAGCGTACGGGCCGCCGGTACCTGATGCCGATCACCGGGGCCACCGCCCCCGAGGCCCTCGCCTGGGCGCTGCGGTTGCGCGAAGCCGGAACCATTGACGAATTCTCGATCACCCCGACCAGTCTGGAGGACGTCTATGTCGGCCTCATCGCAAGCACCGGCGAGAACGGGAACGGTGACGGAGCCAACGACCCGAGGGGGAGTGGCGTGGTGGCTGCGTAGCTACGCCCTGCTGTTCCGGTGGGCGCTGCTGCGGCTGCGGTTCGTGGTCCCACTCATGGTGCTGATCCAGATTGTGCTCTCGGTCGGGATCGTGGTGGGGTTCGCGTTCCTCATCCCCGGTGTTGACGAGGACCCGGTCGCGGCCCAGTACCTTTCCACCGGTGCCATGGCCATCGCGCTGATCGCGGTGTGCATGGCGTTCGCACCGAGCATGGTGTCGCAGCAGAAGACGCAGGGGATCTTCGACTTCCAGCGGTCGCTGCCCGTGCCGCGCAGCGCCACGCTCGTCGCCGACGCCACGACGTGGGTGCTCGTCGCGCTGCCCGGGCTCGCGGCGGGGATGCTCGCCGCCACGCTGCGCTTCGACCTGGAGCTGAGGGTCAGCCCCCTGGCGCTGCCCGCCGTGCTGCTCGTCGCGTTGACCTGTGTCTCCATCGGTTACGCAATCGCCTACCTCGTTCCGCCGATGGCGGCGCAGATGACCACCAACCTGGTGCTCTTCTTCGCGTTGATGTTCTCACCGATCAACTTCCCCGAGGAACGGCTCCCGGAGTGGCTCGCCTCCCTGCACGACGTGCTCCCGCTGACCTACATGGCCCAGGCCATTCGGGACACGCTCGCCGTCCCGGCCGAGGGGGTGTCCGGTCTCCCGTTCGCGGTTCTCGGCCTCTGGTGCCTCGCCGGCCTGGCCACCACCCAGTGGGTCATGAGTCGGCGCGGCTGACGAACCCGGCGGCGGGTTCCCCGTCGTTGGGGACCCGCCGCACGCGTCCGCCCCAAGACCACGGCCGGGGGCGGGTACGCGTGAGGGCGTGCGCGCCGTCGAGATCCTCGTCGGCGCCGCTCCCAGTGACGTTCACCGCGGAGGGCGGGGCACTGGTCGCCGTCGAGCGGGAACTGGACGACAGTGGCCGGGCACGGGTGTGGAACCTCGCGGAGATGGAACAGAGGGTCTCCCCGGAGGCCGGCGATCCCGAGACGGGGAACATCGGATCCGCGACCTGCCGGGCTGAGGACCCACCAATCAGCGGCTCGGGGAGCGGTCGGCCACCCCGATGGGCACCACCAGTGGAGTGCCCGACACCGGGTCCGGGATGACCGTGCACTCCAACCCGAAGACCCGGGCCAGCGAGTCCGGCGTCAGCACCTCGTCCGGCGCGCCCGAACTGACCACCGCCCCGTCGCGCATAGCCACGAGCCGGTGGGCGTAGCGGGCCGCGAGGTTGAGGTCGTGCAGCACCATCACCACGGTGCGCTCGTGGTCGCGGTTCAGGGCGCGGACGAGGTCGAGGACCTCGATCTGGTGGGTGAGATCCAGGAAGGTCGTTGGCTCGTCCAGTAGGAGCAGGTCGGTCTGCTGGGCGAGCGCCATCGCGATCCAGGCGCGCTGCCGCTGCCCGCCGGACAGTCGCTCCAGGGGCCGTTCGGCCTGCTCCAGCAGCCCGGTCAGTTCCAGCACGCCGTCCACGTGTTCGGCGTCGGTGGAGGACCACTGCCGGTACCAGCTCTGGTAGGGGTGCCGGCCGCGGGCGACCAGGTCGGCCACGGTCAGCCCCGGCGGTGCTTGTGGGGACTGCGGGAGCACCGCCATCGTGCGGGCCACCTGGCGCGGCGGTATGGCGGTGATCCGACGGCCGTCCAGGGTCACCTGCCCGGCGTTGGGCCGCAGCAGCCGCCCCAGCGCGCGCAGCAGGGTGGACTTGCCGCATCCGTTGGGGCCGATGATCGCGGTGACGGCACGGTCCGCCACGGCGAAGTCGAGGTCCTGGCTGACGGGGACGTCGCCGTAGCCGAGGGTCACGCTCTCGGCCAGTAGCCGGGCCGGGTGGTCGGTCTCGGTCAAAGGTGGTGCTCCCGGTGTCGGCGGACGATCAGGTACATCAGGTAGGGGGCGCCCAGCACCGCGGTGAACACCCCCACGGGCAGCGAGACCGTGAACAGCCCCGCCGCGATCTGGTCGGCGGCCAGTGTCAGGGCCGATCCCAGCAACGCCGAGGTCACCAGTGGTGGCTGGGCGAGCTTGCACAACCGCAGCGCGATCTGTGGAGCGGCCAGCGCGACGAAGGTGATCGGCCCCGCGGCCGACACCGCCACACAGGCCAGAAGGGTGGCGATGAGCAGGAGCAGCAGCCGTGCGCGCTCCACCCGAACCCCGAGCCCGCGGGCACTGTCGTCCCCCAGGGTCAGCGCCCGAAGCGCGTGCGCCGCGGCCAGGGACAACGGCAGCAGCACCGCCAGAGCGAGGGCGGCGGGCCCGACGCGGTCCCAGTCAGCGGCGTGCATGCTTCCGGTCAGCCAGGTTTGGGCGCGGCTGGCCTCCTGCACCTGGGTCCAGGACATGGCCCAGTACACCAGGTTGGAGCAGAAGAGGGAGGCGGCGACGCCCACCAGCAGCAGGCGGGTGGACTCCAGCCCCGAGCTCCACGCCAGCCCGAACACCACCATCGATACGAGCACCCCGCCGACGAGTGCCCCCACCGGGACACCGAGCCGCGATACCAGCCCGCTCACCTGACCGGTGCTGCCCCCCAGAATGATGACGGCGATGGCGCCCACCGACGCCCCCCACGTGACACCGAGGGTGTCGGGGCTGGCCAACGGGTTACGCGTGAGGGACTGCATGATCGCGCCGGCCAGGCCGAGCGCCGCCCCCACCAGGGCCGCGGTCAGCGCGCGCGGCATGCGTAGGGTGAAAAGGACGAAGGTCTCGCCGCTGTCACCGCCCCCCACGAGGGTCCGCACCACATCGGCGGATCCCATTGGGTAGTCGTCGAAACTGAGCAGGGCTCGGACGAACGCGACGACCAGAACCGCGAACACGCAGAGAGCGACCAGCAGCGGCCGGGTTCGCCACAGCAGCGTGAGCGGCCCCAGACGCAGGGAGCGGCGACGCTTCGGTGCGGCCGGGCGCGGCCGGGCGGGGGAGTCGGTCACAGGGACACCAGCCTCCGGCTTCGGATGAGCGCGACGAAGACCGGCGCCCCGACCATGGCGAGGACCACGCCGACCTCGACCTCGCCACTGCCGGCGAACACCCGACCCACCACGTCGGCGAACAGCACGATGGCCGCCCCGAGCAGCGCGGCGTAGGGAACGATCCACCGGTGGTCGGGTCCGATGATGGCGCGGGCGAGGTGCGGGGTCATCAGGCCGACGAAGCCGATGGGCCCGGCCGCGGCGACGGCCGCGCCGGTGAGCAGGGCGATGGCCAGCACCCCGGTGGCCCGGACCCGGCGGATGCGTTGCCCGAGCGCGGTCGCCACATCGTCGCCCAGCGCCAGGATGTTCATGCCGGGGGCGTTGGCCACGGCCAGCACCCCGCCGGCGAGGAGGAAGGGCAGGACCTGCCAGAGCACGTCGGTGGGGCGTCCGGCCAGCGAGCCGATCCGCCAAAATCGGAAAACCTCGAGGCTGCGCTCGTCCAGCAGCACGATCCCGGAGATGATCCCCGTCAGAAGCGCGGTCATGGCGGCACCGGCGAGCACCAGGGTGACCGGGGTTGGCCCGCGGGATCCGCCGGAGGCCAGCGCGAACACCACGATGCTGGACAGCAGCGCGCCCGCGATGGCGAACCAGACGTAGCCGGACAGGGTGGTGACCCCCAACGTGAAGACGCTCACCACCACGGCGCACGCCGCTCCCTGGGATACGCCGAGCAGGGAGGGGTCGGCGATGGGGTTTCGGGTGTGGCTCTGCATGAGCACGCCGGCCACACCCAACGCGAGACCGACCAACGCGCCGAGGAGAGTGCGGGGTAGGCGCAGTTCCCTCACGATCACGCTCGCCTCCCCACCATCGGGGGAGAACAGCACCCGCCACGCCTCCGGTGGCGGGATCGCGCGGGCGCCGACCGAGATGCTGAGGGTCGCGGCGGCGGACAGCAGGGCGATCAGGAGCAGCAGCCCGGCCGCGCGGCGCCGTCGGCCCAACAGCGAAACCGGACCTCTCGGGCGCCGGAGCGAACTGGCCCCGGCTTCGGTCACCCCGTCCCCTCTCTGCTCGAGTGTTGGTACGGCGGTGGTCGGTTCACCAGATGCGCCGCTGACTTCCTGGCCACGGTCATGATAGCAATATTAGGCTAGACTAACCTAATCGGTGACTGAAAGGGATATAATGCTGCGCACCGTACATCCCCCTCGTCCGCTGGCCCGGCCCCTGCTGGCCGTGGGAGCGGCTGGCGTGTTGGCGCTCGTCTCCGCCTGCGGTTCCGGTGACACTGAGGAGGCCGCCGACACCGGGGGCGGCGAGTTCCCCATCACCGTGGAACACTTCCGTGGCACTACGGAGATCGAGTCCCCGCCTGAGACGGTTGTCGCGCTGGACAGCAGTTATGTGGACGCCGCTGTCTCCCTGGAGCTGGACGTGGTTGGAAGGGTGGTCAACACCGAGGGGGAGGAGCTGCCGGACTACCTCGGCGACGAGGCTCGGACCTACGCCGGTGACGCCGAGGTCGTGGGGCTGCTGGAGGAGCCGGACCTTGCCGCGATCGCCGAGCTGGAGCCGGATCTGATCGTCTCCGCCGATGTCCGCCACCAGGATATCTACGACCAGCTCAGTGAGATCGCCCCCACCGTCTTCTCCGAGACCACCGGTGCCACGTGGAAGGACAACATCCGGCTACTGGCCGAGGCCACGGGTAGGCAGGACCTGGCCGAGCAGAGGATCGGCGCCTACGAGGAACGCGCCGAGGAGTTGGGCTCGGCGATCACCGAGGCCAACGGTGGTGAGGCGCCGACGTTGAGTATCACCCGGTTCGTGGGGGAGCCCTCGGTGCGTCTGTACTCCTCGGCCTCATTCCCGGGTCTCGTGCAGCAGGACGTGGGGTTGCCGCGTCCCGAGGGCGCGCCTGACGCCGAGGACGAGATCATGGTCGATCTGAGCGAGGAGGAGGTTCTCGACGTCGATGCCGACCATATCGTTGTCGGAGTCTGGGACGACGGGAACGGCGAGAGCGAGGAAGTGGCCGCGGACTTCCGGAGCAACCCGCTGTGGGAGCAGCTGGAGGGCGAGCAGCACGATGTGAGCGACGAAATCTGGTTCACCTCGGTGAGTCTGCAGGGTGCCGAGGGCATCCTCGACGATCTCGCCGAGATCCACGGAGTGGACGAGGAGTAGGCGCCCCGTGCCCCGAGGGGGCTGGTCCCCGTACGCGCTGCCCGGGATACGTATCCCGGGCAGCGCGTACGCGGTGTGGGGTGGTCCTCCCGGACTCGGGGAGAGGGGGAGCCACATGAAGGAGCGCCCGCCGGGTACCCGGCGGGCGCTCCTTCATGTGGCCGGATTTTCGTTTTCGAGTGTCGAGCCTGAGAACTCCACGGTGAACGCCGCACGGATTGTGGGGTAGGGCAAGCCCTCGGCCGATTAGTACCGGTCAGCTCCACCCCTCGCGGGGCTTCCACCTCCGGCCTATCAACCCAGTCGTCTCACTGGGGGCCTTACCGGGTTGTCCCCGTGGGAGACCTCATCTAGGAGCGGGCTTCCCACTTAGATGCATTCAGCGGTTATCCCTTCCGAACGTAGCTAACCAGCCATGCCCCTGGCGGGACAACTGGCACACCAGAGGTCCGTCCGTCCCGGTCCTCTCGTACTAGGGACAGAACTCCGCAAGTCTCCTACGCGCGCGGTGGATAGGGACCGAACTGTCTCACGACGTTCTAAACCCAGCTCGCGTGCCGCT
>RJMB01000036.1 GCA_003725585.1 Halostreptopolyspora alba | reverse complement strand
GCGGGCGTCGATGGCGGCCACCCGCCGCCCGGACGCCAAAAGCGCGTCGACGATACCGGGACCGATCCAGTTGACATGCCCGTCGGAGACGAGCCCATGGTGCAGCACCACCAGCGGGAGGTCCGACGAGCGTTCCCACAGTCGGTAGGCGATCGCTGTACCGTCGGAGGCGGTGAAGGTCTGCATGTCCTTCCTTTCCAGCAAGCGTGATCGGCGGGCCCGTGCCGGCCGTACTCTTCTGAGCCGAACGCGGTGCTGGTTTCGCCCTCCGGGGCGAGGATGCTGGGGGCACACCCCCGCCCCAGGGGGGAGACGGTCCGCCGTCCGCCTCGGCGGGTCCAGACATCGCGATGAGGGGAGGGGACCATCGCACCGTCCGGGCGAGCCGGGCGAGCCCGCGGACCGTTCCACCCATTGCACCGCACGATGTGGCTGGAAGCATCGGTGAAATCACCGGTCAGAAATTGTGAATACGGCTCGTGACCGGGGGCGTCGGCCCTCGGCGGGGCTCGGCGGGGGATCCGGAGGGGCGCCGGACACCGAGCGGGCGACTACCATATCGGCCCGCGCTGGGTGGCGGGAGTGATTCGCGGGACTCCACCCCCGCAGTCCTGGGACGATCCCCGGATCGCCGCTACCGTAACGGCTCGTGGGGTGCTCCGAGCACGGTGACCTCACCGTCCTGGCTCGGGCCGGCGGAGGGTCAGTCGGTGGTTTCGGCGTCGCTGTGCCGCAGCGACGAGACAACCCGGTCGAAGTCGGTGTCGGGGGCCTGCTCGCCCGAGGTGTCGGCGTTGATGATCAGGTTGTACACGTCGTCAGCGTCCGGGGGCCTCCACCGAGACCACCCGCACCATCGCTGTCTCGGGGTAGCACTCCCGCGACCGCGCGTCGATCTCCGCGGTGACCTCGTGCCCGTCGAGCCCGTTGGCCGAGAACGACTCGGGGGTGCCCACGTCGATGTCGGAGGCCCCTTCGTACATCCCCTCCGCCCACAGTTCGGCCGTCACCTCGGCGTTCTCCCGAGTCGGGGTCTCCTTCCCGTAGGCGGCGGTGCCGATCGCGCCCGGACTGGGCGGGTGGCCGAAACAGCTCTCGCGGCGCGGTCGCCGTACGGAGCGACGCCCGTCGTGGTCATCGTGGGCACGTAGCCCTCCCGAACGCCGTCTCTCTCCTCGAAGCCGTGTGTCAGCGTGGGGCGCTGGACCCCCAGTTCTGGGGCACGTCGTAGGCGAGTGGGCGTTCCTCCGCCTGGCCCCGGTCCACCCGTCGAGGGTGGCCTCGGTCACCGTCTCCGGGTCGTCCGCGGCCTCCGCCGGCCCGGGGTTCTGCGAGGGGTGGGACATGGTCGGTACCGTAACGGACCCGGCCGGGGTGTGACGCGTGGTCAGCCACCGAGGAGTTCGCAGACCCGCAGTAGCCGGGAGCGAAGCCCCGACGCCCGCTCCGCGAAGCGCCGTTGGGCGGCCGTGTACTCCGCCTTGCCCTCGCGGGTCTCGATCCTGACAGGGGTGTAACCGTATTCGGTGAGGTCGTACGGAGAGGCGCGCATGTCCAGCTCGCGGACGTCACGGGCGAGTTCGAAACAGTCCGCCACCAGTTCGGAGGGCACGGCCGGCGCCAGCTTGTAGGCCCACTTGTACAGGTCCATGTTCGCGTGTAGGCACCCGGGCTGGTCCATGTTGACCTGGCTGTCGCGGGTGGGCCGCAGCTCGTTGCGCGGTCGGGCCTCGTCGGTGAAGAACCGGTAGGCGTCGAAGTGCGAGCACCGGACCCGGTGCGACTCCACCACCCGGTCGGTCCCCTCATGACCCAGGCGCAACGGCACCTGGGAGTGGCGCGCCTCTCCGGGACGTAGCCGGTAGACCATGGCCCACTCGTGTAACCCGAAGCAGCCCAAGTGCGCGGGGCGACCGTTCACCGCGCGCAGCAGGGACGACACGAACGCGACGGTCGTGCCGCGTTTCTCCAAGAACCGGTCGACGTCCAGCGCCACACCGCCGGGGACCTCGGTGTAGCAGGAATCGCCGGGGCCGGTCGGGAGAGCCCCCCGCGCCAGTCCGACCCCCACACCGGGGTGCCAGCGGCGAAGCTGCCCGGGACGGTGGCTGTAGTAGGTGAACAGGAAATCCTCGACCGGGTGCGCGATCCCGTGCCGGCGGCGGTGCAGGTGCCCCTCGAGCATCGCGTCGACCCGTTCGTGGTGCCGTGCCTCGCGCTCGGTCCACTCGTCGCGCTCCAGCAGGGGCCACCGTTGGGGAACGCGTTGGGTGCTGGTGCCACACGGGTTCATCGGGACCAGCCTACTGGCCCGGCCCGGTCACCGGTGTGAGGTCTTGGCGGGTCAGCAGGTTCCGGCCCAGCTGCATTCGAGTTCGCTCGCGGTCCCGCTGGCCGGCGCGCGCTGAGCGATGGGGGCGGGTCGGCCGCTCGTGGTGGTACCGCGAGAGAACTCGGCGAGCCGGACGGCGATGGCGTCCTGGACGCCACGTGGCGCGGCGCCCTCGAAGCCGTTGTTGAGCACCGCGAACGCCAGATCCTCGCCGCCGGCACCGGTCACGTAGCCGGACAGCGCGCTGACCCCGGTCAGAGTCCCGGTCTTGGCGCGCACGTTGCCCTCGGCGGGTGTGCCGCGCATGCGTCCACTGAGGGTGCCGCCCGTCATGCGGTCCTCGGCCCCGGCGACCGGTAGCGACCGTTCCCAGGAGGTGAACCACGGCTCATCGGGGGCGGTGCGCAGCACACTGGCCACTGTGGTGGCGGTCAGCTGGTTGCTGCGGGCCAGTCCTGAGCCGTCGCTGAGCTCGTGCGCGTCCAGCTCGACACCGATCCGCTCGAGCGCCGACGCCATCTCGGCGAGACCCGCGGCCCACGTGCCCTCACCGGCGGACTCGTGTCCCATGGTCTTCACCAGGATCTCGGCGTGTCCGTTGTTCGAAAGTTTCATGAACGGCGCCAGCAGTTCGGACAGTTCGGCCGACTCGGCGACGGCGAGCTCCGCGGCGCCGGTGGGGGCGGTGCCCCGGTCGACGTCGCCGCGCACTCTCACACCGTTGTCCTCGAGGGCGTCGGCGAGGAGATGGGCGGCGTGGTCGGTGGGTTCGTGAACGGTGCGCAGGGTGCTGTACTCCGGACCACCCGCGGGCAGCGAGCCGGTCGCGGTGAACTGGTTGGTGCCCGGATCGCGGCTGACGTCGACGGTCGTTTCGCTGTCGGGGGGTCCGGTGCGCGCTTCGTTGCTGAGGCTCAGGTTGTCGGCGGCGGGTTCCAGGCGAGTGTCCACCGGTGCGCCGCTGTGCGTGCCAGGGGTCGCGGTGACATTGACGACCCCGGTGTCGAGATCGTCGTTGGCGGCCACGGTCAGCGCCGAGATCTGCGCCGCGTAGTAGTAGGGCTCGTCGGCGCTCTCCCAGTCGGGGTGCAGTCGTTGCGCGTCGAAATAGGTGTCGTCGGCCAACAGGTCGCCGGCCACCTCGGTCACACCGCTGTCGGCGACCTCGGCGGCCAGCGCGTCGAAGGCGTCACTCGTGAGGCTCGGGTCTCCGGTCCCGGTCAGGTAGAGGTCGCCCTCGACCACACCGCTCGTGGGCTCCTCGTCGGCCGTGACGGTGGTCTCGAAGGTGTGGTCCGGCCCGAGCACGTCGAGGGCGGCCGCTGACGTGAGGAGCTTCATGTTGGACGCGGGGGTCAGGGCGGTGTCGGCGTTGCGCTCGTAGAGGAGGTTGCCCGTGTCGAGGCTGCGTACCACGACGCCAGAGGTCGCGCCCGCGAGCTCGGGGGAGTCCAGGAGAGCGTCGAGGTCCTCGCGCATGTCGGCCACACCGCTGGCGACATCGGTCGCCGCGGCCGGCGCCGTCAGCGCGACGAGGAGGACGGCCGTGGTGAGGCCGGCCGGCGTGAGGCTCGCGGCCGGCCGGCCGAGGCCGAGGATTCGGGAGGCGATCGGCATTGGGGATCTCTCCTCCGAGAAGTCGTGGGTGCCGGGAGGAAACCTACTGGCACCGCGCCCGGATGTCCCGCGGTCACACGTGTTTCTGTGGAATTCACGCTTCGCGGGATTCCGGGTGGGTTCGACGCGGTGCCCGAGGCGCGGCGGGCTCGGCGGTGGCGCTGGAATGGCGATGACCGGTGCCAAGGCGCGTCGGGACCCCGGATCGTCTGACCCGTCGTGAGAAAATCGATCCCACGATCGCGACGTGGGGGGTGGTTCTCTCGTGACCGCGCGCACATCGCGCGGGATTCCGGCGTAACGGTGTCGTGCGAGGGGAACCCGCCTTACGGGACCCGCGTCGCGCGTTGTCCGGTCAACGTGGTTCCGGTTGTCGGAGCCGCCGCTTTACCACCGGATCGTTGGTTCGGGTGCCGGGCGCCCGGCGAGGGGTGTTCCTGCCCGAGCATCCGTCCAAGAATTCCGTGATGCTCGATCCCCACGTCGTGGGGTTGGCTTCTTCTTCGGGAGTGGGATTCGTGGGATTTCGTCGCGGAATTCGTGTCGAAATGGCCGTTTTCTTGGTTTTCGTGCGAATTCCGGAGCCAGGGTGAGGTCGATGCGTGAAATGACCGTCGTCGCCGGGCCGGGGCGCCCGGAGCGACACGCCGTGGTGGCTTCTGGGAACCCCTCACCCGTGTGCGCGGGCACGGTCGCGGTCCGTTTCGCTACTTCGATGGAGAGGTGTTGATGTCCCCCGAGACCATCGGTTTTTCGCTCCTGCTGCTGGGGTTGCTGCTGCTGGTCGCCAAGCTCGTCCGGGTGAAGTGGCGACTCTCACAGCGGCTGTTCATTCCCAGCTCGATCATTGGCGGCGGTATCGCGCTGATTCTTGGCCCTGAGGCGCTGGGGCGGGTGGCGCCCCTGGTGGGTTTGGACGGGCTCGCCGAGGCCGGGCTGTTCACCCCGGATGTCCTCGAGGTCTGGGAGTCGCTTCCCGGCCTGTTGATCTCGGTGGTGTTCGCCGCTCTGTTCCTCGGGAACCGGCTTCCGCGTCCCAGTGAGGCGGGACGGCTCGCCGGGCCACAGATCGCGTTCGGCGCCGCTCTGGCCAGTGGCCAGTACGTGCTGGGGCTGCTGCTCGCGGTGCTGGTGCTCGGCCCGGTGTTCGGGTTGCCGCCGCTGACCGGCGCGTTGATCGAGATCGGTTTCGAGGGAGGCCACGGAACCGCGGCGGGCCTCGGTGGCACGTTCGAGGAGGCCGGGTTCCCCGAGGGGCAGGACCTCGCGCTCGGGATGGCGACCGTGGGCCTGTTGTCCGGCATCATCTTCGGCATCATCCTGATCAACTGGGGTGTCCGTACCGGCAGAACCAGGGAGCTGCGCAGGGGCGCCACCCCGTCGGTCTCCGAGCAGATGGGGCTGGTCGAGAAGGAGAACCGGCGCGCGGCCGCGACGCTGACCGTGCACCCCTCCTCCGTGGAGCCGCTGGCGCTGCACTTCGGTGTGATCGCGATCGCGGTGCTGGTCGGGCAGCTGATGTTGTCGGCGCTCCAGTGGCTGGAGGCCCGGCTCTGGATCGACACCATCGAGCTGTTCTCCTACGTACCGCTGTTCCCGCTGGCCATGCTGGGCGGGATCGTGGTCCAGCTGGTCATCGACCGCTTCGACCGGCAGGACGTGGTCGACCGGCAGATGATCGAACGGTTGCAGGGCTTCGCGCTGGACATTCTGATCATCTCCGCCCTGGCCACGCTCTCGCTCCAGGTGATCGCCGCGAACTGGCTCCCGTTCGTGCTGCTGATCGTCACCGGCGTTGGGTGGTCGCTGCTCGCGTTCGTGTTCCTGGCCCGGCGGATGATCCCGGACTACTGGTTCGAGCGGGGCATCGGTGACATGGGCCAGTCCCTGGGCGTCACGGCGACCGGACTGATCCTGCTGCGCATCGCCGACCCGGACCTGCGCACCCCGGCCTATCCCGCGTTCGGGTACAAGCAGCTCGCGCTGGAACCGTTCTTCGGCGGCGGTCTGATCACCGCGCTCGCGATCCCGCTGATCGCGCAGTACGGTCCGTACGGCCTGCTCATCGGCATGGCCGCGCTGTTGGTGATCTCGTTGGCGTCGGGTCTGCTGTACTTCGGCCGCCGTGGCACCCCGGTGAGCGGGCGGGCCGCGGAGCGCGGGGGCGACTGACCCCTGGGCGCTGGTCGCGGCGTCCCGCAGCGCCGCGACCAGCGCTGGTGTCACAGCCCGGTCGCCCGCTCGTACAGCCGGTTGGCCTCGTCCCCGAGCCGCGTGCCGTACTGGACCGAGGAGTCGTCGGCGTACTTGAAGCTGATCACCGAGGTGACCGTTCCCTTCCCACTGGAGGGATCGAAGTCGGTGAGCCAGGGGCCGCCGCTGGACCCTTCGGTCATGTCGCAGGGCATGCCGCTGGCGGTGGTACCCCGTTGGTCGGCTTCGGGGCGGCCCGAGCAGTAGCGCAGTCCGCGCCCCTCGAACCCGCCGGTCGAGGGGTAGCCGAACGCGTAGGTCCACTGCCCGGGGGACTCGCCGAACGCGATGCGCTGTGCCCCCGTCCGGTCCTGCACATGGTCGTCGCTGTCCGATGTGTGCAGCACGGCCATGCCGAAGTCGAAGCTGTCGTCTGCCTCGGTGGACCACTGCTCGGGGACGAGCGTCTCGCGGGCGACGTAGCGCCCGTAGGGCGCCTCCCCATCGTCGTAGCCGGGGACGAAGGTCCAGTTGCTGGCCCAGGAGCCGGTTCCGTCCTTGAGGCAGTGTCCGGCTGTGATGACGGTGTCGCGGTTCTCGGCCGGGATCACTGTGGCCGAGCAGGTGAGGTCGCGCCCGTCGACGGTGAGGAAGACCCTGCCGGTCGTGCGGGTGACAGCGCCTCCGGAGGTCCACCGCTGTCCGGTGCTTTGGTGGCCCGTCACACTCCGCGGGGCGCCCCGCGTGTCCCTTCGGGGGCTCCCTGGTCCGGGGGGCGTCCCCCGGGTCACCGGGCTCAACGGGCGCGCGGTTCGCATGCGCTCGGTGGTCCAGTAGTCGAGCACGCTTTGGCGCTCGGCGCCGTCCGGTCCGGACTGCCGGACCACACCGCCGGTGTCCGCGGATGTGGGCGCGTCCCGTGCCCCGGAGAGAGCCGCCCCGCTCGCGGTTCGCGGGGCATCGCGCGTGGTTGGGTGGGCGGTCGCTGCTTCCGCGGCCAGCGGGCCGGTCAGTATGAGCGTGGCCGCGACGATCGGGCTGAGAAGCGTCGACGTGCTGGATACGGTCATAGCACGTGAGCTTCTCATACTCACCGTAACTGAGTGCGCACCTTGGGTGATTTTGGGCGTGGTGGGCATGCCCCGTGCTCCGCGAAGGCCGATGTCCGGTTGGCGGGTGCGGGACAATGGGGGGGTGCGAATAGCGGAACAGTTCCTTGCTCATGACACCTCCCACGAACGGCCGCGCGAGGTGGTGATCCTGGGATCCACCGGATCGATCGGCACCCAGGCCGTCGACCTGATCACCGACCATCCCGGCCGGTTCCGGGTGGCCGGTCTCGCCGCGGGGGGCGGGCGCGTCGACGTTCTCGCCGAGCAGGTGTGCCGGCTCGGGGTGGAGACGGTCGCGATCGCCGACCCGACCAAGGGGACCGAGCTCACGCGGCGACTGAGTGAGCGGGGGCACGCCGCCAAGGTGCTCACCGGGGCCGAGGGCGTCGCCGAGATGGCGGGCTGGCCGTGCGACGTCGTCCTCAACGGGATCACCGGCGCGCTCGGCCTGGAGGCGACGCTGGCCGCGTTGCGGGCTGGTCGGCTGCTCGCGCTCGCCAACAAGGAGTCGCTCATCATCGGTGGGCCACTGGTGCGCGCGGCCGCCCAGCCGGGACAGATCGTGCCCGTTGACTCCGAGCACTTCGCGCTGGCGCAGTGCTATCCGCGCGCCCGGCCCGCCGAGCTCACCAGCCTGGCCCAGGGCCAGGTCAACGCCGCATTGGACGAGGTGCGCAGGCTGGTCATCACCGCCAGCGGCGGGCCGTTCCGCGGGCGCTCCCGCACCGAGCTGGACGGGGTGAGCCCGCGCGAGGCACTGAACCACCCCACCTGGGACATGGGTCCGGTTATCACGGTGAACTCGGCCACCCTGGTCAACAAGGGGTTGGAGGTGATCGAGGCCAACCTGCTCTTCGACGTCCCCTTCGACCGGCTGGAGGTGGTGGTCCACCCGCAGTCGGTGATCCACTCGATGGTCGAGTACACCGACGGCTCGACGCTCGCCCAGGCGAGCCCGCCGAGCATGCGTATCCCGATCGCCTACGGCATCAACTGGCCACATCGGGTCAACCCGGCGGCGCCGGCCGTGGACTGGACTAAAGTGCATACCTGGACATTCGAACCCCTGGATGTGGAGGCGTTCCCGGCTGTGGCGCTGGCGCGGGAGGTCGGCGTGACCGGTGGAACGGCACCGGCCGCCTACAACGCGGCCAACGAGGAGGCGGTCGACGCGTTCCTCGGGGGAAGGCTCGCGTTCACCGCGATCGTGGACACAGTCGCGCGGGTAGTCTCAGAACACCAATGGGTGGGTACAGCGGGCACGACGCTGACCGATGTCTACGCCGCCGACGAATGGGCCCGGACACGTGCCCGGGAGATGGTCGCCCGGACCGCATGAGGAGAGGTACATGGTCGCGTTACTGACCACGCTGGGAATCGTTCTTCTCTTCCTCGGGCTGCTCCTCTCGTTCGCCTGGCATGAGCTTGGTCACCTCGCCACGGCGAAGATGTTCGGAGTCCGCTGTACCGAGTACATGGTCGGCTTCGGCAAGACGCTGTGGTCCAAACGTCGGGGCGAGACCGAGTACGGGGTCAAGCTGATCCCGCTCGGCGGCTACGTGCGTATGGTCGGCATGGCTCCGCCCAGTGAGGTGAAAGACACCTCGGACAGGCCACTCTCGCGCTGGCGCACGATGATCGAGGACGCGCGCGAGGCGTACAACGCCGAACAGCGCCCCGGCGACGAGGGGCGGCTCTTCTACACCCGGGCCCCGTGGAAGCGGATCATCGTCATGGCCGCCGGCCCGGTGATGAACCTGATCCTGGCCGTGTTGCTCTTCAGCACGGTTCTGATGGGAATCGGGGTCAACGAGAGGACCAGCGAGGTCGGCACCGTCTCCGAGTGCATGGTCGTCGCGGAGGAGGCCACCGGCGAGTGTCCCGAGGACGCCGATCCCACCCCGGCGGCCGCGGCCGGCGTGCGGCCCGGTGACCGCATCGTGGAGGTCGCCGGAACTCCGACCCCCGACTGGCAGTCCGCGAGCCAGGAGCTTCGCGAGCACACCGGCCCGACCGAGATACGGGTCGAGCGGGGCGGCGAGACGGTCACGCTGGAACCGGACCTGGTCGAGAACGAGCTTCCGGCCCGCGACGAGGACGGCGAGATCATCTACCGGACCGACGAGAACGGCCGGGAGGTCTTCGACGACGAGGGTCGGATGATCCCCGAGACCGAGACCGTCGGTTTCCTCGGCATCACCTTCGCCACCGAGCGCCAGGCGATGAGCGTCGCGGAGACCGCCGTCTACATGGGTGACACCTTGGTGGCCGTTGGTGAGGCCATCGTCCGCCTGCCCTCCAAGATGCCCGACCTGTTCGGCGCGGCCTTCCTGGGCGAACAGCGCAACGCCGACTCCCCCATAGGTGTGGTCGGCGTCTCGCGCATCGGTGGCGAGGTGATGTCCCAGCCGCTTCCCCTGGTCGACCGTGCCGCGATCATGTTGAACCTGCTGGCCAGCGTCAACCTGTTCCTGTTCGCGTTCAACATGCTGCCGCTGCTGCCGCTCGACGGCGGTCACATCTTCGGGGCCCTGTGGGAGTCCCTCCGTCGCAAGCTGGCCGGGCTGCTCCGGCGTCCCGACCCCGGGCCGTTCGACGTGGTCAAGCTCATGCCGTTGGCCTATGTGGTCATGTTGGTCTTCGTTCTGTTCAGCCTGGTCGTGCTGGTCGCCGACATCGTCAATCCGGTCCGGCTGTTGGGCTGAATCGGGTGAAACAGCCACGTCAGGAGGTACGTAGGGGTATTCTGGGCACTGCCCGTGGAAAACGGGTTCTCCCGTCGATATCCGGCCGGGGTGTGCTGTGCTCCGGCTCTTCTGCTGACGAACCAACGACGCCACCGGTTACCCCCGGTGGTCCACGAGGTGAAACGCGTGACCGTTGATCTTGGTATTCCCGCCGCCCGGCCGCAGCCTGTAGCGCAGCGGCGCAAATCGCGGCAGGTCATGGTCGGCAATGTCCCCGTCGGTGGGGACGCCCCCATCTCCGTGCAGTCGATGACGACGACCGTTACCTCCGACATCAACTCCACGCTGCAGCAGATCGCCGAGCTCACGGCGAGCGGCTGCCAGATCGTGCGGGTGGCCGTTCCCACGAACGACGACGCCGAAGCGCTGCCCGTCATCGCCCGAAAGTCCCAGATCCCGGTCATCGCCGACATCCACTTCCAGCCGAAGTACGTGTTCGCGGCGATCGAGGCCGGGTGTGCCGCGGTCCGGGTGAACCCGGGCAACATCAAGAAGTTCGACGACCGTGTCGGCGAGATCGCCACGGCCGCGAGTGAGGCTGGTATCCCCATCCGGATCGGGGTGAACGCCGGCTCGTTGGACAAGCGCCTGTTGGCCAAGCACGGCAAGGCCACGCCCGAGGCGCTGGCGGAGTCGGCGCTGTGGGAGTGCTCGCTGTTCGAGGAGCACGGCTTCCGCGACCTCAAGATCTCGGTCAAGCACAACGACCCGGTCGTCATGATCAACGCCTACCGGCAGCTGGCCCAGCAGTGCGAGTACCCGCTGCATCTCGGCGTTACCGAGGCAGGCCCGGCCTTCCAGGGCACGATCAAGTCGTCGGTGGCGTTCGGTGCGCTGCTCGCCGAGGGGATCGGGGACACCATCCGGGTGTCGTTGTCCTCGCCACCGGCCGAGGAGGTCAAGGTCGGCACCCAGATCCTGGAGTCGCTGGGGTTGCGCGACCGAAGCCTGGAGATCGTGTCCTGCCCGAGCTGCGGCCGGGCCCAGGTCGACGTCTACGCCCTGGCCAACGAGGTTACCGCCGGGCTCGAGGGGATGGACGTCCCGCTGCGGGTGGCGGTGATGGGCTGTGTCGTCAACGGGCCGGGCGAGGCCCGTGACGCCGACCTCGGGGTGGCATCCGGCAACGGCAAGGGCCAGATCTTCGTCAAGGGCGAGGTGATCAAGACGGTGCCCGAGTCGAAGATCGTCGAGACCCTGATCGACGAGGCGATGCGTATCGCCGACGACATGCGCGACTCCGGGGTCGAGTCAGGCAGCCCCGACATCACCGTCGCGGGCTGAGTTCCGGAGGGGAACGGACACTGGCGCGCCATGCCGGTACGGCGATCCGGTCATCCCACAGTACCTCCGTCAATTAGTCTGGAATCGCGAGGATCGTAGCCGTTCGAGTGACGGTCCAAACGACGACGGAAGGTGGGGCGCCCCAGCCGTCAGCTGGGGCGGCTCTCAGGTGAGGTGATGCGGGTGCTGCGGACCTCGGCGGTGCGAGTGCTCGGTGAACGCGACCGGGAGTCCGTGTACGCCCTGCTGGACGCCGACCCCGTGGGCAATGTCTTCGTGAGTTCCCGGCTGCGCGCCTCAGGACTGCACAGTAGCCGTCTCGGTGCCGAACTGTGGGGATACGTGGAGCGCGGTGCGCTGACCGCGCTGTGCTACTCGGGTGCCAACCTGGTTCCGGTGAACGCCGGGCCCGTCGCGATCCGGCACTTCTCCGAGCAGGCCCGCGGCCAGGGGCGCCGCTGCTCCTCCATCGTCGGTCCGGTCGAGGCGGTGAGTGACCTGTGGGCGCGCCTGGCCCCCTCCTGGGGGCCGGCCCGCGCCATCCGGGAACGCCAACCGGTGCTGGAGATCTCGGAACCGCCCCACGTGGAGCCCGATCCGCTGGTGCGGCGGACACGGATGAGTGAGTTCGGGCTCGTGCTGCCGGCGTGTGTCGCGATGTTCACCGAGGAGGTGGGCGTCCCTCCCGACTCCGGTGACGGTGGCTCGATGTACCGGGCCCGGGTCGAGGAGCTCGTACGCACCGGGCGGTCGTTCGCGCGGATCGAGGACGGGCGCGTCGTCTTCAAGGCCGAGATCGGAGCCGTCACTCCCCACGCCTGCCAGATCCAGGGGGTGTGGGTACACCCGGAGCTACGTGGTCGGGGATACTCTGTGAGCGGGATGGCGGCCGTGGTGCGGTACGCGTTGACCGAGATCGCCCCGCGGGTCACGTTGTACGTCAACGACTTCAACGCCCCCGCTCGGGCCGCCTACGGCAGTGTGGGGTTCCACGAGGTGGGCGCCGTGAGGTCGGTCCTGTTCTGACAACCGGTTCCGCCCCCGCCCTCGGCGCGCCCCGATGGCTGGTAGCGACCGGGCGGGTCGGAGGTCAGGGGCACCGCCGACCCGCGAGGCGATTATCGTTGTTGCGGGGCGCCCGTGTCAGGGATTTCACCGGATCGTGTCCTTGCCGTGCGTTGAGGTCGGTGGATCCGGGGAGGAAACCGGGGGAGTAGCTCCCCTTGACCGGTAGATGGTACGACTTTGCAGCTCACAGGGGTTTCCATGGTGACGCTGGGATTCCCTTGGGGGTATCGGTACGGGACATGTGTCCGCGTTTTGTGGGGTATCCGAGATGGATCGGCGGCGCATGTGCTGTCCTGGTCGTGGAGTGGGTTGTCTAGGGTTATGACCGACGGCTCTTCGCCGGATGGTGATTGGGAGTGAAGTGGGGATGACCGATTCGCAGCGACTGGACGAATACGCCGCTGTCGACCCCTTCGAGTCTCCCATGCTGGACACGCCCACGCTCGCCTCCGACGAGGAACTGTCCGATGTCGCCACCGACCACACGGTGTGGAGCTGTGTTGGCAATCTGACAGCGGTGCGATCCATCCGCGCGCGGGTCCGCGAGTTCCTGGAGAAGACCGACACCCCCGCCGCGTTCGTCGACGACACCGAGCTCGCGGCCAGCGAGCTCGCGACCAACGCGTTGCTGCACTCGCGCTCGGGCCAGGTTGGCGGGATCATGACCCTGTTCATCCGGACCGAGCGCGACCGGGTCCGGGTAGCGGTGGCCGACCAGGGGGAGAAGAGCGGGGCCTCCGCCGGTGCGCTCGCCGGACGTGAGGAGAACGACGACTACGGACGGGGCAAGCTCATCATCGAGAGTTGCTCGTCGCGCAGCGGCGAGTACTGGACGGAGAACACTCACGTCGCGTGGTTCGAGATCGACATCCCCACGGGTTGAGGGCGCGGTCCCCTCCGTCGTACCAGCGCCGTGGTCACTCGCGTGTGACTACCCGGGCCGGGGAGGGAGAGCCGCGCACGGTCGCGCCCGACGCCTCCAGGAGCCGGCGGATCTCCGGTTCGGTCTCTGGTGCGATGGTGACCACCGAGACGTCGCGCCACAGTGCGAGAGCGGCCAACGCCGCCCGGGCGGGTTCGGACATGCCGGGATCGACCGCGACGACGTCGCCGGGGCCGAGATCGAGCTCGGCGTCGAACCGACGGAACCGGTGGAGCAGGTCGGTGTGGCTGTGGAGCGTGGTGACGACACCGGCACCGTCCCCGGCGGTCTGGTATCCGAGTACACCGTTGTCGAACGAGCCCTGATGGGAGCGGTGGGGCGCGCGCTCGGCACCGGAGGCCAGCAGTTCCTCGAACGGTGTGGTCTCGGGAGCCTGGCCGAACGCGATGACCTGGCGTACCCGTGAGCGTTCGGCCAGCTGTAGCGCGACCGTGGCCAATGGGGAGGTAACCAGCAACAGCCGGGTGTCGGTCTTGGTGAGGGCGTCGATCTGGGTCTCGGTGTCCACGGTCGCGTTCCTCTCCAGCGGCAGTACCACACCGCCGACCGCCATCACCGTGTACACCGCGGTGAGCCGCGCTGGGGAGACCGGAGCCAGGACGGCCACGACGTCGCCGGGGCAGACGCCGCGGGAGGCCAGTCCCGAGGCGGCGCGCTCGATGGTGCTCACGAACGTCGGCGCGTCGGTGCCCGACCCCACGGGCTCGGAGACCGTGGCTGTTCCGTTGTGGCGCCGCATCCGGTCGAGCAGGCCGCCGGTGATCGAGCCAACCGGCTCCACATCGGGGTCGTAGGGGGGTAACAGTGGCCGGGGAGACGAGTTCCCGGTCATGCGTCCCCCCGGAACGCGTGACCGCGCTCGCGTGCCGGGCCCGTCACGCCCCCTCCACGTGGCGAGCCCGATGGCGCCGTGACCGTTGGCGCCGCGGGTGCCTCCCCTCTGCGCACCCGCGGCGGCACGGTCTCCATGGTCGACCCGGGCCGGACGGTGGGCGTGAGCTCCACCACTCCCGATAGGATCGGAGTGAGCTGGCTGATGGGCCAGGCTCCGATCCCTGCTGCCGCGGGCCTCCGGAGTTTCGCACCCAAGAGGGCGTGAGCCGCGCTCGTGACGATCGCCGTTTGGGTCACGGCAGAGTGCGATCTCATACGGCAACACTAGCGGTGTGCCGGCCTTGCACATGCATTGACGATTGCACTTGCATATGTAGTTTCGGAGATTGGACGCGACTGCGCGGCGCAATCCCAGGCCAGGGCGTTACGGTATGCCGGACGCCTCCTCGCGGTCCGCACGGTCCCTGTTGATCCAGGCCGCGATCTGCTTGCGCGACGTGAAACCGGTCTTGCGGTTGATGTTGGCGACGTGCCGGGCGACCGTGGCCTGTGTGATGAACAGCGCCGTGGCGATCTCACGGTTACTGCCGCCTTCGCCGATGTGCCGCGCGATCTCGTGTTCCCGCCGCGTCAGCACGTCCTTGGGTGGATCGGGTGTGGGCGGTCGCGATGGCCGGGGGCGCGGAACCCGCCCGGCCTCCGCGATCCGGAGCGCCATCGCGACCGCCTCGTCGACCCCGAGTGCGTATCCCTGGGACCACCACGCCGCCTGCGAACCGGAGGAGGGCACGGACGTGTGCTCCCGTGGTGGCCGGGGCGAGGGATATCGGGGCAGGCAGGCGCCGTCGCGGATACCGGTGGCCGCGCCGGAGAGCCGGACAGCGCCTTCGGTGAAGCCATCGCTGGCGGCCAGTTGCGCGATCGACTCCAGTGCCCGTGCCACCCCCGTGCGCTGCCCGGTGTTCTGGCTGAGCAGCAGGCTCTCGCTGAGGTAGTCGTAGCCCTGGGCGGTGGCGCCCTGGGCGTGCGCGATCCGGCCCACGCCCGCCAGGCAACGGGCCAGCTCGGGTACCACACCGATATCGCGCTGGATGTCGAGCGCCTCACGGTAACAGCGGTCCGCGACGTCCAGGTCCCGTTGTTCCTCGGCGACGATGGCGTTGCCGATCAGTATGAGTCCGACACCCCACCGGTGGTCCATACCGCGCAGGATCAACAGCGCCGTGTTGTAGAGCATGTCGGCGCCGGGGTAGTCGTCCTGCCGGGAGGCGAGTGCCCCCTGCAGGCCCAGGGACATACTCTCGTACCACAGGTCGCCACCGTCGCGGGCGATCTTCAGCGCCTCGGTGAGGCGTACGGAGGCGCTCTGGTTGTCGCCGTCGCGCATGTCGGACAGGGCGAGCAGGTTCAGTGTGAGAAGCACCGACTCACCGTCGTCGGCGGCGCGACACAGCCGAAGCGCCTCCTCGCCGGCCTCCCGGGCGAGCCGGAAGTCGTTGCGCAGCCAGGCCATCTTGGCACGGCGGGCCAGCACCCGGGCGCGCATGGGCATGGTCGCCTCGTCCATGCCCAGGAAGAGGTCACTCCATTGGACACCCTCACCGGTGTGGCGCTCGCTCACCCAGAACGGGTGCAGGCCAGCGCACATGCGCAGGCCCTCCTCCGCGTCGTGGCGCTCCGCGGACCAGTGCAGCGCCCGGCGCACGTTGTCGTACTCGGCGGCGACCCGTCGCCAGACGTCGTACCGCTGGGACCACGGCATGGGCCGGCCGAGAACGGCCACCCGTCCCATCTCGTCGCTGAGGCGTAGCATCTGCTCACGGTGGCGGGTCCGCGTCGCCTCGACCTCTCCCGCCTCGGTCAGGCGCGCGGTGGCGAACCGGTGGATCGCGTGAGGGAGCCGGTAGCGGACCCGACCCTGGTGCTCCCCGGTGAGGGTGACCAGCGACCGGTCGACCAGACCCGAGGCGGCGTCGAGGATGTCGGCCTCGGGTAGCTCCTCGTCGGAGCAGACGCGTTCGGCCAGCTCCACGTCCCAGGTGGTGAAGACCGCCAGCCGGCGCAGTAGCGCCCGTTCCGCCTTGCCCAGCAGCGAGTGACTCCACTCGAGGACTGCGTCGAGGATCTTGGAGCGGTCGGCGCTGTGCCCGTGCGTGGTGGGTTCCGGCAGGTGCCCGGCGAGTTCGTCGGCGATCTCCTCCAGCGAGTGGTGCCGCGCCCATGCCGCGACCAGTTCGAGACACAGGGGAACGCCGTCGAGCTGGTGGCAGAGGTCGGCGATCGTCGCTCGCTGGTCGGGAGTGACCGTTGCGCCGGGACCGTGGGAGCGCTCGGCGAACAGCCGAACCGCCTCGGAGGCGTCGAGGGAGTGTTCGTCCCCGCCTTGGGGCAGCGTGAGGGGCGGGACGCGCCAGATCGTCTCGCCTCCGACGCGCGACGGATCCTCGCTGGATAGCAGGAGGGAGACCGACGGGCAGGCGTCGAGCAGTGCCCGCCCGACCGCGGCGACCTCACCGATGACCGCGTCACAGCCGTCGAGGACGAGCAGCAGCTTGCGCGCGCGGAGCGCGTCGACGAGGGTCTCGGCCAGATCGCGGCCGCTCTCCTCGGACACCCCAACGGCCTGGGCGATCCGCGCGACGACCTCCTGACGGGTGGCGACATCGGCGAGCTCGGCGAACCAGACACCGTCCGGGTAGGAGGCTGTGGCCTGTGCCGCGACACGCAGCGCCATCCTGGTCTTCCCGATTCCACTAACCCCACAGAGTGTGACCATCCGGTTGGACCCCAGCAACCGGAGCAAATCGCTGAGATCGCGTTCGCGGCCGATGAGGGTCGAGGTTTCGGGAGGAAGGTTCTGCCGCGCTGGCGCGGTCTGTGGTGCCATGGCCTTCACGCGAGTAGGCGGATTGGGGACGCTCTCACCGTGCCTGGGGTGAGGGCGCTGGAATGGGGTCGGGAAATGCTGCGTCGTGGTGCCTAGGGCTCTGTCTTATTAGGTGTTTGATCCCCACGCAAGTGATCGGCCGAATCGGTCGACAGGTTCGGCGATCTTGGCCGGGATCCGCGTCAGCGGGCATTTCCGAACCGCCCGAGTTCGGTGTGTTCTGACCCCCATGCGCGGTGCGCGGGGGCTCATCCGAGATCGCGTCGCCGGGCCCACTCGGCGAGCTGGGCGCGGGACGAGAGGGACATTTTGCGGAAGATGTTGGCGATGTGTCGGGCGGCGGTGGCCTGGCTGATGGTCAGTTTCTCCGAGATCTGTCGGTTGGACAGGTCGGCGCCGACCAGCGCCGCGATCTCCCGCTCGCGGGGGGTCAGCGCCGGGAGCGCGGGTCTGCGGGGGGCGGGGAAGGCGAGTGCGTTCTCGATCACCTGTCCCAACGGGAGGGTCCGCCACATCTCCCACGCCTTGATGGCGGTGTCGCGCGGAAGATCGCGCTCGATCCGGCTGAACAGGTTGCCCTCGCGCGCCCAGGACTGGCCCAGCGCCGACCGCAGCGAGTTGGCCGCGCCCGCCAGCGACGCGGCGCGCTCCAGCTGCCCCTCCACGATCGCGAGTTCGGCCAGTGCCTCGAGGCCGCGGGCCACAGCGACGCTGCGCCCGGAGCGCACACTCATCCGCAGACACTCCGAGAGGCGTTCACGGGCGGAGGCGATGTCGCCGCGGGCGACGTCGACCTGGCCCAGAGCGGCGGTGCAGCGGGCTGTGTCGGGGGTCACGCCCAGCTCGTCGAAGACCCGCAACGCCCCGGTGAGCCGGCCGGAGGCCACGTCGAGGTCGCCGCGCCGGAGAGCGACCACGCCGAGGGTGTTACGACACCGGGCGGCGTTCCAGTGGTCCCCGATGTCCTCGGCGACGGCGATGGCCCGCTCCAGTAGCCGTTCGGACTCGTCGAGGTCCCCGCTCCGCCGGGCGATACGCGCGAGCACGCGCAGCGCCGATATCTCGGCGATGTGGTCGGGGAGGCCGCCGGCGAATTCGAGTGCCTCCGTCGCGTGTTCCCAGCCCGCCTCGGTGTCGGTGCCCGCGCGCTGAGTGAGGACGGCGAGTGTGACCAGGGCGCTGGCGGCCGCGCTGGCATCCCCGTTGTGGCGGGCGGCGTCCAGGGCCTCACGCGCCGCCGCGCTGACCGTGTGCGGGGCCTCCACCCCCAGAGAGAGCTCCGCGTACACGGCGAGGGCACGCGTGCGAACCACCGAGGATGGCGCGCGGGGGGCGGTGTCGAGTAGCCGGCGTAGGTACCCGGTGCCCTCGATCACCAGGTCGCGGACTGTCCAATAGGAGCGCAGCGCCGAGCAGAGCCGCAACCCGCTCTCGGTGCGGCCGTGGTCCAGTGCCCAGGTGAGGAGGCGCTCGGTGTTCTCACGCAGATGATCCTGGCGGTTCAGCAGCCGCTTACGCTCCTCCCACGGCAGCGGGCCGCAGAGCGCGGTCTCGATCGACTCCAGCCTGGCGACCGTGCTGCGCAGGTACCGATCCCACAGGGTCTCGTGCTCTCCGGAGGAGGCCAGCAGCTCGGTGGCGTAGGCGCGCACCGTGTCGGGCAGCCGGTAGTGAACGGCGCCGTCGACCTCGGCATCCACGACGACCAGGGACTTGTCGAGCAGTGAGTCGTGCAGTTCGGGGACGTCCGTGTCGCTGATGGCGGTGTCGTTGCACACGTCCTCGGCGAGTTCCAGGTTCCAGGTGGAGAACACCGACAGTCGGCGGAACAGCACGCGCTCGCGCTCGGTGAGCAGGGCGTGGCTCCACTCCAGGACTCCCCGCATGGTGCGTTGCCGGGCGGGCAGTTCCACGTCCCGCGTGGCCAGCAGCCGGAACCGGTCGCCCAGGCGGTGCAGGATCTGTTCGGCGGAGAGCACACGGGCACGCGCGGCCGCGAGTTCGATGGCCAGGGGGACACCGTCGAGCATCCGGCAGATCTCGACGACGTGGCCCGCGTTCTCCCGTGTCAGCTCGAACCCGGTGCGGGCCGCGTACGCGCGGTTGGTGAACAGCCGGACCGCCTCGTAGCGCAGCGCGTCGCGCCGGGGGAGGGGAGTCAGGGTGTCGCCGCGGGTCTCGGTGGGTGTCGGCCGGACGGGCATCGACAGCGGGGGGACTCGCCAGACGCACTCCCCGGGGTCGCGCAACGGCTGTCGGCTGGTGGCCAGGATCCGTACCTCCGGGCAGCGCCGCAGGATCTCGCGGCACAGCTCGGCGACCGGTCCCACGGCGCGCTCACAGGTGTCGAGGACGAGGAGGGCACGTTGCGGGCGCAACGCGGTGATGATGGCGTCGGGCGCGGCGCTGTCGGGGTGCTCCATGACCCGTAACGCGCGCGCGACACTCCGGCCCACCTGTCCGGCGGTGGTGGCGTCGCTCAGGTCGACGAACCGGACGCCGTCGTCGAACCGGTGCGCCAGCCTGTCGGCGACGTTGATGGCCAGCCGGGTTTTGCCGATCCCTCCGGTACCGGTGAGGGTGACCTGGCGCAGGTTGCCGAGGAGCTGGCAGATGTCGGAGACGTCGCGCTCGCGTCCGATGAAGTCGTCAGCGGGTCGTGGCAGGTTGTGGGGGGGAGGTGACATAGCCTCGTTCACTGGGCAACCGCGTTCTACGGAGCTGCTCAGACGCACCGGGCTCGCTGTTCCGGCGCGGATTGAGCCCAGTCGACAGTGTTCCACCCGGAACCAGCCGTTGTCTGCACAGTGTCCGGTTCCGGGCGTCGATGGGCGCTACGTCACCGGACGGAGGGCGCGGGAGCGCTCACACCGGGCGGGACCACGTGGTGGGGTCGGCCTGGCCCTGCTCACCCGTGGCCATGTCCTTCACCTCGTGCGGACCGCCGTCCTCGAAGGGCGGGAACCAGACGAACGGGATTCCCTTGCGGGAGGCGTACTGGATCTGCTTGCCGATCCGGGACGCCTGGTGGAACACCTCGGTGTTGAAGCCACGTTCGCGCAGTGTCGCGGCGGTGCGCAGCGACTCTTCACGACGCTCGGCCGCGGGGACGGCGACCATGACCTCGGTCGGGCAGCTGCGGCCCCCCTCGATGCGCCCCTCGGCGACCAGTTTGGCGAAGATGCGGGTCAGACCGATGGAGATTCCGACACCGGGCAGGTTGCGACGGATGAACTGGCCGGCGAGGTCCTCGTAGCGACCCCCGGCGCAGATGCTGCCGTAACCGGGGTCGTCGTCGAAGCCGGCCTCGTAGACGGTGCCGGTGTAGTAGTCGAGCCCCCGGGCGATCGACAGGTCGGCCACGACACTGCCCGAGGGCAGGTCGGACAGCGAGTCCAGGACGAACGCGAGCTCGTCCAACCCCTGGGAGAGCAGGTCGGAGTGGACCCCGAGGCGACGCACCTCGTCGACGATCGAGGAGTCGGCTCCCCTGATGCGGGCCAACTCGAGGCAGACCTTCGCCTGTTCCTCGGCCAGGCCGATCTCCTCGGTCAGGATCTCGCTCACGCCGCTCTCGCCGATCTTGTGCAGCTTGTCAACGGCGCGGATCACCGCCAACGGATCGTCGATGCCCAGGCCCTCGTAACACCCCTGGAGCACCTTGCGGTTGTTGATGCTGATCGTCCAGGCGGGGATGTCCAGCCCCGACAGCACCTCGTGGGCGATTCGCGGCAGCTCGGCGTCGAAGTGCAGCGGCACGTGGTCGACGTTGATGACGTCGATGTCGCACTGGGTGAACTCCCGGTACCGGCCCTCCTGCGGCCGTTCCCCGCGCCAGACGCGCTGGATCTGGTAGCGCTTGAACGGGAACACCAGTTCGTTGAAGTGCTGGGCGACGTAGCGCGCGATGGGCACGGTCAGGTCGAAGCGCAGGCCCAGCCGGGAGTCGGTGTCGTCGCCACGGTCGGCCTGCAGCCGGTGCAGCGTGTACACCTCCTGCGAGGTCTCTCCCTTGGCCAGCAGGACGTCGAGGTTCTCCACCGACGGCGTCTCGACCGACGCGAACCCGTAGCGCTCGAATCCGGCGCGGATATGGTCCAGCCAGCGCTGCTCCACGGAGCGGGTCTCCGGCAGCCACTCGGGAAAGCCGCTGATGGGTTTCGGACGGACGATACGCTGCTCGGACATGTGCTCGGGTGGCTCCTCGGTGCCTGGCGCTGTGCGTGCTGACCAGCCCAATGATATGTCCTCGGTCCCCGTGCCCCCGAACGAGAACCCCGCGCGCCCACCGGCCCGCGCGGACGGTGCGCGGGCCGGTGAGCCGCTCGGACACCACCGAGCGTGGGCCGGAGGACGGCGTCGTGCCGTCGGTGACCGGTCACGGGCTCGGTGCGTCCCCAGGACCTCGCGCCTGATGACCGTCGAATGTCGCGTGCCAGGAAGTTGCGAGCACGGTCACCGCTTGAAGGGCCTCGTCTCACGGTAGACGCAGCGGCGGGGAACTCCCAGCATTCACGACGGCCGAAATGGGACGCTCACGATGTCATAAAGGAAATCGCGTATGGGGCACGGGCGGGGGGAGGGGGTTCACGGACCCCGCACCTCAGGGGGTTTCGGTCGTGTCGCGATAGTGTGCTGTGTGCCGAGCACCCGTTGGCATGAGGAATCATCAAGGACTAAGGTCCCCTCGTCTAGCCGGGTGAGCGTCCCCCAAGATCAGCAGTTGAGAATCGTCGGACGTCCGGTAGCCCGAACAGTGTTAGTTTCGCTGTCCGGCGCCCAAGGCGATCGAGAGACCCCCACCCCTCTGACGGCGCGGTATTTCCAGGAAAGCGTCCGCGCTTGAGCCAGTGTCTTCGAGGACTGAACTGACCCGTGAACGACTCCCCTCAGCTCTCCACCAAGATCATCGTCGCCGGTGGCTTCGGCGCCGGTAAGACGACGTTCGTGAGCACGGTGTCCGAGATCCCACCGGTGCGTACCGAAGCCCTCGTTTCGGCAGCGAGCGCCGGGATCGACGACCTCTCCCACACTCCCGACAAGACGAGCACCACCGTCGCCATGGACTTCGGGCGGATATCGCTCGATACCGACCTGACCCTCTACCTGTTCGGCACGCCGGGCCAGCAGAGGTTCTGGTTCATGTGGGACGACCTCGTGCGCGGTGCGCTCGGCGCGATCGTCCTGGCCGATGTGCGCCGGCTCGAGGAGTCGTTCCAGGCGCTCGACTACTTCGAGAAGCAGTACAGGGTCCCCTACATGGTGGCGGTCAACACCTTCGACGACGCGCCTTTCTGCCGGGTCGAGGACCTGCGTGACGCCCTTGACCTCGACCCCTCGACGCCTGTCGCGTGGTGCGACGCGCGCAGCCACAACTCGGTGATCAGTGTTCTGGTGACCCTCGTCAAGCACTCGATGGCGGTCGAGGCGCGGCGGCGCGGGAACCCTTCCCCCCAGCCCGGTGCGGGCAATCGCGCGCCGGTCTAGCCACACTCGCGCGCACGGACAGGGCGCGGAACACGGCCCACGGGAGAGCTCCCGTGGGCCGTGTCCTGAGCCAGGGGACGTGGGGTCCGCTAATGCTGCGTCCGCGGGGCGTGCCCCGGTCAGGTCGCGGCCACGGCACGCCCGGAGTGAGCGGGGTTCCGTGCGGTCGGGCGGCGGTCAGCCGGCGGGCCGTCCCAGGAGTGCCGCGGTCCGCTCCCGCACATCGTCGGTGTCCAGGCCGCGGACCGTGACAGTGGTCCGGCGGCGCAGCACGTCGTCCACGGTCACCGCCCACTCGCGGTCCCGGGCGTGGGTCACCTGTGCCCAGATGTCGGGACCGTCGGGATGCACACGTTCACCCAGGGCCGGCTCGGCGCGCACGAGGTCGGCGATGTCCAGGGCGACGTTGCCGTAGTGCGTGGCGAGGTGGCGCGCGACGAGCGGGTCCATCCGTCCGGGGAGCTGCCGGTCGGCCATGAGGCGGTGCGCGATCGCCTCCGGTCGACCCACCCCGGGTAGCGGGACGCTCCGCAGCGGTGGGGTCATGTCCTCGGCGAACGGAACCGAGCGCTCCCTACGCAACTGGTCGAGTACCAGGCGGCCGATGTGCCGGTAGGTGGTCCACTTGCCACCCGCCACACTCAGCATGCCGCCGCGCCCACGCGTCACGAGGGTCTCGCGTTTGGCGGCGCTGGTGCCTGTGCCGCCGCCGGGAAGCACCCGCAGCCCCGCGAACGCGTAGCGAACCCGTCGTGGGTCGAGTACGTCGTCGCTGATGGCGGTGCCGGCCTCGCCGAGGATCTGGTCGACGTCGCCTCGCAGCACGCCGACCTCGGCGGGGTCGCCGGTGTACTCCTCGTCGGTCGTGCCCAGCAGCAGGTGCCCCTCCCACGGGATGGCGAAGGACACCCGGTAGGTGTCCATGGGGATGGTCAACGCCGCGCGCCAGGGCCGGTCGGTGGCGACGACCAGGTGGGCACCCTTGGACAGCCGTACGCTCGGTGCCGCCGCGGGGTCCTCCATCCCGCGCAGGTGGTCGACCCACGGGCCCGTGGCGTTCAGTACCAGGCGGGCGTCGACGCCGAACTCCTCGCCGCTGGCCGTGTCCCGCAGCTCGGCACCGGTGACCCTGCCGTGTGTGGTGCGCAGCCCGACCACCGGGGCGTGGTTGAGCGCGACCGTTCCCGCCTCGACAGCGGCGCCGAGGGTCATGATCGCCACGCGGCTGTCGTTCATCTGGTGGTCGCGGTAGGTGGCGACCGTCTTCAGGCCCGCGGTCCGCAGGCCCGGAGCGAGCCGGCGCGCGTGCTCGGAGGTGACGACGCGGCCGAGGCCGTCGCCGAACCCCGAGAGCGCGGAGTAGAGGAACACGCCGGCCGCCGTCTTCACGGCCCCGTGCGGGCCGCCCTTGTAGACCGGGACCAGGAACGGCATCGGGTTGACCAGGTGCGGTGCGACGTCGCTGGCCAGGGCGCGTCTCTCGTGGTGGTTCTCGGTCACGAGCCGGACGTTGCCCGTCTGTAGGTACCGCAGCCCGCCGTGGACCAGCTTCGAGGAGGCGCTGGAGGTGGCGCCGGCGAAGTCCCCGGCGTCGACCACAGCGACGCGTAGGCCGGACTGGGTGGCCAACCATGCCACGGAGATTCCGACGATCCCGCCGCCGATGACGAGGAGGTCGAACACGCCACGGGTGAGTTCGGAGCGCGCGTGTTCGCGGGTGGCCCGACCGTGCTGGGGCGTTGTGCGCGTCGTCGTCACGCTGGTCCCCCCGTGTGAGCGGGTCGGGGTCGGTGGATGCCTGTGGCGGAACGGCGCCCCCGCTCGGGATCGTGCGCCGTTGGCCGTCCGTGGTTGGATCGCATGTCGACTATTATGCGACATTATCGAACGATAGGCTATGGGTGATGGTGAGAAGAGTTAGAAGGTCCACCCATCTCCCAGTTTTTCCTCGGAAGTCGCGACCTCTTGGCCAAGACAATACGACAATGACGAATAACAGAGGTGAAGGGTGGGTTTGTGGGCTGGCGCAATCGAGACCGGCGTGAGGGAACGCACAGGCGTCTCACGGCGTTACCCTTGCGTGGTGTTCGGACGAATGGCTGAGAGTGTCCGCAGGCTCCTGGGCAAGCCAGGCGCGGTGGACCTGCGGCCCTATACCAAGCTTCTGGAGTCGATCGAGGCCCGTGAACCGGAGCTGCGTGAGCTGACGGACGCGGAGCTCTCGGAGAAGGCCATCGAGCTCGGCAACGCCGAGCTTCCGTACGAGTCCACGGACCTGGTGGAGCTGTGCGCGACGGGGCGCGAGGCCGCGCGGCGCGCCCTCGGCGAGCGGCCGTTCGACGTCCAACTCCTGGGGGTCATGGCACTGCTCGACGGGCACATCGCCGAGATGGCCACCGGTGAGGGCAAGACCCTGTCGGGGGCGCTGGCGGCCGCCGGGTTCGCGCTGCGCGGCAAGCGTGTGCACATCCTCAGCGTCAACGACTATCTCGCGCGCCGCGACGCCGAGTGGATGCGCCCGCTGTACGAGTTCATGGGCGTCACCGTCTCCTGGATCGGTGAGGAGTCCACGCGCGAGGAGCGCAAGACGGCCTACGGCGCCGAGATCGCCTACGCCTCGGTCAGCGAGCTCGGCTTCGACGTGCTGCGTGACCGGATGGCCACCCACGAGGACGAACGCGTCGTCCCCGAGCCCGAGATCGCGCTGATCGACGAGGCCGACTCCGTCCTGGTGGACGAGGCCCGAGTGCCCTTGGTCCTGGCCGGCGCCGCCGAGAGCACCGAGGCCGACCTGGAGATGGCCGAGATCGTGCGTACCCTCAAGCCCGGCGCTCACTACGAGGTCGACGAGGAGGGGCGCAACGTCCAGCTCACCGACGCCGGGATCGACGCCGTCGAGGAGAAGCTGGGCGACGTCGACCTGTACGACGAGAATGACACCTCGGTGCTGCCGCGCGTGAACCTCGCCCTGCACGCGCACGTGCTGTTGCAGCGCGACGTGCACTATGTCGTCCGCGACGGGGTGGTGCGCCTGATCAACGAGTCGCGCGGCCGAATCGCGCTGCTGCAGCGCTGGCCCGACGGACTGCAGGCCGCGGTCGAGGCCAAGGAGAGGGTCGACGTGAGCGAGACCGGCGAGGTTCTCGACTCGATCACCGTGCAGTCCCTGGTCGTGCGCTACCCCACGCGGTGTGGCATGACCGGCACCGCCATGGCGGTGGCCGACCAGCTCCGCGAGTTCTACGAACTCGAGGTCGCGGTCATACCCCCGAACAAGCCGAACATCCGGGTCGACGAGAAGAACCGGCTCTACGCCACGCGGGAGGAGAAGGAGGACGCTCTCGTCGCCGAGGTGGCCTCGGTTCACGAGAGCGGCCGCCCGATCCTCATCGGTACCCAGGACGTCTCCGAGTCCGAGCTGCTCGCCAAACGGCTGGCCGAGGAGGGGCTGGAGTGCGTCGTTCTGAACGCCAAGAACGACGCCGACGAGGCCGCGATCATCGCCGAGGCGGGCACGTACGGCGCGATAACGGTCTCCACCCAGATGGCGGGTCGCGGCACTGACATCCGTCTCGGGGGAAGTGAGATGGGCGACCGCGACCGTGTCGTGGAGGCCGGTGGGCTCTACGTCATGGGCTTCGGCCGCTACCCCAGTAGCCGCCTCGACGACCAGCTGCGTGGGCGCGCGGGCCGGCAGGGCGACCCCGGAAGCTCGATCTTCTTCGTGAGCCTCGATGACGACCTGGTCGCGAACCACGCGCCCGAGACACGTGGCTACACCGCCGAGGCCGACGGCGAGATCACCGATCCGGCCTGGCGCGGGATGGTGGACCACGCCCAGCGGGTGGCCGAGAGCCAGATCCTGGACATTCACCGCAACACGTGGCGCTACAACCAGCTGATCGACGTGCAGCGGAGTGTGGTGCTGGAGCAGCGCGAGGAGGTCCTGCGCAACGAGCTGGGTGACCGTCAGCTCGCTGTCGACTGCGCGGCCACGCACGCCGAGCTGGTCGAGGAGGTCGGCGCCGAGGAGGTCGCGCGGGCGGCACGGCTGGTCACGCTCTACTATCTGGACCGGGGGTGGACCGAGCACAACGCCTTTCTCGCCGAGCTGCGGGAGGGGATCCACCTGCGTTTCCTCGGCCGGCGTGACCCGCTTGACGAGTTCAACCGCGATGCGGTGCCGGCGTTCAAGGGCTTCCTCGACGAGGCGCGTGTCCGTGCGGCGGAGGCGTTCAGCGAGCTCGAGGTGGGCGAGGACGGCAACATCGACGTCACCTCCGTCGGCGTCAAGCGTCCCTCGATGACCTGGACGTACATGGTGCACGACCATCCGTTCAGCTCGGCTCTGGAGAACATGGTCGGCAAGCTCAAAGGGCGGGCGCGCGCGGGCGGCTAGCCCGCACCGCGTGCGGGACCGCGTCCGGCGGGGGCGCACGCCCGCACGTGTGGTGCCGCTCCGCCGGGGTCCGGCCCGGCTGGTGGTGGGCCGTGAGTCCTTGTCCCCGTGGGATGGCCAGGCGGCCCGAGCCGACGATCTCCTCCTCGGGTGGGCGGGGCTTCGAGCGGCGAATCGAGACCTTCCGGTTACCGAACCACTCCGCCTGCGTGACCTGGAAGTCATTATGGTCGGGAGCGCATGGTGCACCCACGCGGAGCGCGGACGTGGCCTACCACGCGTGTGGTCGCGCCTTTCCCCGCCCAGTGACCGGGCCCAGGGGCTGTCCCCCGCTCCTGGGCTCGCTCCGCGCGCTCGCGACACCCCGGGACGGCACGACGGTGTCGCACCACGCCCCCGATCCGGCGCGGGGGCCTACCGGGCCCACGCACCGAGGGTCCCGCGGCGGGACAGTGGAGCTACCTGATCGGAGCTACCTGATCCGCTCGCCGGGATGCGGGTCGACACCTCGCGACCTCGGTTGTACGGGGCGCGATGACCCGGCGGCGACATCCCGCCCGTGGCCGTGGCGGGGAGTCGCCCGCGACCGAGGTAGGTTCGAGCGCATGGGAATCAGACATGTCGCGTTGTTTCGCTGGGCCGATGGGGTCACGTCCGACCAGGTCGCGGACGTGGAGGGGGCACTGGCGCGGCTGCCCTCGGTGATCCCGGAGCTTCGTGCCTACACCTTCGGCCGTGATCTCGGTATCAGTACGGGCACCTACGATTTCGCGGTGGTGGCCGATGTCGCCGACGAGCAGGGGTTCGTCGCGTATCGGGACCATCCCGAGCACCAGGCCGCACGGGAGATCATCACCGCGCTGGCGGCCGACCGCGCGTCCCTGCAGTTCACCGTGCCCGAACCCGGCTAGACTCTGTTCTCTTCCGGGGTTCCTGGGAGGGAACCGAACGGAAGTGGAGCGGATCCGCGGTTCTGAGATCCCCGGCTGTTACGGGCATTCCAGGACAAACCGAAACACGTTCGGGTTCGGATATTGCGCTAGAACGGGTTTCAGTAATACTTTCGTTGGCGCGTCGGAGGGCTGTTGCGCCCCGACGCGCCGCGGTCCCGAAGTGGACCCGACGGCGGGATCGCGTCATCCGCCGGAGATGGATCGCGCCCTGTCTTCGGCGGGTGACGTCCGCCCTCACCCGCGCCGGGACGACTCCCGCGCGCGGCACTGTCAGCTCAGGGTCCTGCTCATCTCGCGGATCGTCGGGCAGGGCCATCGCAGCATGCAGCAGTTGCACCGCTGAATGGGGGGCGCGTCGCCGCTGGTGACGCCACCACCGTCGCGCGGATGGTGCAGCTCGAGCAGGCTCAGACACAGCTCGGCGAAGGCGATGCTCTCCTGTCGGGCGTTGGCGTAGAACGCGACGTCATTGATGCGCAGCAGCGCGTTCTCCACGACCTGCGGCGGAAGCCCGACCGTTTCGGGACCCCACGGCATGGCCTTGGTGGCGCGCTCGCGGATGCCTTCGGCGTGCAGCGTGAGCCGCTCGTGCTCGTCGCACTGTCCCGTCGAGGACGCGTAGCTGCTCGAAGTCGTCATCGTGACCATCCCCCAGGCCGAAGTGTCTGCGCCCCGACCCCACTCCAAAGTTACTGTGGGTAAAAATTCAAACTCATATTGTCGCAAAGTAGTGGAGTGAACGCGTCGTGGCACGCCGGGACTCGCGATCTTGCGCGCGTGCGATGTCCGCTGCCACGCGGGCCTGGAAGGCGGCTCGGGCAGCGCGAACACACGCTGCCCACATGAGCGCACGGGCCGTCCCGGGGGGCGTGGGACGGCCCGCGCTTGGGGGTTGGATGGTGGTGCGGAGGGGACGGTGGGGTGAGGGCCGCGTTAGCCGCAGTTGCCTCCGCACTGGCATGGGCCGCCACTCTGGCAGCCGCAACCGCAGCCGGAGCCGCAGCCGCAACCACCCTGGGCGGGTGTCGTCGAGGGCAGTGTCATGGTCACTCCCGAGATGCCGTGTCGTGGGCGTGCGTCCACGCCCCCCATTGGGTGGGGGCGTGGGTAACCGTGCTCGCTCAGTACCAAGGGTGATCTTCCCGCGGCAAGAGATCACCAACCACGATGGCCGGATGTGGAAAATCGCGGTCAAGCGAGTTTAAAGTTCCGCGCTCCCGAGCAGGACCGCGGCACCTCCGCTGTACCCGCCGTGAGGTTCGGGGTCAGGCGAAGAACCCGCTCGAGGCGGCCGGCTGGCGCAGCATCCGGTACAGCCAGACCTGTCCAAGGATCATGACCGGAACCAGTGGCGCCAGCGCGTACCCCACGAGCGTGAGAGTCCCCTGAGGCGCCGCCACGACGGGAAGCTCCACGGCCAGGGCCACGGCGACCGGCGGGGCGGCCATGGCCAGCGCTGACGTGTGCCGCGACAACCGCGGGCCCCACAGCCCGGACGTCACGCCCAACACCAGCGCGAGCCCGGCCGCCACGGCGGCGGCCGCCACCGGCCGGCCCTCGGGCGCACCCGTGGAGAACGCGGCCGTGAGGGCGGTGAACAGCAGGGCCATCGCCGCGCCCCGGGCGAGGTGCCGGGTCGCGCCCGCCGCCACGTCGGCGCTCTCGGCGGCGTTGCCACCAGCCGTGGCGGCCGGTTCGGGGCGGTCGGCCGGCACCAGCCGCTCGGCCCCGAAGGCGGCCCCGCGTAGCGCGAAGAGCGCCACGACGGTCACGGCGCAGGCGAGCGCGAACGGGGAGAGCGGGCGGCCGCCACTGAGCAGGCCCCCGACGACCAGCCCCCATCCCAACGCGAGTGTCCAGCTTCCCGCCGTGATTGCCACGTCCCACGTGCCCCGCCACACCGTGTTGTCCGCGCGCGGGCGGAGCCACAGGCCCGCGTCGCGCCACAGCCACCCGGCCAGGATGGCGACGAACACCGGCCACTGGGCGACGATGACCTCGTGCTTCAGCGCGGGGAACAGCCCGGCGACCACACCGACCGCCCCCACCAGCCACACCTCCGTGCCGAGGAAGTACGGCGCGACCGCGGAGACCAGGCGGCGGCGCTCACCGGGGGTGCGCGCGAGGTGGGGCAGCAGCATGCCCAGCCCGATGTCGCAGCCCGCGAGCACGAAGTAGCCCACCACCAGGCCGGCGAGTAGTACAACAGCGGCGATCTCCATGGTGACTCCTCGACGGGGCTAGAAACGGTGGACCGGGAGTTGCGGATCGGAGTCGGGCTCCTCCGGGCGGGGCGCGAGCGGCCCGCCCTCGGGGCCGCGCCGTGCGAAGCGCACCAGCAGCCAGTACGTGACCGCCGCCAGGACCGCGAAGGCGACGGTGAACAGGGAGAAGGACAGCACCGCCATCGCGGGTGACATCTCGGTCATGGCGTCCGCGGTCGTCAGGTGGTGGGTGACGGTCCAGGGTTGGCGCCCGGTCTCGCGGAACGCCCACCCGCCGAGGCTGGCGATGTAGGGCAGGAACGGGGAAAACACCAGCATCCAGTGGAACCACCGCCACCGGTGCAGGCGGTTGACCAGCCAGAGGACCAGTCCGGCAGCCGCGACCCCGGCGATGGCCGTCCAGCACAACGTCATCAGGACGTGGCCGACCTCGCCCACGGCGTGCGCCGCGCCACCACCGTAGTCCTCCTCGACGCGCGCGATCTCCGTGGCGCTCAGCGACCGCCCGCTGGTGGGTGGTTCGTTCCCGAAGAGGGCGTACTGCGTTCCACCGAAGGCGACCACCGGCATGACCGCCGCCGCGGTGACGGTGAGCCCGCTGGTGATGCCGCGGCGGAACATTCCGTCGGGATCGTGGCCCCGAGCGAGGTGGTAGGCACTCACCGCCGCCACGACCAGACCACCGAGCAGCAGGGCGCCGGTGGTGGCATGGCCGAACGCCAGCAGCGTCGACGGGTTGGTCAGCAGCGCGCCGGAGTCGGTGAGCACGGCCTCCCCGTCGCGGATCTCGAAACCGACCGGGTTCTTCAGGAAACCGTTCGCGACCAGCACCCAGTACGCCGACGCGTAGGCGGTGGCGGTCACGACGAGGAAGCAGGCAAGGTGTGACCAGCGGCCCATCCGGTCCCACCCGAAGATCCACAGCCCCAAAAACGTCGACTCGACGAAGAACGCCGCCATCGTCTCGACCGCCAGCGGCGCGGAGAACGCGTAGCCGAACATGTCGTTCAGCCCGGCCCAGTTGGTCGCGAGCTGCAGCTCCATGACGAGACCCGAGAGTATGCCCATCCCGTAGTTCACCAGGTAGAGCCCGCCCCAGAAGCGCACCGCCCGCATCCGGGCCTCGTCGCGCGCGAGCGTGGCGCGCAGCTGGCCGAACAGGATGAACGGGGCCAGTCCGAGGGTGAGTGCCACGAACATGTAGTGGGTGCCCGCTGTCAGCGCGAACTGCAGCCGCGCCAGCAGCAGGGGATCTTCCAACATCGGGGACTCCTCGGCGCCATCGCGATCTCCAACGGCCCCGATCGTCGCTGGAGGCGGCCTCGCGCCGCATCGCCCCGGAGGAGGCTCTCGCCCTACGTCCGCGGGAGGTCCCGCGTGTCCACGACTAGCGCACCAGGCGTACGGGGCATCCCCTGGGGGATCACTCGGGGGCCGGGACCGCCGCCCTGACGTGCCCGGGGAGGCGAGGCACCCGGGAGCAGCGGTGCGTCACTCGAACCAGCCGGGGGTCACGAGGCTCGTCTCGTAGGCCAGCACCACCAGCTGGGCTCGGTCGCGCACCCGTAGTTTCACCATGGCCCGGCTGACGTGCGTCTTCGCGGTGGCGGGGCTGAGGACCAGGCGCTCGGCGATCTCCTCGTTGGTCAGCCCCTCGCCCACCAACGCCAGCACCTCGCGTTCCCGCTCGGTGAGGCCATCGAGCCGGGTGTCGGGTTCCGGCCTCCGCGGTCGGCGCGCGTAGTCGGCGATGAGGCGGCGAGTGACGTTCGGGGAGAGCAGGGCGTCGCCCCGGGCGACCACCCGGACGCCCTGCAGCAGGTCCTCGGGTTCGGTGTCCTTGACCAGGAACCCGCTCGCGCCCAGCCGCAGCGCCTCGAAGATGTACTCGTCGATATCGAAGGTCGTGAGGATGACGACGCGGGTCTCCGAGAGGTCGGGGTCGGTGACGATCCGCTCGGTGGCGGCGAGACCGTCCGTACCGGGCATCCGGATGTCCATCAGGACGACGTCGGGCCGTTCGGAGCGCGCCAGCCGTACGGCCTCGGCGCCGTCGTCGGCTTCGGCCACGACACTGATGTCGGCGGCGCTGTCGAGTAGCGCGCGGAACCCGGCGCGCACCAGTGACTGGTCGTCGGCGAGCAGTACCCGGATCACGTGTCCTCGCTCCCGTTGTCCGGCAGGCGCGCCCGGACGCGGAAGCCCCCCTCCTTGGCAGGAGCGGCGTGCAACTCCCCACCGAGCGCGGCGGCGCGCTCCCGCATGCCGGCGATCCCGTTGCCCGGAACGACACCGTCGGGCGCGCCCTGACCATTGTCCTCGATCTCGATGGTCAGCGCCGCCTCCTCGTAGCGGATCCGGACGTCCACCGCTGTCGCGCCGGAGTGGCGGACCGCGTTGGTCAGCGACTCCTGCACGATCCGGTAGGTCGCGGCGTCGGTGTGCGCGCCGAGCCGGCGGGGTCCACCCTCACTGCGCAGTTCCACGTCGGCACCTGTGGCCCGGGTTCGTTCGACCAGTTCCGGGATGCGGTCGACGCCGGGCGTGGGGGAGCGCGGCGCCCTCTCGTCGGCGGAACGCAGCGTCCCCAGCGTGGAACGCAGCTCCTGCAGCGTCTCCTTGCTGGCGGTCTTGATGGTCGACAGCGCCTCGCGGGCGCGTTCGGGCTCGGAGTCCATCAGGTACAGGGCCGTGCCCGCCTGCACATTGATCAGCGAGATGTTGTGGGCGATGACGTCGTGCACCTCGCGGGCGAGCCGCACCCGCTCGTCGGCGCCGCGGCGGCGCAGCTCCTCCTCGCGGGCGTGCTCGGCTTCCTCCCGACGCGCGCGCTGTTCCGCGTTGTACTCGACGCGTTTGCGCGCCACCTCGCCCGCGACGAGCACGACGAGCATCCACGCGAACATGCCCGCCGCGTACTCCAGGCGCGGCGCGCCGGCGGCGACCGCCTCCCAGATGTGCACGATCAGGAACTGGGTGAGACCGAGCAGCCACCCCTGCCACCGGTACCCGCGCGCCACGGCGGTGTAGAGCGCGATGGCCCCGGCGACGATGACGGCGCCGTCGGGATGGTCCAGCGGGTAGTAGACGGTCGTGGCGCTCGCCGATACGGCGGCCACCGGAACCGGGTGCGCGTTGCGCAGCGCGAGCGGGACCACGGCGAGCACGATCAGCGCGAGCCCCCACGGCAGTAGCGGCCGGTTCTCGCCGGGCGTGGCCGCCAGGGTGGCGTACATGGTGCTCAGGCCGACGAAGAGTCCGACGAGCAGCGTGACCAGCAGGTCCCCGCGGGGGACGCGCCACGTGGCTCCGGACGCTCCGTGACCCGGAAGCGCGCGGAGCCGGCCGAGGACTCGCCGCAGGTAACCGCTCATCGTGGTCAACGCTACGCCGGAGGGGTGGTGGTGGCGCGTCCCCTGGGGGGAGGAGCTGGGCGGGCAGCGCTACTCCGACGGGAGTAGCGCTCGTGATCTCTGGGCGAGCTCAGCGCGTGAAAACACCGTCGGGTGGGGCGGGCGAATCTCGGGCCGCGGCGTCGCGCACCGGGGAAGCGCCGGCGACGAACCTGGCCAGCTGAGGACCCGCGAGCACGCGCGCCATGTCGGGGTCGTGGTGGGCACGGTGGGCGAGCGTGTCGACCGGCAGTGGCTTCTCGGAGGCGAGAAGGACGAGGTTCCCGAAACGGCGTCCCCGAAGCACGCCGGGCTCGGCGACCAGGGCCACCTCGGGCAGGACCTCGGCGACGGTGGCGACCTGCGCCCGGGCGTGGGCCAACCCCGCGCCGTCACCGATGTTGGCCGCGTACACGCCGCCGGGCCGAAGCACACGCGCGCACTCCGCGTGAAACTCCACGGTGGTGAGGTGCCCCGGGGTGCGCGCCCCGGCGAACACGTCGCGGACGACGAGGTCGGCCCTTCCGTCGTGGCGCCCCTCCAGCCAGGAGCGCGCGTCGCCGGTGGCGGCGCGCACCCCGGAGCGGCGACCCAGCGGCAGCTCGCGGCGCACGAGGTCCAGTACCCGCTGCTCGCTGTCGACGGCGCGCTGGCGCGAACCGGGGCGGGTCGCGGCGATGTAGCGGGGGAGCGTCAGCGCGCCCGCGCCCAGGTGCAGCGCCTCGATCGCCCGCCCTGCGGGGGCGCACAGGTCCGCCACGTGGCCGAGCCGTCGCACGTACTCGAAGTCCAGGTGGGTCGGATCGGAGAGGTCCACGTGCGACTGCGGCGTGCCGTTGACGACGAGGAGCCACGCGCCCTCCCGGTCGGCGTCGCGCAGCAGCTCGATTTCGGGCTCCCCGCTGTCCTCACCGGGTGGCGGCGCCCCTGGTGCCCTTCGCGTTCCCATGGGCACAACGGTACGGTGCGTGGACGCGCCCCGCTCCCGCTCTGGTTCTCGGGGACCGCGAACCGAACGGCGGTGTCGAGCGTCCCAGGTCGTGTGTGGCGGCATGGGATCGGGCGCCGCGCACAACCCCCGTCCCCGCCGGGCGGCGGCCCCACCTGTCCCGTGCCCCGATGCGCGGCCGTCACGTGGTGGGTGGTAAGCCGTTCCCGAGGCGTAGCAGGCATCAGGAGCCGAAGTTGACCGAGAGCACCCCCCAACCCCCGCGCGAGTGGTTCAGCCCGGCACTGGAGCGGCTGGGCGCCGCGCACGCGGCCGTGGCGCTGGAGCAGACCGACGTCTACAACGAGTTCCACCCCGTGGGGGACTGGTTCGTCGACATGGAGTCGAGCACGTTCCGGCAGGGCGACATCACGGTCCAGATGGTGCCGATGGGCACGTTGGGCACGGACGGAAGTTGGGTGTGGGCGTGGGCGAACCCGCCCATGCACCCGCCGGGTTCGGCGCGTCTCGGCGCTTCCCTGTGGCTTCGTGACCTCGGCGGGCGTGAGGAGATCCCGGAGCTGGTCACCCCACGCCTGGAGCTGTCGGAGTTCACCGACGCCCGCGTGGCCGCCGAACGGTTGCTCATCGCCTGCCTGGGCGCACTGCGCGCGAAGGGATACGGCAGTGTCACAGCGGACACGGGGGCGCGTTTCGCCATGGTGATGACCGACCCGGCCATCCCCGAAGCCGAGTTCGACCGTGTCACCCTGCCGCGTGTGATCATGCAGGGTGTGCAGGTGTTCCCGCACGACCAGCGTGCCACCGTGCTCGGTTACCTGGAGCGACACGGGTTCCAGGTCACCGACCCCTTTGGCGAGGTGGTCGCCGCCGAGCGGGAGGGGTGCGCGCTCAAGGTGACCTTCGACGAGCACTCCCGGGTGACCGATCTGTCGGTGGACACGCAGGAGACGGGCCACCGGGCGTAGCACCGGATGGCCCGCCGCGGACACGCGACCGCCGGGAACGAGGGCGGCCCGCTCAGTCGGCCGAGACGCCGGTGGCGGACATGGCCGGAGAGGAATCGGAGGAGGGGGCGGAGACCGTGGTGGCGGTGTCGCGCGGTTCATCGGCGGGACCGTTGTCGAGCAGCGAGACCGCCAAGGCGGCCAGCTGGAGGGCGTGTGTGTCCTCGGCGACCTCGTCGCCTCCGGTGACACTCCACTCGGCACTGCGGTCATCGCGGATGACGAGTTCCAGCGTGAACCGCCCGTGCGGCGCGCTCACCTCAAGATGCCCAGGGTCGCGGCTGTCGAGCGCGGTCACCGTCAGCCCCGCCGTGGTGAGCAGTTCGGTGACGGTTTCCACATACCGATCGAACTGATCCGGGGACAGCAACCCCGGCGTCTCGGTGTCGATCGAGGTGTCGATCTCACGCCACCGCTCAGGCACAATCGCGGCAGGGATCGGGGGGACCTCGGCCATCGGGGTTCTCCTCTCCTGAAAAGGCACCGCCCGGGACGCGAACCGAGCGCCAACTCACGTGGACGTCCCGGGCGGTGGTCGCTTTAGATACCGGTGAGATCTCACTTATGTGTTGCTAGGGTCGCACACCGTCACTAGTCTTGCAATATTTCCAGCCAAATTTGCGTCAAACTAGGGAGTAATGAGGTGGCGACTCAACGGAAGGTCACACTGCGCGCCCAGTGGCTCGGGAAGACGTTTCGTGAGCTCAGGGAGCGTAACGGGATGACTCTCAAGGAGGTCGCAGAGTATCTACAACGCGACATATCGTCGGTAAGTCGCCTGGAGTCTGGCGTTCACCCGCTGCGACGGGCGGATGTGATCGCCCTGATGGACCTCTACGGTGTCGAGGAGCACCACCAGCGCTCGGCCATGTTGCAGATGGGCGACGAGGTATCCAAGACAGGGTGGTGGGAGAAGCACTCCAAGGACGTCAGCGACTGGGTCATTGACGCGGTTTGGCTGGAGAGCCGTGCGGAGAGGCTTCGCATTTTCAGTATCGCCACGGTGCCCGGGCTGCTACAGACACGAGAGTACGCAGAGGCGTTGATCCGCGCGGTCAACCCATATGCGCCAAAACAGCAGATCAAGCGCTGGGTAGAACTCCGCCTAACGAGGCAGGAGCTCCTGAACAAGGAGAACACCTTCAATTTTTCCGTGGTCGTGGACGAGGCAGCGCTGCGTCGGCCGATTGGTGGCGGGGAGGTGATGGCCGCCCAGACTCAACGTCTGATCGCGGACGCTCAGCGGGACAACGTCGAGATCCGCGTATTGCCGTTTGCTGGCGGCGCTCATTGCAGCCCGGAAGGCGCGTTCACGTTGATAACGCTGCCAGAGCCGTTCCCTGAGGTCGCCCATATCGAGAGTCCTGTCGGAGCCTTGTACGCCGAAGCGACGGGAGCGGAGGAGCTGGCGGAGCGATACGATCGAATATGGACAAACAGTCTAGATTTGTCTGAATCCCTCAGGTTTCTGTCGGCCCTCGAACGGGAGTGGTCATGAGTGTTAGCGGTGAGGGAAGCGCGCACTCCTCGAACTGGCGCGTGAGTAGCTACAGCATGAACGGAGGCGGTAACTGCGTCGAGGCCGGGCCGATGCTCGACGGCTCACCCCGGTTCGCGGTGCGCGACTCCCGGCAC
>RJMB01000035.1 GCA_003725585.1 Halostreptopolyspora alba | reverse complement strand
CCTCGGGGTAGTCCTCGATGGTCCAGTCGACGGTGTCGGTGGAGCGGTGGCGGCCGGCATCGAACTCGGCGCCTTCCATGGGGCATCGGGCGGGTCGCAGCTCGTCGGATTCGGCGCACTCGTCCAGGTGATCGTGCACCTGCTGGGTGACCTCCTCGACGACGCTTTCGGCGATGGTCAGGCCGTCGGTGACGGTGACCTCGGCCGGGGCGGGGGCTGGGTCCTCGCTGATGACGTGCACGCTGTCGATGGTCTCGCCGACCTCGAACAAGGTCATGCGTTCGGCCAGCTCGGGGTCGACGTCGGGGTCGGGCTCGGTGGTGGCCACGTCATAGGTCCCGATTAGCGCCTCCTGCGGTGTGAGGTTGGCGCTGTCCAGGGGATGGATAGGGATGGGGGCGCCTCCGATGGTCAGCGGCGCGTCCAGCTCGTTGGTGATGTCGATTTCGCCGATGAACGGGTCCATGTCGGTGATGGTCCAGTCACGGATCCAGCCGGTGGAGTCGCGCTCCACCTGGACCACGGTGGTGGTGATGGGGGCGGCCGCATCGGCGATCTGGTAGTCGACCCGCACGCACGCGTGGTTCTTGTCGGGCCGGGTGTCCTCGGCGTCCTCGACCGAGAGGTCCCCAGGCACGTCTCCCGGGGCGCAGTACTCCCACTGGTCGACCTCCATGTGCTCGGGCGGGGTGTAGCCCTCACTCAAGACCTTGGTGAACAGCAGCGCGGAGTCGCGCTCGACCAGGTCGCGCTCGCGGCTGGTGGCATCCAGTGCGGCCAGGTCGGCCTCGGCGAGGGCGGCGATGGCGTCCTCGACCGGGTCGGTGGGGCTGGTGAGCACGCGGGTAGCGATGCGTTGGCCAGTGGCCAGCAGCACCAGCACCACCAGCACGGCGGCGACGGAGACCAGGCGGCGCCAGGTCCAGCGGCGCTGCGGCGGCGGGGGCTGCTCCTCGGCGGGCAGGGCGGTGGCGCACTGGGGGCAGAACCGCGCCTGGGGCCGGGCCTCGGCCGCACACTCGGGGCAGCGTCGGGTCATGGGGTGTATCCGGCGGCGTCGCGGTAGGCGGGCAGGGTGCCGGCCGGCGGGGTGGACACCTCCAGCGGCGTCTCGCTGCCGTAGAACAGCCACGCCTGCCCGGGGGGCAGCATTTGGATGGCCTCGGTGGGGAGGGCGGGCCGGTAGGTGCCGGACACAGAGTGCTGGCGCGCCTGGTCGGTGGGCAGGCCGACACCGCCGACCTCGGCGGTGCGGGTGGTGGTTGGACTGGCTGGGGGCACGGCCCGGTCGGGGATGGGATAGCCCCCGGTAGTGGCGCCGTGGTGGGTGATCTCGGGCACGCGCGTTTCCCCCGCCCACGCCGACACGTTGCGTAGGTCCTGGTCGCTGGACATGGCGCCGTAGATGAGTTTGGCCGTACTCGCGGTGAGGATGGCCTGGGCGCCGTCGGCGCCGTAGCGCTGACGCATTTGGGCCAGGGACTGGGCGGCCCACACGGTGGTGATGCCGCGCCCACCCCCCTCGCTGACCAGACTGGGCAAACTGTCGAGCGGGGCGATGTTGGCGACCTCGTCCAGCGCGAGCAACAGCGGGGGATCCAGGCGTCCGCCTTGGGCGGCGGCCAGCTCGGCGGCGCGCTGGGCGATGGCATCCACCAGCGCCACGATGAGTGGGGCGATGGCGGCCTGGTAGTGGTTGGGCCCGACCACGTACAGGGTGGATTTCGAGGTCAGGAACTGGTCGATGTCCAGGTCGATGGCCGCCGCGCTGGCGCGCACCCGCGGATCCGCCATCAAGTCCAACGTGGTGCGGGCCATGGAGTAGAAGCTGCCGCGTTCGCGTTCGCCGATCAGCGCCAGCCCCTCCAGGTCGTCGGCGAAGTCGTGGGCGGCCTCGGTGGCGGGGTGGGCGCGGATGATGCCGGCGGGCTCCTCGGTGGCCTGGTGGGCGATCCAGCGCCGCACGTGGGTCATGGGGGCCTGGGCCAGGGCGGCGGCGTGCAACAGGCCACGCAGGATCAGCGCGGCTCCGGACCGCCAGTGCTCCCCATCGGACACGCCACTACCAATCGTGCTGGTCATGGCCTGCACGCGGCGGTAGCACACGCTGGCGTTGGCGCACCCGGCCGCCGGCGACCAGCGCAGGCTGCCGTAGCCCTCGGCCTCCAGGGGGTCATAGATGTGTACGGCGCCGTTGAACGGCCCGCTGGTGGCCACGGCCCGGCGGTGGTCGCCGGTGGCCTGCACCAGGTCGCTGCGGGTGGAGGTGACCACGGCGGGCCCGTCCCAGTGCAACAGGGCGGGGATGAGCACCCCGGACGTTTTGCCGTAGCCGGGCGGGCCGACCACCGCCACGCTGTCGCGGGGGGCCGACCACAGCGGCACGTGGCCGTCGTGGGGGTCCTGTCCGAGGTACACCCGACGCTCGGGGCGAATCTTCTGCATACGGGGCTCCTGCTGGGGGTTATCCGCGGGCGGGGCCGCGTCGGGGACGGGGACGCACACCGCGGGGCGCCAGGGGGTGCTGCTCCAGGACGGGGTAGTCCTGACCGGGCTCCTCCAGGCGCTCCAGACGCAGCTCCAATGGGGGGTGGGTGGCCAGGATGGTCTGGTCCCAGCCGGTGCGGGCGCCATCGAACCCCGCGCGCAGCACCGACAGGGCGCGGTGGAGTCCGGGGCCGTGGCCGGCCTGGTGGGCGGCGGCGTCGGCGGCGTACTCGCACGCGCGCCAGTACTTCGCCTGGGCGGGGATGACGATCCCGCGCACCGTGATCGTTACCGACCACAGCAGGCTCGCGGTGAGCCAGCGCAGCGGGCCGCCGCGCTCGGCTCCCCACACCGCCACCCGGTAGACGCCATACAGCGGCAGGGCGATGCCCCTACTCCAGGCCATGACGGCGCCGTCGCCGGCCCGGTGGTGGGCGACCTCGTGAGCGATGACACCGGCCAGGGCGTCCTCGTCGTGCCCGAGCAGGTCGATCAAGCCGCGGGTGAGGACGATATGGTCGATGCCGGCGGAGGCCGACGGCTCCCGACTGTCATCCATCAGCAGCCGCGGCGGCTGCTTGTCGCCCAGGTCGGCGGCGACCTGACGCAGCAGGGGCACCAGCCAGGTGGCCTCCCGCCGCGACGGGCGGCGCGCCCCGGACAGCCGTAGCCGCCACGGTTCGGACCAGCGGCTGTAGAGGGTGTAGACACCGGCCACGAACGCCGCGGTGGCGACCTGGCCGACCGCGACCATGGCTGGCCAGGCGGGATCTCCGGCGTAGAGCAGCCGCCAGAACTCGGTGACGGACAGGTAGGCGGTCACCCCGGCGCCGCTGACCAGTCCCAGCGCGCCGCCGATGATGCCCCCGATCTGGATAGCCGCCGACGGCAGCAGATCATCGACGCGCACCGGCAACGGGAAGATCAGCGTCGCGATGGTGCCCACCCGATCCATCACGCCGGGCCCGGCGATACCGCCGGCCGCCACCCCGGCCAGAGCCCCCAGCACACCACCGATGACCGACAGGAACACGACCAAGGGGACGTTGAACCACGCGCACACCAGCCCAACCAGGGTGCCGTAGACGTTGTGCTGGGCGGTGGCCATGACCCACCGGCGTGCCCCGGCCAGGGGGCGGCTCAGGCGCCACCGGCGGGCACTGCGCTGCACGCGCTGCTCTGCGCTCTGGGTCAGCAAATCCGCACCGCACGTAGCGCATTCCAGCGCCTCGGGCACGGCCGGATGGCCGCACTGGTCGCAGTAGGGGGATGGCTGTGTCACAGGCGGTAGGGTCTCATAGCCCGAGTTCGGGCCCCTCACGCTCCCGAGCGACCTCTCGGCGGCGCTGCTCGGCGGGCTGGGCGCCGCGGGCGTGCTCCTCGGCCTGGCGCTGGTGCTGGCCGCAGGGGCGCACGGGGATGTGGCTCTGGCCGGCGTCGCGCGCGCGGATGCCGGCCACCTCGGCGCGGCGCTCCTCCATGGGGCGTGCCTCCAGCTCCTCACGGGAGAGTCCGAGCACGCGCTCCTGGTCGCGCAGTTCGGCCTCGTGCTCCTCACGGATGGCGCGCTGTAGGTCGTCCTGGATGGCGCGCTGCCATAGCCCGGTGCCCTCCTGGGACCGGCGGGTGACCTCGGCGCGGGTCTCGTCCAGCTCGGCGCGTGCCTGATCGCGCTCGGCCTCGGCTTGGCGGCGGCTGCTGCCCGCCATCCAGAGTGTGAGGCGGCTCTGCTCGGCACGCTCCTCGGCGGCGACGTAGGCGTTACGCAGCGCGGGCAACCGGTCCTGGGCCGCCTGCAGGGCGGCCTGGTTGGCGGCGATCTCCTCGCGGGCCGCCGCCGCGGCGGGCCCTTGGCCGGCGTAGGCGGCCCGCCGAGTCAGCGGCTGCCAGGTGTCCTCCTCGGCGGAGGGCGCCCGGTCACGCTCCTGGTCTCGGGCGGCCTCCTGGGAGTGCTCGGCGGGCGGGCTCTGTTGGTTGCGCTCCGCCTTTTGGTCGCGCTCGGCCTCGGCCGCGGGGGGCTCCGCGCGGTGGGGGTGCTCGGGCTCCTGGTCCAGGCCGTAGGGGGCCCCGGTGATCTCGTCCAGGGCGATGGGTTCGTCGGCATCGCGCAACGTGGTGGCGTAGGCGGCGATGGCGCGGGCCTGCTCCTCCTCCGGGGTGCGAGGTGGCCCGACGGCGGCGTGCTGACCGGAACTCTCCAGTTCCTCCAGGCCGGGCAGGTACAGGTGACTCTCACCGCGGGCCCGCGACATGGCCGGATAGAGGGCGCGGGCATCGGCCCCGGTGCCGTAAACGTGGGCCCTCTCGCAGGTTTGGCCCTGGGCGCTGGCGATGGTGGCGGCGTAGGCGTGGGTAAGATCGCCGGCCGCGATGTCCTCGGGGTCCATCCATGCCTGCTCGGTGCGGCCGTCGTGGCGCCACTCGACCAGCGCACCCTGACGCTGGTCGGTCTGCCGCACGGTGCCGCGGTAGCCGTTGAGCACGTCGGGCTCGTCGCTGTGGCGACTGCGGTAGTCGTTGCGGCGCACTCGGATTTGGTCGCCCACAGCAAGGGAGAGGGTGTCTCCTCCTGCGGTGCGGTAAGTGACGTCCTCGCCGAGTAGTCCCCGGTCGCGGGCAATGGCTCGGCACCGGGCGTTCAGCTCCTCGACATCGCGGTTGGTGGCAGCCAGAACCAAGACGTCGTTCACGGCATCGTGGGGATCGCTGATGGGCTGGCGGTCGGCCCACCACGCCGCGGCGATGGCGGCGTGGGCGTCCTCGGCGTCGCCGCCGACGTGCACGCGCCCGGCCTGGCCCCATGTGGTCAGGGCGGACTGGTGGGCGCCCTGGCGCCAGGTGGCCAACGCGGCCCGGTCGACGCCACCGCGTTGGCGGCGGTTCTCCGACAACGTCAGCCCGCCAACCACCTCGTGCACGCGGGCGAAGCTGCCGCCGACTCCTACGGCGCGCAGCTGCTGGGGGTCGCCGATTCCGACGAGTTTGGTGCCGGAGCGCTCGGCGGCCTCGGTGAGCTGGGCCAGGGCGCCATCATCGACCATGGCGGCCTCGTCAAGGACCAGCACATCCACCTCGGACAGGCCGTGGCCGCGCTCGATGCGCTGGGTCCAGGAGGCGATAGTGCGCGCGTCGATGCCGGCCTCGGCACGCAGACCCGCGGCGGCCACCGCTGCGGTGGAGGCCCCGGCCACCCGTAACCCCTGAGCCTCCCACCCGGTGCGGGCGGCGGCCATGATCGTGGTCTTACCGCTGCCGGCCACCCCGACGACGGCGTCGATGCCGTGTCCTGCGGTGAGCAGCCGCTCCACCACACCACGCTGCTCGGCCGACAGTGTGATGCCCTTGCGCTGCTGGTATGCGGCGATGGCCGCGGCCGCGCTCGCCTGGGCGACTGCGGCGGCGCCGGTGTCGCGGCGGCGTGCCGCGGCGTCGATGACGGTCTGCTCGGCCTCCAGCACGTCGCGGGTGGTGTAGCGGGTGGCGTTGGCCATGTGGGACTGGCCAGCCTCGGGCATGGCCACGGGCTGGCCACTGGCCAGCACCGCATCGGTCAGCTCGGCCAACTCCTGGCCACTGGCCAGCCCCTCGGGGCACGCGTTGGCCACGGCGGCCATCACCTTCGCGCGGCTGACGATCTTGGTGCCGGCGGTGACGCCGTGCTCGGGATCCCACACGGTCGCGGCAACCGTGTCGGGGTCGGGCCGTTCGGGCGGGCGCGGCCCCGGTGGGTCTCGGTCGGTGCGGGCCTCGGGTGGCTCGTGGCCGATCGCATCGGCGAACAGCTGGTCAGGATCGAGGTGGGCGGTCTCGGCGCGCTCGCGCCACGCTTGGCGCTCCTCGGCGGGCGACAAGTCGAGTTTGGCGCCGGCGCTGCGGCGGGCGATGGTGTCGCGCTCGGCGTTCGAAGCGTCGGTGCCGGCCTCAGCGGTGATCTGGGCGCGGCGCTGGGAGTACAGGGCGCGCACGTCGGCACCGATGCCGACGATCTCCCACCGGCCGGTCTCTGGCGACTGCTCCCAGGCCACACCCAGCTCTCGGGTGAGGAGGTCGCGCACCCGGGCCCGTGCCAGCTCGCCCACGGCGGCGACGTGGCGGTGGAGGTCGCGGCCTCCGGCGGCCACGGTGCGCCATTGGCCGTCCTCGCACCGTACGAGGTTGGCGAGCATGACGTGGGCGTGGATGTGGGGATCACCTGCCTGTCCGGCCACGGGGCGGGCGGTGCGGTGAAGGGTGATGGTGCCGGTGTATCCGCTGGTGGCCACGGTGGCGGCGGTCTGGCCGTCGCCATGGTGCCCGGTCATGCCGTAGGCCGTCCAGGACTCCAGGGCGCTCACGGACTCCCGCACAGCCTGCAGATACAGTTCCTCGATCCGGGCGGCGGTGGGCTCATCGGCCAGCCCCCACAGCACCGACACGGACTTCGGGACGTCGATGGTGACGTCGTAGCCGCGGTTTCCCACCCGGACGCGCTCGTCGCGGTGGGCCTGTGCTTCGGCCAGCTCCTGGCGCTCATAGACGCCGGTGATGTCGACCCCTGCGGCGGCGGCCAGGACCTCCAGGTCGCCCACGGGCGCGCGGTGGGCCTCGCCGTCACGCACCAGCCCGCGCTCCAGGCGGCCGAGCCTCTTGGCCTGCTCCGGCGGTAGTAGGTCGTGGGCGGGGTGGCCGGCCTCGGCGGCGGTCTGCTGGATGGCCTCCACCAGCGGGCGTGCGGGCAGCTTGGCGTTCGGGTGCACGGCCATTTTGGGTTTGACGAGCCATTCGCCGCTGTTGGGGGCGCGGCCGGCCATGACCTGGCGCACGGCATCGACGTCGGCGTCCTCCACCAGGACGCTGTCCGGCCCAGGGGCATGGCCGAACTCCGACCAGCCCCCTCCGATGCGTTCGATGGGCCGGGCGCCGGTGGCCACCGCGAGCCGGTAGGTCAGGGCGGCATCGCCTGCGGTGGCGTCGTCGTGACCGCAGGTAGGAGAGAGCCGGTAGTCGACTTGTGAGGCGTCGGGGCCAAGCACGGTCACCATCGCCATGGGCCCTGACCTCCCAGTGGTCGTGCCGCGCGCGTCAGCGTCGCGGTGGTGGTTTTCGTATCGCTAGATACCTGCGTACTCTCCGGCCAGATTTTTAGACCGGAAGTACCGTACAGACCACCTATAGGGGCGGCGTAAGTGGACCTGTGGCCTTTAGCGGACCTCGTTCCGTGCGGGGTTCTCGCGCGAGCTCGATCGAGTTAATCGCACCGATTCGCGCGAGGTTCCCGCACGGCTCGCGGGGGTCCAGGGGGCGGCGGAGCCCCCTGGTACCGGGCCTCCCACTATTGAGCTGTCAAGTAGCTGGGTAGCGAGTTACTTTTTCTTCTTGCACTCGCAGGGGGTTTCTCCGCACTGCGGGCACGCCGTGCACTTGCAGTCAGACATGGTCTTGCCGCATTTCGGGCAGCGAACATTCACGGTGTCGCCGAGCTTGCCCATCCATCCCCTCACTTAATTTTATATCTTATTTGGGTGCAAGGATCAAGATCCCTGCGTGCTCGTGAGGGGCGTCGATCCAGGTCAGACGGACATAGCAGGGCCCTGGAGTAACAGGGCCCCGGAGGGTTCTACTGGTGGGAGTCGGTGTCCTGGCGTTGCCAGGGAAGCGGGGGCCGGCGTTTGTCCGAGCCGCTGCCCTTGCCGGGGCGGCTGTTCCACATCAGCAGCAGGTCACGCACGTGGTACTTCGCCCGCGGGTACCACCGTTGGCCATCGACCGTGTCGGGCAGGGTGTCGGGCCGCTGGTCTTTGATCTGATTGACCGCTCTTCCGTTAACACCGATCAGCGCGGCGAACCCGCCCAAGGTCACCTGCTTGACCAAGTCCTCCTCAGGCAGCTCCACCGGGTCGGGCCTGCGTGGCTTGAACCGCTCAAGCTTGGCCGGGTCGTAGAGGTTGTTGCCCGACCCTCCCCCCCTGCCCACATCCCCCCTGCGGCGCTGCTCCGGCTCGGGAAAGTCGGGATAGTGCTGGCGCATCGCGTGCAGCACGTAGCTGTAGGTGTAGCCGCACTGCGCGGCCCACTCCTCCAGCGTGATCAAGCCATCCTCATCGCTTCCCTCATGTGCGTCCATACCATCCTCCGGATTCCACCTCTTTTCAGTTAATATTATACAAATTATAATCCTCGATGGCGTTTGTCCACATCCCACACGTCGCACTGGTGCGGCCGGTCGTCTCCGGACGAGTCTGGGAGGTGCATCGGGCCGCATGGCGCGGCCGTGCCCATCGGGGTGAGGCAAGTCGGCCCCCGGCACTCCATGCCGGGGGCCGCACGGGACACTCTGTCACTCTTGCGGTGACACCTCGGCGTGGAGTGCGTCCAGTGCGGTGACAAGGTCCGGGTGGGCGCTGATGGGGCGTTGGCGGGTGCGCAGAGCGGCGGCAGCCTCCACCGCGCTGCGCACCGTGTGGTGGTTGCGGGCGCGGATGGCGGAGGCCAGGTGGTGCAGGACCTGGTGGGTCCGGCCCTGGCCCAGGGTGGCGGGCTGAGGGCGGGCCTGGAGCACCTGGGCCACCCGGGAGGCCAGTGGCTCGGCCAGCACCGCCTGAGCGTCGGCCAGCACAGCGGCCTCCGGGGCCTCCGGGGTGGTCTCGGTCGTGTCCTCTGGCTCCTCCTCGGGAGTGTCCTCCTGCTGTCGCCGTTGGGGTGACAGGCGGGCGGGGTGTCCGGCGGCGCGGCGGGAGTGGCGTCGGTGGGCGACCTGGCGGGCCACGCCCATGGCGCGGCCCAGTGCGGTGTAGGACGCGCCGGCCTCGACGGCGGCGGTCATGGCCGCATCCTCTAGGGCCTCCAGCTCGGCGCGCAGCGCGCCCAGCATGGCCACGGCGGCCAGCCGGGTGGGGCGGTCGGCCTCGGTGTCGGCTAGGGCGGCCCGGGCCAGGGCAGGGGCGTCGGGGGCGGTGCGCAGGTGATGGGTCCATGCCTCGCGGGCCTCGGCGTCGCCGGGCTGGATGTAGTGCTGGGTGAGGTGCTCGATGGCGGTCATGGCCAGCGGGTCGGCGGGGTCGGCGTCGTGGGTGCCGGTGTAGGGGTGCAGCAGCGCGGCCGGCCCGCCGGTCTCGTGCAGGTGGCGCCGCAGCAGCATGGGGTCGTCGGCCATGTGCAGCGGGGCGGTCTCAGCCAACGCGGTGGCCAGGGCGTCGGTGCGTGCGTCGGGCGCGGCGGTGGGATCGGGGCTGGTCTCTAGGTGGGTGCCGGCGTCGGTGCCGTGCAGGGCCTCCAGGATCACCGCCAGGGCGGCCGCGCGGGGGCTGGGGCGCCGGTGCAGCCGCACCCGGTCGGCGACCTCGGCGCCCAGCGCGGCGGCCACCACCTCGACCGTCGGTCCGTCGCTCCACTCCCAGGACCAGCCCTCGGAGCGGTCATAGGTCGGCTCGGTCGTGATCCCCAGCTGCTGGGCCGCGGCGGTGAGGCGGCGGCGCATGGTGCGTGCATCCATGCTGTCACCCTAGCGGTGACACCCCCATCCTGTCATCCCTGAGGTGACAGAGCGGGGGGAGTCGCGGGTGAGCGAGACGCCCCTCCCCTCCGCTGTGCCAGGACATCTGTCACCGTAAGGATGACAGGGCGGCGCGCTCTGGTAGTGCCTACGGCGCTACGCCACCCGATTGCGCGGGGAGGTTCCCGCTGTTCCTCGCGGCTTTTGGTGACGTGCCTATTCGCCGCGCCTACCGCCTACTGGGCTAGGTCCTTAACCGCCGCGGCCAGCGCGATGGTCGCCTTGGCCTGGGCTGCGGCCGCCAGGGCGGTGGCCCGCTGGGGGTCCTGGTCGGGGTTGTTGGCGTCGTCCGCAGCCACCTTGGAGAGCTCGTCAGCTTTTGCGATGGATTCCTCATAAACCCTGCCGTTGTCCATGCGGCGCACCCTACGCCTACGGCCGCCGTCCCCGTCGCGAAGGGCGCTGTCCGTTTCCGGACAGCGCGGTGTTCAGCGGGGTGGGTCGGTGTGGCGGTTGGCCGTTCGGTTGCGCTCAAGCCCCGTTTCTGGGTTCCGATAAGTGAACCTTATCGGAACCCAGAAACCGGACGTGTCGGGCGCTATCATCAAGGTGCGGTATCCCGGATCCATGACCACACCACGGCCTGCCGAAGACCTTCCCACCCGCTTCGACGCAGCGGGACGCTGCCCCAACCCCGCATGCGGCATCTATGCCCGCCGCAACCGGCGCGACGCCCGGCACGAGCCCCGGAGCTTGATTAGGGCGGGGCGCTGTATTGAGTCATACGCGTATCACTGGTGCTATCCCTCGCAAAAGTGCGAGGGATAGCACTCCTAGAAAACAAGCATGGGTCGCTAGCCCCCGACGCGGTTTACCGCCGCGGTGAGCTGACCGAGTTTTTCGGTGGCATCGAGGGCCCACTGCTGGACGCCTTTTTGAGCACCAGCAGCCACTCCCCTAGCCATAGGTGCGAGAAGCTTGCGTAGCAGGGTCATTCCCCGCCGGATCCTTCCTCGGTCAGGTTCTTCCTGGGTGACCTCGTCGAGGACCTCTTGAGCCGCCTCGCGGGCGTCCTCATGGTCGGTCTCGTCCATTTCGGCTTCAGGAAGTCGACGCAGTACCTCGGTGATCACTCGGGCGATCTCCTCGAAGCCCGGTGCGATCTCCTGGGTAGTCCGATTCGTCTGGATGCTTTGATGCACCGTCTCATTGTTCCACGCGAGCATCGCACGCCCCCCGTTGATTACCGGGGCGTGGTAGTGAGTGTCGCCTTCATAGATGTCGCCCTGAGAGATCACGGTAGGTACTTCCTGTGAGTAGGCGATCGGCTGAATCGTTCGGCGAACACTTTGGTGTCGGGTGACGCGTTGTGTTCTACGAACGCTTCCTGAACGCTTCACCGACACTCGAATTCTTGCCTTTTTAGGCACTGCTCCCCCTGATGGGTTGGACGCACCTCCCCCGAAACCCCCGAGATGCGTCAAACTGACGTACGAAAGGATACCCTATCTGGTGCTTGGCTAGTTATGAAACTACTACATGTTGGGTTTATGGGTAATCCCTCGGAGCTCTGATCCAGTCGTCCCCACTATCTCTGTGAGCTGCAGTGATGCTCCTCCCAGGCCGCTGTTCTCGGTGGTTCCCGCAGGACTACCGCCCCGGAAGGGAGATGGCGGCCGCCAGCGGCGCCTTGGGCCTAGCCCTCCTGCTCGTCAGGTCACATCGAGAGGAGTCAGCCGCGGCGCGGCACAAGCAAGCCCGAAAAGGGGAAATGTGCAGGTCAGTTGAGAGGTATGCCGGGGGTAGGTAGGGAGCATGGATGAGCACACTGAGATGGGCATGGACAACCTCGGGCCAAGGGACATCGCCATGTGGGGTGTGGAAGACGTCAACTTCGACTACCCGCTGGCCAGGGACACCGATTGGGTCGTCCCGAGTACCTTCGACGATGAGCAGGCCGCCCACATGCTCTGGGAGGCGACACTCGCTGTGAACGCGGAGCATCCAACCGGCGGAATCATCGAGGAGCACAGAGCGCTGCCCAATGGCAATGAGGTCTGGACGCTCACTGAGAACGGGGTTCGTGCGGTGAGGGAGCACCTGCGCAGACAGCGTGGATCTGGCGGTTGAGAGCCGCGAGTGTCGGTGTCGTGATGGACAATCGAGGGCGTGGAAGCAGACCTCTCACGATTGCCCACCGGGGCCTCCGGCTGGCTCGCCCTCGTCGACTACGCGACGTCGCTGGGCGACCTCTCGGAGGTGGGATGGCTAGAGCTCAAGGGTGCCCTGTCGTTCACTGGGCGCACGGATCGGAAGCGATCCGTCGTGGTGGTGAGCCGGGCGATCTTGGGCATGGCTAACCGCATTCCCGATAGTGCGCAGAAGCACCTGGGCGGCTACGGCGTTGTGTTCGTCGGCATCGACAACCACAGCGTGGTTGGCACCGAGCGGGTGGATGGCGCCGTGTTGCAGGAGGAGGTCGAGAAATACGTCGGGGAGGGCGGCCCCCGTTGGGACCACCAGTTCGTCGAACACTCCGACGGGCTCGTCCTGGCCCTCGTGGTCGACCCGCCGCAGTGGGGCGACCGCATCTATGCATGCCGCAAGGGCTACTCGGACAAGGACACCACGCTTGCTGTGCGCGACGGTGAGATCTTCGTGCGGGTGCCGGGCAAGACCCGGCCTGCTACAAGCTACGACCTGTCGCAGCTGGAGCGGCGTCTGTTAAGCGCGCCGCACACCGGCGCCGCCGTGCGAGTTGAGTACGACAGTACGTTCGACCGCATCGCGACGGGAGACGTTCGCGAACTGGTTGAGAGCGTGGTGGATGAGGAGGCGGAGGGCCTTCTCGCGGGACTGCCCTCGGGCCCCCGTCACGGCCTCTCTTCAGTCCAGGACAGCGATCCCTCTCTGCGCAGATGGCGGGGCTAGATCGGCGGAGCCACGACGAGTTCCGGGCCGAAGTCGAAGAGTGGCAAAACCGGTCGAAGGAACTCCTTGACGAGGTTGTGTCCGAGTTCTTACGCCACCACCTGGCGCGCGGTTGCCTGATCATACGCAACGAGTCGGACCGTTACCTGGAAGGTGTCCGCGTACAGGTGCAGTTCCCGCCTGGGGTTGTGGTGCTGATGGAATCGGACACCGACCACCGTGACCCCAGCGGTGAGTTCTCGATGTTGCAACTGCTGCCCGACCGCCCTTCCAAGTATGGTGACCTGCAACTGCCCGACATCCCCGGCCTGGCCGGGGCCCCGATCGGTCCCAGCGCGGGCGCAGCGATATTCAACGTCGAAGAGAACTCCGATGGCTACCTGATCACCTGGCACGTGGGCGACCTCCCGGGCTGGTACGTCGAGACAAGCGACGAACGATTCGCGGTCATCACCGACGACCACCTAGAGGAGATCGTTGTGACATGGAGTGTGACGGCGCGGGGTGTCCACCACGTGTTCCGAGAGGAGTGGCGTCTGCCCTGTGAGCAGGCGCCTGGAGAGTACTTGACGTGGTCCCGACACAGCCACGGGTGAACTCTGGCGGCGCACCAGTACCGCGGCGGGCTCGGGTACCCCGCTGGCGGTTGTCGAGTTAGGGACCGGGCCGTTGCTGATCCTAGGTCGCGCCCTCGGAGTCGCCCACCGGCGTCCCCGCCGCGCCGGAGTCGGCCCCCAGCCTGGATGGCTGGGGGCCTTCGTGTGTCCCCGATGGGCCCGGCCGCGAGTGCGGCCCGTCGATACCAGGATCCCCGAGCCGCGACACCGGCGCGAGGGTGATCTGTCCGCCTGTGGATGCCGGGCGCGCTGGATCATCGGCGATCGGCTCGGCGCCCTCCAGCGCGTCACGCTCCTCGGCTCATGGAGGGGGCCTATCTCGTCTCGGGGTTCCGGGTAGACGCCACCGATTCGTCGATGAATCGGCCGGGTGGCCCGGGAACCGAGGGTTCCCGGGCCACCCGCGCTTACCGCACCGACTGCGGGCCGGTGGGCTGGTTCCAGATCACCTCTTTTCGGTTCTGGTCGGGCACCGCGCGTCCGCGGGCTCGGTGCTTGCGCATCTCGATGCGCAGGTAGGCCTCTTCCCAGGCCGCCAGCTCGTCGAGATCGGCGATCCCGCATCCGCGCACGAACGCCAGGAACGAAGCCGGGCGGGGAAGTTCATCGCGGGCCTTGAGCACCTTGCTTAGGGTGTTGTGCGAGCGTGTGATGTGCTTCTTCGGGTTGGCCCCTTCCGGGATGGCGGAGGCGGTGGCCTCCATCGTCCGCATGGAGGGCCGACCCGCCCGGATGTGTAGGCAGTCCAGCGCCTCCAGCAGCTCCTGCTGGGTGCCCACCCGCCGTGGGTCAGTCGCGGCCGCGGTGAGCCCGCTGGCGGAGGCCTCGTCGCTGTGCTGATAGCCGCGGCGCTCCAGCATGCCGCTGCTGATGGGCAGCCGGCGGCGCTGGAGTGGATCCATCGCTATCTCCTCGTACTCGCGTAGGGCGGCTGCCAGGACCTCGTAGTCGGCCGCCAAGCAGCCGCCGTAGGCGAGTAGTGAGGACAACACGCCCCACCCGTCGCTCTCCTTGGCCAGCTCGGCGCGCATCGTGTGCACGTCGCCGGCTAAGAGCGCCTCCAGCACTGCCGTGGGGGTTCCCAGCAGCGCGGCGCTGCGGCGCAGTTCGGGTTCAACAGCGCTGACGCGGGCGCGTAGGTGGAAGATCAGCGCCTGGAACCGGTCCTCGGAGGAGTACTCCGGGAGCGGATAGGTCTGATCGAGAATGTCGGCGATGGGGGTGGAACCGTACTCGGCGTAGTACTCCATCCCGTGGCTAGCGCGTGACGAGGCGCCGGGCGGCTGCGGCAGCCGCATAGCCCAGTGCGGCCGCCGCAGCCGCCGCAGCGGTCGCGTCGTGACCGGTGCGCATCGCATAGGCGGCGAAGCCAACGATGACTACAACCACGATCACCCGGACCCAGAGCCCGTGGTCGGGATACGGCGGGTGATCGGTACAGAGCAGCGTCATATCGGGATCTCCTCGTTGAGATGCCATATCGAAAATCCTGCTGCGCTCCCACCCTGGGGAGGCGCAGTCAGGCGACCGGATAATGCTCCGCTCCGGGAGGGTCGTGGCCTCCCGGAGCGGCTTACTAAAAACTATCCCAGGCAGCTGAGACACCACATACAGCACAGATCCGGCTCACACTCCACAACGGAGATTTCCCTTTCGCTGCGCCCATGACCAGCAAATACGCGACACCAGGAGTCCTTGTGGATAGAAAATAAATTTTGTAACGCAACTTTCTGTTACACCACTTGGCAGGGTGTCTATGCTTTACTTTGTTGCGAGCACCCAAGACCCGATTTTTCCGGTTTTGACCTAAATTGCTGGGACCTTGGGATGTCATCGACCGGATGATGCTCTGTGGAGGGGTCGGCTTGCCGTCGTGGGGAAGCTGGCCGAGCATGACCGGGACGGCCAGAGTTCCCCCCAGATTCTGGCCGTTCCCGGCAGACCAACACGTGTGACAGATCTGCGCAGGCAGCCCTGACCATCGGAGATAGGGGCGTAGACGGAGAGCTGGGCGGGCCTTCGACCTTTGGAACCGTGTTTCGGGGCCGGGCAGAGGACGTTTACAAGCCCCGTTACAGAACTGCGCCTGCTAAGCAGTTCCTGGAACTGGGACCCACGTGCCGCATGCCTCGTCGGGCGAAGTCCTTCACCGCCTCCCCACCGGCCAGCCTTTCCAAGGCAGGAGCTCTGCTGGCGTGCCCGAGATCTACAACGCCAATTAGCTGGCTAGCTGATAAGTCAGCTAGCTCTTAGTCGATCCGGTTGAGATCGAGGTGCGCCATCTGGCAGTTGGGGCCCGCACAATTCCTCATAATCCGGCGAGAAACCGGGCTGCTCTCGTACTGTCAGAGGGTCCAGGCAGGCTGTTGACAGACGAGACCGGACAAAGCCTTGGTGGCGCTATGACCCCAGACCCGCGACGGCGTTTCAGCGGGCAGGAGCGTGCGGCCCTGTTCCTCAGCTCCGACGGACGGTGCGCTCATTGCGGAACAGATCTCGGCCCGGGGTTTCATGCTGACCACATCGCCCCGCACGCCCGCGGTGGTGCCACGGATGTCGTCAACGGCCAAGCCCTGTGTTCGTCCTGCAACCTCCACAAAGGAGCCTCCGTGGCCGCCTCCCCCTCGTTGCGCGAATGGCAGCAGGCCGCACTCGAACGGTTCGATGCAACCACCAGTGAGAACTTCCTCGTGACGGCGACGCCGGGCGCCGGCAAGACCACCTTCGCCCTGGAGGCCGCCCGCCGTATACGCCCCCGGGTGCGTGCAATCCTCATCGTGGTTCCCACCAGCAACCTGCGCACCCAGTGGGCCCGGGCCGCGCACACGTTCGGCCTCGATATCGATGACCGGTTCAGTGCCGATGCGGCCACCCTGGCTCGGGACTTCGACGGTGCCGCGGTGACCTATCAGGCCGTGATGTCCAATCCCTTGATCTATCGGCGTTTGGCGGATCGGGCCTTCGTCATCCTCGACGAGATCCACCATGCCGGGGAGAACCGGTCCTGGGGTGACAAGCTCCGTCAAGCCTGTGATCCGGCCACGCGGCGGCTGCTGCTCTCCGGGACTCCGTTTCGCAGTGACAACAACCCCATCCCCTATGTCAGCTACGCGCGCGATCACGATGGGATCCATCGCAGCCAGGCCGACTACACCTATGGCTACGGCGACGGCGTCAAGGACAGTGTGGTGCGCCCCATCGCGTTTCCCGCCTTCGATGGCCACGGCACCTGGTCCGACGCCGGCACCGTGGTCAACGGCCCGCTGTCCAACGAGGATGAAACCCAGGCCAAGCGTGCGCTGAAAGCAGCGCTGAATCCCAACGGGGAATGGATCGGCTCGGTCATGCGCGCCGCCGATGGCGAGCTCACCCGACAGCGAGAACACACCCCCGACGCGGGCGGACTCATCGTCGCCGACAACCAGGAGCATGCGCGCCAATACGCTGAGCTCCTCGAACAGATCGCCGGGGAAAAGGTCGCCGTCGCGATCTCCGATGAGCCCGATGCCAGCGAGGTGATCCGCACCTACGCCCAGGCCCGGAACCGCTGGATTATCGCGGTGCAGATGGTCTCGGAAGGGGTGGACATCCCCCGCCTGGCTGTGGGGGTCTATGCCAGCCGCACCACCACCGCGCTGTTCTTTCGCCAGGTCGCCGGCCGTTTCGTGCGCACCCGCAGCGAAGACGACGAGACGTGCGCGGCCCTGTATGTGCCCTCGATCGCGGCCCTGTTGAAAAACGCCGCCGAGATGGAGATCGAGCTCGACCATGCTCTGGCCGAGGCCTCCGAACAGTACGAGCGTGACTACAGCGACGGGGAATCCGGCTCCCTGTTCAGCATGGTTGATCCCATCAGCTCCAGTGCCGCCACCCACGACAAAACGATCTTGTCGGGAGAAGACTTCACCTCCGCTGAGATCGAACGCGCCCGCACCGTGGCCGCGCAGGTCAACCTCACCAAACTCTCCGACGCGGAAATGGCCCGCCTCCTACGCCACGTCAGCCCGAACGACACCACAGAGGCTGCCCCTTCCCCGTCCTCAGCAGAGGCCGCACAAACCCGCTCGGAGCGCAAGACCGGACTGCGCAAAGCGGTACAGCGCAAGGTGAGCCGGCTGGCCCGCCACACAGGGCGGCCCCACAACCACATTCACGCCGAGCTGAACCGGGCGTGTTCCGAACAGAGCATCGACAAGGCAACCGTCGACACGCTCCAGCGCCGAATCCAGTTCCTGGACCGCCATCTCGGAGAGCCCCAGTGAGCGAACATGACACTAACTGGACGCTGATCGCCTCGGCAGCCTCCAGCCTCACCCACGGCAGTCAGCGCCTCCAGAACTTCATCGATGCTCTGCGGCGTCTACTCCACGAAAACGCCTGGAAGTCCTACACCCACCCCAACGGCACCCACCACGAGTTCACACACTTCGCGGACTTCATCGAGCATCCTCACGGGCTCCACGCCACCCCCCAGCAAGTCCGCAACCTCGTCCACGACGATCCCCAGCTCGCCAGCGAGCTGGACGCTGCGCTCGCCGGACAGCACGGCGGCGACCGGCGCTCCGAGGATTTCAAGAGTTACAATGTAACGCTTGAAAATCCAGAGGGTCCGGTCGAGGACAGCAAGCGGGGGAATCGGCGCGCCTACCGTCTCCGGCGACTCGAACGCGAGGCTCCCGAGCACCACGCCCGCGTGCTGGCCGGCGAGCTCTCCGTCAACCGCGCCATGATCGAATCCGGGCTGCAAACGCCCACCCCGAGCATCCCCCAGGGCACCCCCGTCAACGACGTGGCCACCACCCTCCGACGTCGCTACAGCCCCGAAGAACTCGCCACCTTGCGTCAACTCCTCCTGGAGGAGGACACACCTGAATAAGGTGTCACCGCAAGGGTGACAATGGATCGTGGTGCGGGACCCGTGCTGCCCCCGGAATGGAGTGCCGGGGATCGACTTGGGTCACTGCCCGATGGGCATGGCCGCGGACGACCCGATGCACTACCAGACTCGCCCGGAGGTGACCGCCCGCGCCAGGAGACTCGGCAAGCTGTGGACAACTTGCTCCGGCGGGTTGGTCGGGGCTCCGCGTGACAGCTTCCCCGCGCCGTGCGAGAGAAGCGAGGTCTGCAAGACTCGCAGCCTGCCTTTCCCCTCTGGTTGTGAGCTGGGAGACGAGTCCTGATGTCTGCATGGATGGCTGATGCGCGGTGGTGGGTGATCGCCGCGGCGGCGCTGCTCGTGGTCGCGCTGGTGGTCAGCGCCTTACGCGCGGCGCTGATGCGCCGCCGCTCCTCCCGGAGTGTGCTGCACGGGGGGTATCTGGTGGCCACCGTGGTGATCGCCGCGGCGGCGCTGGTGTTGATCACGATCGCCTTCACGATGAGCTACGCGGCACTGTATGCCTCGGCGAGCTGGTTGGCCGACACCCAGCTGCGGGTCATCAACGACGGCGACCTGCGGTTCCTGTTCCCGCTGGGCATTGATGCGGTCATCGTCTACTTCCTGGCCATGGACCTGGTCATGGAGTGGCAGGGGCGGCGCCACCCGCTGAACCGGTGGGCCGCCTATGGCCTGTCGGCCATCACCGTGGTGCTCAACGTCTCCCAGGGGGAGGGAACCACCGCCTCCTACTTGGGCCATGCCGGCCCGCCGGTGGTCATCATCCTCATCGCCGAAGGGGTCGCCGCCTGGGTGCGCCACTTGGCCGGGCTGGCCCACGGCACCGCCACGGACCGCATCCCCGCCGGCCGATGGATCGCCCACCCGCTGTCCACACTGAAGGTCGCCCGGCTCATGCTGGGCTCGGGTATCACCTCCTATCCGGATGCGCTGGAACGCGAGCAGCAGCGCCAACTGGCCTATGCGATGCTGCGCGAACAGTACGGGCGCACTTGGCGGCGCTCCACCCCGCGCCATCTGAAGTGGATGCTGGACCACGGTTACGACCTGGCCACCGCCTTCGCGATCATCCGGGCGATGACCGCCCAGCGGGTGGCCATGACCGCCACCGAGGCCCACGCCCTCCTGGGGGCCCGGCCCGCACCCACTCCGACTGGCCATCCCGTGGCCTCGGAATGGCCAGCCATGGCCAGTGCCACTGGCCAACATGGACACGCCCCCACCGAGGACGAGCAAGACCAGCCCGCACTGGCCACCACCCCAGAGCCCGATCCCCCGGCGGTGTCCTCACCCCAGGGCCAGCCTGGCCCCCCTCCCCTCGTGGAGGAGCAGCGGCCAGCCAGCGAGGTTCCCGCGCAGCACCACGAAGTCGAGGAGCCCACCCCCCAGCCCAGCGACACCCCGTCGCCGCGCTCGTCCAGACCCCTGTCTGCCAACGAGAAACGCCAGCGTGTGCGGGAACTCCTGCATTCAGTGCCTGACATCACCGACAAAGAGATCGCTGGCCAGCTCGGCGTGGCCCCACGCACCGCCCGCCGCTACCGCACCGAAATCCTCACCCTTCCCCGCGACGAGGACGAGGAGGACTACCTCCTCGAGGACTCGGCCGATGGCCAAACCCGCCTCGTGCGCACGGGCCAGCCCACGCACTAGCCCTCTGGCCATTTGGCCATTCCTGCGCCCTACCGCACCAGCGAGCCAGTCAGCCAGCTAGCTGGCTGACTGGCTCGGGCGTAGGCATCACCGGCCTCGAGCCAGCGTCAGCACCTACCTGGAGCCAATGGCGGCCAGCAGCAATACGAGGCAGAAGAGGAGGATGACGGTCTCGGGCCAGCTGGAGAACTGGCCCTGAAAGTTACGCGGGGGCACCAGCACCTCCGAACGAGGGGAGACGGGGGCAGCGCCCCATCATGCCGGCCGGCACCGACACCGGCCGCGCGGATCCCTCCAGTGGCCGGATCGGGCCACCTGCGTGCTGGCGAGCTGAGGCGTTGGCCAGCGCGCTCACATCTGGCCACCTGGCCAGTACGGCGGAGAGGTGGCCACGTGTGCGCGCTGGCCCACCGGAACCGGGCCAGCGAAGGATGCTCTCAGAAAGCTGACTAACTGGCTAGCTGGTTCGTTGGCTCGCCTGCTTGCTGGCTCGTCGACACTCCCCGGGGAAGGCGAATGGTCAGTGGGGCGCACAGGTGGGATGCTGCTTGCTGACTCGCCAGACAGCCAGCTAGCTACCTAGGAGGTGCTGCGGATGGCGTATCGCGTGACGATCGGCAACAACAAGGGCGGCTCGGGCAAGACCGCCGCGACGGTCAACCTGGCCGCCGCACTGGCCGAGCGCGGTCAGCGTGTGCTGGTCATCGACATGGACCCCCAGGCCAACGCCTCACGTCGACTGGGGTGGAGCTGGGACCCCTCGGCGCCGACCGCGACCGTGGCCGAGGCGGTCAAGGCCGCCACGTCCGGGGTGGCCGCCGAGGCCATCACCGCCGGGGGGTGGGACGGGGAGCTCGGCGCGCGGGTGGGGCTGCTTCCCTCCCGCTGGGACCTGGAGAACCGGATCAGCGAGGCCGGCACGGTCGGTGCGGTGGGGCGGCTGCGCACCGCACTGGAAGGCGTCGACGACGACGTCGACGTGACCCTGATCGACTGCCCGCCCAGCCTGGGTCACCTGCCGCAGATGGCCATGGCCGCCGCCCATGCCGTGGTCTGCACCGTCGAGCCCGAATACGACAGCGTCGATGGGGCGATCCGCTACCGGGACTTCGTGGCCCACCACGCCCGCGACTTGGGCAACCCCGAGCTGACGGTGGCGGGCTATCTGGTCTCACGGGTGCGCACCGGACTGGGCGCCCACGAGTTCCAGCTGGAAGGCTTTGCCGAGCTGTTCGGCGCGCACCGGGTCTGGCATCCGCGCATTCCCGAGCGCACCGCCCACAAGGACGCCGCCGACGCCGCGGTGCCGCTGCGCGTACTGGGCACCTCGGCCGCCCGCGAGATGGCCGGACTATGGCACGAGCTTGCTGGCGTCCTCGCTAGCCAGCAAGCCAGCGACTCAGCGAGCCAGGGGGTGAAGTGATGGGAAAGGTCCCGCGTAACCGTCCCGGCGCGGCCAGCACGCTGCAGCCCGAGGTCGAACCGATCAACACCGGAGGCAGCACAGCCACCTCCGAGACGCCAGCGCGACCGCGGCCGCGCGAGGAGCCCTGGGAGCAGCTCGGCACCTACGTGCCCTCCGACGTGGCCCGCGCGCTGCGGATGCACGCCGCCGCCGACCGGGTCGAGATCCGCGACGTCGTGACCGCCGCGCTGCGCGCCTACCCCGACCTCGCGCCCTACCTCACCAGCAAGCAGGACAGCCAGAACGCCAGCTAGCTAGCGACCCAGCACGCTCGGACAAGGGCATATCTCGGGTGCGCGCCGGACCGTGACGACACGGCAGTGGCCACCTGGCCACTCCTGCCCCCTTGGTGGCCAGTTGGCCAGAGGCAGGACGCAGACTGGCCAACTGGCCAGTGTGCCTCTGGCCACCTAGCAGGCGAGCCAGACCGCCAGCTTTCTGGCTAGCCAGCAAGCTCGATCGTGGGCAGTAAAAAGCCCCCACCGGTTCGCCGGCGGGGGCGGTCAGAGGTCCTCAGGTGCGGGGATGGGGCCCAACCCGCCGGGCATGTAGGGGTCGAGCGCGAGTGACCTGCGAAGCAGACCGGACTCGATAGCGTCTGGGCATGCAAGAGACGCAGGAACACGCGGTCCTGTTCGTCCGCACGTGGGCCGAGGCAGTGATCAGGCAGGTCGAACGAGTCAATGAAGCTCGCGAGAAGTTCCGTGTGGATGCCAGGAACTACGAGCGGATGGAGGACTGGAGCCCTAGCGAGGAGGACGTCGACCGGGCCTTCAGGGCGCTCTGGGCCGAGGAACACACCCTGGTCTGGGCGGCACATCAGCTTGAGCAGTGGCGTATTCGCCTAGGTCAACTGCGCAAGCGAGACGGTGTCGCCAGAGACAAGACCCTGGCCAGTCTTCGTAACGCCTTGGAACACCTGGTGGAAGCCGAATTCCAGGATGGCTATGCCGTTCCGAAGGAGGGGCGAAGCACATCCGGCGGTGGCCGTGGGAAAGGTCGGGGGCTGGCGAGCTTGCCGGACGGGCGGCTGGAGATCTCTACGGGTGGGCCTGCGGTCTTCGACCTGCTCGATGCGAACGAAGTCGAGAGGGTCGCTCTCCACCAGGTCCAAGCGATTGAGGGAGAACTGGAACAAGACGCGATGGACCGATACCTGAGCCTGCTGGAGGACTTGGCCGACTAGGCTCACCCGCCCACAGCACGCCGTGTCGCCTCCGACTGCAGTTCCTTCAGGTCGGGGATTGGTTCGGAACGCCGGGTGGCGGTACATCCGTCTTCCGCGATCCGCTAACGCCACTGACCGTTCGGTTGCTGCTCAAGCCCCGCCACCGGCCGGCGGCCGGGGCGTGGGCTGCGGGGAACCGCTGCGCTGAGGCTGGTGGGGGAGGCACCCGTCTTTAGGTGTGGGGTTTGATCGAGAGCACGCGGATCTCGCCGACGTAGAGGCTGATCACCGCGAGCACCCGGCCGGCGATGACAACACCGTGGTAGGGCAGCGGGCCCACCCCACCAGGCAGGTAGGGGTCGGCCACCGTCATCGGGTCCTCGGCCTCGGCGACGTCGTAGAGACGCTCGATCAGCGCTTCGCGGTCCTCAGGAGGAAGGCGAAGGATCGTCTCCTGAGCCAGCGGCTCGAACCTGATCGGTGTCGCCACCGTGCTCCTCTCCGGTGCCGAACAGTGCATAGAACTGGGCGCGGAAGTCCTCGCGGTCGGTGGCCGCGATGGTGACCGAGCCCTCCGGGGGCGGGGCGCCCAGCACCATACGGCCGTAGGAGGCATACACGGCCTGGTCCAGCTCGGCGCGTTCGGCCTCAGACAGGTGCTCTAGTGCGCTCATGGTCGGGCTCCTCACGGTGGGTCTCCTTCAAGGGTAGGGGTAGAGATGGTGGCCCAGCATGACGTCGGGGACCGACACGTCGCTGCTGCCAGTATCCACCTCGCTAGCTAGCTGGCGAGTGAGCACGCCAGCTAACCACACGGGCCTAGTTACCGGTGACTGGCGAGCTGGGTCTGCAGGCTTTCCAGGTCCGAGGCGGCCATGGTTGCCTCGTGGGCCAGCTGGGGGTACTGCCTCTCGTGCCCGAGGGCCAGGGCGGTGTAGTGGTCGCGGCGCCTGCGCAGGTGGCGCCTGGCCCGCCGTATGTCAGCTCGGTGGGCAGGGGCCAGCAGGGTGATGGGGAGCCCGCCTCCGCCGTAGATCGTGGTGCCCTGGCTGCAGCGCAACCTCCAGTTCCACATCGGGTGCCCATCGGGACCGGTGGCGGGCCGCACGCTGACCAGCACACCGATCGTGGGTGGGCCGTCATCGCGGGCCAGGCGCACCCACTGGCCCACAAGCGCACGGGGGTCAATGGGGGTGGTCATCGGGGATCCTCTGGTAGATGAGCGGCCCGCGCCCTCGGGGCGGGCCGCTTGCTGGTGGGCGGTGGGGATCACCGGTTGGCCAGGGTGTAGACGTCGTAGACGCCCAGGTCGCTGAGCGCCTGGGCGCACTCCTGGCGCACCTTCTCCTCGGGGCGGCCGCCCCGCTGGATCCGGTGGCCGTGGCGCTGGGCGGCCAACAGCAACTCATCGGTAGTGAGTCCCGCCGAGAGAATGTCGCGGGCGGCCTGCTCAGAAGACATGGGCTCCTCCTCCACAGTTGGGGCTGGACCGGCTGGTCCCCCCGCCGCCCGCCACGGGGGCGGGGGGCAGAGGCACCATCCGGTTCAGGCCGCGACCGCGTGCTCCTGGCGGCGTTCGGCACGCCGGGCCATGTGGGAGGCGACAGCGCAGGCGAGGAGGACCAGGAGTGCGCCGCCGGTGAGCTGCAGGGCCAGCACCGCCGGGGCGGCGGTGATCAGCGCGACCGGGATGATCCAGCCGATGTGGAACGCCTGGTCGAGCTGCAGCGGGGCACCCGGCGCGTTCTCGTAGAAGCCGCGCTTGCCGGTCACCGGATCCAGCGCTAGGACCAGGCCACGCAGGGTTCGCCTGCGGTCAGCCCAGTAGTGGCTGACGGCGTTGACCATCAGCCCGAGTACGACCGCCCTCGGGTCAATGGCCAGCCCGGTCGCCCACGCGACCAGGGTCACCATGACGAGCTGGGTAGCGGTCAGCGTGGCGACATGGCCCGCACAGGCCAGCCGCCCCTGATGGGAGCACTCGCCCTTGGTTTGGGCTTGGTGGTCGGTCTGGATCCAGTAATCGCCCACGTGGTGCCCGGCGTAGAGGGCGAGCCCGTGCAGGGCGGCGGTGATCGGATCGGCCATCATGAAGTGACTCCTTCGGTTCCTCACGGTTCGGGGGAGTGCGGAGCCGCCCGCTCCGGCTCCGCTTGTTTTCTGTGCGAGGGAGGGGTTATCCGGCGGCCGCCGCCAGGCGGCGCCACCCCGGGGGCAGTTCGGTGGGTAGCTCACGCGTGCGGGTGTAGATCGCCATGGGCTCCTCCGGTGGTACGTGTCGGGGCCGCCCCACCTGGGACGGCCCCGCGGGGTCCTGTGCTGTCAGCAGTGGGTGCCGCACACCGGGGTGGCCAGCCCGTCGGGGTAGATGTAGGTGATGGCCTCACCCGGGCAGTAGGTGCAGCGCATGGCCCTCACCCCTTCACGTGCTGGGGGTTCACCTGGCAGATCCAGCCCCCATGGGCGCCGATGCCGGTGCCGGGGGTCATGGGCTGGCCACAGCAGGTGGGGGCGGCGTGGATGATCGGGGTGAGCAGTGCTCGTAGCATCGAGGACGCATCCTTTCTGTGGGTGCGCCCCGACCGGGGTCTTGGCAGATGGTCGGTCGGGGCTCTGTCATGTCGGACCGGGTGGTCCCCCCGCCACCCGCCCGGGGGCGGGCAGCAGAGGCACCCTCCGTGTGTCACGGTGTGTGTCTGATGCTTCGGCCAGTGGGCCCACTGGCCGGAGTGGCCGATCGTGGGACGCACACGCGCCACACTGGGCCACAGCCAGGGGATTTGGGTACTGGCGCTTCGGCCAGTGCTCCGGCCAGTGGCCGGTGTCCGGAGTGGCCCCGCGTAGCGCTGTGCCCTGGGATGACACCATTGGCCAGTACTCCAGCCACTCCAGCCACTCCGGGCATTGCCCAGCGCACGGGATTACACCCCCTGGCGTGGGGGCCCGAGTGGCCGAAGTGGTTCTGTGGCTACTCACAGCAGCCGCCACGGGGCGCGGTGGCTCTCGCCCTTGGTGACGCGGCCCGCCCCTTTCAGCTCCTTCAGCGCTTGCTTGACCGCGCTGGGCGAGTAGCCGGTGGCCTCCACCAGCGCGCTCTGGCTGGCCTGGCCGCCGGCGTCGCGCAGCGCCGCCGTCACGGCGTGCTGGGCCCCGATCCAGTCGTCCTCCTCCTCGACGTCGGCGTCGTCCTGGCCGTAGTGCCACGGGTCGCGCTCGGGCAACTCGGCAACCGCAGTGTCGTCGAGCCGCCACCCCTGGATGAGGGTGGGCCCGTATCCGGCCAGGTAGGCCGCCCCCTGGGCCTCGGTCGGGATCTCTTGGGGCTTGTAGTGGGCGTACTCGTCTCCGAGCCCCACCCGGGCGTGGATGGCTGAGCGCACCCGAAGGCACAGCTGTTGATCCACGTTGGGCAGGATCTGCTTGTGCACCCCGGGTTGCTCGCCGCTGGTGGTGGGGTACTGGGTGCACCATCGCAACACGATGCCGCGCGAGCGGCCCATGGCGGAGATGTCGATCAACGCCTGGATGGTCGCCTTCTCGCAGTTGCTGAGGACGACCCGGCCCTCATCCACTACGACCACCAGCCGCGGCCCCTGCCACGTGGTGCCGACCATGGCCTGGCCACGCCGGACCATCTCGTGATGCAGCTCGGACACCACCTGATCGATCTCCGCGGGTGAGGTGGCCACCCGGGCGCGGCCGCGCCACAACCGGCCCTCCTCGCCCTTGGCGTCCAGATAGATCAGGTGATCATGATGCGTGCGCACCGTGCGCGCCATCAGCGGGCGCAGCGCCCAGGATTTGCCGGAGCCGGAGGCCCCACACACCAGCATCCGGTCCGCGTCACTGATATCGACGGGCTCACCGGTGTCGGTGTCGAGCCCGAGCCCGTGGCTGGTCGGGCTCCAGGTGGTGTCCAGGTCTCTGCTGCGAGTGCGGATGCGCAGCACCATGTCGTCGTCGGCCGCACCAGCCAGCAGCTGGGTGCGGGTGCGGGTGGCCACCCCCAGCATGGAGCGGAGCTGGTCCTCGTGCTTGCGCACCCGGTCGGGGGTCCAGCGGCCCGACAGGTGCAGCCGCACCCAGATCCCCAGCTCATCCAGCACGGGCTCACCCGCCTGCACACCGCGCATGTTGCGCTCGGCGGCGGACTCGGCCCACCGTCGCAGGCGGGCCAGTACCCGCTGCTCGGACTCGCTGCGCGCCACCACGGGCGGATCCTGCCCCGCCTCGGGCTCGGGGTCGGGGTCCAGAACGCTCGGTCCGGCCCCGGTCGACACCGGGGCCTCGGGAGGGTGGGCCTGGGAGGGTGCAGCATGCGCCACCGGCGCCGATCCCGGCGCCACTGCGCCGCCGGTCGGGGTGCCTGCCGCCCACTCCTGGACCGCCAGATAGCCCGCCACCGCAGGCCAGGCCAGCAGTGTGGCCCACTCCCCCTGGGCCAGGGTGAGATAGACCGGACCGGCCACCACCCCGGTGGGCACGGCCGCGCACACCGCCGCGCGCATGCTACGGATACCCGCCATACGGGCGGTCACCTCGATCTCGCCCGGTTCCCGCTGGGCCCGGGCCAGCTGCACCTCCGCATCGGCCTTTTGCGCCTCGGTTTTGCCCTTGGCCTGGCGCTTCTCGGCATGCACCCGGTCACGGGTGATCCTCCTGCGGGCCGCCAGCCGGGCGCGGTGCTCCACCTCGTTATCGGCAATCCAGTCGCGCGCCAATGCGGCATGGCGGGCCAGCCCCGCCCGCAATAGCGCGCCCAGACGCCGCCCCGCCGCACCCGCCCAGCCCGACGCGGCGCTGGTGCCCACGACGTGGCCCGGCACCGTGCGCACCGTGGGCTGGGCGCCGGGCTCGGGCCCGGCCTCGGGCACCGCCGCCAGGTGACGACGCCGCTCCTGCTGCTCGTGTTCCTGCGGTGCTGTCACTGGCTCCCCCTTAGCCGAACATGCCGTTGACGAGGCTCATGGCGGCCTCGGCGCCACTGCCGTGGATGGCGGCGATCGTGTCGCCGACCCACCCGCCGGCGCCGTGGGCCAGAATCGGCGCGCCCACCAGCGCCATCCGCGCGCGAGAGTTATAGCTGTGGTCTTTGACCAGGTCAGCGATGGTGATCAGCAACAGCCCCGCGGCGAGCACGCCGTAGACCACCATCGTCGGCAACTGCTCGCCGAACACCCCGGAGACGATGTCGCCGAGCCACCCGATGGGCACGTCCAACCACCCCTGCACGGTGGTGGAGGCCGAGGAGGCATACAGCAGCATCGAGCCGATGACCCCCACCCCCAGGGGGATCCACCACAACTTCGTGATCTTTCCGTCGGCCCAGTGCGCCAGCACGAAGCAGGCAACCGCCAGGAACAGGTACATCGTTCACTCCTTCGGGTCGGGGTTGGTCACCACGGCCTGCCAGTGCCGGCGGATCGTGTTCAGGTGCATCCCGGTGTGCTTGCGCACCGCGCTGATGGTGGGCTCGGCACCCTCGGCCTCCAGCGCGGCGATCGCCTCAGCGATGCGCCGCTGGGCCCGCTGGGCGCGAGCGGTGTTGGCCTGGGTGCGGCCCCGGGTGAACGCCTCCTGGGAGGAGGTGAATGCTGAGGCGGGCCCGCCAGCGTTCACCCCCGGGATCGAAGGCCCGTTTGGGCTGCTGGGTTCTGCGTTCACCCCCCGGTGAACATGGGGCTCTGATCCGGGGTGTTCACCCCCGAGTTCACCCCCCTCGACCACGGCCGTGCCACCACCCGAGGGGCCCCACTCGGCCTCGCGCATCTGCGCATCGAGGCCGGCGAAGAACTCCTGGTCCTGCGGGGCCAACTCCGGATCCTGAGAAGGATCCGGAGAGGCAGTGCCTCCGGTGAGGTGGGCCATGACCCGCTGGGCCACGATCTGGGCGGTCTGCTCGGCGAGGGCGTCCGCATCGAGCGCCGCCGCTGGCGTGTCACCCTCCTGGCCGCCCTCAGCCAAGGACTCCGAGGTCTCCGGGTGGGGGATGTCGCCTCCCGCGGCGCGCTGGTGCAGCTCGGCGCGGTGCTTCTTCCACTCGCTGCCTTGGAACGCTTCCACGTTGACCGCGATCACATCGGCCGCCGCGTTCGAGGACACCCAGGCCATGCCCGCGCACAGCGCGGCCACCACCGCGCCGACCATGCCCACCACGCCATACAGCCCGGTGCCCACGACCAGCCCGGCACCGTTGAGCGCCACGCTGATGCTCAGCAGGCCCACCATCAGCACCCAGGGATAGACCTCACCGCGCAGCCCTTCCTTGGGGCGTTCGCCCTTGCGGTTGGTGTCCAGGTGGGCCTGGAAGGCGATGATGCGGGTCACCAGCACGGTCAGTACCGTCTCCACCGCCACGCCCGTGGCCACAGCGGCCCACAGGCCAGCCCCCATGGCCGCCATGACCAGGCTGGCCAAACCCAGCGCCGAGACCGCCGAGGCCACCACCGAGAACGCCAGAAACTCCCGGGCCCACCGGGTGCGGGCCCGGGAGACCCGCCGGGCAGCGGTGGCTGGGGACTCCTCGCGCTCCCAGCCCCGAATCGCGGCCAGGTCCTCGGCGGCCTCCGTGGCATCAGCCGTGGCCTCACGGATCGCCCGATCCTCACGCTCATCTCGGGCCTGGGCCCAGCGCTGCTCGCGGCGGGCCCGCTCCAACTCGCGCTCGTGCTCACGCGTCGCCGACAGCCGCGCCCGAGCATCCTCCAGGTCGATCAACTCCCGATGCAGCGCATCCTGGGAGGCCATCTGGTGCTGCAAGGTTCGCGGGTTCGTGCGCGCGGTAACGTTCGTCGTGTCGGTAGCGGCCAAGGAATCGGCTTCCTCAACCCCGGCGAGGTAGGCGTCAACCACATCCTCGCCAGGGGTCGGCTCTGCCACCGGCTCAGCCGGCGAGGTGGCCCCCTCGCCGGCAGGCGTCCCCGGCACGTCCGGGGGCGCCTCCTTCCTCTTCCAGAGCTTCCACTTCATGGCGCATCTCCAGGTCAATGTCGTCATCGAGTTCCCACTGCTCGGGCTCGGTGTCGTAAAAGCAGTTCGGGCATTCGCCCAGCGAGGTGGGGATGCAGTAGCGATACACCCGCTCGCACGTGGCACAGCGGCGTCGCGCCCGCAGCGCGGCCGCGATCGAACGGCGCCGTGCCGGCGTCATCGTCCGCTTCGGTGCCGCGAGGCTGATGCGGTACAGCCACGCGGTGCGCACCCCGCCACCCCGGGCCCCGGTGCGGCGTGAGCGCCACATCAGCTGGGCCACCGGGTCCTGACCGCCCGGCCGCAGGCCCTTCTCGGCGAGCTGGTCCCGCGTGGCCAGATCCGGGTCATAGACCCGCGCCCACCCCCACGGGTAGGTCGGCAGCCCGTAGCGGGCGCCCTCCGGGTCGAGGAACCGGGCCGGGCTCACCGGGGGGCCTCTCCCGCCAGCTCGGCGTGCACCTGCCGCAGACGCTCCGATGTCTGGCCCTCCCATGCCTCGGCGGCCACCATCGCGGCCCAGTCGTCGGGATGCTCCTCGACGGAGGGGTCGCCGCCACCGGCAATCCAGTCGTCGCGATCCATCAGGCCACCCCCTCGACGGTGGTGTAGCCCGTCCGGCCCGCCAGGCGCTCGGTCACGAGCTGGTACACCAGCCGGCTCGGCACCTCACCGATCCAGGCCCGCCAGGACTCCAGCTCGGCCGCGATCGCGGCCCGCAGCTGCGGGCTGGCGTGGACCTCCATGCGGTGGGTGGTCATCTCCACCTCGGCCTCATCGGCAGTGGGCCGGTAGAGCCGGTGGCCACACCCCTCGGGGCAGGACGCCTCAGCGGCCTCGCGGGTGCGGCGGTACTGGCTCAGGTCGGTGATGGACACAGTCGTCTCCTCTCGGGGCGGTACGAACAGAAATCGGGGTGAGAAGGGGTTAGCGCACGGTCTCGGTGCCGTTGTGGGTGCGGGTCCGCACCCGCGCGTCGAAGCCCGCCCGGTGCACGGTGATCGGCCCGTTGTGCGTGCTCGCCGAGATCGGCCCATCCGAACCGGCGGTGATGGCCACGGGCCCGTTGTGGGTGCGCACGTTGGTGCGGGCCCCGGTGGCCTGCACCCGCACCGCGCCGTTGTGGGTGCCGATCTGCACATCCCCGCGGGCCCGGCCGATAGCGACGCTGCCGTTGTGCACATCGGCCTCGACCTCGTCGGCGCTGGCTAGATCCAGCCCGGCGTTGTGGCCCCGGTGATCCACCGCCACCAGGTGGGCGTGCGCGGCCACCTGGCCGTTGGTGATGTCGGTGCGCAGCCCGCACCCCTCGGGCAGGCGCAGCCTCGCGCGCACCGACTCACTCGTCTCACCGGTGGTGATGGTGACCCCGTTAACCCGCACACTCCCGCCAGCGCCCACCGAGATGGCGCCGGAGTTCGATCCACCGATGACGACGGTGGCCCCGGAGACCTGGGCCGCCTGGATGCCGCCCCCAGCAACCACGGCCGGCTCGCACGCGGGGCTCGGCACCTCGACGCGCCAGCAGCCGTTCATCTCCGAGCGCGTGGCATCCAGGGTGGTCTCCGGCCCGGTCAGCTCCAGCTCCGCGCGGGTACGACCCGGCTCCACGACCACCTCCAGCTCCAGCTGGTCAGCAGTGATCTCGGCGGTCAGCGGGCCCTCGGTGGGGGCGGACAGGGTGGTGGTAGGCACACTCGTCTCCTCTCAACTGGGTGCGGCAGGGGTTACAGCAGGGCGCCGGTGCGGATCTGGTGGTGCTCCAGCACCCCCACCAGGCAGTGAGCACCGCGCGGGCTGCGCTGGGCCAGCCGGCTGACCTCCTCAGCCAGCGCCATCCGGCTCCAGGCGGGCACCTCAACGGGCTCGCCCGTGGTGGCCTCGGCCAGCGCGGCGTCGATGGCGGTGACCAGATCGACCACCTCCGGATCCAGGTCCGGGTCCTCCGCCTCGATCTCGGTGGGCTCGGTCTCCGGGGCGGGCTCCTCCTCGTCGGGCTGGTCAGCCCGGGGGTTGACCACCCCGGTGCGGGGGTCGTGGCCGGGATCCCCACTCGCGGGCAGCACCGCGTCCAGCTCCACACCGGCCGCGCGGGCCAGCTCGGCGAGCCTGGCCCGGTCGGCCTCGCAGGTGATCTCGCCGTAGACGAGACGTTGCAGCTCTTCACGGGCGATCTCAGCGAGGACCTGACGGCGCTGCTCCGGGGTCATAACAACCTCCATCTGCTGATCTGACACATATAATACTGACCTAGGTCAGATGCCACGTCAAGCTATAAATCTAGATCTCTTCTAGTTCACCTATATGAGATGCGGTACTGTGGAGCTATGACCGCCCATCAGCAGCCGCATCAGCCGTATAGGCGGGTGATGACCGCTCTTCTCGCCGATATCGAGTCGGGGCGCCTGGGTCCTGGGGACCAGCTCCCCTCCACCCGGGAGCTGGCCGAGCAGTACGGCGTCGCGTCGATGACTGTGAGGAACGCGCTGAAGCACTTGCAACAGCAGGGACACGTGCAGCCGACCCACGGGGTCGGCTGGTTCGTCACTGAGCCACCGCCCTCTGGACAAGATTTGGAAGACCGCGTTGCCACCCTCGAACGTGAAGTTCAAGAGCTGCGAACGAGGATCGAGTCGTGACGAACTCCCTGTGCGCATATGACCAAGCATCGCCAGACAAACGGGCGAGCCGCGAGAGGCGGTAGGGGAGCAGGACCATGTTCCCTAGTTGCTCCCTAGACGCCAGCAGCTAGCTACCAGGAGTGTGGGGCTATGACCACTCACCCTCAGTGGGCGCGACGTATCCGGCACGAACGTAACCTTCGCGGCTGGACACAGCGTGACTGCGTACGACGACTGCGATACGAGACATCCCGTGAGCTGCCAGAGGAAGAAGCACTCCTTGTGTCCTGGAAACGCTGGGAATCAGGGCGAGTCTGTCCAGACTCTGAATACCAACGCTTGATCGCGGCGATGTTCGGCACTGTCAGTGGTGCCATATTCATGTCCCCCCGACCAGCAGGGGAAATCGTGAGTGCCGCGACAGGCGACACCGCAGACACGCCGGACCTGCTGGCTCGGATGAGCACATCGGCTGTAGACACTGCGACGCTGGAGGCTCTACGTCTCACCGTGGACCGGTTGTGTGCGGACTATCCATCGGTGGCGGCTCACCAGCTACTCACAGAGTCAAGGGCGTGGCTTGACCGTATGGCCGACCTGCTTAACCACAGGCTGACGCTCTCCCAACACCGTGAGGTGTTGTCTATGGCTGGAATGCTGGCACTGCTGGTGGGATGTCTGGAGCAGGACACAGGTGCCAGCAACCGCGCTGAAGCGACTCGACGGTCGGCTCTCTCGCTGGGGCTCGAGTCTGATGACCATGACGTGATCGGTTGGAGCTACGAGATGTCGGCGTGGTTCTCACTCACTCGCGGCGACTACCGCGGAGTGCTCACTGCCGCCGACACCGGAATCGCTAAGGCCGGCGACCGTAGCGTCAGCGTCCAGCTATTCGCGCAGCAGGCCAAAGCCTGGGCACGAATCGGAGATCGTCGTCGCGTAGAAGTTGCCCTCGATCAAGGGCGCTGCCTACTGGAACGACTCCCGTACCCGGAGGACGTCCAGCATCACTTCGTGGTCGACCCCCACAAGTGGGACTTCTACGCCATGGATACCTACCGTCTCGCTGGTGAGAACGAGCATGCAGAAAGTCTCGCCGACGAGGTCTTGTCCATGGCTACTGACTGGACTGGCCGCGTGATTTCGCCTATGAGGGCCGCTGAAGCCCACGTCACCAAGGGAGTCGTCTCCGCCCGACAGGGCGACTTGGACAGTGCCATCTCCCACGGTCAGACCGCGCTCGAGGGCACTCGTCAGTCGGTGCCCTCTCTGGTCATGGTCGGCAAGGAGCTCGGGACGGAGCTGATGCAGCACTATCCGAACGAGACCGAAGCGAAAGAGTACGTCGATGAACTGCGCTCACTTGCGACCACTGCCGCATGAGCAGACAACGAGGGCGGACACTGCGGTGTCCGCTTCTTTTTTGGCCTCGGGTGTGACGCCAGTGCGCGAGTGGTGAGCGTGAGGCCACAGCGCGCGTTAGCGTAGCCAGGCATAAGAAAAGCCGGGAGCGGCCTACTCCCGGCTTCCCTACAAACCACGTGGTCACGGCTCCAACCTCAACCACGAAGCTCACCTAGTTATCAGTGCCCAGTGTACACACTGGGACTGTCTTTGAGCTTCGCCGGCTGGGGTGCCGCTGACCACGTGTCGACCACGAAAGGTTGATGCGTGAGCAACGAAGCCAGGAACTACGTCCGTCGGCTCCATCTCAGCGGCCGGGGATCCACTGGGCGCGGCAGCCCCCACGTCAAGTTCGTCGCTTCCGAGATCGCTGATCGCGCCGCCGACGACGCCTCCGGCATCAAGTCCTGGGGGATCAGCACAGGCGCGCTTGCCGACGAGACTCACATCAGTGAGCGCCACATCAGGGACTATCTCGACATCCTCGTTGAACACGGCTTGGTGTCGGTTCTGGACCGCTTCGACAGCAGAGGGCGACAGACGTCGAGCTGCTTCGTGGTACACGGCCCCTGGGACCTGTTCGGCGGCGCCGGAACCCCGTTTCCCGAGGTCACCTACTCCAAAGGACGTCCCCGCCTCGACGAGACCCGCCCGATCGAGGTCACCAACCAGCGATGGGCCGAATTGGAGCAACGCTTCAGTGCGATGGCCCAGGACTACGGGACACTCCCCAGCGGGACCCCCCGGGCGCGCTGGCGCGTCGGGTGCCGAGCCCATGGCATCACCACCTGGTGGGGGGTTGGCCGCACCGTTCTTCACAGCGACCGCGTCGCCACGGTGATCGCTGCCCGCGATCGCGATGGCCGCACCCCCGTCTCCCCCCAAGTGTGCCTGCGCTACAGCGACGACACCGAAAGCTTCTGGGTCGCCATCACGGACCTAACACAGCGCTCAGTGGAAAACACCAGCTCATATGGGGGTGACAGTTTTGTCATCCCTCTCGCTGGGGGGGATGACACTTCTGACACCCCGGGGGATGACACTTCTGACACCCCGGGGGATGACACTTCTGACACCCCCCGATCCTCCTCTCAACATCCCCTCCATCCTCCTCAGGCACCGTCTCCCCGATCGCCTCAGGAGGAGGAGGGGTCGCTTCCGCGTGAAGACGGCGATGGTGCCGCTGCGGCGGTAGGGGTGTTGGATCGGGCGTTGGCGGCGTGGCCGGGGGGGCATCGTCGGCCGGTGGCGGCGGAGCGTGCCCGGTTGGTGGAGCGCATCGCCGCGGAGCTGTCTTCGGGGGCCGCAGAGGAGGACGTGGTCTATCACCTGTCGCGGGATTTGGAGCCGTCACGGGTGTCCACTACGGCGGTCCAGGTGGTCATGGGGCGCACGAAATCTCCGAGGTGGGGGCGTGACCCCCGCCCGGCCTCACAGGCCCCACACAGTGCGCCTGAGGCCGGGCGAGCCAAGTGTGGGCTGCATGCCTACGCCACGGTGCCGTGTGGCCAGTGCCGGGCGGATTTCCAGGTGGGCGATGTTCAGGCGCTCCGTGCTGAGCTGGACCGTCGTGGGGTGCAGCAGCGGCCCGATTTGGCCAAACTGCTCGCTGCGCCGGTGTAGGCCCCTCACCCCTTCGTGTTGTGCACGGCGGCCCACTGGCCCGTTGAGGTGGGCTGCCGCCTGATTCCCTGTGCCCTGGAATGGAGACCTCTATGTCCGATGACGTGCGCACCCCGCCCCATGACATCACCGCAGAGCAGAGCGTGCTGGGCGGGATGCTGCTGTCCAGGCAGGCCATCGCCGCCGCGGTGGACATCGTCCAGGTCGGTGACTTCTACCGGCCCGCGCACCAGACCATCTTCGAGGCGATCACCTACCTGTTCTCCCACGGTGAGCCGGTTGATGCGATCACGGTCAACGCCCACCTGACCGAAGCGGGCCAGATCACCCGCGTGGGCGGGGCCCCCTATCTGCACACCCTGGCCGAGACCATCCCCACCGCGGCCAACACCGGCTACTACGCCCGCATCGTGGCCGACCGGGCGGTGCTGCGCCGGCTGGTGGAGGCCGGCACCAGCGTGGCCCAGCTCGGCTACGGCGGCGACGGCGACGTTGAGGAGCTCGTCGACCGGGCCCAGGCCGAGATCTATGACGCGGTGCAGTCCCGCACGGAGGGCCAGCGGTCCTGGGACTTCATCGGGGCCCACCTGTTCACCGCGGTCGATGAGATCCAGGCCGCCGCTGAGCGCGGCAACGCCCTCACCGGCGTACCCACCGGGTTTGCTGATTTGGATGGGCTGCTGGGCGGGCTGCACCCCCAGCAGATGGTGATCGTGGCCGCCCGGCCCAGCCTGGGCAAGTCCACCCTGGCCTTGGATGTGGCCCGTCACGCCGCCATGGAGGCCAACCACACCGTGGCGTTCTTCAACCTGGAGATGGGTCTGAGCGAGGTCTCGCACCGGATGATGAGCGCGGAGGGCAAGGTGCCGCTGCAGGAGATCCGCACCGGAAGTCTCGATGATGCCGGCTGGGAACGCATCGGCCGCATCACCCGCAAGATCGCTGATGCGCCGCTGATCGTGGACGACTCGGCCTCGGTCAGCGTGGCTGAGATCGCCGCCCGGTGCCGCCAGATCCAGCAGCAGCACGGCCTGGAGCTGGTGGTGATCGACTACCTCCAGCTGCTCAAGACCCGAGCGCGCGGCGAGAACCGCCAGGTGGAGGTCTCGGACATGTCGCGCCAACTCAAGCTGCTGGCCAAAGAGCTCGATGTGCCGGTGGTGGTGCTGGCCCAGCTCAACCGCAACGCCGAATACCGCGAGAGCAAACGCCCTCAGCTGTCGGATCTACGCGAGTCCGGGGCCATCGAGCAAGACGCCGACGTGGTGATCCTGCTGCACCGCGAGGACGCCTACGACAAGGACTCCCCCCGAGCTGGCGAGGCCGACCTGATCGTGGCCAAGCACCGCAACGGCCCCACCGCCACCATCACCACGATCTTCCAGGGCCACTACTCCCGGTTCGTCAACATGGCCCCCAGCTGAGCCAACCCGCTGCCGCCACGGAACCCCCTGGTACGTCGCTCGCCTCGGGCCGCGGATACTTGCACACGCCGCCGACCCCAAGACCACCCTGAGGTCAGCCCTCGCCTCCGCTATTGACGATGACCAAGACGGCGTCGAGGTCAACAACGACGGCGGCCGGGCGGCGCTCGAGGCGGCGATGCTGGGTCGAATCCAGGCCAGCCTGTACGGCAGTGAGTCCACCGACGATGGCAAATGTCACCTCAATGATGACGCTTTGCCGGGTGGCCTTCTTGGGGGATACAAAACCCCCACCTGTACAACGTAAGGGTAGGACTAAAGAGTGCACAGCTTCCTGGGTGGGACAGGGTGTGTGGCCTGGGTGTGTCCGGGGAGCCTCTCTTCTCCCCGGACACACCCAGCGCCTAGCCCCACGGGGCGTCTCTTGAAGCGGCCCGAGCCCACTTTGAATTCTGGTCATGCTGGGAGGATTCCCAGCCATTCTCATGCGCCGCAGAACGCTTCGGTGTAGTACTCGCCGGTATGGAAACAATCAAACCTTCAGCAACACATTTGGACGCTCGTGGACAGTCCTGGACACCCATGGACCTGCCTAGACCTGGAACTGCGCCCCATCCCTGAGACGGGCAGACACCCCATAAAAATCTATTACGGGAAAATCACGACATGGGCGGGGTGGGATGGGTGTCCGCAACTACGTAGAAGTATCGCAACGGTCACAGGTCTCCGGTAGCTTCCCCTCCACGCGCCCCGCTCTTATCCGAGCCGGGGAACCTCTCTTCTTTCCCCACTCGTGATCTTTGGTGGGCGGCGGCGCTCCCTTCCCTGTATCCACAGGGGCGTCTCTAAGAAATATCGAGGTATGCGATGCACACGCCGATCTGGGCCCGGGTGATCCTGGTCGTGGTGGTGCTGGTGGTGGCCTGCGGGCTCACCGCCGCCGGCCATGACCTGACCACCGCCCTGCTGCTAGCCACCGCGCTCCTGGGCATGGCCGCCGATACCGCCCGCCGGGCCCTGCCCGCCCAACCCGCACGCACGGAGGGAATCGCATGAGTGCCACCGACCTGCTGGACCCCAGCGGGCCCCAGCGGAGCCTGCGGCCCGGGCGCAAACCCACCGTTTACCGGCCCGCACCCGGGGCCCATCCCCGCCACATTCGCCGCGAGGCCGACGGCATCTACGGCTGGGTGCGCATAGAACCGGTCGAGGGAAGCGAGTCCCCGCCTGTGGCACCGGCACGGCCGGCCCCCAGCACACCGGTGCTCACGCGGCCCCACACCATCCACGACCTGGAGGGCTATGACCAGCGGCCCGACCCGATGCTGGCCACAACACCCGCGGAGTTCGTGCAGAAGATGCGCGAGTTCCGCGCGTGGTCGGGGGACTGGTCCTTCCGGGATCTGGAAGCGTTCTCGGGGGGCACCCCCAGTTCGACCTTCCACGCGGCTCTGGCCAATGACCAGCTGCCCAAACTCTCCCTCGTCGGCAAGTTCATCACCGCCTGCGGCGGCGACGAGGCCGAGGTGCAGCGCTGGACCACGGCCTGGCGCCGCCTACGCATGGCCGCCGAGGGCGACGACCGGGCTGAAACCACTGAAGAGGCCGTACAACGCCTGACCACAGAGCCCTAACTCCTGGGGACCTGTGGGGGCGCTGATGCCCTTCTCCGCGCCGCTGCGGGGCCACCAAACCCTGCAGCGGGCCCAGGCCGCCTCCAAGGCATCCGGTAGCCCCCTGGTCCCCGTATGGCCTGCGTGGGATCTCGCAGGTGAGGTTAGGGGTGGTAGGTGATCTCGCCGTCGTGGGTGTGGCCGGCGGTGCCTGCGGGGGTGATGTCGACGGTGGCGGTCTGCTCCTCGTCGTCGGTGCTGTAGGTCCAGGTGACACTGGCGGTACCGGGGGTGGTGGTGTCCACCTGGATGGGGTCGCTGGTCATCGGGTCGGTGGTGGCGGTCAGCTCGACCTCGGGGTAGTCCTCGATGGTCCAGTCGACGGTGTCGGTGGAGCGGTGGCGGCCGGCATCGA
>RJMB01000034.1:317-40579 GCA_003725585.1 Halostreptopolyspora alba | reverse complement strand
TCGATCTTGGCGCCCTTCGCTATGTCCTCACGCCGGCCACAGATTTCCCATCAACGATCTAGGAGCGCACCATCCCCGCGCGTGCGGGGAGCAGCCATCCACCAGTAGCCCATGCGCCGTCTGGAAGGGACCATCCCCGCGCGTGCGGGGAGTCAGGATATGTCGTGGGCGGGCCACACGATCGTGTTGGGACCATCCCCGCGCGTGCGGGGAGCGTGCGGGGAGCAGGCTGCCGGTCGTCGTCGATGCGTTCCGCCACTGGGACCATCCCCGCGCGTGCGGGGAGCAGTCCTCTAGTGACTCCATGGCTCCATTCTCGCGGGGACCATCCCCGCGCGTGCGGGGAGCAGGGCCCCGCGCATGAGTAAGGCGCCCCCGCCCAGGGACCATCCCCGCGCGTGCGGGGAGCAGTCTTTTTGACCTGGGATTCTACTGGGCCGTCCGGCTGTTTTTCACCACTTCTCGATATTCCGACAAAGGTAGCGAATCCCCCGAAACGATCTGAATCGTCACCACTCGATGCCGCGCTGGCCCTTCTGCCCCACGTCCATGGGGTGCTTGACCTTGGTCATCTCGGTGACGAGGTCGGCGGCGTCGATGAGGCGCTGGTCGGCGTCGCGGCCGGTGATGACGACGTGCTGCTGGCCGGGGCGGTTGCGCAGTGTCTCGACGACGTCGTCGACGTCGACCCAGCCCCATTTCATCGGGTAGGTGAACTCGTCCAGCACGTACATCCGGTAGGTCTGCGCCTCCAGGTCCCGTTTGATCTGGGCCCACCCCTCGGCGGCGTCGGCGGCGTGGTCCTGCTCCGTGCCGCGGCGCTGGATCCACGACCAGCCCTCACCCATCTTGTTCCAGGTGACCTCACCGCCCTCGCCGGACTCGCCGAGGACGCGCAGCGCCCGTTCCTCACCGATCCGCCACTTGGCGGACTTCACGAACTGGAACACCCCGATATTCCACCCCTGCGCCCACGCGCGGGTGGCCAGGCCGAACGCCGCCGTGGACTTTCCCTTGCCGGGGCCGGTGTGCACCATCAGCAGTGGCCGGTTGCGGCGCTGGCGGGTGGTGAGACCGTCGTCGGGCACGTAGTCCGGTTTGCCCTGCGGCATTTCTGTGATCCCCTGTCTTGTTTCCGGTATGTCGGTTCGGTCGGGCTCAGGCGGCGCGGGCGTTACGCACCAGTCCACTGAGGGAGTCGGCGCCCAGTTCGTCCAGGCGCACGCTGGTGCCGCCCATCTCGGTCGCCAGGCGGCCGGCCAGGCCCAGGCGCACCGGCCCGGTCTCGCAGTCCACGACCACGCCCTGCACTCGTTGGGAGCCGAGCCGGGAGGCGGCGCGCAGCGCGTCGTCGAGCCCGCCGTGGGTGGCCTTACCGTCGGTGACCGCGACCAGCAGTGGGCGCCGCTGCGGGTCGCGGAGCCGCTCCACGCGCAGCGTCTCCGCCGACCGCAGCAACCCGGCCGCGAGGGGGGTCCGCCCACCGGTGCGCAGTTCGCGCAGCCGGCGCGCGCCCGCCTCCACCGAGGAGGTCGGGGGCAGCGCCAGTTCGGCGTCGTTCCCGCGGAACGTGACCAGCCCGACCTTGTCGCGCCGCTGGTAGGCGTCCAGCAGCAGGCTGAGTACCGCCCCCTTGACGGCGCGCATGCGCTGGCGGGCCGCCATGGACCCGCTGGCGTCCACGCAGAACAGCACCAGGTTGCCCTCGCGCCCCTCGCGTACCGACTCGCGCAGGTCCGATCCCCGCAGCACCAGCCCGTTGCCGTCGCGGCCGCGGACGCGCTGGTACGGCGCCGCGGCGCGCAGGGTGGCGGTCAGGTGCAGCGTGCCGGGGCGCCCCGCTGGCACCCGGGCGCCGGAGGTGCGGCCGAAGGGGGTCTCGGCGCGGGAACGCCGGCCGGGCGCGCCGCCCCCGACACCGGAGACGCTGAACAGCCGCGGCCGGTAGGTCTCGCCGGGGTCGGAGGTGCTCTCACCCCCGCCCGTGCCCTCACCTTCGTCGTCGTCGGGCTTTCCCTGGCCGCTCTGGGGGTTCCGTGGCTGGTCACCGTCGTTGTCGGGTTGTGGCCCGTCGTCCTGGTTCCCGGCTGGTGGGCTGGCCGCCTGTTCGCCGTCTCGGGAACCGTCGTCCTCGTTCTCGGATCCGCCGTCGTCCGTGCCGCTGTCGTCCGGACCACTGTCGTCGGGGCTCCCCGGGTCGTCCTCCGGGTCGCCCTCAGGGCCTTTTGGGTCGTCATCACCCGCCTGGTCGAGCGCGTCCCGCAACCGGTCCTCGTCGAGGTCGGGGGCGTCGAAGGGGTCGCGTCGGCGCCGGTGCGGAAGCGCGAGCCGCGCCGCGTCGCGGACGTCCTCGGTGGTGACCTCGACGTGGTCGCGCCAGGCGGCCAGCGCCATGGCGGCCCGCGAGGTCACGATGTCCGCGCGCAACCCGTCCACCTCGAACGCGGCGCACGCGGCGGTGACCTGCCGTAGCGCGGTGTCGGTGAGGACGACGTCGGGCAGCCGCTTGCGCGCCGCCCGGATGTGGGCGGCCAGTTCCGACTCCTCGTCGGCGTAGGCGGCGGCGAAGCCCTCCGGGTCGTTCTCGAAGGCGAGCCGGCGGCGCACCACCTCGGCGCGTTCGGTGGGTTCCCGGGAGGCGGCGACCTCGACGGTGAGCCCGAACCGGTCGAGCAGCTGGGGGCGCAGCTCCCCCTCCTCGGGGTTCATGGTGCCGACGAGCAGGAACCGGGCGGCGTGGCGCACGGACACCCCCTCGCGTTCCACGTGCGAGGTGCCCATCGCGGCGGCGTCCAGCAGCAGGTCGACCAGGTGATCGTGGAGCAGGTTGACCTCGTCGACGTAGAGCACGCCCCGGTGCGCCGCGGCGAGCAGCCCGGGCTCGAAGGCTTTGACCCCCTCGGTGAGGGCCCGTTCGATGTCGAGCGAGCCGACCAGGCGGTCCTCGCTCGCGCCGACCGGCAGCTCGACGAGTTGCGCGGGGCGCTCCCCGGCGGGGGTGTGGCCGTCGTGGGGGCCGTCGGGGCAGTTGGGGTCGGGGCTGTCGGGGTCGCAGGCGAACCGGCACCCGGTGACGGTACGCAGGGTGGGCAGCAGGGCGGCGAGGGCACGCACGACGGTCGACTTCGCGGTGCCTTTCTCCCCCCGCACCAGGACGCCGCCGACGTCCGGCGACACGGCGTTGATCAGCAGGGCCAGCTTGAGGTCGTCCATGCCGACGACCGCGCTGAAGGGGTAGCGAGCGGGTGCGCTCACGCGGGTTGTTCCTTCCTCGGGAGTCCACGCCCATAGGGGTCGGTCCTGGTGCCGCGCAGTGTCCTGACTTCCGGATCGCAGCTCGCCCGCCGCCTTCCCACCGGCGTCTCCGGCAGTGGCGCTGGTCGCGGGCTCGCTCCCCGGTCACAGTGGCGGGACCGTCCCGGATTCGCACCGGGTTCCTGCCCTGTGGCGGCCTCCAGGGGCCGCCACCGATGTCGGCACCGCACACCAGAATGGCACACCCTGGTCACGCGCCCGCCACGGGCCACGATCCCGCCACTGGCCGGTACCGGCACCTCGGGGCGGGCAAGAGCGTCGCGGTGGTTGGCCCACGTATCGGGCCGTACCGTGGGATCCGGTCAGCCGCCCAACACGATCCGAGAACCCGCCATGACTGACACCTCCCCCACACCGGACCGTTCCGTCCCGCCGGAGCTCGACACGAGCGCCCCGCACTCCGCCCGCGTGGTCAACTACTGGCTGGGCGGCAAGGACCACTTCCAGGCGGACCGGGACGCCGGTGACGAGATCATCAGGACCAACCCGCACATGTACGCCATCGCCCGCGCCTCCCGGGCGTTCCTGGTGCGTACCGTCACCCACCTGGCAGGCACGGCGGGAGTCCGCCAGTTCCTCGATGTCGGCACGGGAATGCCCACCGCCAACAACACCCACGAGGTGGCCCAGGCGGTGGCTCCGGAGTCGCGCGTGGTCTACGTCGACCACGACCCTCTGGTGCTCACCCACGCCCGCGCCCTGCTGGTCGGCACTCCCGAGGGCGCCACGGACTACATCGACGCCGACTTGCGCGACCCCGACACGATCCTGGAGGGCGCCGCGCGGACCCTGGACTTCACGGAGCCGGTGGCGCTCATGCTGATGGGCATCCTGGGCCACATCACCAGTGACAGCGAGGCACTCGCGATCGTCGGGCGGCTCCTGGACGCCCTGCCGTCGGGGAGCTACCTGACCGTGTGCGACGACACCAACGTCGTCAACGGGGAGGCCATGGACGCGATGGTGCGGCACTGGAACGAGACCGGCACGAACACGCGTGTCAACCGACACCCGGACCAGCTCGCCCGGTTCTTCGACGGCCTCGACCTTGTGGAGCCGGGGCTGGTCTCGGTCCCGTTCTGGCGCCCCGAGGACCCGGAGGTCGGGGCCGCGACCGCGGTCGACCACTACGGCGCGGTGGGGCGAAAGCCGTAGCCGTGGCCCCACCGTCCAGGAGGACGGCGGGAGCCCGCGTCGCCGGGAACAGAGGGGCTCCGGTCGGTGGTTGCAACCGGACATGAGAATCACCACACAGTTCGAACCACGCACGCTGCTGGCGGAGAGCCGGCTGGGCGTGCTGGCCACCCTCAAGTCCGACGGGCGCCCCCAGCTCTCCCCCGTCCAGCCCTTCTACGACGCCGAGTCCGGTTCTCTCTACGTATCGATGACCGAGGGGCGCGCCAAGACGGCGAACCTGCGCCGCGACCCGCGCGCCGCGCTGGAGGTCACCAGCTCCGACGGGTGGGCGTGGGCCACCGCCGAGGGGACGGTGACCCTCACCGGGCCGGGAACCGACCCCCACGGCCCCGAGGTCGAGGCGCTGGTGGGGTACTACCGCAGGGCCGCCGGGGAGCACCCGGACTGGGAGGAGTACCGGTCGGTCATGGTGGCCGACCGGCGGGTGCTCATGACGATGGCGGTCGAGCGCGTGTACGGCGAGAGCATCCGCTGACCGCGTCCCCGGCGGGGCCGCGTACGGCGCGGGGTCAGCGACACGCGGCCCCTCGCCCGTCTGGTCCCGTGGCTTCGGGCCGCGCCGACCCCGGGCGTTGTCCCTCACGTGGCCAGGGGCGTCTCCTGGAGATGGCGCCACCGCAGCCCGTGTGGCGTGTCCGGGGCGCGTTCGAACACCGCCGTGCAGCGGCGCGAACGCGCGTCGGCGGTGCCGCTGTGCAGCTCGGTGAAGGTGGCCACGAGCACCGGGCCGGCCGCTGTCACCAGGCGGGTGTCGCGTGTCCGGATCCCCAGCTCCGGCGCTGATCCGTGCGCTGCCCGCAGGCCGTCCATGATCCGGTCGCGTGCCAGCTCGGCACCGTCAACCGTGATCAGTGTGAATTCCCGCGCGTGGGAGTCGGCGAACACCGCGAACTCCGCCTCGGTGTCCGGCACCGCCCCGGACAGCCACCCCTCGAGCACCCGGTGCAGGCGCTCGACCTCCATCGCGCAGGCCGTCTCCTCCGTCTCGCTCACTGCCCTCCTCCACAACCGCGCACATCGCCCTCGCCGCCACTGTGGTGCCGCGCCGGTACGCCACCCCCACCTCCGATGGAGACGAGGAGCCGGCCCACATGACCGCCAACCCCGCGACCGGGGCCGGAGGGCGCACCGTCACGGCCGGCCTTTTCCCGAGTTCGCGAAGCCGCGCTCACACCACGACCTCCTCGGCCTCGCCACCATCCTTCCACCCGCGGCCGACCGTGTGCGGCTCTGAGACGGCTCACTCCCAGACCCGGGCGAGCCGCCACTGGCCGTCGTGGATGTCGTGCTGTAGCTCGTACACCCCCGCTGCCGCGTGCGAGGCCACCCGGACCCGCCAGTTCGCGCGTTCGCGCGAGCGGCACCGGAGCGCGGGCTCCCGATCGGCGCTCAGGCTCACCCAGTGGTCGAGGACACGCCGCACCACGAACAGCCGCCCCTCCCACGTGAACCGCACCGGCCGGCCGTCCAGCTCGCACACCGCGACCGGCACACCGTAGCTTCGCCCCATCTCGACTCCCCTCATGGTCGGCGCCCCCGGGACGCGTTGACTGGCCTGCGGGGAAGGACAGGATTTCGAACACACATTCGAACTATAACGGAGGGCGTCCCGCCGTGTCCGTGATTTCGCGCGCGTGGCCCACGGGACGGTGGGGTGTGGACAAGCACCTCCCGTGCGGTGGTGTGGCGCCACGGCGGCCTCGGTACGCTGTTAGCCCGAACCAGGCGACCCCCCGCGAAGGAATCGAACACAGTGACGTCGAACGGGCACGAGCGCGCCAAACCCCTTCGGACCGGTGACCCGGAGGAGTTGGGCGAGTACCGGATCGTCGGCCGGCTCGGCCGCGGCGGTATGGGGACGGTCTACCTCGGTCGGGACGCCTCGGACCGCCAGGTCGCTGTCAAGCTCATCCACCCGGACCTCGGCGACGACGAGGCGTTCCGCCGCAGGTTCGCCCGCGAGGTGGAGGCGGCCCGCCGGGTCGCGCGGTTCTCCACCGCGGGCGTGCTCGACGCCCGCTTCGAGAGCGACCCGCTCTACATCGTCTCCGAGTACGTGCCCGGCCCCAACCTCTCCGAGACGGTCCAGGCCGACGGCCCCATGCACGGCGGCACCCTGGAGAGTCTGGCGATGGGAGTGGCGGCCGCGCTCACGGCCATCCACGGCGCCGGGGTGATCCACCGCGACCTCAAACCGGCCAACGTCCTGCTGTCCTCCGTCGGGCCGAAGGTCATCGACTTCGGTATCGCGCGGGCCATGGACGACGACAGCGCCGTCACCCGCTCCAGCCAGCTGATGGGCACCCCGGCCTACCTCGCCCCGGAGCTCATCACCGGTGAGGAGGTCACCTCGGCCTCCGACATCTTCTCCTGGGGGTGTCTGGTCGCCTTCGCCGGCACCGGGCGGGCCCCGTTCGACGCCGCGACCGTTCCCGCGGTGCTGCACCAGATCAGTTCCGGCGCTCCGAACCTCGACGGGCTCGACCCGCGACTGGACGCACTGGTCCGTCAGGCCCTCGAAAAGGAGCCGGGCAACCGGCCCACCGCGCAACGGCTACTGAACAACCTGGTCGGGCAGGAGGACCCGGCCGCCTCAACGGTCGACCGGACCGTGTCGCGGTCCTGGACCCCGCCCGCGACCGCGCGGCCCGGCGCGGGTTCCGGCGGCGCGGTCGCGGGCGCCGCCGGCGTGGCGGCGGGCGCCACCCTGGGTGCGGCGGACCCCCCGGAGGCCAACGGCGCGCCGACCGAGTCCGTGTCCGCGCGGGGCGACGCTCCCACAGGGGACATCTCCGCTCCCACGGCCAACCTCGAGGGCGGGGCCACCCACGCCATGGATCCCGGCGTCACGGGCGCGCACCCGCCCCCGACCCGCCCCATGGACCACGGCGCCCCCTCGGGTCCGCGGGTACCCGGGTACGGGCCACCCTCCGGGCCGGCCCCGGCTCCCGGCCACGGGACGCAGCCGCGGGGCGCGCCGCCCCACGGCCAGCCCGGCTACGGCGCCCCGCCGGGTCCCGGGACGCCCCCCGGCCCGGGAGGGGCGGCCCCGACCGGAGGTCCGAGCCCGCGCCAGCCGGGCGGGCGCCGTCGAACCGCGCTGATCGCGGGCGCGACGACACTGGTGGTGCTGGTCGGCGTGGCCGTCTTCGGCGCGACGCGGCTCCTCGGCGGCCCGTCCTTCCCCGAGGGCAGCCTCATCTACAGCGACGAGTTCGGCGACATGGAATCCGGGTGGGACGCCCCCTACGACGAGGAGTTCGACCCCACCGACGACTTCAACCTCACCGGCTACACCGGTGACGAGACGTACGCCATGCGCGCCACCCCCGACGACACCCGGCTGACCTCCGCCGCCGCGTTCGAGGGTGACACACCGGACCGGCTGGGGATCAGTGTCGAGGCCACCCCGCACGACGGGCCCGAGTACGGCGAGATGGGCATGCTCTGCTTCATCAACGACGACGAGGAGACCGCCTACTCGATCACGGCCCGTCTCGACGGCACCGGGGTCGAGATCCGCCGCGACGCCGGTGAGGGCGGCTCCGCCACCCTGGGGGAGGCCAACGACATATCCGGGTTCGTCACCCAGGAGGACGCGGACGAGCCGACCAACACCCTGCGGGCCACCTGCGATCTCGACGAGGACGAGGACACCGTCACCATCCGGGCCTGGGTCAACGAGTCCTTCGTTCTCGAGGCCGTGGACGAGGACCCGCTCCCCGGTGGCGAGACGGGGCTCATGGTGCGGCGCGACGGTGGAGGCAGCGGCGGCGACGTCCTGGTCCACTTCGACAACTACCGCCTCACCGAGATCGACAACGGGGAATCAGGGGAGTAACCACGCACCCGCAGACACAGCCGTGAGGAGTTCCCAATGCGCGCCATCGTCATCGAAGAGCAGGGCGGCCCCGAGGTCATGCGCCCCGTCGAGGTCGCCGACCCCGAACCCGGCCCCGGGCAGGTGAGCGTCGACCTCGAGGCCAGCGGCGTCAACTTCATCGACATCTACCAGCGCAGCGGGGCCTACGCCGTGCCCACCCCCTTCACTCCGGGACTCGAGGGAGCCGGCACGGTCCGCGCGGTGGGCTCCGGGGTCGACGACCTCACGGTGGGCCAGCGGGTCGCCTGGGCACAGCAGCCCGGCAGCTACGCGGAGCGCGCCGTCGTCTCCGCGGAGCGCGCCGTTCCGGTGCCGGACGGCGTGTCCGCTGAGGTGGCCGCCGCCGTGATGCTGCAGGGGCTCACCGCGCATTACCTGACCCACTCGACCTATCCGGTCCAGCCCGGCGACACCGTTCTGGTGCACGCGGCGGCCGGCGGCACCGGGCTGCTGCTCACCCAGCTCGCCAAGCTGCGCGGCGGGCGGGTCATCGCCACGGTCTCCACCGAGGAGAAGGAGCGGCTGGCGCGCGGCGCCGGCGCCGACGAGGTCATCCGGTACGCGGCCGGCGAGATGGAGCAGCCGCCCGATGTCGCGGCGGTCGCCCGCGAGCTCACCGGCGGCACCGGAGTGGCCGCCGCATACGACGGCGTGGGCGCGAACACCTTCGACGCCAGCCTCGACAGCCTGCGCCCACGCGGGGTGCTGGCGTTGTTCGGTCAGTCGAGCGGGCCGGTACCGCCGGTCGACCCGCAGCGCCTGAACAGCGCGGGTTCGGTGTATCTGACCCGGCCCAGCCTGGTCCACCACGTGTCCGAGCGCGACGAGTACCGGGACCGCGCCTCCGACGTCCTGGGGCTGGTCGGTACCGGGAAGCTCGACGTGCGGATCGGTGCCCGCTACCCGCTCGCCGACGCCGCCCGCGCGCACGAGGACCTGGCGAGCCGCCGGACCACCGGCAAGCTGCTGTTGACCTGAGCGAGCCCTCCCGCGACCGACTGTGGGGGTGCGGTCCCGGGCGCGGGGCCGCACCCCACAGTGCGCTCGTGCTCCGCCGTGTGGTCACCCCTCGTTGGAGGCGGTGCGCTGACTCGGCAGGGTTGACGCGCCCGAGGCTGAGGCGGCGGCCTCGGCCTCCTTGCGCGCGTTCTCCACCGCCTGGGCCGCGGCGTCGGCCGCCTCGTCGGCGGCCGCCGATGCCGCGGCCCGTCGCCGCGTCTCAGCGGCGGCGGTGAGCTGCGGTGTCTCCTCCTCCGTCTCCGGTTCGGTTTCCCGCTCGTGCCTGTCCTGCGGCCGTTGGGCGCCGGAGTCGCTGGTGAACGCCTGGGTGACGTCGCGCACGGCCTGGGTCAGCTCGCCCGGGATCACCCAGAACGTGTTGCCCTCGCCCTGGGCCAGGTGCGGCAGCGTCTCCAGGTACTTGTAGGCGAGCAGCTTGGGGTCGGCGTTGTTCTCGTGCACCGCGTTGAAGACACGCTCGACCGCCTTGGCCTCACCGTCGGCCCGCAGGACCGCGGACTGCTGCGCGCCCTGGGCCTCCAGGATCGCCTGCTGACGCGCGCCCTCGGCGGTGAGGATCTTGGACTGCCGCTCTCCCTCGGCGTGCAGGATCACCGCCCGCTTGTCGCGTTCGGCCCGCATCTGCTTCTCCATCGCCTCCTTGATGGAGGGCGGCGGGTCGATCGCCTTGAGCTCCACCCGGTTCACCCGGATCCCCCACTTGCCGGTGGCCTCGTCGAGCACACCGCGCAGCGTGGAGTTGATCTGCTCACGCGAGGTGAGGGTGCGTTCCAGGTCCATACCGCCGATGACGTTACGCAGCGTCGTGACGGTGAGCTGGTCGATGGCGGAGAGGTAGTTGGCGACCTCGTAGGCGGCTTTCCTCGGGTCGGTGATCTGGTAGTAGAGGACCGTGTCGATGTTGACGACCAGGTTGTCCTCGGTGATCACCGGTTGCGGGCGTGACGAGAACACCTGCTCGCGCAGGTCGTACTTGGTGTTGACGCGGTCGACCACCGGGACGATGAAGTTCAGCCCCGGGTTCAGTGTGCGCATGTACCGCCCGAACCTCTCGATGTTGTAGGCCCGGGCCTGGGGCACGATCCGCACGGAAGAGACGACCGCCAGCACCACGATCGCGACCAGGGCGATGAAAAGGATGTCGAGCCCTGTCATGTTCTCCGACCTCCCAGGTCGAGGGGTGGGGTTCAGCCGGGGCCGAGCGCGCCGCTCACGGGAGCGGCTCGCGTGGGTAGACAACCGCGGTCGCACCGTCGATATCGGTGACGTCCACCCTGGTTCCGGCTGGTATCGCCATGTCCTCGTCGAGCGAACGGGCCGACCATTCCTCTCCGGACAGCTTGATCCGCCCGTTCTCGCCGGTGACCTCGTGGATCACCACGGCGGACTGTCCGACGAGCCCGTCGGCTCCGGACCTCAGTGGAGGGGGCTGACGAATGTGTCGCATCGCGATCGGCCTGATGAACAGCAGCCCGGCGGCGGAGGTGATCACGAACACCGGAACCTGCACAAGTAGGCCCATGCCCATGGCGCCAACGATGCCCGCCACCAGTGCCGCGATCGCGATCAACCCGAGCGACAGCGTCATCGTGAGGATCTCCGCGACTCCCAGAGCCGCGGCGAGGATCAACCAGAGGATCCACATAGGCATAACAACCGGCCTCCCGTCCAGCGGGTACTACCAGACCTACCCACCAGAGGGTTGTGAGCCACACGTTCGGAGGCGCCAATCCGCAACGTGATCGGCCATCCCGCGTCCGGGAGCGTTTCCCCCAGAACGAGGACCGCGAGTGAGCCCCCACCAGCCGCCCCTGTCCGCTCTGGCCGGGGGACGATCCCGCCCATGTCGGCACGTTCCGGGGTCGGGGCCGGTGGGCGCGGGCGGCATGGGCGTCGTCTACGGCGCCCCGAGCCCGCCGGGCGCTGGGTGGCCGTGAGGCTGATCCGCGGTGAGCTCACCGACGGCCCGGAGCTGCGCGGACGGTTCGTCCACGAGGTGGACCCGATGCGACTCGCCCGCTACCCGTTGTCCTCCAGGTCGCCCTCCAGCTTGAGGTAGACCTCCCTGAGCTGGTCGAGAGTGCGCTGGTCCGGCTGCTCCCACAGGCCACGGTCGGCGGCCTCCAACAGGCGCTCGGACATGCCGCGCAGCGCCCACGGGTTGGACTCCTCCAGGAACTCGCGGTTCTCTGGGTCGAACACGTAGGTCTCGGCGAGCTTGGTGTACATCCAGTCGTCCACCACGCCGGCGGTGGCATCGTAGCCGAACAGGTAGTCCACGGTCGCGGCCAGCTCGAAGGCGCCCTTGTAGCCGTGGCGGCGCATCGCGGCGATCCAGCGCGGGTTGACCACGCGCGAGCGGAACACCCGTCGCGTCTCCTCGGCCAGGGTGCGGGTTTTGACCTGGTCGGGGTTGGCGGAGTCGCCGACGTAGGCCGCGGGCGAGTCGCCGGTGAGCCGCCGCACCATGGCGACCATGCCGCCGTGGTACTGGAAGTAGTCGTCGGAGTCGACGATGTCGTGCTCGCGGGTGTCCTGGTTCTTCGCGGCGACCGCGATGCGGCGGAACGACGCCTCCATGTCCGCGCGGGCCTCACGCCCGTCGAGCCCGCGCCCGTAGGCGTAGCCGCCCCACACCGCGTACACCTCCGCCAGGTCGGCGTCGTCGCGCCAGTTGCGGGCGTCGATCAGCGGGAGCAGACCGGCGCCGTAGGCGCCCGGTTTGGACCCGAAGATGCGGGTGGTGGCGCGGCGCCAGTCGCCGTGCTCGGTGTGGTCGGCCAGCGCGTGGGCACGCGGGAAGTTGCGCTCCGGGGGCTCGTCCAGCTCGGCCACCGCGTGGACCGCGTCGTCCACGAGCCCGATGACGTGGGGGAACGCGTCGCGGAAGAAGCCGGAGATGCGTAGCGTGACGTCGATGCGCGGGCGTCCCAGCTCCTCCGGAGTGAGGATCTCGAACCCGGTCACCCGGCGCGACGCGTCGTCCCAGGTGGGCCTGACGCCGAGGAGGGCGAGGGCCTCGGCGATGTCGTCGCCCTGGGTGCGCATGGCCGCGGTTCCCCACACGGTGAGCCCGACGGAGCGCGGGTACTCCCCGTTGTCGTCGAGGTGGCGCCGCACCAGCGAGTCCGCCAGCGCCTGGCCGACGTCCCACGAGTTGCGTGAGGGGATCGCCTTGGGGTCCACCGAGTAGAAGTTGCGCCCGGTCGGGAGCACGTTCACCAGGCCCCGTGTCGGAGAGCCGGACGGGCCGGCGGGAATGTGCCCGCCGTCGAGGGCGTGCAGCACGGCGTCGACCTCGTCGCCGGTGGCGGCCAGCCGGGGCACCACCTCGCGGGCGGCGAAGCCCAGCACCCGTTCGGCGTCGGGCAGCGCGAACCCGAGCCCCTCGCGCACGAGGGCGCTGACGGTGTCCGGGGCGGCGGGCCACTCCCGCTCCTCCATGGTCCACACCAGGCGCCGCGCCAGCGTGTCCACCAGGTCGAGGGCGTCGGAGGCGGTGCGGGCGGGGCCGTCCACCAGGGCGGTCAGGGAGGCGGGAACATCGACGCGCGCCCCGGGCTCGGCGAGCAGCGTTCTCTCGTCCAGGTGGAACGCGGCGGCGAGCGCGGCCCGCAGCCCCGGCAGCGCGCCGACCTGTCCGGCCCACACCTGGGAGGCGCGCAGCACGGCCATGGCCAGGTTGACCCGGGGCTCCCCCTCGGGGGCCTCGCCCAGAATGTGCAGGCCGTCGCGGATCTGCACGTCCTTGATCTCGCACAGGTAGCCGTCGACGTGCATGACGAAGTCGTCGAACTCGTCCTCGCCCGGCATCTCCTCCCGCTGCAGGTCGTGGTGCAGCTCGGCGCTCTTGATGAGGGTCCAGATCTGGGCGCGCAGCGTGGGAGCCTTGTCCGGGTCGAGGTCGTTGACCTGGGCGTACTCGTCGAGCAGCTGCTCCAGTTTGGCGATGTCGCCGTAGGTGTCGGCGCGGGCCATGGGTGGCACCAGGTGGTCCACGATGGTGGCGTGCGCCCGCCGTTTGGCCTGGGTGCCCTCGCCCGGGTCGTTGACGATGAACGGGTAGACCATGGGCAGGTCACCGAGTACCCCGTCGGGGGCGTCAGTGGCCGCGAGCCCGATCCCCTTGCCGGGCAGCCACTCCAGGGTGCCGTGCTTGCCCAGGTGCACCACGGCGTCGGCGCCGAAGCCGCCCCGTTTCCCCTCATCCTCGTCGGGGGGCGCCTCCAGCCAGCGGTACGCGGCGAGGTAGTGGTGCGAGGGCGGGAGGTCGGGGTCGTGGTAGATCGCGATCGGGTTCTCCCCGAACCCGCGGGGCGGCTGGATCATCAGCACCACGTTGCCGAAACGCAGGCTGGCCAGCACGATCTCGGGGCCGTTGACCGTGTCCGTGTCGTCCACGTACAGCTCGCCCGGCGGCTGGCCCCAGTGCGCCACGACGGCCTCGCGCAGCTCGGCGGGGAGTGTTGCGAACCAGCGCTGGTAGTCCGCCAGCGGCACGCGCGCGGTGGCCGTGGCGAGCTGGTCCTCGGTGAGCCACTCGACGTCGTGGCCGCCCGCCTCGATCAGGGCGTGGATGAGCGGGTCGCCGTCGTCCTCGCGGCGTTCCTCGTTGGGTCCGGGCCGGCGCCACAGCGTGTCGTCGTCGCCGAGGTCGTAGCCGCGTTCGGCGAGCTCCCGCAACAGCCGCACCGCCGAGGCCGGGGTGTCCAGGCCGACCGCGTTGCCAACGCGGGAGTGCTTCGTGGGGTAGGAGGACAGCACCACCGCGAGCCGGCGCTCGGAGGTGGGGACCGAGCGCAACCGCGCGTGGCGCACAGCGATCCCGGCGACCCGTGCGGCACGCTCGGGGTCGGCCGCGTAGACCGGGATCCCGGTCCGTTCGTCCACCTCCTTGAAGGAGAACGGGACGGTGACCAGCCGGCCGTCGAACTCCGGGATGGCGACCTGCATCCCGGCGTCCATGGGGGTCAGTGCCGCGTCGGAGGCCAGCCACTGCTCCCGGGTGGAGGTCAGCACCATGCCCTGCAGGATCGGCACGTCCAGCTCGGCGAGCGCGCCGGCGTCCCAGGCGTCCTCGTCGCCTCCCCCGCTGGCGTCGGCGGCGACCGCCCCTCCCGCGGCCAGCACGGTGGTGATCACCGTGTCGGCCCGGTCGAGGAGCTCGAACAGGCCCGGTGTGTTCTCCCGGTTCAGCCCGCGCAGCGACCCGCAGAACACCGGGAGGGGGTCGCCGCCCGCGGCCTCGATGGCGTCGCAGAGCACGTCGACGAAGGCGCTGTTCCCGGACAGCTCGTGCGCCCGGTAGAACACCACGGCCACCACCGGCCGTTCGCCCGATGGGTGGCGCTCTCCGTGCACCCCGTACTCGGGCATCTTCTCCGGCGGGTCGAAGCCCTCACCGGTCAGCAGCACGGTGTCGGACAGGAAGCGGGCGAGCTGGCGGAGGTTACCGATCCCGCCCTCGGTCAGGTAGGTGTGCGCCTCGGTGGCGACCCCGGAGGGCACGGTGGACAGCTCGACCAGCTCGGCGTCGGGGGCCGCCTCCCCGCCCAGCGCGACGAGCGGCCTGCCCGACGCCCGGAGGGCGGACAGGCCATCCGGCCATGCCTCACGTCCACCGAGGAGCCGCACCACCACGAGGTCGACACCGTCGAGCAGCGTGGGCAGCTCGTCGACGGAGGTACGCGCGGGGTTGGCGGTGCGGTAGCCGGCGCCGGCGGCCCCGGCCGCGAGCAGTTCGGTGTCGGCCGTGGACAGCAGCAGGATCGTAGCCACTCGGGGTCCTTCGTCTACGTTGCGTCGGGGTCCTCGCCCCTCCTCACGGACAGGTGCGTAACGTCGCGAAGTCTCCTGGCTCGGGGTTCCCGGCCCGCCTCCGGCCTTCCCACCGGGGTTCGGCAGTGGCCCTCGTCGGAGGCGCGCTCCGCCCTGACAGTTGCGGGACAGCCACGGACTCGCACCGTGTTCCTTCGCGCCGTCGCCACCCATCCTCCCAGAAGCTCAGTGCGACCCCGTGGCGGACCAGGGTGGAGGCGCCCGCGTGGCGGGCGGGGGACCACGGTCCACGGCACCCGTGGTAACGAAACGTGGTACCGGGGCTGGGTCGGGTTTGCGATAATTCCCACCATGAGCCACTACCCCGACCCCCAGGGCCCTGGCGACTTCTACCCTGATCCGCAACCCGCGAGTGACCCCTTCTTCGGCCAGCAGATGCCGCCCGGAGGGCAGCACAACGCGGAGGTCGCACCGTACGACCCCGCGGCGGCGCAGACGGGAGGTTGGCAGGCGCCCCCGGAGTACCAGCCGGTGCCCACGAGTGGGCAACCGCTCACGACGATCGGCGACATCGCCGTTTTCCAACACGAGGTGGTGACACCGGCCGGACGGTTCCCGATCAAGGGGAGCACGTGGACGGTCACCGACATGAGCCAGTACTCCGAGAACATATCCACCACGGGGGTGGTTCTCGCCATCGTCAGCGTGCTGCTGTTCATCTGGGCCTGCGGGTTGGGCCTGCTGGGGCTGCTGTTCCTGCTCATGAAGGAGCACAAGTACACCGGACACGTGCAGGTGTCCGTGCAGGGGAACGGGATCTACCACTCGACGATGATTCCGGTGCACTCCGCGCAGGCGGTCCCGCACGTGATGCAGCAGGTGAACTACGCGCGCTCGCTCGCCGCCATGGCGTGAGCGGGCCGGCGGTACCGGTCCGCCACGGGGTGCCTGACGGGGCGCGTAAGCGCGGCGAATAAGCGCGAAGAAGAAACGGACCCGCCCGCCGGAGGCGGACGGGTCCACTGAGCCGGAGAGCGGTCAGTCGCTACCGGTGGACTCGGTCGGCGCCGGTGTCTCGTCGCCGCTCCGGGGCGGAGACTTCACCACGTTGCCGGGAACGTCAGGGTCCTCGCGGAGCGAGACGACCAGTGCGGCCATCATGAAGAACGACATCACGAAGAACGGCAGCCCGATCACGGTGATGACCTCGCTCAGGGCATCCAGCGCGGCCGGCCCGGCACCGAAGATCAACGCGAGCGCCACCAGTCCTTCGAGCACCGCCCAGAAGACACGCTGCCGCGTGGGCGGCACCGTGTTCTGGTCCCCGTTGCACATCATGTCGATGACCAACGAGGCGGAGTCGGACGAGGTGATGAAGAAGATCGCCACGATGACGATGGCGATCGCCGCCACCAGGGTGGACAGCGTCTCGGCGACGGGAAGCTCCCGCAGGAAGACGTAGAGCGCGCCCGGGATGTCCGCGTCCTCGACCACCGGGCCGACCAACACGCCCGGGTTGGCCCGTTCGATGTCGAACGCGGCGAGACCGAAGGTGCTGAACCAGATCACGCTGAACAGGGTGGGCAGGCCCAGAACACCGGCGACGAACTCGCGGATGGTGCGCCCCTTGGAGATCCGGGCGATGAAGATCCCGATGAAGGGGGCCCAGGTGATGGTCCAGGCCCAGTAGAACACCGTCCACCCGTCCTGCCATCCGGTGCCGGCGTAGGTGTCGTTCCAGAACGCCAGCGAGACGATGTTGCTCAGGTAGTCGCCGGTCTGCTCGACCACGCCCTTGGCGAGGAACAGCGGTGAGCTGGCGACGGCGAACACGAACAGCAGCAACCCGATGGACATCAGGATGTTGATGTTGGACAGTCGCTTGATGCCCTTGTCCAGGCCAAGCGCCACCGACACGATCGCGATCGCCGTGATGACCACGATGATGCCGAGCTGGCTGGCGAGCTCGACCGCGCCACCATCCAGGTCGAACCCGAACAGGCGCGAAAGCCCACTGTTGATCTGCGCGGACCCGAGCCCGATGGACACCGAAAGCCCGAACAGGGTGCCAAGGACCGTGGTGACGTCGATGATCCGGCCGATGGGACCGTGGATACGCTCACCCAGGAACGGGTAGAAGAACGAGCTGACCCGCATGGGCAGCCCACGCCGGAAGATGAAGTAGGCGAACGCGAGCGCGGGCAGCGTGAAGATCGCCCAGGTGTGCAGGGCGAAGTGGTAGTTCGTGAAGGTGATCGCCTGTTTGGCGGCCGCCGCGGTCCCGGCGAACTCCTCCGCGGACCCGTCGAACCCGAGCGGAACCCGGGGCGGGTTCGCGTAGTGGTTGATGGGCTCGGCCACACCCCAGAACATCAGGATGGTCCCGATCCCGGCGGCGAACAACATCGCGAACCAGGCCCAGTTACTGAACTCGGGCCTGGAGTCGGGTCCGCCCAGGCGCACGCTTCCGTACCGGCTGATCGCGATCCAGATCAAAAATCCCAGGAAGACGGTCACACCGAGGATGTAGAACCAGCTCAGGCTCGACAGGATGAAGCCGGTCATCCTGCTGAACACGTCGTTGATCTGATCCGTGAAGAGAATCGTCACCGCCACGAATAAGATCGCCAGCCCGGTCGAGGCGAAGAATATCGGAGGGTTCGTGCGCAGCCCCAACTTTCGGGCGAGATCGTCGAGCATCGCGGCTCCCTGTCATCCAATTGCCATTGCCACGGTCAGGGTCATTCCGCTCGGAGCGGCACGTGCTGCCCATTCCAGGGCCGCTGGAACGACATACCCAACGTTTTCCGATTGGACCCACCCAGAATTTAGGGAGCCCGGCGCCCTCCACGGTCCTGCTACAGCGAGATGAGCACTACCGACAGGAGACGACCTGCCAACATGAGACTCAACCAAGATGAATTGGGAAGTTAGTACCGTTAGCCGGGATTGTCAACAATCCCCTCTTCGTTGCTTGATCGAGACGCCATCGAGACGATTTCGGCGTTTATTTTCCCGGCCGTCCCGAAAACGGGGCCACGGCGATGTTTCCGGGACGGCACCGGATACCGGCGCGCCAGGACACCCGTACGTGCTGGTGTCCGCGGGCGCGCGCCCGCGGACACCGGCACCAGCTAGCCGGACTCGGCGCCCGATGGTTCGTCCCACTCCGCCGAGGTCACCAGGTCGAGGAGGACCTCGCGCGCGTACGAGGCCAAGGGGCGTTCCCCCGCGCGTTCGGCGAGGGCGCGAAACTCCTCCGCATCGAGCGTCACCGTGAGCGACCCCGTGCCCTCGGGAGTCCGCGGCGGTAGCCCCAACATCCGCCGGTACAGGCGTTCGAGCGCCTCGGGCGGCAGGGCACCGTAGGCGGTCTCGAGCTGCGACATCCACTCGCGCAGTTCGTTCCAACGGGCGTAGCGGCCGGCCAGGACACAGAGATAGGACGCGACGTCGCGGTGGCCGGCGGCGCGTTCGAGCTCGTCGTGGGTCATGGGGTCGAGGGCGAGGGTCACGTGGCGGGCGGGCTGCGCGGCGGTGGGCCGAGCCGGGGTGGACGTGGTCATTACTGGCCTCCACTCAAAAAGCGTCGGCGCGATGGTGAGCGCCGGGGGTGCGGCCGTGTCCACCACGTGCGGGCCGTCTCGGATGTGCCTCACCTGCGCCCGCCCTCGCCGGCGGGCCCGGCCCTCGTTCCCCTGACCGCTGGTTTCCCAGCCTAACCGTTGGTCCCGTGGCCGCGCCCGCCGTCCACAGGGACCTCAGCCGGTGTTCTCGCCACTCCCAGAGGAAGCCGCGGGTGCCACACCGGCGGGCCAGACGACCGGAAGCCCGCTCGGCGCCCCCGATTCGAGGAGACGCCAGATGGCGCCGGTGTCCATGTGCCTCTCGACCATGTCGCCGAGCGCGTCCAGTCGGGCCGTGCGTTCGGCGGCGAAGTCGGTACCGGCCGCGGCGACGAAACTCCTTCCCGCGCATTCGGCGACATCGGCCAGGAACGCCCGGCGGAACGCGTTGTTCTCCAGTGCCCCGTGCCAGGTCGTCCCCCACACCGCACCGACGCGGCAGCCGTCGAGGAAGGGGACCGTCCCCGCCCCCGACCACGCCACCTCGGTTTGGCCGTGGTGGATCTCGTAGCCCACCACGCGCTCCCCGTAGCAGGTGCCCTCGGGGCGACCGAGGGTCTTCTCGGCGGCGAACGTCACCGTCGTGGGCAGCAGGTCCAGCCCGTTCACGGTCCCGGCGGCGGATTCCACATCGTCGCGGATCTCCCGGGCCAGCATCTGGTACCCCCCGCAGATCCCGAGGACCGGGTGTCCCCGGGCGGCCCGCCGGGCGAGCACACCGTCCAACCCCCGTTCACGCAACCAGGCGAGGTCCGCGACCGTCGCGCGGGTTCCCGGAAGGATCGCGAGGTCGGCGTCCTCCAGCTCGTGCGGTGTGGTCACGAACCGCACGTCCACCCCGGGTTCGACGGTCAGCGCGTCGATGTCGGTGAAGTTGCTGATCCGCGGGAACCGCACCACGGCGACACGGAGCGGCTGCTCCCCCACCGGCGCGGCCATCGGGCCACGGTCGACGCTCAACGCGAGCGAGTCCTCCACGTCCAGCCACATCCCGTCGAGCCACGGCAGGACACCGTGCACCTCACGCCCGGTCAGCTCCCGCAGCATCCGCAGGCCCGGCTCCAGCAACTCCCGCGCGCCCCGGAACTTGTTGATCACGAACCCGGCGACCAGTGCCTGGTCGGCCGGCTCCAGCAGGGCGAGTGTGCCGTGCAGCCCGGCGAACACTCCTCCCCTGTCGATGTCGCCGACCACGAGCACGGGCAGCCCCGCCGCCCGGGCCAGCCCCATGTTGGCGAGGTCGCCGTCGCGCAGGTTGATCTCCGCGGGGCTTCCCGCCCCCTCGCAGATGACCACCTCGTAGCGCGACCGCAGTTCCGCGAGGCTCTCGACCGCGATGTCGCGCAGCCACTCCTTGTGCTCGCGGTAGCTGACGGCGTCGGCCTCTCCGGCCGGGCGGCCACGCACCACCACCTGGCTGCTGCGGTCGCCCCCCGGTTTGAGCAGGATCGGGTTCATCCCCGCGTCGGGCTCGATGCCGCTGGCGGCGGCCTGCATGGCCTGGGCCCGACCGATCTCCGCGCCGTCGGGAGTCACCACCGAGTTAAGGGACATGTTCTGCGCCTTGAACGGGGCCACCTTCACACCCTGGCGCGCCAACCACCGGCACAGCCCCGCGGCGACGACGCTCTTTCCGGCGTCGGAGGTCGTGCCGGTGACGAGCAGGGAGGGCGCGCCACCGTCCGGTTCCGTCCGGGTCATGCCGCCCTCCCCCGCCGTGGCTTCCGTTGCCCGGGCACGCCCGCCAGGCGGGCAGGGGCGCCCCGTTGGGCGCGGCTCCACCCCTTCGGTGCCGTCACGGTCGCCAGCGCTGCGGCGACCGTGGCCGCGGCTCCCGTGACGACTCGGGCGAGTCGGACGGCGCGGCGGATGTCGCCGACCTCGGGGCGATGCCCATCCCCCAGTTCGGGGCGGCTCTCTGCCCTGCCCCCGTAACTGTTGGTCCCGCCGAGGCGCACACCCAGCGCACCGGCGAAAGCCGCCTCGCACTGGCCCGCGTTCGGGCTGGGGTGCCGCGGCCCGTAACGCGAGCGGGCGCGCCACGCGCGGACCGGGTCACCCGCGATGGTCGGGGCCGCCAGGGCGGTGAGCGCGGCGGTGAGCCGCGCGGGGGCCCAGTTGGCGACGTCGTCGGCGCGCGCGGCGGCCCAGCCGAAGCGCTCGTACCGGGGCGAGCGGTGCCCGACCATCGCGTCGAGGGTGTTGACCGCGCGGTACCCGGCGAGCCCGGGAACGCCGAGTAGCCCGCCCCACAGCAGCGGCGCCACCACGGCGTCGGAGGTGTTCTCCGCCACCGACTCCACCGTGGCGCGTGTGAGACCCTCCTCGTCGAGTTCGTTGGGGTCGCGCCCGCACAGCCGGGGCAGCCGTTCGCGGGCCGTGTCGAGGTCGCCCGCCTCGAGCGCGTCCGCGATCCCGCTGGCCTCCCGGCCGAGCATGTCGCCCCCGACGACGGCCCAGGTGGTGGCGGCGGTCAGGGTCACCCGACGCAACGGGCCGCCGCGTTCGGCGAGCGCGGCCGCCGCGACAACGGGGGCCACGGCGAGGACGGCGTACCGCGCGCCTTGTGCGAGCGAGGGTCGGTACAGGCGGCGTTCCAGAGCGGACGCGGCATGGCCGAATGCGGCCACCGGGTGCGCCCGGCGGGGATCGGGAAGGGCCGTGTCGAGGACCACCCCGACGAGCAGCCCAAGGGCCCCCGCCCGGGCGGGGGCCTGATCGCGCGTAGTTCTCACGAGGTCAACGGTAGTGCCACCCCTCGGGCACTTCATGATCGCCCCAAGTCCCGGTAAGACCCACCCACCACACATGGCACGCAAGCAATCTCACATTGTAATTTTCGCTCTCACGAGGCGTGCGGCCAGCAGGAACGGCCGTTCACAATGAGGGGGAGACATGACAACCGCGATGATGCTCGCGTTCGTGATCGCAGCCGGCGCATGGTGGGTCTTCTGACCGGTCACACCCCGGTTTACCGACGACTGTCACGGTGCGAACCTTCTCGGGAACGGGGCGCGACTCCGCGAGACACACGCCGGTCGCGTCCCACCCGCGGTTAATCGTGGGTAACCTGTTTCGCGACGGTGTTAGCAACCGATTTGGTGGAGCCCGCGTGCTAACGAGACGCAACTACGAAAGGCCCTAGTTGTCGTGCTTCGCCCACCCAAGGGCGACATCGGCCGAATACCGTAGAATGTCCCCCCGAGGCTCGGAGGTCACCGCGGTCCGGAACCACTCGGCAGCCGGCCACGATCGGACCTCCCCGGCGCGCCACCCCGCCAGCTGGACCACCATGTCCCGCAACGCCAGGCCACAGTGTCCCAGCCAGTGTCCCGCCACGGGACACAATTCAACCAAGCACCCGTAGCTCAGTGGATAGAGCAGCAGACTTCTAATCTGCCGGCCGCAGGTTCGAATCCTGCCGGGTGCACCCCGTACGACATCGCGCGAACCTCCTTCCCGTCCGGGGAGGTTCCGCCATGTCGTTGGATCGGCACCAGGAACACCGGCCGCACGGTGCGCCGGCTGGTGACGCGCACCTCGGCGACCAGGTTCTGGATCAGGTTCCTCGTGGCGGCCGGGCTGCCGTTGGCGATGGCCTGATCGAACAGGTCGGTGCGCTGGTAGGTCTCGGCCAACGAGTCCACCACTGGACAAACCCGCACGTACCGCTCACGCACCTGCCAACAACGCGCATACCGCACCCGCCGGGGAACAGGGCACACCACCGGGTGACAACCGTCGCCCACCCGCGTCGGCGGCCTCGCCACCAGCAGCGGGCCGCCGCCGACCGCCCTTCGCACCGTTTGGGCGCGATCACGTCCAGGTCGGCCCGCCCGCTTGCGCCGTGCGGGAACGAACCCTCCGGATGACCTTCGCCACCGCCGTTACTCCCGAGCGGGGGCGATCGTGCCGGTGACCTCGCCGAGGTCGATCCGGGCGCCGTCCGGTCCGGGTGCGGTTCCGGAGATGGTGACGGTATCGCCGTCGGCGAGGAACGTGCGGGTGCTGCCGTCGGGGAGCGTGAGTGGTTCGGCGCCGTTCCAGGTCAGCTCGATCAGTGAACCCCACTGGTCCCGTTCCGGCCCGGAGACGGTGCCGGAGGCGTACAGGTCGCCCGTACGCAGTGCGGCCCCGTTCACTGTGGTGTGGGCCAGCATCTGCGCGGGCGAGTAGTACATCCGCGCGTAGGGCGGGTGGGAGACCTTCCGCCCGTTGAGTACCAGCTCCAGGTCGAGGTCAAGACCCCACGGTTCGGGTTCGCGCAGGTAGTCCAGCAGCGCTGGCTGCCCGGCCGGGGTGGGCACGCGGGCCTCGCCGAGCGCCTCCAGCGGCACGATCCACGGCGAGACCGAGGTGGCGAACGACTTGCCGAGGAACGGCCCCAGCGGCACGTACTCCCACGCCTGGATGTCGCGGGCCGACCAGTCGTTGACCAAGCATACGCCGAAGACGTGCTCGGCGAAGTCCGTGGTGGCCACGCGTGAGCCGAGTGGGCTCGGCGTCCCGACGACGAACCCGACCTCGACCTCGATGTCGAGTTTGGCCGATGGGCCGAACGTCGGCGCGTCGTCGGCGGGTGCCTTGCGCTGCCCGCATGGCCGGATGATGTCGGTGTTGGACACGACCACGGTACCCGCGCGACCGTGATAGCCGACGGGCAGGTGCTTCCAGTTCGGCAGTAGCGCGGCCGCGTCGGGGCGGAACATCCTGCCGAGGTTGGTGGCGTGGTGCTCGCTGGCGTAGAAGTCGATGTAGTCGGCGACGTCGAACGGCAGGTGCAGGCTGACGGTGTGCAGCGGGTGCAGCGCGCGTTCGACGTCCGTCCGGTGCCGCTCGTCGGTGAGCAGGTCCCAGATGCGCGCCCGCACCCGGGTCCAGCGAGCACGCCCCTGGGCCAGGAACGCGTTCAGCGACGGTGTCGCGAAGACCTCGTCGTTCAGTGCCGTGGCGAGGTCGAGCACGTGATCGCCGATACGCGCCCCGACGCGGGGTGAGGTGCCTGGCGTGGCGAACACTCCGTAGGGCAGGTTGGTGATGCCGAATCCGGAGCCGGCCGGTACCGGCGCCCAGGTGTCGTTCACGGGGAGGTTGTCCCTTCTCGGCGATGTCACGGTTCGCTGGTCCGCGCGAGTAGTCCGAACCCGCGCGCTTCGGTGACCGGTGTCGCGGTACTGCACGAGCCGTAGCTCGTGAACAGCCGCCGGGTGGCGGCGACCGTCGCCCTGTCCAGTCCGGCCGCCCGCTCCAGCAGCGTCCCGCGGTCGGTGCTCCGCAGCGTTTCGGCGAGGGTGGCGGGATCCGCGCCACCGGTGGCCTCGGCGGCCGCGACCAGCAGGTTGAGGTAGCCATGGTGGACGAATCCGGTGGTGGAGTCGGTGTAGCGCACGGCGTGGTGCAGCCCGGCGGTCGCCTTCACCGTGACGTCCGCCCGCGCGGCCACGACCAGCGCGGCCGCCAGCTCCTCCGGGCTGGGGAACAGCTCCGCGCGTACACCGCCACAGCGCAGCTTGAGCCGGAACGCGTCCCGCCGTGCCGCGATCGCGACCACCAGGTGATCCACATCGGTCCATGACGCCGGTTCGGCGAACACCGGGATTGCCGGCGCGATCCCGGCGGCATCCAGTGCGTCGCGGGTCGCCGCCAGCGCGGCCGCCGGCTCGTCGGCGCCGACGCGGGCGAGCGGGAACTCCACCATCGCCAGCTCCAGGCGCGTATCGCCGGTGATCTCGGCGACCGCGCCAGCCAGCCCGTCGGCACCGGTGTCGGCGACCAGTCCCACCCGGAACCGGTCCCCCTCCGCCAGATGGGCGCACAGCTCACCGGTGCGCGACGCCGGGCACAGGAACCGGTGACTCAGCACCACACTGCCCCCGGCCAGGTCCGCGCGGTGCCGCTCGACGGCGTCCGCCATGCCCAACGCGGTAGGCGGGAACAGCCCCGCGTCGTCAACCAGCGCGTGCACCAACGACGCGGTCACGATCGCGCTCCCGCCGCCCAGGTCCAGGCGTAACCGTCGTCCTCGGCGGCGACGCCCCCCTCGCCGAGCTGCAGAGGTCGGAAGGTGTCGACCATGACGGCGAGCTCGTCGACGTACTCCACTCCGAGGCTGCGTTCGTAGGCACCCGGCTGCGGCCCGTGGGAGTGACCGCCGGGGTGCAGCGAGACCGACCCGGGCCCGATCCCGGAACCCCTGCGGGCTTCGTAGTCCCCTCCGCAGTAGAACATCACCTCGTCGGAGTCCACGTTGGAGTGGTAGTAGGGCACCGGAATGGACAGCGGATGGTAGTCCACCTTGCGCGGCACGAAGTTGCAGATGACGAAGTTGTGCCCTTCGAAGACCTGGTGCGCCGGCGGCGGCTGGTGCACCCGTCCGGTGATCGGCTCGTAGTCGGCGATGTTGAACGTGTAGGGGTACATGCACCCGTCCCAGCCGACCACGTCGAACGGATGCGCCGGGTAGACGTAGCGGGTGCCGGTGATCCCACCGGGACCCCGGTGCTTGACGAGCACGTCGATGTCGGTGCCGTCGAGCAACAGCGGCTCGGTGGGGCCTCGGAGATCGCGTTCGCAGAACGGCGCGTGCTCCAGCAGCTGCCCGAACCGGGACAGGTAGCGACGCGCGGGGATGATGTGCGAGTTCGCCTCGATAACGTACGCCCGCAGCGGCGCGTCGGTGTCCGGCAGCCAACGGTGGGTCGTGGCCCTCGGCAGGATGACGTAGTCGCCCTGGCGGACCGGCAGTGCGCCAAAGACAGTCTGCAGCACACCCGAGCCGGACTCGACGTAGACACATTCGTCGCCGACCGCGTTGCGGTACAGCGGCGAGGGCTCCGCAGCGACGGCGTAGGAGATGCGCACGTCGTCGTTGCCCAGCACCACCCTGCGGCCGGTGACCACGTCGGTCGTCTTCCATTCGTCGTCACCGAACAGCTCGTGTAGTTTCAGGTGACGGGGCGTGAGCGGATGGTTCGGTGTCAGTGTCTGGTCGGGCAACCGCCACGGCTGCGCGTCGGAGATCGCCGACGGGATGTTGCGGTGATAGAGCAGCGAGGAGTCGCTGGAGAAGCCCTCCTCCCCCATCAGCTCCTCGTAGTAGAGCCCGCCTGATGGGGTGCGGTGCTGGGTGTGTCGCTTCGGTGGGACGTCGCCCACCTGCCGGTAGTAGGCCATGGTGGCTCCTCAGGTTGTCGGTAGCGGTGTCGAGACCGCGGTGGTCAGGCGATGGAGGGTGGCGGCGACATCGCGGCCGGGCGGGCGGGTGAGCACGGCCGCCACGTGCGCGTCGGGTCGGATGACCCAGACTTCGCCGGGCCGAGCCCCGAGCGCGTCGAACGCGGTGTCGTCAAGTTCGATCACCCGGACGGGGGCCGCCGTGGCGCCAGCGGCCGCGTTCCGCAGGGCGACACGGTCGCTCTCGCGGGTCGCCAGCAGCAGGACCCCGTCGCGGGCGATCGCGCGCAACCGCGTGGCCGACCCCGCCACGGTTATCGGGACGTCCGGCACGATCACCCCGGGCGCCGGGGCGGGTGCGCTGCCGCGTGGCGGGCGCCCAGCGAACGGGCGGCTAGAGTCAGGGGTGGTGAGCGGCGAGTCGACATACCAGAACGGCTCGGCGAACCGGCCGGAGTCGACCTCGGGCCAGGCGGCGGGGTCCTGGGAGGCGCGCTGGAGGATGTCTCGCCGCCGCCTGCGTTGTGCGTCGTCCTGCGGTACCAGGAAGTCCATGGTAGCCGTGGTGACGTGGATGTTCTCTCGCGCCGCGGCGTGGCGCTCCATGTGGTAGGACTCCAGTAGGTCCTCGCCCGCCCAGCCGTGCAGCACGAACGCGAGCTTCCACGCCGCGTTCTCCGCGTCGGCCACTCCGGAGTTCAGCCCTCGCGCCCCGAACGGTGAGAATAAGTGTGCGCTGTCGCCCGCGAGCAGCACCCGGCCGATTCGCATCCGGTCGGCGATGCGGGAGTGGAACCGGTAGACCGACTTCCACACGATCTCGTACGGCCGGTCGCCGACGACGGCCCTGATACGCGCGTCCAGCGCACCGCTGGCCTCCTCGGCGCTCAGATCGTAGTCGCTGGGCACCTGCCAGTCGATGCGGAACGTCGAGTCCGGGCAAGGGTGGATGAGAACCTGCCTGCCCGGGTTCCACTCCGGATCGAAGTAGAACCGCCGCTCCTGTGCCCATCCCGGCAGGTCGGCGCGGATGTCGCAGATGAGGAACCGGTCGTCGAAGGAGTGCCCCTCGAACGACACCCCGACCGCGCGGCGCAGTTCGTCGCCCCGCGCTCCGGCGCAGACGACCGCGTAGTCCGCGGTCACCAACTCCTCGCGGTACGGCGTCGCGCAGCGCACGGCGACACCAGAGCCATCCTGCTCCACGCCGATCGCCGGATGGTTCCACCGCACATCGATCAGCGGCTCAGCCGCGATCCGCTGGTCGAGCACCTCCTCGGTACGCGCCTGCGAGATATTGACGAACGGAGGTAGCCAGGACGTGCCCGACCCGGGCAGATCGTAGGAGAACAGCTCCCGGTCGCGATAGAAGGTGCGTGCGGTGGTCCAGGTCAGCCCCTCGGCGGCGATCCGCTTGCCAGCGCCGACCGCCTCCCAGACGTCGAGCACGTCCCGCTGCTGGCAGATCGCCTTCGACCCGACCAGATCCCGCTCCGGCCGCCCGTCCAGTACGGTGACCGCGATGCCCCAACGGGCCAACAGCAGCGCGACGGTCTGGCCCACGGGACCGTTGCCGATAACCGCGACCCGGCCCGGTGTCGTCTCGTTCACGTCGTCTCCATATCCGATGTGGTCAGCCCAATGGGGACACGGCCGCGAACCGCGGCTCACGCGTTCTGCAGCCGGTCCCAGACCTCGCGGTCGCGTTCGGCGGTCCAGATCACCGGCCGTTCCACACCGGACAGCTCGTCCCATACCCGCGACACGTCGAACGGCAGGCAGTGCTCGAAGATCGGCCACCCGCCGTAACTGTCGGCAAGGGCGGCGTGCGTGGCGTCGAAGGCCTCCTTGAGGGTGCCGCCACGCTCCCGCACCGCGCCGACCTCGCGCAGCATCACCTCAAGGAAGTGCCGGGTCTGCGCGATCGCGGCATCGACCGCGGCGCGGCCGCGCGCCACCGCGCCACGCCCGCCCACCAGTGTCTCCGCGCCGAGGGCGGCGATGTTGTCGAGCGTCGACGTCGACCAATCGCGGTGGAAGGCGTCACCGGTGTAGAGCGCGGCCTGCGCCTCCACCAGGTCACCGGCGAACAGGATCCCCTGCCGCGGTAGCCACGCGACGAGATCCCCCTCAGTGTGGCCACGACCGAGGTGCCGCAGCTCCAGAGGACCCCGGTCGCCACCGAGGTCGATCGTGACGGAGTCGCTGAACGTCACGGTCGGCCACGTCAGGCCGGGGATCGACTCCGGCTGCTCGAACAGTCGGGGCATCCGGCCGTACTCGGACTCCCAGTCCTGCTGGCCCCGCTCGGCGACCAGCGCCCGGGTGGTGTCGTGCGCGATGACCACCTCGGCGTCGAACGCGCTCGCCCCGAGCACCCGAACGGCGTGATAGTGCGAGAGCACGAGGTAGCGAACCGGCTTTCCGGTACGCGCACGCAGCTGCGCAAGCCACTCCCGCGCGGCGACAGGCGTGGCCAACGCCTCGAAGCACACCAGGAAGTCCTCGGCCTCGATCGCGCCGACGTTCGGATCACCCTCCGCCGTCAACGCGTAGACACCGTCAGCGAGTGTCTCCAGGGTCTGCTCCTTCTTCCCCAGGTCCGCCGACGACGCGAAGGCTTTGGTTGCCACCATGACCACCTCCCAAATAATCAAATCTTTTACTAAAAATAGGAGTCCTACCATAGCGCACTCACGACGCGCGCGAAAGCGCTAGTCCTCGAACCGCGCGGCCGGGCCCCCGAACGAGCCGAATACGCTTGACGCATGAGCACCGAACCGCAGGACCAGGACCAGCTCGACTATCTGTCCTTTGTCGACTTCGCCATCGCCAGGACAACGGCGGAGCTCCCGCAGGTCGACCCGGTACCGATGCGGTTCGTGCTGACCCTGCACCGGGTCACGAGCGCGCTGGTCTACGACCTGGAGTCGACGGTGCACCGCCCCAACGGCCTGAGCTGGCCGGGGTTTCGGGTGCTGTTCGTGCTCTGGCTGGCGGGGCCGCTGGAGGCGAAGCGGATCGCCGAACTGTCAGGGATGAGTCGTGCCGCAGTGTCCGCCCTGGTCAAGACCTTGGATCGGGACGGGCTCGTCACGCGCGAACGCGCGACTCACGACCGCAGGGCGCTCCAGCTGACTCTCACCGACCATGGTCACGGCGCCATAACCGGTGCGTTCGAGGAGCACAACAAGCGGGAGCGGGCGTGGGCGGACACGCTCACCCGCCCTGAGATGACGATCCTCATCGGCCTGCTGGAAAAGCTCATGCACGGCGCGCAGGCCGCCGAGATCAAGCGCCGATCATGAGCGCCCCGCCGGCACCGAGACCCAAAAAAAATTAGTCAAACCATTGCTCATTGTGGGGCTGTGCCGTCTACCGAGTCCGAACATCGTCACCGCCGCTCACCCGCGATCAGTCTGCGAGCGGTGCGCAAGCCGCTTTCGATGGCGCCGTCGATGAACCCGGCCCATCCCGTGCCGTAGTCGGAGCCGGCGAGGTGAAGCCCGCCTTCCGATTGCTGTAGGTCCCGCAGCTGCCGCAGCTGTCCTGGCCGCAGCATCGGCCAGGTCTCGCGGGAGTAGGGATCAGCCACCCAATCGTGCCCGGCGACGTCGACGACGTCGAAGTCCGGCCTCCAGGTCGCCATCGCCTTCGCGACGGCGCCGAGGTCATCCGGCCGGATCCGGGCGGAATCGGGGCCGAAGGCGACGAAGACCGTGTCACCGTCCACCGTGTACTCGGGCTGCGCGAAGGTCAGTGGCAAGTCGGGCCCGCCGAGCAGGTAGCACGGTTCCACCTCACCGCGTACCTTGACCCACGTCTTAACGCCTCGGGAGGCCTGACCCTCGGTGGCCGCGGCCTGCTTCAGCGCCGACAGCCCCGGGTCGAACACTATGCCGGACAGCGCGTTCATCGGCAGCGTCACAATGACGTCGCGCGCGGTGAATCGCTCCCCGGATGTGGTGTGTACCTCGACACGGTCCGCTGTCCGCGTCACCGTCCTCACCGCCGAGCCCATTCGGATCTCGGCGTCAGTGTCCGCGGCCATGGCGTTGATCAGGGCTCGGGTGCCATGTCTGAGCTTGTACGTCGCACAAGCTTCGAACAGCAGCTGCCAGCTCCCTGACGCCGCGGCACCCCAGCGCAGCGCCTGGGTGAGGCCAGCGACCTCGGGCGGGGCGTTGAAGTTCAGCGCCCACATGCCCCGAACCAGCTCGTCCTCGTCCGGTGAGAGATTGAGGACCGCGATCCGGTCCAGCACGGTTTGCCGGTCGAGGTCGTCGAGGTCGTCCCGCAGAAACGGTTCGTAGGGCCGGTCGAAGTATTCGCGGCTGTTGGCGAGCGTGGCGATCATACCCGGATCGAGCTTCTCGAGCAGCTCGTCCGCGCTTCCCTGCCGCACGGTGCCCCCGGCATGCCAGTACGCCTGCCCGGCGGGCGGGCTCTGGGTGATCTCGATGCCATATCGGGTGATCTCCGCCCACACGTGCGGCTGGAGCCAGTGCACCCAGGTTCCGCCCATCTCAAGATCGAGACCGAGTCGGTTGTCCACCCAGGTGCGGCCACCGATCCGTTCTCTGGCCTCGAGGACGAGCACCGAACGGCCCCGGTGGCTGAGTTCCCGCGCGGCGGTGACACCTGCGAACCCAGCACCGACCACAAGGACGTCATAGCTGTTGGTCATGGTTCGTGCTCCCGTCAAGAAAGTGCGGCGTCAGGCGACGACGAAGAACTTCTTGAACGCGGAGCGGGTGCGCCAGGTCGCGGTGAACCCGTCGGGAAACGAGACGACCATCCCGGGTGTGAGCTCAATCGGCTCGCCCTCGGCTGGCTCCAGCACGGCCTCGCCTTCGAGCACGTGGAATGTCTCGCTGCCGCTGACCGCATAGGGAATCTCCGCGCCGGACTCGGCATCGATCCGCCACAGGCCTGTGGCGACCGCCCCTTCCGGACGCTCGTGGACAGCCAGCCAATGCACTTCGCCGATCTGCTGGCCGCCTTCGACGAACGGCTCCCAATTCTCGGTCGCGCCGATGGTCGTCGTAGGCACGGTGTGAACGTCAGCCGTACTCATGATGTGTTTCTCCCAATCGTTGTTGTCAAACGTGTTGGCTCGGTTCCGGATCTGGCGTCGCGGGCGTCGGCTTGGACAGCTCCCGGATCGTCAGCCTGCCTCGGTCCTGGACGATCTGCCGGTAGCCGAACAGCAGCAGGCTCACGCCGAGCAAGCCGAGCCCGATCAGGACTTCTTTGATACCGCCGGCGTAGCTGAGGCCGGGGTTGGTGGCACCGACGGCCAGGATCGTGGCGTTGAACGCGGCGACGACCACCGCGACGGGCAGCCAGGCCCTTCCGAGTTTGATCGGCCGCGGCCACGCCGGACGGTCCTTGCGCAACAGCAGGAACCCGATCACGGCCAGGGGCACGGCGAGGACGTAGCCGATATTGCTGGCGATCAGGATGCCGATGGGATTGCCCACGAACGCCAGGATCAGCAGGTTGACGGCCATCGTGAACCACAGTGCTCGCGCCGGCATGCCGTTGCGGTTGAGCTTGTCGAACTGGCGGACGCTCATCCTCTCGCGGGCCACCCCGTAGAGTGCGCGTCCCGCGTCCGCGGACGAGGAGATCATGCTCAGGAACAGGGCGCCGCACAGCACGGCGGTCACGATGCCGGAAGCGCCACCGAGCATCTGCTGCACGCTGAGAACGCCGTAGGTGATCGGGTTCTCGCTGATCGCGACCTCGCCGAGGTGTCCGGTGGCTGCCATCGGCACGAGCGCGTAGGCGGCCACCATGAAGAGCGCGACCGTCCGCAAGGCGCGGAAGGTGTCGCGCGCGGTGTCCTTGTACTCCGGTGCGAAGGCCGCGCACAGTTCGGTGCCGTAGATGGCCCACGCCAACAGGTACGCCCATACCAGAATCGACTTCCAGTCAGCGACCCCGCCGGCTGGTTCGATGCCGGTGAAGGTGCCGGTGACGAACGGACCGATCGCCAGGACGGCGAGCACGAAGATGAACACCGCCCCGATGACCTGGTTGAAGCGAGCCGCGATCTTGATGCCGAGCACGTTGAGCGCGGTGCAGGCCACGATGGCCACGGTGCTGATGACGTGGGCGAGGCCAAACCGCACGTCGCCGAGCGCGAACAGCACCCACGTCTGTTCGGGGAACCACTGCGCCTGCACCAGCGATCCGAGCGTCAGCCCGACGAGCGAGAGCACGAGCGCCCAGCCACACCAGTAGCCGAAGGTGGCGAGCGCGCCGAGCGGGGCGAAGTAGCGCTTCCACGCCTCGGTGGCATAGACGGCGATCCCTCCCGGTTTGTCCGGGAACATCGCGGCCATCTCGGCGAACAGGTGGTTCTGCAGTAGCGCCACCACGGCGAGGGCCGCGGCGACGGCGATCGCGGGAATCGCGCCGATGGCGCCGATCGCGAAACCGACCGAGATGAAAAGCCCGCTCGCGATGGGAAGGGCGAGCACGAAGCCGTGGTGCCAGCGCAGTGTTTTGTGTAACTGGGGCTGCTCGGTAGCAGGTGCGGACATGATGACTCCTGGGGTCAGGCGAGGTTGATCCAGACGCCTTTGGTTTCGGTGAACTCGTCGATCGCGTGCTCGCCCATCTCCCGGCCCCAACCACTGGAGCCGAATCCGCCCCAGGGAGCGGCCGGGTCGAGGAACGGCAGCATGTTGACGAAGACGCTGCCCGCCCGGATGGATGCAGCGAGGTTGTGCGCCGTGGTCAGGTCCTTGGTCCAGACACAGGCGGCGAGACCGTACTCGGTGTCGTTGGCGCGGGCGGCGAGCTCGTCGGCGTCGTCGTAGGACAGGATGGACAGCACCGGCCCGAAGATTTCCTCGCGGGCGATGGCCATGTCGTCGGTAACGCCGCTGAACACGGTCGGCTGGAAGAAGTACCCGTCGGCGAGGTCGCCACCGGGTCTGCCACCGCCGGAAACGAGGTGCGCGCCCTGTTCGACGCCGAGGTCCACGTAACGGGAGACCCGGTCGACCTGCTCCTGCGACACGAGCGGACCGACGGCCGTGTTCGGCCCCAGCCCGGGGCCGACAGGCAGCTCGCTCGCCGCGGTAGCAATCTTCTCGGTGAACTCCTCCACCCGGCGGGAATCGACGTAGAAGCGCGTGTAGGCCGCGCAGACCTGGCCACTGTTGAGCAGGGCTCCCTGCAGGTTCCCGGTGACGGCGGCGTCAATGTCGGCGTCGCGGGCGATGATGCTGGGTGCCTTGCCACCGAGCTCCAACGTGACGCGCTTGAGGTTGCCTGCCGCCGCCACGACGATCCTCTTGCCGACCTCGGTCGACCCGGTGAACGAGACCTTGTCGACGTCCGGGTGCTCGGTCAACGCCCGACCGGCGACGGGCCCACCGGTCACGCAGTTGACCACACCCGCGGGGACGCCCGCTTCGCGGCACAGGCGGGCGAGCGCGACCGTGGTCAGCGGGGTCTGCTCGGCCGGCTTGAGCACCACGGTGTTGCCACACGCCAGCGCGGGCGCGAGCTTCCACGCCGCGATCATCAGCGGAAAGTTCCACGGCGTGATCAGTGCGCAGACCCCAATCGGCTCGCGTCGCGTGTAGTGCATCGTCCCGGGAACGGACACCGCCGACGTCGTGCCCTCGATCTTGGTGCACCAGCCCGCGTAGTAGCGGAAAACGTCCGCAGCCATCGCGAGGCTGACCGTCTTCGCCACCCCGAGCGGTTGGCCCTGGTCCAGCGTCTCCAACCGCGCCAGCTCGTCGGCGTTGCCCTCGATCAGATCCGCCACCCCCCACAGCGACCGCGCACGGGCCGCTGGCGGCAGCTGGGCCCATGCGGGATCGATCAGCCCTTGCCGCGCGGCCGCCACCGCGTCGTCGACATCTTCCGCTCCGGCGTCGGCCACGACACCCAACGGTTCGCCGGTCGCGGGGTTGTAGGTTGTGAACTCGGCGCCGCTGGCGGCCGGGACCCACCGCTCCCCGATCAGCAGCTGCTCACGAACGTCCATCAAGGTGCCTCCGAAGTTCTCAGTGACGGGTGTCACCTTGCGCTGCCCAGTCACTCTCCCCGCACCACGGACTCCGCACATTGGACACGGCGGTACAGGAGTTGACGGATCCCGCACTGGCGACGTCAGCTCGGACAGGTCGACGCCTGGTCGTGAGCGTGCGTGCTCAGTGGAGCAACGTGCCGAGTTCGGCAGCGTGCTCGGAGTGCGGGGAGCGTGAGAAGGGACCCAGGGCCGCGAGAGATCCTCATAGGTCGGGATGTCCGCGGAACCGGCTCGGGAGCTGCGCGAAGGCACGAACGCCGGGGTCGTCGAGGTACACCTCGTCGCCGACGGAGACCGCGGTGGTGATCCCGGTTGGAGCGGACCGCTTCCGAGCGTGTCACGGGTCCAGCACCAGCCGATCGCCGGTACAGCGGGATAGGCAGATCATTATGCACCGCGCTGCTTTTCCTCGTCGGCGAGCACGGTGTCCCGGTAGTCGGGCTCGCCGTCGAGGACCACTGTTTCGCAGGTGCCGCACAGTCCTTCCGCGCATGAGGAAAGGGCGGGCTCTCCGTGTTCGCGGACAGCGTCGTGCACGGTCCGGTGTTCGCTGACGTGTATGACGGTGCCGGATCGAGCGAGCACGACGTCGAACGCCGTGTTCACCAGTTCGCTCCGGTCGGCGCGACGAAACGTTCCGTGTGCAGCGTGGGACAGCACCGCCGGCACATGTGGGAACGCCGGAACCTAGCCTCTCTTCGATCCAGGCGGGTGCGAAAGTCGCCCGTCGCGGCTGTGGGGACCGTGAGCACGAGACGCGCATACCTCTCCCCCTGGCACGAGCGCATGGCCGGCAGCCCGCGCGTTGCTCTCGTTCCAGCTGGCTATCCAATTTCCGACCCGCTCGGCGCCCTTTCATGGGAACAGGTGCGTACAGCGATCGACGGTTCGTGTACCGCTGCCCCCGCGTTCACCCGAAGGGCATGACAGCGAACCGAACCAACTTGTCAGTTGGATAAAAGTTCTAGAATGAGCGCCATGACATCTCGCGAGCCCGCCGACGCGAACGCGCCCAGGACCCGACCGGGCTACGGCGCGGGCCGGGAAGCGCTACTCAACGCGGCCATCCACGTCGTGGCCAACGCCGGCCTGCGCGACCTGACCTATCGTGCCGTCGCCAAGGAGGCGGGCGTGACGCACGGACTGGTCGCCCACCATTTCGGCTCGCGCGACGCGCTTCTGGCCGAGGCGCTCGCCTACGCCATCGACCGCAGCATCGAAGCGTCGTCACTTCGGGCGACGACGGCGCGGGTCGAGGACTTCGTTGACGACCTCACCGAGCTCGTCACCAGCAATCCGGACATGCAAGCGTTCCAGTACGAGCTGCTGCTCGAGTCCCGACGGCGCCCCGAGCTCGTCCCGCTGACAAGGAAGCTGTACGAGACCTACCGAGCCGCGTCCCGAGAGGGACTGCGGAACCTGGGCATTGACGATGAGGCGCTCTCCCACCTCGTCTACGCCACGCTCGACGGTCTTGTGATGCAGCAGCTGACCGTCGGCGACGACGAGAGCACACGGCGCCACGTGCGCAAGCTCCGTGAGGTACTGGAAGCCGTAAAACTATCCTATTGACAAGCTTTCCATATGGATAGACACTTCTTGTGATATGCATCACAAGGAGGTGCGTATGCCTACGTCCTTCGACACGGCGACGCTCCCGGTGCGCGAACGGTTCGACGCCTACCAGCAGGCGATCTCGTCCACATTCGTCCCGCTGGTCGCCCGCCCGCCCGCCGAGGAGCAGACCTTCTACGCGTCGATCACCTCAAACAAGGTCGGGCAGATCCAGCTCAGCGAAGTCGCCGGAGTACCCCACGCCGTCACGCGAAGCCGCCGGGTGGTCGGCAACGCGCCCGCCGAATACTACAAGATCGGGTTGCAGATCTCGGGTACCGGCGTCGTGCGGCAGGACACCCGCGCGGCTGAACTCGGCCCCGGCGATTTCGCGGTCTACGACACCACCCGCTGCTACGAGCTCGAATTCCGCACGGACTACCGGATGCTCGTGGTGATGATCCCTCGACCGCTGTTGCCCGTGCCGCTCGGCCAGATGGCACGACTCAGCGCCAGAACAATCTCGGGCGACAGCGGCGTGGGAGCCGTCGTGTTCCCGTTCCTCATCGGACTCCGGCAGGTGCTGGACGCCACGGACGCGACAGTCGGGACCCATCTCGGCGACGCCGTACTCGACGTCCTCGCCGCGGCCTTCTCCGCTGAACTGGCGAATGGGGCGGCACGGACACCCACCACCCGGCACAACATCCTGCTCTCCGACATCAGGTTTTTCATCGACCAGCACCTGTCCGATCCGAACCTCAGTCCCGCGTCGATAGCCGCCGCCCATCACATCTCGGAGAGCTACCTGCAGAAGCTCTTCGCCACCACTGGCGTCGGCGTCAGCGGCTGGATCCGACAACGCCGCCTGGAAAGGTGCCGGCGTGACCTAGCGGCCGCGCACAACTCACACAAGCCAGTCTCGGCCATCGGAACACGATGGGGCCTGTCCGACCCGTCACACTTCTCCCGGCTGTTTAAGAGCGCCTTCGGTCTCACGCCAGGCGAGTTTCGAAGCCGGTGCTAATCCAGATGAACGGCTCCAGGGGTGACGCTGTCCACCTCGGTGGTTCGGGGTTGGCCTCACCAAGCGATGGCTGTGGTGGCCTCATGCGGCTCCGGTGACGGTACCGACCCGCCGGAGAACTGCACGGCGTGCTCCGCGGCGGTGTGCTTGCTCGGAGCTTCGTACATGAAACGGAGCTCGAATGGAAACTTGGCCCCGCCGGTCGCCAGACCGGTGACAATGTCGGACGTGGTGTCCAAGCAGGACGCCGGCGCGGACTCCGTGACGGTTCCGTATATACCCTCTCAGGAGGTCCAGGGGTGGGGCGCGGTACCGGCGCCCTCCCGTTGGGTCGCCTTCGCGCGCTTGCGCCTCCTGCGCGTCCGCACCAGCCAGACAACGAGGAACACGAACGCCGGGACGAACAGCAGGACCACGATCGGGATGAGGATCGCGAGCGCGGCCAGGACCAGACTGGAGACGTCCTCGGCGATGCTGGTCACCGCCCCGCCGACGCCGGCGGTGACCGCGTTGATCAACGGCCGTGCCAGTGACTTGACGATGTGGAGAGCGAACGCGATCACCACACCGGAGACGATCGGCCAGAGTGAGCCGTCACCGCTCGCCGCCTCCCCGAGTGTGGCCACCTCCTCGAGCGTGACCGAGGAGGCCCCCGCGCCGAAGGTGATGCCGCCGGAGGTGGGGCGTACGACCGTCTGCACCACGTCGTTGACGCTGTCCACCACGGGGAACTTGTCCGCGAGGAACTCGACGCACAGCAGCACCGTCAGTGCGACCAGGGTGACCGGGTGCTCCAGCCACTGCCACCCCGCCCCGATGGGGAGCAGGTCGGTGAACCGCGCGACCAGCCCGACCAGGAGCAGGGGAATGTAGGCGTTGATCCCGGCCGCGGCCGAGAGCCCGGTTCCGGTCAGGACGGTGAGCATGCTCCTCCTCGAAAGGGGGCGGTCCGAGGGGCCGCCGACTCGCTGGGCCTCGCGAGCACGCGCGTACGTACTCCATCACGCCCCGTTGCGATGGGCGACTCGCGGAGCATGGTTCCCGGCAGGGCACCATCCGTGATGCCGAGGTGTGGCCTCATCCGGCCACCTCCGAGCCACACGCGCTCGAGATGACGCGGAGGCGCCGCTGTGCGAGGCTCGGGCGCTATGAGCTTCGACCCCCAACGCACGGCGGTCCTGGGGTTGCACTGGATCGTCAACGTCATCAAACCCGAGGGCTTCTTCGCCGACATGCTCAGCGGTCCCGTGGCCGCCAGCGGGGTGGTGGAGCGGGCCGCGCGCTTCCACCAGGGTGCGCAGCAGGCCGGAGTGCCCATCGTCTACACCCGTTTCACTATCCCCGAGGACGGGGGCCTGCTGGTCCGCAACACCGGGCTGATCTCCGCGGTGGCCCAGGCCGGGGAGTCCTTCCGCCCCGACGCTCCGGGCTCCGCGATCATCCAGGAGATGCCGCCGCTCACCGGCTCCGACCGGGTCGTGGACAACCAGAAGGTGTCCGGGATGGCCGGTAACGACCTGCCGGCGTGGCTGGATCGGCACGGCCGGGACACCCTGCTTCTCACCGGGGTGGCCACCAATCTGACCGTGGAGCAGACCGCGCGCCACGCCACGGATCTGGGCTACTTCGTCTATGTGGTCAAGGACTGCGTGGCCGCCGCCGAGGACTCGGCCCACCAGGCCGCGCTGGCCAACATGGACATCACGACCACGGGCACCCTCACCGCCAGGGAAGCCCTGGACGCCCTGGGCACGTGACCGGCCACGGGTGACGGCATCCGGCCACGCCCAACAGCCACTCTCACCCACCGGGGCCCGCGCGGGTTCACCGCCCACCCGCCGGGGCTCCAATGGCCCCGGTAACAGGGGTCAGTGGGACGGGGCCGGCGACACCTCGGTGGCGGGAGCCGCGCGCTCACGCAGCAGACGCAGCGGCGCCTCCGGGTCGGCCGTGCGGATCCGGGGGATGCCGCGAACCCATTCGTGGTCGGTCATACCGGGGTTGTGCGACGTCGTGCCATCGGGCCAGAAAACCTGCGGGCTCCCCTGGATCGGCAGTTCCGTGCTGCGCCGGTAGTCGGCCAGCACGTCGGCGCGCACCGGCTCGTTGTCCCAGGCCCCGAGGATGTCCTCGACGGCCAGGTGCGGGTGGGCCTCGGCCGCGTTCTCCAGCACCCGCCGCAGGCCCGAGCGGATACTGATGTCCACACCGTCACGGAAGAACGCGCGCCGCACGTGGTAATCGACGTCCTCGGCGGCGCGCGTGCCCTGGACCCGCCGCGCCGCCGCGATCAGCTCGAAGGCCGGCATCGACGTCGAGGGCCGGGAGTCGGCCGAAAAGGCGCCGAAGAGATCCGGCTCGTGGTTGGCCAGCACCGCGGCCTCCACCGACACGATGTCGTAGGGGATCCCCTGCCCGTTGACCAGTTCCAGCGGCCAGGGCCGCTGGTCGAACAGCACCGAGGCCCCGTCGGCGTGGCGGGCCTCACGCATCCGGTGCACCGCGACCGCCGCCCAAGGGCAGTGGATGTCCGACCAGACCGTGACCGTCGTCATTGGCTTCCTCGTTTCTGTGTTTCCGCCCGGGCGAGCGCCCCTCCCCGGACGGCCGCCGCTCGGACCGGTCCCGGCGGCAGCTGACCCAGCCAGGGTGGGGACCGGCCCAATTATGAGGGTGGGTACGGCGCGCTCTCGAGGAGGCCGCGCCGCGGCCCACACCCCCCGTTCCCCAAACCGGCGACGTGCCCACCCCACCCCACCGCGACCGACGACGCCGGCCTGCCACCGAACGCGCGGACACTAGCGCGCCTCGACGGGGGGCTTCTCCGCCAGGACACGGGAGACCACGCCGAGTTTGCGCCTCTCCGCATGGACAATACGCAAACCGGCCGCGCGCACGTGGGGCTCCGGTTCGCGCAGCAGATGGTCCTCCATCATCCGGCGGCTCAACGGGTCGAACAGCCGTTCCACGGCGCGCGGGACGCGCCGGTCGCTGCCGACATGTTCCAGCAGGACCAGCCGTCCCCCGGGAACCAGTACCCGAGCCGCCTCCCGGATGGTGGCCGCGTCGTCGGGAACACTGCACAGCGTCAGGGTGACGACAACGGAATCGAAAGTGGCCTCCGGCCATCCCAGATCGGTCGCGTCCCCCTCCCGCAACTCCACCTGCCGCCCCAGATCAGCCGCCCGCCGCCGAGCGATCGCCATCATCTCGGGACTCAGGTCCAGACCGGTCAGCTCGACATCGTCCGGGTACTCGGACAGGTTGCGCCCGGTCCCGATACCGATCTCGAGTGTGCGGCCCCGCGCGTGTTGGCACGCCCAACGCCGCCCGTCCTGCAACAGCACCACCTCGGCGGGCCGGATGCTGCGGTCGTAGCGCTGGGCGAGCCGGTCCCACAGCGCCCGTGATCTCTCGATCCTGCTGCCAGCCACGCGAACCGCTCCTTCCGAGGTCGGATCCCTTCCGAGAAGCCTCTCGGTGTTCGCGGCCCAAAGCAACCACGTCGCGACGCGTCCTCAACCACCGGCCACGCCCGAGTGGTGTTTTCTGGGCTCACTGCCACTCGCCCGGCTCGGGTGTACCGATCAGTTCGAAAACGGAGCCTCGGTCCCCACCTCCGCCGTGGAG
>RJMB01000034.1:0-307 GCA_003725585.1 Halostreptopolyspora alba | reverse complement strand
TCGACCATGCTACCGACGGCGGCCATGCCCCGGCCGGCGATGTCGAAGGCGGTGCCGTGGTCCACCGAGGTACGAATGACGGGCAACCCCACCGTGATGTTGGTGCCCGCCTCGATACCCAACACCTTGACCGGGGCGTGGCCCTGGTCGTGATACATCGCCACGATCAGGTCGTAGTCCCCCCGGCTGGCCAGGAAGAACGCGGTGTCGGCCGGCAACGGCCCCGCGACCTGGATCCCCTCGCCCTTCAGCGTGGCAATGGCCGGGTCGATCTTGGCGCGCTCCTCGCCGTGGCCGAACAGCCCGT
>RJMB01000033.1 GCA_003725585.1 Halostreptopolyspora alba | reverse complement strand
GGGCCGGGTGGGACCCTCCCACCACCAAGCCTCACCCCACCAATTGACATAGAAGGGTCAACGGAGGTTAGCGCACCTCCACGAAGCTCTCGGGGTCGCGTGGCGGACGGTCGGGCGGCGGCGCGGCGGGGTGCCCCACGGCGACCGCTCCCATCGGCTCCCACTCCGGAGGCAGTTTGAGCACGTCCCGAACGGTCTCGGGGCAGAACATCGTGGACGACACCCAGGCGGAGCCCAGCCCCTCCATCGCGAGCCCCACCAGCAGGTTCTGCACCCCCGCCCCCATGGCCACCAGGAACATGGCGCGTTCGGCGGTCGACCGGCGTTCGTCGGGGTAGGGGTGGGACCCGTCGGCCACCAGGCACGGCACCACGAGGTACGGGGCGTTGCGCAGGACGTCACCCCGGCGGGTGCGCCTGGCGATGGCGTCCTCGGAGAACCCGTCCCCGCGCAGGTCCGCGACCCACACCCGGCGCATTTCGGCCAGCAGCCGGGAGCGGGTGTCCGCCGACTCCACCAGCACGAACCGCCACGGGGTGGTGTGGTGGGGAGCCGGGGCGGTGAGCGCGGCCGACACCGCCCGCCGCACGGCCCCCGGATCCACGGGCTCCTCGCTGAACTCGCGGATGGTCCGGCGCGCCGCGACGACGTCGCGTGAGCCGTACCGGAACAGGTCCTCGTCGGCGGGGCGAACCAGCGCGCTCGCGCCCGGACCGTCGTCCTCGGTCACCCGGTGGGCGAGACCACGCACCACCGCGACGGGCACACCACTGGCCTTCCCCTTGACCAGCTCACCCGCAGCCGCGATCTCGTCGGCGACGGCGTTGAGAGTTACCTCCATCACATTGCCGTGCGAGTCGACCGTGCCACGCAGGTCCTCCACCGGGGCGACCCCCGCCGCGCCGATGGCGACGTCGGTCTGGCCGATCCGCCACGGGCGCCCGAACGTGTCGGTGATGATCACCCCCGCCCCCACACCGAGCCGCGCGGTCAGGCCCGCCCGCAGCCGGCGCGCCGACGCGTCCGGGTCCTCGGGCAGCAGGAGCACGTTCCCGGAGGACACGTTGGAGGAGTCGACGCCGGCGGCGGCCATGACCAGGCCGGTGTGGGTCTGCACGATGCGCGTGTCACCACGGCGCGCGACGACACGCGCGGTCTCCTCGTCGATCGCGCTCTCGCGGTCGGAGTGTCGGATTCGCCCTTCGGCCTTGCTGACGATTTTCGAGGTGACGACGAGGATGTCGCCGTCGCGTATCCCGGCGGGGCCTCCGTCGCCGTCGGGCGCCTCCCGCGCCGCCGTATCGCTCGCGGCCGCGATCAGCTCCGCCAGGTCGTCGCCCGGCCGTATCTCGGGCAGGCCGGACAGTCCGTGGATGGTCAGCTCGGCACTCACGACTGGCGTCCCTTCAGCTCAAGGGCGAGGTCGAGGGCGGCGCGCGCGATCGCCGCGGTCGAGTCCGCGTCGCTCATGTACAACGGCCGGGACCTGACATCGATGCCCTTGACCTGGGTGTCGGCGTCGGCCTCGTCCACCAGCCACCCGTCGAGCAGGTCCGGGCCGTAGTGTTCGGCGACCGCCCGCGCGGTGGACTCCACGTTGATCGCCGCGAGGCAGGCGTCGGCCATCCCGCGTACCGCGGTCCCACCGATGATCGGCGACACCCCCACGACGGTGGCGTCCTGAAGCGCCTGGCGGATCCCCGGCACGTTCAGCACGGACCCGATGCTCACCACCGGGTTCGAGGGCGGCAGCAGCACCACGTCGGCCTCGGCGATCTCCTCCAGGACCCCCGGGGCCGGTTCGGCGTCCTCCGCGCCCACGAGGACGATCTCGGAGGCCGACAGGGTCGCGCGGTGTCGGATCCACCACTCCTGGAAGTGGATGGCCCTCCTGCCCTCCCCGTCCTCGACGAGTACGTGCGTCTCGACCCGGTCGTCGGTCATGGGGAGCAGGCGCACGCCGGGCCGCCACCGGTCGCACAGGGCCTCGGTGACGGCGGACAGCGAGTAGCCGGCCGCCATCATCTGGGAGCGGACGATGTGGGTGGCGACATCACGGTCACCGAGGCCGAACCAGGTGGGTTGCATCCCGTAGGAGAGGAGTTCCTCCTTGACGACGAACGTCTCGTCGGCGCGGCCCCACCCCTGGGACTCGTTGATTCCACCTCCCAGGGTGTACATGACCGTGTCCAGATCCGGACAGATCCGTAGCCCGAAGAGGGTGATGTCGTCACCGGTGTTACCGATGACCGTGATACTGGGCTCATTCCCGTGGCTGTCCGCTCTGTCCGCGAGCACCGCCCGCAGCCCGCGCAGGAAACGCGCGCCTCCGATGCCACCAGCCGGTACGACTATCCGCATGAGCCCAAGTCTGGCAGGCTGGCGTCATGTATGTCCCGCGCCGGTCGCGGCGACGGGACGCTCTCGGACACCCTGCCCGGCGCGGCGATGGTGGCGGGGTGACACGCCCGAGTGGCGGAACAGCCCTCCCGGAGCGTGTCCGGGCTGCGCCAGCCGATTCACTCCGGGCGCCAACGATATGCAAAGCTTCCACCGACGCGACAGCGAAGCAGCGGAGGGGAACCTCTCTTGAACAACCAAGGAATTCAGAGCTTGCGGGTACCTGCCGCCTGGGCGCTGCTTGGCGCTGTGGGTGCGCAGATGCTCGGGGGCCTCATCTACATCTTCGGAGCTGATGGGGATTACACCAGTCCCGCCCGCAACATCAGCGAAATGGGCGCCTCGTCGTTCTTCGGCCCGGTCACCGTGGCGCTGCTCCTCGCCGCGGTGTTCCTCGTCGTGACCGGCCCGCGGAGGACCGCCGCCTTCCCTGTCGTGCTGACCTCGCTCATCCTCGCCGGGATCGCGGCGCTCATGGGTGTCATCGCGCTGATCACGGGCTTCGTCGCCGCGGGTGACATCGACGCGATGGGGTACGGGTTCGCCAAGTTCTTCGAGACCGCCAGTTACCTGGCCATCCTCGTCTTCGCTGGGATATTCCTGATCAAGATATTCGGTGACGAGAACCTGGTGCCGCGCGCCGCCCCCGCACCCGCGATGGGGCAGCCCGGCTACCAGCAGGGTTTCGCCCCGCAGACCGGTGCCCAGCAGGCGTTCGACCCCCAGATGTCGCAGGGTTTCGCCCAGCAGGGCTACGACCCGCAGATGTCGCAGGGTTTCGCCGCGCAGACGGGCGGTCAGCAGAGCTTCCAGCAGCAGGACTGGCAGTACCAGCAGCAGGGCTACGACCCGTACCAGGGCTACGCCGCCTACGGCGATCAGTCCTACCAGCAGGGCTACGCCGATCCCGGCCAGCAGGGATACGCCGACCCCAACCAGTCCGCGTACGGGCTGAACTGGCCCCAGCAGGCGGAGGGCTACGCCCAGCCCAGTGGTGGCCAGCCAGCCTACGGACAGGACTGGCAGTACCAGCAGCAGGACTGGCAGTACCAGCAGCAGGGCTACGACCCGAACCAGCAGGCGTACGGCCAGGGGTGGTCCGCGGAGCAGCAGATGCCCTACGCGGGCCAACCGGGCTACACGAGTGGTGGCCAGCCGGCGGGATACGACGCCTACGCGCCCTACCAGGCATACGGAACGGGCGGGCAGCCGGCCTACGGGGCGGGCGACCAGCTGGGCTACGGCACCGGCGGGCAGGCGGCCTACGGAATGGGGGGGTACCCCGCGTACGGCACCGGTGGGCAGGCGGCCTACGGTGGCGCGTACGACCCCGGCGCGTACGCGCCGCAGGGCTACGCCGACACCCCCGGTGTGGATCCCACGCAGCAGCCGGGGGAACAGGCCGCGCAGGACGCCATCCAGTACGGCTGGTACCAGCAGCCCGCTGACCAAGGGGGCGAGCGGCACGACACGCCCATGGACCAGTTCTTCGGCTCCGAAGGGCAGCAGGCGCACGACCCGCACCACGCTGACCAGGGGTACGCGCAGTACGGAACCGGTGCCGCGTATGGCGAGAATCACCCCGCTGACCAGCAAGGACAGGGAGAGGTCGGGGAACAGTACCCCTGGTACCGCGACGACGACCGTCGCTGAACCTGCTATATGCCCTCTTGATCCACACGAAATGGCGTGGTATTCCGCTGAATGGGCATGAACGGACCAACGCCGATGGTTCGTTACATGATATTCAGTTGATTACCACGCCACGTGCTTGACGTGTAGTGAGCAACGCACGTGTAATTTCAAGGTGTGTTTCCACCCTCCCGGGGGTCGAATGGGAGGGTACATCGAGGGGGGCAATAGGAGGTGCGCATGAGCGAGGTCATCCCGCTGGCGCACGGCGCAGACGAAGATCTGGGCTGGCAGGAACGTGCTCTGTGCGCGCAGACCGATCCCGAGGCGTTCTTCCCCGAGAAGGGCGGCTCGACACGCGAGGCGAAGAAGGTCTGCCAGTCATGTGAGGTACGGGCGGAGTGCCTGGAATATGCGCTGGAGCACGACGAACGCTTCGGTATCTGGGGGGGACTCTCCGAGCGTGAACGGCGGCGGCTGAAGAAAACCGCCGGACAGGATTTCGATTTTTGGTCCGACGTGATCTAACCGGATCGACGTAAGGTGTGTGCCCTGGACATATGTCCAGGGCACACGTGTTTTCGCGGGTAGGGTCGGGGTGACCGGCACACCGTGCCGGACCCGGCGCGGGCGGTCCGCGGCGTCGCGTATCGTGATCAGCCGATACTGTCCGACCGAAACCCACACCTGAGTCCCGAACTCGAACCCTCGAGAGCGATCACCCAGCCGTGCTACCTGTGGACCCCGCCCGTCACATCGTTACGGCGGTCGTCGTCACCCACGACGGCGCTCGCTGGCTCCCGGAGACGCTGGAGGCCGTGCGCGGGCAGTCACGGCCGGTGCAGCGTGTCGTGGGGGCCGACACGGGCAGCCGGGACCGGAGCGGCGACATCCTCGCCGAGTACATCTCCTCGGAGGCCATAACCGAGCTTCCGCGACGCACCGGGTACGGCGACGCGGTTCGGGCCGCCCTCGATCTTCCCCGCGCCAACGTCGAGTTCCCCGGCGCGGCCTCCGACGCCACCGAGTGGATCTGGCTGGTGCACGACGACTGTACCCCGGACCCCGACGCGCTCCAGCACCTGCTGGAAGCCGCCGACGACGACCCGCACGCGGCCGTGCTCGGACCCAAGCTGCGCGACTGGTTCGACCGACGACTGTTGATCGAGGTCGGCGTGACCATCGACGGGGCCGGGCGCCGGGAGACCGGGCTGGAGTCGCGCGAGTTCGACCACGGCCAGCACGACGGCACGCGCAAGGTCCTGTCGGTGTCGAGCGCGGGGATGCTCGTGCGCCGCGATGTCTGGGACGCCCTCGGCGGCTTCGACAAACGCCTGCCGCTGTTCCGCGACGACATCGACTTCTGCTGGCGCGCCGGAGGCGCGGGACACCGCGTGCTCATCGTCACCGACGCAGTGGCCTACCACGCCGAGGCGGCCGCGCGCCGGCGTCGGCACATCAGCGCGACCAGTGACCACCCCCGCCGGATCGACCGGCGACACGCGCTGTTCGTACTGCTGGTGAACCTGCCGTTCGGCGGGATGGTCGGGGCGCTGCTGCGCAACTCCTTCGCGTCGGCCCTGCGCGTGCTCACCTACGCCATAGTGAAACAGCCCGCCAACGCCTTCGACGAGGCGGCGGCGATCACCACCGTCTACCTCACCCCGCTCCGGCTCATGACCGGCCGCTTCCGACGCAGGCGCCACAGACGGCGCACCTACAGCGCGATCCGGCCGTTCATGGCCCGCGGAGTGGCGTTACGGCAGTTCACCGACGCGGTCTCCAACATCGTCTCGGGAGCCCCCGCCGCCGATACCGCCGGCCGGCACCAGGCGGTGACCACCCCGCCGCCAACCGAGGACGAGGACCCGTTGCGCGACGACCAGAGCCTGGTGGTCCGCGTCCTCTCCCGGCCCGGTGTGCTGCTGGTGCTGGCGCTCACCGTCGTCGCGCTCATCGCGGAGCGCTCGCTGCTCATCGGCGACCGGCTGGCCGGGGGCGCGCTGCCACCGGTGATCGGTGGGGCCAGCGACCTGTGGTCCGTCTACCTGGCCAGCTGGCACGACATCGGGGTCGGCACCGGTGCCGCGGCGCCGCCCTATGTCGGCCTGCTCGCCCTGCTCTCCACGATCACCCTGGGCAAGCCGTGGCTGGCCGTGACGATCATCCTGGTCGGCTGCGTCCCACTCGCCGGGCTCGCCGCCTACCAGTTGGCCAAACGCGTCCTGCACTACGGGCCGGCGCAGATCTGGATGGCCGGGTCCTACGCCCTGCTGCCCATGGCCACGGGAGCGGTCGCCCAGGGGAGAGTGGGCACCGCCCTGGTGCACGCCATGCTTCCGGTGCTGGGGCTGCTGGTGCTCCGGATCCTGACACTGCCGCCACGCAGGTCACGCCGCGCCGCCTGGACACTGGCGCTGCTGCTCAGCATCGCCGCCGCGTTCGTGCCCCTGGTGTGGTTGCTCGCCCTGGTCGTCGGGGTGCTGGTGGCGGTGGCCTTCGGGCATGTCGGCCGCAGACTCTACGTCAGCATCGGCCTCGTGCTGCTCGCCCCGTTGGTGCTGCTGCTCCCGTGGTCGCTCTCGCTGTTCGCCCACCCCTCGATGTGGCTCCTGGAGGCCGGACTGCACCAGCCCGGCGACACCCCGGCGTCGGCGGCCCAGCTGTTGATGCTCTCCCCGGGCGGCCCCGGTACGCCGCCGATCTGGGTCACCGCCGGGTTCGTCGTGGCCGCGCTGTGCGCCCTGCTGTTGCTCCGGCGGCGCATGCTGGTCTCGATCGGTTGGAGCATCGCGCTGTTCGGGATGCTGGTGGCCATCGTCATCGGCCACATGGCGGTCGCGCCCCCCTACGGCGGACCGACGGCTCCCGCCTGGCCCGGAGTCGCCCTGGCGTTCGCCGCCACGGCGCTGCTGCTGTCGGCGGCCACGGCGGCGCAGTCCTTCGGGCTCATGGTGCGGCTCGGCGGGATGCGCCGGATGTTCGCGCTCGCGGTCGCCGCCCTGGCGCTGACCACCCCGGTCTCGGCCGCCGCGGTGTGGATGTGGAACGGCACCCAGGGCCCCCTCGACGGAGACGCCGGGTCGGCCATTCCCGGATACCTCGGCGCGCTCAGCGACGACGGGTCGGGTGTGCGCACGCTCGTCATCGACCAGGAGCGTGACGACTCCGTCACCTACAGCGTGCTGCGCGGGCGAGAGCCACGCATCGGTGAGGAGCAGGTACCCGCCGAGGAGCCGGCCAGGGAGGTGCTGGGCCGGGCCGTGGCCGGGCTGGTCGGTGGCGCGAACGCCGACGAGACCGAGGTGCTCGCCCGGTTCGGTATCGGTTACGTGCTACTGCCCTACCCCGATATCGGGGACGACGCCGACCTCACCATGGTCGACACGATGGACGGCACGCCCGGAATGGCGCGGCTGATGCTGTCGTCGGACTTCGCGCTGTGGCGGCTGGACGAGGACACCGGTCGGCTGCGCGTCGTCGACAGCGACGGTACGACGACGGTGCTGCGCGACACGGACGAGTCCGACGACACCGTCCGGGTGCCCCCCGGAAGCGGGTCCCGTACCCTGCTACTGGCCGAACCCTCCGACGGTGACTGGCGGGCCACACTCGACGGCGACGAGCTCGAATCGGCCGAGGCCGAGGCGGGACTACAGGCGTTCGAGCTTCCCGCGACCGGCGGTGATCTGGAACTCAGCCGGACGGGACTCACCCGGCAGGCGTGGCTGCTCACCCAGACCGCGCTCCTCGTGGTGGCCGTGGTACTCGCGCTTCCCGGCATGCGCACCGAGGACGACATCCGTGAGGAGGAGGCGCAGCCGGCGCCGCGGCCCCGCAACCCGATCGGTGGGCGTGGGTCCCGGCGGCACGCGAAGGGCACGCGGCGGGAGACACGTGGCCACCGCGGTCGCCGTGGCCGCCGGAAGGGTGGTTCGTCGTGAAGCTGCTGGTCGAGAACAGGTTCGCGCTGCTGGGCCTGGTCGTGGTGGCGCTGGCCGCGCTGTTCGGCGTGGCCAGCGCGCTCGGCGCCATCGACGCGGGTGCCGGCGGCGGTGTCGCCGAGGCCCCCGAGGTGGTGGAGGTGGAGTCGGCCACGCGGATCTGCCCCGTGCCGCGCGGCGACGACCGCGAGAGCGAGCTGGCGGCGTTCGCCCCCGGAGGTCAGCAGGAGTCCGGGACGCTGGCCGTGGCGGAGAACAGCGGCGACGCCGATCGGCTGGGAACCGCCGAGGAGCTGGGCGAGCCGTGGGGCGAGGACACCACCGAGATCGACCGGCAGTCGGTGATACGCGCCGAGGGCGCGTTCGCGAGCGGGCTGGAGGCCAGCCAGATCACCCTGGGCGAGGAGGAGCCCCACGCGACCGAGGTGCGCTGTGTCGAGCCGAGCGTGAGTACCTGGTTCACCGCCCCCGGCGGAGAGGCACTGCAGGGGACCCAGCTGCTCCTCGCCAACGTCGACGAGGATCCGGCCACCGTCAGCGTGGACATCTACGCGCCCGACGGGCCGGTGCTGGCCGAGAAGACCCGTGGTATCTCGATCGATCCCCACCAGGACGAGGAGATCTCGCTCACCGACCTGGTCGAGGACACCGAGTCGGTCGCCGTGCACGTCCGTTCCAACAAGGGCCGTGTCGCCGCGTCGCTGTTCGCCGAGCGGACGGATTCGGGGCAGGACTGGGTGCCCCCGACCACGGAGCCGGCCAAGCGGCACGTGGTTCCCGGGGTCCCCGAGGGCGGGGGCGCGCGGCGACTCGTCGTCGCGGCACCGGAGGACGAGCCGGTCACCGTGAACGCGCGGGCGTTCACCCCCGAAGGGGAGGTGGAGGACGCGAACCTCGACGACCTGAACGTCCCCCCGTCCGCGTCGGCCACGATGAGCCTCGAAGGCCCGTTGCAGGGGCGGCCCGGCACCGTCGTGGTCGAGTCGGACCGGCCGGTCGTGGCGGGTGTGACCATGGAGCGCGACGACGGCGACGACACCTCCTACACCGCGGCCGCCGCACCACTCGAGGGGCCGATGAGCACCACGGCCGTCGTGCCGGCGAACCCCGAAGGTACCGAGAGCCGACTGGTCCTCGGGGCTCCGGAGCGCGACGTGAGCGTGGTCGTCACCGCCTTCGACGAGGACGGGGCGCAGGGCGAGTCCCAGACGGTGGACATCGAGGCGGGCCACACCCGGGTCGCGGAGGTCGCGAGCCCTGAGGAGGCGCACGCCCTCACGGTGCGGGTGCCCGAGGACTCCCCGCCGGTGTACGGCGCGCGGGAACTCACCCGGAACTCGGACGACGGCGCCGCCACAACAACGGTCCCGCTCCGGCCCGCCCCCTCGGAGGTGGCGCTGCCGGCGGTCAGTGACAGCCTCACCAGCGCGGTGCCCTAGGGGGAGCGGGCCCACCCTCGTTCGTCGCTCTCGTAGCTACGGTAGCTACGGTGCGCGGTGACGACCACGAACTCAACGGGATTCGGGGTCGATGGTCTCGGGCTCGAGCCCCAGGAGATTGGCCACCTCCTCCACCACCGTGTCGTGGACGAGAAACGCCATCTCCTCCGGATCCTTGGTGCGGATCTCGACCGGTCTGCGGTAGACGGTGATCCGGGCCCGGCCCCCACCGGCGGACTCGAGGCGGGAGAACGGGATGCCGTCGTCGGCGGTGATCCCAGGCGGGACCTGGGGGACGTCCTCGACCAGGAACTCCACGTTGGCCAGCTCGCGTGCCCACACGCGCTCCAGGCGTTCGACGGCGTCGAGTACTAGGTCGTCGAAGATCTGGGCCCGGCTACGCGAAATGGGTAGCTGGGGCGGGGTCAGTGGACCCCGTATACCGCGTCCCCTACGGTCGCGGCGCCGTACCCGGTCGGCTTGGACCCTCTGTCGGTGCACTCGTCGCACACTTCGAGACTATGCCATCCTCGGTTCTCGCGCAGCCCCCGAACGAGCGGTGACACACGATGTGGACACCCGAGACGATGCTGGCGCCAGGTGCGGGGAAAGGCATACAGTCGGTGACCGTGAGCGTTGTACGACGCTGCTCGCGTACCGCGTGCAGGCAGCCAGCGGTGTTCACGCTTACCTATGTCTATGCCGACTCCACGGCCGTGCTCGGGCCACTCGCCGCCTACGTCGAACCGCACTGCTACGACCTGTGCGCGATGCACGCCGAGCGGCTCACGGCCCCCCGCGGGTGGGAGGTCGTTCGGCTGCCCGCCGAGAACACCGCCGGTGGCCCCGGAAGCGATGACCTCGAGGCGCTCGCGGACGCCGTCCGTGAGGCCGCGCGGCCACCGAACACGCGCGGTCCCGTGGGGCGGGGAGTCGAGACCAACCGCAAGGGTCACCTGCGTGTCGTCAAGTCCGAGCCGGAGAACCCGGACCAGTCGTCGGAAGGCCCCTCCACACGCGAGTCCTGAGCCGAGCTGGTCGCCGGACAGCGCGTCCCGGTCCTGTAGTTTGGTACCGGCGTGGGCACTGGCACGCGGGACACCAATACCGTCGGTGAGCCCGTGGCGCGGTGGCGTCCCGCGCGCTCGGCAACTACCTCGACCCGTCTCGGAGTAGCAGTGGGTGACCTCGGTCAGATCTTCAAGGCGTACGACGTCAGGGGAGTGGTTCCAGACACCATCGACGCCGGTGTCGCGCGCGCGGTCGGTGCGGGTTTCGCCCGGGTGGCCGGGGCGCGCAGCGTCATCGTGGCCCACGACATGCGGCCCTCCTCGCCCGAACTCGCCGCGGCGTTCTCCGAGGGGGTGACGGGGCAGGGAGTCGACGTGATCTCGGCGGGGCTGGGATCGACCGACATGCTCTATTACGCGTCCGGCCACCTCGGGCTCCCGGGAGCGGTGTTCACCGCGAGCCACAACCCGGCCGAGTACAACGGCATCAAGATGTGCCGTGAGGGTGCCGCGCCGATCAGCGGTGACACCGGTCTCGACGAGATCCGGAGGCTCGCCGAGACGGGAGCCCCCGAGTACGGCGGCCCCATGGGCACCGTCACCGAGCGTGACCTGCTGTCCAGCTACGCTGCCTACCTGCGCTCCCTGGTCGACCTCTCCGAGGTGCGGCCGCTGACCGTGGTCGTCGACGCCGGGAACGGTATGGGCGGCTACACGGTGCCGGCGGTACTCGGTGACCGGTTGTTGGAGCCGCTGCCGTTGCGGGTGGTGCCGATGTACTTCGAGCTCGACGGCACCTTCCCGAACCATCCGGCGAACCCCATCGACCCGGCCAACCTCGAGGACCTGCGGGCCAAAGTGGTCCAGACCGGAGCCGACATCGGGCTCGCCTTCGACGGCGACGCCGACCGCTGCTTCGTGGTGGACGAGCGGGGAGAGCCGGTCTCACCGTCGGCGATCACCGCCATGGTCGCCGTGCGGGAGCTGGCCAAGGAGCCGGGCGCGACCGTCATCCACAACCTGATCACCTCGGCCGCGGTGCCGGAGATCGTGGCCGAGCACGGCGGGGAGCCGGTGCGGACCCGCGTCGGCCACTCCTTCATCAAGGCGACCATGGCCGAGACCGGGGCGATCTTCGGGGGAGAGCACTCGGCCCACTACTACTTCCGCGACTTCTGGCGCGCCGATACGGGTATGCTCGCCGCCATGCACGTGCTCAGTGTGCTCGGGCACGACTTCCGCCCCCTGTCGGAGATCTCCGCCGAGTTCTCCCGCTACGTCGCCTCCGGGGAGATCAACTCCGAGGTCGCCGACCAGGCGGAACGCATGGCCGCCGCCGAGGCCGCCTACGCGGACCGCGTGGGGGTCAGCGTCGATCACCTCGACGGCCTCACGGTGAGCTTCGCCGAGGGCGGGTGGTTCAACCTGCGGGCCTCGAACACCGAACCGCTGCTGCGCCTCAACGTCGAGGCCCCCGACACGGAGAGCATGGCCAGGATCCGCGACGACGTCCTCGCCATCATCCGGGCCTGAGACGAGACCCGCGCCGACACCGAGCCAAGGAACGAGGAGCCGCATGAGCGTCAAGATCGATGACTGGCTGCTGGAGATCCTGGCCTGCCCCAAGAGCAGGGCACCGCTGCGCTACGACGACGAGACCGACGAGCTGGTCTGTGACGAGAGCGGGCTGGCCTATCCGATCCGTGACGGCATCCCGGTGCTGCTCGTCGACGAGGCCCGGGAGATCGCCTAGCGAGTGCTACGTTGACGCGGTATCGCGGGGGAGGGCCGTGACATTGATGTTCGAGGAGCACCGGATCGACGAGCTCGACGCGGACTCCGACGTGCTTCGCGGTGTCGCCTCGGCCGCCGCGCGCCTTCGCGCGGCTCGTTCGGCCGCGGTGGAGGCCGATCTCGGCCCGCTCGAGGCCGAGGGCCGACCCCGGGCCGTCGTGGTGGCCGGTTCCGGCGCCGCGGCCCTGGCCGGCGACCTGCTCGAGGCGGTGGCCGGGACCGGATTCCCCGTTCCGGTCCATACCGTGCGCGACTACCGGCTGCCCGGATGGGTCTCGACGCATGACCTTGTCATGGCTGTCGCGTCCACATCCGGCCACGACGCCGAGGTCACCGCCCGGCTCGCCGCCGACGCGGTGCGGCGGGGGTGCCGTTTCCTCGCGGTGGAGCCCGCCGGCGGCCCCATCGCTCCCTACGCCGAACAGTCACGTTCCCCTCAGGTGGTGATTCCGCCCGCGGGCGACACCTCGGAGACCCCCTGGGGTGTCCTCGCCGCGCTGCTCACCGCCGTGGCCGCCGCTGGCCTGCCGGCGGTCCCGGACGCTGACGCCGCTGTCGAGGCCGCGGCGGTGCGGCTCGAGGAGACGGCGCGGGAGTGCCGGCCCGGAGCCGAGTCATGGGAGAACCCGGCCAAATCACTCGCGCTCGACCTCGGTGGGTCGCTTCCGGTGGTGTGGTCCGCGACCCCGCTCGCGTCCGTGGCCGCGGCCCGCTTCGCTTCCGCGCTTGGGGCAAATGCCCGTTATCCTGCTTTTCGCGGTCGACTTCCCGGCGCGTTGTGGGACCAGTTCGCCACCGTGGACGGTCCCTTCGGTGGAACCGGGCCGCGTTCCATCTTCGACGACCCCGTCGAGGATGGCGCCACGCGACTCCTGGCGGTTCTGCTGCGCGACTCCGGGGAACCCCCGGAGGCGTCCGAGGACATGGCCACCGTCGCCGAGGGCGCGCGGGAGCGGGGCGTGACCGTGCGCGAGCTCGCCACGGGTGAGGGGCACGTGCTCGAACGTCTTGCCGGTTTGATCGCACTAGCCGATTACGCCAGTGTGTATCTCGCTGTCGCGTATGGCGTTGACCCTCTGACCCATACCCCGGTCGTGCGCTAGCGCCGGCCACGACCTCACTGGAGGACTTCGATGCCCGGTCCCGAGTCGCTGCTACCGAGCGATCCCCCCGCGTTCGGTCAGTACAGCGTGGTCGGTCGTCTGGGGAAGGGCGGTCAGGGTGTCGTCTACCTCGGTCGCGACAGCGAGGGCGACGAGGTCGCGATCAAGGTCCTGAACGCCGAGTGGTCCGAGGACGACGAGCTCCGTAAGCGTTTCGAGCGGGAGGTGCGCGCGGCCCAGAAGGTCGCGTCGTTCTGCACGGCCGCCATCCACGAGGCCAACCTCGACGAGGAACAGCCCTATGTGGTCAGCGAGTTCGTGCCGGGCCAGTCGTTGCAGGAGTCGGTCGCGGCCAAGGGGCCGCACAAGGGGGCCTCGTTGCAGCGGCTCGCTGTGACAACGGCCACCGCGCTCGTCGCGATCCACCAGGCGGGCATCGTGCACCGCGACTTCAAGCCCGGCAACGTGCTCCTGGGACCCGACGGCCCTCGGGTGATCGACTTCGGCATCGCGCGGGTGACCGACAGCGGTGCCACGATGACCAACTCGATCATGGGCACGCCCTCCTACATGGCTCCCGAGCAGATCGAGGGCAAGGGGGTCACCGACAAGGTCGACATATTCGCCTGGGGCTGCGTCATCGCGTTCGCTTCCACGGGCAACGCCCCCTTCGGCGCCGACAGCGTGCCCGCCGTGGTCCACCGGGTGGTCAGCGCCCCACCCGATATTGACGGGATTCCCGACTACCTCCGGCCCATCGTCGCGAGCTGCCTGAACAAGGACCCCTCGCAGCGCCCCAGCGCGCAGGGTCTGCTCATGCGGCTCCTCGGGCACGACGCCGCCGAGCCCCCCTCGGCGGACGAGGCCCTCAAGGAGGGTGAGCGGATCGCGGAGACCGAGACTCCCAGTGGCCCCCAGTCCGCGCCGGGGTTCTCGGCCCCGAGCGGTCCGCAGACCCCTCCCGGATCCGCGGGGCCGAGCGGTCCGCAGACCCCGCACCCCCATCCGCAAGGGGGTGGGGGAGGCCCGATGTCGGGGCCACAGCAGGGCGGGTTCGGTCCGCCGGGGCAGCCCCCGATGGGGCCGCAGCCGCAGCAGACGCCGGGTCCGGGCGCCACGGGGGGCCACCCGGGGATGGGCGCGCCGCCCCCGCACACGATGGGGCCCAACACCGTCTACGGGGCGCACCAGATGCCGCAGCAACCCCCGCAACAGCCGCCACACCGGCAGGCCCCGCCACAGCAGGAGGATCCCCTGCTGTCCCAGGGGTGGGTGGTCCCGGCCGTGCTGGTCGTGATCATCATCCTGCTGCTCCTGCTGGTTCTGGTCTCGCTGACCGGGTAGCCGCGCCGCCCATACGTGGCGCCGGCCGGCCCGACCCCGCGGGACGAACAGCGAGTTCCTCCGGATCTCAGCCCGGTGTCCGGGTGAGCCGGCCGATGGCGCGCGCGATCGTGTCGTCCACGAACGCCGTCACCTCGGCCCGGCGGTCGCCGAGGCTGTCGGTGGGTAGCAGCGTCACACAGTCGGTGCACGCCGGGTCGAGGACGTCCATCGAACGGTCCGCGGTGGTCAGCCAGGCGTCGGCGGTCACGGCGAGCACCCCCGTGGGGGGTGTCCCCACGTCCTGGACGAGCAGCAGCAGCCGCAGTGTCGTCTCGGCCGTGGTGACCTCCAGCGAGGTCCACCGGCACCCCGGCCCCCGGCGGAACAGCGCCCGTGCCGCCGCGGCCTCGCACCGACCGCGCTCGGGGGCGGTGCCGATGTCGCCCGCGGTGACCTCCACCCGGGCGTCCGGGTCGAGTTCGTGCAGCACCAGCGCGAACGATGCGCCGCGTGTGCGGGCGCGTTCCAGGACGCACCGATGCAGCGCGGCGGACAGCGACCCCGCGCTGTGCGCCACGGCCACCGGGACGGGGTGTTCGAGGTCGCCGCCGCGGCTCAGCTCACCACGCATCGCCGCCTCCTGCAGGTCGGTGAGGAGTTCGACGAACGCCAGGAGACGCTCCCGCGCGTCCGCCCTGGCAATGGCGGCCCGGTAGGCGTCGGCCAGCCGGTGGTCCATGACGAGCGGCGGATACGTCGAGCGCAGCAGGGTGAGTGTGGCCACCGCCCACGGCAGCGGTCGATGGGGTGACGGGGGCGACAGGGGCGGGGTGGCGGGTTCGCGGGCCGCGGCCCGTTCGAGCGTCTCCTGGCACGTCAGGTACAGGTGGGCGGCGCGGACGATCGGATGGGTCCGCACCGCCGCCGCGTCCGCCAGTCGCTGCCCGTCCGGGTCGGACAACGGCGTCGTTGCGGTGGGGTCGGGCAGTGTCCGCGCCAGGTCGGTGAGTTCGGAGCCGCTCAGCCGGCATCCGGTGTGACAGTCGTCCACCATACGCACCAGGGCGTCCTCGTCGCGGCGTTCCCGCTCGCGCGCTCCCGGAATGGTGGTGCCCTGCCCCGCCAGAGTCAGTAGCTCCCGGGCGTGTGCCCGCAGGAGCGCGCGTCGTCCCGGAACCCCCCGCACCCCGACACGGTTGCACCGCCGCTCCACCCAGATGTCCCGCAGCCGGTCGAGCCGGTCGAGCCGGTGGCGCACCGGCGCGGGCAGGCGTTCCGGCGCGAGGTCGCGCTCCATCACCGCATCCACGTCCGTCAACGTAGCCAGCCAGCCGGCGCGGGAAACCCCCGTGGTCGTCTCGTGACGCTCGTTCCCACCGCGACGGTGGCCACGGCGCCGGAGCGCGGCCGGGTCATTGCGGTGTGGCCCGCAGTTCAGACTCGGTATCCCGGCGTGTAACGAGGGTGGTGCACAATTCCACGCGACTTCCCGACGCATCCCGAGGTGGATACACCCCCCGTGCACGCTTCCCCGACGACCACGCCGCGCCCGGCGAGTGGTTCCGCGAGCGCGACGAGCGCGCCCCCGCGCGCCACCGGTGGGCGGTACCGGCCCGAGATCCAGGGTCTGCGGGCCGTCGCCGTTCTGCTGGTTGCCGTTTACCACATCTGGTTCGGCCGCGTCTCCGGTGGCGTCGACGTCTTCCTGCTCCTCACCGGATTCCTGATCACCGGTTCGCTGCTACGCACCGTGGAGCGGAGCGGCGCGGTGGCCTTCGGCGCGTTCTGGGCCCGGCTGGCGAGAAGACTCCTGCCGGGCGCGGCCCTCGTGCTGGCCAGTACGCTCGTCGCGACCTGGCTGTTGCTGCCGCCCGACCGGTGGCGTGACACGATCGGCGAGATCGTCGCGTCGGCGCTGTACTACCAGAACTGGCAGCTGTCCGTTAACTCGGTCGACTACCTCGCGCAGAACAACGCGGCGAGCCCGGCCCAGCACTTCTGGTCGCTGTCCATCCAGGGCCAGTTCTACCTGCTGTGCCCGGTACTGGTGGCGCTCGCGGCCTGGGTCGCCGCGCGGCGGGGGTGGGCGCGCGAGCGCGTGCTGCTGGGAGCGCTGGTGGCGCTCTTCGCGGTGTCGATGACCTACTCGGTGGTGATGACCGGGGCGAACCAGCAGTGGGCGTACTTCGACACCGGGGCGCGACTGTGGGAGTTCGCGCTCGGCGGGGTGTTGGCCATCGTCCTGGACCGGATCAGGGCCGCACGACCGCTGCGGATCGCCATGGGCTGGATCGGGCTGGTGGCTCTGGCCTCCTGCGGGGTCCTGTTCCAGGTGTCGACCGTGTTCCCCGGCTACGCGGCGTTGTGGCCGACGCTGGCCGCGGTGCTGATCATCGTGGCCGGCAGCACGGGCGCCCCCTTCGCGGCCGACCGGCTGCTGAACTGGGCGCCGATGCACTACATCGGCACCATCTCCTACGCGCTGTACCTGTGGCACTGGCCGGTGCTGATCTGCTATCTGACGCTGACCGGGCGGAGTGTCCCGAGCCTGGTGGGCGGCTGTGGTGTGCTGTCGTTGTCGATCGTGTTGGCCGCCGCGACCAGTTGGCTCACCGACAACGGCCTCGACCGGCTCACCCGTGCCCGCACCACTCCACTGTGGTCGGCGGCCGTTGGCCTGATGTTCATCCTCCCCGTGGTGACAGCGGGTGCGGGGTGGTCGGTCCACCTCGCCGAGCAGCAGCGCCAGCGCGAGGAGCTCGCCGAGGATCCCGCCAAGTACCCCGGCGCGGCCGCGGGGCCGGACGGGGCCGGGAACGTCCCGGACCTGCCCGTCTACCCGTCCCCGGCGGAGGCCGCGGAGGACCTGCCCGCCACCTACGACAACGACTGCAACCAGGGCACGACCGGTACGGAGGTCCGTACCTGCGCCTACGGGGCCGACGATCCGCGACGCACGATCGCCCTCGTCGGCGGGTCGCACGCGGCCCACTGGTTCCCGGCGCTCGAGGCCATCGCCGAGGACAACGAGTGGCGTGTCGTGAACATCACCAAGGGTGCCTGCCTGTTCACCGACGCCCCGCAGATGTACAAGGGCCAGGAGTACACCGAGTGCGCGACCTGGAACCGGGGCGTGATGGAGGAGCTGGAGCGGATCGGACCCGACGCGGTGTTCACGACCGCGACCAGCACCAGCCTGGACAGCGAGGCCCGCACCGACGGTGAGGGCGAGGGCGTGGTCGAGGGGTACCCGGAGCGCTGGGCCGAGCTGGACCGGCTCGGGATCGACGTGGTCGCGATACGGGACACCCCCCGGTTCGGGTTCGACACGGCCTCCTGCCTGGCCACCAAGGACGCCGACGAGTGTGGTGGGCGGCGTAGCCACTCGATGGCCGAGAAGCCGCCCTACGAGGGGCGCGACGACGTTCCGGACAACGTGTCCTTCATCGACCTCACCGACCACCTGTGCGACGGCGACGAGTGCCCGGCCGTGATCGGGAACGTGCTCGTCTACTGGGACGGCAGCCACATGACGGCGACCTTCATGCGCACCATGGCCCCCGTGTTGGAGCCGCGGCTGGAGGACGCCGTCGCCGGGTGAGCGGGGTCAACGCCCCTGGGCGCGCTGTTGGAGCAATCGCAGCGCCTTCTGCTTGTCGAAGTCCAGCGCCCGGGCCGGGGGCGGGGCCAGGCGTCCCAGCCGCTCGCCGTAGGCGCGGACGCGCGCGAGCGTGGCCGGCTCGGCGAGCATCCGCAGCGCGAAGGCCAGCGCGGCGGGGCTGATGCCGTAGCTGTGCTCCAGCTCCAGCCCGGAGGCGACCGTGTTCAGATCCTCCTCGGTGAACCGCCGATGCCGGTGCCCACGCCCGGAGGGTTGCTCCTTGGTCACCGGGAGCAACCCGAGGGACTCGCGGTAGCGAAGCATCCGGGCGGATGTGCCGAGTCTCTCAGCGGCCTCGGAGATGGGAAGCCCGCTCTCGGGTTCGCTCGGGCCGGGATCCCCGGCGGGAGCGGGGAATCGTTGGGTGTGCTGCGGGTCGACCATGGGGGCGACCCTAGCTGACCCGAGGGCCGAAAGCCGAGAAATCTGACAATGTGTTGTCAATATTCCCGCTCGGGGCGTGCCCGAGGTGTGGGTCGGGTCCTACACTCGAACCGCATCCATCAGGAGGAGTGTTAGACGCATGGCATTCGACTACAAAGTCGCCGACCTGTCCCTGGCCGAGCTCGGGCGTAAGGAGATCCGGCTCGCCGAGCACGAGATGCCGGGCTTGATGGCCACGCGCAAGGAGTACGGCGCCAGCAAGCCGCTCCGTGGCGCGAAGATCATGGGCTCGCTCCACATGACGGTGCAGACCGCCGTTCTCATCGAGACCCTCACCGAGCTGGGCGCCGAAGTCCGGTGGGTGAGCTGCAACATCTTCTCCACCCAGGACCAGGCCGCGGCGGCGGTCGTGGTGGGCCCGAACGGGACCCCGGACAACCCGCAGGGTGTCCCGGTGTTCGCCTGGAAGGGCGAGACCCTGGAGGAGTACTGGGAGTGCACCGAGACGGCCCTGACCTGGCCCGGCGGTGACGGTCCCAACATGATCCTGGACGACGGTGGCGACGCCACCATGCTCGTCCACAAGGGCGTCGAGTTCGAGAAGGCCGGGGCCGTTCCCCAGCCGACCGCCGAGGACCCGGACGAGTACAAGGTCGTCCTGGAGCGGCTGCGCAACAGCCTGGCGGCCGACCCGAAGAAGTGGACCACGATCGCGTCCAAGATCAAGGGCGTGACCGAGGAGACCACCACGGGCGTGCACCGGCTCTACGAGATGCACCGCAACGGCGAGCTGCTCTTCCCGGCGATCAACGTCAACGACTCGGTCACCAAGAGCAAGTTCGACAACAAGTACGGCTGCCGCCACTCCCTCATCGACGGCATCAACCGCGCCACCGACGTGCTCATCGGCGGCAAGGTCGCCCTCGTCGCCGGCTTCGGCGATGTCGGTAAGGGCAGCGCCGAGTCGCTGCGTGGCCAGGGCTGCCGCGTGCTGGTCACCGAGATCGACCCCATCAACGCGCTGCAGGCCGCGATGGAGGGGTACGAGGTCACCACGGTCGAGGACGCTGTCGAGGTCGCCGACATCTTCGTGACCACCACCGGCAACTTCAACATCTTCACCGCTGACCACATGAAGCGGATGAAGCACAATGCCATCGTTGGCAACATTGGCCACTTCGACAACGAGATCGACATGGCCGGCCTGGAAGCCATCCCGGGCATCAAGAAGACCGAGATCAAGCCGCAGGTCCACGAGTACGCCTTCCCCGACGGCCACAGCATCCTGGTGCTGTCCGAGGGCCGGCTGCTCAACCTGGGCAACGCCACGGGCCACCCCAGCTTCGTCATGTCGAACAGCTTCACCAACCAGACGATCGCCCAGATCGAGCTGTTCACCAAGACCGACGAGTACCCCACCGGCGTCTACATGCTGCCCAAGCTCCTGGACGAGAAGGTCGCGCGGCTGCACCTCGACGCCCTCGGGGTCAAGCTGACCGAGCTCACCAAGGAACAGGCCGCCTACATCGGCGTCGACGTGGCCGGGCCGTACAAGCCCGAGTACTACCGCTACTAACGCGCGTGGCCCACGGCTGGACCGCGGGTAGGCCGCGACAGTCGGGGTAGCCCAGCGTGGCCGGTGGCGCGGGGGGTTCCGGCCGGAACCCCCCGCGCCACCGGCCGACCTTTCCCACCGCCCCGACGGCGGCCGCCGGGAGTGTGCCCCGCTCGGGAGACCCGGGACCGAAGGTGAGGACCGCGGGTGTGGTCAGGCGACGGTCTTGAGCGTGCCGCCGTCGATCACGTGGTCGCTGCCGGTGATGTTGCCCGCCCGATCGGAGAGCAGGAAGATCACCAGGTCGGCGATCTCCTCGGGCTCGGACACCCGGCCCGTCGTGATCGACATGGCCTCCGGCAGGCCCCGCTCCATGAGATCCCGCGGTGTGGTGCCGAACCGCTCCGCCATCACCTCGGCGAAGCCCCCCGGAGCGGTCCACAGCGGTGTACGCACCGGGCCGGGGGAGACCGTGTTGACCCGGATGCCCCGCGGAGTGAGCTCCTCCGCCAGGGCCTTGCCGAAGTTGGTCAGCGCCGCTTTCGCGGCGCTGTACGGCGCGATCGTCCCCAGAGGGAGTTTGGCGTTCACCGAGCTGAGGTTGACGATGCTCGCGCCGGCGCGCCCACGCATCGCCGGGAGCGCGGCGCGAACCGTGCGGACCGTGGTGAACAGCGTCGCCTCGAAGATGCGCCGCCACTGCTCGTCGGAGAAGTCGGTGCTGGACTCGGCGGGCTCGCTGATCCCGAGGTTGTTGACCAGGATGTCCACACCGCCGTTCTGGTCGACCGCGGTGTCCACGAGCCGCCGGGGACCGTCGGGGGCGGTGAGGTCGGCCTCGACGGCGGTGACATCGTGCCTGACCCGCAGGTCCGCCAGCTCATCGGTGACCGTCCGCGAGCCCACCACGACCCGAGCCCCCTCGGCGGCCAGGGCCGCCGCGGTGGCCAGTCCGATTCCCTTGCTCCCGCCGGTGACGACGGCGCTCTTGTCTTTCAGGTTGAGTTCCATGCCCACAAGCCTGCCGACCACACCCCCGCTAAGCTGGCGGGATTCGGCCCTCGTGTTCTCCCGCGCCGGATTCCGGCACCGGGGGCCGTGTCCTGGGAACGGGGGCCGTGCCGAGCTATTCCCGGCGGACGCCCTCGGGCCAGATCACGTCGACGGGGACGCCCCGTCCCCGCGCGACCTCGACCGCGTCGCCGGTGCCGCCCTTGCCGCCCGACGGCTGGCCGTCCGGTTGACCGACGTGGCACCGGCGGACCACCCGCGAGACGGTATCCTCGCCCCCAAGCGCGCCCGCGGTCCACGGGGCCACCAAGAGATGGTTCGCGGCCCGCGAACACGCGTACTCCCGTCACTGATGGCAGACTACTGCGCATATGGCAGCACCACCGCATGATGTCGCGGACCTCGGCCTCGCCCGGGCCGGGATCCGTCGCGTCGACTGGGCCGAACGGGCTATGCCCGCGCTGCGCCGGATCCGGGAGCGCTTCGCCGAGCGGCGGCCGCTGGCGGGTGTACGGATCGCCGCGTGCATGCACGTCACCGCCGAGACAGCGAACGCGATGCGCACGTTGCGCGCCGGCGGCGCCGAGATCGCGCTGGCCGCGTCCAACCCGCTGTCCACCCAGGACGACACCGCCGCCGCTCTGGTGGCCGAGTACGGGGTGAGTGTGTACGCGCGGGCGGGGATGGACCAGGCCAGCTACGATCGCAACCTCGCCGCGGTCCTGGAACACCCCCCGCACGTCCTGCTCGATGACGGGTGCGACCTGGTCAACATCGTTCACCGGGAACGGCCGGAGCTGCTGTCCGGGCTCACCGGCGGCTGTGAACAGACCACCACCGGCGTGATCCGGTTGCGCCAGATGGAGGTCGAGGGGGTGCTGAAGCTGCCGATGGTCGCGGTGAACGACACCGCCACCAAGCGGATGTTCGACAACCGTTACGGGACCGGGCAGTCCACGATCGATGGCATCATGCGCGCCACCAACGCGATGCTCGCCGGCCGGACGGTGGTTGTCGCGGGATTCGGCTACTGCGGCCGCGGCCTGGCCGAACGGGCTCGGGGCATGGGCGCCCGGGTCGTCGTCACCGAGGTCGATCCGGTCAAGGCGCTTGACGCGGTGATGCAGGGCTACACCGTGCTCCCCATGGCGCAGGCCGCGGCCGAGGGTGACGTGCTGGTCACCGTGACCGGAAACCGCGACGTGATCCGCGCGGAGCACATCGCCCAACTCAAGGACGGCGCGGTGCTGGCGAACTCCGGGCACTTCGACGTCGAGATCGACCTGACGGCGCTGGAGTCCCTCTCGGTCGAGGTGCGCCGCGAGGTGCGCCCGCAGACCGACGAGTACGTGCTCGCCGACGGCCGCCGTATCGTCCTACTGGCCGAGGGGCGGCTACTCAACCTCGGGGCGGCCGAGGGCCACCCGGCGGCGGTGATGGACACGTCGTTCTCGGTGCAGGCGCTCACCGTCGCCTGGCTCGTTGACCACCCGCTCACCTCGGGTGTGCTCGACGTTCCCGACGAGATCGACAACGAGGTCGCGCGCCTGGAACTCGAGGCGCTCGGGGTCGGAATCGACCACCTCACCCCCGAGCAGGAGTCCTACCTTCACTCCTGGCGGGTGTGAGGAGCCCCGTGCCGCCCCTGCCGCCGGGCCAGCTTCTCCTCCTCCCGGCGGCGGCGTTCGGCCAGAACGGCGGCGAGGTAGGCCACCGGCGGCGTCCCCTCCGGTGGGGGAGGAGTGACCCCGGCCGACACCAGGCCCGCGATCCGGTTGCCCATCTCGTGGCGGGCCTGCTCGGTGAGTTCGGAGTAGCGCAACACGTACTGGCGCGCCATGGCGACCGTCTCGGGAGTGAGCGCCGACATCTCGGCCGCCGCCGCCCACTCGGCGAGCCACGGCGGCATGGCGATCTCCGTCTCGGGTTCACGTCCCGCCCGCTCCTCGATCACCAGGGTGCCGGCGACGAAGTCGCCGATCCGCCTGCCGTCCCGGTTGATCATCGAGCTGAGCAGGGCGATGACGCCAGAGGCCGCCCAGATCTCCACCACGGCGCACAGGGCCCGCGCGAGCGCCTGACGGAACTGCTCCGGCGAGCCGTCGGCGCCGACCACGCGCAGACCCATGACGAGCTTGCCGACGGAGCGGCCGCGGCTGAGGGTCTCGACGGCGGTGGGGTAGCCCACCACGGTCAACACCGTGACCCCCACGATCACTGCGGCCATCGCCGCCGGGTCCAGGTCGGCGCCGACCCGCACCGCCGCCAGGTTCGCCCCTGCCAGCACGGTCACCTGTATGACGAGGTCGAACGCCAGTGCGACCATCCGGGTGGCGAACCCGGCCGGGCGCAGGTCCAGCACAACAGCGTCCCCCGTGACAACGGAGGACTGGTCGTCGTAGGCCCCGCCGCCCGGATGTGTCACGGTGCTCGCTCCCGCTCGCTCGTCGCGCTCCTCACCACCAGTCTGGCAGTCCCCGCGGGGATCCGGCGCCACGGGCGGTGTCGGTAGAGTCCCCTGTGTGGATCTCGACGTGTACGCCGCCGCGCACCGCAGTGACTGGGACCGCCTGAACCAGCTGGTGCGCCGGAGACGCAGGCTCACCGGGGCCGAGGTGGACGAGTTGGTCGAGCTGTACCAACGGGTCTCCACCCATCTCTCGGTCGTGCGCTCCTCCGGCCAGGATCCGGCACTCGCCAGCTGGCTGTCCGGGCTGGTGGCGCGGGCACGCTCGGTGGTCACCGGTGCCCACGAGCCCGCGTGGCGTGACGTCACACGGTTCTTCACCCGGACCTTCCCGGCCGTGTTGTACCGGCTCCGCTGGTGGTGGATCTGGGCCGCCGCCGGTTCCCTGGCGCTCGCCACCACCATGGCGGTCTGGATGGTGACGAACCCCGAGACACTGGCAGCCATGGGCACCCCGGAGGAGGTTCGGGCCTACGTCGAGCACGACTTCGCCAACTACTACGTGGAGCACCCCGGGGCCTCCTTCGCCGCCCAGGTGTGGACGAACAACGCGTGGGTCGCCGCGCAGGCGCTCATCTTCGGGGTGTTCCTCTGCGTGCCCACGGTCGCCGTCCTGGCGATGAACGCGGCGAACCTGGGCGTATCCGCCGGGGCGATGTTCGCGCACGGCAAGGGCGACATCTTCCTCGGGCTGATCCTGCCGCACGGTCTCCTCGAGCTGACCGCGGTGTTCGTCGCCTCCGGGGTTGGGATGAAACTCGGTTGGACCATCATCGCGCCCGGTCCACGCCCTCGCGCGCGGGCCCTGGGCGAGGAGGCGCGCCCGGCCATCGCGGTCGCCCTGGGGCTGGTGCTGGTGCTGTTCGTGTCCGGGCTGATCGAGGGCTTCGTCACCGGGTGGGTGCACATCACCTGGCTGCGTATCGGTATCGGGGTGCTCGCCGAGGTGCTCTTCTTGGGCTACGTCTACACTCTCGGCCGCGCGGCCTACCGCGACGGGGAGACTGGCGACATCGTCCGCCGCCCGGAGTCCGCGCCCGTGGCGGGGTGAGCACACTCCTCAGGATCCGCGCCGGCCCACACCGAGGTAGGTTCCCAACGCCGTTCCCGTGATCATCGCGGTGGCCCCCCACAGCACCCCCGCGGAGGAGCCTCCGTAGGAGTACAACAGCAGCAGCGCCATCGTGACGAGCGCCACCGGTCCGATCGCGGCCACCACCGCGGCCACGCGCCGCCCGAGCCCGGCCCGCCCGACCGCGAGAGCCCCGCCGATCCCCACCACCACGCCCACGATCCCGGCCTCGACCAGGAAGCCCGCCACCTCGACGGGGATGGCCGGGTCGCTGGTGGTGTCGGGGGACGCCTCGGCCCGGGGGACGAACACGAGGTGGGTCAGCAGGTAACCGGCCATGGTGACCAACCACCCGCCGACGACGATCCCCGCTGTCCAGGAGGCTGTCCGCAACTGTGGTGTTCCCTTCCCTAGGCTCACCCGGTGAGCTCGAGGGACTCCTCGAGTCGCTCGACCGTTTCCGGGGAGACGGCGTCCTCCCGCATGCTCACCCGCACCACGTACAGGTCCTCCTCGCCCAGCAGCACGAAGGCCGTCCCCGAGCAGTCGGTGCCGGTGTCGGCGCAGGTGTAGGTGTAGTCCAGCCGGCGGGCGTCCTCGGCTCCGGGGACGTCCAGTTCGGCCGGTTCCTCGCGCTCGTAGTTCTGCCCGCTCTCGTGTCGTGTCCCGTCGGCGAGAGCGACCCCGTGCGCGGCGGAGGTGGCCTGACCGCTGAAGACCCGCACCACGAGGGCCGCGTCCTCGGGGTTCTCCTCGGGCTGGGCCGCGTAGATGACCGGGTGGTTCTCCTCGTCGGGATCCTCGCGGTCCTCGGGCACCTCCACCCACCCCGGAGGGGGGTCGAGCGCCAAGGGGTATCCCGCCACCAGCGGCTCGGATGTTTGCCCACAGGCGGCCGCGCTCGTGACCGCGGCGACCACGAGGAGCGCGCGGGTGACCCCCTTCACTCGTGCGAGACGGCTAGGCATTCCTCGTACTCCTCGAACTCGCGGGTTCCGGTCTCCGGGTCCGGGGCCCCGAGCTGTTGCGACTCGACGGTGCGCTGCTCGCTGGATTCCGTCCCGATCTTGGCGCCCAGGCCCAACCCGATGGCCGCCTTCCCGCCGTAGGTGTTGATGTCGGTGGTCTTGTCCTGGGTGATGTTGGAGACCGTCGCCTTCTCGTACATCAGCCGTTCGAACTCGTCACCGTTGTCCGGCGGCTCGGTGAACAGGTCGTCGTCGTCGGAGAACATCTGGCTGAAGGCGAGCTTCGACCCACCGATCAGCCCTTCCGCTCCCTCCCGTTGTATGTACTCCTCGGCGATCGCGCGTTCCTCGGGAGTGTCCAGCTTGAGGGTGGTGCGGGTCTCGTGCACGGTACTCTCGCCGTCCTTGTCCTTGGCGCCTCCCTTGTGCTTCTCGTACTTGCCGCCGTAGCGGTCACGGCTGGCCAGCCCACCCTCGACAGTGGTGACGTAGACGAGCTCGACGGGCTCACCAGCCTCATTGCGGGCGACACGGACAGCGCCGGACATCTCCCCCTCGGCCTGGCCTCCCCTCCCGGCCACCTCCCCGCCGATGGCGCCCTGCCCACTGAACTGGTAAGTGGTGGCGGTGAGCGGGTTGTCCGGGTCGCGAGTGTCTGTGCGATGGGCGACCTGGTCACTGAACTTGATCCGGGCGTTGATGCCGGTCCCGATGTCGATCGGGGTCTCCACCCCGGATGGTTCCAGGCTCAGCCCTCCTTCGGCGACACCTCCACCCTCCAACCGGCCGGTGACCGTGGTCAGCTTCGGGTCGGGGATCTCCGGCGGCGGGTTCAGCCAGTAGTAGATCGCGGCGCCGGCGCCCCCCTGGGGAGACTGCATGCTCTGCTGGGCCACCTGGTTCTCCACGATGTCGTCCCGGAAGCGGTCCGCCTCCTGCTCGCTGTCGAAGATCCAGGTGTCACCGACCGAGGCTTTGAGGTAGGCACCGATCTTGGCCTCGGCGCCCAACTGGTACTCCTCCCCGGCACTGCCTTTGAGCTGGAACGCCTTGCCCTCCACGCCGAGCTCGCCCTGCGGAACGAGGGTGAGCCGGTAACTGCCGTCGGCCATCTGCTGCTCCATGAAGGCGTACTCCTCGCCGAACTTGAAGAGGCCGACGTAGAGGGAGTACCCGGCGCTGTCCCTGGTCTGGTACGCCTCACACCGGGGCGGGGTGAAGTCCCGCTCGTCGGAGTCCCGCCCGGCCCGCTCGCTCTCTTGGGCCTGTCCACCCTCTCCGGCCCGCCCACCGGAGGGGAGTTCGCAGTCGCCGCCACCACCGCCGGCGAAGACGCTGGTGATGCGGCAGATGATGTACTCGCCGAGGCCCTCGGGGCGGTTCGAGAATGTCACGGTCGCCGTGGCGGCCACGGAAGCGACCAGGATGATGACCGCCGCGTACTCCGTGAACCCCGACCCACGGTCACCGCGTGAACCCCGAAGGTGATCAGGCACCATTTCTCCCTTACCCTCCCGGAATTTCCGAAGCGGTTCTTCAGGCTAGGGGCGACGCCGGCCACGCAACGAACCGGCGGAATTTCCCCGATGCGGGGATGGGGGGGTGGCCCAGCGGGGGACGCGATGCTGAAAAAACTCGTTTTCGCAGGTGAATAGAGGGTTTTAGGGGATTCGCGGGCGGGTGGGGGCAAGGGGTATGGGTATTTTTCAGCCTGTCGAAAATTCGTGTCGACAATGCGGTCGAGCGATGTTCGCCAAAAAGTCACCCGAGGCTTGGATCAGCGTGGACGCCGTGCTCGCGCCGGGACTCGCGTTATCGGTTAATTTCCAGAGGCGCGTTCGACGGGCGGCCCTTCGGTATTTCCGCTGTGGCTGAGTGACCGCTCACGAGAACGTCATCGGGCGAGGGGCGCGGCGTTCCCGACCGCCGTCAGAGCCGGCCCTGGGCCTTGAGCGCGATGTAGGCGTCGGCCAGGGCGGGCGCGATGTGCTCCGGGTCGGCGTCAACGACCTCGGCGCCGTATCGACGCAGCTCGGTGGTGATCCGGTGGCGGTCGGAGAGGGTGCGCTCGGCCGCCGCTGCCCGGTACACCGAACGGGCGTCGCCGCGCTCGGCCGCCATCTCGGTGACGCGCGGATCGCCCACGGCGGCGACCAGCAGCAGGTGCCGCGCGGTCAACGCCGGCAGCATCGGGAGGAGCCCCTCCTCCATCGCGGTGGCGTTGAGGTCGGTGAGCAGCACCACGAGCTGCCGGGATCGGCTGTGCCCACCCAGGACGGTGGATACGAGACCGGCGGAGTCGGACTCCACCAGCTCCGGTTCCAACGGCGCCATCGCCTGGACGATCGCGGGAACCGTGCTACCGCGCCCGTGGCTGCGGACCTGGGCGCGAACGCGCCGGTCGTAGGCCAGTAGGTCGACCCGGTCGCCGGCCTTCACGGCCAGGGCGGCCAGCAACAACGCGGCGTCCATGGCGTGGTCGAGCCGGGGGGTGTCGCCCACCCGGCCGGCGGAGGTGCGTCCGGTGTCGAGTACCAGCAGGATGCGGCGGTCGCGTTCGGGGCGCCACGTGCGCACGACGACAGTGTCGCTGCGCGCGGTGGCGCGCCAGTCGATCGAACGGACGTCGTCGCCCGGCACGTACTCCCTCAGCGAGTCGAACTCGCTGCCCTGACCGCGCACCAGGGCGCTGTGCTGCCCGTCCAACTCCCGTAGCCGGGCGAGCTTGCCCGGCAGGTGGCGGCGGCTGTGGAACGGTGGGAGCGCGCGGACGGTCCAGGGGACGTCGTGGGTGCACTGCCGGGCGGCCAGCCCCAGCGGGCCGACGCTGCGCACGGTTACCCCGCGGGCTGGCAGGTCACCCCGGCGTCGCGGGATGAGCCGGGTCGTGATCCGGCGGCGCTCCCCACCGGGGATCGAGACGGTGTGTGTGGTGGGTTGGGCCCCCGCGCTCGGCGCCCACGCGTCGCGGACCAGGCCGCGCAGCGTGCGGTGCGCGGGGTTGCTGACGGTCAGGGTCAGTGTGGCGGGCTCGCCGAGCCGGACCGAGGTGTCCCCGTCGCGCTCGAAGGTGACGGCGCGCGGACTCGGGGCACGGGCCAGGTCGACGACGAGCGCGGCGGTGAGCGTCGCGAGCACCGCCCAAACGACCCACACGCCCGTGGAGCCGGCGATGAGCACCACGAGCGCACCGGAGAACGCGACGAACACCGCCCGTCCTGTGACGGCCAACCGTCCCACCCCGTCTCGTCGTGACTTCACGTGCCTCGTGCCGGCAGCCACACTTCCGGGGTGCCGGCCGGTGCCGGCTTCGGTGGTGCCCCACGCGGACTGTCCGGCTGGCCAGCAATCTACCCGCTACGAGAGCGCCGCCCGCCAACCCAGGTGGATAACGGGCGGCCGCGAGTTCGACATGGGCGTGCCTTGGCGCGACCGGTGGAACACCGGCCTCGTGTGGCAAGAGGCCAGATCCTCAGGTTGAGGACTCCGAATTCTTGGTCATACAGTCATTGGTTAGATACTCTCGGTTACAGTCATGCTCGGGGTGGTAATCCCGTGGCAACTCGACGCAAGCCACGTCCGTGCCCCTCACGCGGCCCCGGGAAGGCGCACCCCACCTCTCCCGGACGCGGGGCCATGACGTGGGAGAACGAGAACGGAATGGAACCAGTGACTGAGACCAGCCCAGCCACCAGCTCCGCCGGCACGACCGAATCACAGGATGTGAACACCACACACTGCTCGGAGTGCGCCCACCCGGAGTGCCGCACGCGGCGCGCCTTCCACCAGCCGCGGTTGTGCGGCCACACCGCCGAGTTCGCGGCCGAACACCGCACGGCCATCGCCGTGCAGACCCGCCACCCCGGCGTGGTCATCTGGTTCGGCGAGGCCACCCAGTCCTACTGGGCCGCGGCCCCCGGCGGCCTGATCGAGGCCGCGGACTCCGACACGCTGCTGCTGGCACTGTGGCGCGACAGCCACGGTGCCACCCCCACAGCCGAAGGCGTCGACTCCCCCGAGTCCGCGGGCTCCTCCGCCCCCGGTGTCACCGCCGATAAGGCCGGTGCCCACGAACCCGCCGCCCTCGACCCCATCGGTGGCCCCATTCCCCTCGACGGGGACCATTCCGGTCCACTACCGGTGGTCACCGTCGACACAGCGGAGGCCGTCCTCGCCTGAAGCCACGCCCGGCGTGGTCCCGGCCCCCACGGGAGCGCGCCGGGGCGACCGGGCCGGTCGGTCAGCGCGGCACCGGGACCGACGCCAGCACACCGTCGATGATGCCGCTGGTGCTGGCCCCCTCCAGCTCCGCCTCGGGGCGTAGTGAGACCCGGTGCCGCAGCGTGGGCTTGGCCAGGGCCTTAACGTCGTCGGGGGTGACATAGTCGCGCCCCGCCAGCCACGCCCAGGCGCGACTGGTGCGCAGCAGCGCTGTCGCGCCCCGCGGCGAGGCGCCGAGCTGGAGCGACGGCGACTGCCGGGTCGCCCGGCACACGTCGACGATGTAGGCCAACACCTCGGGGGCGACCCGAGTGTGCGCCACCGCCTCCCGGGCGGCGCGTAGCTCGGTCTCCCCGGCCACCGGCCGCACCCCGGCGGCCTTCAGGTCGCCCGGGTCGAACCCCTCGGAGTGCCGGGTGAGCATCCCGACCTCCTCGTCCCGTCCCGGCAGCGGAACCACCAGCTCCAGCAGGAACCGGTCGAGCTGCGCCTCCGGCAGCGGGTAGGTGCCCTCGTACTCCACGGGGTTCTGTGTCGCGATGACCACGAAGGGGTCGGCCAGCGCCGTGGGCCGACCCTCGACGCTCACCTGCCGCTCCTCCATCGCCTCGAGCAGCGCGGCCTGCGTCTTCGGTGGGGTCCGGTTGATCTCGTCGGCCAGGAACAGGTTGGTGAACACCGGCCCCTCGTGGAACTCGAACCTCGCCGTGCGCGCGTCGTAGACCAGCGACCCGGTGATGTCGCCCGGCATCAGGTCCGGGGTGAACTGGGTACGTTTGTGGTCCAGGGAGAGCGCGGCCGCGAGCGTCCGCACCAGCAGCGTCTTGGCGACACCGGGCACGCCCTCCATGAGGACGTGCCCGCGGCTCAGCAGGGCGACGACCATGCCGGTCACGGTCTCGTCCTGGCCGACCACGGCCTTGGCGACCTCGTCGCGAAGCGCGGTCAGCGCGGCCCGCGCCTCTTCCGCGGAGGGCTGATCGTGGGTGGTGGCGGTCACGTCAGGCACGTACCTCTCTCATCAGGCGTTCGTCGGGGCATCGAGCGGTGCGGTGTCGCACCCAGGAGGGCGGTGCTCGTTCCGGGGGGTGCGGCGGGCACGCCGGTGGTCATCGCAGCCGCCCCTCCAGCGCGTCGAGGTCGTCGGCGAGTCGGACCAGGGCGGAGTCGTCGGGCACGTCACCCCCCTCTTCGGTGGCGTCACCGTACAGTAGCGCCCTGAGCTGCTCCGGGCCGTCGCCGGTGCGTTCGGCTATCGCCGTGACCACGGACTCGGGTGACGCCTCGGGACCGAGCCCCAGGGCGGGGCGCACCCGCTCGATGACTCCGGACCGCAGTGCCGTGGCCGCGCGGTCACGCGCGCGGCGGGCGGCGTAGAGCCGGGCCCGGCCCTCGGTGGTCTCAAAGGAGCGCACCACCACCGGTAGCCGCTCCGTGACCAGGGGTCCCACCCTGCGGCCGCGCCACAGCGCGAGAAGCAACAGCCCGGCCCCGAACGGCACCAGTGCCATCAGCAACGCGGACGGCAGCAGGTCCCACAGGGTGGCCCGCTCGGCGTGGGTGGGGACGTCGGGCAGGAACCACACCGCGTCACGCTCGCCCACCAGGTTCAGCGCGAGCGCGGCGTTGCCCTGGCCGGCCAGGTGCTCGTTGGTGAGTGGTGCGCCGGTGCCCAGCACCGTGGTGACACCGCCGTCGCGTGGCACCTGGACGATCGACACGCCGTCGCCGGAGGGGTAGCAGGACACCGCCTCGGTCTCCCCGTCGGTGGCGTACAGTTCCCCGCCGGTGTCGGCCTCCCCCGCCGTGCGCGCCGCCGGCAGGTCGCAGTCGGGACTCAGGGTGGCCCCCGGGGCCTCGGCGCGGTCGACCACGTGGACGCCGGGCGCGAGCCTGTCGAGCGCCTGCGTGGTTGGCTGGATCAGCACCAGATCGCCGGGGCTGCCGGCGAGCTGGTCGAGTTCCTCGGGCAGTAGCCGGTGCGAGTGCGCGACGATCGTGACGGTGCCGCTGCCCGCGGCGACGAGAGCTTCCTCGGTGCCGCGCGCGACCGTGACGTCAGAGCCGCGTTCCCGCAGGATCTCGGCCAGGGCGCGGGTTCCCTCGGGGTTGGGGCCTTCGGGGTCCAGAACCCCCTCGTTGGTCCGCTCCGCACCCAGCGACAGCATCACCGCGAGGAGGACCAGCCCGCCGAGGAACGCCAACGGGCCGCGCGCCCGGCGCCACAGGTCACCCAGGCCCGGCGTCACCGGGGACGGGCCACCCGGCCCTGTGCGCGTTGGGGCGGGGGTGGTCGCGCTCATGCGGTCGACCCCCCGTCGCCCGCGGGTCGTGTCTGGCGAAGCCGGTCATCCAGCTCGCGCAGGGACCGCTCGTCGTCGGCGGTGGCCGCCCGGTCCCCATAGACAACGTCGTTGAACAACGCGGCCGCGTCGTGCAGCGCCTCCCTTCGATCCGGGAGAGCGGCGGATGCCTCGGTGGCCAGTTCGGTCGCGGTCCGCCCGGGTCGGGGCGTGATGATGGCACGCTCCTCCAGGTCCCGGGTGACCGCGCGCAGGCGTTCCCGAACGGCCTCGCCGTACGCGCCGGCCGCGGCGTGTTCGTCGGCCGTGGCGCGGTGATCGGCGGCGGTGTGGGGCGCCCCCGTGGGCAGCACCGCGCGGTGACGCTTGGCCCGTCGGACCGGCCGGGTGTAGAGGAGCAGCCCGGCCAGAAGCGCGAGCAGCAGTCCCAGAAGCAGGCCGAGCAGCGGCCAGCCGCCGGGGAGCACGCCGCCCAGGTGCGCCTCCATCCAGGACAACGCCTCGTTGACCCGGATGATGACCCACTCGATCGGGCCGGGCTCCGCGTCCTGGTAGATCCGTTCGGACAGCTCGTCGCGGGCGTGGCGCGCCCCCTCCTCGCGACTGACGGTGGCGGGGACCGGTGCCGGCCCCGCGCTGGTGAACGGGCCCGTCACACCGAGGTCCCGAGGGTCCGGTCGCCGTACCGCGCGTCAGGGTGGGCGGGATCGCCGCCCGTGTCGGGCAGGTAGACGTCCGCCCCGAGCGCCTCTCCCGACCGTGTCGCGGTCTGCATCCGAAGGTCGAGCCCTTCGCGCCGCATGCGCAGGTCGATGTAGATCAGAGTGGTCACGCCGATTACGAACGGTGCGCTGAGCGCACTGGAGAGGACGGTCGCGAGGTAGGAGGACGCGGTGCTGACCACGTAGACCCAGAACGCGCCCGGGGAGAGTGCCGGTACGAACATCCCGACGAGACTGAATGGGGTGGTCACCAGGTTGGCCACCACGGCGGCGATGATCGTGCCGAGCAACAGCAGCCCGAAGACCCGCCACCAGCTTCGCTGGGTGAGACGCCACGACCGGGCCAGGGAGCGGGCCGGGCCGATGCGTTCCAGCACGGTGACCGGCATGGCCAGTGAGGTGCGCACCCAGATCCACGCTCCCACCACGATGGTCACGGCGATACCGAGTACCGCGACGGTGACCCCGAGAAACGCGCTGAGGAAGTACCCGACGGCGAAGGCGAGCGCGAGAACCCCGGCGAGCAGTGCGGTGTAGCCCAGACCGAGCAGGAAGAGCAGGCCGGCGACCCCGAACACCGCGCCCATGCGGCCCCGTACCTCCCGCACGGCCTCTTTCATGGTCAGCTTCCTGCCGAGCACGGCCAGCCCCACCACCGCCGCGAGCAGGCCGGTCAACACGATCTGGCCGACGTAGCTGAACAGCAGGCCGCCGTACATCGTGGCGAGGGTCCACGGGGCGAACGGCAGGGTGTCGGGATCGGCCGCGCTGGGGTCGTTCAGGAGCCGGCCGACCCACGAGCCGTAGTCGCCCATGTAGCCGCCCATGCCGACCGAGGTCACGACACTGGCTATCCCGATGACGATGAACGTCAGCCCGAGCACCGCCTTGGCGTTGTGCCGGATGTAGCTGAACGCCCCGTTGAGGATCTCACTCATGTTGAGTGGACGCAGCGGGATGAGACCGGGCCACGCCATGGGGGAGTGACCCACTCCCCGGGCTCCGTGAACCCCGGAAGGACCGGCCCACGCCGCCCGCGCGGGGCCGGGCGACGGCTGTCCACCGGGCTGCCCGGGCGGAACCCACGAGGACGAGGGGGTGGGCGACTCGTGTTGTCCGGGCGCCACCCACGGGGAGCTTGGCCCCGTGGGAGGGTGCGCCGGGCCGGCGGGATCCTGGCCGCTGTCGGGATCACTGGGCTCGCCCGGGGCGCCGTGCTCCTGCGTCATGGATCCTCCGTCGTCCCTCGTTCGTTCCTGCGCCGGCGCGTGGCCGGGGCCGCCGGTGGCGTTACATACGCTATGTCAGACGGCCCCACAGTAGGGCGGCCCCGTGCACACGAGGGTATTCACCGGTCATCGACACACCAGCACACTTCTTCGGTTTTGTATGCTTTCAAATACCACCCGCCCGCATCGTGCCGTGGCCAAGCGTTGGCTCTAGACGGGGTAGCGGTCCAGGCGGCAGGGTATTCCAGGAGAAAGCCGGCGAGGAGGCAGCCGCGAGCGCACGGTCAGTACCGCCCCGGACGCCCGACCAGGGCCGACCACGCGCCTAGCGGTGCCTGTTGGTGGCAGGGTTAGGTGGGAGGAGAAGCACTCCCGCACGGGGGCGACCCGGCAGGTGTGAGATCGAAGTTTTCCGCTCGAGTGTCCGGAAAGGAGAAGGCGCCGCTATCCGCATCCGCACCTCGATGCGCACCGGTGCCGGAGACATCGATGAAGGGACGCGTACTGGTCGTCGATGACGACCTCGCTCTCGCCGAAATGTTGGGCATTGTCCTCAGAGGCGAAGGCTTCGAACCATCGTTCGTGCACGACGGCGACAAGGCCATGGACGCCTTCCGGGAGACCAAGCCCGACCTGGTACTGCTGGACCTGATGCTGCCGGGCGCTGACGGCATTGACGTGTGCCGCCAGATCCGAGCGGAGTCCGGGGTTCCGGTCGTGATGCTCACCGCGAAGGCCGACACCGTCGATGTCGTTCTCGGGCTGGAATCCGGCGCCGATGACTACATCGTCAAACCGTTCAAACCCAAGGAGCTGGTGGCGCGGGTACGGGTGCGGCTACGCCGCACGGAGGAACCGGCGCCCGAGATCCTACAGATCGGCGACATCACCATTGACGTCGCCGGGCACTCGGTCACCCGCGACGGTGAGCAGATCAGCCTGACTCCGCTGGAGTTCGACCTTCTCGTCGCGTTGGCCCGTAAACCGCGGCAGGTCTTCACCCGCGAGGTGCTCCTCGAACAGGTGTGGGGCTACCGGCACGCGGCCGACACCCGCCTGGTGAACGTGCACGTCCAACGCCTGCGCGCGAAGATCGAGAAGGACCCCGAGCATCCGGAGGTCGTCGTCACCGTCCGCGGCGTCGGATACAAGGCCGGAACCTCCTGATCGATCCTGGAACTGCGAACTCGTGACGACCGGTACCGGCGACGCCAACGAGGCGAACCCGCTGGAGAGTGAGGAGGCCGCGCACTCGCGCCGGCAGCAGGTGGGCGCCCTGCTCCGCGGGGGCTATCTCGTGGCCCAACGCGCGGCCCGGGGCCTCGTGCGCGCCGTTCACTCACGCTGGCGGCGTTCACTGCAACTGCGGGTAGTCAGTACCACGCTCGTGATCTCGGCCGCGGTCACCGCCGTCCTCGGGTTCTTCCTCATCCAACAGGTGCAGTCGGGGCTGCTCGACGCCAAGGAGGACGCGGCGCTCAGCGACCACAAGGCGGGCCTGAGCTACGCCCTCAACGTCATGCAGGACGCTGACCCCGCCGAGCAGGACGTCCAGCTCGAACAGGTGGCCGAGGACCTCAGCGCCCGCAGCGGCACCACCGGGATGTACGAGGTCGTCATCATCCCCTCGACCGAGGGCGCCAGGGGCTGGGCGACCATCGAGAACGAACGGGCGAGCGTGCCGAACCGGCTCCGCGAGGAGGTGCGCTCCAGCACCGAGCTGGAGTCGCAGTACCTGACCTACACCGAGATCGTGCGCGACGACAGCACGGAACCCGCCCTGGCCGTCGGGGCGCAGCTCTCCCACACCTTCGAGCTGTACTACCTGTTCCCGCTGGAGAACGAGCAGCGGACACTCGCCCTCGTGCAGAACACCATGGTGTTCGCGGCCACGGCGTTGATCATCTCCTTCGCGGTCATCGCGTTCCTGGTCACCCGCCAGGTGGTGAGCCCGGTGCGGCGCGCGGCGAGCTCCGCTGACAAACTCGCCTCGGGTGAGTTGTCGGAGCGTATGAAGGTGCGGGGTGAGGACGATCTCGCGCGGCTCGCCACCTCCTTCAACGACATGGCCGGCAACCTCCAGGAGAAGATCCACGAGCTGGAGGAGCTCTCCAAGGTGCAGCGTCAGTTCGTCTCCGATGTCTCCCACGAGCTGCGCACCCCCCTCTCGACCATCCGTATGGCCGGTGATGTGCTCTATGAGGACCGCGAGGACCTCGACCCCGCCATGGGGCGGTCCGTGGAGCTGCTACAGAGTCAGCTGGAGCGGTTCGAGGAGCTGCTGGGCGACCTGCTGGAGATCAGTCGCCACGACGCAGGCGCGGCCACGCTCACCATCGAGTCGGTGGATATCCGCGACTCCGTGCTGAAGGCGGTCAGCGATTCCGAGCAGATCGCGGAGAGGCGCGGGATCAAGGTCGTGCTGCGGCTGCCGGCCGAGCCGTGCACGGCCGAGTTCGACCAGCGACGCATCAACCGGATCCTGCGCAACCTCATCGTGAACGCGATCGAGCACAGTGAGGGCAAGGACGTCATCGTCACCGCCGCCGGCGACCGGGACGCGGTCGCGGTCGCCGTGCGTGACTTCGGCGTGGGGCTCAAGGAGGGCGAGGAGCACCTCTGCTTCGACCGTTTCTGGCGCGCCGACCCCGCACGGGCCCGCACCACGGGCGGTACCGGCCTTGGCCTGTCCATCGCCAAGGAGGACGCCCAGCTGCACGGGGGGTGGCTACAGGCATGGGGCGCCCCCGGCAAGGGCTCGCAGTTCCGGCTTTCGCTGCCGCGCGAGTCCGGAGCGGAGCTCCGCGGCTCGCCGCTTCCGCTCGCCCCACCGGAGATGGCCATCGGGCGCGCCCGTTCCGCGCAGCCCTCGCCGTCCGCCGACCTCGACTCCACCCGTTCGGGAGGGGGAATGGACGCGTGACCGAAGCACGAGCGTGGCGGCCGGGAGCGGCGGTGGTCGCGGCCGCGCTGGCCACAGTCGTGGCCGGGTGTGCCTCGGTGCCCACCAGCGGCCCCGTGGTCCTCGGCAGCGGGAGCGAGGACCACGGCGAGGGCGCCAGTGGCTACGTGCGAATGCTGCCCGCCGGCCCCCAGCCGGACGTCGGTGAGGAGTCCCTGATCAAGGGGTTCCTGCGGGACATGGGCAGCTTCGAGGCGAACCACCACGCGGCCCGGCTCTACCTGATGCCCGGGCTCCGGGAGACGTGGGCGCCCGAAGGTGACGTGCTCGTCTACGAGGACATGGACAGCCTCACCTTCGACGTCGACGTCGCCGCCAACGGAGAGAACGCCGAGATCCGGATGCGCGGCCCCCACATCGCCTCGATCAGGGACGACGGGCAGTACCTACCGCAGGAGTCCGACACGACGATCGACGTCAGCTTCGAGCTGGCCAAGGACGACGGTGAGTGGCGGATCGCCGAGCTTCCCGACTCCCTCATCCTCGACGGCCGCGACGTCGAGCGCGCCTACCGCTCCCTCAACCTGTACTTCTTCAACCGCGACGAGAGCACCCTCGTCCCCGACCCGGTCTTTCTGCCGGTGAACAGCGAGAACATGGCGACGCACCTGGTGCGCAGGCTGGTCAGTGGCCCCACCCGGTGGCTGGACCCGGCCGTGCGGTCGGCCTTCCCCGAGGGCACGAGGGCCGATGCCGCCTATGACTCCGGTGTGGTGACCGTCGAGCTGAGCGGGACGATCTCCGTCGACAGTGACCACTACGGGATGGCCGCGCAGCTCGCGTGGACGCTCAAGCAGCTCCCCGAGGTCCAGGAGCTGGTGCTGCGGATCCACGGTGAGGAGGTAGAGCTGCCCGGCGGAGACGCGGAGAACCTCCAGGGCGACGGTGAGCAGTGGGACGACGTCGACCCCGGCGGGATGCCGGACGATCCGAACGCCTACTTCGTCCGTGACGGTCAACTGTGGTCGCTCTCCGGCGACGGGCAGGAGAACGAGCCGCAGGAGTCCCGTGTCGAGGGGGCCCTGGGGGAGGGCGGTAATCCGCTGCGGCAGCACGCCGTCTCGCTCGACGAGAGCCGGATCGCCGGCCTCGAGGACGGCCTCGACTCGGTGGTCGTCGCCGAGCCGGACAGCGGTGGCGGGTACGAGTCCGTGCTCTCCGGGGGCGAGTACACCTCGCTGTCCTGGGATCCCCACGACGATCTGTGGGTCGTCGAGCGGACCGCGGGCTCCAGCGACGACTCCGAAAGCGACTCCGACGGTGACGAGGACGACGCGGACTCCGAGGACGAGTCCGAGGAGTCCCCGGGCAGCACGATCTGGGTACTGCGCGACGGCGAGACCCCGGTCGAGGCGCAGGCGCCCGAGCTGGCCGACGTCGAGGTGTCCACGTTGCGGATCTCCCGGGACGGATCGCGGGCCGCGGTCATCACCGAGTCCGACGACGGGCCGAGGCTGTACGTCGGCCGGGTGACGCGGAGCGGCGAGGAGGTGTCGGTTGGTCGGTTCGTTCCCCTCGGCCAGAACCTGAGCATGGTCTCCGATGTCACCTGGCGCGGTGGTGACCAGCTCGCCGTCATCGGCCAGCAGGAGCGCGAGGCGGTCCAGGCGTTCACCGTGTCGCTCGACGGTGTCACCGAGACCACCAGCGCGGGAGCTCCCACCGGCGTCGACATGCAGGCCCTGGCGGCGGCACCGGGCCGGCCACTGCTCTCCAGCGCCGAGGACGACCAGGTGTGGTTGACCAACGACCGTTTCACGTGGCGGTTCGTCGCCGAGGGAACCAACCCCGTCTACCCCGGCTGAGGCGCGGAGAGTGTCGCGCTCGATCCCGACCGGGACCCGCTGACGCCGGGTTCGTCGTCCACAGCTGGCCGCGCGCCCTGGTGATGGTCCGGCTGCCCGGCGAGTATGGCCGGGTGTCCTTGTCGTCGCTGGCGGCCCTGGCCGATCTCGTCCTGGGGGAGCGCTGCGCGGGGTGCGCGGGTCCACGTGGGCCGTTGTGCGCCTCGTGCGGTGCCGTGCTCGACCGCCCGCCGCACCGCTGCCGTGCCAGGCCCGGCTGCCCGCCGGTATGGGCGGCCGGACCCCACGCCGGGCGCTACCGGGCGCTGCTGCTCGCGTTCAAGGAACACCGGGTGCGCGGGTTGGCCACCCCGCTGGGGCGCCGCCTCGCGTGCGCGGTCGCGGCCGCCGCTCCCGCCGGGGACCCGCCCGTGCTCGTTCCCGTACCCACCCGCGGTGGGGCCGCCCGCCGGCGTGGCTACGATCCGGTCCGGTTACTCGCCGCGACCGCCGCGCGGGAACACGGGCACATCCCCCACCGACTCCGTGTCGTCGCCGACGCCCTGGCCCACCAACGGCGCGTGGCCGAGCAGACCGGACTCGACCGGCACCGTCGCCGGGCGAACCTGGCCGGGGCGCTTTCGGCGCGTCCCCGCGCGGTGCCCGATCTTCGCGGAACCCGGGCCGTCGTGGTCGACGACGTCGTGACCACGGGTGCCACCCTCGCCGAGGCGAGCCGCGCGCTACGCGCCGCCGGTGCCCACGTCGTGGGTGCCGCCGTGCTCACCTCCGCCGGAGAGAGCGGGCCGGGATGAGGGGGTCTCCTCGCCCGTACGGCCACGACCGCGGGAGTCGAGAGTGGAGAGCGGCCACAAGGATTTGTCACGCCCCCGAGGTGCCGTGTTCCCCGCTGTGGCGGGGTTCCCGGCGGGTGGGCGCGGTCCGGATGGCGACAGGGCACCTGACAGCCACGGATTCTCGGGTTAACGTTCGTGACATGGCACCCGTCCGGGTCCGTGGTTGCGCTGGCGCTGACGCCCCCGCGCGGGGGCGTGGTGTCCGGCAAGCCGATGCCAGCCGCAGGCGAAACGGCCCACGTAAGGCGACTTCTCGTCGACCGATCACGGTGCGGCTTAGAGATAAGTCCTGCCCCGTGGGGGGACCCGATGTCCCCCCGGAGCGGGAGAAGGGTCGTAGTCGCGCTCAAGCGCGGCGAGCCCCTCAGCAGGCGGATGTGGGGACGAAGACCAGGTCGGCCGGACGGGTGCGGTCCCCTACCGTGCTCCCCCCAACGCACCCCGCTGATCCCCCGGCGGCGCTCGGGCGCCCCCTGACCCACACAAAAGCGTTGATCAGCGGAAATACCGGGTGGAGCACGGGTGAATAGCGCTTGCCCGGTGGGTATACGCAACCTCACAACCCGGTAGTCAGCTCGGGACGGAGAGGAGGAGGGACGGCGCCCCCGCCAAGTGTGGCGGGGCAAGAGAGCTGAGGCGGGCCATCACATCACGATGGCCCCGCGACGAAGGGGGTCTAGTGGACATCATCGTCAAAGGTCGACGCACGAGTGTCAGCGAGAAGTTCCGGCAGCACGTCGAGAACAAGCTGAACAAGCTCTCCAAGTGGGAGAAGAAGGGCATGCGCGTCGATGTGGAGGTGTCCAAGGAGCGCAACCCCAAGCTCGCGGAACACCGCGAGCGGGTTGAGCTGACCATCCACACCACCGGCCCGGTGATTCGCAGCGAAGCGTCCGCCGACGACCGGTACACCGCTCTTGACCTCTCGCTCGACCGTGTGGAAACCCGGTTGCGCAAGATCGCGGACCGGAGCAAGGTGCACAAGGGGAACCGGGCCCCCGTATCGGTGGCGGCCGCCACCGCGAACCTGGCGAACCACACCGAGGCCAACCCCGGCTCCGTGAGCGTACCCCCACCCGCCCAGGAGCAGGACACCGCCGCCACCGAAGTCGACAGCGAGGGCGCGGACAGGCAGTTCTCCGACGAGGACGAGATCCTGGAGCTGGACACCCAGGGCGACGGCCCACTGATCGTGCGAGAGAAGGTTCACTCCTCCAAACCAATGACCATCGACCGCGCCCTGATGGAGATGGAACTCGTCGGGCACGACTTCTACCTGTTCCACGACGAGGAGCGCGATGTCCCGAGCGTGGTCTACCGCCGCAAGGCGTTCAACTACGGCGTGATCCGCCTGATGGACTAGATGGTGTTCCCGGGCTCGCTGCACTCGTCTCGGGTGCTGGGGGCCGGGAACCTTCGGGTGCCTGCGGTGGGGTCGCTCGTTCCTCGCTTCCCCACCTGCGGACCCTCCAGAACCCCGGCCGCACCCGAGCTAGGGTTTGCCGGGCTCGCTGCGCTCGCCTTGGGTGCTGGGGGCCGGGAACCTTCGGGTGCCTGCGGTGGGGTCGCTCGTTCCTCGCTTCCCCA
>RJMB01000032.1 GCA_003725585.1 Halostreptopolyspora alba | reverse complement strand
CGCAGGATCCGAAGGTTCCCGGCCCCCAGACATCCGACCCCGGCGAGCGCCAGCGAGCCCAGAAAACACCGCCACCGCCAAGGAAACATCCTCCAGTGACCCGCCCGAGCCGTCCGCGCGTCCCCCTCCTACGCGCGAACGGCCCGGGCACGCTCCGGCCGTGTGATGACCGTGGGACGGTACGATGGCCGCCATCGCTGGTCACCGTGCCAGGTAGCGCGATGGACACCAGGGCGTCGGTCGGGAACGGCGCGTTTCCTGAACGCGTCCATCCAGCTACTACTGGTGATTGTACCGGGGAATGTTCACCACTTAGGCGTTTCCGGAGACATTGGTGCTCCGGACCGGAGACGGGCGTCCGCCAACGGGCGGCGTGGGCGGGGACGCGCGTCTCACGGGCGGCGAATGAGATGCACGGCCGGTGCCTTGATGGCGGCGCTCACCCGCCGCCCCGGGGCGAGCCCGAGGTCCTCACGGGCGTGCCGGGTGACGAAGGCGACGAGGGGGAACCCCGCGTCCAGGTCGACTCGCTGCAACGGGCCGTCCGGCGTTACCGCGGTGACCGTGGCGGGCAGGTGGTTGCGCGGGCTCGCGGCGTGCCCTGGTGGCTCCGTCTCGAGCGCGATGTCCTCGGCGCGCACACACACGAGCACCGGGGTTTCGGGGGTGAGGTCGCGCTCGCCGACGGCGGTGACCAGGTGCGGGCCCACGCGTACCCGGACCAGCTCGTCACCCAGTTCGTGCACCTGGCCACCGATGACGTTCTCGACGTCGACGGCCGCCGCTGCCTGTGCGGTCGCCGGGCGGGAGAAGACGTGCTCCACGGAGTCGACCTGGTGGAGGCGGCCGCCGACGAGCACCGCGATGCGGTCGCCCAGGGCCAGCGCCTCGACCCGGTCGTGCGTGACGACCACGGTGGGGGTGCCCAGCCGTAGCAGGATCGCGCGGAGTTCGGTCCGTAGCCGGGTGCGCGTGGGCGAGTCGAGCGCCGACAGCGGTTCGTCGAGCAGTAGCAGCCGGGGGCGCGGCGCCAGCGCGCGGGCCAGGGCCACGCGCTGCGCCTCCCCACCGGAGAGTTGACGGGTGGGCGTGTCGCGCAGGTGCGTCGCCCCGGCTGCGCCCAGCGCCTCGTCGACGCGGGCCGCGCGCTCGCGCCGCGCGAGGCGGTGCAGGCCGTACCCGACGTTGCCGGCGACACTCAGATGGCCGAACAGCGCGTGGTCCTGGGAGAGGTATCCGACCCGCCGCCTGCGAGTGGGGACGTGCCTGCCGTGAGCACTCCACGGGTGGCCGTCGAGTTCGACGTGGCTTGTCGGGTCGGGCTGGTCCAGCCCGGCCACGCAGCGAAGCAGAGTGGTCTTGCCGCTGCCGGACGGCCCGAACAGGACGGTGACCGGGGCGTCGGCGGTGAGCGGCACGCGCAGGTCCACGTCGAGGATGTGGCGACGCACCCGGGCGTTCAGGGTCGCGGCCATGCCGGGCCTCCCTTGCGTTGGAGGGCGTAGGTGGACACCAGGACGACGAGGGAGAACAGCAGCAGGACGAGACTGGTCCGCGCGGCGGCGGCGTAGTCGAACGCCTGGACGCTGTCGTAGATCGAGATCGCGACCGTGCGGGTCTGGCCGGGGATGTTGCCGCCCACCATCAGCACCACGCCGAACTCACCGATCGTGTGCGCGAAGGTCAGCACCGCTGCGGTGGCCACGCCGGGTTTGGACAACGGGAGCACCACCCGTAGCACGGTGCCGGCCGTGGTGCGCCCCAGCACGGCGGAGGCTTCCAGCAGACGGCGGTCGACACTGGCGAACGCGGTCATCAGCGGCTGGACGGCGAACGGCAGACTGTGCAGCACAGAGGCGATGAGCAGGCCGTGGAACGTGAACGCCAGCGGCTCCCCGGTCAGCTCGCGCCACCACTGTCCGATGGGGGAGCGGTCGCCCAACGCCACGAGCAGATAGAAACCGAGCACGGTGGGCGGCAGCACCAGCGGCAGGGCGACGACCGCCTCGATCACGACGGTCCAGCGGCGCCGCGAGAACGCGAGCCAGGCCGCCAGCGGCACCCCCACCACGAGCAGGATCATCGTGGTGGCCAGGGCCAGCCGCGCGCTGAGTTCGAGCGCCTGGTAGTCCATGGGCCCGGCTCAGCCCTCCTCGCCGGGTGGGGCGAAGCCGTGCTCCTCGAGCACGGCCTGGCCGTCGCCGGAGCGCAGGAAATCGGCCAGGTCGTGGGCGGCGGCCGGATGGGCGGCATCGGAGAGGACCACGCCGGCCTGGTCCAGGCGGGGGTGGTCCTCCGCCGGCACCTCGCCGTACTCGCCGTCCGCGTTCATGCTCGGTGACACCGCCAGCGACAGGGCGATCACGGCGACGTCGGCGTTGCCCGAGTGGGCGAACTCCGCCGCTTGGGCGATGTTCTCCCCGAGCACCAGCTTGTCCTCGACGTCACCGGCGATGCCGTTGGACTCCAGTGCCGCCTGGGCGGCGGCGCCGTAGGGAGCGTGCTCCGGGTTGGCGATGGCCACCCGCTCCACGCGCTTCTCGACCAGTGTGGACAGCCCCTGGGAGGGGTCGGCCGGCGAGTCCGTCGGCACCCACACCACGAGCCGGCCGACCGCGTAGTCGAACACGGCGTCGTCCTCGGCCCGCCCCGCCTCCACCACATCGGTGGCGTAGTCCGTGTCCGCGGACAGGAAGACGTCGAACGGGGCGCCGTTGCTGAGCTGTTGGACCAGGGTCCCCGAGGAGCCGTAGGAGACGGACACGTCGGTGTCGGGGTACTCGGCCTCGAACTCCTCGACGATCCCGGCCATGGCGAACTCGAGGCTGGCGGCCGCGGCGACGCGCACCTCGCGGTCGGCGCCGTCACTCTCGCCGGGGGCGCAGCCGCTGGCCGACACAACGGCGGTGAGGCAGGCCAGTAGGGTCAGCCGAGCGAGCCGGGTGTGGCGGTCAGGCATGCGGACCCTCCCGCGAGGTCTGGCTCTCGACGATGACATTGGTGGACTTCACGAGCGCGGTGGCCACCGAGCCGACCTCCAGCCCCAGCTCGTCGGCGGCCTCCCGGGTCATCAGCGACACCAGGCGGTGCGGGCCCGCCTGCATCTCCACCCGCGCCATGACGCCGTCCCGGACGACGTCGGTGACCAGGCCGTGGAAACGGTTGCGGGCGGACGACCGGTGGCGCGCCGGGTCCTCGTCCGCGCCCGCGCGCATGAAGGCGGCCAGCTCGGTGCCGCCGACCAGCCGGTGGCCCTGGCTGTCGCGGCTCGCGGCGAGCCTGCCGGAGTCGACCCAGCGCCGTACGGTGTCGCCACTGACCCCGACCAGGGCGGCCACCTCGCTTATTCGGAATTTCGACACGAGATCCACATTAACCTTCGCAGAAGCGAAGGGGAAGTGAGGTTTCTCCTCGCAGTTGCTGCTATGGATCGGAGTGCGTCCCATGGCGGACACACCGCTGTCGGCCATGGTGGGGTCAGCACCACCCCCGGTTGTTGTGCTGTCGCCATGGCGGGCGCGTTCCCCGGTACCTAGGTTTGGTTGGGGAGGACACGAGGGGAAGGCGATATGGCGGACACCACGAGCGCCGAGAGCGCGGCGCCGGTGGCCTCGCTGGACGCCGGAGCCACGACCGAGCGGTGGTGGCGGGAGCGCACGGTGGGGTTGCTGCACCTGCTCACCTCGTTCGCGCTCTCGCTCGGATTCCTGGTGCCGCCCGCGCTGCTGGTCGGCTCCGCGGCGTGGCTGGGAACGGCCGTCGCGGGCACGGTGTCGGACGCCCTGGCGACCCCATCGCCCCGGTATCTGGGGATCGGGGCCGTGGTGTGCCTGCTCCTGGCACCGACCGCCGCGACCCTGCTCGCCAGGCTGGCCTGCGCGATCCAGCGCAACAGGCTGGCGAGCGTCTACGGCATCGTCGAGACCCGCACCCCCGACCCCACCGCGCCGACCGGCGGGCTGGCCCGGGGGGCGCGCTACGCCTTCGGTGGCCACGCGTGGTCCGCCCTCGTCTACAGCACCGTGTCCGCGATTCTGGGGATCACCTCCGGCGCTGTGGTGTTGGGTCTGGTGGTGTTCGGTATCGGCGGGGCGGTCGGGGCCGCCGCCGGGCTCGGCTACGCCGTGGTCGAGGGATCCCTCACCGACACCCTGAAATCGAGTCCCGCCCTGGCCGCCTGGGTCGTCGTGGGACCGCTGGCCGCGGTGTTGGGGGGTTGGCTGATCACACCCCTGATCCGGCTGGAGATGCTGGTAACCCGGTGGCTGCTGTTCGACGCGCCCGAGGTGCGGATCCGGCGGCGGCTGGTCCAGCTGAGCGAGAGCCGCTCGCGGATGGTGGACGCCGCCGAGGCCGAACGCCGCCGGATCGAGCGTGACCTGCACGACGGTGCCCAACAGCGTCTGCTCTCGGTGACCATGACGCTGGGGCGGGCGCGGGCGAAGTTCGACCGCGACCCCGAGTCCGCCCGCGCGCTCCTGGAGGAGGCGAGCTCCGAGGCCCGCTCGGTCATGGCCGAGCTGCGCGAGGTCGCCCGTGGGCTGCACCCGCGCGTCCTCACCGACCATGGGTTGCACGCCGCGCTGCCGGTCGCCGTGGGTCGGTGCCCACTTCCGGTGAAACTGGACGTGCGGCTGGACGAGCGTCCCTCCACACGGGCCGAGGGGGTCGCCTACTACGTGACCTGCGAAGCGCTGAACAACGTGACGAAGCACGCCGACGCGGCGAACGTCGCGGTCCGGGTGGTCCGGACCGCGGGCGAGGGGGGAGACCTGCTGCGGCTCACCGTGACCGACGACGGAGTGGGGGGCGCCGACCCCGAGTCCGGAAGCGGCCTGTACGGCCTGTGGGACCGGGTCGACGCCGTGGACGGCGAACTGCGCCTGCACAGTCCCGAAGGTGGGGGAACCGTCCTCACCGCCGACATCCCGTGGAAGGCATAGGCATGCGGATCATCATCGCCGAGGACTCGGTCCTGCTGCGCAGCGGCATGGCGAAACTGCTGGAGGACGAGGGCCTTCAGGTCGTCGCCCACGCGGGTGACGCCGACGAGCTGCTCTCCGGCGTCGCCGACCACCCCGACGTCGACCTGTGCATCGTGGACATCCGCATGCCCCCCGACTACTCCGAGGAGGGCATGCACGCCGCGCTGCGCATTCGCCGCGAGTACCCGGACGTGGCCGTGTTGCTGCTCTCCCAACACGTGGTCGGCAGGTACGCCGCCGAGCTGCTCGGCGGCGGCGCCACCGGAGTCGGCTACCTGCTCAAGGACCGCGTGTCCGACGTGGCGGAGTTCCTGGCGACGCTGCGCCGCGTGGCCTCCGGCGGCACCGCAATAGACCCCGAGGTGGTCTCCCAGCTGCTGAGCCACAAGGACGACAGCGCCCTCGACCGGCTGAGCCCTCGGGAGAACGAGGTGCTGGGCGTGATGGCGGAGGGGCTGAACAACGTCGGCATCGCCGAACGCATGGTCATCACCGAACGCGCGGTGGAGAAGCACGTCAGGTCCATATTCACCAAGCTCGACCTGGGCCAGCACGAGCACGACCACCGCCGGGTGCTGGCGGTCCTGGAGTACCTGCGTGGCACGGTTCCGCAGACCACGCAAGACTGAACGAGACGGCTGGGGACGGGACGGCGAGCGAGGAGCGTACGGGGCGGAGCGGTCATCCCGGCGGCCCCGAGAGGAGGAGACTTCCGTGACATTCAAGGGCAGGGGACTCTACACCTATTCGAGCAAGGAGCCACGCACACGGCGCTTCGGCTGGCTGTTCATCGGCGCGTGCGTCGCGCTCGTGGCGCTTGTGGCCAGCGCGCTGCTCGCGGTGCGCCTGATGCCCACCAGCACCGAGAACCGCGCCGACACCTTCAGCGATGCCCAGCGGCTCGTGGTGGACAACGCCACCTCGGGCGCCGTGGAGATCACGGGAACCGACGGGGACGAGATCACCGTCGAGCGCACCCTGGAGGAGAACCCGTTGAACCCCGCTGAGGAGGAAACCAGCCTGGACGACTCCGAGCATGTGGAAAGCGCCACGGTGCGCACCTCCGCCTGGTGTTCGGGTCCTCTGTTCTTCAGCGGCTTCGGGGGGTGCAGCGTGGACTACCGGATCGGCATCCCCGAGGGCACCGAGACCTCGGTGCGGACCGGTCCCGGAAAGGTGGACATCAACTCTGTCGAGGGCGCGGCGCCGATCTCGGTGTCCGGGCAGGCGGGCGATGTGGACGTCCGCGACGTCCGGGCCGACGTCTCGGTCGATCTCACCTCGGGATCCGCGCGGCTCGACAACGTCGAGGGCGACATGAACCTGGAGACCACGTCCGGCGCGATCCGGGCCAGCGGATCGGGGGAGAGCGTGCGGGCCGTGGCGAGCTCCGGCGGCATCACGCTCGACGGTGTCGACGCGACGAGCCTCGAGACCGACACCACCTCGGGCTCGGTGGACATCAGCGGCACGTTCGACACCGCCGACCTGGACACCACCTCCGGTTCCCTGGAGCTGCGGACGACCGGGGAGTTCCGGATCATCGAGGCGCGATCCACCTCCGGCGCGATCGACCTGGGGGTTCCCCAGGGTGGCTACGACATCGGCGGGGACTCCACCAGTGGCGACCGGGACATCGGGGTGGAGCGGGACGGTGACGGCCCCAGGATCGAGGCCACCACCACCAGCGGCTCCCTCCGCGTCACACCGGCCGGGTGACGCGCGCGGGACACACTGTCCCGTGCGCCGCCAGGGCCACTCGGTCGCGTGCCGAGTGGCCCGACACATGGCCTACGCTCTGGCCGTGTATGGCGGAACCGTGGTGGCGCCCCGGTGATCGGAACAGGGCGTCACCGATGAGAACGGGAAACGGGGCGGCCCATGGAAGGAACCACGTTCGAGGAGGTGTGGCGGGACGTCATCAGCGTCCAGCCGGAACCCCCGACCTGGCTCGTCGTCGGAACCGGGGTCTGTGCCCTCCTGGTGGTGCTCACCCGCGACCCGTGGCGGATCGCCCGCAACGTGGTGACCATCGCCCATGAGGGTGGGCACGCCGTGGTCGCCCTACTCAGCGGCAGGCAGCTCACCGGTATCCGCCTGCACTCCGACACTTCCGGGGTGACGGTCTCGCGGGGGAAACCGAGTGGGATCGGGATGATCCTCACCGTGTTCGCCGGTTACGTCACGCCGTCGCTCGTGGGGTTGGGCGGGATCCTGTTGCTCCTGGGCGACCGGATCACCGCGCTGCTGTGGATCAGCATCCTGGTGCTGGCCGCGATGCTGTTGCTGATCCGCAACCTCTACGGCGTGGTCTCCGTGGTGGGGACCGGCGCGGTGGTCTTCCTGGTCTCCTGGTTCACCCCGGCCGCGGTGCAGGCCGGGTTCGCCTATCTGTTCACCTGGTTCATGCTTTTCGCCGGCATGCGTCCGGTGATCGAGCTGCAGTCGCAGCGCGGGCGGCAACCCTCCCCGCAGTCCGACGCCGACCAGCTCGACCGCCTGACGGGCGTGCCCGGCACCGCCTGGGTGCTCGTGTTCCTCCTGCTGAACACGTCCGTACTGCTGCTGGGAGTCTGGTTGCTGCTGTTCTGAGGGGAGAGCGGTGGGGCGGCGTTTCCCCGTCCCCTGGCCGCGGGTGCCGTAGACGGCACCCGCGGCGCACGGCGTGATGGACACGCCGTCACCGCCGCCTCGACGCGCGCGCAAGAAGTCGGTCATGGTGCCGGAGCGGGCGCGGGCCGCGGGGGCGGCGCTCCCGACGAGCGGTACGAGGCAGGCGAACACGCTCGCGTTCGCCTCGACAACCACCGATGTCTCGCTCGCCGTGTCTCACCTCGGTCTTTCGTCAGGACGAAGCCGGCCCTGGCGAGGGCGAGCACCAGTACGGGAGGTGCGGACAACGGAGGCACGGACAACACGGAGGTCGACAGGGGCCTCATTCGTTTCGGGGAAGAGAAGGGGCCACCCATGGCTGGGATGGGGGCGAGCCTCCGTATCGTGCCTGGTCAGGCGTTGTCGGATCGGACGGCCTCCCAGGTGTGCGGGTGCGCTGTCCACCAACCGCGCCGGGAGCGCGGGGCTTCGGGGCGGCCCGCTCGCGGCGCCGGCCCCCGGAGAGTGGCCAGAGCCTCGATCGCTGACGAGGGCTGACACCGCTGGAGAAGCTGGGGCCGTTCCGGCTCTCTGAGACCGCCGCGACGCCGCACCGTCATGTGAAGGAGTCGGTTGCGGCCCGGTCCGCGCGTCCCACACCCGTGCGGGGTGGGGCGATGGGGCGCCTCCTCGCGCGACGAAGGGGCGACGAGTGCTAGTTGCCGCTGGGGGTCTCCAGCGGGGCGGCCAGCGCGGCCTCGACCGTGGGAAAGATCGTGATGCGGGTGTCTATACCCGTGACACGCAGGATCTGCGCGAGCCGGTCCGTCACGGAGGCGATGAACAACGCGGCGCCGCGTTCCCGGGCGGACCGGTGTGACTGGATCAACACCCGCAAACCGCTGGAGTCAACGAAGCGCAACTCGGAGCAGTCCAGCACGATACGTTGGTGCGGCGTACTCTCCAAAGTGTCCTGCACCACCCTGTGGAACTGCTCCTCGGCGGCCATGTCGATCTCGCCGTTGAGGGCCAGGACCACACCATCGTCGTCCGTGCGGGTGGTGATCTGCAGCGCGGGCATATTCGCTCCGGGGTGGGACGGCGCTCTCAACGCTCGATCCGGCAATACAGCGATCCCCTCGCCTCCGGACCGAACGCGGGTGCCCGACGCGCACGTCGGAGCGTCTTTGACCGCGCCTGTGGGGCGGAAGTGCTGATTCATAGTGGCTACTACCCCTCATGCCGACACCGTGGGCGAGTCGGGCATATTCACTGGTGGTTGTCGTGCGCCTGGGGCATTCGACGTTGACTCGGATTGGGCCGACCGGGATCTCGGCTCACTGCGGCCGGCTGCGCCCCGCTGGGTGGCCCGCGGGTACGGGCGACGTGTCCACGCGTTGGCAGGGCACTTAACATCTGACGCCCGCAGGAGAGTATCACACGGTTGTGGCCTATTCGTGACTTGAGTGAGGCGGAGACGTTTTCGTTCGTGGTGCCCCAACGGGTTCCGGCCGGAATACATCGCCGCGACCCCAGGGGGCTGTTGCACGGTGCGGAGTCTGCCGTAGCGACGTACCCAGGATGGCCACCGCCGCGCGGGCTGTGGATGGCCGGATCCGGCCCCTCTCGACACGGCACGAGGAGTGGGGCGTACGCGACAGCCGCGTTACCCTGGCCCGCCGTTCCGGCGCAACCAGCCGCACCGGGGGCACCGATGGTCGGTCACTCCTGGGCGCGTAGCCCGTCAAAGGCCATAGCGGCAACGGTGTCGCCGAGACCGGCGGCGTCGAGCCCGTGACCGGGGCGGTACCACTCGGTGATCGAGTTGACCATGCCGAAGAGCAGTCGGCTGGCCACAGCGGGGTCGAGGTCGGGGCGGACGTCGCCGGCCGCCCTACCTTCCCGCACCAGATCGCTGACGAAACGGTCGAACTCGCGGCGCCGTTCCAGGGCGCGCTGTTCGACGTCGGTGTTTCCCCGAACCCGCAGCAGCAGTGTCACGTGGGGGAGCCGTTCGACCAGCACGGCCACAGCGCGGCGCAGCACGTGCTCCAGGCGGTCGACCGCGGGGCCACTGGTGGCCCCTGGCTCACGGGTGACGGCGAACAGCCCGTCCAGGGCACGATCGAGCGACTGGCGCAGCAGCTCCTCCTTCCCGCTGTAGTGGTGGTAGATGGCGCCCTTGGTCACGCCGAGCGCCCGCGCCAGGTCCTCCATGCTGGTGCCGTCGTAGCCGCGCTCGTTGAACACCCGCACGGCGACCGCCAGCACGGACTCCGCGTCGTGCCCCGGACGTCCGGCGCGTCGCCGGCCACCGGGAGGTGGGCCGTTGGTCGGAGGATCGGCGGGGCCGGCGACGGGGTTGGGTTCGGGCAGCTCTCGCACGGTCGTCGAATCTACCCGCCCCAACCTCCGCGCTGTGGCAGCGTCGCGACACGCCGGAGGCCGGGAGTCGGGTGTCTTGGGCGTTGACCCGGTGGGGGGCGCGACGTAGCGTTGTAACTGAACGAACGGTTGGTTTTGTTCGGCTCCGCTGCCGGGAATGGCGGGGAAATGGTCAGTACCGAGACGTCCCCTCGAGCGGAACCAGCGGCCGCGCGCGAGCGGTTCGACGCGGTGATCGCCGCGGGGGAGCGGATCGAGCCACGCGACTGGATGCCCGACGACTACCGCGCGACCCTGGTACGCCAGATCGCGCAACACGCGCACTCCGAGATCATCGGTATGCAGCCCGAGGCCAACTGGATCACTCGGGCTCCGAGTCTCAAACGCAAGGCCGTCCTCATCGCCAAGGTGCAGGACGAGGCCGGCCACGGCCTCTACCTGTACAGCGCGGCCGAGACGCTCGGCGTGAGCCGGGCGGAGCTGCTCGACATGCTGCACGAGGGGCGGCAGAAGTACTCCTCCATCTTCAACTATCCCACGTTGACCTGGGCCGACGTAGGCGTCATCGGCTGGCTGGTGGACGGCGCCGCCATCACCAACCAGGTGCCGCTGTGCCGCTGCTCCTACGGCCCCTACGCGCGGGCGATGGTGCGCGTCTGCAAGGAGGAGAGCTTCCACCAGCGTCAGGGGTTCGAGATCCTGCACGTGCTCGCGCACGGCACACCAGAGCAGCGCGCGATGGCGCAGGACGCCACGGACCGCTGGTACTGGCCCTCGCTGATGATGTTCGGCCCGCCCGACGCGGAGTCCGCGCACTCGGCGCGGTCCATGGCCTACGGGATCAAACGCTTCTCCAACGACGAGCTTCGGCAGCGGTTCGTGGACATGATCGTGCCGCAGGCCGACGCGCTGGGGCTCACCCTGCCCGATCCCGATCTGCGCTGGAACCCCGAGCGTGGTCACTACGACTTCGGCGAGATCGACTGGGCGGAGTTCACCCAGGTACTCAAGGGCAACGGTCCCTGCAACCGGCAGCGGCTGTCGCACCGGCGGGCCGCGCACGCCGAGGGTGCCTGGGTTCGCGAGGCCGCCCGGGCACACGCCGCGAAACGGGCACGCCGCGCGGAGCACGAGGGGAGCCCGGCATGAGCGAGCGGCCGTTGGACGAGTGGCCACTGTGGGAGGTGTTCGTGCGCGCCCGCCGCGGACTGTCGCACACGCACGTGGGCAGCCTGCACGCGGCTGACGCCGAACACGCTCTGCACAACGCGCGCGATCTCTACACCCGCCGCCGCGAGGGCGTCAGCCTGTGGGTCGTCCCGGCGGCGTCGATCACCGCCTCGGCCCCGGACGACCGGGAGGTCCTCTTCGACCCGGCGGATGACAAGGTGTACCGGCACCCGACCTTCTACAGCGTGCCGGAGGGAGTCGAGCACCTGTGAGAGGGAGGGTGGGGAGCGAACCCGACGAAGGAACGGAGGGGGTGCGGTCCCGTGCGGATCCGCCGGGGATCGGGCCGGCGCGGGCTCGCCGGGAAGTGGTGGCCGAGCCGGGGATGACCTGGCCAGCAGTGGTTCCCGGAAGGGGGCGTAGTTCGGATGCCCGAGGAGACGGGAGCGCAGACCGCCGTCGTGGACACCGCGGTGGCGGCGTACGTCCTGCGGCTCGGCGATGACACTCTCATCGCGAGCCACCGGCTGGCCGAGCTGGTCGCCAGTGCCCCGCAGCTGGAGGAGGACGTCGCGGTGGCCAACATCTCGCTGGATCTGCTGGGGCAGGCCCGTTCACTGTTGAGCTACGCCGGCCGCACGGAGGAGCAGCTGACGGGGGTACTGCGCACCGAGGACGACCTCGCCTATCTGCGTTCGGAGAACCAGTTCGTCAACTGCCGGCTGGTGGAGCTGCCCAACACCGACTTCGCGCACACCGTCGTGCGCCAGTTGCTGTTCTCGGGTTTCGTGTTCGAGCTGTACTCGGAACTGGCCGACTCGACCGACGAGACGGTCGCCGGAATCGCCGGTAAGGCGGTCAAGGAGGTCTCCTACCACCGCGACCACGCCGCGCGGTGGACGGCGCGGCTGGGAGACGGAACCGAGGAGAGCGCGCGGCGCATGGAGGCGGCCCTGGACACGGCCTGGCCCTATGTGGCCGAGCTTTTCACCGACGACGACGTCACCCGGACGGTCGCCGAGGCCGGAGTTGGGGTGAACCCCTCGAAGCTGCGTCCGGCCTGGGACGCGTTCGTGGACCGGACCCTCCAGTCGGCGAGGCTGGAGCGGCCCCGGGTGCCACCGATCACCGGCCTCGCGGGCATGAGCGGCCGCGATGGCGTGCACACGGAGGCGTTCGGCTATCTGGTGGCCGAGATGCAGCACCTCCACAGGTCGCACCCGGGGGCGTCGTGGTGACGCGGCGGGAGCTGACCATCGGGGAGATCCGCGAGCTGGCCGCCGCGGTCCCCGACCCGGAGATGCCCATGCTCACCCTGGACGACCTGGGAATCCTGCGCGACGTGCGGCGGGACGCGTCCGGAACGGTCACGGTGACCATCACCCCCACCTACTCCGGCTGCCCGGCGCTCGACGCCATCGGCGAGGACATCCGGGGGTGCCTCGCCGAGCGCGGCGAGACCGCGGTCGAGGTGCGTACGCGGTTGTCGCCGCCCTGGTCAACGGACTGGATCAGTGCCGAGGGGAGGCGCAAGCTGGCCGAGCACGGCATCGCCCCACCGCCGGAACGCGGGGCCACCACTGGTGGAACGTTCGTGCCGCTGTCCGTGCGCTGCCCGAACTGCGGATCCCCGCGAACCCGGGAGCTGAGCCGGTTCGGCGCCACCGCGTGTCGGGCGATTCACGTCTGCGCCGCGTGCGGGGAACCGTTCGACCACGTCAAACCGCTGTGATGTTGGGGTGACACCGAGCGCGTCGAAGCAGGGAGGGGCAGGTGGCGGCCATGCGTACGCGATCCCAGGACCCGCCGGCCGGGCCGGCAACGGCGCGGCGGGGCGCGGCCCACCGTTTCCACCCGCTGTCCGTCGCGTCGGTGTCGCGCCTCACCGATGACGCCGTCATCGTGACGTTCGACGTTCCCGAGGAGCTCACGGAGGAGTTCCGGTTCGTCCAGGGCCAGCACCTGACGGTGCGCTGGCGGTCCCCCGAGGGGGAACTCCGGCGGAACTACTCCATCTGCTCGCGTGCTCCCGACGGCCCGCTGCGCGTCGCCGTCAAGCGGCTGGAGGGCGGCTCGTTCTCCGCCCACGCCAACGAGTCGCTGCGGCCTGGCGACGTCCTCGACGTCATGCCGCCACTCGGGGGGTTCCACGTCCCGCTGGACCCGGACCTGGCGCGGGCGCACGTGGCGTTCGCGGCGGGCAGCGGAATCACCCCCGTGCTCTCCCTGCTGCTGACGACGCTGGCCACCGAGCCCGGTTCCACGTTCACGCTGGTGTACGGCAACCGGACGGCGAGCGACGTGATGTTCCTCGACGAGCTGGGCGACCTCAAGGACCGCTACCCCGAGCGCTTCCAGCTGCTCAACGTCCTCAGTCGGGAGGCCACCGACGCCCCGATCCGTGACGGCCGGATCGACGCCGCCAAGCTCGACCGGCTGTTCGCCACCCTGATCCCGCCGGGGCGCGTCGACCAGTGGTACCTGTGCGGCCCGTTCGAGCTCGTGCGGATGGCGCGCGCCGCCCTCGCGGAGCGTGGGGTTCCTCGAGAGCGCGTCCACTTCGAGTTGTTCCACACCGAGGACGCCGGGCCGGCGCCCCGCCGCGGGCGGAGCCGGAAAGGCGCGGCTGGTGCCAGCCGGGTTCGGTTCACGCTCGGTGGGGTGACCAGCGGTGTCGAGGTGGACACCGCCGCGGACGAGACCGTGCTCGGCGCCGCCCTGCGTGTGCGCGGGGACGCCCCCTTCGCCTGTCGCGGCGGTGTCTGCGGCACGTGCCGGGCCCGGGTACTCGATGGCGAGGTTGACCTGGCGCGCAACTTCGCGCTCGAGCCCGACGAGATCTCCGCCGGCTACGTGCTCACCTGCCAGTCCCGCCCGGTCACCTCCGAGGTGGTCCTCGACTACGACGCGTGAGCGCCGTCTCGCGGACCCGAGGTGCGCTGAGGCCCGGAGGTGTATCCCGGGACGCCCGTGGCCCGCCCGGTGTACGGGCGTGGCCGCTGGCAGCGCGGGCGAGTCGGGTGGTGGCGGTCAGTTCCAGTCGAGGCGCGTGTGGGCGTTGGTGTCGTAGTCGCGGTGCCGCCCGCCGTAGCGGCGGGCCGGATACCCGTTCAGGGCGTCGCGGTAGCCGCTGCTGTAACCGGTGGCCGGTGGGCGCGCGGTGTCGTTGTCGCGCGTGGCGTCCCCGGTCGCGTGCTGTGGTCGGTTCACGATCGACCCCGAGGCCACACTGCTGAGCAATGTGGCGATGGCGACGCCGGCGACCAGGTTGATCAGTGCGGTCGCGATCTGACTCGGGAGCGAGGCCACCTGGGCGAACGGGCTCACCACGGCGACGGTGGTCGCGAGCCCCACGATCCATCCGAAGAAGCCCTGGGGCCGCGGCGCGCTTATCACCAGCAGGTGGAGCAGTCCGGTGGCGACCATGGCCGCGAGCGCGGCCATCACGGCGTAGACACCGGTACCGGCGTCACCGAAGTATCCCGCCTCCTCGGGAGCGAGCACCGGGATGCCCAGGACCCCCCGGACGACGAGTGCTCCAACCAGGATGACGAGCCCGGCCACAACGGCGGTGGCCAACCCGCCGGACCACAATCGGGCGACGTTGAGCTGCCGCCCACCACCATATTCGTTCATGCCGTTCCCCCCGATACGGCGCCGAACACGGTCGTTGCGGACATACCCGGACGCAGCCCCCGGTAACCACGTGGCGGGAGGCGCCCATGGGGCGGGCGAGTGGCGTGTCCCCCGGGGCGGAATCGAAAACGACGGCGCGAATTCGGGGTGTCACAGGGGGTGCCGAAGCGGTCCACCCGTACCGGATTGTCGAATGCTCGGGAGCGGTCGAACGACGGATTCGCCGTGGTGCGTAATTCGCAATGTGTTGCGCCATACGCTCCGAATAGAGTGACGTAAATCTCTGGTGGGGGTGTTCGACATCCCCGGTATTGGCGGATCGTACAAGGTGTGTCAGTAAGTTACCCAGCGAATTTTTCGGCCTTTGACCTGCGAAAACGCCGTGCGTACAGCTGTGCGCACTTGAAATTGGGTGGGGTTCATGCTTTTCAATGGAGATACGCGAAGTTTCACCCTCGGCGTCGTGTGCTGACTACGAGAGAGGGTGTTTCGAGTGTGAGGAGTCGACCTATTACAGGGCAGGATCAGCAACGATTCGGGGATGACCCGCTTGCCGTACGCGACACCGACCACTACAAAGAAGAATACGTCACCGGCTTCGTCGACAAGTGGGACGAGCTGATCGACTGGAAGCGCCGCTACGAGAGCGAGGGGCGCTTCTTCGTCGAACAGCTGAAGGATCGGGGCGTTCGGAAGGTGCTCGATGCCGCTACCGGGACGGGTTTCCACTCGGTGCGTCTAGTTGAAGAAGGTTTCGACACCGTCAGTGCCGACGGCAGTCCGGAGATGCTGGCCAAGGCGTTCGCCAACGGCCTGAGCTACGGTGGTCACATCCTGCGTGTGGTTCACGCGGACTGGAGGTGGCTCAACCGGGATGTCCACGGCACCTACGATGCCATCATCTGTCTGGGCAACTCCTTCACCCACCTCTTCTCCGAGCGTGACCGGCGTAAGGCTCTGGCCGAGTTCTACGCCATGCTCAACCACAACGGAGTGTTGATCATCGATCAGCGCAACTACGACGCGCTGCTCGACGGGAAGTACGGGAACGCGCACACCTACTACTACTGCGGCGAGGACGTCTCAGCCGAGCCGGAGCACGTCGACGAGGGCCTCGCCCGCTTCGTCTACCGGTTCAACGACAAGTCGCAGTATCACCTCAACATGTTCCCGCTGCGTAAGGACTACACGCGGCGGCTGCTTCGTGAGGTTGGTTTCCAGCGGATCGACACCTACGGTGACTTCCAGGAGACCTACCAGGGCGACGAACCCGACTTCTACATCCACATCGCGGAGAAGGCGTACCGCCCGGACGAAGAACTCTCCGACATGTACTCGACGGCGGTCCAGACCGCCCGTGAGTACTACAACTCGACCGATGCGGACACGTTCTACCACACGATCTGGGGCGGCACCGATATCCACGTCGGGCTGTACAACTCGGACAAGGACGACATCGCCGAGGCCAGCCGCCGCACCGTGGAGCGCATGGCCGAGAAGCTGGAGCTGACGCCCGACACGGATGTGATCGACGTCGGCGCCGGTTACGGCGGGTCCGCCCGGTACCTCGCCCGCACCTTCGGTTGCAGGGTCACCTGCCTCAACCTCAGTGAGGTCGAGAACGAGCGTAACCGGGAGAAGAACCGCGAGGCCGGCCTGGACCACCTCATCACCGTCGTGGATGGGTCCTTCGAGGACATCCCCGCCCAGGACAACGGGTTCGACGTGGTGTGGTCCCAGGACGCGCTGCTGCACAGCGGCGAACGGGGACGCGTGCTCGAGGAGGTCGTGCGTGTCATGCGCACCGGCGGCCACTTCGTGTTCACGGACCCCATGGCCACGGACAACGCCTCCACCGAGGCACTGGCGCCGATCCTGAAGCGGCTGCACCTGGACACCCTGGGCACGCCGGGCTTCTACGATCGTGAGGCCCAGCGGCTCGGCCTGACCAAGGTGGAGTTCGACGATCTCAGCCCGCAGCTCCCCGCGCACTACGGGCGGGTGCTCGCCGAGCTGGAGCGCCGGGAGTCCGAGCTCGAAGGTGAGGTCAGCAAGGAGTACCGGGACCACATGAAGACGGGCCTGCGCAACTGGGTCAACGGCGGCAAGTCCGGTGACCTGGCCTGGGGCATCCTGCACTACCGCCTCTAGGGCGAGCGCCCGACTCGGGACCTCCCTAATGGTCCGGCCCGGCGGAGCACTCCGCCGGGCCGAACCATTCTCGGTGCTCCCGGATCTCACCTACCGGGGCGTGCCCGAGACCGTTGTGCCCCTCGGCGCTCACCAACCGGAAACGGCGATCCGGGGCGGCATCACTCCCGCTCGGGGGTGAACGACCGCTGGCGCCGCATCCCCGCCGCGCGTCCCTTGGCGGCGACCACCAGGGCCATCTTGCGGGACGCCTCGTCGAGCATCTCCTCGCCCAGCATCACCGCCCCCCGGCGCCGAACCCGCGTGGCGTGCTCGTAGGCGTCCAGGATCAGCTCGGCGTGGTCGTAGTCCTCCTGGCTCGGCGCGTAGACCTCGTTGGCCGCCTCGACCTGGGCGGGATGCAGCACCCACTTGCCGTCGAACCCCAGAGCGGCCGTGCGTCCGGCCGAGCGGCGGAACGCGTCCACGTCGCGCACCTGCAGATAGGGGCCGTCGATGGCCTGGAGGTCGTTGGCGCGGGCCGCCATCAGGATGCGCATGAGCACGTAGTGGTAGGCGTCCCCCGTGTCGTAACCGGGCGGCTGCTCGCCCACCACCAGCGTCTTCATATTGATCGAGGCCATGAAGTCGGCGGGGCCGTAGACCAGCGTCTCCAGGCGGGGCGAGGCGGCGGCGATGTCGTCGACCCCGACCAGCCCGCGCGCGTCCTCGATCTGCGCCTCGATGCCGATGCGACCCGGTTCGAGGCCCACGGCACGCTCGATCTGGGTGAGCAGGATGTCCAACCAGCGCACCTGGCTCGCGCAGGTGACCTTCGGCAGCACGAGACAGTCCAGGTTCGCCCCCGCGCCCTCCACCACCGTGATCACGTCGCGGTAGGTCCACTCCGATGTCAGGTCGTTCACCCGAACCGCGCGGATCCGGTCCTCCCAGCCGCCCTCGTTGAGCGCGGCCACGACGGCCTCGCGGGCGTTGTCCTTCTCCGCGGGGGCGACGGCGTCCTCCAGGTCCAGAAAGAACGCGTCCACCGGCAGACCGCGCGCCTTGTCGACGAATCGGGGGTTCGACCCGGGAACCGCCAGGACCGACCGGCGCGATCTCGCCGTCACTGCACTCATCGCCACCCCCACACTCGTCCGGTGCCGGTGACCATCCTGCCAAAAGGGCTGCCGTGGCGCCGTGCCCGGGCTCAGTGGCGCATCCGCCACCGCAGGAGCGGGCCCTCGACGCTTTCGGCTGTGAGCCAGGTGCCGTCGCCCAACCCCTGTTCCTGCCAGTCGGGGCTTCCGGACGGGGATTCGGGGTAGGCGACGGGACCGAGAGGGCGCAGGTCCGCCGCGTCGAACGCGAAGTGCGGCGATGCGGGCTCCTCGTCGGAGTCGGGCTCCATCGGGACCAGCACGGTGTCCGCGTCGATGAAGGTCGCCGGAGGCGTGAGATGCGCCGCGTGGTCACCTCGGTCGAAACGGGCGAGCTCGCCGCCATCGGGGAAGGAGCACCGGTACAGCGCCTCGTTGAGCTCTCCGGTGGTCAGATAGCTGCCGTCGGGGGAGACGTCGTTGAGGTGGCGCAGGTCGCCCGCCACCTCCAGCGAGAGGAGCCGGATCCCGCCGGTGGTGGCGTCCAGGCGCGCGGCGCCCACCCACTCGCTGTGGACGAGCAGCATGTGCGTCCCGTCGGGGTGGGGGATCTGCGCGGGGTGCTGGTTGATCCAGAGGTAGCGGTCCAGCACCCTTCCCGTCGCCGCGTCGAGCGCGACCCACTCGTCGCTCTCGTTGGCCCCCTCGGGGGCGCGCTGGTCCGGGTCGGCCGGGGTGCCCAGCACCGCCCACACCAGGTGACCGTCCGCGGAGAAGTGCACGGAGACCTCCCCCTCGATGTCGGTGTGGAGCGGCCCGACCGGGTAGCGCCACAGCACGGTCCCGTCCTCGGTGTCGAGCGCCCACAGCTCCCGCCCACCGACGACCACGACGGTCGACAGGTCGGGGCTGACCGCCTCGTGGGAGTGGTCCTCCGGGTGGCGCGGAACGGGGCGGGCGACGCTGCGCACCAGGGAGTCGGCACGCAGGTCGTAGATATCCAGGGCGGTGCTGGAGGCGACGACGCCGTACCCCCACTGCACCGTCTGCGTTCTGGCGAGCAGGTGGGCGGGAACCCGGTGGTAGGTGGTGACGAGCTGCGCGGTGGGCATGGCTCTCCGGAACGGCGCGGTGAACGGGCTGATCGGAACGCGGAGCGTATCCGTGTTCGTCGCGCGGGGGCAACGCGGGCTCCGCGGTCTTTTGGCCGCGCTCGGTGCCGACGGTTCCACACCCCCGACCGGCGGCCCCGTACGCCCTTGGCTCCGGTGGCCACAGTAGGGTGCGAACCGGGACAGCGGTGACGGAAGGGGGAGACCGGCATGGAGGCGCCGGACCGGGAAGAGGGCGCCGCCACGATCCGACGGGCCAGCGCCCACTGGGGCGACTACCGGGTGCTCGTCTCCGGCGACCGCGTCATCGGCGCGCGTCCCGCCCCGGACGACCCCGCCCCCGCCCCGCTGTTGGAGAACGCGCCCGAGGCCCAGCACCACGTCACCCGGGTGGCCACCCCCGCCGTACGCCGGCGGTGGCTGGACAACGGGCCCGGTCCCGACGGCCGGCGCGGTGCCCCCGACGACGAGTACCAGGCCGTGGACTGGGAGACGGCCCTGGACCTGCTCGCCGGTGAGCTCGACCGGGTACGGAGCGAGCACGGCAACGCCGCCATCTACGGCGGGTCGTACGGGTGGGCGAGCGCCGGGCGTTTCCACCACTCGCAGAGTCAGCTGCACCGGCTGCTGAACACCCTCGGCGGCTACACCGCCAGCCGGGACACCTACAGTCACGCCGCCATCGAGGTGCTGGTACCGCACGTCCTCGGCCGTCGGGGGCTGGGCGATCTCCTGGAGCGGCCGCCCGCGTGGGAGGTGATCACCGACCACACCGACCTGGTCGTGTCCTTCGGCGGGCTGCGCGTCTCCAACACCTGGAACTCCGCGGGTGGCCGGGCCGCCCAGACCGCCGAGCCGGCCATGCGCGTGGCCGCGGACAACGGAGTGCGGTTCGTCTCGGTGAGCCCACTGCGTGACGACACCCCCGACGGGGTCGACGCCGAGTGGCTGGCGGCCGCGCCGGGAAGCGACACCGCGGTCCTGCTCGCCCTTACGCACGTGCTCCTCACCGAGGGGATCGCGGACACGGCGTTCCTGGACGGCCACACCGTTGGTGCCGGGCGACTGCGGCGCTACGTGCTCGGCGAGACCGACGGCACCCCCAAGAGCCCCGAGTGGGCCGCCGAGCTGAGCGGTTTGCCCGCCGAGACACTGCGCGGACTGGCCCGACGGATGGCGGCCGGCCGGACACTGCTGAACGTCGGCTGGTCGGTGCAGCGCACCCGGTACGGCGAGCAGCCACTGTGGGCCGGCATCGCGCTCGCGGCCTGCCTCGGCCAGATCGGGCTTCCCGGTGGGGGATTCGCCGCCGGCTACGGATCGACGGGCCGGTACGGCGGCGGCGCCACCCCCGCCGGGCTTCCCCGCCTCCCGCAGGGCGGCAATCCCGTGAACTCGTTCATCCCCGTCGCGCGGGTCGCCGACATGCTGCTGGCCCCCGGCCAGCCCTACGAGTACAACGGTGAGCACCGCCACTACCCCGACGTCAGACTCGTGGCCTGGTCGGGCGGGAACCCGTTCCACCACCACCAGGACCTCGCGAGGCTGTCCCGTGCCTTCGCCCGGCCAGAGACCGTGCTCGTGGTCGAGACGCACTGGACCGCGACCGCCCGGCACGCCGACATCGTGCTGCCGTCCACCACCGCTCTGGAGCGCGACGACATCGTCGCCAGCCAGGGCGATCTGCGGCTGCGCGCGGCGCCCCGCGCCGTCTCCCCGCACGCTCGGGCGCGCGACGAGTACGACACCTACGCCGAGCTGGCCCGGCGGCTCGGTGTGGGGCACGCGTTCACCGAGGGCCGGACGTCGGCCGAGTGGCTGCGGCACATGTACGAGGTGTGGCGGTCCGGGCAGCGGGACCGGCCACCGACCTTCGCGGAGTTCTGGGACGCGGGCGCGGTGGACCTGCCCGGCCGGACGCACCCGAGCTCGGTGCTCGCCGACTTCCGGCGTGCCCCCGGCTCCGCCCCGCTGGACACCCCGAGTGGCCGGATCGAGCTGTACTCCGAGACGATCGCCGGGTTCGGCTACCCGGAGTGCCCCGGCCACCCGGTGTGGCTTCCCGCCGAGGAGTGGCCCGGGTCGCCGCGCTCGGGAGCGTGGCCGCTGCTGCTCCTGGCCAACCAGCCCGGCACCAAGCTCCACAGCCAGCAGGACATGGGAGCGCACAGTCGCTCCGCCGAGATCGGGGGGCGCGCACCGATCCGGCTGCATCCCGCGGACGCCGACTCCCGTGGGCTCTCACCGGGCGACATCGTCGAGGTGTACAACGACCGTGGCTCGTGCCTGGCCGGCGTCGTGGTCAGCGACGCGCTGCGGCCGGGGGTGGCGCAGCTGTCCACCGGCACCTGGTTCGACCCCTCGGCTCCCGATGTGACGTGCGCCCACGGCAACCCGAACGTGCTCACCGCCGACATCGGGACCTCCCGGCTGGCCCAGGGGTGCACGGGAGGGCACGTCCTGGTCGAGGTGCGGGCCCACGAGGGCGACCCACCCCCGGTCCGCGCCTTCGAACCGCCGCGGATCGTCCGGAGATAGGCCGTTGGGCTCCCGGTTGGAGTGTCGTCGCATCGCTGTGGGGAGCCCGGTGGGTGGGCGTTCGCCACGCCGCGTCGCTAGGACACGTAGTGCGCGGTGAACTCCGCTGTGGGAGCGATGGGCGTGATGACGTCGATGAGGACTCCGTTGGGGTCGGCGACGATGAAGTGCCGCTGGCCGAAGTCCTCACTGCGTAGCGGTAGCTCCGGGGAAAGCTCACCCTCGGTGACCAACCGCTGGTACTCGGCGTCGACGTCGGCCACCTCGAAGTTCAACAGCAACCCGGACACGGGGGTTCGGTGGTTCTCGGGGAGGGTCGCGTGGGTGTGGTCCAGGATCGCCAGCTCGTAGGACGGTGGGTCGGGTCGGCGCAGGCTGACGTACCAGTCGGCGTCGAACACCGTATCGAAGCCGAAGTACCGACCGTAGAACTCCCTGGTCTCGGCCACGTGGCGGGTGCAGATTACCGGATAGAAGCTGGTCAGGCTCATGGGTACCTCACAACTCGGAGAAGACGCGTACCGTTGGTATGTGTTTTAAACTAGACGCGTACCATCGGTATGTCAAAAGGAGGGCGGGGCGCCCCGATGACGGACGACCGGCGGGCGGACACGGCCGCGCACCGGACCAAGGCACAGCAGCGCGAAGCGACCAGGCGAGAGCTGGTGGCCACGGGGAGGGAACTGTTCGCGGCCAAGGGCTACAGCGCGGTGAGCCTGACGGAGCTCACCCAGCGCGCCGGCGTGACCAAAGGCGCGCTCTACCACCACTTCGGCAGCAAGCTGGAGCTGTTCCGGGCGGTGATCACCGAGGTGCAGCACGACGTCGGGAAGCGGGTCGCGGCGGTCGCGGAGTCGGCACCGGACCCGTGGACACGACTGACCTCCGGGTGCGCGGCGTTTCTCGCCGCGAGCGCCGAAACCGAGGTGCAGCGGATCATGCTCGTCGACGGTCCGGCGGTCCTGGGCTGGAGCGAGTGGCGCGCCATGGACGAGGCCGCCTCCGAGCGGCACCTGACCGAGATCCTCACCGAACTCGTCGAGCACCGGATCATAGCGGAGCAGCCGGTGACCCCTCTCATCCACCTTCTTTCGGGGGCGATGAACGAGGCCGCACTGTGGCTCGCCCGCTCCGAGGACTCCCGGGACCTCAGTGACACGGTCGCCGCGCTGAACCGGTTGCTGGAGTCACTGCGCGCCAGCGACCCACCGCACCCCACTCCGGGACACGAGTGAGACCACCGTCCCCCCCCCCGCCTCACCCGACGTGCGCCCCGCACCGCATACGCTGACCACCGGCGAACGCGACGCCGCCCACGACGAGGAAAGCGAAAGGGGACACGCAAGTGAGCGCAGCCGAGTACCTCCCCGGCCAAACGCGGGTCGGTTTCGTTGGTCTGGGCATCATGGGCGAACCCATGGCGCGCAACCTGGTCTCGGCCGGGTACAGCGTGACCGTGCACAACCGCAGCCGCCAGGCGGTCGACCGGCTCGTCGACGCGGGCGCCACCCCCGCGAGCAGCCCAGCCGCGGCGGCCACCGACGCCGACGTCGTTATCGTGATGCTGCCCGACGCCCCCGACGTCCGCACGGTGGTCCTGGGCGAGAACGGGGTGGCCAGCGCCCTGCGTGAGGGCGGGATGCTCATCGACATGAGCACCATCTCGGCGGGCGTGACCCGGGAGCTGTCCGCCACCCTCGCCGAGCGGGGGGTGCGCATGCTCGACGCCCCGGTCAGCGGCGGCCAGAAGGGGGCCGTCGACGCCGCGCTGACCATCATGGTGGGTGGTGACGAGGCCGACTTCACGCGTGCCCGGCCGATCCTCTCCGCGCTCGGCAGCACGATCACCCTTATCGGACAGAGCGGGGCCGGCCAGGTCGCCAAGGCGGCCAACCAGGTCGTGGTGTCCGGGACGATCCAGGCGGTGGCCGAGGCGCTGACCCTGGCGGAGCGCAGCGGCGTCGACCCGGCGCGGGTGCGCGAGGCGCTGCTCGGCGGACTGGCCGGCAGCAGGATCCTGGAGGTGCACGGCCAGCGCATGCTCGACGCGAACTACGAGCCCGGGTTCAAGGCCCGGCTGCACCACAAGGACCTCGGCATCGCGCTGGAGGCCGGCAGCGAGGCGGGCGTGGCCCTGTCGACGACGGCGCTCGTCCGGCAGTTCCTGGGCACACTCATCGCCTCGGGCGAGGGCGACGCCGACCATTCCGCGCTCGCGCGGGTGGTCGAGCGCCTGTCCGGACAGGACGGCGGTCGCCACAGCTGACCGGCGAACCCGCGGTGCCGACACCGTGGCCCCCGGACCCGCCCCACGGCCACGGGCCGTGGGGCGGAACACCCGCCGTGTGGGGCCGGGAGAAGGAGCACCGTGACCACGGCCACCTGGCCACACCGACCCCCGCCCCTTCCGGGGGAATCCACTCCGAAGTAGCCTCTACCGGGGGCGGCGTGTGGCCGGCCCCGACGACGAGCAACGCCGAGGAGCGCCCATGTCCGAACCGTCGCGGCTACGGGGGGAGAACCTGACGCTGGCCTACGACCAGAGCGTCATCTCCCGGAATCTGGGGATCAGCATCCCCGACAACTCGTTCACCGTGATCGTCGGACCCAACGCCTGCGGCAAGTCCACCCTGCTGCGCGCGCTGTCGCGGATGATGAAGCCCGCGGCGGGCGCCGTCCACCTCGACGGCCGGCTCATCGGCTCCTACCCGTCCAAGGAGGTGGCGCGCCGGCTCGGACTGCTCCCGCAGTCCTCGGTGGCGCCGGACGGCATCACCGTCGCCGACCTGGTGGCGCGTGGGCGCTACCCGCACCAGAAGTTCCTGAAGCAGTGGTCGCGCACGGACGAGCGCGTCATCGACGAGGCCATGGACGCCACCGGTGTGCGCGAGCTGGCCGACCGGGTCGTCGACGAGCTGTCCGGTGGCCAACGACAGCGGGTGTGGCTGGCCATGGTGCTGGCCCAGCAGACCCCGCTGCTGCTTCTCGACGAGCCCACCACCTACCTCGACATCGCCCACCAGATGGACGTGCTCGACCTGTGCGCCCAGCTGCACGCGGAAAGCGAGTACACGCTGGTGGCGGTGCTGCACGACCTGAACCACGCATGCCGGTACGCCAGCCATCTGATCGCGATGAAGGACGGCCAGGTGGTCGCCGAGGGGGCGCCCTCGGACGTGGTCACCGCCGAACTGGTCGAGGAGGTCTTCGGGCTGCCCGTCCAGGTCATCACGGACCCGGAGTCGCACACCCCCCTCGTGGTTCCCGCCGACCGCCGGGGAAGCGGCGCCCGCCGCGGCCTGCCGGGCACGAACGCGGCCGAGATGGAGGGCGCCGAACCGCGCACCGCCTGAGCCGGCGGGGAGGACCGAGGCGGGCGGACGCACCCGTCCCCTACCATTACCCACCGAGGGCGAGGGACACGGGTGTCTAACGGGGACACTCGTGTTCTCTAACCGTCGGCTAACCCGCGTAGGCCAGGATGGTCCCATGAGCAGCTCAGCGTCTCGTGTGCTCGTCGCCGACGACGACCGTGCCATCCGGGACTCCCTCGAACGGGCACTGCAACTCGAGGGCTACGAGGTGCGGACCGCGAACGACGGGGTGCAGGCGCTGGCGGCCGCGCACTCCGAACCGATGGACCTGCTGGTTCTCGACATCATGATGCCCAACGTGGACGGGCTCGGGGTGTGCCAGGTGCTGCGGGCCGAAGGTGACCGTACCCCCATCCTGATGCTCACCGCGCGTGTTGAGACCTCCGACCGGGTGGCCGGCCTGGACGCCGGGGCCGACGACTACCTGCCCAAACCGTTCGAGCTGGACGAGCTGCTCGCCCGGCTGCGGGCGCTGCTGCGCCGCGCCGCCCCGGTCACCGAGGACGGCCGTCCCGAACCCCCGATCCAGGTGGGCGACCTGCGGCTGGACCCCGGCGCGCGCCGCGTGTGGCGCGGCGGAACCGAGGTGGAACTGTCCAAGACCGAGTTCGACCTGCTCGAGCTGCTGGCCCGGAACGCGGGAATCGTGCTCGACCACCCCACGATCTACGACCGCATCTGGGGCTACGACTTCGGCCCCGAGTCCAAGAACCTCGCGGTCTACATCAGCTACCTGCGCCGCAAGATCGAGCCCGAGGGTACGCCCACGCTGATCCAGACCGTGCGTGGGGTGGGCTACACCCTGCGGCCCCAGACGACCCAGTGAGAGCCGTTGTGCGACGGTCGAGATGACGGAGCGGACACCGAACGCCAAGGCACGCCGGTCGCGGCTTCCGGCCTGGCGGTCGTGGTCGGAGCTGCGGCTGGGCACCAAGTTCGCGGTGTCGTTCGCGCTCGTCGCCGCGGCCGTCGTGGTCCTCGTGGGGGCCCTCGCCTACAACACCGCGGCGTTCCTGGTGCGTGCCGACGCGCAGGAGGAGTTCGACACCACGGTCGAGGGGATCGCGAGTGACCTGCGCGAGCGGCCGCACCAGCCCCCCGACGAGGGAACACTCAGTTTCGTGCACTCGGACACGTTCACGTTCCAGGGGGTCGCGCCCGACGGGGGAGTCACGGTGCCAGTCACCAACCGTGACGAGCCCGAGCCGCTCCCGGTCGAGGTCGAGGACCGCGATGTGGCGGCCGAGTCCGCGCCCGGCGTGGTGCGCACCCGCGAGGACACCGCCAACGACGAGCAGTACCGGATCGCCACCGTGTCGATCGGGGACGGCAGGGGAGCGATCCAGGTCGGCCAGCGGCTGTCCCCGGTGGAGCAGCTTCTCGACCGGCTCGCCCTACAGATGTTCTGGGTCGCCCTGGTGGTGCTGACCGGAGCGGGGCTCGCCGGGTGGCTCGTGGGCAGACGCGTCACCGGTCGGCTGGTGCGGCTGACCGAGACCGCGGAGTACGTGAGCTCCACCGGACGCCTCGACCTCGGCGCCCAGGACGGCGAGCGGGCCGGCGGCGACGAGGTGGGGCGGCTCGGTAAGGCGTTCAACACCATGCTGGAGCGCCTCGCCGCCGCGCGGGAGGAGCAGCACCGCCTGGTGCAGAACGCCTCGCACGAACTGCGCACCCCCCTCACCAGCCTGCGGACGAACGTCAGCGTCATGCGGCGCTTCGACCGACTCTCCCCGGAGGCCAGGGAGCAGCTGGTGGAGGACCTGCAGGGTGAGACACGCGAGCTTACCGACCTGGTCAACGAGCTGGTGGAGCTGGCCACCGAGCGGCGCGAGAACGAGCCGTGGCAACACGTGGCGCTGGGTGAGGTGGCCGAGCACGCCGCCGACCGCGCGCGCCGACGCACCGGTCGCGACGTCGTCGTCGACGCCGACGGGACCGCCGTGCGCGGTCGGCCGCAGGCACTGGAGCGCGCCATCGCCAACCCGGTGGAGAACGCGGCGAAGTTCGACGCCGAGGGCACCACGCCGATCGAGGTCGTCGTCCGGGAGGGGCGGGTCGAGGTGCGCGACCGCGGACCGGGGTTCGACCCCGCCGAACTGGAGCACGTGTTCGAACGGTTCTACCGCGCCACCTCGGCGCGCAGCCTGCCCGGATCCGGGCTCGGGCTGTCCATGGTGCAGGAGGTCGCCCGGGAGCACGGGGGTGACGTGTTCGCCCACAACCGCGAGGACGGCGGCGCGGTCGTCGGGTTCGCGCTCCCGGAGGAGCGACCCGAGGATGGCGGTCCGGGGCGCCCGGGTGGTGAGGAGCCGGGCCGGTCCGACAGCGGGGCGGGTCAGTACTGGGCGCGGCCGCCGGAGTGACGCGCCTGTGGGGGCGTGCGCCGCGGTCTCGCGGGCCGGCTCACACCGCGGTGTCCCGTGGGGGTGACGGTCTCGGGAAGGTCGGGACCCGCGCCGCGCCCGTGGGCTGGGCACCACGGAGCCCGAGTGCCGATCGCGAGGGTGGTTCCCCGCCCCGGTCGTGGGGAGCGGCGGTCACCCGGATGGCGGTGGGAACGACCGCGCCCGCCTCGCATCCCCCGGAACGAGGCGGGCACGGCATCGCCGCGACGGGCCGGGACGGGTCGGTCCGTCGCGGTGGTCGCTAGTTTCCGATGCTCTCCGCCGACTGCGCGGACAGCGTCACGTCGACCTCGTCGGTGTCGCCGTCGCGCTCGTAGCCGATGGTGATCGTGTCACCAGGCTGGTGGGAGCGCACCGTCGCGATCAGCTTGTCGGGGTCGCTGATCTCTTCACCCTCGACCTCGGTGATGACGTCGCCCTCCTCGAGGCCGGCCTGCTCGGCGGCTCCGTCCTCGGCGACCTCGACGATCTCAGCTCCGCTGGCGTCCCTCGTCCCGGTGATGGTGGCCTCGATGGCGGCGTAGTCCGCCTGTCCCTCCGTCACCAGCTGCTCGGCGATGGGCTGCGCCTGGTTGATCGGGATGGAGAACCCGAGACCGATCGAGCCTGAGGTGCCCATCTGGTTGCCTGAGCCGGCGATGGCCGTGTTGATCCCGATCACCTCACCGTTCATGTTCACCAACGGCCCGCCGGAGTTGCCGGGGTTGATCGGCGCGTCGGCCTGGATGGCGTTGATGACCCGCGACGTCTGCGCCTGTGGCTGCTGCTCTGACTCCGGATCGGTGGGATCCTCGAACGGGAAACCGGGGATGGGCGCCTGCTCATCCTCGCTCTCCTCGTCGGGCTGCTGCTCCACGATGCCGGTGTTCACGGGGCGGTCGAGCGCGCTGACCACGCCGGAGGTCACGGTTCCCGACAGCCCCAGGGGGGAACCGATGGCGACGACGTCCGCCCCCACCTCGACCTTGTCGGAGTCGCCGAACACCGCCGGGGTGCGACCACTCTGCCCTTCGGCCTGCACGACGGCGAGGTCCGAGACGGGGTCGGCGCCGAGGAGCTCCGCCTCGGCCTCCTCCCCGTCGTTGAACTGGACCCGGATCGCTTCGTCCTCCCCCTGAGCCCGGATGACGTGCGCGTTGGTCAGGATCTGGCCGTCGGAGCTGATGACGACGCCGCTGCCGCCCCCTTCGCCGACCTGGATGGACACGACGCTGGGCAGCGCCTTGTCGGCGACCTCGCTGACATCGCCGGTGGATCTGGAGCTCGCCTGGCCCTCCCCGAGCGAGCTGAGTGGCTGCCCGGAGCCCGTGAGGTGTAGCGCCAGCAGCGCCGTGGCCGGACCCACGATCAGGCTGGTGATCAGCGCGGTGACCGCGGCGACGAACAGCACCCGGCCGCGTGGCCCGTTGTTGCCGGGGGGCGGGGCGGGAGCGGGTGTCGCCGCTCCGGGGGGTGGAGGAGGTGGACCGAAACCCCCCGGCCCACCGGCGGACGCGTAGCCGCTGGTGCCGGCCTGGCCCCCGGGGTGGGCGCCCCCGCCCGGCCCGTTGGGGACGTGCCCTCCTTCGGGTGGCTGCGGCGGTCCCGGGGTCGCGCTGAACACCTGTGTGCCACCGTCGGCCGCAGCCCACTGGGGCTGTGGTCCCGGGGCGGGCTGGACGGTGTCCTGACGCCCCTCCTCGCGGCCACCGCTGGTGTGGTCGCTCGCGCTCATCAAATCCTCCGGAATCGTCACCCGCTGGGATCTTCTCTTACTTTCTGCCTACCCAATGATGCGCTTCGCGGGTAAAAGCGTGGTGAGACACCGTATAGCCGGGGTTTCGAGACGCTGCGGTGCCGTGCGGCCCGCCGTGTTCGGTGCCCGGCGAGAGCTGTCGGGGTGCCTGTCCACATACCCCGAGGGGTGACGCGACACACAACGGGGGTTCCCACCCCTCATCCGCTCCGCGGCACGGACCGCACCCCGGCCCAGAGCCTCCGAAGCGCGGCCGTGCCGCGCTTCGAAGGAGCACAACCTAGTATCCTCGCCAACCGTTCTGGTGGTAGTTGATGATGTGCGGGTGCAGCAGGCTGGACGCCTGAGGGTCCTCTTCGGGGGTGCGGTCATCGGGGAAGACGAGCGCGGCGCGCAGCACGTCGCGGTCGAGGAACTCGAGCTTCGGGTGGTCCTCGGGGAGTTCGAGCTCGGGTGCCCCGTCGGCGGAGGCGAGGAAGAACCCCCAGTTGCCGAAGCTGGGCACGTCCACGTTGTAGGCGGTGTTGGGCAGGCCCGCCTCTTCAAGCGTGTTGCCCACGCTCCAGTAGGCGTCCGGGGCGAAGTACGGCGACCCGGCCTGGATGGCGGCGCGGCCACCGGGGGTCAGGGCCTCGCGCACCAGCGCGTAGAACTCCACGGTGTAGAGCTTGGAGGTGGAGACGTTCTGGCCGTCGGGGAGGTCGCCGATGACGACGTCGAACTGTCGCCCGTTCTCGCGTAGCCAGTTGAACGCGTCCGCGGTCACCACGTTGACCCGGGGGTCGCGCAGCGAGTCCTCGTTCAGCTCCCGTATGGTCGGGTCGGTCCGGGAGAGTTCGATGACCTCGGGGTCCAGGTCCACCAGTGTGACGCTGTCGACGTCGTCGTAACGCAGGATCTCGCGCAGCGCCAGGCCGTCGCCGCCGCCGAGCAGCAGCACGTCACCGCGTTCCCCGGCCATGGCCGGATGCACCAGCGACTCGTGGTAGCGGTACTCGTCCAGGGAGGAGAACTGTAGATCTCCGTTCAGGAAGAGGCGCACGTCCTCGCCGTCGATCGACTCGGTGACCACGACCTCCTGGTAGTCGGTGCGTTCGGCGTGCACGACCGGGTCGCGGTAGAGGGCCTGGCGCGCGCTGAGCTCGAACCGGTCCGACGCGAACAGGGTCAGCGTCAGCAGCACGAGCACCACGGCCAGTCCGCCGCTCAGCAGCAGCCGCACCCGGGTTCCCAGGTCGTCGCGGAACAGCCACAGCACCACCGCGACACCCACGACCGCGTTGAGGGCGCCGACCGTGAGCGCGCCCTTCGGCAGCCCGAACAGCGGCAGCAGCAGGAAGGGGAACGCCAGCCCGCCGATGAGGCCGCCCACGTAGTCGGCCGCGAACAGGTCGGCGACCGCGATGGAGGCGTCCTGCCTGCGGATGCGCTGGATCAGGGTCATCAGCAGCGGGATCTCCGCTCCGATGAGCACACCGATCGCGAACGCCAGCGCCACCAGCGCCGGCCCGTACAGCGAGAACCACGCGAACGCCGCGTACAACAGCAGCACGGACAGCCCGCCGATGAGCGACAGCAGCCCCTCGATCACAGCGAACGCCAGCGCCGGTCGCGGTTGCAACCGCTTGGAGATCAGGGAGCCGATCCCCATCGCGAACACCATGACCGACAGCACCACCGACGCCTGTGTGATGGTGTCACCCAACAGGTAGCTGCCGATCGCGACCAGCGCCAGCTCGTAGACGAGGCCGCACGCGGCGCAGATGAAGACCGCGACCAGAATGAGGAAGCGGGCCAGCCGCGGCGGGACGGGGAGTCTCGTCCGGGGCTGACCCGCTTCCTCAGTGGAGGTGGGCGGTTCGGTCATCAGGAGATCGCCGCTGCCATGACCGCCGCGACCGAGACGTGCGCCGACGCGTTCACCCAGGTGGCCGGGTGCAGGTGGGTGCCGCTGAGCACGGTGCTCAGCTTGGCGGGAGTCAGCAGGTCGATGAGCAGGAACGAGCCCGTCATCATGAGTACTCCGAGTACCCCGTAGATCACCGTGGTCATCAACCCGATGGCCAGACCCACCTCGCTGGCGAATATGGCGGTGACGACGATGATCGCCACGCCGAGGGTGTTGGCCGAGAGGATGAGGCTCGCGTTGCGGTTCTGCTCCTCCCAGATGAGCCTGTGGAGACGTCCCGGGGTGACGAGGTCCACCAGCAGGTAGCCCAGGATCATGACCAGCATGCCGGCCACGCCGTAGGCGAGTGCGGCGCCGGAGTTGACGAGGATTTCTGTGTTCACGTCTGCTCGCTTCTCGGATGTGGGGGTGAGGGTGTTCGGTTGTCACCGCGCGCGGTGTGTGTCCGGTGGTGCCGCGGTGACCGTGACGACGGCACGGTCGGCCCGCCGTCGGGGCCTTGGGGCGCTGTGGCTGCTCGGGTGGGGTGGGGTGGGAGGAGCTACTTGCCGAACCCGGGGCCGCCGCCCCGGTTGTCGCTTCCCACGCCGCTGTTGGTGCCGCCCCCCACGCCACCGAAGAAGAAGAAACCACCTCCTCCTCCGTCATCGTCGTCGTCAGCGCTGGCGGAACAGCTCGCGACCAGCAGGAAGAACAACACGATGAGAGCGATGATGACCACGCCGGTGATCACGCGCCTCTGGTCCTCGCCGGCGTGCCCTGGCTCGGGTGGGTAATTGTCTTTCATGGGGCCGTCCTCAGATCGCGGGGGTGGGTCCGCCGGAGCGCTACCGAGGTCGTCGTCACCAGTTCACCACTCTGGGGGTAGGCGTGCCAGGTGCGCCAGCCAAGCGTCGCGTGCGGCTCTGGCGGGGTGTGGGCCACCATGGCGGTCACGGCGAGGGGGTCTCCCGGGAACGTGGCGGCCAAGCTGTGCGGGTTCTCGTTGACTTCGGCGGTCAGTCGTCGGACACGCGCCCGGAACTCCTCCGGTGCGAGTGCCTCGACGGTGGAGGTGAACCGGTACCCGACGGTGTCGGACACCGGGGTGGTGGTGCGTCGCGGCAGGGTGCCCGCCTCATCGGGCAGGCAGGCCACGGTTTCCAGCAGCTCACCCGAACCCTCGCCGGGGATTCCCGCGCGCACCTGGTGGGAGGCTCCGAGCACGCGGAACTCGACAAGGGCGCCGCCCACGCGCACGGCCCGTGTCGCGAGCGGCTCGATCGGAGGGTGGTCGAGTGTCCAGGTGAGATCGGCGGCACGAGTGTCGACGAACGGCGCGCGGATCCCGGCGCGCATCGGTCAGCCCCCCGGGTAGATCGTGAAGCTGCCGTTGGGCACCGTGCTTCCGGTGGCGGCCTCCCAGCGGCCGTGGTCGAACCGCTCGAACGCCAGGTGCGCGTCGTTGGGTCCCTTGTAGTCGGCGTAGTCCATACCGCCCTGGGCCGGCAGCCCGGTGGTTCCCTCGGAGCGGTACGAGGCTGAGCCACGCTCGACCAGCCGGTACCGCACCCCTTCGAAGTCGATGGTGTCGCTGTGCGGGGTGAGTTCGAGCTCGGGACGCCCCTTCCAGAGCACCATCTGGATGTCGGGGTCGGTCTCGACCGACAGCCAGCGTTTGCTGTCGTCGACCTCCAGGAAGTGCTCGGCCCATGTGTACCCGCCCTCGGACAGCCGGAGGGTGCCGCGGATCCAGGTGCGCTCGGTGCCGAAGTCCAGCATGTCGCCGGCCTTGAGGGTGCGGGGGTCGCCCTGGGTCTCGTGGCCCGGCGCGAACGGGTCCTGCGGGGTGGGTGGCGGGGGTGACGCGCTGCGGGAGGACGGGCGCTTCGAACGCCAGAGGTAGATCAGGAAGGCGATCAGGCCCCCGATGATCAACAAAAGCAACAGTTCCACTGGCACGCCTCACTTCGCGTTGGCCTCGCCCGCGCGTTCCCGCGGTCCACGACACGCCCGTCAGTGGTCAGAGACTATCGGGCTCGGTTCGCGGGTGGGAAAGCCGGGCCGATCGTGGCCAGCCCAGAAACCTGTTGGGCGGCGCGTGCGTCACAGGTGGGGGCACCCGGGCCTTGTGGGGGTGCCGGGGCGCTCTCGGCCGGCGGCGCCCTCAGTGTCGCGCGGGTCCGGTCTCGACCGGGCGGTCGGGGCCGCTGGCCCACGCCCCCCACGATCCGGGATAGAGGCGGGCGCCGGTGATCCCGGCGTGTTCCAGGGCGAGCAGGTCGAGGCAGGAGGTGACACCGGATCCGCAGTAGGCCGTGACGGACCGTGCGGTGTCGGCGCCAAGCGCGCCGTAGCGTTCACGCAGTACCTCCGGAGGGGCCAGGTAACCGTCGTCGGTGAGGTTGCGTTGCCACGGGGCGCTGTGCGCGCCGGGGATGTGCCCGGGTTGGGGGTCGACGGGGGCGGGGGACTCTCCCGTGTAGCGTTCGCGCGCCCGCGCGTCCAGCAGCAGGTGTGTGGGGTCGCCGAGCCGATCCCACACGGTGTCGGTGTCGGCGATGCGGTCGCCGGGCCAGGGGATGGGGGTCCGGTGCCGTGGCCGTAGGGCCACCTGGCCGGTCTCCAGCGGGCCGGTCCACGCCTGGATCCCGCCGTCGAGCAGCGCCGCGGGCGAGCCGAGTACGCGCAGCATCCAGACCAGCCGTGCCGCCGTCGATCCCCCGGAGTCGTCGTAGGCGACGACGGTGGTGTCGTCGCCGATACCGAGGTCTCCGAGGGTGGTGGCGAACGCCTCCGGGTCGGGCAACGGGTGTCGGCCACCGTCGGCCGATTCGGGGCCGGCGAGGTCGGTGTCCATGTCGACGAACACCGCGTCGGGCAGGTGCCCCGTGACGTAGGCGGCGTGCCCGGACCGGCCGTCGAGATACCACCGAACGTCGGCCGTCACCAGGGGGGTGCCGAGGCCGTGGTGCTCGTTGAGCCAGTCGGCGGAGACGACCACCGGGACCGGGGGCTGCTGCTGTGCCATGGCCGCCAGGCTATACCAGCGTGACCGGGCGGGTCAGGAAGTTTCGTTGGTGACGTGGGAACTTCGGATCCGGGCGACGTGGCGCAACCACAGCAGCCCCACCACCGGCAGGACCAACGGAACGTAGAGGTAGCCACTGCCGAACCGGGACCAGACGGTGTCGTCGGGGAACGCCGCCGGGTCCACCACGCTGAGCCCGCCCACGAGCAGCACCCCCACGAGTTCCACGGTGCAGGAGGCCACCGCCACGCGGTACGACGCGCGGTCGCCCCGGGCGAGGCCCACGGTGGCGACGATGTAGACGACACCGGCCAGGGCCGAGAGGAGGTAGGCCAGCGGCGCCTCCTCGAACCGGGTGGCGATCTGGACGGTGGCGCGGGCGGTGGCGGCCAGCGCGAAGACGGCGTAGACCGCGACCAGGACCCGGCCCGGTCCGCTGCGTGTGGCGGGGGGATCAGACAATCGTGGGGTCCCAGGTCTGTTCGAGCCGCACCATCATGACCGGCAGGATGAGGCAGGCGAACGCGATCACAGCGGGGCCCCAACGACTGCGTTCCGCCAGCCCCCACACCGCGCACGCCGGCGGAATGAGGATGACGGTGGCCAGGTAGCTGACGAAAACGGCGGTCTCGGCCGGGCGCGTGTCGTTCGTGGCCTGTACGGCAGAGACCACGCCCTGCCCGAGGAGCAGCAGCCAGAGCAGGCCGATACCGACGAGGTGCGGGACGACCATGGGCTGGTTCCGCAACACCGAGACCAGACACCACGCCGCCATGGCCAGCGACGCGAGCTGGATGGTAGTGGTCAGTCCCTCGACCACGGGCACCTCCGGCGAACCTCGGAACCACGCACACGCCGTATACTACACAACGTAGTACAGCAGTGAGCGTGTTCGGAATCGGCCCTCGGTCACCTCAGGGGTGCGCTCCCCGGGCCGAGGGTGTTCGGGGGTCGGCCCCGCTCGGCGGTGGAGGAGTGGTCCACCGCGCAACGAGGCGTCCCACTCGTGACGGTCGGGGGCGCGCTTTCGCGCGGCCGGCTCAGTCGTGGGACGTCTCCTTTCGTGCGGCTATCCGTTCGTCCACGACCTCCGCTGATGGGGGGTACTGCAGGGTCTGGGCGAAGTAGGCGGCGTGGGCGCCCAGGGCGAACATGGTGACCTCGTCGGGGGTCAGTGTGACCTCGTATCCGTGCGCGGTCGTGATCCGGTACGTGTGCCCGTGTTCGGTGTGCTCGTCGCAGTGGTACTCGAGGATCTTCGCGTCGTAGAGGTCGAGCAGGACTTTCGCGGTGTCGTCACGCGGGGGCCAGGGGGACTGCCGACTGGGCATTGGGAAGCTCCTTCTCTCCGTCGCTATGGGGAGCGTGCCAGTCCTCGGCGCCACATGCCCGGCGATTCTCGGTTTCCCGGGGCCGGGTTCGGGTCCCGCGTGGCCGTGTCGGGTTCGGGGGTGGCACGGCCACGCGGGGGTGGGTGGGGGTTTGGGGTTAGTGCTCGGTGGGGCTGCGCCACACCACCGGGGGTGGGGTGGCGGTGGGGGTGGGTGCCACGCAGACCAGGGTGGTGACCCCGCGGGTGGCGCTGTGGATGGGATGGCCCTCCAGGGTTTCCCCGCGCCGGTGGACGGCCACCCCCTTGGCGGCGGCCCAGGCGCGAAGGTGGGCCATGTCGGCCACTTGGCGGATCTCGCAGTAGGTCGTGGCCGTGCTCGGGCCGGTGTTGGTGGGGTGCACCCCCGGGTTCTCGGGGGTGTCGTGCTCAACCATGAGTTGCCGTGCGGTGTGGAGGTGCTCCGCGACGGTGTCCAGCCAGGCGAGCTGGGTGTCGTGGTCGGTGTCGCCGGGCCACAGTTCCACCTCGAAGCCGGGGGCCAGTTGCAGCGTGATCGCCCGAGGACGGGCATCGGTCAGGGCCACCTCGTCGGGATGGGGCTGCCACAGGGTGGCGCCCCGGGCGCACCGGCTCACTCCTGGCCCTCCTCTGCGGTGTGCTCCCCAGGGTGCAGGAGCGCCCGGATCTGGGAGGCGTGGAACCGGGGATGGCCCCCCGGGGTGCGGATGGCGGCAAGCCGCCCGGTGCGCACCCAGGTCAGCACGGTCTCGGTGGACACGTGCAACAGGGCGGCGACCTCCTTGACCGTGACCAACGGTTCGGCCTCGTGCGCCAATGACGAGGATCCCGGCGTGCGCGCGGTCATTTGGTCACTCCCGTCAGTGTCAGCCTCGCCGGTGGGGTGGTCTCCGGGGCGTCCGGCGTGGCCGATGGCGCTGGTGGGGTTGGTGGGGTCTCCGCACCGGCGTGCCCGGTGGCGTCGCGGTCGAGGCGCAGGACCACACCCCGGCGCGGGCGGTGCGCCCGCGCCGGGGCGGTGGCCCGGTGTTCGGCCCGCCGCCGGGCGCAGTGGTTCTCATCGAGGACGTAGGGCCGCACCAGGGCCGCCTGCGGGGCCACTTCGTAGGCCGGCGGGGCCTCGGTGACCGGGATGGGCGGGGCGTAGGGACGCACTCGGGCCGTGGCACGAACACGGGCACGGCTGCGGGTCGGGGCAGGGCGGGCGGCGCGACGCTCGGCATAGCTGGCCAGTATCGGCGTCACCGCACCCACGAACAGGGACAGGTGTCGCATAGGTCCCCCAAGGGTCGAGCCGGCCAAGACAGCCGGCCTGGGAACTGAGTTGGTTAACCCACATCCTGTAAGTTGGAAATCAAGTTTTCAAGTCATTCCACAAGACAAAGACTTGATTTCCAATCATAGAGTTCTTGATATCCCGATTGTCTGGTTCTGTAGCTCAGGGGCCTACGATCAACCCAGCATCATGAGGGGGTGGCGATGACCGACCGATACAGCCCAACCGTGCGACGGCGACGCCTCAGCTCCGAACTCGCGAGGGTTCGCAAGCAGGTGGACCTCAAGTACGAAGAGATCGCGCGCCGGACGAAGATCCCCCGGTCGACCATCAACAACATCGAGATCGGCAAGAAGCAGAAGCCGACGATCGCTGAGGTCACCGCGATCCTTGACGCGTGCGAGGTGAAGGACGCACGCGAGCGCGAGGCGATCCTCGACTTGTGCCGACAGAGCCACGTGCGAGGCTGGTGGACGCGCTACCGCGACGTTCTCCCCGGCCAATACGTCGGCTTCGAGGCCGAAGCCGCAAAGATCACCACCTGGGAACCCCTCGTCATTCCCGGACTACTACAGGTCCCCGACTATGTGGAGCTGTTGGTTCGCGCCGCGCTGGCGAAACCGTCGGAGGTACAGCGCAACATCGCGGCGCGAACCGAGCGCCAACAGCTCTTGGACGACGCGAATCCACCCGAACTGTGGGCGGTGTTCGACGAAGGGGCACTCAATCGGCTGCGCAAGTACCCTGAGATCCTCGAACGCCAGGTCACCCACCTGCTCAGGCGAGCCGAGGATCCACACGTCACCATTCAAATAACCCAAGCCGAGGACCTCCACCCGGGACTGGCAGGGCCGTTTGTGATCATGGACTTCGCGGCGCCAATAGATCCACCGCTCGTGTATCTGGAGACCGATACTGACGGTCTCTATCTTGAGGAGTATGAGGAGGTGGCCCGGTACCGACAGATCAGTGACCATCTACGCCTCGCGGCGCTACGACCCGGCGAAACTATCGACCGACTACGAGAGATGATCGAGTAAGACCATGGACCACTCAGTTTCCGACTCCCAGTTCCGTAAGAGCTCCTACAGCCAGCCCAACAACAACAACTGCGTCGAAGTTGCTGAGCTGTCCAAGCAAGTCGCCGTCCGCGACAGCCAACATGTCGGCGCCGGCCACCTCACGTTTGGTGTCACCGAATGGACCGCGCTCGTCTCCTCGCTCAAGCACAGCGACTTCATCTGACCTCAGACACAAGCAGGCCCCCGAGTACTACTCGGGGGCCTGCTTGCACTCAGTTTCCTAGGGCCATGGTAAAGATCCTGAGATCCCTCGGGCTATAACATTCCCTCAACCACCTGTCCGGGCTCGTCCACCCACACCCGGTGCTGTCCCACCACCGATAGGCGGTCTCGATCTCGCCCCGTAGCCGTCGCGGCCCGGACTGGGGCACGTCGGACTCGTTGTCGCCGGTGTAGCGCACCAGCGCCCACGAACGGTCCGTGAGCCCGAGAAACCACACGTTGACCTCGTCACCCTGGTCATGGATGACATGTGCGCAGTCGGGCACCAGCACCCCGAGGACGAACTCGGTGAGCCCATAGGGGGCGCCGGAGACGACCGCACCCAGGGGCAGGCCGGTGGTCGAGGTCTCGCCGGGCCAGTCGGTGACGCGCTACTCGTACCCGGTCTACTCCAAACACCCGAATACACGGCCGCTGTTCTGCGCTCCGGCCGCGTACTCAGCGATGAGGAGATCGACCTTAAGGTGCGTATCCGGGCACAGCGTCAGAACATCCTCCACGGCGAGGACCTCGACCGCCGTTTCGAGGCACGCATGATTCGAAAGCAGGTACTCCATCGCGGTGATCCGCGGGATTACTGGGAAGTGGTCGACGAGACCGCGCTGTACCGTGTCACTCCCGATTTGTCCGATCAGATTGAGTATCTCCTAGAAGCCAGCATGCGGCCTAACACCGGTATTCAGGTGCTGCCCATCGCCAGGGGGCCGCACGAGGCGATGACGGGTCAGTTCGTCATCATGGACTTCCCGCCGCCCGACCTGTCGGTGGTGTACTTGGAAGTGATGTCGGAGGAACTTTACCTGGAGAAACCTGGACAGATCACGCATTATCAGCGGGTCTATGACTACGTGCAGGCTGAGGCGCTTCCTGCCGACGAGTCACGAACCATTATCCGTAGCCGCTTGACATTCCCGTAGAGAGGCATCATGCCTGATACATCCCACGGCCTGACATTCCGCAAGTCGTCCTACTCGGGTGCTACGACACAAAACTGCGTCGAGGTGGCCGACGTCCCCGGCACGGTTGCGGTACGCGACAGTCAGTACCCAGAGCACGGCCATATCGTGTTCCCGGCCGCCGAATGGGACGCGTTCGTGGCCGAGGTGAAGGCTGGCCGCCTTTGACGATGGTCGATGACCAATGAAGAAGCCCCCGGCGGCGAACCGCCAGGGGCTTCGGAGCGCATTGCCTGATGCATCCCACGCCGAGTCTACGCCGCCACGATCCCCCCGGCCAGACGCCGTGTTCTCAGTCGGTGCTCCCCTCGGCCGTCACGGTGAGGGCGGACCGGTGCCGGTGTGCGGTGCGTGCCTCCATCACCTCGGCTCGATGCTCTGGCCTCGCCGCGCGGCGGAGTCGCGGCGGGAGCCGGGCGGGATCGGGAACCACTGGTCACGAACCGGCGGTCGTCAGCCGAGCTGCTCGGCCAGCGCGATGATCAGGCCCTCGGGGCCGCGGACGTAGCAGAGCCGGTAGCTGTCCTCGTAGCGCTCCAGCTCGCCGACGAGTTCGGCGCCGTGGGTGCGCAGGCGGGCGAGGACGTCCTCGATGTCGTCGACGGCGAACATGATGCGACGTATGCCCAGCGTGTTCGCCGGCGCGTTCTCCGGCCCGGCGCTGACCGCCGTCGGCGTGTGGAACTTCGTCAGCTCGAGCCGGCCGTGGCCGTCCGGGGTCCGCATCATCGCGATGTCGACTCGGACGTTGTCCAGCCCGACGACACGGTCCACCCAACGTCCCTCGACCGGCGCCTCGCCCTCCAGTTCCATACCGAGTTCGGTGAAGAACGCGATAGCGGCCGTGAGGTCGTCGACGACGACGCCGACGTGGTCCATCCGCTGAATTGTCATGTTCCTGAGCATAGGGCGGATGTTTGGGCGTGTCCGTGCGGGGCGGTCGTGTTTTCGGTGGAGAGTGTGGTGGCGCCGCTCGCACGAGTGACTTCCGTGGGGGCGGTTCGTCGCCCCTGTCGCTGTCGACACGGCCCGTCGGTGGCACTCACGGTAGCTACGGGAAGGGTCAACGAGGACCCGCGCTGTCGTGTCTGTCACCTGTCACGGCGGGGGGTGACACGTCCGCCCGACGGGAAGGCGGAGGTGGGGCGCCCGCCATGACCCGAACCCTCGGCCGAAGGATGCGGGGATTCGGGCGGATCCCCGGGCCTCGCTCTTGTTCGGCGGGGTGCGGCCACGCGGTCGCACCCGAACAGCGGCGGGGGCGGCTCGCCCACGAAGATGGGCGCCGGTGCCACCTGTGCCTCCGTTCGCGTGGGCGATATACGTGTCGCTTATCCATGCCGGGCTCCGGTCGTGTTCATCGCCGGGTGTCGCGGGTGGTGCCATTTCGGTGCTCTGGCCAGAGGGGAACATTCGTGCGTGGCGTTTTTCGGGTATTTCTTCGGGGAAGCCGCCTCACAACACGAAGCTGGGACGGTGACCGTGGCCGGGCGGTCCGCGTACGAGTGGCGCGACGAGGGAGCGAGGCCGAGATGGACAGCGCGCCCGATCGACGCTGGGTGGTCGTCGGCGTGGACGGATCCGACTCCAGTCGGTACGCCCTCGAATGGTCGGCGTACCAAGCGACAGTTCGTGGCCTGGGCGTTCGGATCGTCATCGCGGTGCCGCCGACCGAGTCGCACGGCCCGTTCAGCGGTCTGGTGCGGCCGAGCGCGAGCACGCCGGCGCCCAGTGAGGCCGAGGCGCGGGCGCTGCTGGAGTACGCGCGTGACTGGATCCAGCGGATCTTCTCCGACCTGGTGGTCGAGACGCGTCTCGTGCGGCAGCGCGCGGCCGAGGCGCTGCTCTCCGAAGCGTCCCGGCCCGACGCCGCGGCCGTGGTGATCGGCTCGCGCGGGCTGGGTGGCCTGGCGGCGGCCTTCGTCGGTTCGGTGGGCATCGAGCTGGCCGCGCACGCCCCGGTGCCCGTTGTGGTGCTGCCGAAGGCGCACGAGACGGCCGAGGGGGTCAAGGGGCGGATCGTCGCCGGGGTCGACGGCTCCGATCCCGGGCGCCGCGCCGCCGAGTTCGCGTTTGTCCAGGCGGCCAAACAGGGCACCGAGGTCGTCGCTGTGTGCGCCTGGCAGCCCGTGGCGACGTTCGGGTCCTCCATCGGGCCGGTTCCGCCCGACGTGTTCGATGACGACGCGCTGGAGGAGTCGACGCGGCGGCTGCTCGACTCCGAGCTGGCCGAACTGCGGAGCCGGCACCCCGAGGTGGCCGTGGAGCGCCGCGTGGTCCGGGCGCACCCCGTCGTGGCGTTGCTGGAGGAGAGCACCCCCGCGGACCTGATCGTGGTGGGGACGAGGGGCCGTGGCGGGTTCGCCGGGCTGCTGCTCGGCTCGGTCAGCCAGTCCGTGCTGCACGGCGCGGAGGGGCCGGTGGCCGTGGTGCGCTGACCGGCGCACCCGCCGGTGTGGCTCTAGGACGGAGACGGGCCCTCACCCCCGGAGAGCACTGGGTGCTACGATCTACCGACCGGTTGGTATCCCAGTAACGGAGGCGATAGTGCGCGCGTTCCGGGTCCATGAGATGGGCGAGCCAGGTGAGGTACTGCGCTACGAGACGGTGGATCCCCCGAGTCCGGGGGTCGCACAGGTGCTGGTGCGGGTACGCGCCGCCGCGGTGAATTTCCCCGACGCTCTACTGTGTCGGGGTGAGTACCAGTCCAAGCCGCCGCTTCCGTTCACCCCCGGCCTTGAGCTGTGCGCCGAGGTGACCGAGGTCGGCGACGGAGTCACCGGTGTCAACGTCGGCGACCGGGTGCTCGGCAGCGCGGAACTTCCCACGGGTGGGTTCGCCGACTACGCGCTCATGCGCGAGGGCGCCGTGTTCCCCGCGCCGGCCTCCCTCAGCGACGATGAGGCGGCCTCACTGTTCATCGGTTACCAGACCGGCTGGTTCGCGCTGCACCGGCGGGCCGCGTTGCAACCCGGCGAGACCGTCCTGGTGCACGCCGCGGCCGGCGGGGTCGGCAGCGCGGCGATCCAGCTCGCCAAGGCCGCCGGAGCCAGGGTGATCGGTGTCGTCGGCGGCCCGGAGAAGGCCAAGGTGGCCACCGAGCTGGGCGCGGACGTGGTCGTGGACCGCAACACCGACGACTTCGTCGAGGTGACCAAGGACCTGACCGAAGGGCGCGGCGCGGACGTCGTGTTCGACCCGGTCGGCGGTGACTCCTTCAAGCGTTCCACCAAGTGCATCGCCTTCGAGGGGCGCATCGTCATCATCGGCTTCGCGAGCGGGACCATCCCCGAGCCCGCCCTGAACCACGCCCTGATCAAGAACTACTCGCTGATGGGTCTGCACTGGGGGCTGTACCGCCAGCGCGCGCCAGAGACCATCGGGCAGGCGCACACCCGGCTGGCCGAACTCGCCGACCAGGGGCTGGTCAAGCCGCTGGTGAGCGAACGCGTCGGCCCCGACGCCCTCGCTGACGGCGTCCAGCGGCTGGCCGACGGCTCGACGGTCGGCCGTCTGGTGTACGTGCCCGCCGGCTGAGCCGGTCACTCCCCTTATCCGACGACCGCACCCATGGAGGAGTCGCACATGGCCGAACCGTTCTCCGTACCCGAGTCGACCGTCGTCGTCACCGGCGGGGCCCGCGGGATCGGGCGCGCGATCGCCGCCCGGTTCCTGCGCGAAGGCGCGGCCAGTGTCGTGGTCGCCGACCGTGACTCCGAGGAGATCGACCGCACCGCTACCGAGCTGGGCGCGCGGGCGCACCCGATGACTCTGGACGTGACGGACGAGGCCGCCGTCGCCGCGGCGGTCGCCCGGGTCGAGGAGGAGCACGGCCCGATCGACCTGTGGTGCTCCAACGCCGGGGTCGGCGCCGGCGTCGACCTGGGGGACGACGAATCCTGGGACGTCTCGTGGCGGGTGCACGTGCTCGCGCACGTCTACGCCGCCCGGGCGCTGACCGGTCGGATGGTCGAGCGTGGCCGCGGCCACATCCTGCTGACCTCCTCGGCCGCGGGCCTGCTCAGCAACCTCAGCAGCGCCCCCTACTCGGTCACCAAGCACGGCGCGGTCGCGCTCGCCGAGTGGCTGGCGATCCGGTACGGCGACGACGGGATCGGCGTCTCGTGCCTGTGCCCGCAGGGCGTGAACACGGCGATGACGGCGGGAGACGGTGACAGGACCGCGGGTACCCGCCTCGGCGACGCCTACCTCGAACCGGAGGACGTCGCGGAGTCGGTCGTCGCGGCCCTCGGTGAGGGGCGCTTTTTGATCCTGCCGCACCCAGAGGTGGCCGACTACGAGCAGCGAAGGGCACAGGACCGCGACCGCTGGATCGGTGGCATGCGCCGCGCCTGGTCCAAGATCCGCGGGTCGTCGGGCGGTCGGGGCTGACCCGGTCCCCTCCGGGGCGTGGACCCCGGCGTGGGGTGTGCCCGCGCCGGGGTGTCGCCGGACACGTGTGGGTGCCGTGAGACCCACGGTCGCGGCGGGGGGACCAACTCCCGCCGACGCGGTCGCTGACGGACAACGCGACCTCGGCGTGGGGTGACGTGGCGTGTGTCCTCGGTCACTGACCCACTCGTGACCATCGAACTGTGCGCGATATCACCCTCGGGGTACGGCGGCGGGAGTGAACGACGCGGTGGCCGTGGCGTTGACGGAGGCCGAAGCGCGTGTTCCGGGGGAGTTCACCTCGGCGTTGTGCGTAACGTGATCGGTCGCGGCGGTGACGGTGGCGGGTGCCGGTAACACCCGCCACCGGTCGTCCGACCACCGGTCCCCCCTCTTTCCTTCGAGGTCCGGGCCGGTACTGTCGAGATCAACAGCGCGGACACGTTCCAATAGACCATTGGTCTAAACCAGATGTCCAGACCAACTGGCCTTCGCGGGAAGACGTCGTCCATGATGCGCCGAGATTGACAGTCAGGGAGGAGCCGCTGTGACTGACCTGGTACCGGATGAAGGTATCGCCCCTACCAGCCACCAACCACTGATCGACTGGGTGCGCGAGATCGCGGCCTTGACCCTGCCCGACGAGGTCGTCTGGTGCGACGGTTCCGAGGCCGAATGGGAGCGCCTGACCAGTCTTCTCGTGGAACAGGGCACATTCACACGACTCAACCCCGAAATCCGGCCGAACAGCTTCCACTGCAGGTCAGACCCTGACGACGTGGCCCGGGTCGAGGACCGCACGTTCATCTGCTCCGAGCGCGAGGAGGACGCGGGGCCCACCAACAACTGGATCGACCCCGCCGAGATGCGGGAGACGTTCGGTGAGCTGTTCCACGGCTGCATGCGGGGCCGCACCATGTACGTGGTCCCGTTCTGCATGGGTCCGCTGGGCGGGAACATCTCCCAGCTCGGAGTGGAGGTCACCGACTCGCCCTATGTGGTGGTCTCGATGCGGATCATGGCCCGCATGGGCGAGCCGGCCCTGCGGCTGATCGAGGAGCGCGGCCACTTCGTGAAGGCCGTGCACTCCGTTGGTGCCCCGCTGAGCCCCGGCCAGGCCGACGTTCCGTGGCCGTGCAACAAGACCAAGTACATCTCGCACTTCCCCGAGACCCGGGAGATCTGGTCCTACGGTTCCGGGTACGGCGGCAACGCGCTCCTCGGCAAGAAGTGCTACGCGCTGCGCATCGCCTCGGTCATGGCGCGCGACGAGGGCTGGATGGCCGAGCACATGCTCATCCTCAAGGTGACGCCGCCCGACGGTGAGCCCCGCTACGTCGCGGCCGCGTTCCCGAGCGCGTGCGGCAAGACGAACCTCGCCATGCTGTCGCCCACGATCCCCGGCTGGAAGGTCGAGACGGTCGGTGACGACATCGCGTGGATGCGCTTCGACGACGAGGGCCGGCTGCGCGCCATCAACCCCGAGGCCGGTTTCTTCGGTGTCGCCCCCGGCACCGGGGCCGACACCAACGCCAACGCCATCGACACCCTGTGGGGTAACAGCATCTTCACCAACGTCGCCCTCACCGAGGACGGCGACGTCTGGTGGGAGGGACTGACCGAGGAGCCGCCGGCGCGGCTGACCGACTGGAAGGGCCGCCCCTGGACGCCCAACTCCGACGAGCCGGCCGCGCACCCCAACGCCCGGTTCACCACCCCAGCCGGCCAGGCCCCCACCATGGCGCCCGAATGGGAGGACCCCGCGGGCGTGCCGATCTCGGCGATCCTCTTCGGCGGCCGGCGCGCCTCCGCGGTTCCGCTGGTCACGGAGTCGTTCGACTGGCAGCACGGCGTCTTCCTCGGCGCCAACGTCGCCTCGGAGAAGACCGCGGCGGCCGAGGGCGCCGTCGGTGAGCTGCGCCGCGACCCGTTCGCGATGCTGCCGTTCTGCGGTTACAACATGGGAGACTACTTCAACCACTGGCTGGAGATCGGCAAGGCGACCGACAAGGCGAAGCTGCCCAAGATCTTCTACGTGAACTGGTTCCGCAAGGACGACACGGGCCGCATCGTCTGGCCGGGCTTCGGTGAGAACAGCCGCGTCCTGAAATGGATCGTGGAGCGGCTGAACGGTCGGGTCGAGGCGGAGCCGACCCCGATCGGCTACGTTCCCCCCAAGGACTCCCTGGACACCGAGGGACTCGACATCGACGACGCCGACATGGACTTCGTGCTCTCCGTCGACCGTGAGACCTGGCGCGAGGAGGCGTCACGGATCCCCGAGTTCTTCCACACCTTCGGTGAGCACCTGCCCGCCGAGCTCTGGGACGAGTACAACGCCCTGCGTGAGCGTCTCGCGTAGGCAGTGTTTGTTTGGGCTCGCTACCGCTCGCCGGGGTCGGGTGCCCGGGAAGCCGGGGATCTTCGGGTCCTGCGGTGAGGTCGCTCGTGTTTGTTGGGCTCGCTTCGCTCGCCTGGGGTCGGGTGCCCGGGGTGCCGGGGATCTTCGGGTCCTGCGGCGCTGGTCGCTCGTGTTTGTTGGGCTCGCTTCGCTCGCCTGGGGTCGGGTGCCCGGGGTGCCGGGGATCTTCGGGTCCTGTGGCGCTGGTCGCTCGTTCCTCGCTCCCGCGCCTACGGACCCTGCAGAACCCCGGCGGCACCCGACCCACTCGCTCCCTCACCTACGGACCCTGCGGAACCCCGGCGGC
>RJMB01000031.1 GCA_003725585.1 Halostreptopolyspora alba | reverse complement strand
GGGCCGGGTGGGACCCTCCCACCACCAAGCCTCACCCCACCAATTGACATAGAAGGGTCAACGAGACCAACCGCGGGGGCTAAACGGAGACCGCGAGGGCCTGGCCCAGGGAGTGGGCCGCGACATCGGCCCACGCCTCGATCACGCCGCGCGGGTCGGTGAGCTCGCTCTCGGAGAGCATCAGCCCCGGCTCGACCACCCAGGCGCCCAGGTCGGACAGCAGCACCCGCAGGTCGTCCTCGGTGTTGCGGCCGGTCCGCAGGTCGGATACGACCGCCATCGGGATGGCGACGGAGTGCCCCAGCCCCAGTTCGGGGAGCCGGTCGAGGAACACCTTGAGCAGGCCGGTGTAGCTGCCGTGCGCCTGGGGGGAGGCGACCAGCAGCACATCGCTACCGGCCACCTGGTCAAGGGCGTCGGAGACGTCGCTGCCCGGCCGTGCGGCCAGCAGTGCCGGCCCGAGCTCGGCGAGGTCGACGACCGTCGGAGAACCGGTGGCGTGCGAGGTGTCGGCCCCGTGGTCGGCGATGGTGTTCGCCGCCTGAACGGCGGCGTCGCGAACGGTGGAGTGGGCGTCGTTGGCTGCGACGAGCACGGTGAAGCGAGTCATGGTGGTCTCCTGTTCAGCGCGGCCTTCACGGCCGCTGGGCGCGAATGGTCGTCCGGAGTTCGTCGGCCGGTCAGGAACGGATCGCGATGAAACCCTGGCTGTTGCCGCCACGCGCGCGATGACGGCGCGACGCCGCGGGGCACCTGTACGCGGTGCCGGCGGACGGCCGGGGTCCGCCCCGTTCCGGGGGCCGGCCCGCGGGACTAGACGCGACAGAGGGCGCTCGCCTGCTGTCGAAGATCGACATGCAGGCGCTGAACAAGCAGCTCACCGGCGGTCATGATGTCCATAATGAGCGGGTGGAAGGCTATCGTCAATGCGTGGTGCGCGGTTGGGTCGCTCACCACGCGGGGCGGGGACGCCGGCCCGGACGCCGACCAGCGCGGCGTCCGCGTTTCTCGGGGTCACCAGGGCCGGGCGTGCTCTGAGGCCCCGTTGCGCGGCGCGAGTTGTGGCCAACAGCACAGGAGGGCCCCGGCGATGGACTCGAGCGAGAGGACGACCACGGTCGTCAACGCGCGGCTGGTGACACCGGGGGGTGTGCGTTCCGGCTGGCTCAGGGTTCGGGCGGGCCGTATCACCGCGCTGGACTCCGGTCCCGCCCCGGACGACGGAGGGAAGCGCGTGGACGCCGGGGGGCGCTGGGTTCTTCCGGGCACGGTCGACATCCACGTTCACGGCGGCGCGGGGGCCGCGTTCACCGACGCCGACCCGGAGCGCGCCATGCGCGTCGTGGAGTTCAACCGTGTCCGAGGGGTCACCACGATGCTCGGTGGACTGGTCTCCGCCGCCCCCTCGGACACTCTGGACCAGATCGCGGCCCTCGCCGAGCTGTGCGACTCCGGCGAGCTCGCCGGGATCTACCTCGAAGGCCCCTTCATCGCGCGGGCCAGGTGCGGCGCGCACGATCCGGACCTGTTGCGCGAACCGGACCCCTCCGAGTTCGACCGGATGCTGAAGGCGGGTAGGGGGCACGTGCGGATGGTCACCCTGGCCCCCGAGCTGCCCGGGGCACTGGCACTGGTGCGCGCCGCCGTCGACTCCGGTGTGGTGGCCGCCGTCGGCCACACCGAGGCCGACTACGAGCAGACGCGCGCGGCTTTCGACGCCGGCGCGACCGTGGCCACCCACCTGTACAACCAGATGGGCCCGCTGCACCACCGCGACCCCGGCCCGGTCGCGGCGGCGCTCAACGACGAGCGGGTGACGGTGGAACTGATCAACGACGGCGTACACGTCCATCCGGGAGCGGCCCAACTGGTCTTCGACGCCGCGGGGAGTGACCGTGTCGCGCTCGTCACGGACGCGATGTCGGCGACCGGGCTGGATGACGGCGAGTACCGGCTCGGGGGGCTGCGCGTCACCGTACGCGGGGGTCGGGCCACCGTGACCGACACCGGTGCGCTCGCCAGCAGCACCATCGTGCTGCCGCAGGCCGTTCGCCGCGCCGTGGAGCACGTGGGCGGTGTGGACATCGAGGCCGCGACACGGGCCGCGACCGCGACCCCGGCGCGGGCCCTCGGCCTGGACCGCTCCGGCATCGGCGCGCTCACCCCGGGTAACCGCGCCGACCTCGCCATCGTGGACAGCGAGTTCGAGGTGGTGGACGTCATGCGCGGAGGTTCCTGGGTGAACCGCCCGTAGCGAGGTGGTGTCTCCTGGCCTCGCTACCGCTCGCCTGGGCTTGGGTGCCCAAGGGACCGGGAACCCGAGCCGAGCGGCCAGCCAGCCCGAAAGCGGACCCTGGCGAGGCGGCCCCGCCGACTCCGGCGCCTCCCGGCGTGTCTACACCCCACATCATCGCTACTGCGTAACACTTGCCTCACAAAGGGTGAACATCGGGTGGTCCCGGCGATCCGACGTTTCCGGACAGCGCCCGATGGCCCCACGGCCGGCGCGGTCGGGGACGACGGCTCTCCGCGCCGAGAGTCACGGGGCCAGACCACGTCCAGTCGAGGGGAGCGCACCGCAATGGCGAACGCGTACGGCGCCGCCCGGCACACCCGCACCGTCCCCACCCACGCGTGCGGTCGCGGACGTGGCGGTGCCATCGCCCACCCCCGGATCGCGCGTGAACGCCCACCCGCCGCGGTCGGGGTGGGGTGAGCGATGTCCGGTCCCTCGAGGACCCCCCGCCGGGTGGCCCCGCTGGTCCGTCCCGCGCGCGACGTGGCCGAGACGCTGCTCGCGGGAGCGGCCCGCGCCACCGGGCGCGGGCCGCGCGCGGAGCACCTCTCCGTCCTCGACGGCCGCACCCTGAACCTCGCGGCCGTGATGTCGCGAACCCCCGTGGGTGCGCCCACAGCGGTGGAGTTCGCCTCGGGGAACAGCAGGGTGAACGTGACGGCCCACACGGTTCCCACCGTCGACGGGCACACCCGGGTCGAGGCCACGGTGCGGCTGCGCACCGGCGAGGCGTGTGGCCGCCCGGAACCGGCGGGGCACCTACCGGAGGTGGTCCTCACTCCGGGTATCTGGGGTATCCAGCTGCTGGTGGGCGACGGTGACGACCGCGGCGAGGACGGCCGACGGGTGCCGCTGGCAGCGCCCTCCCTCGCGAGTGTGGCCCCGCGTGATGCCCCCTTCAGCGTGGCCAGCTCCCTCTCGGGAACGGCGACGCTGGCCGCGCGCCCGCCGGAGGCCGCGGCCCTCGTGCGCACCGTTCTCGTCCGGCCTCACTGCGCGCGAGTCGAGGGCGAGCTGTTGGGCGCCGACCCCGGGGAAAGGAGCGTCGCCGAGGTGGCACAGTGCCATGGGGAAGCGGTGCACCGGGTTCGTCCGGTGCTCTCCCCCGGCGCCCGCGGTACAGGGGTCACGGTGACACTGCCGCTGCCCGCCATGGCCGCCAGCACGGTGAGATCCGAGGCGGACGGGTCCCGGTGGGTACTGCGGTTTCGCACCGCGGACGGGGCGTGTCTGCGGGCGCGACGGGAGGAGACGGGCCCGGCCCAGCGCGCCCCGGTGCGGTCTCCCCCGCGGACCGTCCGACCCGAGGGTGGGCCGCCCGTACTGCTGCGCCCGCGCCACACCGGATCCACGGGTTTGGTGGTCGACCTGGTCGTACTTCCCGAGGGGGCCTGACCGTGGTGACGCCCGCGACTGGAGTGGGGGATCCACTCGCGTGCCCGCACCGGCGGTGCCGCGCGCAGGCCCGCCCGCGGTCGGTCGCCGAACACGCCACGACGTCCCCTCTCCGGTGGCCCGTCCCGCGAAAGCCCCGGCTCTCATCCGTCCCGCACGGCGCAGCAGCGACTGAGGAGTCAGGATGCGGATCACGTACCTGGTGACGGGAGGTGGGGCCAGCGACGGAGCGGAAGCCGCCGTTCTCGCGCAGGCCGCGCACCTCGCCGAACGCCACGAGACCGAGATCATCGCCGTGTTCGAGCCGGCGTCCGGCCTCCCCGTGGACTCCGGGGTACAGGTGCGTTCCCTGATCGACACGCGCGGCCGGGTCCCGCGTCCGGCGCGCGACTGCGCCCTGGACGAGCTGACCTGCCGGGCGCTCAGCGCCGAGCCCAGCGCGCTGCTGCCGGCCGGTGCCCGGGACACGAGCGGGCTCACCCGGCTCGGCGACATCGAGCTGCGGCACGCGCTGACCAGCGGCGACCGCGACGTGCTGGTGGGAACCACTCCCGCACTGGCGTCGTTGGTCACCCACCTTGCCCCGGCCACGACCGTCACGGTCGGGCAGGACTACCGTGCCGGCGCGCCCGACGACGCGAGTACCGGCGCGTTGCTCACGCACGCGCCGTGGCTGGACGCGTTGGTGGTGCCCAGCGAGCCGGCGCGGGCGTGGCTCACCTCGTCGCTGGGCCCGGCCGCGCCCCTGGTGCGGACCATTCCGCCGGCCGCGCCGTCGGGATTCCGGCCGCGGTCGGGGCTGCGTTCCGGCAGTGTCCTCCTGGCGCAGGAGCTGACGCCACAGAACCGGACCGACGACGCGATCCGCGCGTTCGCGCGGGTCGCCGACACGCACCCGGGCTGGACGCTGCGTGTTCGCGGCACCGGACCGGACCGGGTGCGGCTCCGTTCGATCGTCACCGAGCTCGAGCTACACGACCGTGTGGAGTTCCTCCAGCCCGGCCACGACACCGCCGAGACATGGGCCGCCGCGAGTGTGTGCCTACTGCCGTGCAGGGACGGCAGTGCCGCTGCGCGGGCCGTACTGGAGGCGTTCGCGGCCGGGGTTCCCGCGGTCTGCTACGACGTCCCCAACGGTCCGGCCGAGGTGGTCCGGCACGGTACCGACGGCCTGCTGACACCGGCCGGAGACATCGAGGCACTCGCCACCGCGCTCGACCGGCTCATGGCTGACGAGACCCTCCGGGACACCTACGGCGCCGCCGCACTGGAGGGGCTGGAGCGGTTCTCGCCCGATCTGGTCACGGCCCGTTGGGAGGCCCTCTACACGGACCTGCGCGCCACCGCCACCGACGAACGGGCCCGTGCCCGCGCCGACCGGGCCGCGCGGCACGCGGCAGCGACGGCCCGAAACGTCATGCTGTTCCGTGACCCCCAATGGGGCCAGGCCACCTCACAGGTCCCCGACCTCGCCGCCGAGGAGGAACGGATCCACCGCCAGCACCCGGGGCTCGTCCGCTCGGCGGGTCAGCTCACCGAGGTCCGCGACGACCTGCGGCCCCACGGCGCGCTCCAGCGCAACCTGGAGCTGATCGCCGCGGCGCTCGACTACTTCGGCGTGCCCTACGCCCTGGTCCGCGGCACCGGCCCACGGCACCGCGTCATGGTCACCGAGGAGCGCAGCGCGGCCGCGATGGCGGCCCTGGCGACCACCTACGACAGTGAACCGGTCTACGCGGCACCACTGCGGCCACGCGCGCGGCTCCCCCAGCCGGTACTCGCCGGCATGGCCGCGGAGCTGACCGGGCTGTCGGGCCTGCGGGTGTTCCGCCCGGTCATCACATCGGGCCGGACCCTGCGCTACGGCTCCGGTCACGGTGCCGACCTGGAGTTCTGGCGCTGGGATGCCGATGATGACTGCTACGTGGCGCCGCACGCCACCGCGATCGGTGACCGTCTTCCGCAGTCGGCCATGAACCCGGCGTCACTGCGGGTCGCCAACCGCGACTACCCCAGCTTCGAGCCGTTCACCCGGCGTCTGACGACCGACGTCGACTTCCCCGTCGACGCGGTCTGCGCCCTGGGTGGGGAACGCGGGCCGGGCCGCGTGCCGCCCTCCGAGGGGGAGGAGGCACCGGACGGCCCTGGGGGATGGCCACTCGCCGGCGCGGAGTGGCTCCGTTACGCCCTCCGCTCGATCGCGATGTTCGCGCCCTGGATCCGGCGGATCTTCGTCGTCACCACCGGCCCGGTACCCGACTGGCTGGACACCTCCCACCCGGAGATCACCGTGGTACGGCGGCACGATCCGTCGGGCGGGGGCACTCCGCCGATGTTCGACGCCGCCGGCCTCGACCGTGGGCTGCACACCGTCGCCGGACTCGGCGAACACCTGGTCTACCTCGCCGGCGGCGTGGTCGTCGGCCGGCTGCTCGGCCCCGACCGGTTCTTCCACGCCAACGGCGTGGCCCGGTTCGTCCGCGCGCCGGCCGCGGTGCCGCTGGGGAAACCCACCCCGGAGGACGTCGCCGAGGTGGCCACGGCGAAGCGGAACCGCGCTCTTGTGGAGGACGCGTTCGAGCGCTGCACCGCGCACGGCTTCGCCCGCTCCCCGGCCCCGTTGCGCAGGTCGGTCCTCGCCGAGATTCACGAACGGTTCCCTTCGGAGCTCACCGCGGCGGCCGACACGTCCGCTCCGGTTTCGCTGCACCACCACTACGCCTACCTCACCGGCCGCGCGGTTCCGGCACGCCTGGGCCGCTCCGAGGTGGACGCGGGAGACCCGGACCAGCACCCGGAGCTGAACCGGTTGTTGCGTGCGCGCGACCGGGAGGCGATCAGCGTCACCGGATCGACGCCGCACCGTGTCCCGCTGGTGGAGCAGCGCAGGCTGATCCGCGCGTTCCTGTGGAACTACTTTCCCGTTCCCAGCCCGTACGAACGGACGGTGGCCAGCTGAGCCGGCCCCTGGTGGGCGGGAAGCCGACCGGGGCACCGGGCGGCGTACCGAACTCCCCCACCAAGAAACAACCACACAGCGCAACAATGCTCGTGAATCGCGACTGAACGTGAGGGACGCTGCCATGGTCGAGCCGAAGCACACCCAGAGGGGCCAGGAGTCGCCCACCATGTCCCGGACCACCGACCACCCGCTGGCCGCGCTGGCCACGGCCCTGGAGCCGTACGGGCTGCGATACCGGTTCGTCGAGGACGAGGTCCCTTACCTGCGGGTGGGCAACCCCGAGTCCCGGTACGCGGTCGAGGACATCCACTGCGAGATCCGCGAGCGCGGCTTCGAGTTCCTGTCCTCCTACGACGTGCCGATGGGCACCAGCGACGACATCGAGGACGCCGCGGGACGTATCGCCTGGCTGGTCGGAGCCACGGTGTTCTAGCGGTCACACCCCTCGTCGTCGTTCGTGGGCCGGGGCCTCGCTCCACGGCGGAACGCCCCGGTCCCCCCGATGTCGGCGGGCGCCGACCGTCTGCGCGGGACCCTTGCCGCGCTTAATTCGGGTCCCGTAATATCTCTCCGCAACACAGCGCTACCGAAAGGTAACAATGCGGATGAACTCTCGCCCCCTGTTACGCAGCGGCGCGACCGCGAGCGGTCTCGCCCTGGCCTGCGGGCTGGTCGGCGCGGTACCAGCCCAGGCACAGCCCGCCGCTCCCACCGACGACCCCGCCGCCACGGTGTCGGGCCCGATCGAAACCACCGACGACTCCTATCCCTTCATGTCCCCCGAAGGCCCAGAGGTACCGCCGATCGAGGCGGGTGAGCCCATCGAGGTCGACCTCGGAGCCCACGACTACGTCGAGGAGGAGTTCTTCCTCCGGGGAACCGCCGAGCACTACGACTCCGACACCGGCGAGGCGGTCGACTCCTCGCCCTACACGACCCGGATGGTCGTCCGGCGCCCAGCCGAGGCCGCGGACTTCAGCGGCGCCACCTTCCTCGAGTGGAACAATGTCAGCTTCGGCCAGGACATCGAGATCGACTGGTCGACCTCCAACGAGTACCTCATGCGCAGCGGCCACGTCTGGGTCGGGCTCTCGGCCCAGCGGGTCGGGGTCGACGCGCTGCGCGACTGGGATCCCGACCGCTACGGCGACCTGGACGTCGGAGGCCCCGAACTGGACGACGCACCGGCGTTCGACATCCTCTCGCAGACCGCCCGCGCACTGCGCTCCCCCGAAGGCGTCGACCCGCTCCCCGGCCTCGACGTCGAGGAGATCATCGCCACCGGGCACTCACAGTCGGCGCGGTACCTCGCCAGCTACCACAACGACGTACACCCCCACCACGGCGAGATCGACGGCTTCCTGATCCACGGCGCCCCCACGGAGCTGGAGGAGTCACGAACCCCGGTCATGCGCCTCATGGCCGAGGGCGACGTCCGCTCACGGTTGGGCAGTGAGGAGGAGGACTCGACGTACTTCCGTCGTTGGGAGGTGGCCGGGACCTCTCACGTCGCCCACAAGGACTATCTCACCTTCGCGCCGCTCATCTCGCGCGAGTTTCCCGACACCTCCCCCCAGGAGTGCGACCGGCCGCCACTCAGCCGCGTCCCGTTCCACTACGTGCAGAACGCGGCCTACGACCACCTGGTGGACTGGGTCACCAAGGGCGACGCGCCCCCGAAGGCGCCCCGGCTGGAGTGGGAGGGCTTCACGACACCGAGTCGTGACGCCCATGGCAACCGGCTCGGTGGGATCCGGCTGGCCGAGCACGAGGTCGCCACGGCGCTGAACGACGGCGTCAACAGCGGCGACCCGTTCTGCTTCCTCCAGGGCGCCCACATCCCCTTCGACGACGCCACACTCGAGGAGCTGTACCCCAAACGCGGCCACTACCTCCTGGCGGTGAACCGAAGCGTGAACGAGGCCAAGCGCGACGGCTACCTCCTACGCGAGGACGCCCACGAATCCCGCCGCGCCGCCTGGCAGGTGGACCACGACTGGTGGTGACGAAACGTCGTGACCGGCGAGACCGGCTACGAATCGCGACCGTGGTGTCGGTTTCCCGGTCACTCCTCGGTCACCACGCACGTGCCGCCCACCCAGCCCACGGGTCACGGACACGTGCCCCCTGGTGCGCCCAGGCACAGAGAAAGCCCCTGACCGCCCACTGTCTGAGCCGGTCAGAGGCTTTTCTCGGGGTGGAGGTGGCGGGAATCGAACCCGCGTCCTTCAGTGCCACCCCAGGGCTTCTCCGGGTGCAGTCTGTGATGCCGTTCTACTCGGCCCCAGCGCTCGCACAGACACGTCGCTGACGGGCCCAGTCACGTGAGTGTCCCGCTCAGGCCCCGTGACCTGATCTGAACGGTAAGTCCTCTCACCGATGCCGGACACTGGGTCGAGGACAAACCCAGGCCGACAGAGTCGCTATCGCTTAAGCGGCGAGAGCGAACTCAGTGCGCTTAGAGTTGGCACTTGATATTTAATGCGAATGAAGGATTAACGAGGTCACATTCGCGATCCTCGACCCGCTTCCCCTGAAGCGATCCACCGAAGTCGAAACCGATCACCCCCTGGTCGTTGTCAACGGGCCGTGCGACCCGTGGAGCCGAAGGGCCGCTGTCGAACCTCCGACGTTCCCAATCTACAGTGACAACACCGCGAGGGCCAACCTGATTCCCGGCGGTCCTGGGTATGTCGCCCGACCTAGGGTCGCCCGACCTAGGCAGGGCGCGGCCGGCCCGGGCTCCGGGCGCGTGAAGCGCCCGGGGGCGCTCGGTCGCCCCCGGGCCACGAGAGTCCCTCGCGGGCGCGGACTTCAGAACAATCAACGCTGCCCGCGAGGGCGGCCGGCAGGGTCGGGCCGGCCCTTTGTGACAGGGTCTCCCCCGAGACGAGATCCTGCCACCGTGACTGGTTCCCGCAACCCCCTTTACGGCATCCAGTCACTAGGGAAGACGTCAGGTAGCCCCCGGTTGGTTGCGCCCGAGCCGAAAATTTCTGGCGCGGCCCGCCGAAGCGTCGCCGCCAGGGGCGGCCCGACGGCCCGCCGGGAACTCACTCCTCGGAGGAGCCGGCCGTGTTGTCGGACCCGGGCGCCCCGCCGAGGTCGGAGCCGGGGTCCTCGCCGCTCTCGCTGTCCTCCCCGCTCTCACTGACGTCGGGGATATCCTCGACGTAGCCGTCGGGCAGCCGAAGCAGGAACTCGCCGACCATGTTCTCGGCGTAGTCGTAGGTGCCCAGGGCGGGTTTCACCTCGGTGACCACGGCCACGGCCATGTCGCCCTGGTAGCCGACGAACCACTGCACGGCCCGGTCCTTCCCGTCGATCTCCTGGGTGACGGTGGACACCTGGCCGTGCACCGGGAGCACACCGACCTCCGCGCCCGAGGCGCTGCCCTCGACCACGGCGTCGCGCATCATGCCCCGCAGCGCCGAGACCGTGTCTCCGTTCAACTCCCGGCTCGGCGTGTCGTCGGCCTCCTCGGTGATCGAAAGCCGCGGCGCGTGCCAGGAACCATCGGCCACGGCGCCAGCCACCAGCGCCATCGTGAGCGGGCTGACCGTCACGCCGCCGGTGCCGACCATGGCGGCCGCGGTGTCCGCGGCGGACCGCGGAGCGGTGAACTCCCCGGTGTGCGCCGGCACCGAGAGCCGCCAGTCACCGCCGATCCCGAACTCTGCGGCGGCGGAGGCCAGAGCGTCACCCCCGACATCCTCCCCGAGGCCGGCGAACGCGGTCGTGCACGAGTAAGCGAAGTCGCGCGCGAGGTCCGGATCGTCCCACAGTGCCGTGTTGTTGGGGTTCTCGAACGAGCGGTTCCCGACATCGACGCTCTGCTCGCAGGGAACCGAGTCGCCCGGAGCGGCGGCACCGGACTCCATCGCGGCGGCGGCCGAGACGATGGTGAACACCGCACCCGGCTGGTACTCCTTGGTGAACGCGCCGTCGTCGTCGGTGTCGCCCCGGTTCCCGGCGGCGGCGAGGACATCGCCGTTCCGGGAGTCGACGGCGACCAGGTAACCGGGTTTGTTCGACAGGATCGACTCCAGGGCGCCCTCGGCCGCCTCCTGGACCTCGGAGTCGAGTGTGGTGGACAGTGACCCGCTCGGCTCCCCCGGCCACGTGTGCAACGCGTCGGTCCGAAAACCGTCGCTGTCGAGGGTGACGACGTCCGTGTTGGCGGTTCCGGCGAGCCGCTGCTGGAACGCGCTCTGCAGCCCGCTGAGTCCCACGGTGTCGCCGGCCTGGTACGGCCCCGCGACGCGGGAGGAGACGTTGTGGCCAACTGTACCGGCCACCTCACCGATCACGCCGTCGGCCTGCTCGGGGTGCAGCGACATGGTGACCTCTTTGGTCTCCACACCGGTGATGCGCTTCGCCTCGCGGGTGACCGTCCCCTCGACGTCGCGTTCGCGCACCAGCACGAGGGGCTGGAACTGCTCGGGTGGGGCCGAGCGAACCCGGTTGAGCAACGGGTCGGGATTCTCGTCGAGCAGCTCGGCGAGATCGCCGATGCCCTGCTCCATGTCGTCCATGTCGTCGGGCACCACCCCGAACGCGGTGACCTTCTGCTCGGCCACGAGCGCTCTCCCCTGCCGGTCGTGGATCTGACCACGTTCGGGAACGTCGTAGTCCACCGCGAGCCGCTCGCCCTCGCCCAGGTCGGGGTGGATGATGTCGGGGCGCCAGACGATCTCCCATCCGGCGTCACCGCGCCGCAGCGACATCGAACCGGTGTACTCCCACACCGGATCGCCGATCCCCAGGTCCGCGCTGACGTCGAACTTCGCCGTCGCGGAGTCGCCGTCTTGGTCGAGGCCACCGAGCTCGAACTTCAACCCGGCCAGGTCCAGGTGTCGCACCGTCTGCTCGAGTGAGTCCGCGACCTCGCCGACGTCGCCGTCTGTGTGCCGCGCCGCGGCCTCGTACTCACCGCCCTGCCAGTCGATCAGGAACGCGCGGACCGCGAGTTCCGGGCTGGGGTGCGTGGTACACCCGGCGATGGTGGCCACCACGACGGTGCTGATACCCGCGGCGGCGAGTCGGCGGAGGGGACGGGGGGGCACCCTGCTGGTCCTTTCGGCTCAACGCCTACGGCGAAGTGCGCGCTCGATATCTCGCTGCGCCTCGCGCTCGGCGATGTCCCTGCGTTTGTCGTACTGGCGTTTACCGCGTGCCAGGGCCAGCTCGACCTTGGCGTTGCCCTCGCTGAAATAGAGCGACAGCGGAACCAGCGTACGACCCGGTTCACTGGTCTTCGTCATCAGCTTCGCGATCTCGTCACGATGCAGGAGGAGCTTGCGCGGCCGGCGAGCCGAGTGGTTGGTCCACGTCCCGTGCCTGTACTCGGGAATGTGGACGTTCTCCAGCCACACCTCGCCCCGTTTGACGTGCGCGAACCCTTCGACGAGGGAGGCGCGCCCGGCCCGCAGCGACTTCACCTCGGTGCCGGTGAGCACAATACCGGCCTCGTATGTGTCGTCGATGTGATAGTCGTGCCGGGCACGCCGGTTCTGGGCGATGACCTTACGCCCTTTCTCCCGTGGCACTGGAGAATTCCCTTCGTCATCCGCCGTCAGGTAGCGGGGAACAGTCGCGTCAGACCCGTAGGTAGCGCCGCAGGGTCAAGAACGCCGCGACGGTACAGAGCAGTATGCCCAGGCAGACCGAGACACCGATGACGTACATCACCGCGCCCACCCCGAGCGTGATGTCGAACTGGAACCACTCCTGGATCCGGTCCAGCAGGAAGAACCTCGCCGCGACGATGAACCCGGACGCAATGATGCCACCGATCAGGCCGGCGACCGCAGCTTCCAGCAGGAACGGCAGCTGAATATAGAAGTTGGACGCCCCGACCAGCCGCATGATCCCGGTTTCCCGGCGCCGGCTGTACGCCGAGAGCCGGATGGTGTTGCCGATGAGCAGCGCCGCGGCGGCCAGCTGCACGAACGAAACGACGAGCGCCGCCCACTTGAGACCGTCGAGCAGGCTGAAGAACTGCTCCAACACCTGCTGGTCGTCGTGGACCGAGTCAACCCCCGGGCGGCCCTGCACCGCGTCCGTCACTTGTTGGTACTGGGTCGGATCCTTCAGCTGCACCCGGAAGTTGTCCGGGATGTCGCCCTCCTGGGCCGCCTCGACCAGCGCCTCGTGGTTGGAGAAGCGCTCCTGGAAGTCCTGCCACGCCTCGGAGGCGGTCACGTAGTCGACACTCGCGACCTCCGGCATCGCCTCCAGGTCCTCGTGGATCTTGGTGCGCTCCTCCTCGGTGGCTGCACCGCTCTCCTCACAGGTCGGTGAGAGAGAGGTGTCCGTGCACATGTACACGGTGAGCGACACCCGCTCGTCCCAGTACCGGCGCATCTCCTCGACCTGCTGGTTGATGAGCAGGCCGCCCCCGAAGAGGGCGAGCGAGATGGCCACCGTGGTGATGACCGCGACGGTCATCGTGAGATTTCGGCGCAGGCCGATCCACGTCTCAGATAGTACGAATTGTGCTCGCATGATGTGTTAAGGATCCGTCCTTAGGTGCTTCGCCGCGCCGAGGTATCCAGCGCGGAGGCGCACGGTCGGGCCACGGGTCTGGAGGCTGTTTTTCGGACTGACTGACCGGTTGGGTCGGGTGCCGCCGGGGTTCTGCAGGGTCCGTAGGCACGGGAGTGAGGGACGAACGACCACGCCGAAGGACCCGAAGGTTCCCGGCTTTCCGGGCACCCGACCCCGGCGAGCGAAGCGAGCCCAAACAACACCGATGCCGCCGGGGTTCTGCAGGGTCCGTAGGCACGGGAGTGAGGGACGAACGACCACGCCGAAGGACCCGAAGGTCCCCGGCTTTCCGGGCACCCGACCCCGGCGAGCGAAGCGAGCCCAAACAACACCGATGCCGCCGGGGTTCTGCAGGGTCCGTAGGCACGGGAGTGAGGGACGAACGACCACGCCGAAGGACCCGAAGGTCCCCGGCACCCAGGCACCCGACCCCAAGCGAGCGACAGCGAGTCCAAAAAACACCGCCTAGTAGGCCTGGCCGTAGACGCCGCGCGTCTGGTCTCGGATGACCACACCCTCTTCGAGCTCGATGACGCGTTTGCGCATCGAGTCGACGATGGCGGCGTCGTGCGTCGCCATGACAACGGTCGTGCCGGTGCGATTGATTCGGTCGAGCACCTTCATGATGCCGATCGAGGTGGCTGGGTCGATGTTCCCGGTGGGCTCGTCGGCGAGCAGGATCTGCGGTCGGTTCACGAACGCCCGCGCGATCGCGACACGCTGCTGCTCACCTCCCGAGAGCTCGTCGGGCATGCGGTCGGACTTGCCCTCGAGGCCGACGAGGTCGACGACCTCGGGGACCACCTTCCTGATGAACCGCCGGGGCTTACCGATGACCTCCAGAGCGAACGCGACGTTCTCGAAGACGTTCTTGTTCGGCAGCAGCCGGAAGTCCTGGAAGACACAGCCGATTCGACGCCGCAGGTGCGGGACCTTCCAGTTGGACAGGCGCGCGAGATCCTTACCCGCGACGTGCACCCTGCCCTTGTTGGGCTTCTCCTCCTTGAGGACCAGCCTGAGGAATGTGGACTTACCCGACCCCGACGGGCCGACGAGGAAGACGAACTCCCCCTTGTCGACGTCGATCGAAACACTGTCGAGGGCGGGGTGTTTCTGGGTCTGGTAGACCTTGGTGACGTTATCGAAGTGGATCACAGGAGCATCACAAGGTTCTCGAGGATAGGGACACCCATGCGGACTTCACGCTCTCCGCGCAGGGCAAGAACGGCCACGAGGCCAACCGACAGTGTAGAGGTGCTCGCAACCCCGAATGTCCAGATCGAGGTGTTCCTCACGCTCGTCGCTGCTTGACGCAGGGGCAGGGACCGGGGGTCAGCACACCCCGCGTTCCACCTCAGCCTCGTTCGGCCGTGACCGCCAGTCGGACAACAGCTCTGAGCATATCGGAAGAGTCAACCGAAAATAACGTTCGAATATAGAGTTGTTTACCGAAGACGGGACCTGCCTCGCTAGTCGCCAGCGCCCTCCACGCCCCGGAGCCAGCGGATCTCCGCGTCGATGAAGGCGTCGATCTCACCGTCGAGCACCGCGGTTGTGTTTCCGGTCTCAACGTTGGTCCGCACGTCCTTGACGGTCTGGTACGGGTGCAGGACGTAGTTGCGCATCTGGGTGCCCCAGCTGCTCGCCGACTCGCCCCGGAGCTCGTCGATCTCGGCCTGCTCCTCGCGACGCTTGCGCTCGAGCAGGCGCGCCTGCAGCACCGACATGGCGGTCGCCCGGTTCTGGATCTGGCTCTTCTCGTTCTGGCACGAGACGACGATGCCAGTGGGCAGGTGGGTGATACGTACCGCGGAGTCCGTGGTGTTGACGCTCTGCCCGCCCGGGCCACTGGACCGGAAGACGTCGATCCGCAGCTCGTTCTCCTCGACGTCGATGTGGTCGCTGTGCTCGACGACGGGGACCACGTCGACACCGGCGAACGATGTCTGGCGGCGGTTCTGGTTGTCGAACGGCGAGATCCGTACCAGCCGGTGCGTGCCGTGCTCGCCGCGGAGCGTACCGTAGGCGAACTGCGCCTTGACCGCGAACGTCGTGGACTTGATGCCGGCCTCCTCCGCGTAGGAGGTGTCGTAGACGACCGTCGGGTATCCATGACGCTCGGCCCAGCGCAGATACATCCGCTGCAGCATCTGGGTCCAGTCGGCGGCGTCGATCCCCCCGGCCTGCGCGTTGATGGTGACCAGCGCCTCACGTTCGTCGTAGGGGCCGTTCAACAGTGTCTGGACCTCGAGCTGGCCGATGTCCTCGCGCAGCGACCGCAGCTCGGCGTCGGCCTCGGCCCGGGTGTCGGAGTCCTCCTCACGCGCGGCGAGCTCGTAGAGCACGCTGAGGTCGTCGAGGCGCTGCCGGATGTGCTCAACCTTGTTGACCACGGACTCCAGGTGGGAGAGTCTCCGGGTGACCCGCTGCGCGTTGTTCTGGTCGTTCCAGAGCTCGGGATCCGCAGACTGCTCGCGCAACTGCGCGATCTCGGTGCGCTTGGCGTCGAGGTCCACAACGGCCTCGACACTCGCCAACGTGGACGAGAGTTCCTTGATCTGGTCTGCGGGGTCTTGGTCTGCCACCTTCCCAAGTCTAGGAGGTTCACCGGCCGCTCCGCGCTGTGGCGGACGCGGCCGGTGGCCGCCGCCTCAGGACAGCAGCGAACGGATCGAGCGCAGCGCGACCGAGAGGGTGGCGAGGTCGAACCGTTCGGTCTCCCAGATCTCGGACATGGTCTGGCCGGAGCGTTCCACCGCGACCCGGTTCTGCTCGGTCCAGTGCGTCCGCAGGTCCTCGGCCGGTTCGTTGGCATCTCCCGACAGCAACACGTCCCTGGTGAGCTCGGCGTGCGCGGCGTACAGGTCGTCGCGCACCGCCGAACGGGCCATCGTGTTCCACCGGTCGTCGCGCGGCAGCGCGATGATGCGCTCCCGCAGCCGGGTGATCTGTAGCTGCTCGGCCAGGTCGAAGTAGACCTCGGCGACCTTGCGCAGCGGACGCTCGGTACGGTGCGCGATCTCCACCAGATCGAACGTGGAGTAGGCGGGCACCATGGCCGCGACGCGCTCCGCCAGCTCCTTGGACACGCCCTGCGCGACGAACCGGTCGCGGCGTTCGGTGTAGCCGGCGAGGTCCCGCCCCTGCAACAGTTCGGGAATCTGGGGCACGATCTCGGACACGCCGTCGGCGAAGAAGCGGACCTCCTCGCTCAGGTCAAACGGTGACCTGCGGTTACGCAACAGCCAACGCGCCGCGCGCTCCGACAACTTACGTGCCTCGAGCAGCAACGAAAGCTGGGTGTCGGTGTCGATCTGGTGGTCGAGGTGCTCCACCGCCCACCAGAACTCGCGCAGCCGGAAGACGTTCTGGACGACGAGGTAGGCCCGCGCGATGTCGGTGGCGTCGGCCCCGAGCTCCTCGTTGAGCCGGAACGCGAACGTCAGCCCCGACCGGTTGACCATGTCGTTGACCACCTGGTTGGTGATGATCTCCCGGGCCAACGGGTGCTGCGGCATGGCGTCGGCGAACCGTTCACGCAGCCGGGCGGGGAAGTACTCGGTGAGCGTGCCACGCAGATAGGGGTCGTCGGCCAGCGGGGACGCCTGGATCTCCTCCTTGAGGGTCATCTTGGTGTAGGCGAGGAGCACGGCGAACTCCGGCCCGGTGAGGCCCTGACCGGCGGAGCGGCGGGCCGCGATCGCCTTCTCGTCGGGCAGGTGCTCCAACCGGCGCTCCAGCTTGCCGGAACGCTCCAGGCGACGCATGTAGCGGGAGTGGACGTGCAGCATGCCGCCGGCCTGCTTGCGCGCCGCCGCCAGCACGACGTTCTGGGCGTAGTTGTTGCGCAGCGCGTGCTCGGCGACATCGTCGGTCATGCTCAGGAAGAGGTCGTCGCGTTCCTCCTTGGGCTCGCGCCCCTTGCGGACCTCCTTGTCCAGCATGATCTTGATGTTCACCTCGTGGTCGGAGGTGTCCACCCCGGCCGAGTTGTCGATGAAGTCGGTGTTCACCCGGCCGCCCGCGAGGGCGAACTCGATGCGGCCCAGCTGCGTGACACCCAGGTTTCCGCCCTCGCCGATGACCCGGCACCGGAGGTCGGCGCCGTTGACCCGGAGCGGGTCGTTGGCCTTGTCGCCGACGTCGGCGTGGGCCTCCGAGGACGCCTTGACGTAGGTTCCGATCCCGCCGTTCCACAGCAGGTCCACCGGTGCCGTCAGGACGCGCTGTATCAGCTCGAACGGTGGGAGCGAGGTGACGTCCTGCTCGATGCCCAACGCCTCGCGCACCTGCGGGGTGATCGGGATCGACTTCATGGAGCGCGGGTACACCCCACCGCCCGTGGAGATCAGGCTCTCGTCGTAGTCGGCCCAGGTGCTGCGTGGCAGGTCGAACAGCCGCTGCCGTTCGGCGTAGCCGCTTTCGGGATCGGGGTGGGGGTCGAGGAAGATGTGCCGGTGGTCGAACGCCGCGACCAGTCTGGTGTGACCGGAGAGCAGCATGCCGTTGCCGAACACGTCACCCGACATGTCACCGACACCGACCACGGTGAAGTCGTCGTTTTCGACATCGGTGCCCATCTCGCGGAAGTGGTACTTGACCGACTCCCACGCGCCGCGGGCGGTGATTCCCATGGCCTTGTGGTCGTAGCCCACCGAACCGCCCGAGGCGAAGGCGTCACCGAGCCAGAACCCGCGTTCGAGGGCGATTCCGTTGGCGACGTCGGAGAAGGTGGCGGTGCCCTTGTCGGCGGCGACCACCAGATAGTAGTCGTCACCGTCGTAGCGGACGGTGTTCCCGGGATGCTCGACCTCGCCGTCGACGAGGTTGTCGGTGACGTCCAGCAGGCCGCTGACGAACTGCGTGTAGCAGGCGACCACCTCGGCCTGGACCGCGTCGCGGTCGCCGCCCCGGGGCAGCCGTTTGCAGACGAACCCGCCCTTGGCGCCACTGGGCACGATGACGGCGTTCTTCACCATCTGCGCCTTGACCAGCCCCAGAACCTCGGTGCGGAAGTCCTCGGGGCGCTCGGACCAGCGAAGTCCGCCACGCGCGACGTCTCCGAACCGGAGGTGCACCCCCTCGACCCGCGGCGAGTAGACATAGATCTCGTGCCGCGGCCGGGGCGCCGGAAGGTCCGGGATGCGCTGCGGGTCTACCTTGTAGACGAGGTACGGCTTGGCGGCGCCCTCGGGGTCGGTTTGGTAGTAGTTGGTGCGCACGGTGGCCTGGATCACCGAGAGGAACGCACGCAGGATGCGGTCGTGGTCCAGGCTCTCGACGAGGTCGAGCTCACCGCGGATCTCCTCCACCATGGCTTCGGAACGGCCCTGGCGGTCGCTGCCCAGGCGCGGGTCGAAGCTCGACTCGAACAGCTTCACCATGAGGTTGGCGACGCGCACGTTGGCGACCAGAACGTCGGCGATGTAGGCGGGGGTGAAGGTGCCGCCCGCCTGGCGGAGATAGCGCGCGTAGGCGCGCAGGATGGTGAGCTGCTGCCAGGTGAGGCCGGCCCGGACCACCAGGGCGTTGAAGCGGTCGGGCTCGCCCTTCCCGTGCCACAGCGCCGCGAAGGCGTCCTCGAACAGCTTCTTGAGCCGGGTGCTGCCCTTCTCCTCGGAGTCGATCCGGGCCAGGCCGAAGTCGTAGATCCAGGCCCGCCCGGCGCCGTCGCTCTCGGAGCCCAGCGCCGCGATGCCGTAGGGGCGTTCGTCGGTGACCTCGACGCCCATGTGCTCCAGTAGTGGCAGCACACGCGACAGGGAGACCGGAGCGCCGGTGCGGTACACCTTGAACCGCCACTCGCCGGGGCCGGCGGAGGCGGGCTGGTAGAGGTTGACCGCGAGCTCGGTGCCACCGGTGAGCGCTTCGAGACGGCTGATGTCGTCCACCGCCGTGGCGGCCGAGGTGTCGACCTTGTACCCCTCGGGGAGCGCGGAACCGTAGGTGCGCAGCAGCTCCGAGGCGCGGTCGGCGCCGAACCTCGCCGTCAGCTCGGCCAGGAGGTCGTCGTCCCAGGAGCGCGCGGCCTTGACGACCTCGGCCTCCAGCGCGGAGTGGTCGACCTCGGGCAGTGCCCGGCCGCGCTCGGCGCGCACGACCACGTACAGTCGCGCCAGGGGCGCCGAGCTGACCATGACACTGTGGTCCATGACGACGCCGCCGAACGCCTCGGCCAGTACGTTCTGGATCGCCAGCCGCACCCGGGTGTCGAACCGGTCCCGCGGCATGTAGACCAGGCACGACATGTACCGGCCGTACGGGTCGCGGCGGGTGAACAGCTTGGTGCCGCGGCGTTCCCGCAGCCGCAGGACACCGCGCACGATCTCGTAGATCTCGGGCACCGGGGTCTGCAGCAGCTCCTCGCGGGGGAACCCCTCGAGGGTCTCCACGAGGTCACGGCCGTCGTAGCTGTCGGGTTCGAACCCGGCCAGGTCGAGCACCTCGGACAGCTTGCGCTTGAGAATGGGGATCTGCGCGATGCTGGCCGTGTTGGCCTCGTGGGTGAACAGCCCCAGAAAACGGCGCTCGCCGATGACACGGCCCTGGTCGTCGAACTGTTTGACGCCGATGTAGTCGAGGTAGCGGAGCCGGTGCACGGTCGCGCGGGAATTCGCCTTGGTCAGCACCAGGACGTGTGGTTCGCGCGCCTTCGCGCGCACCTCGGGGGGAAGTGCGGCGAAGCTTCCCGAGCTGGCGCGGTCCATCCGCAGCAGGCCCAGCCCGGTCCCGGCGCGCGGCGCGAGGGCGTCGTTGCCGTCGTCGTCGGTGACCAGGCTGTACTCGCGGGATCCCATGAAGGTGAAGTGGCGGTCGGCCACCCAACGCAGGAACTCGACGGCCTCGGTGGTCTCGTGCTCCGGCACGCCACCGGCGGCCTGGGCGTCGCGGGTGGCCGAGAGCTCGTCGGCGAGCAGGATCGCCTGGCGACGCATCTTCGCGCCGTCCTCGTCGACCCGGCGGACATCGTTGAGGACGCGCTCGAGGTCGGCGGCGAGCTCCTTGCACACGGTCGGGTCGGGCTGCCGGTCGATCTCGATGTGCATCCACGACTCGACGATCGGGTCGGGACCGTCGACCTCCGTGGGCTCGATCTCTCGCAGGTTGCCCGCCACGTCCCGTGCCACGCGCAGCTGCGGGTGAATGACCAGCTGGACCCCGATGCCCTGCCGGGTGAGCTCCATGGTGACCGAGTTGACCAGGAAGGGGGCGTCGTCGGTCACCGTCTCGATGACCGTGTGGCCGACGTCCCAGCCGTCGCGTTCGCGCGTGGGGGTGTGGACGCGCACCTTGGAGCGCCCCTGCGGCCGGTACTCCGCCAGCGCGCGGTGGGTGATCGCCGCGCCGCAGATCTCAGCGGGGGCGCGTTCCTTAAGCTCCTCGGAAGCGACATGGCGGTAGTACCGCCACACGAACCGCTCGGTCCGCTCGACCTCGTCGGGCGAACCACCCACGAAGTCGGAACACTGGGTCACCGCGTCGCGCAACAGTTGGTGGTGCACGGCGTCATTCTGCCCGGACATTGTTCGATCTCACTCCTTTGTGAGCCTGTCGGGGGTCGGATCCACCCCCGGACCGGCCCCCGAACATCGGATGATGCGACTTGCTATGAGTGCTGTGTGTCTCGTGGCCGTCGACATCCCCACCTACGGTCGCACCCGGCCACCGGGGGCGGGAACCCCGAGCGCCGCTTTCGCGCCGCGCCCGCCGGACTTCGTTGTCCAGCCACAGCCCGGGCTCAGGTTACTGACTCGCATCGCGTTGGGCAGCGACCAACACCGCAAACCGCGCGTTTCGGTTGTGGGACGCCAATTGGGGTGGGGCGGCCTTCCACGGCTCGCGGCCACGCGATCCCGTCACGGCCACCGCTACCCGGCCCGCCCCGATCCCAACGCGTGAGAGTACTCGGCGTGCCCGAGCGTCACGCACAGCGCCCGTTCCCACCCGAGGAGCGGGCGAGGGGTTCCGGTCACTGGGGCTCGGTGGCTTCGCGGATGGCGGCGACCAGCTCCTGCGGGGTGCTCAGGTCCTCGAGGACGTGTTTCGCGCCGGCCGCCCGCAGCTGGGACTCACTGGAGGAGCCGCTGACGACGGCGATGGGGGTGGCGTGCCCGATGACCGCCGCCTCGACGTCCCGAACCGAGTCGGTGATGTAGACCGTCCTCGACTCCGGGAACTCGGCCTTGTGCGCCTCCGCGGCACGCATGCGGGTGAACTGGATCAGGCTGGCCTTGGGGTAGTGCTCGGACCCGAACCCGCCGATACTCAGATCCAGGTAGGCGTCGAGCCCGAACGCCGACAGTTTGGCGACGGCGTTGGCCATGATCGTCCCGGTGACCACGGACTGCACCGTGTCCTCCAGACCGGCGACGGCGGCCAGCGCCACCCCGGCGCCGGGCATGGCCCGCCCCTTGGCGGGGATCTGGTCGCGGTGGCGGGCGAACGCCTCACCGAGCGCCTCGACGAAATCCGGGAGTGGTTCCTCTCCGGGTGCCAGCTCGACATTGTTCCGGGCCAAGAACTCGAAGAAGATCTCGGAGTCGGTTCGCCCCGAGGTCGAGGCGAGGTACACCAGCGGCTCACCCGTCACCCGCTCGAACGCCTCGGCGTAGGCGGCGCGCGTCACCTGGGCGACGTCGACGAGGGTGAGGTCGATATTCCACAACACCAGCCGGCTAATTTTCGGGCTCCTTGGGGGGAGAAAGGTTCGGTGTGCTTCGCCCCCCATAGTGCCGTACTCACCGCGGGAAACCACCCCCGGAGGCCCCGGAATCGCCGGGCGTCTCGCGCCCCGTGCCATTCCGCCACGCGCGGGCACTGGCGCGGGGCGCGGATCACCCCATGTGGGGATAGCGCCAGTCGGTCGGCGGGACGAAGCTCTCCTTGATCGCGCGTGGACTGGCCCAGCGCACCAGGTTGAAGATGGAGCCCGCCTTGTCGTTGGTGCCGCTGGCACGGGCGCCGCCGAACGGCTGCTGCCCCACGATGGAACCGGTTGGCTTGTCGTTGATGTAGAAGTTCCCGGCGGAGAACCGCAGCACCGAGTCGGCCTTGGCGATCGCGGCACGGTCGCGGGCGATCACCGCGCCCGTGAGCGCGTAGGGCGCGACGTCGGCCATCTGGGACAGCACCTGCTCATAGCGGTCGTCGTCGTAGACGTGCACCGCGAGGATCGGCCCGAAGTACTCGGCGGTGAACACCTCGTCCTCGGGGTCGGTGCACTCGAGCACGGTCGGCTGGACGAAGTAGCCCACCGAGTCGTCGGCCCCTCCTCCGGTGAGGACGCTGATGGAGTCGGTGTCGCGGGCGCGCTTGAGGGCCCCCGCGTTCTTGGCGAACGCCCGGTCGTCGATGACGGCCCCCATGAACGTGGACACGTCACTGGCGACATCGCCCATGGTCAGCGACTCGACCTCGGAGACGAGGTCGTCGCGCACGGCCGACCACACGCTACGTGGGACGTAGGCGCGGGAGGCGGCGGAGCACTTCTGCCCCTGGTACTCGAACGCTCCCCGGATCAGCGCGGTGCGCAGCACGTCGGGGTCGGCCGACGAGTGGGCGACCACGAAGTCCTTGCCGCCGGTCTCCCCGACGATTCGCGGGTAGGAGTGGTAGTTCGCGATGTTCTCCCCCGCGACCCGCCACAGGTGCTGGAACGTGCCGGCGGAGCCGGTGAAGTGGATTCCCGCGAGGTCCGGCTGGGTCAGGGCGGCCCGTGACACCGCGGAGCCGTCGCCGGTGACCATGTTGATCACACCGGGCGGGAGTCCCGCCTCCTCCAGCAGCCGCATGAAGTACCAGGCGGCCAGGGTCTGCGTGGGTGAGGGTTTCCACACGACGACATTGCCCATCAGGGCCGGCGCGGTGGGCAGGTTCCCGGCGATCGCGGTGAAGTTGAACGGGGTGATGGCGACGACGAAGCCCTCGAGTGGCCGTAGCTCCATGCGGTTCCACACACCGCGCGTCGAGAGCGGCTGCTCCGCGTAGAGGCGGCGCGCGTAGGCGACGTTGAACCGCAGGAAGTCGATCAGCTCGCACGCGGCGTCGATCTCGGCCTGTTGGACCGACTTGGACTGGCCGAGCATCGTCGCGGCGTTGATCCGGGAACGCCACGGCCCGGCGAGCAGGTCGGCCGCGCGCAGGAAGATCGCGGCACGGTCGTCGAAGGACATCGCCCGCCACGAGGGAGCGGCGGCGCGCGCGGCGCCGACGGCCTCACGGACTTCCAGGTCGGTGGCGTTGGCCAGTTGGCCGAGTACGCTGCCGTGGTCGTGTGGCTGGACCACCGGGATGAGCTCGCCCACGCCGGGCCGTTGCTCGCCACCGATGGTCTGGGTGATCTCGTGTTCGGTGCTCTTCTGGCGCTCGATCTCCGCCACCAGCGCGTCACGCTCGGGGGTTCCCGGCGCGTGGGTGAGGTTCGGCTCGTTGGCGGGAACCGGCACATCGGTCACGGCATCCATGGAACGCCTCCCATAGGGGTCTGCTCTCGACCCCTACCCCGGTCCGCGGGAGCGGTAATCGTCACGGCCCACCCTGGGACAAGAGCCGGAAAGCCCCGGTCACGCGCGGAGTGCGGCTCGGCGGTCGTCAAAGCCTCCTCACCCGGCGGGGAGGCTCAAGACCACCGAGCCCGCTAGAACTGATCGGCCTTAAGATCCCGCAGGAAGGCGTCCCAAGCCGAGCGAGTGAAGTCGATGTGACCGAGTCGACGGTTCTGGGTGTCACGCACTCCGACCACGTCGTGATTCTCAGAGTCAGAGACTTCGACGCAGTTGTTGTTGCTGCCCCCGCTGTAGCTGCTCTTGTACCAGTGCCGCGTCTTAGCCATCGAGTTCTCCCTGTACCTGCCTGACCAGTTGAACGCTGTCGCTGGTCGAAAGCGCCTCCGCCTGGATCGCACCAAACATGGTGACACACCCGCGTACTTGGTCACCGTCATCGATCACCAGGTCATCGACCACGTGCTCGGCTGATACGACCATCGGCCTGTCCGGAAAGATGAAGATCCGGAACGGACCTGAGATCCCAGGAGGCAACTTCAGGCTCCAGGGCACTACCTGGAGCCTGAGGACAGAGTCCTCCACAAGCTTGAGCAGATGATCGAGTTGTGCTTTGGCTGTGACCACATCGCCAAGGACCCGCCGGATAACGCCCTCGTCCAACACCATCCACAGTAGCGGGCGGTCATGAGACTCCAGGACCTCCTGCCGCTTCATCCTTGATTCGACCAAGCGGTCAAGCGTGGAGGGGTCCACCCACGGACGAGTCGCCCGGAAGACCGCCCGAGCGTACTCGGGGGTCTGCACTAGACCGGGGACGAGCGTCATGTGGAACTCACGCACTTCCGCGGCCATGCGCTCAAAGTCGATCGCGGTTTGGCTTCCTGCCGGGTATATGCCGTGATTGTGGACACTGTTCCATAGCCGCCGGAACACTCCAGACGTCTTGAACAGTTCGTCCAACTGCTGACACTGATCGAGTTGAGGAGCGCGGCTCCCTCCTTCCCAGTACGAGATCAGCGATGAGGAAACTCGCAAGGCTCTCGCGACATGATCCTGAGAAACACCCATGCCCTTCCGGTGTTTCCGCAGCTCAGCTCCTATCTTCATCCAAAGCGGGTTCACTTCGCGCGCCATAGGATCTCCACCAGAATTGACCAATTGCCAAAGAGCGCCACCAACTGACAACTAAACGCCACCAAGACTGAAACTTCCTGACTCTCCCGTGGTGGCGGTAGCGCCCGTTAGCATCAGCGGTTCATGGTGGTCCTCACGCACTAATCAGCGCAACTACCAGCAACCATCGGATTCGCGTCTTATGTGCTCTGCTGCGTAGCAAGTTGACCGGACGCTCGCAGCAGATAACCGCGAGCTCGAACGAGTGGTGATTCGGTTGAGGACAGTGGCCGTGAATGACGAGGACACCGAAGCGCGGAACGAGACTCGGGCCGCAGAGCGGGTTCCACGGCGGGTGACCAACCCGGAGGACCGTGCTCCGATCGTGCTGAGCGAGGACGCGGGGTTCCTGTCGAGTTCGGTGATCGTCCCCGGCGTAGCGAACCAAGCCTCGGTCCTCCGAGATCGTATTCGCACGATCGCGGGATGGCCCCCGGCCAAGAGCGCCGTGGTTGAGCATCTCACCAGTGAACTCTTCAACAATGCGATCGAGCACACCCGCAGTGGTGATGAGGGTGGTGAGGTCATCGTTACGGTGGCGAATTTCCCCGGTCGCATCCAGGTGAAGATGGTCGACGCCGGCCCCCGCGACGGTGATATCCGTACTCCCCACGTCCGCCCACTGGACCTCGACCAAGAAAACGGCATTGGGCTGTTCCTGGTCACTCAGGATTCCACCCGGTGGGGAGTGCTCCTTGAGGATGGGCGCACAACGGTGTGGTTCGAGATCGACCATGCATCCAAGCCGGGGTGATCACCGTGGCGTGGACGGTCGAGGACGACGAGTACTACTACCGCACCGCCGTCGAACTCCAGCGGTTCGTCGGCTCCCAGTGGTTGGTGTTCTGGGGGCCAGGCTCTCGCGCCTTCTGGGCTTTTCTCCGTGGCGGGGATCGCTCGCTCATGCTCTCCGCTCCTGACTTGGACCAGCTCTACACCAGCATCCAATGGCACATCCCGATTGACCGGCGCGGCGGTGCGGTGCAACCGCCCCTCTCCCGGTGGTGAGAGTGCCGTCCCTTCGCTCTCCCCACACCGCCGCGCCTTCCAACCACACAAAGGAGTCTCAATGACGACGCTCACTCCTGAAGCGGTCGAGCCCGCCGCGACGGCTCTTCTTGACACGATGGTGCCGTTGACCCTGGCGGCCGACCGGCGTATCAACCCCGGTCGGTGGGTACTGAGCCCGCTATACGCGACGGTGGACGACACCGTGTTCGAGGACCGGTCCCACGCGATCGAGTGGATGAACACCCACGCGGGAACCGTGCGCGGGTGCGTGCGGATCGCCCACGAGACCGGCCACTACGAGACCGCCTGGACCCTGTGCGAAGGGTTGTGGGCTTGGCTGCACATCAGCAAGAACTGGCGGCTCTGGCGTACCACCCACGAGATCGGCCTGGAGGCCGCCGAGCGGTGCGACATCACAGCCCAGGCCAGGATGCTCTCCGCTCTGGGGGCACTGCACCTGTGGACGGACAACCTCGATGAGGCCGAACGCCTGCACCAGCGCGCCCGCTCACTATGGGTCTCCGCCGTTCACGCACTCGGACAGGCGACGTCGCTGGAGAATCTGGGGATCATTGCGCTCAAGCAAGGTACCCCGATCGCAGCCCGAGAGTACTTCCGGCAGGCGCGGACCATGTTCAGCGACCTTGGAGTAGAGCGCGGGGTCGTACTCATGGAACGCCGCATCGGCGAGTCCTACCGCGACAGCGGCGACTACGACCAGGCCGAGACCAACCTGCGCTCCGCCCTGGGCTGGTTTCTCGACTCAGGCGACGACTATCAGGTCATCCGCACACGCCGATCGCTTGCCCTCACCCTCCAGGGGCAGCAACGCGACGAAGCCGCACGCGAGCTGCTGGAGGAAGCCCGCCGTCTCGCCGAGACCATCGGCGCCACGACCGACGCGGAAGAGTTCTCTCGCCTGGCCGACCAAGTGCGGAGCTAGGCGCCGCCTGGCCGGGAACGGACAGTCCTCGGCCAAGCGGTCTATCGGGTGGCGAAGGGGGAATGAGCACTGACGGTGATCCCCCAATCACTCCCAGAAAGGTTCAGATGTCCGAATCACGCCCTCGGGCGCCTCCGGGGCTCGGACGCTGCCCCCACAACAACAAGACGTCAGGAGATATTGATGAACACCAACGCCCAGCACGCGGATGAGGAGCTGACCGTCGCGGTCGAGGAGATCGCTGTCGTTCGCTCACGTGCCGAGCAACCCTCCGATGGGGGGAGCACCGGCAAGGGCGACCTCAACGACAATGTCGTGGACTAGGAGAGCGCTGTGACCGCTGATCTGATCAGCGGCCGTCTGGGCGGGGATACGTTCCTCGCCCAGGTGCTCGGCCGCGAACATCGTCGATACCCGGCTGGCGAAGACGAGCGAGAAGCGTTCACCGATTTGCTCACCTGGTCGGCCCTGAACAACCTGCTTGCGACTCAGCGGCTTGACGCTCCCCGGATGCGGCTGTCCGCAGGCGGGGTCATCGACGCTGGCGAGTACACCCGGCTCCGGCAGTATCGTCGGATGCCCGACTGGAACCAGCCCGTCCCGCACCTGTTCCATCAGCAGCTCAAAGAAGGCGCGACGCTGGTCCTGGACGCCATCGATGAGATGCACCCGCCGATCGGGCGGCTCATCAACGAGCTGGAAGCCTGGCTCAGGACCGGCATCCAGGTGAACGCCTACGCGTCCTGGACCTCACAAGAAGGCTTCGGGGTTCACTGGGATGACCACGATGTACTCGTTCTTCAGGTGTCGGGACGTAAGCGATGGCGCATCTACGGGCGCACACGAATCGCTCCCCTACACAACGACGTTGAGTTCGCCGAAGAAGAGCCCACGGAGATCATCGACGAGTTCGTCATGGAACCTGGGGACATCCTTCACGTTCCTCGGGGATGCTGGCACGCGGTCGCCGCCTCCGAAGGCGAACCGAGTCTCCACCTGACGTGTGGCCTGGTAACGACCACCGGCGTGAACTTCCTTCGTTGGCTCGTCAACAGGATGGTCGAACACGAAGAGGTCAGGGCTGATGTTCCGCGAGTGCCGGCTGAGTACGAGCTATGGACTCGGCGCCTCTCCGACCTGGTAGCGGAGCGCCTTCGCTCGCCGGAGGTCGTGGAAGAGTACTGGCGCCACCAGGACGAGACCTCTCCGGCGCGCCCCGCGTTCAGTCTGCCAGTCGGAGTCACTGGCGAGCTGGCGCCGTCCTCTGTCGTCCGGTTCGCGTCCCTACGTGGCAATGTCACCGAGAACAACGACGAAGTGACCTACTCCGCTCAGGGACGGCGCTGGCGCCTGCCAGCGAAGGTCACCCCCGTGGTCACCCACCTGCACCGCAACGGCCCCACCCCGATCAAGGAGTTGCGCGAGCTGGTCCCCGACGTCCCCGAGAAGGCGCTGCTCGACCTGCTCCGCAGACTGATGGACGACGGGGCACTGGTCTGGGAAGGCGACGCATGACCGTCCTCGGAGTGGGAACCTACCGAAGCCGCGACGCCGCCGCCTCGGCGAGCATCGCGGCTTCGGCCGGGTGCCCTCTCATCGACACCGCCCCCGTGTACGGAAACGGCATCCACCAAGTCGCGATCGCTCCCGTGCTGCGTCACCACTCTCAGCTCCGGGTCTCCACCAAAGTGGGGTACATGACCGAAGGTCAAGCCCGGGTGGCGCTCACTAGCGAATCACTCACCGAAGAGGATGCCGCGTTCCAGCACAGCATCGCCCCCGACTACGTGCGCCACCAGGTCGCCATGTCACGCACAGAACTCCAACGGCAAACGCCCGAGCTGGTCTACCTGCACAACCCCGAATACCACCATGAGGAACGTGGCGACCTCCATCAGCGCATACGCGCTGCCTTCGCCGTTCTGGAGGAGCTGTACGCCTTGGGTGACATAGGTGGCTATGGCGTCTCCACCTGGACCGGATTCGACACCGGAGTGTTCTCTCTTGCGGATCTGCTCCGCCTCGCGGAGGAAGCAGCGGGCAGCCCCGAGAACGGGTTCTCCGCGATCCAGCTCCCCGTGTCCATGGTGAAGATCGCCCCCATCCGCCAAAGCCTGGAGGGAAGCGGCCCCATCGGCCAGGCCAGCGAGGCAGGATTGGAGGCGTGGGCTTCGGCGCCGTTCCATGGCGGAGAGCTACTGCCGCTAATCACCCCGAAGCTGGCCGAGGCAGTACAGCCTGGAACCGACCGTGTCGAAGCCGCATTGAAGGTCGCCGCATCCGCGCCGGGACTGACGGGGGTATTGCTCAGCACCACCGATACCGCGCACTACAAGCGGGCTGCCGAAGCGATCCGCGAACCTCTGCCCGACTATCGACTCAAGGAACTCTGTGACCTCCTCGACCCACCCGCCCGCTGACCTGACCGACCGATGGCATGAGGCGGCCGCGCGCCTCGGCGCCTCCGCCCCCGCCGACGTTCAGTTGCGTTCCGGGCTGGGAGGACGCACGCTGGGCGGTCCGGTGACGGCGGCCGGTGAACTCCCGGCTTGGTTGCGGCTGATGACCGCTTCCCGCCCTGGGGGAAAGATCTGGGAAGGCGCGGCACTGGCGGACGCGGTGCTCGGCGACGCGGTCCCACGCCCCATGATCCTCGGCGAGCACACCTGGCGGGAAGAGAGGGCCGCGTTCCGGGCGACCCTGTGGACGCGCCTTCGTGGGGAAATCCTCTCGCCGACACCAGACCTTTCCGCCCCGGCAGACGTGGACGACCGGTGGTGGAAGGATATGCGCACCTGCCTGGATGAGGTCCGCGGCACCGCGGTCCCCTCTGGCCGGGAGGTGATGACGCAGGCGTACATCGGCCGGATCCCCCGGTTCATCCCCGCGCTGGAGGGCGCGGACTTGACCGTGCCCCGCTGGGAAGCGGCCCACGGAGATCTCCACTGGGCCAACCTCACCCGTAACCCGCTGGAGATCATCGACTGGGAGGGGTGGGGATCGGCACCGGCCGGATACGACGCGGCCGTGCTGCTGGCCTACGCGCTTCCGGCACAGGCCACAGCGACGAAGGGACGCGAGGTGTTCAGCGATGTGCTGGACACTGAGCACGGGCGCCTCGCCCAACTGGTGATCTGCGCGGAGATCATCCAGGCATCGGAGCGCGACGAGGTCCATGCCCGGCTGAGGCCCTACGCGGAAAGACTCGCGGCCGAAGTGCTCGCCCTCCAATAGCCAAACACCACTGGCCCCTGGCCAGTGAGCCAGATCAGCACTCCCCTCTCACATCCGACCACGGTGCCTCCACCGGCCCCGCGCGTCAGACCACGTACCTCAGCTCCTGGGTCGCGTACCACATGAGCTCGTGCTCGGGTCCGACGTCGGCGTCGGGATCGGCGATCGCCGCCTCGATGTCGGGGATGGCGGCCTCGTCGTCGATGTGGGCCGAGGCCACGCGTTTGAGCGGGACCGTCCCCGCCACGGTGACGCTGGCCACCCCGGACGCACCGGTTTCCGGCTCCACGATCCGCTCCGGAACGTCGGCCGCGAGCACGACCCGCCGGCGCGGGGCCTCGGGGTCGGCGGCCAGCAGCCGCAACGACGCGCTGGCCGCCGCGAGCAGCGCCTCGTAGGCGAGTTCCTCGTCGTCGGCGCCGCCATCGGGATCCGGTTCCCCCACAACCGCGAAGGCGCGGATCTCGGGGCCGGCTACCTCGCCTCGTTCGAGGATGTCGGCGAGAGCGGGAAGGGAACTCGGCAGGAAGACGCGCATCGTGGGTCTCGTCATTCGGTGGCCGGGATCTGCGGACACCCCCGAGTGTGTCAAGCCCCGCGGGGAGCCGCCACGCGGACACCCGGCGCTACGACGGGACCGGGCTCAGCTCGACGCCGCAGGTTTCGGCGAGTTCGGCCCGCGTCCGCTCCGGCGAGCGGTGCAGGATACCGGTCATGCCCAGCTCGATGGCGGCGTCCACATTGTGCCGGATGTCGTCGATGAACACGCACTCCTCGGGCGCGAGCCCGGTGAGTTCCACCGCGCGCCGGAATATCCCGGGCTCGGGCTTGCGCATGCCGACCTCTCCGGAGATGACAACTGAGTCGAACGTCTCGGCGAACCGATCGCGGGGGTACCCGTTGCCCCAGGAGTTCGACAGCAGGCAGGTGCGCATGCCCTGGTCGCGCGCCTGCCGCAGGAACGCGTACATCTCGTCCACGGGGTGGAATCCGGAGAACATCCGCCTGATCAGCCCTTCGGCGGGCACCGGGCCGCCGTCGACCAGTCGTAGCCGTGCGGCGAGGAGGCGCTCGAACTCCTCTGTCGACACCTCGCCTCGTTCCAGCTGGTGGATCGGGTTGTGCGCGGCGCCGTCCCCGCCGTAGGCGCCCCGCACCCAGGACCGCATGACGGTCCGGTAGTGCTCCTGGTCGATTCCGTCGGCCACCAGCCAGGCGTCGACCGTCTCGTTCAGCGGCGTGGTCAGGACTCCACCCCAGTCGGTGATGATTCCGCGACAATCGGTGGTCATCCGATCGCCTCCGTCCTTCTTCGCGGCCGTACCCGCCGGCGGGTTCCGGGCCCGTGGCGGGTGGGAGCGGGGTTCTTCCCCGTCTCTCCCGCTTTTCAACCTCGGGAGCGACCGGAGAGATTCCCCATGGGGACAGTACCGACTAGTCGGTCGGATGGCATACTCGTCACATGGACTTCGAACCCAGCCCCAAGGCACGCGAGTACCTGGCGAACCTGAACGACTTCATGACGAACCACGTCTACCCGGCCGAACCCGTCTACCACCGGCAACGTGAGGAGGCCGGACGCGACGACCACCGGTTGCCGCCGGTCATGGAGGAACTCAAGGCCGAGGCGCGCCGCCGCGGCCTGTGGAACCTCTTCCTGCCGCACATCGGCGGCCTGAGTGTCACCGACTACGCGAGCCTCGCCGAGGTGACCGGGAACTCCGGCCTCGCCCCGCAGGCGATGAACTGCTCGGCGCCCGACACGGGCAACATGGAGCTGCTGCACATGTTCGGCTCGGACGAACAGCGGCAGCAGTGGTTGGACCCGCTGCTGGAGGGCGAGATCCGGTCCGCCTTCGCCATGACCGAGCCCGACGTCGCCTCCTCCGACGCCACCAACATCCAGACCTCGATCGTCCGCGAGGGCGACGAGTACGTCATCAACGGCCGCAAGTGGTGGATCAGCGGGGTCGCCGACCCCCGCTGCAAGTTCCTCATCGTGATGGGCAAGACCGCCCCGGACGGGCCGACCCACCGCCAACAGTCGATGATCCTGGTCCCCGTCGACACCCCCGGCGTCGAGATCCTCCGCTCCCTGCCGGTGTTCGGTTACCAGGACCAGGAAGGCCACTGCGAGCTGCGGCTCACCGATGTGCGGGTCCCGGCCAGCAACCTCATCGGCAACGAGGGCGACGGCTTCGCGATCGCCCAGGCCCGGCTCGGCCCCGGCCGCATCCACCACTGCATGCGGGCGCTCGGCACGGCGGAGCGGGCCCTGCGGATGATGATCGAACGCGCCAACGAACGGGTGGCGTTCGGCGAACCTCTCGCCGAGCAGGGGGTGGTGCAGCAGCAGATCGCCGAGTCGCGGCTGGCGATCGAGCAGGCCAGGTTGCTCGTGCTGAAGACGGCGTGGATGATCGACAACCACGGGGTGAAGGAGGCGCGCACCGAGATCTCCGCGATCAAGGTGGCCGTCCCCCGGGCGGTGGCGAGTGTGGTCGACCGCGCGATCCAGGTCCACGGCGGAGCGGGTGTCAGCGACGACTTCCCGCTGGCGCGGATGTACGCGAACACCCGCGCCATGCGGATCTTCGACGGTCCCGACGAGGTGCACATCCGCTCCATCGCACGGCAGGAACTGAAGAAGCTGCGCTGAGTCGGCTTCAACCGTGGCCACCGACCACCTAGAATTCCGACTCCGTCCCCCGACGCCCCGGTAGAGCGCTTCACGTTGGGAGAAGGCGATGAGTCCGTCCATGGCGACCACCGATCGGGTCACGGCCGGCGAGCTGTTGGAGTTCATCCGGCCGCGGCACCGCGCGGTCCTACTGACGCGACGCTCGGACGGCTCGCCCCAGGCGTCGCCGGTCACCTGCGGCGTCGACGGGCGGGGACGGATCGTCGTGTCCACCTACCCGGAACGGGCCAAGACGCGCAACGCGTCCCGTGACCCGCGGGTCAGCGTTGTGGTGCTCTCCGACGAGTTCGACGGCCCGTGGGTGCAGGTCGACGGCTCCGCCGAGGTCGTCGAGGGCGAGGAGGCCGTCGAGCCGCTGGTGGAGTACTTCCGGGTCGTCTCCGGAGAACACCCGGACTGGGACGAGTACCGTGCCGCGATGCGCGAGCAGGGCAAGGCGCTGCTGCGCGTCACCCCGGAACGGTGGGGGCCGGTGGCCACCGGCGGGTTCCCGCCCCGGTTGGCCTGAGGGCACCGTTGTGACCGACAGGGCCGGCGGTGAACGGCACTCGTCCCGCCGGCCCTTGTGCCCCACCTGACCCCGGATTTTCGGACTCGTGCGTGATGCCCCCGCCGCGATGGTCTGACCTGGGTTTTCCCGGATTCTCGGATGCGCGGTGGGGACCTTTATTCGAAATCACCACGGCGTGTCACCGGGCCGCGCCACACTGGCCGCCATGCGACCAAGGAGGCACAATGACACTCATGGCTCCGAGCGAGTGCGAACGCGACTTTCCCACGAACCGGCCACTCACCGTGGACGACCTGGCCAACACTCCGGACGACGGCCGCAGGTACGAGCTGGACGACGGAAGGCTTGACGTGACCCCCGCTCCCGTCGGTCTGCGCACGAGGGCCGAACTCAGGCTCAGCTGGCACCTGGTCAACAATGCTCCGAATTCACTGGAGGTCCACGGTGGCCCCGGAATGACCCTCAACGACGCGCGGACCAGCCATCGAATTCCGGATCTGGCGGTCCTCCGAACTGAGGACTTCAATCCGCAGTACCAGACCCGCCCTCCCGTCCTGGCGGTCGAGGTGCTCTCGCCCGAGAGCGTCTTCCGCGACACGAACAAGAAAGCGCGCGAGTACGCGGCGTTCGGCATCGAGCACTACTGGATCGTGAACCCCTCGCTGGACAAGACCGGCATCCTCGTCTTCCGCCTGGAGGACGGCGCGTACCAGGAGGTCACGCAGGCGTTCGGCGGCGACGTCCTCTCGTTGCGGCACCCCTTCCCGGTACGGATCGTCCCCGAGTGGCTCGTCTCCGACGGCCCGTGGCGCGCGAGGATCGGCGGACCCGCCGACGACGAGGGGTCCACCGCCGAGGAACGACCCGACGACGGTTCGGCCGGCGTGCCCACCGACGACGCCGCGCGGTAGCCGGGTTCCCAGCAACCGGACACCCGGGTTCCCCGTCAGTACCCCATCCCGTCGCCGTACTCCAGGTCGGTTCCGGGAATGTCCACCGGGAGCCTCCCGGTGGGCGACACCTCCCCGGCGATGGCGCGGGCGGCGGCGGTGCGCGAGACCCCCACCGAGGAGTAGGTGGCCAGGTAGCCCTCGACCTCCGGCAGCTCCTCGATGTCGTAGGGGGTGCCCTGGGCGACCACCACCACCGGGGTTCCCGCGGACGCGGCGGCCTCGACCGGGACCGCCTGCTCCGGGTCGGAGCGCGCGTCATCGGTTCCCACCACCGCGACATCCGCGTCCACGGCGGAGCCCGTCACCTGGTATCCCAACTCGCCCAGCGCCTCGCTGATCCCGTCGGCACCGGACCCGCTCACGGACACCGTGGCACCGCCGTCGAGGGGGAGCACCTCTCCCTCATTGCGCAGCAGGGTGACCGACGCGTCGGCGACCTCCTGGGCGGCGTCCGCGTTCTCCGCGCTGCCCACGGTCTCCGCCGCGGCGCCGGCGTCGGCGGGCTCGGCGTCGAGCAGGCCGCGCCGCACCTTCAGCTCCAAGATGCGCCGCACCGACTCGTCCAGCCGGTCCTCGCTGATCCGTCCCTCCTCCACAGCGTTGCGCACCGCATCGGCCGCGCCCGCGGCATCCGGCGGCATCAGAAGCTGGTCGGCTCCCGCCTCCAAAGCGCGCACGGCGATCTCGCCGTCGTCGTGGGTTTGGCGGACCCCCTCCATGTTGAGCGCGTCGGTGGTGACCACGCCGTCGTAACCCAGCTCGTCGCGCAGCACCCCGTTGATGACCTCCCCCGACAGGGTGGACGGCTCCCCGGAGTCGTCCAGCTCGGGCAGGAACACGTGCGCGGTCATGACGGCGTCGACGTCCGCCTCGACCGCGCTCTCGAAGGGCGGAAGGTCGACCTTCTCCCAGTCGTCGCGGGACTTGTCCACTTCGGGCAGCCCGGTGTGGCTGTCGACATCGGTGTCGCCGTGGCCAGGGAAGTGCTTCACGACCGGAACGACCCCGCCCTCCTCGAACGCCTCCGCCTCCGCCAGGGCCATCTCCGAGACCAGCTCCGGGTCCGAGCCGAACGAGCGGATCCCGATCACCGGGTTGGCGGCGTTGACGTTGACGTCGGCGACCGGCGCGTAGTCGAGGTTGATTCCCAACGCGGCGAGCTCGTCGGCCGTGACGCTGGCGCGGCTACGCGCCATCTCGGTGTCGCGGGTGGCCCCCACCGCCATGGCGTCCGGGAAGCGCGTCCCCACGGGGAGCCGCGAGACCATCCCCTGCTCCTGGTCGACGCCGAGGAACAGCGGGACCCCGGCACCGGTGTCGGCGGCCCGCTCCTGCAACCCGTTGGACAGCTCGGCGATCTGCTCGGCGTCCGTCATGTTCTCCGGGAAGTAGATGAACCCACCCGGCTGGTGCTCCTCGATGATGCCGGCGTTCTCCTCGGCGGTGGTTCCCTCCGCGACGACCACCAGGGTCTGGCCGACCTTCTCGTCGAGGTCCATGTCGGTGAGCAGGTCCTCGGCGACCGCCGCCGCATCGGCGGTGTCCTGGGAGGACCCGTCGCCGCCGTCACCGCCGCCTTCCCCGTCGCAGGCGGAGGACAGCAGGAGGAGAGCCAGGGCGAGCGGAGCGAGCGTACGGCGACTGAGCATGGTGGGCTTCCGGTTGCGGCGGGAACGGCTGGGGGCGTGTGGCGGGTCGCCAGCGACGGCCGGGATGGCAGCGCGAACGAACCGGTCGGGAACGGGATACGGCGTCCTCGCGGCCCCGGCGGGCCGGCGTTGACCTCCACGATAGCCACTGTTCGAGCGCCCCCGCGCTCGGCGGATTCCACGGGTGGTCACGCGTCTCACAGCCCCAGGGAGGCGATCCCGGGAAGCCGCTCGCGCGCGGCGTGCTTGGCCGCGCGGGCGTCGCGGGCGTCGAGCGCGGCCGCGGCCGCCTCACGGCACTGGTCGTGGGTGGTGCGCGCGAGCGCGGCGCGCACCAGGGGGAGCGCGAAGGCTCCCATCGAAAGCGAGGTGACCCCGAGTCCGACCAGCACGCAGCTCAGCATCGGGTCGCCGGCGGCCTCGCCGCAGACCCCACAGGGCCGCCCGGTCGCCGTGGCGGCGCGCGCGGCCGTGGCCACGAGGTCGAGCACACCGGGCTGCCACGGGTCCTGGAACGCGCCCAGCGCGCTGATCTCCCGGTCGGCGGCGCACGCGTACTGGGTGAGGTCGTTGGTGCCGATGCTGAAGAACTCCGCGGCCTCGGCCAGGTGCCGGGCGCGCAGCGCCGCCGCCGGCACCTCGAGCATGACGCCCGCGTGGGAGACGCCGGCCTCGGCCGCGGCCGCCACGAACCATTCGGTGTCGGCGACATCGGTGACCATGGGCGCCATCACGCCCAGCTCGGCCTCGGTGCCGCGCGCGGCCTCGGCCAGGGCCCGAAGCTGCGCCGCCAGCGTCCCCGGCGCGTGGCGCAGCATGCGCAGCCCTCGTAGGCCGAGCGCCGGATTGGGCTCGGCGCCCTGCGGCCGCGACAGGAACTCCAGTGGCTTGTCGGCACCGGCGTCCAGGGTGCGCACGGTCACTGTGCCACCGGGGAACGCCTCCAGCACCGCGCGGTAGGCGGCGACCTGCTCGTCGTGGCTGGGAGAGTCGGCGCGGTCCAGGAACAACAGTTCGGTGCGGTACAGCCCAACCCCCTCGGCGCCGTTGCGCAACGCCGAGGGCAGGTCGTCGGGGCCGCCAATGTTGGCGAGCAGCGGGACGGGGTGCCCGTCAGCGGTGCGTCCGGGCCCGGTGGTCTCGGCCGCCACCGAGTCGCGCTCCCGCGTCCGCGCCCGGACCCGCGCGACGGCCGGGGGCCGGGGGTCACGCACCACCTCGCCGGTGGCGCCGTCGACCAGCAACGACGCCCCGTCCGGGATCGTCTCCGCGCCGGGGCAGGCGACCACGGCCGGCAACCCCAGGGCGCGGGCGAGGATCGCGGTGTGGCTGGTGGGGCCGCCTTCCCGGGTGACGAAGCCCAGAACCATGTCGGGGTCGAGCAGCGCGGTGTCGGCCGGCGCGAGGTCGTTGGCGACCAGCACGAACGGGTTCGTGGACTCGGGTACACCGGGCACCGTGACACCGAGTAGTCGTGCCACGGCACGGTCGCGGACGTCGTCGAGGTCGGCGACCCGGGCGGCCATGTACTCGCCAGCTGTCGCGAGCATCCCCCGGTAGACGGCCATGGCCTCCGACACCGCGCGGGCGGCGGAGGCACCCTCGCCGACCCGGCGTCGGACATCGTCACCCAGGGTGGGGTCGCGCGCCATGAGTGCCTGCGCGGTCAGGACCTCCCGGGCGTGCCCGCCGGCGCGTTCACCCCTGTCGTCGAGGTCACGCGCCGTCTCCTCCAGGGCCCGGAGCGCGCGTCGACTCTCCGCGTCGGCGTCGCCGCTGTGCTGGTGGCCCTCGGGGGGCTCGGGAACAGACCGGTGCAGCCGGAGCACCGGCCCGTGCCCCACACCGGGACTCACCCCGACACCGGTCAGCGTCCGTGCCACCCTCGGCCCCTCACTGCGCGTTCGCGATCTCGACGAGCGCGTCCAGCACCGCTTCGGAGTCCTCACCGTGGGCGGTGATGACGATCTCGTCGCCGTGACGCACGTCCAGCCCCATGAGCGCCAGGACGCTCTTGGCCGACACCGGCGTCGATTCGCCCTTGGCGACCGTGACCTCACCGCCGGCCCGCGCCGCGGTCTGGACGAACAGCGCGGCCGGGCGGGCGTGCAACCCCACCTCGGCCCCGACCCTGACGCGGCGAACCGCCACCTTCGTACCTCCTTGTCAGTCTCGCGGCGCGAGCGGTCTGAGCCGTGGCCAGTCCACCTGGGTCAGGTGGTCGACAACGAGGTCAGCTCGCTCCAGCGCCGCGCGCGGGTGGGTTGTGGTGACCGCGACGACGCGCATGCCGGCGTGCCCACCGGCCTGGACTCCGGCGGGGGTGTCCTCGAATACGACGGTCCGTTCGGGCGGGTGCCCCAGGAGGTCGGCTCCGGCGAGGTACCCCTGCGGGTCGGGCTTTCCCCGGCTGACGTCCGCGGCGGTCACCAGACCGGCGAACATCTCGCGGACCCCCAGGTCGGCGAGTGCGAACTCGGCCCACTGGCGCCCGGCCGAGGTGACCAGGCCGATGGCGACGCCCCGGGCGTGAAGCTGGCGTAGGAACACCACCGACCGCGACAGGTGACGCACCGGGGGCAGGTCCGGGGCGCGACCGATCTCGGCCAGCTCGGCCATGAGCGCGTCCCAGCTCGTGTGGGGGAAGAGGTCCGGGGTCTCGGCGAGGACATCGGGGCCACGCCTCCCCATGAACCGGTTGGCTGTGGACTGGTCGAAGGGGAGGTCGTGCGCCGCGAACAGTCGGCGCCATGTCTCGGTCGACCTGGGCTCGCTGTCGATCAGTGTCCCGTCGAGGTCGAACAGGGCGGCACGGGGCGCGCGCCCCTCGGCTACGGTCACGCCCACTGGAACAGTCGCTCCCCTCGCGTCACTTCCCCAACAGCGGCGCGGGTGACGGCCTCCTCCCCGGCGTCCAGCGCCACCACCGGGACGGTGGTGGCGAACCCGCGCGCCCACGCGTCGGCCGGGTTCCAGCGGAGCAGCGGTGTTCCGGCGGCGACCCGTTGTCCCCGCCCGGCGCCGTCGAGGAGCGTCTCGAACCCGGCGCCGTCGAGCCGCACCGTGTCGATCCCGAGGTGCACCAGCACACCACGTCCCTCGTCGTCGGCGATGACGAAGGCGTGTGGCTGTAGCTTGACCACCACCCCCTCAACCGGTGCCACCACGTCGTGGGGCTCGTGCGCGGGAGTCACCGCGGCCCCCGGACCGACCAGGCCGCGCGCGAACACGGGATCGGGCACCTCTGAGAGCCCCACGACGGCACCCGTGACGGGCGAGCGCACCGAGAGCACGGCCACCTCCTTCGTCCCGAATCAGTCGAGCTGGTCGTTGATGTCGTCGGAGAGCGTCTCGGCCTCGGTTCCCACGACCACCTGCACCACGTTCCCGGAAACGACGACGCCATGCGCGCCCGCCGCTTTCAGTGCCGACTCGTCGACCCGGGCGGGGTCGGCGACCTCGGTGCGTAGGCGTGTGATGCACGCCTCGATCTCCTCGATGTTCCCGGCGCCGCCGAGCCCGGCGACGATCGCTGCTGCCTTGTCGGGCATGGCTACCTCTCTCGGGGGTGGGAGCGTCACGGCCGCGCGGTGGGGGCCGTGACGCCGTGATCGTGGGCGTGTGGTTCCTACGTGAGCCTAAGCACGATACGCGACCACTAGGAGGTCTGCGTGACCTTACCGAGCCCGCGTGGGGAATCGGGGTCGTACCCGAGCAGTCGGGAGAGCTGTTCGGTGAGGATCTGGGCCGGCACCGCCAGCCCCACAGGGGCCAGCCACTCCGGCAGATCGGGAGCGGGAACCGCCAGGTCGCAGGCTTCGCGCAGCCGCGGCCCACCACCGATCCCGTAGGACGCGGCCCCGGCCGCGGTGACGCGCTCGGCCAGCGCCACGGTTCCCGGCAGTGTTGGGCCGGAGTCCGCGGCCACCAGAATGGCCGGTGTGGAGCGGTCGACCACGGCGATGGGGCCGTGCAGCAGGTCGGCGTAGGAGAGGCCCATGGCGCGCAGGTAGCAGGCTTCCTTGAGTTTGAGGGCCGTCTCCAGCGCTGTCGAGAACGCCAGGCCGCGCCCGGACACGACCGCCCCGTGCACGTCCACGAGCCGCTCGGCCATGTCGGTGATGCGCTCGTCCGGGGATTCCAGGTGCGTTTCGAGGGTGTCGGGGACGGCGGTGAGCTCGCCCTGGTCGAGGTCGGCTCCCAGCCCCAGGGCGAGCACGGCGAGCGCGGCGAGTTGGGTGGTGTAGGTCTTGGTGGCGGGTACGGCGACCTCGTCGCCGGCGCGGGTGACCAGGGCGAGGTCGGCGTCCCGGGTCAGCGGGGAGCCGGCGCCGTTGGTGATGGCCACCGTGCGCGCGCCACAGCCGGCGGCCCACCGCGTCGTCTCGACGATCTCCTCGGTGCGGCCGGACTGTGATATGGCGACCGCGAGCACACCGGAGAGGTCCAGCTCGGCGCCGTAAGTGGTCGCCACGGACGGGGACGCCAGCGACGTGAGCCGTCCACAGTGCGCCTGGACGAGGTAGGAGCCGTAGACGGCCGCGTTGTCGGACGAGCCGCGGGCGATGAACAGAACGTGCCGGGTCCGGCGACCCAGCTGCGCGATCTCTGGGGTGCGTGGCAGCAGGTCGGCCAGTGTCCGCCGCAGTGCCGCGGGCTGTTCGGCGATCTCCGAGCGCATCACGCTCGTGGTGGGCCTCATTTACGCTTCTTCCATCCGGTGACGGAGCCCGGTGCGGTGCCGGTCGGCCCGCCCCGGACGGGTGGCGGGGCGTCGCCGTGTGTATTGACAGTCGTCGCGGCCTGTGGTCTAGTCCGGCCTATACCAGTACGGCACGAAAGCTACCGAACAGGCTCCCCCTATGGCAATCGACCCCGCGAGTCCCGTCCCGAAGTACGCACAGCTGCGTGAGTTACTCATCGACTGGATCGCGGACGCCGAGCTGACGGTGGATGCCATCATTCCCTCCGAGCGGGAGCTCGGTCAGACCTACGGGCTCTCGCGCATGACGGTCCGCCAGACGATCGACCAGCTGGTGTCCGAGGGAAAGCTGTACCGGGTGCCGGGCAAGGGCACGTTCGTGGCGCGCCCCAAGATCGAGATGCCGCTCGCCCTGGCCTCCTTCACCGAGGACATGCGGGCCCGCGGCTATCGTCCCGGCTCCCGTGACATCGCCCGCAGGCTCGTACCCGCCAGCGGTCACACCGCGCGGCTGCTGGGCATACCGGCCGGTTCCCGGGTACACCACATCGAGCGGCTGCGTACCGCCGACGACGAGCCGATGGCCGTCGAACGCACCAACGTCCCCGCCACCCTCGTGCCCGGCCTCGACTCCCGGCGGCTGTCCGGATGCTCCCTCTACCAGATCCTCGCGGAGGAGTTCGGAATCGTCGTCGAATCCGGCGAGCAGACCATCGAAGCGGCCCTCTGCGACCCCGTGGACGCCCGCCTCCTCGGCATATCCGAGGGAAGCCCCGTGCTCGCCATGCAGCGGCTCAGCCTCAGTAACGGCACCCGCGTCGAGTTCGTGGTGTCCACCTACCGGGCTGACCGTTACCAGCTGCGCTCCCACCTCGACCGGCATTCCGGACACTGACCCGGCGCTTCGGGATCCGGTTCCGCGTACTCCCTGACGCCCACCCCGGAAGGAGTTCCGGTGAGTTCCTCGTCATCCGCGGACAGTGACCCGTCCACCACCCCCGGCCCCTCCTCGTCCGGAAACTCCTCGAAGGCACTGGCCGTCCTCCAACGCGTCGGCCGCAGCCTGATGATGCCGATCGCGGTACTTCCGGCCGCCGCGATCCTGCGCCGGCTCGGCCAGGACGACATGCTCGGCGGCAACGGAGCGGACCCGGGCGGCCTGGCCGACGTCGCGGGCATGGGCTGGATGGCCAACGTCGCCCCGATCGTGGGTGCGGGCGGCTCCGCCCTCTTCGAGGCGCTCCCGCTGCTCTTCGCCATTGGTGTGGCCATCGGTTTCGCCCGGCGCGCCGACGGCTCGACCGCTCTCGCCGCGGTCGTCGGGTACCTGGTGTTCGACCGGGTGACCACGCGGATCTTCTTCGACCAAGGGGGTGAGGTCGGCGCGAACGTCACGGTCGAGGGAACCGAGATCGTCGACTGGGGCGCGAAGAACCCCACCGACGTGCTCGGCGGCATCCTGATCGGGATCGTCACGGCGCTGCTGTGGCAGCGCTACCACCGGATCAAGCTCCCCGCCTGGCTGGGGTTCTTCGGTGGCCGCCGCTTCGTCCCCATCCTCACCGCCATCGCGGCCCTGGGGCTGGCCGTGGTGTTCGGCTTCGTCTGGCCGGCCCTGGGCGGCTGGATCGACGGCCTGGGTGCCTGGATCGTCGGCTCCGGCGCCGCGGGGGCGGGCGTCTACGGGGTCGTCAACCGGCTGCTGCTACCGCTCGGCCTGCACCACATCGTCAACTCGTTCATCTGGTTCGTGGCGGGTGACTTCCAGGGCGCCTCCGGCGAGATCGACCGTTACTTCGCGGGTGACCCAACCGCGGGCGGCTTCCTGGCCGGATTCTTCCCGGTCCTCATGTTCGGCCTTCCCGCGGCGGCCCTGGCGATCTGGCGGGCCGCGCGTCCGAGCCGACGCGCCGGGGTGGGCGGCATCATGATCTCGGCCGCGCTGACCGCGTTCGTCACCGGGATCACCGAGCCGATCGAGTACGCGTTTCTGTTCGTCGCCCCCCTCCTCTACGGGGTGCACGTGGTACTGACCGGCGTCTCCATGGCGGTGCTGAACGCGCTCGACGTCCAGCTCGGGTTCGGCTTCTCGGCCGGCGGGATCGACATGCTGTTGAACGCGTTCAAGTCCAACACCCAGGGGATGCCGCTCCTCCTGGGGGTGGGAGCGCTCTACTTCGTGCTCTACTACCTGGTGTTCTACTTCCTGATCACCAGGTTGAACCTGCCCACCCCGGGGCGTGAGCCGGACGAGGACCCGCCGCCGGCCGACTCTTCCGCCGAGACGGTCGACGGCACGGACTCCCCCGGCTCCTCGGGCTCGAGAGACTCCCGAGGCGGCGGGCAGGCGTCCCCCGCCTCCTGAACCGCACGATGGGCGCGGCCCCCGTGGTTGGCGGGGGTCGCGCCCATCGTCGCCGCCGGTACCGACCGGCTACCGCTCACCGGTTCGTGGTGGTCAGCCGCGCACCTTCGGGGCACCGTGGCACTTCTTGTACTTCTTGCCCGAACCGCACGGGCACGGCGCGTTGCGCGCGGCACCGGAGTACTCGTCCCCCTCGGACTCCTCGGTGCGCCGCTCGACGTCCCCACTCTCGTTGGGGGCGGAGTACTGCAGATGGCTCGGGCGGTCCTCCCCGAATCCCGGCACCACCACGTCCTGGCCAGCGGAGGCGGACTCACCGGCATCCGCGGAGTCCTCCGCGGCCGAGGCTTCGGTTTCCCCGCCCTCGGCAGCCTCGGTGGCAGTGCCCGTATCCGTGTCCTCCTCGGTCGCGGGCGCGGTGGTGACAACGGCACCGGCCGTCGCGGCCGTCGCGGCCGCCCCCGAAGGAGTGACGGTGGCCCGTTCCTCGCCGGTGGTCTTCTCCTTGACCTGGACCTCGACGTTGAACAGGTAGCCGACCGACTCCTCCTTGATGGCCTCCAGCATCTCCTGGAACATGTCGTAGCCCTCCCGCTGGTACTCGATCAGCGGGTTACGCTGCGCCATGGCCCGCAGCCCGATCCCCTCCTGGAGATAGTCCATCTCGTAGAGGTGCTCGCGCCACTTCCGGTCCATGACCTGCAGAACGACGCGCCGCTCGACCTCGCGCATGGCCTCGGATCCAACCTCGGCCTCGCGGTTCTCGTAGGTCGAGTGGGCGTCCTCGAGCACCCGGTGCGAGATGATGTCCGGGGTGAGGGTGTGGAGTCCGCCGCCGTTCTCCTCGACGAGCTCGTCAACGGTGAACGAGATCGGGTAGATCTGCCGGAACCCCTTCCAGAGCCGGTCGAGGTCCCAGTCCTCGGGGTCGCCCTCGGACGTGGCCTGGCGGACGTAGCCGTCGAGGACATCGTCCATCATGCCCTCGACCTGCTCCTTGAGGTCGGCGCCGTCGAGCACCTTGCGGCGCTCGGCGTAGATCACCTTGCGCTGCCGGTTGAGGACCTCGTCGTACTTGAGGACGTTCTTCCGGATCTCGAAGTTCTGCTGCTCGACCTGCGACTGCGCCGACTGGACCGCCTTGGTGACCACCCCCGACTCGATCGGTTGGTTCTCGGGGATGCTCAACCGGTCCATGATCATCTCGACCTTCGAGGCGTTGAACAGCCGCAGCAGGTCGTCCTGGAGCGAGAGATAGAAGCGCGACATGCCGGGGTCGCCCTGACGGCCGGAACGCCCGCGGAGCTGGTTGTCGATCCGGCGGGACTCGTGGCGCTCGGTGCCGAGCACGTAGAGGCCACCGGCCTCGACCACCTGCTCGTGCTCGCTCTCGACCTCCTTCTTGGCCTTCTCCAGCGCCTCGGGCCAGGCGGACTCGTACTCCTCGGGGCTCTCCAGTGGCACCAGGCCGCGCGACTGCAGCTCCTCGTCGGCCATGAACTCCGGGTTGCCGCCCAGCATGATGTCGGTACCCCGACCGGCCATGTTGGTGGCCACCGTGACGGCGCCGAGCTTGCCCGCACGCGCGATGATCGACGCCTCCCGAGCGTGGTTCTTGGCGTTGAGAACCTCGTGCGGGATGCCCTCGCGTTTGAGCATCTTGGACAGCAGCTCGGACTTCTCGACGCTGGTGGTTCCCACGAGGACCGGCTGCCCCTCGGCGTGCCGCTCGGCGATGTCCTCCACCACAGCTTCGAACTTGACGTCCTCGGTCTTGTAGATGACGTCCTTCTCGTCCGAGCGGATCATCGGCTCGTTGGTTGGGATCGGAACCACGTTCACCTTGTAGGTCTGGGTGAACTCCGCGGCCTCGGTCTGGGCGGTACCGGTCATGCCGGCCAGCTTGTCGTACAGCCGGAAGTAGTTCTGCAGCGTGACCTTGGCCAGCGTCTGGTTCTCGTCCTTGATCCGCACCTGTTCCTTGGCCTCGATGGCCTGGTGCATCCCCTCGCTGTAGCGGCGCCCACGCAGCACACGCCCGGTGAACTCGTCGACGATGAGCACCTCGCCGTCCTTGACGATGTACTCCTTGTCCTTGCGGTAGAGCTCCTTGGCCTTGAGGGCGTTGTTCAGGAAGCTGATGAGGGGGGTGTTGACCGACTCGTAGAGGTTCTCGATGCCGAGCCAGTCCTCGACCTTCTCGACGCCGCTCTCGGTGATGCCCACCGTGCGCTTCTTCTCTTCCACCTCGTAGTCGGTGTCGCGACGCAGCCGCGGGGCGATCTTGGCGAACTCTGTGTACCAGCGGGAGTTCTGCTCGGCCGGGCCACTGATGATGAGGGGGGTCCGCGCCTCGTCGATGAGGATGGAGTCGACCTCGTCGACGATCGCGAACTTGTGCTCGCGCTGCACCGTGTCGTTGAGGGACAGCGCCATGTTGTCGCGCAGGTAGTCGAACCCGAACTCGTTGTTGGTGCCGTAGGTGACATCGGCCTGGTACGCCTCGCGCCGCGCCTGCGCGCGGACGTCGGGGGCGATGACGCCGACCTTGAGACCCAGGAACTGGTAGATCCGGCCCATGTTCTCGGCGTCGCGGCGCGCCAGGTAGTCGTTGACCGTGACCACGTGCACGCCCTCGCCCGGGATGGCGTTCAGGTAGACCGCGAGCGCGGAGGTCAGGGTCTTGCCCTCACCGGTCTTCATCTCGGCGATGTTGCCCTGGTGCAGCGCGGCGCCGCCCATGAGCTGGACGTCGAAATGCCGCTGGCCGAGCGTGCGCTTGGCTGCCTCACGCACGGTCGCGAACGCCTCGGGGAGGAGATCGTCGAGTGTCTCGCCGTCCTCGTACCGCTCGCGGTACTCGTCGGTCAGCGCCCGCAGCTCGGCGTCGCTGAGGTCGACGTAGTCTTCCTCGATCGAGTTGATCTGGTCCTTCAGCTTGTGCAGCCTGCGCTGGATCTTGCCCTCTCCTGCGCGGAGGACCTTGTCGAGTATGCCTGGCACTTCCTATGCGCTCCTCGCAGATCGTGGCCCGCGTGCGGAGGCGGACGGATCCCTGACCCCCAACTTCCCCATCGTAGGCGACCACGGGCCGTACGTGATCCCGTCAACAACCACAATGCGCGGCGCCGTGTCGTTCCCGCGTTTAGCCAGGTCCGGACGAGGTTATTGCCCGGGTTAGACCCTCGTACGCCACACGCGGCCCACGAGACCGGAGAAACCGTTATGACCGAGAGCGAAGCCGGTCCCTACATTCGCGGGTACCAGCAGGAGGGCGGGGCGTGGGCCCCGACCAACAACCACCGCGGACGGCTCGGTTCGTGGGTGGCGGTCGCGTTCCTCACCGTGGGCTTCGCCCTCGGAGGACTGTCACTGGTGATGGGGCCCGCCTGGTGGCTCATGGCCGCGGGTGCGGTGCTGATACTGGTCGGTGGAGGGCTCTGCCTCGTAACCGACATCTTCACCGACGTTGTCCTGGACGACCCGCACGACGTCGCGGAGGAACCGCACACGACCCCGTTGTACCGGATCAAACGTCGCCTCCGCCGGACCGGCCACGCGACTCGCTGACCCGAAGCTCGGCGCGCCGAGGGCACCCCGCCCACGACGCGCCGAGGGCTCCGGGCGACCGCCGCCACGGCTTTCCCGCGAGGGCCACTCACACGACCGAAGCCGGGGTGCTCGCCTCCTCAAACGCGGCGGAGCCGCGCTTGAGGAGAAGGCCGTTCGAGGAACGAGCGACCCCACCGCAGGCACCCGAAGGTTCCCGGCCCCCAGCACCCGAGACGAG
>RJMB01000030.1 GCA_003725585.1 Halostreptopolyspora alba | reverse complement strand
GGGCCGGGTGGGACCCTCCCACCACCAAGCCTCACCCCACCAATTGACATAGAAGGGTCAACAGGATTCAGCCGGGCTCCGTGTCCCCGTGCCGCCGTGCGAGGCGCGCCGCCGTGCGAGGCGGCGCCCGTCCCGTGACGCCCGCAACATGAAGCGGCCGCGGCGAACCTCTGGAGGTTCGCCGCGGCCGCTGTCAGCTGTCGTGTGGGGCCTGCTGCCCGCCGCCCCTACTCCTCGGGCTTACCGTGCGGCGAGCCCACGGTGCCGTTGCCGTCGGTCCTGTCGGCCTCGCCGGTCTCGCTGTGCTCCAGCCACTCCTCCCAGGAGCGCTGCCAGTAGCCCCAGCCGTTGTCGACCTCGAGCTCGCGGTCCGTGCCGGTCACGGTGAACGGGTCACCCATGAGCGACTCCTCGTAGAACCACTTGGCGTCCTCGGGCGCCATGTTGGTGCAGCCGTGGCTCTCGTTGGACTCGCCGAGCTGGCCGTTCCACGGCGCCGAGTGGGTGAACTCGCCGCTGCCCGAGGTCCGCACCGCGTAGTTGACGTCGAGCTTGTAGCCCTCGGGGCTGTCGACAGGAATACCCACGGTCGAGGAGTCCATGACGAGGTGCTCGTACTTCTCCATCGTCAGGTGCGTGCCACTGGTGGTGGTGTAGATGTGCTTGGAGGCGTCCCCGTTGCTGATGGGGAACTCCTTGATCTCCTCACCGTCGCGCTCCACCACCATGGTGTGTTCCTCGTCGTCCACGGTGGAGATCTGCTCGCGGCCGACCTCGAAGTTGATCTGGTGGTTCTCGATCCCGAACACGCCGTCGCTGGCCTCGACCCCGGCGAGCCGGAGATCGACCGTGATCTCCTGGTTGGGCTCCCAGTACTCCTTGGGCCGAAACACCGCCGTCTCGTCACCGAACCAGTTCCAGGCGCCCTCCATGCCCTCCTCGGAGGTGACCTCGATGGAGTTCTCCACCTGCCCCTTGTTCTCCACCGGCATGTCGAAGTTGATGACGACCGGCATCCCCACACCGACGGTCTGGTCGCTCGTGGGGAAGTTCGAAGTCAGCTCCAGCCGCTGACCCTCGGTCGCCGACCGCGTGCTGAACTCGCTGACGACCTCCGACTCCTCACCGTCCGGGTTCTGGACGGTGGCGGCCACCTCGACGTCCGAGCCCGGGTAGAGGTTCCAGTCGCTCACCCAGACGTTCTCGTCCTCGTTGAGGCTGCCGCTCATGTCGGCGCTGTCATCGGGAGTCTCGCCCCCGCTCTGTTGCACCGCGACGTCGGTGATGGTGCCGCCCTCGGCCTCGACCTTGACCGGGAGGTTCGGCTTGACCTCGTCGGCGCCGTCCTCCGGTGTGATCGTCGCCGTGGCCGGGTCCGCCTCGTCACCGCCGGCCGTGTCCGCGTTCTCGGACCCGGAGCACGCGGCGGTCAGAACGAGGGCAAGAGCCGCCAACCCAGCGCCGAGGTGACGGGTTGCCAAGGGAATTGCGCTGCTGCCCTTCACGCGTGCGACCTCCAGCGTCCAGCTCGACCTGATCTGTGTGTCTGCCCAATCGGACGCGAGGTCGAGCGGAAAGGTTTGCGAAAACTACGACAAGGGCGGCCGGTAGGGACAAGTCCCGCCATGTGGCACGGTCCGCCCCAAAAGGATACCGCTGATGCCGCGGTGATCCTGTCACGCAACACCGGGCGGGCCGATGCCGTTGTCGACACCGCCCCGCCCGGAGAACGCGATCCCTAGTGTTCGAACTCGTTACGGTAGTACTCGAACACCCAGCCAATGGCGGTGAGGATCACGGCGAACGCGCCGATGAACACCATCCACCAGCCAATGGCGACACCGAAGCCCGTGAAGGCCACTGACAGCGCCGTGAAGAGCGGCCACCAGCTGTGCGGGCTGAAGAACCCGTACTCGCCGGAGTTCTCCGCGATCTGGCTGTCTTGACGTTCCTCGGGGGGCAGTCCGTGCTCCCGCTCACTACGCCGGGCGGCCTGCCAGAGCCAGAAGCCGATCATCCAGCCGAAGCCGATCGAGACGAGCAGGGCGACGAAGCCCGTCCACTCGATCGCGCCGAGGTCGGCCACCGCCCAGTAGGCGTAGAGGGCGGCCACGAGCCCGAAGAAGGTCGAGACCCCCATAAACATGTACGCCTGGATCTTCATGGTGAACTCGCCCTACCTACTTCGTGCTTACCGGTTCGGGCGCCGCCCCCGGGGCGGCGGCGTACGGGTGGTGCAGGTCGAAGGCCGGACGCTCCGACCGGATCCGCGGCAACGAGGTGAAGTTGTGCCGCGGCGGGGGGCAGGAGGTCGCCCACTCCAGGGAGCAGCCGTAGCCCCACGGGTCGTCGCTCTCGACCTTGCCGGCGTTCTTGTGGGTGACCCACATGTTCCAGAAGAACACCAGGGTGGAGGCCCCGAGGACGAACGAGCTAATCGAGGAGAACTGGTTCATCCCCGTGAAGCCGTCGCCGGCGAGATAGTCGGCGTAGCGGCGCGGGAAGCCCGCGGCGCCCAGCCAGTGCTGCACCAGGAACGTGCCGTGGAAGCCGAAGAACAGCAACCAGAAGTGGATCTTGCCCAGTCGCTCGTTGAGCATCTTCCCGGTGAACTTCGGCCACCAGAAGTAGAACCCGGCGAACATCGCGAAGACCACGGTCCCGAACACCACGTAGTGGAAGTGGGCCACCACGAAGTAGCTGTCGGTCACGTGGAAGTCGATGGGCGGCGAGGCCAGGAGCACCCCGGTGAGCCCCCCGAACAGGAAGGTCACCAGGAAGCCGATACTGAACAGCATGGGGGTGGCGAAGACGAGCTGGCCGCGCCACATCGTGCCGATCCAGTTGAAGAACTTCACCCCGGTGGGAACCGCGATCAAGAACGTCATGAACGAGAAGAACGGCAGCAGCACGGCACCGGTGGGGAACATGTGGTGCGCCCAGACGGTGACCGACAGCCCGGCGATGGCGATCGTCGCGCCGACCAGCCCCTTGTAGCCGAAGATCGGCTTGCGGCTGAAGACCGGCAGCACCTCGGTGACGATGCCGAAGAACGGCAACGCGATGATGTACACCTCGGGGTGGCCGAAGAACCAGAACAGGTGCTGCCAGAGGATGGCCCCGCCGTGTTCGGCGTTGAACACCTGGGTTCCGACCATGCGGTCGGCTCCCAGGGCGATCAGGGCCGCGGTCAGCACCGGGAACGCGATCAGCACGAGCAGGCTGGTCAGCAGGGTGTTCCAGCAGAAGATCGGCATCCGGAACATGGTCATGCCGGGTGCCCGCATGCACAGGCCGGTCGTGATGAAGTTGACCGCGCCCAGGATCGTGCCCAGACCGCTGACGACCAGGCCGAGAATCCACAGATCCCCGCCCAGCCCCGGCGACCGGACCGCGTCGGACAGCGGCGTGTAGGCGAACCAGCCGAAGCTCGCCGCGCCTCCCGGGGTGAGGAAGCCGGCCAGCACGATCAACCCGCCGAAGAGGAACAAGTAGTAGGAGAACAGGTTCATCCGCGGGAACGCCACGTCGGGCGCCCCGATCTGCAGCGGCATGATGACGTTCGAGAACCCGATGAACAGCGGGGTCGCGAACAGCAGCAACATGATCGTGCCGTGCATCGTGAACAGCTGGTTGAACTCCTCGTTCGACATGATCTGCATGCCCGGCGCGAACAGCTCCGCGCGGATCAGCATCGCCATGATGCCGCCGACGAGGAAGAACGCGAACGAGGTGATCAGGTACATGTACCCGATCACCTTGTGGTCGGTCGAGGTCATCCAGTTGACGATGATCGACCCCTGGCGGGTGGTACGGGGTGGGGCCGCGACGCGGGCCTCCTGGCTCTCCGTCGCCGTCATCGTGCCTCCTCGTCGCCGGCGCCCTCAGCGGTCTCGGCCGCCTCGTCGTTCTCGTCGCGCGCCTGCTGGTCGGCCTCGGTGTCCTCGGCCTCCGCCGTGCCGGCGTCGTTCTCGTCGGTCGCGGCCTCCTGGGCGGGCACGGCCCCCTCCTCGGGGTTCTCCGGTGCCCGCTCCTCCTGCTGGGCGGCCCACTCCTCGTAGTCGTCCTGCTCCATCACCTCGACGTTGAACAGCATCTGGGAGTGGTCGACGCCGCAGAGCTCGGCGCAGCGTCCCTCGTACTCTCCCACGGTGCCCTCGTTCACCTCGACCTGGAACTGGTTGTCCTGGCCGGGGATGACGTCGAGCTTGAAGCCGAACGCCGGGATCCAGAAGGAGTGGATGACGTCCGGGGAGGTCAGGTCGAAGTGCACGACCTGCCCCTCGGGGATCACGAGCGTCGGCGCGCCCTCCTCGCCCGGGGTTCCCGCGACGGAGTACTGGGTCTCGCCACCGTTCTCACGCTTGTCGTCGAGATAGTTGAACTGCCAGCTCCACTGGAAGGCGACAACCTCGACGTTGAGATCGGCCGGCTCCTCGGTCTCCATCAGGTAGGTCTGGTCGCGCGCGGTGAAGTAGAACAGCACCGCGATGATGACGATCGGCAGGACGGTGTAGAGCGCCTCGATGGGCATGTTGTACCGCACCTGCGGCGGGAGCTGCTCAGATCGCTTGCGGTGGAAGATGACCGACCAGATGATCAGCCCCCACACCAGGATGCCGACCGCGAACGCGGCCACCCACGAACCTTGCCAGAGGGCGAGGACGCGCTCGCCCTGTTCGGTGATCGGCTCCGGTATGCCCAGGCGAGTGAACTCGTTCGACGCGCATCCGGTCGCGGCCAGCCCCAACACGGCGAGCGCGGCGCCGCGAGGTGCCCATCGGCGCAGCGCGGAGCGCCGATTCCTATGGCGGGTCGGAATCACGGATTGCCTTCCCAGCGGTGAAGCCCGCGCCTCACGCGCGAGCAGGTCGTATATCCGAAGCTTGTCAACGGGCAACATTATCGCGAATCCCCGTACACCCGTTCATCAGGGATGCCTGGTCAGCGTGTTGTCCCCAGCGCGTGGCACGCGGGATGTGGCGGCGAGGCACGGCGCGGCCTCCATGTGCCCTCCCTCGTGACGCACGACACCGGCGGGGTGCTGACCCTGAAACGGGGGTGCCCATGTCGTCCGTTCCGCCATGAGGGCGGCACCACGGTGTCGCCACCCGCGGAGTCCCACCCTCAACAGGCAGACTAAGGCGAGCGTACCGCTGGCTTCGCGACGTCGTTCATCGGGTGCCGATTAGCCGCCCGTGTGGGTAGGGAACAAGCCACACACCAGGAGGACAAGGAGATCCAGTGTCGGAGACGCCGCTGCTGACCATCGAGGCGATCGGCCGGAAGTGCCCGATTCCGGTCATCATGCTCGCCGGGCGTATCCGGGAGGTACCGATTGGCTCGGTCATCGCCGTGACCGCCGACGACCCCGCGGCCAGGACCGACATCCCCTCGTGGTGCCGCATGAAGATGCAGGAGTTCGTGGCGGAGGTGCCATTGGCGCACGGCAGCGCGTTCCACATCCGCCGCAAGTACTAGGCCCTGTTGTCGGCCCGACTGGCCCGCTCGGGTGCCGCCGGGGTTCAGCGGGGTCCGCAGGCGTGGGAGCCAACCGCTCGGGTGCCGCCGGGGTTCTGGAGGACCCGAAGGTGAGAGAGCGAGGAACGAGCGACCTCACCGCAGGGTCCGAAGGTTCCCGGTCCCCAGGCACCCGAGCAGGCGAGCGGTAGCGAGCCCAGAAAACACCACCAACGAGCGACCTCACCGCAGGGTCCGAAGGTTCCCGGTCCCCAGGCACCCGAGCAGGCGAGCGGTAGCGAGCCCAGAAAACACCACCAAGAAGACGACCGAGGGCCGCGTGCCGGGCGCCCGGCACGCGGCCCTCGGTGGGCGGTACCGCTCTCGTCAGCGGGCGTAGAACTCCACGACGAGCTGTTCGTCGAACGGCACCGGGACCTGCTCCCGCTTGGGCCGGTCGACGACCGCGGCGCGCAGGTCGCGGTGGCTCACCGCGAGGAAACCGGCGGTCTTGTCGTCGGCGTGCACACCCTCGGCGGCCTCGACGAAGGGGACCATGTTCTTCGACTTCTCTCGAACCTCGATGACCTGGCCCGGCTTCAGCTGGTACGAGGGGATGTCCACCTTCTTGCCGTCCACGGTGATGTGGCCGTGGTTGACGTACTGCCGCGCCGCGTAGATCGAGGGCGCGAACCCGGCCCGCAGCACCACCGTGACGAGCCGCAGCTCCAGCTCGGTGAGCATCTCCTCACCGGTGCGCCCAGAGCGCTTCCTGGAGTTCTCGTAGGTCCGCAGGAGCTGCTTCTCCGATACGTCGTAGTACCAGCGCATCTTCTGCTTCTCGGCCATCCGGACGGCGAAGTCGCTCGTGGAGCGACGCACGCGGCGGCCGTGCTCACCCGGGGGGTAGGGCCGCTTCTCGAAGTAGCTGACCGCCTTACGGGTCAGCGGGGTACCGGCGCGCCGGGACAACCGCACCTTGGGTCCGGTGTAGCGCATTCACGTCCTCCGTCTTGTCTCTTGAAAAAATGGGAATCCTAGGTAAGGCTTGCCTAAGTCTAGGAGGTGTCATGCGACCACCCGGTCCGTCCACGATCGAACGGATCCGCTCCCTTGCCGCCACGGCGACCCCCACTATGGCGACACTGGCTGATGAACCCGGCACGCGTTTCAGCGCATCCGGGGCGGTCGAGCGTGCCGGCCGCGTGATCCTGCTGATCGATGCGAACCATCCGTTGCACGAAGTGCTACGGACGGCCCCACCCGGAGATACCGACCTCGAAATCGGTGTGGCTCTGCGCGCGATGCGGCACGTGGGTCACACACCTACTGTACGCGCTCGAATATGGTGCCAGGGCTGGGTATCGGTGGTTCCCGCCGAGGAGAGCCACGAGGCGGCACTCACAGTGTGGGAGTCGACCCCCGACGAGACCCTGCTCGCGGTCGGTGGCGAGCCACGGGAGGGCGCTCCCCTACTCGCGAGGGTCGAGCCCGAACGCCTGATCTACCACACCTACGACTGCGCGGGGGTCATCGACGGCGCCGACTTCCGGGCCGTCGAACCCGACCCCCTGATCGGCCCGGCCGAGCGCATCCTGCGCCACATGAACGACCGGCACCGCGACGAGCTGAGCGCCTCACTGCGTCACCTTCCGGAGGTTCCCCAGGGAGCGGCCTGGATCTGGGAACTCGACAGTCTCGGGGTGACCCTGTGGGTGAACCGGCTCGACTCCGACCACCCGTCCCTGGTCCGGGTGCCGTGGAGCGCCCGGGCCACCGCGCCGTGTCAGCTCGAACGCGCGCTGCACGACCTCATGGCTCACCAGGGCGCGTCCCCCCACCACTGAACGGGGGAGTGTGGCCCCGCCGGCGCGTCACCGGCGGGGAACCACGGTCGCGGGCGAAACGGCCGTCACAGGTGCGGCCGAACCTCCGCGGCGGCCTCCTCCCCGTAGGACACGGAGAGCTTGGACAGCAGGCCGTCCTTGGTCAGCTCGTACTCCTGGGGACCGTCGACCGCCAGGCAGTGAACCGCCATGGCGTTGCCCAGCTGGGCCGCGCGCTCGATCGAGAGGCCCCACGAGAGGGCCGCGAGGAACCCGCCCCGGAAGGCGTCGCCGCTTCCGGTGGGGTCGGCCTTGGTCTCGACCGCGGCCGAGGGCACCTGCACCGAGGGCTCGCCCTCGCGGTCGATGCGGACCCCCTTGGCGCCCAGCGTGGTAACGCGCGTGCCGACCCGGCCGAGGATCTCGTCCTCGCTCCAGCCGGTCTTCTGCTCCGCGAGCGCCTTCTCGTACTCGTTGGTGAACAGGTAGGTGGCGCCGTCGATCAGCTGACGCACGGCGTCACCCTCCATGAGGGCGAGCTGCTGCGAGGGGTCGGCCGCGAACGGAATGCCGCGCTTACGGCACTCGTCGCTGTGCCGCAGCATCGCCTCGGGGTCGTTGGCCCCGATCAGCACCAGGTCGAGACCACCGTGGGCCTCACCGAGCGGGCCGAGCTCGATGTTGCGGGCCTCGGCCATGGCGCCGGGGTAGAACGACGCGATCTGGTTCTTGTCCTGATCCGTGGTGCACACGAAGCGCGCGGTGTGCTTCAGGTCGGAGATGTGCACTGCGGAGGTGTCAACGTTGTGGCGCTCCAGCCAGGACCGGTACTCGGCGAAGTCGTCGCCGGCCGCGCCCACGAGGAGCGCACGCAGCCCAAGGTTTCCCAGGGCGAAGCAGATGTTCGGGGCGACTCCGCCACGCCGCACGTCCAGCTCGTCGACCAGGAACGACAACGAGATCTGCTCAAGCTGATCCGCGACGATTTGCTCTGCGAACCGTCCGTCGAAGGTCATCAGGTGATCACTAGCGATGGATCCGGTAACCGCGATGCGCACTGCGGGGGGCTCCCTTGGTCGAGTTCAAAGACGACTCAAGAGTACCCAGCGGCCTTCCGAGCGCCGGAAGGCCCCCTCCCCCTTCACACTTCAGTGACCACGAAATAAGCCTTTGACCTGCGAAAAAAGAGCAGGCCCACGCGGTCGATCCCGCGCGGGCCTGTCGCGTCGTTGCGAATACCAAAACACCGGCGCGTCCCGGAACCCTAGTTGAAGGAGTCCCCACAGGCGCAGGAGCCGGACGCGTTGGGGTTGTCGATGGTGAACCCCTGCTTCTCGATCGTGTCGACGAAGTCGATCGTGGCGCCTACGAGATAGGGGGCGCTCATCCGGTCGGTGACGACCTCGACACCACCGAACTCGGCCACCACATCGCCGTCGAGCTCACGCTCGTCGAAGAACAGTTGGTACCGCAGCCCCGAGCACCCACCCGGCTGCACGGCGACACGGAGCCGAAGGTCATCCCGCCCCTCTTGCTCGAGGAGGCCCTTGACCTTGCTCGATGCCTCGTCAGTCAGGATGACCCCCTGAGTGGGTGCCTCGCTCTGAACCGTCATGTGCTAGATCCTCCAAAACGGGGTGCCGGCCGCCACTGCGACCCGGTAGCTTTCCAACACCGAAGTCCGGCCCGTCATTCCTTCCAGTGGCGGGACGCGCTGTGCTGCTGCCCTCCACACTAGGTTGTCAGGTCCACTGTCGCCATTGCCGGAGTCACCTCGCCACGAGCGTGCCGAAGACAACAGGGTGCCGAAGGCGACACCGCCCGGCCCGGCCACGCGGGTCACGCCCCCCACCTGAGGGCCACGGCCGCGGCGAGCGCGCGCAGCTCCTCGGCCGGACGCGCCAGCGCCGCCTCGGTGGAACCCGCGGACTCCACCAGGGAGAAGGTCTCGGCGATCCCGGCGGCCGCGGCCTCACCGTGCCCCACCGAGACCGCGCCGGCGGTCACGAGGCACCGGACACCGTGGTCGGCGGCGGTCCGGGCGACACCCTGCGGCAGCTTCCCCCGTAGCGACTGGGAGTCGAACGAGCCCTCACCCGTGATGACGAGGTCGGCCGAGGCCACCCGGGTCGCGAGGTCCACCGCCCGCAGCACCCGGGCCACGCCCGACTCCACGACCCCTCCCAGCAACAGCAGCCCGTAGCCCAGCCCACCGGCGGCGCCGGCTCCCGAGCTCTCGCGCAACGTGCCTGAGGGGTCCGTGGCGTCGGCGAACGCGGCGAGTGCCGCGTCGAGACGGCGCACCTGGTCCTCGTCGGCTCCCTTCTGCGGGCCGAACACGGCGCTCGCGCCGTGCGTCCCCAACAGTGGGTTGTCGACGTCGGTGGCCGCGACCAGGCGCACGCCGCCGGTGGCGCGTCGGGCGGGTTCGAGGTCGACCGCGTCGGGCGGCGACGCCAACGCCAACCCGCCCCCCTCCAGGGCGTCAGCGGGGATCGCTCCCAGCGCGGCGAGCATTCCGGCGCCGCCGTCGTTGGTCGCGCTCCCCCCGAGGCCGACGACGACCGTGCGGGCGCCGTCGGCGATGGCGTGGCCCAGCAGCTCCCCCACCCCGCGGCTGGTGGTACGCGTGGGCGCGCGCTCGGACTCGCCGAGCAGGTGCAGACCACAAGCCTGGGCGCTCTCGATGTAGGCGGTCTCGCCGTCCAGCAGGTAGTCGGCCCGTACCGGCGCCCCCAACGGGCCGCTGACGTCGCGACTGACGACCTTGCCGCCCAGCGCGGTGTGTAGCACCGCCACGAACCCGGGGCCACCGTCGGAGAGAGGAACGAGCTCGGTCTCGGTCTCGGGGTGGACCTCTCGCCACCCGTCGGCGACCGCGCGCGCGGCTTCGACCGCGCTGAGGGTCCCCGCGAACTTGTCCGGTGCTATGACAATGCGCACCCCACCAGTGTGCCCGGCCAGGCCGTGACGGGCCAGCCCTCAGCCTCATTCAAATCCACTAGACGATATTCAGATTTCGAATAATGAAATAAACGCCGGTTCTCGCGGAGCGGTGACACTCACATGCCGGGGGCGCCGTAGACGGGGAACCAGCGCGACTTGTCCCGCTCCACGGCGAGGTCGTCCCCGATCGCCGCCTCGATCCGCAACTCCAGCGCGTTGTCCCTACGCTGGCCGCCGAGCGGGGCGAACGGGTAGAAGGTGCCTCGCTTGTACAGGTAGACCAGGGCGAACCGCCGCCCGCTGTCGTCGACGAACGTGACCAGCGAGCACAGCAGCGACGGGCCGAATCCGGCGTGTTCCAGTGAGGTGTTGACGGCGTGGATGTCGGTCACGAGACCGCTGATGTCGTCCGTGTCAGCGGCGGAGCCCAGCACCAGCCACGTGTAGCCGTACTCGTCGCTCCTGGGCTCCACCTCGGGTCCGTTGTCGGCGTTCAATAGCTGGGTGATGTCCTGCTCCAGTGTCGCGAACGCCTGCCCCTCAGCGGGGCGGAACGCCACCGAACCGGTACCCGTGGGGCGGAACCCGGCCGTGGCCCGCAGCGTGATCGCCGCGGACGGCAGCCCGAAGAGCTGGTCGAGGTCGGGCTTGACCGGCTTGGAACGGCCCAGCAAGGCCCGGAGGAAGCTCACGGCGGCTCTCTTTCGGTGTCGACTCCTGCGGTCGCTGGCTGTGAGCCTATGTGCCCTGGCCCAGCTGGCGGGAGATCCCGGCGAGCTGTTCCAGGCGCTGCTCCACCGGAGGGTGCGTGGCGAACAGCTGGCTCAGGCTGAAGCCCTGCTTCTTCGAGAAGGCGGGGGTGAAGAAGAACGCGTTGAACGGCTCGGCCTGGCGCAGGTCCCGGCTGGGGATGCGCCCCATCTCCCCGGTGATCTTGGTCAGCGCACTGCCGAGGGTGGACGGCTGGCCGGTGAGGTAGGCCGCCGCGCGGTCGGCCGAGAGCTCGCGGTAGCGCGAGAGCATCCGCGTGAGCACGAAGCTCAACACCCACACGACCACACTGACCACAACGACCCCCAGCGCGATCAGCGCCGGCGCCGGACCGTTGTTGCCCCGACCCCCGCCGCCGAACGCCACGAACCGCAGGCCCACCTGGGTGAGAAACCCCGCGACGATGCCGAGGAAGCCCGCGATCGTCATCACCATGACGTCGCGGTGGGCGACGTGGGAGAGCTCGTGCGCGAGCACGGACTCCAGCTCCTGGTTCTCCAGCCGACGCAGGAGTCCGGTCGTGACACAGACCACGGCGTTCTTGCGGTTGTGTCCGGTGGCGAAGGCGTTGGGGACGTCGCTGTCGGCGATGGCCACCTTGGGTTTGGGCATGTCGGCCATGGCGCACAACCGGTCGACGACAGCGTGCAGCTGCGGCGCCTGTTCGGGGGAGACCTCGCGCGCCCCCATGGAGAACATCGCGACCTTGTCCGAGGTGAAGTACTGGAACACCGCGAACCCGACCACGACCAGCACGACCAGCGGCCACGGCATTCCGACATAGATCAGGGCGACGACGAACGCCACGTAGACCACGCCCAGCAGGAACATCGTCAGCAGCATTCGGGCGGTCAGCCCGTGATCGGGAATGAACTTCGAACCTGCCACGACGCCACGCCTTTCGCCGGATCGCCCCCCGTGGCCACCACGCCGGAACCCACGGGGGTGTTACCTAGCAGTGTAGTTATGCCCGGTGAGCGGCTGGTCAAAGGCGCGCGGGCCGCTCACCGCGGTCGCACCCCGCCCCGAACCAGCGACGGCCGCCATGAACGTGTCATGGCGGCCGTGACGAACCGCGTGCCCGCAGCGCCCACGCGAGTGGGATTCAGGCGAGGTCGGGAATCAGCCCCTCGTCACCGAGCATGGAGCGGACCTCGGCCATGCTGGCATCGGCGGGTGGAAGGATGAACTGGGACGGTTCGAGCGAGTCGTCCGCCAGCGGAGTGCCGTCCTCGCGGACCTTGTCGAGGAGCTCCCGCAGCGCCCGCCGGAAAGCCTCCTCGTTCTCCGACTCGATCGCCTGCTCGATGGTCTGGTCGAACTCCTCGAGGAGGTCGAAGTCGGCCTCGCTGAGGTCCAACTGACCCTCCCCCATGATCCGCACGATCATGTGCCATCCCCCTGCCGCTTGGACTCGGAACCGCCCTCGATCTGCGGTGTGGCACCGTCGCCCTGCCCGATCTCCTGCTTCATCCGCTCCAGCTCCAGCTCGACGTCCTTGCCGCTGGACATGCGGTCAAGCTCGGACTGGATGTCGTCCTTGGACGAGCTTCCGGTGACGTCGTCGAGCGCCCCGGACTCCAGGAGCTCGTCGACCGCGCCAGCCCGCGCCTGCATCTCCGAGGTCTTGTCCTCGGCGCGCTGCACGGCCGTGCCGACATCGCCCATCTCCTCGGAGATACCCGAGAACGCCTCGCTGATCTGGGTCTGGGCCTGGGCGGCGGTGTAGGTGGCCTTGATGGTCTCCTTGCGCGTGCGGAAGGAGTCGACCTTGGCCTGCAGTCGCTGGGCCGCCAGGGTCAGCTTCTGCTCCTCGCCCTGCAACTGCTCGTGCTGCTGCTTGAGCTCGCTGGCCTGCTGCTCGAGCCCGGAACGACGATTGAGCGCCTCGCGAGCGAGATCCTCCCTGCCCTGCTCCAGGGCGGAACGGCTCTGGTTCTCCAGCTTCCCTGACTGCTGTTCCAACTGCTGGATCTGCAGCTCGACCCGCTTGCGCGAGGTGGCGACGTCGGCCACTCCACGCCGGACCTTCTGCAGCAGTTCCAGTTGCTTCTGATACGAGTAGTCGAGAGATTCACGAGGGTCCTCGACCGAGTCCAGGGCCTTGTTGGCCTTGGACTTGAAAACCATGGAAATTCGTTGAAACACGCTCATCGGCGTGGCCGTCCCCTTCTCGGTCCGTACATCGGCTGTTCCCTGCGGGCGCTTTACCTAACCCTACGCGCTATAACAAGAGGTCGCCATGAAGCGTGGACCGGCTACCCTGAACGATGTGTTCCGACGTCGTTTGGCTTCCGAATCCGAAGAGACTGCCGTGACCAGCTCTGCCAGATCCTCCAGTTCCACCAGTCCCCAGACTTCTCAACCTAAGGGATATACCCCCAAGAAGGGGCAACCCACGCCCAAACGCAGCGAATCGGAGAAGGGCCTGCGGCGCCCCCTCAACGCCCCCCAGACACGCAGGGAGGCGTACCGGCAGTACCGGGAGAGGCGCGCCCGGGAGCAGCGACGCGGCGCGCAGCGCGCCGGCGCCCCGAAGGGCGAGGAGCAACACTTCCGCCCGCAGGACATGGGGCCGGTGCGCGCCCACGCCCGCGATCTCGTCGACTCCCGCCGCAGCGTCAGCGAGTTCTTCCTGCCCTTTTCGCTGGTGATCATCGTCCTGGCGTTCATCCCCTCCCCCCAGTTCCAAATCGGCGTCTACTACGTGGTGTGGCCGGCACTCATGGTGACCATCGTGGCCGAGGGGATCTTCACCGGCAGGCGGGTCAAGCGCGAGGCCCGGGCGCGCTTCCCCGATGAGAGCGTGCGCGGGGCCGGCTTCTACGCCGCCGTGCGCCAGCTACAGCTCCGCAAGCTCCGGCTGCCGAAACCGCGGGTTCGCGTGGGCGAGGCCATCACCCCCACGAACCGGTGACCCACCGGCGCGTGTTCCCTCCGCGTTCCCCCGGTCGGGCCGCACGACCGCGCGGTTAGGGTACGCGCCATGGAATTTCGTCATCTTGGTAAGAGCGGGCTCGTCGTCAGCGAGATCTCCTACGGCAACTGGATCACCCACGGTTCCCAGGTCGAGGAGGACGCCGCCGTGGCGTGCGTGCGCGCGGCCCTGGACGAGGGCATCACGACCTTCGACACGGCCGACGTCTACGCCCGCGGCCGCGCCGAGGAGGTCCTCGGAAAGGCACTCAAGGGGGAACGCCGCGACGGCCTGGAGATCCTCTCCAAGGTCTACTGGCCGATGGGACGGGGCAGGAACGACCGGGGGCTCTCCCGCAAGCACATCATGCGCGGTGTCGAGGACACGTTGCGCCGACTGGGCACCGACTACCTGGACGTCTACCAGGCCCACCGGTTCGACTACCACACTCCCCTGGAGGAGACGCTGCGCGCGTTCGACGACCTCGTCCGCCAGGGCAAGGTCTGCTACATCGGGGTCTCCGAGTGGCGCGCCGAGGAGATCGAGCGGGCGCTGCACCACGCCGACACCCTGGGACTGGACCGGATCGTGTCCAACCAGCCGCAGTACAACATGCTGTGGCGGGTCATCGAGTCCGAGGTCGTGCCGGTGTGCGAGCGCGAGGGGATCGGCCAGATCGTGTGGTCCCCCATCGCGCAGGGGGTGCTCACCGGCAAGTACCAGCCCGGCCAGGCTCCCCCGGAGGGATCGCGCGCGACCGACGAGAGCGGCGGATACTTCATCGACAGGTTCCTGCAGGACCGAACACTGCTGGAACGGGTGCAGGGGCTGGGCTCCCTGGCCGCCGAGGCGGGGCTGACCCCCGCCCAGCTCGCGGTGGCCTGGGTGCTGAACAACCCCAACGTCTCGTCGGCGATCATCGGAGCGTCCCGCCCCGAGCAGGTGCGGGACAACGCCGGCGCCGCCGGTGTGCGCCTGGAACCCGAGCTGTTGAGCCGGATTGATGACATGCTCGGCGACAGTGTGCGCCGCGACCCCTCGCTGACGGTCAGCCCGGCCCAGCGCCCCTGACCCACGGCCACCCGCCACGGAACTCGCCCACCCAGCGCCCCGCCGACGTACGGGGCGCTGTGGGCTACTCCTCGTGCAGGCCCATGGTGTAGACGACCCGGTCGTCCTCCAGCAGGGTGACCCGGTCGGCGCCGGCCTCGACGAGTTCGCGCCAGCTCTCCCCGAGCCAGCTCTCCGCGTCGCCGCGCGAGGGGAACAGCTCGCCGGGCAGTGTCAGCGACAGCGTCTCGTCGTCCAGCACCCGCCCATCGGCCGTCTCGTATCGCCAGCTCCACGCCATGGGCTCTCCCCCACTCATGCTCGACGGTCGGACGTGCCGAGCGTATCGGGCGTCACCTCCACGCGTGTTGCTAACTTGCAGACGTGCGACTCAGACTCTCCGGAACGGCGGGCCCCGCTGGCTGGCCGGCCCCCAACTGCCGATGCGCCTCCTGCAACCGCGCCGCTCAGAACCGGCGGCTACCGCTGCGGGTGTCGGTTGACGACGCTTTCACGCTGCGGGCGCCCGGGTCGGGGACCGCCACGCCGCCCCCGCGCGGCTACCTGGTCACCGAAACCGTGTACGGCACCCGGGTCGAGGGCACCGGAGGCGGGCAGCTCCTCTACGCTCGCCCCGACGCCCCGGCCGATCCACCCGGCGAGGGCCGCGAGAGCGGCGCCTCCGACGGCGCGCCCGACCGGGTCGACGTCGCGATCGTGGACGTCGTGGAGTCGCCGTGGACGATCGGCGCGCTGCGCCGATCGGGGATCGCCGGTGACACCACGGCGGTCATCGCGGTCGGTGGCGACCACCGGCTGCACTCTCCCGACGAGTTCACGCGGCGGGCGCGGCTGTGGGGCGCCTCCTGCCCCGCGGACGGCCAGGAGCTGCTGTGTCCACCCTCGGCCTGGCCGCCGGGCCGCGTCCGCGGGCCGCGCCGCGTACTGGTCACCGGCGGCGCCAGGTCCGGCAAGTCCACCGAGGCGGAGCTGCGGGCCCTCGGCGAGCCGGAGGTCACCTACCTGGCCACGGGGCCGGCGCCCGCCGGCGACGACTCCTGGGCCCGCCGCGTGAAGGCGCACCGGGAGCGCCGCCCGTGGTGGTGGCGGACCGTGGAGACCTCCGACGTCGCCGGGACGCTCGACCGGGCATCGGGAACGGTGCTCGTGGACTGTGTCGGCACCTGGCTCGCCGGTGAGATGGAGCAGTGCGGGATGTGGCGGGATCCTCCGCCTCCCGGCGCCGAGGAGGCCCTCTCCTCCCGTGTCGACGAGGTCGTGCGCGCGTGGCGCCGAACCTCGGCCCATGTCGTGGCGGTCACCAACGAGGTGGGGTCGGGCGTGGTCCCGCCCACCGTCAGCGGTGGCCTGTTCCGCGACCACCTTGGGTGGCTGAACCAGCTTCTGGCCGCCGAGTCGGAGGATGTCGTGCTGGTCACGGCCGGCCGTGTGGTGGAGCTGCCGTGACCGGGAGGTCCCGCGCCGGGGCGCGCGACGCCGCCGACGGGCTGCGGATGGCGTGCGGCACCCTCACGATCATGCCGGTACGGGTGCGACGTTTCGGCGGTGCGGTCTCCGGCTGGGCCATGGTGCTGGCTCCCCTGGTCGGGGTCGCTCTGGGGGTGACAGCGGCGCTGTGGCTGCTGCTCGCCGGTGCGCTGGGGCTTTCCCCGGCGCTGGCGTCGGCGCTGGCCGTGGGGCTGCTGGCGGTACTCACCCGAGGGCTGCACCTCGACGGTCTGGCCGACCTCGCCGACGGGCTGGGCAGTGCGCGTCCCGCGCCGGGCGCGCTGGAGATCATGCGGCGTTCCGACATCGGCCCGTTCGGGGTCGTCACCCTGGTGCTGACCGTGCTCGTCCAGGTGCTCGCGCTGACCGAGCTGGTCGCGGCCTCGCCCGCCGCGGGTGTGGCGGGGGTGGTGACCGCCACCGGTACCGGGCGTCTCGCGATCACCTGGGCCTGCACGCCGCGGGTGCCCGCCGCCCGCCCGGACGGCCTGGGCGGGTCGGTGGCGGGATCGGTGGGGTATCCGGCGGCGGCGGTGGCCACCGCCGGGATGCTGTTGGTGGCCCTGGGCGGGACGGCCCACGGCGCAGCTCTGGCGTTGGGCTGCGTCCTCGCCGTGGTCGTCGGCCTGGCCGTGGCCGGGCTGGTGCTGTGGCACGCGGTTCGCCGGCTCGGCGGGGTCACCGGCGACGTGCTGGGGGCGCTGTCCGAGGCGGCGGGCGCGAGCGCGCTCGTGGCCGTGGCCATCGCGGTCTGAAGACACGGATCTCGACACACCGCTGGGTGAGCCCGGGTCCCTGCGCGGGCGGTGCCCCGGGAACGCGCGTGCCCCGGTTCCCGCCGGACCTGTCACTCTGCTCACATTTGCGCGCGACGTCGGCAGTCCCGCGGGTGGTGCCACCGTGGCGGGTCACGCGACGCGGGCTCGGGGATGGCACGGGCGGCGGCACGTGCGCACCACGGCCGTGAGCCCCGTGTGGGAGGCGACTCCGGGCGTGCGCGAGAACACGGGGTCAGCGGCGGTGGGGATCTCGCCCTCCGCCCGCCGCCAGAACTCGTGATTCGGCGCGCGCGGACTCCGGGTGCCCGCCGTGGCGCCACAAGGACTAGCATCGACCTCGTGAGCACGTCGCTGTCAGTCATTACCGAATCCCCCAGTTCACTCGACGTCGACGCGGTCGTCGTCGGGTACCACTCCACGACCGCCGGCCCCGAGCCGGCCGTTGGCGCCCGCGATGTCGACGCCGCCTTCGCCGGCGGTCTCGCCCGGTCACTGTCGCTGCTGGGCGCGACGGGCGCCGCCGAGGAGGTCCACACGGTGGCCTCGCTCGGGGCGATCAGCGCGCCGGTGGTGATCGCGGTCGGCCTGGGCTCCCCACCCGAGGACGGGGTGGCGATCGACGCGGACACCCTGTCCAGAGCGGCCGGCGCCGCGCTGCGGGCACGTGGCGAGCGCGCCCGTGTCGCGCTCGCGCTGCCGGGCGAGAGCGCGGAACAGGTCGAGGCGGTCGCGCTCGGCGCGCTCCTGGGTGACTACTCGTTCGACCGCTACCGCACCGACGAGGACTCCGCCAAGGGCGCCGCCGAACAGCTGCTGGTCGTCAGCTCCGCCGCGGGCGCGTCACAGGCCGCGGGGCGGGCCGAGGCGCTGGCCGCATCGGTCAACCTGGCGCGCGACCTGGTGAACACACCGCCCGCGGACCTCGTCCCCGCCGACCTGGCGGCCGCCGCCGAGGAGGTCGCCCGCCAGAGTGACGCGCTGCGAATCGAGACCCTCGACGAGCAGGCCCTGGTCGACGGGGGGTACGGCGGCATCGTCGGTGTCGGCCAGGGGTCGGCGAACCCGCCACGGCTGGTGCGGCTCTCCTACGGCCATCCCGACGCCACCAGGACCATCGCCTTCGTCGGCAAGGGCATCACCTTCGACTCCGGTGGGCTCTCCCTGAAACCCGCCGGTTCCATGGACTGGATGAAGTCCGACATGGGCGGGGCCGCGGCGGTGCTCGGGGCCATGCGCGCCATCGCGGAGCTGCGGCCCGAGGTCAACGTCGTCAGCTACCTGGCCATCGCGGAGAACATGCCGAGTGGCACCGCGCAGCGCCCCTCCGACGTCCTCACCATGTACGGCGGCACGACCGTCGAGGTGATGAACACCGACGCCGAGGGCCGTCTCGTCATGGCCGACGCGATCGTGCGGGCGCACGAGGATGAGCCCGAGCTCATCGTGGACGTGGCCACCCTGACCGGTGCCCAACTGGTCGCCCTGGGCACCCGCGTCTTCGGGGTCATGGCCAATGACGACGCCACGCGGGAGGAGGTCGTCACGGCGGCCACCGCGGCCGGCGAGTCCTCGTGGCCCATGCCGCTTCCGGAGGAGCTGCGCAAAGGGCTCGACTCCACTGTCGCCGACATCGCTAACGTGGCCGGTGAACGGTGGGGCGGCATGCTCAGCGCGGGCCTGTTCCTCAAGGAGTTCGTCGCCGACGACATGGCGTGGGCCCACCTCGACATCGCCGGGCCGTCCTTCAACCAGGGCCAGGAGTACGGTTACACCCCGGTTGGCGGCACCGGCGCGGCGACACGGACGCTCGTGCGCGTCGCCGAGACCCGGGCCGAGAACTGAATAACCCAAGGGCGTCCGGGAGCGACACGGATCCGGACGCGAACGGCAGAGCCATTTCCATCCACAGCAAGGAGTGTCCTTCCCGTGAGTGAGAGCGGCGGCACCTTCGACCTCGTCGTCCTCGGCGGCGGTAGCGGCGGCTATTCGGCGGCGCTGCGCGCGGCCGAACTCGGCATGAGCGTCGCGCTGATCGAGAAAGACAAGCTGGGCGGTACCTGCCTGCACTACGGCTGCATCCCCACGAAGGCGCTGCTGCACTCCGCGGAGATCGCCGAGTCCACCCGGGAGAGCGAGTCCGTCGGTGTCAAGGCGACCTTCGAGGGCATCGACCTCCCGGCGGTGCACAAGTACAAGGACAAGGTGGTCGACGGCCTCTACAAGGGGCTCACCGGGCTGATCCAGTCGCGCCAGATCACCGCCGTCGAGGGTGAGGGCAGGCTCACCGGCGCCGACGAGGTCACCGTCGGCGGCACCGTCTACAAGGGACGCAACATCCTGTTGGCGAGCGGGTCCGAGCCGAAGACGCTCGGTCTGGACATCGACGGTGAGAAGGTCATCACCTCGAACGACGCGCTCACCATGGACCGTGTGCCCAAGTCCGTGGTCGTGCTGGGCGGCGGGGTCATCGGTGTCGAGTTCGCCAGCGTGTACCGCTCCTACGGCGCCGAGGTCACCATCGTCGAGGCGCTTCCGCAGCTCCTCCCGCTGGAGGACGAGGCCAGCTCCAAGCTGCTCTCGCGGGCGTTCCGCAAGCGCGGCATCTCCTCCGAGCTGAACACCCCGTTCGAGAGCCACAAGCTCACGGAATCGGGGGTGGAGGTCACGCTCCAGGGTGGCAAGACGATCGAGGCCGAGGTACTGCTGGTCGCGATCGGCCGCGGCCCGGTGTCGAAGGGGCTGGGCTACGAGGAGGCCGGGGTCTCCCTCAACCGCGGCTTCGTCCAGGTTGACGAGAACCTGCACACCGGTGTGGGCAACATCTACGCGGTCGGCGATCTCATCGAGACACTGCAGCTCGCGCACGCCGGGTTCGCGGAGGGCATCTTCGTGGCCGAGCACATCGCGGGGCTCAACCCGCCGGCCATCGACTACGACGGCGTTCCCCGCGTCACCTACTGCGAGCCCGAGGTGGCCTCGGTCGGCATCACGGCGCGGACGGCCCGGGAACGGGGGTACGAGGTCGAGGAGATGACCTACAACCTGGCGGGCAACGGCAAGAGCCGCATCCTGCAGACGCAGGGGGCGGTCAAGCTCGTGGCGGAGAAGGACGGCCCGGTGTTGGGCGTGCACATCGTGGGCAGCCGCGCGGGAGAGCTCGTCACCGAAGGGCAGCTCGTATACAACTGGGAGGCGCTGCCCTCGGAGGTGGCCCAGCTCATCCACGCGCACCCGACCCAGTCCGAGGCGCTGGGCGAGGCCCACCTGGCCCTGGCCGGCAAACCACTACACGTCCACGACTGACGCGCTCACGGGTGGGCCCGGGCGCCCGCCCGTTCCACTCCGCCACGTTTCGCACGTAGAACCGAAGAGGACCCCATGCCGACTTCCGTCCCAATGCCCGAGCTGGGCGAGAGCGTCACCGAGGGCACCGTCACCCAATGGCTGAAGAAGGAGGGCGACTCCGTCGAGGCCGACGAGCCCCTTCTGGAGGTCTCCACCGACAAGGTCGACACCGAGATCCCGTCCCCCACCTCGGGGGTGCTGACGCGCATCCTGGTGGCCGAGGACGAGACCGTCGAGATCGGCGCCGAGATCGCCGTCATCGGTTCGGCTGACGAGGCCCAGACCGGCCAGGGCCAACCCGCGGCCGAGGAACCGGCCGCGTCCCCCGAGCCCGCCGCATCGGAGCCCGCCTCATCGGAGCCCGAGCCCAGCCCGGAACCCGAACCGAGCCCCGCACCGGCGGCCTCGGCGCCGTCCAGCCAGGAGACCCAGGCGCCATCCCAGCCGCGCGCCGAGGCTCCCGCGGCCGAGCGGCCCTCCGAGACCGGGGCCACGGCCGACACCGCGCCCTCGGTGGACATCGAGACGCTCAGCGGTGCCGGGCAGCAGGCCGGAACCGACGCCGTCACCGAGGCGTACGTGACCCCGCTGGTGCGCAAGCTCGCCGCCGACGAGGGGGTCGACCTCAGCACCGTGCGCGGCACGGGTGTCGGGGGGCGCATCCGCAAGCAGGACGTCCAGCGGGCCGCGCAGGAGCAGCGTGAACAGCGCGAGCGCGCCACGACCGAGCCGACCGCCCGGACCGGTGCCACTCCCGCCGAGCCGGCCCGCAGGGTCGTTCCCGACACCACGCTACGGGGCCGCACCGAGCAGATGTCGCCGCTACGCCAGTCCATCGCCGAGCAGATGGCGGAGTCGCTACGCGTCTCCGCCGAGCTCACCCAGGTGATCGAGGTCGACGTGACCAACATCGCCCGGCTACGCGAACGACTCGGTGAGCAGTTCCTGGCCCGGGAGGGGGTGGAGCTGGACTTCTTCCCGTTCTTCGCCGTGGCCACGGTCGAGGCGCTGAAGACCCACCCGAAGCTCAACGCGGTCATCGACAGCACCAAGTACGAGGTCACCTACCACAACGTCGAGAACCTCGGCGTCTGTGTCGACACCGACGGCGGGCTGCTCGCTCCGGTGATCAAGGACGCCGGTGACCTCAACCTCGGTGGGCTGGCGCGCAAGATCGCCGATGTGACCAGCCGCGCGCACAGCGGCCAGCTCACCCCCGACGAGCTGAGCGGTGGCACGTTCACGCTGAACAACACCGGCGCCTCCGGGGCCCTGTTCGAGACCCCGATCATGATCCAGCCCCAGGTGGGAATCCTGGACACGGGGGCCGTCGTGAAGCGGCCGGTCGTCGTCGAGGACCCGAACCTGGGCGAGGTCATCGCGGTGCGCTCGATGGTGTACCTGGCGCTGAGCTACGACCACCGTCTCATCGACAGCTCCGACGCCTCAGCGTTCCTGCGAAGCATCCGCGAACGCCTGGAGGAGGGGGCTTTCGAGAGCGAGCTGGGCCTGTCCTGAGGCGGCAGACGTCAGTGGGGCGGCATCCGGTTCCCGGATGCCGCCCCACCTTTTCACCCCACCAGTCACCGCACCTGGCGACCCCCATCACCAGGTGTGGTGCGAACGGTGGCGCCACGCGCCACCGCCGGCACCCCCGGATGGCCCGGGGATCCCGTGTCCCGGACCCATCATCGACCGCCGGGCCCTCGCGGCGCAGGCGTTTCGCGCAAGTCGGGGCCGACGATTTCCCACCGGGCGCGAGCGCGCATCATGGTGGCGTCGGCGGGTAGGTGGCTCCGCATGGCGATCGCGATCACAGGAGCATCCGGACTCATCGGAACCCAGCTGGGCCGCTCACTCACGGCCAGCGGCCAGGACGTGCTGCGCTTCGTGCGACGTCCGGCCCGGGACGCCGCCGAGGTGCGGTGGGACCCCGAAGGGGGGTACGTCGACACGGAACGGCTCACCGGGGTGGAGGCCGTGGTCCACCTCGCCGGCGAACCCGTGGGGCCGGCGAGGTGGACCACGGCCCGCAAACGCCGGATCTGGGACAGCCGCGTCCGGGGAACGCGGACACTGGCCACCGCGCTCGCGGCCATGGACGCCCCGCCGCCGCGCCTGCTCTCCGGATCGGCCATCGGCTACTACGGGAACACCGGCGCGGCCACCGCCGACGAGCGCACGCCAGCGGGGGCGGGGTTCCTCGCCGACCTCTGCGTCGCCTGGGAGGGGGCGACCGAGCCCGCCCAGCGGGCCGGAATCTCGGTGGCGCACATGCGTAGCGCGAACGTGCTGTCGGCCTCCGGTGGGTTGCTGGGATTCTCGCTTCCGGCGTTCCGGATGGGCCTGGGCGCCCGCCTGGGATCCGGACAACAGCACATGAGCTGGATCTCACTGCCCGACGAGGTCGGCGCCATCCGCTTCCTGCTGGACCACCCGGACCTCCAGGGACCGTTCAACCTGTGTGCCCCCAACCCGGTGAGCAACGCCGCCTTCACCGCCGCTGTCGCCCGCGCCGTCCGCCGGCCGGCGGTGCTGGCCGTTCCGGGGTTCGCGCTACGGGCCGCCCTCGCGGAGTTCGCCGACGAGGGGGTCCTGGTCGACCAGAGCGCTTCCCCCGAGCGCCTGCGCGAGGCCGGCTACACCTTCGAGCACGCGGACCTGCGGGCCGCCCTGCGGGATCTTCTCTAGAAATGGCACGCGGGAAGACACATGGGTGCCTGGCTCCACCACGACGCGCTCCCCGCTCCACCGAACGGCGGCGCGGCCCCGGCCCCGGCGGCGGGGTGGTGCCCTACGCAACACTGCCCGACCGCCAGGGCACGCGTAAGGTGGGAGGCATGGGTGAGCTTTCCTTCACTTGGTTCGGTGACACGCCCGTTCCCTACCAACAGGGATGGGACCTGCAGAAGCGACTCCACGAGGACCGTGTCGCCGACAGGGTTCCCGACACCGTCCTGCTGCTACAGCACGAGCCGGTCTACACCGCCGGGAAGCGTACCGGCCGGTGGGACCGGCCACGGACGGAGGTGGGGGCCCCTGTCTACGACATCGACCGCGGGGGCAAGCTCACCTGGCACGGTCCCGGCCAGCTCACCGCGTACCCCATCGTGAAGCTGCCCGACCCCGTCGACGTCGTCAGCTACGTACGCATGCTGGAGGAGGCCATCATCCGCACCATCGCGGAGTTCGGGCTCACCGGTGCGCGCGTCGAGGGTCGGACCGGCGTGTGGCTCCACGCCGACGCCGAGCGGGAACTACCGGAACGCAAGATCGCCGCCATCGGCTGCCGGATCGCCCGCGGGGTGGGCATGCACGGCTACGCGCTGAACTGCGATAATGATGTGTCCTGGTTCGAGAGGATCGTGCCGTGCGGGATCGCCGACGCCGGGGTCACCACGCTCTCACTGGAACTGGAACGCGACGTCACGGTGGCCGAGGTGGTGCCACTGGCCGAGCGGCACCTCGCGGACGTGCTCGGCGCCACCGGCTACAACCACACCGAGGCCACCACCGAGCTTGGCGAACCAGAGTCCGCGCAGCTCGCCGGCGCGTGAGACGCCCCGGCTGTCGAGCACGAGCAATCCCCAGGCGGGGACGAGAAGAGAAAGGGGCCCGCGTTGACCGTCGCTCCCGAGGGGCGCAGGCTGCTGCGCGTCGAGGAACGCAACAGCCAGACGCCGATCGAGAGGAAGCCGCCCTGGATCAAGACCAAGGCGCGCATGGGCCCGGAGTACTCCGAGCTGCGCTCGCTGGTCCAGCGCGAGGGCCTGCACACCGTGTGCCAAGAGGCGGGGTGCCCGAACATCTACGAGTGCTGGGAGGACCGCGAGGCGACCTTCCTCATCGGCGGTGACCAGTGCACCCGCCGTTGTGACTTCTGTCAGATCGCCACCGGCAAGCCCAGTCCACTCGACCGGCTCGAACCCTCCAAGGTCGCCGAGTCGGTGCGCAAGATGGAGCTGCGCTACGCCACGGTCACCGGTGTGGCCCGCGACGACCTGGACGACGGTGGGGCGTGGCTCTACGCCGAGACGGTGCGCCAGATCCACCAGCTGAACCAGGGAACCGGGGTCGAGCTACTCATTCCCGACTTCGACGCCAAGCCAGACCAACTCGCCGAAGTGTTCGGCTCCCGCCCGGAGGTGTTGGCGCACAACATCGAAACCGTCCCGCGGGTCTTCCGCCGGATCCGGCCGGGCTTCCGCTACGAGCGGTCGCTGGAGGTCATCAGGAGAGCTCGCGAGGACGGCCTGGTGACCAAGTCCAACCTGATCCTCGGCATGGGCGAGGAGCGGCACGAGATCAGCGAGGCGATGCGCGACCTGCACGAGGCCGGCTGCGACCTGCTGACCATCACCCAGTACCTGCGGCCGTCCAAGCTGCACCACCCGGTCGACCGATGGGTCAAGCCAGAGGAGTTCGTCGAACTCAACGAGGAGGCCGAGGAGATCGGATTCGCCGGGGTCATGTCCGGCCCTCTGGTGCGGTCCTCCTACCGGGCCGGCCGGCTATACAACCAGGCCATCGAGAAGAGAGCGGCGGAGAGTCCGGTCTAGTCAGTGTTTTTTGGGCTCGCTGCCGCTCGCCGGGTCGGGTGTCCCGAAGGCCGGGAACCTTCGGGCACCTCCGGTGAGGTCGCTCGTTCCTCGCTCCCTCACCTACGCACCCTCCAGAACCCCGGCCACACCCGACCTGTTTCTTGAGCTCGCCGCCGCTCACCCGGACCAGGTGCCCCGAAGGCCGGGAACCTTCAGGCACCTCCGGTGAGGTCGCTCGTTCCTCGCTCCCTCACCTACGCACCCTCCAGAACCCCGGCCACACCCGACCTGTTTCTTGAGCTCGCCGCCGCTCACCCGGACCAGGTGCCCCGAAGGCCGGGAACCTTCAGGCACCTCCGGTGAGGTCGCTCGTTCCTCGCTCCCTCACCTACGCACCCTCCAGAACCCCGGCCACACCCGACCTGTTTCTTGAGCTCGCCGCCGCTCACCCGGACCAGGTGCCCCGAAGGCCGGGAACCTTCAGGCACCTCCGGTGAGGTCGCTCGTTCCTCGCTCCCTCACCTACGCACCCTCCAGAACCCCGGCCACACCCGAGCCGGTGTTGTTCGGGCTCGCTGGCGGGTGGGGCCTCACCGGCACTATCCCGCCCACAACGTGATCAAGCTGAGACGGCGGCCCCCGGTCGCCGTTTCACGTTCCCCCGACCCACACTCGTATGCTGTGAGCATGGCCAAGCAGCCCAAGGAGACCAAGAACGCACCCGCCGCCGACGCCAAGGGCAAGAGCGGTGACAAAAAGCCCGGCAGGCTCAAGCAGATCGGCCTGGTGGCCAAGGTCGTGCACCAGCAGAGCCCCAGGAGCATCCCGATCGCCGTGGGTGTCGCGCTCCTCGTGCTCGCTCTGGCCACGCTGGGCGGGTTCCTCACCGGCGCCCTGCTCTACTGGATCCTCCTGGGGATACCGATCGCGTTCCTGGCCGGCTTCGTGGTCTTCACGCGCTCGGCGCAGCGCATCCAGTACAAGATGCTCGAGGGCCAACTCGGAGGCGGCATGGCGGTGCTGGAGAACATGCGCGGCAACTGGACCGTGGAACCAGCGGTCACCGGCAGCCGGCAGATGGACGTCGTACACCGCGTCGTCGGCCGCCCCGGGGTGATCCTCGTCGGCGAGGGGTCGCCCGACCGGCTGCGCGGCCTGATCGCCGGCGAGAAGAAGCGGGTGGCGCGGGTCGCCCACAACACCCCGATCTACGACATGCAGGTCGGCACCGGGGAGGGGCAGATCCAGATCTCCAAGCTGCAACGAAGCCTCACCAAGCTCCCGCGCAACCTGAACAAGGCCGAGACCTCCGAGCTCAGGTACCGGCTCAAGGCCATGCCCGCCGCCATGCAGATGCCGAAGGGGCCCATGCCCAAAGGCGCCAAGATGCCAAAAGGCCCCAAACCGCAGAAGGGAAGCTGAGGCTTCCCCGGGCCACCGGGCCGGGGCGGGACCTCCACGCCACGCGTCCGGCCAAGCGGCGGGCCGATTCCCGGCCCGTCTCAGTACCGGCGGGTGACGGTTCCCGCCGCCCGGTCGTGTAGGCCGCGCTGGTCACGGTCGTGGATCACCGCCGGGACGACCAGGCAGAGCGCAACGGTACGCACCACCATGGCGATCGGCCACGGAAACGCGCGTTCCCCTGTCATGACGACTCCGATTCCCGCGATCCGTTTGCCCAGGGTCGTACCGAACAGGATGAGCAGCGCGATGTTCATCGCCGCGAAGATCAGCAGCGCCACCCCCGAGGCGGCCGAGGGGTCGGGGCCGGTCAGACTCCCGGTCATCCCCTGGACGATCGCCAGGCTGAGTAGCCAGTCGAGCAGCACCCCCACGAAACGCCGCCCGAACCCCGGCACCGAGCCCGGCCCGCTCTCGGGCATCCCCAGCCGGTTGCCCCGGTAGCGGAACTCGGTGTCGTTCGTGGCGCCGTTGTCTCCCATGTCGACCACCGTAGCGGGACCGCGTCACGAGCCAGCGCGGGGCTCCTCCGTCGCCGCGGACCTCCCGCCACGCGCGCTGGGCAGGGGAAACTCCAGCCCCCGTAACACGCGTGAAACATTGGAGACATGGCTGGGAAACGGCCCACTCCTAACGTCGGTTGCGTGGCCGAGAGGTGACGCGTCCGAGCCGTCCGCCGTAACAACGGACGGCCCACCCGCGTTGCCTCTGACATCTGCACGGAGGTACGACTTGTTCAGCAGCGCCGAAGAGCTTCTGGCCTTCACCCGAAATGAGGACGTCAAGTTCCTTGACGTCCGGTTCACCGACCTGTTCGGGTCCACGCACCACTTCACGCTCCCCATCGAACACATCGACGCCGGGACGTTCGACGAAGGTCTGATGTTCGACGGCTCCTCCATCCGAGGGTTCCAGGCCATCCACGAGTCGGACATGCTGCTGCTTCCGGACTTCAGCACGGCCGTGCTCGACCGGTTCCGCGAGCACAAGACGCTGAACCTCACCTTCTTCGTGCACGACCCGTTCACCCGGGAGTCCTACAGCCGGGACCCGCGTAACGTGGCTCGCAAGGCCGAGGAGTACCTCAAGGGTTCGGGTATCGCCGACACCGTGTTCTTCGGCCCCGAAGCCGAGTTCTACATCTTCGACGACGTCCGGTTCCAGACCCAGGAGAACGCGAGCTTCTACTACATCGACTCCATCGAGGGCGCCTGGAACACCGGCACCCAGAACGGCGGGTCGAACCTGGGCTACCGTCCCCGCTACAAGGGCGGCTACTTCCCCGTCGAGCCGGTCGACCACTACAGCGACCTCCGCTCCACGATGGTGCGCAACCTGATCGAGTCCGGCATCGACGTCGAGATCCAGCACCACGAGGTCGGTACCGCTGGCCAGGCCGAGATCGACTTCAAGTTCGGCACCATGCTCAAGGCCGCCGACGAGATCCAGCTCTACAAGTACATCGTGAAGAACACGGCGTACGCGGCCAACAAGTCGGTCACCTTCATGCCCAAGCCCGTCTTCGGGGACAACGGATCGGGCATGCACTGCCACCAGAGCCTGTGGAAGGACGGCGAGCCGCTGTTCTTCGACGAGTCGGGCTATGCCCAGCTCTCCGACACGGCGCGGCACTACATCGGCGGGCTGCTCAAGCACGCGGGCGCGCTGCTGGCGCTGTCCAACCCGACGGTGAACTCCTACCACCGCCTGGTCCCGGGCTACGAGGCCCCGATCAACCTGGTGTACTCGCAGCGCAACCGGTCCGCCTGCATCCGTATCCCGCTCACCGGTGACAACCCCAAGGCCAAGCGCCTCGAGTTCCGGGTGCCGGACCCCTCCGCCAACCCCTACCTCGCCTTCTCCGCGATGCTGATGGCGGGTATCGACGGCATCAAGAACAAGATCGAGCCGCCGGAGCCGATCGACAAGGACCTCTACGAGCTTCCGCCCGCCGAGGCCACCTCGATCGAGACGGTTCCCTCCTCCCTGGACGAGGCCCTCAACGCCCTGGAGCGGGACCACGAGTTCCTGCTCGAAGGTGGCGTGTTCACCGAGGACCTGATCGAGACCTACATCGACTACAAGCGCACCGAGGAGATCGACTCCCTGCGGCTGCGTCCGCACCCGCGCGAGTTCGAGCTCTACTACGACGTGTGAGCCCGAAGCGCCGTTCTCGGGGAGGCCCCCGAGAACGGCCCCCAGGCACCCGAGCAGGCGAGCGAAGCGAGCCCAGGAAACACCGCTCGGGTGCCGCCGGGGTTCTGCAGGGTCCGCAAGCGCGGGAGCGAGTGGGTCGGGTGCCGCCGGGGTTCTACAGGGTCCGCAGGTGAGGGAGCGAGGAACGAGCGACCTCACCGTAGGACCCGAAGGTTCCCGGCTCTGGGGCACCCGAGCAGGCGAGCGAAGCGAGCCCAAACAAACACGAGCGACCAGCGCCGCAGGACCCGAAGGTTCCCGGCCCCCAGGCACCCGAGCTCATCCCTAACCGATCTCCTCGACCACGGCGTCCACGCTGACCCGGTCAGAGGTCGCGAACTCCAATGAGAGTTCCACGGTGTCCCCGGCGCGCAGGTCGTCGGGTCCCATCAGCATGAGGTGCAGCCCTCCGGTCTCGAACACGACGGTGTCCCCGGCGGGGACGGCGACCTCGTCGCGCTGCCGCATCCGTGTCTCGCCTCCACTGTCCGTGGTGTCGTGCATCTGCACCTCCGCGGCGGCCTCGGATGTGACGCCGGTGAGGGTGTCGTCGGTCCCTCCGGTGTTCTCGAGGGTGAGGTAGCCGGCGGTCACATCGGGGTTGGCCGGAACCCGCACCGTGGCGTCCCTGACCGCGATCTCGGGGGCAGCGGTGGCGCACCCCGCCAGCGTGCCCAGCACGGTGAGCGCGGTTCCCACGGCGGCGTGTCTCCCGCGCCCCATCAGGCGTCCTCCGCCAGCAGGGCCGTCACGTCCTCGGCCATGGCCGCCGGTTCGGTTCCGTAATCCCACATGAGTTCGGACTCTCCCTCGGGAGAGAAGACCAGGACCTGGCTACCGTGGCCCACGTTGTAGTCGCCCGAACGCTCCTCGGGTTCGGGCCGGTCGATCGAGATCCCCATGCTCTCGGCCGCGTCGTCGGTCCTGTCGAGCGGGCCGCGAAGCCCGGTGAACGACGGGTCGAAACTGCCCAGCCAACGGTCGATCAGCTCTCGGTCGTCGCGCTCGGGGTCTGCGGTGACGAACACCACCCCGAACCGCTCGCGCTGGTCCTCGTCGAGCTGGTCGACGGCCTGGCCCAGGTCGGCCATGGTGGTCGGGCAGATGTCGGGACAGTTGGTGAAACCGAAGAACACGGCGGTGGTGGTACCGGAGGAGTCCTCCCGAAGGTTGTAGTTCTCCCCCTCGGTCGTGGTGAAGTCGGTGTCGGGCAGGGTGAACGCGCCCTCGATGTCCGACCCGTTGTAGGGCGAGTCCTCCTCCGGCTGTGCGGGTTGTTGGGGCTGGCCGGAGCACGCGGCGAGCGCCGCGAGCACCAGCGGGACGAGTCCCCCGGCGTACAGGGGTGTCGTACGCATCGTTGTCGTTCCTTACTCGTGGCGGGCCACGTCCGCGGCGCGCGCCGCGGACGGTTCGATGGTCTCGATGACACGGTCAGACCCGCGGGCGCGGCGGGGCGCGGCCGTCTCGCACGTGACGCAGCATCCGCAGCTGGGGGGCCACCATCGGAACCCAGCCGGGAGCCGGCCCCGGCTGGGGGACCCGACGGTTCCCCGCGCGTACCGAGGACGGCAGCAGGACGGAGCTCAGCCACCGCAGCACGGTCCACAACGCGTCCTCACCCGAGGCCAGCCACCAGCCGGTGACGAGCGCGGCCCACACGTGGGCGAGGAGCATGACCACCTCGCCCACACCGGCCCCCGCCAACGTTCCTGCGTGCGTGGGGCCGGCCAGCTCCGCGTGTGGTCCGGCCCCGCCCGGCGGGTGCGGCGCGGTGTGCAGGAACGCCAGGTGCAACAGGGCCTGGGTGGCGAGCAGCCCGGCGCACAGGGTGACCGCGGAGCACCGACGGCCGGCGAGGGGCACGGCGCCAAGCGCGACGCCTCCGGCGATCCCCCAGAGGACCGTGGGCTCGGGGGTGGGTCCGCCGGCCGCGGCGTGCCCGACCAGTGCCATGCCCACGCTGACGGCCGCGAAGAGGGCCGAGCGCAGGACACGAAACCCGAGGTGGGAGACGGAAATGGCTGCTCTCATGCTGGGCCCCATCGTCTCAGCGTGCCGCGGCCACTCCCATCCGGGGCACCACCTTCCCACCGCGAGCCCCGGGGGCGACGCTTCGGGGTTGGCATCCGGCGCACGCCGCCGGCCAACGGCGCGAAAGGGCGAGGCCCTCCCCCCTTCGCGGCTTGGGCGGTCGCACGGGTGGAGCCGGGTGACGGCGGGAGCGGCGGGGGAGGAGTCCTGGCCAACGAACCAACGGCTACGGTGTTGTGCGTGACGGACCGAGACGGCTTCACGATGACGGCGGGCACGCTCGCGCGGCGCGGGTTCGGAGACAGCGACCGGGCGGCGACCCTGCTGCGGACGGCGGGGCTCTCCCCCGACCGACACGAGGAGATCATCGACGAGCTCGGCCGGGCCGCGGATCCCGACCTGGCGCTCCTGGGACTCGCCCGGCTCCTGGAGAGCGGTCCCGCGCCCGAGGAGCTGCGTGGCGCGCTGGGTGAGGACCCCGAGCTGCGCACCCGGCTGGTCGGGGTCCTCGGCGCGAGCGCGGCGCTGGCCGACCACCTCGCCGGCCACCCCGGCGACTGGCGGGAGCTGCGTGGCCCCGACGCGGCGCGCGCGCCCAGCGCCGCCGAGCTGCGCTCCGGTCTGCTGCGCGCGGTGGGTGCCGATCCCAACGCGACCGCGCCCGTGGCCACACTCACCAACGGAGCCACCGAGGAGACCGCCCACGCGCTGCGCGTGGCCTACCGCCGCCGGGTGCTCCGGCTCGCCGGACGCGACCTCACCGGGCACGGCGACCTCGACGCGACCTCCGCCGAACTCGCCGACCTGGCCGCGGCGACCCTGGACGCCGCGTTGGCGATCGCCCGCGCGCAGCACCCCGAGGAGGCCGCGCTGTGCCGGATCGCCGTGATCGGTATGGGCAAGTGTGGCGGGCGGGAGCTCAACTACGTCAGCGACGTCGACGTCGTCTTCGTCTCCGAACCGGCCGGAGACTGCCCCGACGAGCAGACCGCCGCCCGCGCCGCCTCCCGGCTGGCCTCCACCATGATGCGTATCCCCGCCGAGACCGCGGGCGGGGGACGGCTCTGGGATGTCGACGCGGCGCTGCGTCCCGAAGGCAAGAACGGTCCCCTGGTACGGCCGTTGGCCGGGCACGTCACCTACTACGAGCGTTGGGCCAAGAACTGGGAGTTCCAGGCGCTGCTGAAGGCCCGGCCGATCGCCGGCGACGCCGAGCTCGGCGCGGCGTACACGGCTGCGATCACCCCGATCGTGTGGTCCTCCGTCAACCGGCCGAACTTCGTGGAGGAGGTCCAGGCCATGCGGCGGCGGGTCGAGGAACACCTGCCGCCGGAGGGCGCCGACCGCGAGATCAAGCTGGGACCCGGTGGGTTGCGCGACATCGAGTTCGCGGTGCAGCTGCTACAGCTCGTGCACGGTCGTAGCGACCCCAGCCTGCGTTCGGGTAACACGCTGCAGGCGCTGCAGGCGCTCTCGAACGGGGGCTACGTCGGCCGGGAGGACGCCGCCGGGTTGTCCGCCGCCTACCGGTTCCTGCGCCGCGTGGAGCATCTGCTCCAGCTGTACCGGTTGCGCCGCACCCACGTCCTGCCCGGAACCGGTTCCGCGGAGGAAGCGGCCCACCTGCGCCGGCTGGGGCGCGCCATCGGGTTCACCGCGGATCCGGTCACCGGCCTCATCGCGGAATGGCGGCGCGTGGCCGCCGAGGTGCGGCGGCTGCACGAGAAGCTGTTCTACCGGCCGTTGCTGCACGCGGTCGCCCGGCTACCAAGCGAGGAGGCCAGGCTCACCCCGGAGCAGGCCGGCGACCGTCTCGACGCGCTGGGGTTCGACGACCCCGCGGGTGCCCTGCGCCACCTCGAGGCGCTCACCAGCGGGGTGTCCCGGCGGGCCTCGATCCAGCGCACCATTCTCCCGGTGATGCTCGGCTGGTTCTCCGAGGCTCCGCGCCCCGATGCCGGGCTGCTCGGTTTCCGCCAGGTCAGCGAGGCGCTGGGCACAACGCCGTGGTACCTGCGGCTGCTGCGCGACGACATCCGGGTGGCGGAACGCATGGCGTGGCTCCTGGGAACCAGCCGGTACGTGACCGACCTGCTGCTACGGGCTCCCGAGGCCGTGGCCACCCTCGCCAACGACGAGGACCTGGTCCGGCGGTCCTCCGCGGGGCTCACGGCCGAGGCCGGCGCCGCGCTGCGGCGGCACGGCTCGGCGGAGAACTCGGTGGCCGCGGTGCGTGCGCTGCGGCGGCGTGAGCTGCTGCGCACCGCCGCCGCCGATCTGCTGGGGGTCGCGGGTGTCGGCGAGGTGGGCGAGGCGCTCACCACGGTTTCGGCGGTGACCATCGACGCAGCGCTACGCACGGCCCGCGAGCGTGTGGCTGAGGAGTCCGGTACCGAGCCGTGTACCCGCTTCTGTGTGGTCGCCATGGGGCGTTTCGGGGGCAACGAGATCACCTACGCCAGCGACGCCGACGTGATGTTCGTGCACGAGCCGCTACCCGGAAGTGACCCGGCCAGGGCCAGTGGCGAGGCGAACGCCGTGGCGCGGGAGCTGCGTCGACTTCTCGAGATGCCGGCCGCCGACCCGCCGCTGCGTCTGGACGCCGATCTGCGCCCCGAGGGCAGGAACGGCCCCATGGTGCGCTCCCTCGACTCGTACGCGGCCTACTACCGTCGCTGGTCCTCGACCTGGGAGAGTCAGGCGCTGCTGCGTGCGGCGCCGGTGGCCGGAGACCCCGAGCTGGGAGCGCGGTTCACCGAGCTGATCGACCCCATCCGGTACCCGGCGGGCGGCGTCGCCGATTCCGCGGTCCGCGAGATTCGCCGGCTCAAGGCGCGTATGGAGGCCGAGCGGCTCCCGCGCGGCGCCGACCCGGCGCTGCACACCAAGCTGGGACGGGGCGGCCTCTCCGACGTGGAGTGGGTGGTTCAGCTGGCCCAGCTGCGGCACGCGCACCGGCTGGCCGGGCTGCGCACCACGAGCACGCTCGGCGCGCTGCGCGTGGCCACGGAGGAGGACCTGATCGCGGCGGAGGACGCCGCCGTTCTGGAGACGGCCTGGTGTATGGCGGCCCGTGTGCGCGGGGCCGTCATGCTCGTCCGCGGTAAGGGCGGCGACTCCATACCGAGTGACCTGCGTGAACGCGCCGCCTTGGCGGCCGCGTTGGGGTATTCCAGCGACAACGGGGGCGAGGGTGCCACCGAGCGCCTGCTACAGGACTACCGGCAGGTCACCCGTCGCGCCCGCGCGGTGATGGAACGCCTGTTCTACGACGACTGAGGGGAGTTCACCCGGCGGTGTGGACCGCCGGGTGGGCCAGGGGGAACACGGCCGCGGTCACCAGAAGACCGCGACCCCGACGTTGAGGACGGCCAGCGCTCCGGCGGTCGCGGCGAGGCCGGTGGCCGGTTTGCGTAGGTTGAGCACCGCGGCCACGGTGACCGCCAGCGCGACGAGTAGCTTGGCTCCGATCTTGATGTGGTTGACCTCGGCATCGGCGCCCATCTCGGCCAGCCCAACCAGGAGGAGTCCCGTGACGAGCTGCAACAGGGTGCTGTGCAGGATCACCTTGGGCGCCTTGGCGTTGTCGGTCATGAGCTGCATCAGAAAACCGCTCAGGATGCCGGCCATGCCGAGCAGGTGCACAAAGACGAGGATGGCGTAGAGGAAGTCCATACCCGCACGTTACTACGGCATGTAGTAACAACGGGCACGCGGCCTTCTCTCGCCGGGCCTCAGTGGCGCCCCGAGGGACGGTACCGCCACTGGGCGAGCAACGCCGTCAGCAGGCTCGCGATGACGACACCGAACACGACCGCCACACCGGCGATCTTGGCGTTGGATATCCCGTTCTCGTCCGCGACGCGCACGGTCCTGCCCCCGTCGGCGGGGGGCCGCGCGTCGAGCAGATTGGCCTCGGTGGCGCAGACGACGGGTGGGGCCTCCTCCTCGAGCTGGGCGCAGGCCGTGGTCGCCAGGCGCCACGCCTCCCCGGGGTCCTCGGCGACCCTGACGCGCAGCTCGCGTTCGACCGAATCCCCCGGGGCGATGGTGACCTCCCATCCCACGGCTCCGTTCGTGCGCACCGACGCGTCGCCCGCCGAGACCAGTTCCAGCTGTTCGGGAAGGCTCTGGGAGAGGGTGGCGTCGCGCAGCTCGCGGTCCCCCTCGTTGGCCAGGCTCAGGGTGTAGCTGATCTCCTCGCCCGCCCTGAGCCTGTCGGTGTCGCCGTTGAGCTCAATGGACAACGCGGGTGACCCGGCCTCGGGACGTCCTTCCTTCCCACCGTCCCGCGACGCCGAGGCTGGAGGGGCGAGCGCGCCCGCCACGATGATCACCCCCGCCAGTACCGTTCCCAACGCGCAGCGCTCCAGGGTAGAAGTGACGCTGTCGCCCACGACCATCAGCTCCCCCGTCAGACGCGACATCGGTCCCGGTCAAGGACATCCCGATGAATCCAGGTAACTACGAGCACCTGGGCGAGGACGGGTAGTGACACGCAGATGAGCCGAAAACCCACCTATCCGGGGGTCGCTCGCCCCCGTGGCCACCGGCTCCACCCGCGCGGGGCGCCCGAGCTCGGCCGGTTCCCGCGACGGAGGACGCGCACGAGACGCCCGGCAGCGCCACGTTCACGGCTCACGGCGTCCAGCGGTTGGTGATCGGCAGCCGCCGGTCCCGGCTGAGGTTACGCGAGCTGATCTTTGGGCCGGGCGGGTACTGGCGTCGCTTGTACTCCGCACGGTCGACCAGCGTGATCACCCGCTCGACCAGGCCCGGGTCGAACCCTGCGGCGGTGAGCTCCACCAGCCCCCGGTCCGTGCCGACATAGGCGTCGAGTAGCGCGTCGAGCAGGTCGTAGTCGGGCAGCGTGTCGGTGTCGTACTGGCCGGGGCGCAGCTCCGCGCTCGGCGGCTTGGTGATGGAGCCCTCCGGGATGGGCGGGGTCTCCCCCCGGCTCTCGGCGTGGGCGTTACGCCACCGTGCCAGCTCCCACACCAGTGTTTTCCAGCAGTCCTTGATGGGGGCGTACCCGCCCACCGAGTCGCCGTAGAGAGTGGAGTAGCCGGTGGCCAGCTCGCTCTTGTTCCCCGTGGCCAGAACCAGATGCCCCTCCTGGTTCGACACGCTCATCACGAGCGTGCCACGCACCCTGGCCTGCAGGTTCTCCGCCGCTACGCCGCTGACCCCGATGGCGCTCTCGAAGGCGTCCACCACGGGCTGGACCTCTACCGTACGGCTGTTGACGCCCTGCCGCCGCACCAGCTCCTCGGAGTCGGACAGCGAGTGGTCGCTGGAGTACTTGCTGGGGAGCAGCAGGACGTGCACGTTGCCCGCCCCCAGCGCGTCCGTGGCGATCGTCGTGGTCAACGCCGAGTCGATCCCGCCCGACAGCGCCACCAGAGCCGTGGGGAACCCGTTCTTCGTGGTGTAGTCCCGTAGCCCGGTGACCAGGGCCCGGTACACCTGCCCGACGTCGGATGTGGGGTCGGGGCGCGGGGTCAGCACCGGATCGCGCGGCGTGTACGGGGCGGCGGGCCTCTCCGAGGCGGTGTAGCGGGCCGTGCGGACCCCGCTGTTCTCCGGCGCGGCCGGCGGCTCCTCCCGCGTGGCCTCGGGAAGCCGCATGTCGGTGACGAGCAGGGCGTCCTCGAACCGTGGGGCACGCGCCACCAGTTCGCCGTCGGCGTCGACGACCAGCGAGTCCCCGTCGAAGATCAGCTCGTCCTGCGCGCCGGTCATGTTCACATAACCCACCGGGACGCCGATCTCGCGCGCCCGGCGCTGGCACAGCTGGAGCCGAACGTTGTCCTTGTCGCGCTCGTAGGGGGATCCGTTGATGGTCACCAGCATGCCGGCCCGCGCCTCGCTCACGGCGGCGACGGGGCCGCCCTCCTGCCAGAGGTCCTCGCACACGGCGAAGGCGACGTCGACTCCACTCACGCGCACCACCGGGAGGGTGTCGCCCGGCACGAAGTTGCGGAACTCGTCGAACACACCGTAGTTGGGCAGGTGGTGCTTGGCCGAGACGAGCCGGACCTCGCCCTGGTGCAGCAGCGCCACGGAGTTCTGTGGGGAGCCGGCGGGCTGCCCGAAGCGCGCGCCCAGACCCTCGCGGCGGTTCAGGAAACCGACCACGACCGGGAGGTCACCCAGCCCCTCGTCGGAGAGCCGCTCGGCGAGCGCGTGTGTCGCCTTGATCGAGGCCGAGACGAACGAGTTGCGCAGCGCCAGGTCCTCCACCGGGTATCCGGTGACGACCATCTCGGGGAACACCACCAGGTGCGCTCCCGCCCGAGAAGCCTCACGCGTCCACTCGACCACGATCCCACTGTTACCGGCCAGATCGCCTACTGTGGGGTTTACCTGCGCCATCGCGATTCTCAGTTGAGCCACAACTCGAGGATAGCCGTCCGCGAGGCACGTGACCTTGGGCGGCGCCGCGTAGTGTGCGGGGCGACACGTGACGAGCCGTGGCCGGCCCGTTGCGAGGGGATGGCCCGGCGACGTTAATGCGCTGGAAATATCGACACGGCAGACTGGGGGTACGAACGTGTCGAGGCCACGCATGACGGCCCGGGCGCGCAGGTCAACGCAAGGAAGGTGGACCGTGAATCGACAGCAGGAATTCGTGCTCCGGACACTGGAGGAGCGCGATATCCGGTTTGTCCGGCTTTGGTTCACCGATGTGCTCGGGTACCTCAAGTCGGTCGCGGTCGCGCCCGCGGAACTGGAGGCCGCGTTCACCGAGGGCATCGGGTTCGACGGTTCCGCGATCGAGGGGTTCGCCCGGGTGTACGAGGCCGACATGCTGGCCCAGCCCGACCCGTCGACGTTCCAGGTTCTGCCCTGGCGCAACGAGCCACACGGGACGGCGCGGATGTACTGCGACATCCTCATGCCCGACGGCTCGCCCAGCTACGCCGACCCGCGCCACGTCCTCAAGCGTCAACTCAGCAAGGCGTCCAATCTCGGGTTCACGTTCTACACCCACCCCGAGATCGAGTTCTACCTGCTGAAGAAGATGCCGGTGGACGGCGAGCCCCCGGAACCCAACGACTCCGGCGGGTACTTCGACCACACTCCGCACAACAGCGCGCACGACTTCCGGCGCAACGCCATCAACATGCTCGAGGCCATGGGCATCTCGGTGGAGTTCAGCCACCACGAGGGCGGCCCGGGCCAGCAGGAGATCGACCTGCGCTACGCCGACGCCCTGACCACCGCCGACAACATCATGACGTTCCGGCTGGTGATGAAGGAGGTGGCGCTGGAGCAGGGGGTCTACGCCACGTTCATGCCCAAGCCCTTCACCGACCACCCGGGCTCCGGCATGCACACGCACATGTCGCTGTTCGAGGGCGACGCCAACGCCTTCCACGAGCCGGGCGCCGAGTATCAAATGTCCAAGGTCGGGCGCGGCTTCATCGCCGGGGTGCTGCGGCACTCCGCCGAGATCACGGCCGTGTGCAACCAGTGGGTCAACTCCTACAAGCGGCTCTGGGACAACGCCGCCGCCTCCGCGGGGGCCGGCGGCGAGGCGCCGGCCTACGTGTGCTGGGGGCACAACAACCGTTCGGCGCTGGTTCGGGTGCCGATGTACAAGCCCAACAAGAGCAACTCCAGCCGGATCGAGTTCCGGTCGGTCGACACCGCGTGCAACCCCTACCTCGCCTACGCCGCGATCCTCTCGGCCGGTCTCAAGGGGATCGAGGAGGGCTACGAGCTGCCGCCCGGCGCCGAGGACGACGTCTGGGCGCTCACCGACTCCGAACGCCGCGCGTTGGGGATCGCGCCGCTGCCGCAGAGCCTCGACGAGGCGATCCGCGCCATGGAGAACAGCGAGCTGATGGCCGAGACCCTCGGCGAGCACGTCTTCGACTTCTTCCTGCGCAACAAGCGGGCCGAGTGGCAGGAGTACCGCCGCCAGGTCACCCCGTATGAGCTGCAGCGCTACCTGCCCACGCTCTAGCGGTGGCCCTCCTCTTGGCCGGGAGGGCGGCCGGCCGGTGGTCCCGCCTCCCCGGCCGTGAGGCACGCACAGCGCCACAACGCCCTCATGCGATGATTGGGTCCCACCGGCGGCCACCGTGCCGCCGGACCCGTTGCCCACACAGTCCGGGGACGCCCATCGCGGCGCCACGAGACATCGGAGGGACACCCATGACCGCGACACCCCAGTCCGCCACTCTCTACGGTGGCACGTCGAACCGCCGCATCACGGTCCGCGACATCGCGCGAGCCAAGCACAACGGCGAGCGCTGGCCAATGCTCACCGCCTACGACGCCCTCACGGCCCGCGTCTTCGACCGGGCCGGGATCCCGGTGCTCCTCGTCGGCGACTCGGCCGCGATGGTCGTCTACGGCCACGACTCGACCGTTCCCGTCACCGTCGACGACCTCGTTCCCCTCAGCGCCGCCGTGGCCCGTTCGACCACCCGGTCGATGGTCGTCTCCGACCTCCCCTTCGGCTCCTACCACGGCTCCACCGGACAGGCACTGGACTCCGCGGCGCGGTTCATGAAGGAGGGCGGTGCCCACGCGGTCAAGCTGGAGGGCGGCCACCGGGTCGCCCCCCAGGTCGAGGCCCTGGTGGGCGCGGGAGTTCCGGTGATGGGTCACCTCGGGCTCACCCCCCAGTCGGTGCACACCCTGGGTGGCTACCGGGTTCAGGGGCGCGGCGACGAGGGGAGCGCCCTGCTCGCCGACGCCAGGGAGCTCGAGCGCGCCGGCGCCTTCGCGGTCGTCCTCGAGTGCGTCCCGGCCCCACTCGCCGCCGAGATCACCGCACAACTGACCATCCCCACGATCGGCATCGGAGCCGGGGCGCGCACCGACGCCCAGGTGCTGGTCTGGCAGGACATGGCCGGGCTGAGCCCGAACGTGGCCAAGTTCGTCAAGACCTACGCCAACCTCGCCGAGACACTCTCGGAGGCGGTCACGGAGTTCGCCGAGGAGGTCGTGGCGGGTCGCTTCCCCGACGAGGAGCACTCCTACTCCTGATTCCGCGTGCCCGGTGGTTCGGGGGGTGGCCCGGAGTGCACCCCCCGAACCTCGTTACCGAACGGTACTCGGTAGTAGAGTTCGGGGTTGACCGGGAGCGTTGACACGACGGAGGCACGATGCGCATCTCCATGCCGCTACAGTACGCCGGCGACCCCAAGCAGACCGTTGACCAGGTCGTCGAGCTGGAGAAGGCCGGACTGGACACCGTCTGGGTGGCCGAGGCGTACGGGTTCGACAGCCCGACGCTCATGGGATACATCGCGGCCCGAACGGAGCGCGTCCACATCGGCGCCGCCATCCTGCCGCTGTACTCCCGGACCCCCACTCTCATCGCGCAGACCGCCGCCGGGCTGGACTACCTGTCCGACGGCCGCGCCATCCTCGGCCTCGGCGCCAGCGGGCCACAGGTCATCGAGGGCTGGCACGGCATCCCCTACGACAAGCCCCTCACCCGCACGCGCGAGATCGTCGAAATCTGCCGCAAGGTCTGGGCGCGCGAGGACCGGCTCACCCACGACGGCAAGGTCTTCACCCTGCCCCTTCCACCGGAGCGGGGCACCGGGCTGGGCAAACCGCTGAAGATCATCAACCACCCGGTCCGCAGCGAGGTGCCGATCTACGTGGCCTCCCTGGGCGAGAAGAACGTCGCGCTCACGGCCGAGATCGCCGACGGGTGGCTTCCGATCTTCTTCATCCCGGAGAAGGCCGACCAGATCTGGGGGGACCCGCTCGCCAAGGGCCGCGCCAAGCGCGACCCCGCTCTCGGTGAACTGGAGATCTCCGCGGGCGGGCTGCTCGCGATCGGCGAGGGCCCCGAGACCAAGCAGCTGCTCGACTTCGTCCGCCCACAGATCGCCCTCTACGTGGGCGGCATGGGCGCCAAGGGCAAGAACTTCTACAACACGCTGGCCCGTCGCTACGGCTACGAGGAGGCCGCCGACCGGATCCAGGACCTCTACCTGGACGGCAAGAAGGACGAGGCCGCGGCGGCGGTTCCCGACGAGATGGTCGAGCTGACCAACCTCGTCGGCCCCGAGTCCTACGTACGCGAACGCGTCGAGGCGTTCCGCGAGGCCGGCGTGACCCAGCTCAACGTCACACCCGCTGGCGGGGACCCGGTCGCGCTGCTCGAGAAGCTCAAGAGCTGGGTGAGTTAGGCGGCGCTTCTCGGGCTCGCTACCCCCCGCCTGGGCTCGGGTGCCCGAAGAACCGGGAACCTTCGGGCACCTCCGGTGAGATCACTCGTGTTTATTGGGGCTCGCTGGCGCTCGCCTGGGCTCGGGTGCCCAAAGCCGGGAACCTTCGGGTCCTACGACGCCGGTCGCTCGTTCCTCACTCCCGCGCCTACGGACCCTACAGAACCCCGGCGGCACCCGACCCACTCACTCCCCACCTACGGACCCTCCCCAACCCCGGCGGCACCCGACCCGCCGGCCGCGCAGGCCGCGAGTGCCCGCGCGAGCCGTTGCCTGGCCCCGGCCAGCGACGGCCCGTACCAGGTGAGGTCACGCCCACTGACGAGCGCGGCGGGAAGCTCGGGGAAGGACTCCGGGCCGTCAGAGGAGGAGAAGGGATACGGCTCGTCGGGCAACACGACAAGGTCGGCGCCGGTCTCGTTGAGCCGTGCCGGTGGGATCCGCGGGTAGCGCTCGCGCGAGTCGGCGTAGACGTTAGCCACACCGAGCCGGGCCAGCACGTCCCCGGCGAAGGTGCCGCCGCCGAGCACCATCCAGGGCCGCCGCCAGATGGGCACGACCGCCCCACAAGTCGCGGGCGGGACCGCGTCGAGAACGTCCGACCAGGCGCGGCGTGCCCGCCGCAGCCACGGTGGGGCGGGGTCGGTCCCGCAGCCGGCCAGCATACGTTCCAGGCTGGCCAGCGCCTCGGGAAGGGTGCGGATGACCGTCACCCAGACCGGCACCCCGGAACCACGCAGCGTCTCGATGTCGGCGTCCCGGTTCTCCTCGAAATTGGCCACCACCAGGTCCGGGCGCAGGGCCAACACCCGGTCGATGTCGGGGTTCTTGGTGCCGCGCACCCGGGCGACCTCCAGGGTGGCCGGGTGCGCGCACCAGTCGGTGGCGCCGACGAGCAGCCCGGGGGCGGTGCGCGCGACCGCCTCGGTCAGTGACGGCACCAGCGAGACCACCCGCCGCACGGGCGCCGGCGTCTCGCACGCGGTTCCGGTGTCGTCGTTCACCAGACCTCCGGGGACTGTGGGCACCTGCACCGGACCGGCCGGCCCGCCGGCTGTCCACGAACAACGCGTACCGACGGGCCGGCCCTCGCTCAGACGCCGGTGAGGCGGACCCCGGAGTGTGCCTTGTAGCGGCGGTTGACCGCGATCAGGTTGGCGGTCAACGCCTCCACCTGGTGGGCGTTGCGCAACCGGCCGGCGTAGACCCCACGGAAACCGGGAATCCGACCCGCCAGGCCACGCACAACGTTGGTGGCCTCACGGTCGTCCCCCAGCACCAGGACATCGAGATCCATCTTGTCGACCTCGGGGTCCAGCAGGGTGACCGCCGAGACGTGGTGGAACGCCCCCACCACACGGCTGCGCGGCAGCACCGCCTCGGCCTGCTGCGCGGCGCTGCCCTCCTCGACCGGCAACGGGTAGGGGCCCTTCTTGTCGAAGCCCAGCGGGTTCACGCAGTCGATGACGATCTTGTCGGCGAGCGGATCCGCCAACGACGCGAGAAGCTCCCGGTGCCCTTCCCACGGGACAGCGACGATGACGACGTCCCCGCTCTCGGCCGCGGCCGTGTTGTCGAGCCCTCGCACCCCCAGGTCGGCGCCCAGCTCCGCGGCGGCGGAGCGCGCGCGTTCCGCGCTGCGCGAACCGATGGTCACCTCGTGGCCGGCGAGCGCGAACCGGCGGGCCAGGCCGCGCCCCTGGTCACCGGTACCGCCAAGAACGGCGATGGACAGTCCCGTGACATCAGGGACCTCGTTTGGTGTCTCTGCCATGGGTCCGATCTTTCCAGCTCGTTGGACAGACAGTCACGGCCGGGTCGGCGAAGCGCGCACGCCGGGCGACCCGCATCAGGCACCATGGAGCCGATGGACGCTCGTCACGTGCTGGCCCTGCGCCAGATCCTCGAATCTACCCCGTGGCTGCAACGCGCGGAGGACCTCGCCCGGTCGCTGCGTCGTACCCGCTCCCCGGGTGGGCTGATGCTCGTGGGAACCCCGGAGGAGGAACCGTGGCACCTGGCGGCCCACCTCAGCGACGAGAGCCGCTACGCCGGGCTGCCCCAGATCGCGCCGAACCTGGTGCGCTGGTCCCCGCCGCCCGACGCCCCGCCGCACCTGAGCATCGGGCTGGAACGGCTCACCGAGGCACGGCGCGGCGAGACGCTCTTCGTCGTGAGCCCGGCTGAGGAGGCCCCCGCGTCACTCCTGGAACGGGTCGATGACGCGCGCCGCACCGGCACCACCATCCTCTCCCTCGATCGGGGGGACCGGGAGCTGACCTCCCTCGCCCACGACTCGATCAGCCTGCCCGCCGGCGACGCACCACTGACCCTGGACGGGTTACAGCACCTGGTCAGCAGCGCGGCCGGGCAGCAGGAGGATCCTTCCCGGCCCCGACTGCGCGACCGTGTGTCACGGTTCCTCGACGTCGTCAGCGGCCCGCGCAGCATCGACTAGGAACCGACGCCGGCGCCGACCGTACGGGGGCGGGAGACGTCCGGGTCAGGTGTCCCCCTCTTCCTGGTCCCACGCCTCGTTGCGTTCCGCGACCGTGCGCAGTGCCTCAACCGCGGACTCCTCGTCGGGGTAGGGCCCAAGCCGGTACTTGTTGGGGCACCCGGCCCCCTGCTCGGCCCGGCTGTGCCGCAGGCAGTACCACCACTGGTCCTCGGCGCTGCTCGGGTCGTCCTGATCCTCCATCGTCCTCCCTCCGTGGATCACGGGGTCTCCACGTGCGTGCACCGAAGCTCCTACCCGCGCACGCACCATCGAACGCGGCCCGGAAGGTAGCACCGACGAACTACAATCCATGGGCATGACTACTCCGCTGGTTCCCGGGCGCATCTCGCCACCACGTTCGGTCCCTTCGCACATCACGCGACCGGAGTACGTCGGGAAGAAGAACCCGGTCGAGGGGGTTTCGGGTGACTTCCAGAGTCCCGAGACCATCGAGGCCATGCGCGTGGCCGGCCGGATCGCCGCCCAAGCCCTGCGCGAGGTCGGCAGGCACGTCGAACCCGGCGTGACCACGGACGAACTCGACCGCGTCGGACACGAGTTCCTCTGCGACCACGGCGCCTACCCGAGCACCCTGGGGTACAAGGGCTACCCGAAGTCGTTGTGCTCATCGCTGAACGAGGTCATCTGCCACGGTATCCCCGACGACACCGTCATCTCCGACGGCGACATCGTCAATATCGACATCACCGCCTACATCGGCGGGGTCCACGGTGACACCAACATGACCTTCCTCGCGGGCGAGGTCGACGAGGAGTCCCGGCTGCTGGTGGAGCGCACGCACGAGGCCATGATGCGCGCCATCCGGGCGTGCCGGCCCGGCCGGCAGCTCAACGTCATCGGGCGCGTCATCGAGTCCTACGCCAAGCGTTTCGGCTACGGCGTGGTACGCGACTTCACCGGGCACGGCGTGGGGCCCGAGTTCCACTCCGGGCTGGCCGTGCCGCACTACGACGACCCGCGGGCGACCACCGTGATGCAGCCCGGAATGACGTTCACGATCGAGCCGATGATCACGCTGGGCACCGTCGACTACGACGTCTGGGACGACGGGTGGACCGCGGTGACCGCCGATCGCAAGCGCACCGCCCAGTTCGAGCACACCCTCGTCATCACCGACGACGCCGCGGAGATCCTCACTCTGCCGTAGTGCGACGGCGCGACGCTCACGGGTGTCGGCCGGGGCGTGGCCCTCCCGAACACCCGGGTTTCCACCATCGGCGCAGCGAGAGTGCACCGCGGCCGGCAGCGGTTTAGGGTCGGGTCCCGTGAGGATCCTCATCTCCGCCGACATGGAGGGCGCGACCGGGGTCACCTGGAGCGCGGACGTCGAGCCCGGAACAGAGCAGTGGCAGCGCTGCCGGGGCATGTTCACCTCGGACGTCAACGCCGCCATCGCGGGGTTCCTCGCCGGCGGCGCCACCGAGGTACTGGTCAACGAGGCGCACGCCACCATGCGCAACCTGCTGTTGGAGCGGCTCGACGAGCGCGCCGTGATGCTCACCGGGCGGCACAAGGACCTGTCCATGGTCGAAGGGGTGCAGCACGGCGACATCGACGGTGTGGCCTTCCTCGGTTACCACTGCGGTGCCGGGGACGACGGTGTGCTCGCCCACACCTACCTTCCGAACTCCATCACCGGCGTGTGGCTCGACGGCGAGCCCGCCAGCGAGGGCCACCTCAACGCCCGGGTGGTGGCCGAGTATGGCGCACCGGTCGTGCTCGTCACCGGGGACGACCGCGCCTGTGCCGACGCCGGGACCTACGCGCCGCGCGCCCACACGGCGACCGTCAAGGACCACGTCTCGCGCTACGCCGCGATCTGCCGGCCGCCGGCGCGCACCTTCGACGACATCTCGGCCGCCGCCGAGGCGTCAGCCGCGCTCGCCGGGCGCGGCGAACCGGCACCTCCGAGACCGATGGAGGTCCTGGTGGAGGTCGACTCCGCCCAGCTCGCGGGAGCCGCCACGCTCGTTCCCGGCGTGGAGCGGACCTCGGAACGGCGCGTACGCTACACCTCACCCTCCGCCTATGAGATGATCCGCTGTTTCAAGGCCGTCACGACCGTCATCGCCAACGCCGTCGAACCCCCGTACGGGTGACCGGGTGAGCGGTGCGTGGAACGGGGCGCAGCCACGGGAGACGAGAGCGAGACACGACACGTGGACAGCGACGGCGACACCGAGCGGCGGATCACCCACGACGAGGTCGTCCGCTTCACCTCCGAGCTGATCCGGTTCGACACCACCAACCGTGGCGGCGGCGAGGGCCGTGAGCGCCCGGCCGCGGAGTACGTGGCCGAGCTGCTCACCGAGGCCGGCCTGAGACCACGGCTGCTGGAGTCAGCCCCGGGCCGGGCCAACGTCCTCGCCCGGATCAGCGGCGCCGACCCGTCGGCGCCGGCCCTCCTGGTGCACGGGCATCTCGACGTCGTCCCCGCCGACCCCGCCCTGTGGCGCGTCCACCCGTTCTCCGGCGAGGTCCACGACGGTGTGCTGTGGGGCCGCGGCGCGATCGACATGAAGAACGCCGTCGCCATGGTGGTGGCGCTGGTGCGCTCCTGGTCGCGGACCGGGCGCCGCCCCCGGCGCGACATCGTGGTGGCGTTCACCGCCGACGAGGAGGACAGTGCCGCCTACGGTGCGGGCTGGCTGGTGCGCGAGCACCCCGACCTGTTCGCGGGGTGCACCGAGGGCATCGGCGAGTCGGGTGGGGTCACGTTCCACACCGAGACCGCGTCGGGCGCGCCGGTGCGGCTCTACCCCATCGGCGCCGGGGAACGTGGCACCGCGTGGCTGCGCCTGACCGCCAAGGGCACCGCGGGGCACGGCTCCAAGGTCAACGACGACAACGCGGTGAGCGCCCTGGCCGCGGCGGTCGCGCGCGTCGCCGATCACCGGTGGCCGGTCCGCCTGACAGCGGTCACCCGCGCCGCCATCACCGAGATCGCGTCGGCCGTCGGTGTCGACCCCGGACTCGACGCTGCGGGGTTCGACCCCGACCGCCACCTCGACACGGCGCTGGAGCGTCTGGGCGAGGCCGCCTCGCTGGTGCGGCCGACCGTGCGCAACAGCGCCAACCCGACCATGCTCAACGCCGGCTACAAGGTCAACGTGATCCCGGAGACCGCGGAGGCCGGCGTCGACGGCCGGGTGCTTCCGGGCGGGGCCGACGAGTTCCGCGCCACCCTGGACACACTCACCGGCGACCGTGTCACCTGGGAGTACTCACACCACTCGGTTCCGCTGTCGGCGCCGGTGGACTCGCCCACCTTCGCGGCGATGCGTTCCGCGCTCCTCACCCACGAACCCGACGCCCACGTGGTGCCGTACTGCATGTCCGGCGGCACCGACGCAAAACAGTTCTCCCAGCTGGGTGTCACCGGCTACGGCTTCGTCCCGTTGCGGCTCCCGCCGTCACTGGACTACCAGGCACTGTTCCACGGCGTGGACGAGCGCGTTCCCATCGACGCGCTGCGGTTCGGTGTGGGGGTCCTCGACCGTTTCCTGACCACCGTCGAATGAGGAAGGACACCCCCGCGGTGACCACGCGCCCGCTCCCCTACGGCTCCTGGCCCTCGCCGGTCGACGCCGCCGCTGTCGCCCGGAGCGAGGCCACCCCCGGGTGGCCGGGAGCTCTGGACGAGGAGGTCTGGTGGGCCGAGTCCCGGCCCACCGAGGGCGGGCGCGTGGCGCTGTGCCGCACCCGGATCGACCGGCCCGACGAGCCCGTCGAGACCGTGCTTCCGGCGCCGTGGAACGCGCGCACCCGGGTGCACGAGTACGGCGGACGTCCCTACGCGCTGACACGCGGCGCCGGCGGATCGGTGGTCGTGTTCAGCGAGTTCGGAGACCAGCGACTGTACCGCTACGCCCCCGACACCGACCTCCGCCCCGCCCCCCTCACCCCGCACCCGGAGGTCGCGTGCGCCCACCGGTACGCCGAGCTGATCGAGGGCCCGGGTGGCGATGAGGTGTGGTGCGTGCGTGAGGTCCACACCGGCCCCACCCCCACGGACGTGACCCGGTCGATCGTGGCGGTCCCGCTGGACGGGTCGGCCGCGCGCGAGCCCGACGCGGTCCGCACGGTCGCGCGGGACCACCACTTCCTGGCCTGCCCCCGCCTCTCCCCCGACGGCCGGCGGCTGTCCTGGATCGGGTGGGACCACCCGCGTATGCCGTGGGAGGCCACCCTGCTCCGTGTGGCTCCCCTGCGCGACGGCCGCGCCGTAGCGGTGCGCACGGTCGCCGGCGGCGAGGACGAGTCCGTGGTACAGGCCGAGTGGATGGATCCGGCCACCCTGTGCTGTGTCACCGACGCCGGCGGATGGTGGAACCCCCACCAGCTCAGCCTGTCCGACGACGGTGGGGTCGAGCGTGAGCCGGTCAACCTGGTGCGGCGCCCGGAGGAGTTCGGTGGTCCGCTGTGGCAGCTCGGGCGCCGCTGGGTACTCCCGCTGCGCGACGGCCGCGTCGCCGCCGTGCACGGCCGCGCGAGCACCCGGCTCGGGCTGGTGGCCCCCGCCTCTGGGGGCATCGTCGACGCCGCCACCCCCCACACCGAATGGTGGGGCAGCCTCGCGGTCGCCGGAAGCGGAAGCGGAGGCGACGGGGGCACGGTCCTCGGGGTCGCCGCCGCGCCGGACATCGCGCCCGAGGTCGTCGCCGTCTCACTGGCGGACGGCGGCTGGCGGTCGCTGAGCCGCCCCCGCTCGGACTCCGAGACCACCGGCGACCCGTACGCCCGATGGCTCCCCCACCCCGAGGCCCGGGTCTTCACCGGCGCTGACGAACGCGACGTGCACGCCAACGTCTACCCGCCACGCAGTCCCGAGCACAGCGGACCGCGAGACGAACGCCCGCCCTACGTGGTGTGGGCACACGGCGGGCCCACGGGACGCTCCCCGATGGTGTACGACCTGGAGGTCGCCTACTTCACCAGCCGCGGCATCGGGGTCGTCGCGGTGAACTACGGCGGCTCGACCGGGTTCGGCCGCCCCTACCGGGAGCGGCTGCGCGGCAACTGGGGCGTCGTCGACGTACAGGACTGCGTATCGGTGGCGCGGGCACTGGTCGAGGAGGGCGCGGCCGACCCGGCGCGGCTGGCGATCCGTGGCGGCAGCGCGGGCGGCTGGACCGCGGCGGCGGCGCTGGCCGGAACCAGCACCTTCAGGTGCGGCACGATCAAGTTCCCCGTGCTGGACCTGGCCGCGTGGCGCACCGGCACCCACGACCTCGAGTCGCACTACCTGCACAGCCTGGTCGGCCCGTGGCCCGATGCCCGGCAACGCTGCGAGGACCGCTCCCCCGTCAACCGCGCCGAGTCGGTCACCGCCCCCTTCGTCCTGCTCCAGGGGCTCGAGGACGAAATCTGCCCGCCCGACCAGTGTGACCGCTTCCTGCGGCGGCTGCGGGACCGGCAGGTCCCGCACGCCTACCTCACCTTCGAGGGTGAGCAGCACGGCTTCCGCCGCGAGTCCACGATCCGCGCGGCGCTGCACGCCGAGCTCTCGCTGTACGCCCAGGTGTTCGGGTTCGCCACGGACGCCCCCACCGTGGAGCTCCGCTCGTGAACGACGCCGCCGCGCACCGGCCGCCCCGGTTGCGCCCCGGTGACCGGGTGTCGGTGGTGGCGCCATGCAGTCCGGCACCGCCGGGGCGGCTCGACGCGGCACTGCGCGTACTGCGCCGGTGGGGTCTGGAACCGGTGCTCGCCCCCCACGTCCGGGACCGCCACCCCCGGCTGCGCTACCTCGCCGGGACCGACGCCGCGCGCGCCGACGGCCTGCGGCGGGCCTGGCTCGATCCGAACACCGCGGCGGTGCTGTGCGCGCGCGGCGGCGACGGCGCGCACCGCACGCTGGACATGGTGGACTTCACCGAGCTGCGGCGCGCCGCCCCCAAGATCCTGGTCGGCTTCAGCGACGTCACCGCGCTGCACGAGGCGTTCACCCACGAGCTGGGAGTGGTCACCCTGCACGGTCCGGTCGTGGCCAGCCAGTACTTCGTGGACGATCCGAGGGCCACCGAGGAGCTGCGCGCGACCCTGTTCGAGCCGGAGTCGCGGTTGCGGCTGACCTCCCCCAAAGCCGAAACCCTGGCCGGGGGGAGCGCGCGCGGCGTGACCGTCGGCGGCAACCTCAGCCTGCTCAACGACGGCCTGCTGGCGCCGCTCAGTCGCCCCTCCGCCGAGGGCGGGCTCGTCCTACTGGAGGACATCGGCGAGGACATCGCCCGGGTGGACCGGATGCTCACGCACCTGCTGCGCAGCGGGTGGCTGCGGGGCGCCGCCGGCATACTGCTGGGGTCGTGGACGGACTGCCCGCCTGGCCCCGACACGGTGCGGGAGCTGATGGCCGAACGGCTACGTCCGCTCGGGATCCCCGTCGTCTGGGGGCTCAACTTCGGCCACTGCGCGGGCCAGCTCACGATCCCCCTCGGGGTGCGCGCCACCCTCGACGCCGACACCGCGACGCTCGTCCTGGACCGCCCGGCGCTGCGGTGAGCCGTGACCGTCGGCACCGACACACTGCCTCCCCGGTCACCCCGTGTCTCACCCTGTTCCAACCGAACTCGAACCTCAGGACTGTACGGGTCTCACCCGTTGCTCGCATACTCGAAAGAGAGGATGGGATTATCACGGGAGGGGGCCACCATGGTGACGATCCCGGCACCGCACCACGGAAGCTGGGGGCCGAGCGCGCCCGGCTCGGGAGCCGCGCTCGACCACCGCGCCCGTAGTGGGCTGCGGCGCGCCATGTACGTCGTTCGCGGCGTGCTCGGCGCCCTGTTCGCCGCGGAGCTGGTTCTCCCCGAAGCCGACCCCGAGCGGGTGCGTTCCCTACTCGTCGACCTCGGACACTTGGACGCCGCGGCGCCACCGGCGGAGCACCGTACCGCGCTGGTGTCGTTCCAGCGCGCCACCGGGATACCCGCGCACGGGGTCGCCGACGGCCGCACGGTTTCGGAACTGGTGAAGGCCGCTCGCGAACTGTGGGAGCTGCGCGACCTGGGGCTGGCCGCCCGGTAGGCGGTGTTTGTCTGGGCTCGCTGCCGCTCACCGGGCTCGAGTGCCTGGGGGCCGGGAACCTTCGGACCCTCCGGTGAGGTCGCTCGTGTTTGTCTGGGCTCGCTGCCGCTCACCCGGGCTCGGGTGCCTGGGGGCCGGGAACCTTCGGACCCTCCGGTGAGGTCGCTCGTTCCTCGCTCCCTCACCTGCGGGTCCTCCAGAACCCCGGCGGCACCCGACCCACTCGCTCCCGCGCCTCCGCACCCTCCAGAACCCCGACGACACCCACCCCATGTTCTCCGACTCACCGACACCCGCCCGGGCGGGCGCAGCGGCTAGGCTCTCCAAGAGGTTTCCCGGGATCCACCAGGGCAGTCCGCGGCCCGGCCACTCGGCCACGGCGGGCGGCTGGCCCCGAACCCGTGATGGGAGAGGCGAGGATGACGCGACCAGTGGTCGGGGTCTCGGTCTATGCCGAGCGGGCCCAGTGGGGCGAGGTGTGGGACATGCCGGCCGCGTTGCTTCCGTGGGCCTACGTGGACTCGGTGGCCGCCGCGGGCGCCGCGCCGGTGCTGCTGCCACCGGTCCAGGGGACCGCCGCGGCCGTGTCCCGGTTGGACGCGCTGGTGCTGGCCGGCGGCGGCGACATCGACCCCGGGATCTATGGCTCCCCCACCGGCCCGCGTACGGCGGGCGTGCGGCCCGAACGGGACACCGCCGAGGTGGACCTGCTCACCGCGGCCCTGGACCTCGGCATCCCGGTGCTGGGTATCTGCCGCGGCATGCAGCTACTCAACGTCGTCCGGGGCGGAACGCTCGCGCAACACCTGCCCGACCTCGTGGGATCGAGCCGGCACCGGCAGCGGACCGGGGTATTCGACAGCCACCCGGTCACCGTCGCTCCGCACACCCGCATCGCCGAGATCCTCGGCCGCACCGAGCTGGACGTGGCCACCTACCACCACCAGGGGTTGGCCGAGCTCGGCTCCGGTGTCGTGGCCACGGCCTGGACGCACGACGGGGTCGTCGAGGCTATCGAGTACGAGGACGTTCCCAACGTGGTCGGGGTCCAGTGGCACCCCGAGATGGGTGAGGACCCGAGCCTGTTCTCGTGGCTGACCGACCACGTGCCCGGGGGCTGTCCTCACGGTTAGTCCGGGGCGATCTCGTCGCCCAGTCGCGCCACCGCGGAGACCACCCGCGGGCCGTCGAACATCTCGGGGTCGTTGTGGTCGGCGCCGCTGACCACGACCTCCTCGAACAGCGCGCCAGCCGCTTCGGCGACCCGGCGGCTCTCCCCTGGCGGGATGATGGTGTCGCTGTCCCCGTAGATCACCGTGGTGGGAACCGCCATACCTCGCACCTGCTCCGCGATCGGGAAACGGTCCCACAGCACCAGGTCCAGGGGAATGAACGGGTAGTGGTGGCGTCCGGCGTGCGCCAGGTCGGTGAAGGGTGACCGCAGCACCAGCCCCGCCGGCGGGTGGTCGACGGCCAGCCGGGTCACCACGCCCGTCCCGATGCTCTCGCCGAAGTAGATGGTGCGCTCGGGAGCGAATCCCAGTTCCCCCTCGAGGGTGGCGCGGGCGGCGCGGGCGTCCCGCGCGAGCCCCTCCTCGCTGGGGCTTCCGGGATTCCGCCCATACCCGCGGTAGTCGAAGAGCAGCACGGAGAACCCTTCGTCGGCGAGTGCGGTGGCGGTGGGCGCCCGCGATGCGCGGTTGCCCGCGTTGCCGTTGGCGACCAGCACCGCGAGTTCCCGGTCGTCGCCCCGGGGCGGGACGAACCAGGCGCCCAGTTCGAGGCCGTCCTCCGTTCGCAGTGTGAGGTCGCGCGCCCCCTCGATCCGCTCCGCGGCCGGCGGGACGGGATCGTCGTCGGGCAGGTAGATGAACCTCCGTTGGAATCCCCACAGCAGGCCGCCGAGCACCACCAACAGCGCGACCGCCACGACGGCGATCCGCAACAGCAGGGGCCAGCTGCCCGCGAGCTCGGGACTCAACGTGGCCTCCTTTCGCGTTGCGCGCGGGTGAGAAGCCTCACGGCGGTCTCACTCCCGCGGATCCAGGGGCTGTCGGACCGAGGCCGCTCGGCTCGGGTGCCGCCGGGGTTCTGCAGGGTCCGTAGGTGAGAGAGCGAGGAACGAGCGACCTCACCGCAGGACCCGAAGGTTCCCGGCCCCCAGGCACCCGACCCCGGGCGAGCGCCAGCGAGCCCAGAAAACACCGGTGCCGCCGGGGTTCTGCAGGGTCCGTAGGTGAGGGAGCGAGGAACGAGCGACCTCACCGGAGGACCCGAAGGTTCCCGGCCCCCAGGCACCCGAGCCCGGCGAGCGCCAGCGAGCCCAGAAAACACCGGTGCCGCCGGGGTTCCGCAGGGTCCGCAGGCGCGGGAGCCAGCCGCTCGGGTGCCGCCGGGGTTCTGGAGGACCCGC
>RJMB01000003.1 GCA_003725585.1 Halostreptopolyspora alba | reverse complement strand
GCACCCAGGTGAGCACGGTCTCGGTGGACACGTGGAACAGGGCGGCGACCTCTTTGACGGTGATCAGGGGCTCGGGCGGGCCGTGCTCGCTCATGGCGCCCCTGCCGTGGTGAAGGGGGCGGCCCACCTCGGGGGCGAGTCGGCGAGCTGGACCTCGAGGTCGCCGGGGGTGTCGGCGTACAGGGTGGGCGCGTACCCGTTGCCCAGGTTGCGGTTGGTCGCCACCCACCCGGCGGGCCGTGTCCCGTTGCGGGACCGCCAGATCCGCCAGCCGGGATACTCACGCCGGAGCCGGTCGAGGGTGTCTGTGTCGGGCGTCACAGTGTCCATACGGCGACGCTAGGACGATCCTGGACAGGGGGAGGGCACAAAATGTGCCCCTCCGCTCAGACGGTCAGCATCCCCATCCGGTCCGCCAACGCGGACGCGCGCCGTTGGCGTCGCCCGTCGCGCTCGTCCATCTCCTCAAGCAGAATCCGCCTTGCGTACCCGTTGTATCGGATGGTTTCCGGGGCCGCCTCGTGAGCGGCCTCCAGTGTGGCCAGGGCCGCCTCGGGTTGGGCGTCCAGGTAGTAGGCGCGGGCCTGCTCGATCTCGTGGCGAGCCCTGCGGGGCCGCGAAGGGATGCCCGTTGGGGTGGCGCGTTCGGACTGGCGCACACTCTCGCCGCCCGCGTGCAGCTCCACGGCGATGGTGGTCGCATGGGCACCCATGATCGCCTGCGAGAACGAGGTCACGGGATGATAGTAGGTGGCAGGTAGGCGCCCGGCGACCTCGCGGGCGCGGTCCCAGTACCCCCATGCGGTGCCGATCTCGCCCCGGCGCGCGGCGGTGTAGCCTGCCTCGAAGACGAGCGAGCCCCAGATGGCCAGGGGGTCGTCCCCGGCGTCACCGACGCGGGGCTCTAGTAGATCGGTGGTTTGGGTGGTGACCACATCAGCGGCGTCCCAGTCGCCGGCGTCGCGGTGGGCTTGGGCCATGAGCCAGGCGGATACCCCGATGGCGTGCAGGTCCCCGGAGTCTTGGGCCGCGACGATGCCGCGTTCGGCCACCCGCCACAGCAGGTCGGCGGCGGGCTGGTAGGCGATGAAGAACTGGGACAGGGCGTACACCTCGGCGAGGACCGCCTGGGCGTGGCGCCGTGTGGTGCGGTCCTCTGCCTGGTGGGCGGCGAGTTGGGCGTCCTCGATGAGAGATGGGAGGAGCTGACCGAGGACTTCGCGGTGGTGGGGGGAGGAGTGCCGCGCGGTCCACGCCTGGGCCAGGCGGGCGCGTAGGTGCTCCACTGGTGGTGCTTCGCGTTCGGTGAGGGCGGGCAGGGCGTTGATCGCGTCCCTTACGGCGGGCAGGCGGTCATGGCCGGGGCCGGTGAACAGGTCGACCCGCACCGATTGGTCGCCGGTGAGTTCGGCAAGGTCGCGTACTCGTAGTGCTTCGGCGAGCCGGAGCAGTACGGGCAGCTTCGGGGTTTGCAGCCGTCCGGTCTCTAGAGCTTTGACCCAAGATGCGGATTTCCCGACGAGTCCGGCGAGGACTTCGCGGGTCATCCCCTTGCGGGTGCGCTGGATCTTGAGGCGTTGCCCGAAACCGATCTCGGGGGGTTCGGGGGTAGGATTCATGGTGGCCCTGCTTTCCTGGTTCGTCGCTGTTCCCAGGATAGGCAGGGCTTTCTTTGTGTGCAGGGGACCGGTGACGCCGCTACGGGTCTGTGACCTGTGGGGCGCCCGTGCACGTGCAGGTAGACTCGTACACACAACCGAAAAGAGCGAAGCCGCCGGGTGTTGGCACCACCGCGACGGCTTCTGACCACCGATCCTGAGTAAGCAGGAAGGCGGCTAGGAATGAACCCTAGCTTGATGGTACCCAGCTTCGCGAACACGGGTACCCAGAAGTCCCTCATCGTTGACGGCCCGAACGGGGGCCTCCGATGAGCGTCTACCCCATCATCTGGGCAATCGAACACGCCCCCGTCATCGACGCCGAAGAACGCGCGATCCTCGCCGCACTCGTCACCAAAGGCGACTTCGACGGCTGCAACTGCTACCGCTCTTTCGCCTCGCTCACGCGTGTCGCCTGCGTCGACCGCCGCACCGCCATGCGCAAGGTCAAGGCCATGACCGACCGGGGGCTCCTGCGTGACCAGCTCGACCCCAAGCCCGAGTCCTGGCACCGGCTCCCAGCCGACAAGCGGCCCGTGGTGCGTGAGGCCATGATTCCCGCGTCGTTCTGGAGCGCCACCCAGCTCGGCGAGATCAACGAAGCGCGGGAAGCGCGCGGCAGGGCGCCGATCACCCCGTTCACGCGGCCCGAACTTCGGGAGGCTCCCCCGAAGAAGACCCGCAAGGACAAGGGAACGAAGAAGTCCGAGCGGGGTGACACTGAGACACCCGGCGACGGGGTGACTTCAAGTCACCCGGCGGAGGGACTTCAAGACACCTCGCGGGGTGACTCTGAGTCCCCCAACCCTCCGATGGGACCTTCCGATGGACCATCCTCTTCTTCGGTGGGCGCCCCTGACGAACCTCCCGCTCCTGCCGCTGAGCGCCCGGCACCGAAGAAGACGAAGAAGCCATCACCAGAGCAGATCGTCATGGAGCGCCCCGACGCCACCGACGACGAAGCGAAAGCGGTCGTGGACTACATCGAGCAACAGGGCACCGGCACACCCGAACCGATCCGCTCGCTCACCCGCTGGATCGAAGGCCGCGACGACCGCGACCTCGCACGGGACCTCGCCCACGTCCGCGCCCCTGAGTCGCCCGCTGGGAGCCTGTACGAGCGGGACCCGGGGGCGTACTGGAAGGGCGTCAACAAGGGCTACAGGGGCGGCACACGCGCCCCCCTACCCAGCCGTGAGGAATACGACGCGCTGGCCGCCCTGCCGCAAGACCGACTCGCCGCCGTCGTCATGGGAGACGCACCGCCCCCCGGGCGGGCGCCCCAGGGCTCAGTCGGTCGTCGCCAGCGTGAGAGCGACGATCTGTTCGACCGGGCCATGGAACGCGCGTTGCAGCGCGAAGCCGCCATGGAAACCGGAGACTGACCCCCGGGCACGCGGAAGGCCCGGCACCACGTGCCGGGCCGAACTGGTCAGGACGGCTGCTTACCGGTGCCATTGCACAACTCGCACGGCTCCCACACCACCTTGCCGTCATACGACCGCTGAACCTGCTTCTTCCCGCCACACCCGGAGCAGTTCACTTCTTTCTCGTGCTTACCCATCAGCCCTCCATCTGCGATATGTAGTTGTCGGGGGCGTCCAGCCACACCCGTTGATCGTCCGGGGTGATGGTCACCCCGAAGCGGGTGCAGTCCGGGACCCCCTCGGTGTCCCACCGCTCATGCAGCTGGTTGACCTCGGCGGAGTCGAGGCGCTGCTCGTGTAGCGGCTGAAGTGCGCCGGCCCCACGAACCGGCCCTGGGCGGTGCCGTCCTCGCCCACGGTGAGCACAGCCAACGGGCCGTCGGGGTGGAACGTCGGCGCCCACGGAACAACCACCACCCCGCCGGGCCGGGTTTGGGCCACCCACGCATACGGCACGGTGTGCACAGCAGCGGTGGCCACCACGCGGTCATACGGGGCGCCGTCTGGGTGACCGGCCGCGCCGTCGCCAGTGATGACTGACACCTGGTACCCGGTCGTATCCAGCGCGGCGCGGGCATGTCCGGCCAGAGCGGGATCACTCTCGACGCTGGTGACCAGGCCATCCCCGACGATGTGGGCCAGCAGCGCGGCGTTGTAGCCGGTGCCGGTGCCGATCTCCAGCACCCGCATGCCCGGCTCCAGCTCCAACGTGTCGAGCATGCGGGCCATGATCGGTGGCCCGCTGCTGGAAGAGGTCGCCATCACCCCGCGCCCTGTGGTGGGGTCACGCAGGTGTTCGGGCAGGCGCGGGTCGTAGTCGGTGGCGGTGACCACGGGCTGGTCGGAATGGACGTGGGAGCGCCACGTGTCGGGGTCGTCCCCACGGTGCAGCGGGACCAACCATCCGGTGTCGTCGCTGCGCACGTAGATCGTTGTGGGGATGAACGGTTCGCGGTCGACGGTGGCGACCGTTTTCTCGCCGGGGGTCATTCCGGTCTCCTGAATTTGCCCGGGGGCGCTACACCGGGACGGTAACCCGACGGCCGCGCAGTGTCAGGAGAACGGCCGAAGGCGGCCACAACGAAGGCCCCACGGCGGGCCTGGGCACGAAAAGAGGCCGAGCCCCACGGACGTGGGGATGGACCTTTCGTGCGTATCCCGCCACAGATCCCAATCCTCCGAGCCCCACGGACGTGGGGATGGACCGTGAGTGACGCCTAGCTGTTGCGGGCAAGGACGTCCGTGACGATCCAAGCGAGTCGAGGGCGTTCATCTATGCCGCAACTGGCCGAGGCCGTGAGGCTGTTCGGCCCGATCGGTCGGTTGACCCGCCGAACCGCGACTCGAACTCGGGCGTCACCGTGTCGGTTCTCGACGGGCTGCCCGTCCCACTCGGTGAGATTGGCTGGGTGTCGACGTGGTGCTCGGGGTGACGAACCAGCTACTGGTCCTCGGGTGTGACGTCGAGTGTTGCGATGCAGTGTTGTAGCGGGTCGTGCGAGTGCTCGTGACTGGCCTCGTCTAGTTCGCCCAGCGCCGCGGTAAGCTCGCCGATACGGGGTTCGTGTCTGCTCGGCCGGCCCAGCAGGGAGAACACGATCGCGCGGCCAAAGGTGGTGTCCGCGCCCTCGCAGGGCGCCGCGGCCAGAGAACGCCCGCACCGCCCCGGATCAGCGGAAGACCCGGCGCCAGATCTCGGGGGTGCGCAGCCGCCGCAGCCAGCGCAGCTTGCGCTCCAACCTGTCGGCGCGTGCTCGCTGCCGCTTGGCCTCCAGCTGGGCCTTCCGCAGCTCCGCCTGCCAGTCGCACGGCACGGCGGGTCCGTCATGGGCGGGGTCGTCGACGAAGCTCCCGGCCCAGTCCATCCAGTGCACCCCGTAGATCTCGCCCACGACCCGGTCGATATCGGCCTCCGTCGCGCCGAGATGGCGTGCCCGCGCGAACGCGGCGGTGCGTTCCAGGCGCGAATGCGGCGCCGCTGTGGACTTGGCGTGCGGCAGCACGACACTGACCAGCCCAGCTTCCTCGGCCTCGGCGGTGTCAGTGACCACGCGCAGGGCCCGAGGTGTGGGCAGGGAGCCAGCGGGTAACGTGAGCCGGAACGGCACCGAGCGGTCGATTCCGGGTGGCTCGTCGACGAACCGGACCCGGCTCTCCCCTCGGTAGGTCTCCCGTAGCAGGCGAAGGTCCAGCTCCGGGTCGTCGAGCGGCGTGCGGGGGCTCGCGCCGAGAGTCGCCCATGGTCCGACGAGGAAGACACGGATGTCGCTCATATCTCCGGCGAGCACGCGGTCCGCGGTGACGCGGACGTCCTCGAGCCGGTGGCCGCCCGAGTCGATGATCACGTCGATGTAGGGCACCGACCACTGCCTGCCGTGAATCTTGCGGCGCTCTCGGAAGAGCGGCACGCGGTTGCTGACGAACGGGTGCCGGTAGCGGGCACCGCTCTCGCGGCGCAGACGCATCTGGGAGTTGCCGAGGTGCCAGCTGCTGGAATCGAGATCGGGGACGAACACGGCCCCCGCCTGTGCGAGGCGGTACCCCAGCTCGGTGTCTCCGCCGAGGATGAGCGCCGGGTCCATTCCGCCGACGGCGTCGAAGAGGTCGCGGTGCACCGACCCGGTAGCCCCGACGAACACGCAGTAGGCGCTGGAGCCCGCGGAGCGCAGCCGATCGGTGCGGTCGATGACCTGTTCCACCCAGTGCGCTCCGGCGCGTTCGCGGTCGAACAGCTCGGCGGCGCGCCCTCCGCGCACTGCTTCGTAGGTCCGCTGTGGAGTAAGCAGTCCCGGGACGAACTCGGGAAACATCTTGTGGCCGAGCACCGCGAGGTAGTCCGCGATGTGCTGCCAGCGAAGCTGGGACTCCACGTGATCGCTGTATACGAGCATGTCCGAGTCCAGTCGCAGGATCACGCTCCCGTCTGAGGCCGCCGCACCGGTGTTGACGGCGTTGGCCGAGCCCCAGAGCCCCGGGGCCGTTGGGACAATCCGGGTGTTCTCTGGCCTGATCTCGGGAAGTGTGAGCGGTGGATCGCTGCCATCGTCGACAACCACCACTTCGAGCAGGTGAGCGGGGTAGGTTTGCGCGGCGAGCGCGGCCAGCACCAGGTGCAGCTTCTCGGTCTCTCCGAAGGCCGGTATGACCACCGAGACGTCGAGTGTGGGAGTCCAGCCGCCCAGTGGCGGCGGTTGGAGCACGGAATAGTCGTTGTGCCGCACTCGGGGCTGTACCCGGTCGGGTATTTTCACGCTGCCGCGGTTGGCGGTCCCGTCCCGCCCCTCTGGTTCGCGCGACCCGTCGTCCACGACTGTCACTCGGTCCCCCAATCCGTGTGCTTGAGCGGCGTGCGCTTCGTCAACCGCCGACTCTGGAGGGCGTACTGGCCACCGCTGCCGGCTCATCGCCTGGCTCGCATTCGAGCAGTTCGCTGGGCCTCCAGCCGGACCATTGCCGGGTGCTGCGGCGCAGGAAGTACCCGGCTTCCTCGTCCCAGGTGTGGCCGGACGTGCCGCGGCGTATGACGTAGCCGAGTCCGTGCGTGCAGTAGATCCGCCCGCCGGAGCGCGCCACGGCGAGCAGGAGCTGGGAGTCGATCGCGTGGGGAAGCGGCCGGAAACCCTCGTGCTCGTCGAGGACCACACGATCCACGCAGAGGGTGCCCCCCGTGACATTCGAAGTGATCCGCTCCGTCTCCTTGGTGGAGCGCAGTGTCTGGTCGAGTTCCTCCAGGTAAACGAAGTCTCTGGGGCACCCGACGACGTCAGCGCCGGAGTAGGTCCGCGCCAGTAGCAGGTCGGCCAGGTGGTCTGGCGAATACCAGTCGTCGTCGTCCATCTTGGCGATGAGGCTTCCGCTCGCCCGGGCCACCGCCTGGTTGAACATGGTTCCGTAGACGGTGTCGCCGTCGGCCGCGTGGACGGTCAGTTCGTGGCCCCTGGCCCGGAACGCGGCGATGGCCGAGCGCACCTCGGGAAGCTCCGGGGTGTAGCCATGCAGTCCGAGGACCACCTCGAAGTCGACTCCACGCTGCCGCGCGAGCTGCCGCAGGACGAAGTCGATCATTCCGGGGCGTCTCGTGCAGACGACGACCGAGACCAAAGGGGCCTGCGGTGCGGGAACTCCGGCGCGGGCCCCGATCCGCCGCCACCGTGCCAGGGTGCCGTGCGTCCGCAATGCTGCCCGGCGTAGCCGCACACTGTGCTCCTCGCGGGTCAGCGGGTCGGCGAGGTCGTCGGCCGTGACCGCGGTGAGCAAGGAGCGCAGATCCTCGCCCAGACAGCGCGCCCAGTGAGGCGCCGGGCCGCTGAACACAGGAACGCCTCCCGCGGCCAGGCCAGCGACGGCGCGGACGGCCGACAGCGGCCCGCTGTGCCGGCTCCACTCCACGCGGATCCCACGCAGATACCGAAGGCGGCTGAGGTCAACGTCGGTGATGGTTCCCGAGTCGGGAACCTGGAAGAGTTCCCTCCGGCCGTCGACAACGGCCCACCGGTGCCGCCGCGGCATCAGGCTGGCGATACGCGGGCCCGTGTGCCGCTCGAAGCCGGCCGGGTTGACGACCCGCTCGTCGATCGGCGGAACGTCGTCCACGTCCAGCGCCCCGGGCCGCAGGTCGCTGATCAACGTACCTCCGCCGAAACGGCCGAACCTCTCCCAGGAGAGTGCGGCCAGCCCCGCGCGGTCGACACAGCCGACGCGATCATCGCCCCAATCGGGTGGCCCACCGCTGTGAGAGCGCAGCGCGATGTCGGCTCTGGGCGTCACCCGGCGCAGCGGCACCGGGCCGCTCGCGCCGACCGGGATCGCCCCCGGGTCACCCGGGCGCCACAGTGACGTGTCCGGGCCGCTCAGGGCGGCCAGTGGAGCGATCGCCGAAGCCCTACGGCCGCCGCCGATCGCCCGCGCCACCGCCACGACCGCCTCCCTCGGTGCCACCGGCTCCAGGAAGCAGAGCTCACAGCTCCACGCGTCGTCCTCGTGCCGGTGGACATGCATGTCGTACAGCTCTTTCCACTGGCCCAACCCTGGCGGGATCGGCAGCGGGGGTCCGGCGTTCGGCGGCAGGGTAGCGATGCCCAGCAGGATGTGCGCCGCGGGGGGAAACCCGTCGCTGAGCACCACGGCCCGCCTGAAGTCAGCGGGTGTCGCCGCCACGAGCGCGACCAGGCCCGCGGGTCCGGCATCGGTGTCGCCGTTTCCGGCTTCGGGCGGCCCGAGGCCCCCGTCCGTTGCCTCGCCATCGAGATCGACCACCCGCCCGCATTCAGCCGGCTTGATGGCCGGGAGCCGGGTCCGCGCCGTGGGGCCTCCAATGTGGCTGAGGAGCGCGAAGTCCCCGCCGAGCAGGTCCAACGCCGACCGCAGCGTGTGTTCGATCATGCCGACCGCCAGGTGAAGACGTGGGTGCCCTTCTCCGCCGCCACGACCTCGCGCCGCAGGTCCGGGTCGTCGGCCAGCCAGCGGTCGCCGATAGCCTGCTCGTCGGCGCGGTCCGCGTCGTCCAGGACGACCATGGCCGACGGCGAGCACAAGGGGAACAGAATGGGACCGGCCGGGTAGCGGTCCTGTTTCCCTGTGCCTGCCGGTGGTCCGCCGATGAACAGCAGTTCGATATCGACCAGGTCGCGCACGAAATCCAGGGAGTACCAATGACTGTCCTGGAAGCCGGCGTCTGGATCCGAGCGCCAGTCCGCCAGTGGCGCATGGCGCACGTCGACGATGTCGCTCAGCCCGTGGGCGGCGACCATGTCCCGTGTCAGCCGCGCGTACCGCTCGTCGTGTTCGAGTGCCACCAGCTTTCCGGTGCCCGCTTTGCGCAGCGCGTAGCCAAGCCAGATGCTGGAGGACCCGCTGCCGCACTCGACGACCAGTTTGGGCCGGTGTTCGCCTATGGCGCGGGCGACCAGCCGAAGTACGTCGGGCGACTCCGCCCAACCACGCAGTGCCGGCATGAACGAAGCGGGCCGCAGGAAGTCACGCAATTCCCACCAGGCCGCCTGCTGCCCGTGGTCAGCGCACCCCTGCCGGGTGATGTGCTCTGTGAGCTCTCGGGAATTCCCGGGCTGATATTCGTCGACGCGTTCGGCGATCGCTGCGGGCGTGTTCTCCAGATCACCGCGGAGCTCTTGGAATTCCGCGCGGGCGCCCTCCACCGCTCCCGTGAGCTCGACGCGGCACTCGCCAATCGCCTCGGATATTCCGCGGGTGTTCGTGTCGGACACCTGGCTTAGCCGGCGCACCTGGTACGCCACTCTGCGCACCATGATGACGAGCACGCCCACGGCCATCCCAACCGTGCCCAAGGCGGCGAGCTCCAGGGTCGTCGCCCAGCCCAGTACATCGAACCCGCGGAACGTGACAAGGAACCCTGCCCCGCAGGTCGCGACGGCCGCTGGTGGAACCCAAAGGCGAGCCTTTGGCAGCCGCATAACGCAACCTCCACGAATCAACTACGCTCATTTTCGAGAACACAACGACGGAGACGAGAACTGTGGGAATCGTCGAAGATTCCCACAGTGAGCACGGATATCTGGAAGCGGAGCCGGTTGGCTAGAGTCGATAATAGTGCATACTAACCAGGTCGGCGGGGTGCGCAACCAGGAAACGCGGCCAAGCTCAAGTGCGTAATGCGGGCCGATGCCCCCAATCACAGGGCGGTTGCCGATACGCGAACCCCTAACGCAAATAATTCCCTCGTGTCGCGCAAAATAAGTATCTGAACGCGCCGCGTGCACGGGGCCGAAGAGGCGCACGTCGGCCTCACTGCCGCTGCCCAGGTACTTGACGTACATGCCAGCCCGACCCAGGTCAGGGCCTTGGCGACAGCGACGGCGCGGACGGCGGTCGCTGTGAGGCGAGGACTGATGCTCACGCTGTTCCTCGAATCCGCTGGGGTCCGGAACGAGCCGGGGTTTTCCGGTGTATGCCGCGTTCGGTCGCCTCACAGGATGAGAGGCTGGTGGGTAATCGGGTGGTTACGCGGTTCGGTCGGCTGGGCGGTCGCTCTATCGCGCGCTCTGCTTGGCCAGCTGTGTGGCCATCAACCGGATCATCGCGATCTTGACCATCGTCTCGGAGTTGGTGGGGTCGCGCTCGTAGCCTCGCGCCAGAGGACGGTTGCGCACCAGCCAGGCGCAGATGCGTCCGATGGCCTGGGTGTGGCCCTCGACCGTGCTTCCGGCTCTGACCGCGGGGACAGCAGGGCCAGGGGGCCAGTGGTTCCGTGGACGATCCCGTGGTTGGCGTGCCCGCCGGTCTGGCCTGAGTCGCGGCGGCCGGTGGGGCCTGGGGAGCTGGCCATTCGTGTATGGGGCGCCTCCGGTGGGCGTACCGTCAGCGGAAATCCCCCGAGGGAGGAGAACCCCCGGCAAAGGGGGAACGGACGCGGAGGAGGCGGACACCGAACCTGCCTGACCGCCGCCGACGCCTTCCTCCGACGCTGGGCGGTGGCCCGGTGCCGATCCGACCTCCGTCGCCACCGGCCGGATCCGACGCGGTGGTGTTGGAGGTCGCCGACGGCGTGCTGCAGCCGGAGACCGCCGCCTTGCTGTAGCACGACGGGATGGCGACGCTTGTGCAGGACTGGGTGTTTGCGGCGGGCCGGCCCCCATTTATCGGTGTCGCGGTGCCCTATGAGTACCGCGGGGGTTCGAGATTGCCGGGCGCCGAGGGGTGCCCGGCGGCAGGCGGCGCGTTGATCGCAGTTTGTGAGCCGTCGAACCTTGGGGCGACAACAGAAGGCCGATCTGGACCGCCGATCAACAAGAACTCACGAAGGTCCACCGTGGTGTCCCCCGCTACCACCGCCGCGTTCAGGGCGAGGGAGCGACGCGGCACCGAGGGGGTCGCCGGGTCTCCGCATGCTCGCGCGGCGTGGTGGACTTACCCAGCTTCGTGACGCAAGGCGTCCATGCTGGCGATGTACTGCGGGTTCAGGCAGTTGTCCCAGTCATCGGCACTGCGCTGCTCCCATACATACTCCTCGAGCACGTCGTCGTACTCCATCTGGGTCCGATGCACGACGCGGCCGCGCCACAGCAGTTCCACACGTTCCACCTGCGGCCTGTCGTCGGCCTGCAGACTGCCATGGACCACCAGAGGCTCCAACGCGGCCGGCTGCAACCCCATGATGTCGACGTCCCAGTACGCTGGGGTCGTGGGCGTGGCCAGCCCACCCGGTTGAACATCGGCCACCGGTGGGTTCCACTCAACCTTCATCGAGCACGGTCCCGCCTTCGCGATGTCGGCTCGGTCATTGCCCGTCTGGTAGCGCCCGACCAGGCTCGCCTGCCAGCAGCCGTCGCCGAGCGGCGCCCAGCCGGAGCGCGTGCCCACGGCGGGCAGGTGCACGGCGGCCCCGAGCACGCGCACCTCGTCGAAGCCGTACCAGCAGGGGCCGAAATCCGACCATTCTTCTCCTGGGCCGAGGCCGAACATAGTGTCCACGGTTCCGCCGTCATCGAAGAACCGCTCCCCCACGAAGGCATAGCGCTCCGGATGTTCCTCACAGAAGTCGTGGAAATACGGGTTCTTCCTCGATCCGGCCTGGATATCGAGGAGTCCCCCGTCACTTGCGCGATGCGCCGCCACGGGGACGTTGTAGGAGCCGCGGTCGTTGAGCACCCGCTCGACGATCCATCCCGCCTCGTCGGGACCGATGGCCTGTCCGGGATGGGGAACGATGCGCAGGAAGTTCGTGAAGATGTTGGCCACGTGTTCTCTTCCCACTCTCTGACACGCCCCCATCGCGGCGGGCGGTGGGACACCCCACGGCCGCACCAACGGCGGGGGCTTCCAGGTCTCACGCGACGCATCCTACGTTGGCCAGGCGACCGGGGAGGGTTGCGGAGGGGTGCCTCCTGGTGCGCCCCACAGCGCTGCGGAGGTGACGGCCGAGCTGGCAACCCTGGCAGCGACCGACGAACGAGAACACCAACGGGCTGCTGCGCCAGTACTTCCCCAAAGGCACCGCCCTGTCCCGGTGGTCGGCCCAGGACCTCGAAGCCGTCGCCCTGGCGATCAACAACCGATCTCGCAAGATCCTCGACTGGCGACCCCCGGCCGAGGTCTTCGAAGAGCAGCTACGATCACTACCACAGGCCGGTGTTGCATCGACCGATTGAACTCGCCCAATACACCAGCCTGGCCTTCGGACGGCGCTGCGTCGAGGTCGGGATCAGCCCGTCGACGGGGCGCACCGAATCGGTTTCGGCAACGCGGTGGCCGAGAGCTTCTTCGCCTTTCTGGAGACCGAGCTGATCGGCCGCACCCGCTTCGCCACCCGCGCCGACGCGGTCACGCTGTGCCGGTCAGGCCGCCCGCCCAACGAGCACGAGGGAGCACGACGTGCGGTACCTGAGTCCGCCCTTGGCCATCGGAGCCTTGCGCCGTGGAAAAGAGATCGAACAATTCCTTGGCGGCTTCGACCACGGCGAGCAGCACATCATCCGTTGGGCCACACTCGGGCCCGGCGAGGACCGCGTCACGCTCTACCTTGGTGAGGTCGTGGACGTGGGTACCGACTCTTTCCTGGACGTCTCGGAGTTCCCACCGCTCGATCCGGACGAGGAGAGCTGGGGAAAGATCATCGGTGCTGTCGCCGACCCCAACGAGGCGCTCGCCCTCGCCGAACACCACCTCGGTGCGTCCCAGGACCGCTGGGTCAACCAGGGAGTCATCGGTTCGGAATACCAGGACTACCGCGCCGCCCGCAGTCACGGCTCGTCCCCGAACCCATGATGTTTCCCGCTGCCTCGCACATGTGCGCGGGTACATGCGCGCTTTGCCGAAGGCTTCGTTGGAGAGGGTGGCTGCGCTGTTCTTCTCCTCGCGTTCGGTGAGCGCCTGGAACGGCAGTTCGGCCCCGCACCGTTCCAGCTCCGTGTGGCGCAGTTCGTCGATGCGGAATAGATCCCCGCTCCCGTAGCTGGCGATGTTCTTGCCGATTAGCTTGTCGTCGAAGGGTTCGACCAGTTCACCGGCCAGTTTGGTGGCCGGGGCGCACTTACGGCCATCGCGCCCAAGCCGCTCAGCGAGCGAGAACAGGGTGCCCATGACACTCATACCTCGAAGTCACATCCGCCTACACAGGGATTGATGGGCACCCCCGGTACGTGAGCGGCCGGGCGAGCGGAACCCGGCGGGAGTGAGCCGGCCCCGGGATGTGCGCCCCATCCCGGCGGTCACCAGCGCGGCGCCCAGCGAGACGGTGATCCATCGCGACAGCGAACGCCGATGCTGCCCGGCCGGAGAACCGCCTCGGGCCTCGCAGTCCGAGAGATGAACCACCAGAGCCACGCCCCCACAGCTCGTGCGACGAAGCGGCCCACACGGGCATCCCGCCCGCCAGGCACGCCGGCATCGTGTGTGTCGGGGTGACGGTGTCCCTCCCCTCACGATGCCCGCGGGCGTACACCCGCCCGTAAGGGGCCTTGGGCACGAGGCGCGGAGGCGCTCGGGGCGCACGTGGCGAGGCCCCGAGAGGAAGTTCCCTGTGGGTCAGGAGTGGGGTTCGCCGACCCCCGTACCCCCCGTCGTAACGCGGTCGTTCCCGACCCGAGGACACGGCGCCAGCTGCAGTTCGGTGGGATCTCGGTCGCAGTTGGGGTTGGCATCACTCCCGACCTGCAGAATCCGTACCTGGTGTCGCCATCGTGTCGGCACCGTGGCAACGGAAGGGGACCCCCGACATGTCTCATTCCCCCAGCCGCCGCGTCGTGCTCGGTTCCGGGTTGGCGGCCGGTGTGGCGGCCACGGCGGGTGTGGCCCTCTCCCGCCCCTCGGAGGACGCGGAGGCCACCCCCCGCAGCGGCCCGGTCCTGGTCGGTCACCCCGAGGGGCAGCGGCTGCACGTGATGACCCTCAACATCCGCACCCCCCTCGACGACTCCCCGCACACCTGGGAGGAGCGCCGTCCCCGGATCACGGGGCTGCTGCGTCGGGAACGGCCCACCGTGGTGGGTCTACAGGAGTCACTGTTCCATCAGGGGCGGGACATCCTGGCCGGCTTGGACGGCTACGACTGGATCCACCTGGTCCCGGACGGCGTCAGCGAGGTCGGCGGAACCGTGGTGCTCTACGAAACCGCCCGGCTACGACCGGTGGCATACGACCACCTGTGGCTCTCCGACACCCCACGGCTGATCGGATCGGCGGACTGGGGCAACGAGTTGGTCCGGATGCTCACCTGGGTGCGCTTCACCGACCTGCGCACCGAGCGCGATTTCGTCGTGATCAACAACCACTTCGACCACCAGTCGAAGAACTCCCGGGAGCGCAGCGCCGAGATGCTCGTGGACCTACTTCCGGAGTTCGACGTGCCGGTACTCGTCATCGGCGATTTCAATGCCGAGCCCGACGAGCGGCCGTACCAGATCCTGGTCGAGGACGGCGGCCTACGCGACTCCTGGCCCGGGGCCGAGGAGCGGCTGACCAAGGAGTACGGCACCTTCAACGGCTGGGATCCCGACCCGGACACCGGTGCTCGACGCATCGACTGGATCCTGGCCACTCCCGACGTCCGTGTGGAGAGGGTCGGGGTCAACACCGAGACCGACGAGGGCCTACCGCCCTCGGACCACTGGGCGGTGCAGGCGCTGCTACGCCTGGCCTGACACTCCTCGACACGTCTTGCGGCGCCGCACTCGAACTGCCAGAAGGAGGGCGTGTTCTCTGCGCGGGTACCCGGATCGGGCGGCGCGCTCACGGCTCTGGCGCGGGCTGTCGGCACCGCGGGCGAAGTTCTCGCGGCCGGCCTTAACCGGACATCGCTGCCGTAACCCCGCTCACACCGGGCAGCGATCAGTATGTCGCCGATGAGCCCGGGTTCTTCATCGTCCACCCCACGATCACGGCCACCGGCCGCGGAACGGCCCACAGTGAGCGTCTCCCCTCACGCGCCGGTGACCAGCTCCGGTAACGGTTCCCGCCCATGGCGGCGGGGCCACGGGGGCTCCCCCTGGTCGACGACCTCCGGCGGGTCCCGCGTCGTCGGGCGAACTCGCGCGCGTGCGCGCCGTGGCCGCCCCCAGGGCGGGGTGTCCTCGTAGAACTTCCCGCCCTCTTCGTTGTGGGCGGTTACCGTCGGGCCTCGTTTCGGCGTACGGCGGGGTGCGTGGCCGGTCACGCTCGGGCCTCCGGTCGTTGGGCGTCGCCACAGGCAGTTCGTCGGGGCCGGAGACGGCTGCCCACGCCGCGTGGCGCGCACGCGTAAGCGTCCTCGATATCCGTCCCGTGACCAACACCGGAGTGGTAGGTGTGTGAGGCCGACAGGCGGCACGTTCGCGCGCATCGGCACTGGAGCGCCTTGGCGGGTACCCGGCCCCGAATGGTGGGAGCGCCGACACGGGCGGGGCCGACCGGGACTTTCCGCTCTCGGGATGCGCCGTGGCCGTGCTCTCGGCGTTTCGCCGCGACACCGCCGGCCGGCTCGGCGCGTCAGTCTCCGGATGTCCTCGACGGATGATGGTGCAGCAGGCTGAGCACGGTACGTTCCATCACCGCCGTGGCCTCCTCGACCGTCAGGCCCAAATCGTCGCGGCTTCCGGACCAGGCGGGCCAGTTGCAGGCGATGAGCAGCGCGTTCACCAGCTCATCGGAGTCCGCGCCCGCCGACACGATCTCCGGGGCGAAGGTTTCCGCGATCTCGGCGCGCAGTCGCTCATTGTGGCGGGCCCGGTTGCGCCGCAGCTGCTCGGAGAAGGGAAGTCGTGTCTGCGCCGCCCGTGATGCTCCCGCGATCGACTCCAGCATGGTTGCCCTCTGGTGGCAGAAGTCCCGTACCCGGTCCTCCAGCGGCTGGTCGGCCGGGACGGGCTCGTAGTGGGCGTACTGGACCTCCAGCGTCTTTTCCCCGGCGGCGGCGAAGAGGGCCTCCCGGTCGGGAAAGTGGCTCCACAGTGCCCTCAGGGAAACCCCGGCACGCTTGGCGACCTCGGCGCCGGTGGGCCGAAGGTTGCCCTCCATCATCAGGTCCATATTGGCGTTGACGATGGCCGCTCGGGTTCGCTGGGCTCGCAGGGTACGGCCGTCGACACCGCGTCGCCCGGAGTGGGACGGGCTAACCTCGGGCGAAGTCATGCGACACCTCCTCGGGTTATGGTCCCACAAGGGGCTCGCGGCGTAACGGTGCGTGTGGCCCCCGCGAGGCCACTCCGCGTCATGCCTCGTCGTCGAACAGGTCCGTGGGGAAATCCCGCGTCTTCGACAGTGTCCACACCGGATCGCGCTTCTCACGGAAGGCGTTGACCCCCTCGGAGGCGTCGGCCTGCTGCCCGGCCCAGCGGAAGAGCCGGCGTTCGAGTTCCCGTGCGGCGTCCCGGTCGGTCTCCTCCAGGAAGTGCCGCGCGACCAGCTTCGTGACCGCGGCGGAGACCGGGGCCACGTTGGTGGCGATGTCCTCGGCGATCTCCGTGGCGACCGCCACCACCTCCTCCGCCGGCGCCGACCGCGAGGCGAGACCGAGCTGTACCGCCTCGGCGCCGGAGAAGACGCGGCCGGTGAGCAGCACGTCCATGGCGCGCGAGTACCCGATCAGGCGTGGCAGGCTCCACAGTAGGTCCGCGTCGGGGATCACACCGCGGCGGTTGAAGACGAAGCCCAACTTGGCCTCCTCGGCGGCCACGATGATGTCGGCCCTCAGGGCCATCGTCATTCCGGCGCCGACCGCGTGCCCGTTGACGGCGGCGACGAGCGGGGTGCGGATGCGGTCGGCGGGGCGGTGTGGGCCGGGATACTTCGCCTCGGCCTCCTCGCGCGTGAGCGAGCCGTCGAACGTGCGCCCCGCGGGCAGCAGACCCGCTCCGGCGCAGAACGCGCGCCCCGCCCCGGTGAGGATGACGGCACGGATGTCGTCGTCCTCGTCGAACCGGTGCAGGGCGTCGCCGATCTCGGCCGACATGAGCCAGTCCCAGCTGTTCAGCTGCTCGGGACGGTTGAGGGTGATCGTCGCGACCGAGCCCTCGCCGCCGGCGAGGATCGACTCGTAGTCGGGCATGGAGGTCGTTGTCATGGTTCTCTCCCAGTCAGCTAGTAGCTCGCGACGGCGCGGGCGGAGCTCAGATACCGATCAGGTCGGCGACGTGCCGGCGGTAGGCGCCGGTGTCACCGAAGAGCATCTGTGAGGTCTTGGCGCGCTTGAAGTAGAGGTGCGCGTCGTGTTCCCAGGTGAAGCCGATTCCCCCGTGGATCTGGACGTTCTCCGCCGCGGCGCGGAAGTACGCCTCCGCGGCCGTGGCCTTGGCTATGGCGGAGGCGGTCGGAAGCTCCGCGGTGTTGTGCGAGGCGCACCACGCGGCGTAGCGCGTCATCGAACGCGCGCCCTCGACCTCGACGAGGACCTCGGCGCACTTGTGTTTGACCGCCTGGAACGCCCCGATGGGACGCCCGAACTGCTCACGTTCTTTGGCGTACTCCACGCTCATGTCGAGGCACGCCTGCGCGCCACCGACCATCTCCGAGGCCAGCACGACGTTGGCGTGGTCGAGCGCCGTCGTCACCATGGCTCGGCCCGCGCCCGGGGCGCTCACCGGTTCCGCGGCCGCGCCGTCGAGCTCGACGCGGGCCAGGCCCCTGGTCTGGTCGAGACCGGGAAGCGGGGTGCGCGTCACGCCGGCCTGGTCGGGCTCGACGCTGAACACCGTGGGTCCCTGCGGGTGTTCGGCCAGGACGAGCAGGACATCGGCGACCGCGCCGTCAAGAACCGGTGAGGTGTCCCCGGTGAGGGTCCAACCGTGCCCATCACGCGCGGCCCGCGTCGGCGGGCTCGTCGACGACCAGTCAGCGCCGGGGTCGAGCCAGGCCACCGCGCCGACGGCGGCCCCGTCCACGATCCGGGGGAGGAGGCGCGCCCGGGCTCGTTCGTTCCCGGCCATCAGCGCCGGCACGGCCAGGCCCGCCGTGGCGAGCAGCGCACCGGGAGCGAGGGCGCGGCCCGCCTCCTCGGCGAGGTAGGACACCTCCGGATACCCCAGACCGGCTCCTCCGAGCTCCTCGGGCACCGCCAGCCCGAGGGCGCCCAGCTCGGTGGCCATGCGGGTCCACAGCTCCGTGTCGAAGACGGTGTCGGTGGCCATGACCTCGCGCACCCGGCTCAGTGGGGTGGCCTCGCTCAGGAACCTGCGCGAGGTCTCCCGCAGCGCCTCCTGCTCCGCCGTGATCTCCAGGCTCACGAGGTCACCCCCTTCGCGGGCCGGGGCTCCTTGGGCAGTCCGAGCGCCCGTTCGGCGACGATGTTGCGTTGCACTTCCGCCGTGCCTCCCCAGATCGTGTGCGACCGTGTCACCAGGAACTCCTCCTGCCATTCGTCCAGCTGATAGTCCGGTCCCGTGACGAGGGCGTCGGGGCCGAGCAGGTCCATGGCCATCTCGGTCATCGCGCGCTGGAACTCCGACCACCGGATCTTGCTCGTCGAGCCGTTGGCGAGTCCCCCGCCCGACCGCCCCGCCGCGAGCTCGGCGGTCAGGCCGAGACCGTTGGCGCGGATCACCTGGATGCGCGAGTAGGCCCAGGCCAGCTGTTCGCGGACGCGGACGTCGCCCAGCAGCCCGCGTTCGCGCACCTTCTCCACCAGCCGCCAGAACTGGCGTTCGAAGGCCACGTGCTGGGTGGTGGCGCTTCCGCCGCGTTCGCTCCCGAGTGTCGTCATCGCGACGCGCCATCCTTGGTTGAGGCCGCCGATGACGTTGTCGAGGGGCGCACGCGCGTCGGTCAGGAACGTCTCGGCGAACAGTGCCGCGCCGTTGATCCTGGTGATGGGGCGGAACTCGACCCCGTTGGATCGCCCGTCCCGCTCGATGGGCAGCAGGACGTAGCTGATGCCCTTGTGCGGCGGCGCCTCGGGGTCGGTGCGGACCAGGCAGAACAGCATGTTCGCCTTGTAGTAGCCAGACGTCCACACCTTCTGGCCGTTGATGACCAGCTCCGTCCCGTCGACCACCCCGCGCGTGCGCAGGCCTGCCAGGTCGGAACCGGCGCCGGGCTCGGAGAATCCCTGGCAGTAGTCGTGTTCGCCGCTGATGATCGGCGGCAGGAGGCGCTGCTTCTGCTCTTCGGTGGCGTGGGTGATGATCGCGGGACCCACCAGGCTCTCGCCCATGCCTCGGGTCAGCCGTGGCACCCCGGCCCGGTCGAACTCCTCGTTCATGATGGCGACCTCGACGCCGGAAAGGCCCCGCCCCCCGTACTCCCGTGGCCAGGCCACACACATCAGACCGGCCTCGGCCAGGGTCGAGGCCCACCGGTCGAGGTGGGGTTTCAACTCCGGTGACGGCATCCGCGGCACCGCCCGGACGCCCCGTAGGTCCTCCGGTGCGTTGCGCGCCAGCCAATCCCGGATCTCCCGCCGGAATTCGAGTGCGGCATCACTGTAGGGAATCGGGGAACTCACTGTGTCAGCTGTCATCAGAACCCTCATCGGTGGTGGGTTGCGCCGAGGTGGAGGCGTTGTCCGTCCGAGTGGCGCGCGGGGTGTCGGTGTCCGCCACGGGCACGTCGGCGATGACCCCGTTCGCCCGCAGCGACGCGATGTGGTCGCCGTCGTATCCGAGTAGGTCGGCGAGCACATCGTCGTTGTGCTCTCCGAAGAGTGGTGCCGCGCGCCGGTGGCCCCCGGGGGTCCGCGAGTGTCGGAAGGCGAGGGTGCTGTAGGTGCGTGTTCCCACGGCCGGGTGGTCGAGTTCGGCCACCATTCCCGCCTGCCGCATCTCCGGGCTCAGCGCGATCTCGCGACCGTTCAGGACGGGAGCCGCCGGCACTCCCGCCCGCTGTAGGCGGTGGGCCAGCGCGGTCTTGTCATGGGTGGCGGTCAGCCGGGAGAGGGCCTCATCCAGGCGGTCCTGGTCGGCCAGCCGGTTCGGTAACTCGAACCAGGCGGGATCCGCCGCCAGCTCGTCGGCTCCCAGCTCCGCGCACAGGGCCCGCCATTGCTCGTCGTCATGCACGGCGATGGCGACCCACTGGTCCTCCCCCTGGCAGGGATACGCTCCGTGCGGGGCCGCGTAGGGGACGTGGTTGCCGTGCGGCCGCCAGGTCCGCCCGGTCTCGGCCTGCTCCAGGACGAACTCGCCGATCCACGAGGCCGCGGCCTCCACCTGGGGCACCATGACGCTTGACCCTCGCCCGGTGCGTTCTCGAAGCTCCAGGGCGGAGACGATCGCGGCGACGGCGTTCAGGCCGCCGGTGGGGTCCATGACCGCCGGCCCGGTGAGCACGGGCGTGCCGTCGGGGTAGGCCATCAGCGCGGTCATTCCGGCGGCGGGCTCCATGGTTTTTCCCATGCCCTGGTGCCCCGAGGACGGCCCCCCGGGTCCGAAGGCCGGCATCTCCACCACGATGATGCGGTCGTTGACGGCGGCGAGGTCACGGCGTCCGATGCCGAGCCTGTCGAGCACACCCGGGGTGAAGTTGGCGAGGATGACGTCGGCGTCGCGGACGAGTCCGCGCATGATCTCCATCGCGCCGGGGCGCTTCAGATCCAGGGCCAGCGACCGCTTGCCGAGGTTCTGGGAGTTGAACAGCAGGTTGCGGTTCTGCGGATCCGGCTCCGGTGTCAGCTCCGGGTAGTACCCCGCCGCGCCCCCGGAGCGGGGTCCCCGCCAGGAGTCCGGGTGCTCGGGCGCCTCCACCTTGATGACGTCGGCGCCCATGTAGGCCAGGCAGCGCCCGGCGAACGGGCCCGCCCAGGCCGTGGTGAACTCAAGCACACGGATGTCGGCGAGCGGACCGGTCGCGCTCGTCGCGCTCATGCGCCCCACCCCGCATCCACATCGGGCGAGCTCCGCAGTGGCGGGCTGGGCGCGCGGACCTCGGTGTTGGCGCCCTCGATCGTGAAAACGGAGCGCAGGGCCGCCTGCCCCGTCCCGCCGTCGGGAAGTCGGGTCATGACCTCGCGAACGCGCCATTGCTCCGAGTCGACGAGGTCGGCCAGGCTGCTCACCTTCTCGGCACTGACCCGGCCGTTCTGGCAGGCTTCGACGACATCATCGGCCAGCATGGGCCGGGCGGCCTCCTGGAACATCGCCACGATCTCGGGCCACTTCTCCAGGCGCGCCCCCGATGTCGCGTAGCGCGGATCGTCGAGCAGGTGTTCGCACCCGAAGACACGGCACGCGGTCGGCCAGTTGCGAATCACGAACAGCACCACCCAGGCGTCCGCGCACTGAAGCATGGCGAGAAACCCCGGATAGCGCGCGCGTGTCTCGTGGGTCCCGTTGTAGCTGTACTGGCTGACCAGGTTCTGTCCCATGGCGGCCACGGACTCGAAGACGGTGGCGTCGACACGTTGTCCGCGGCCGGAGCGGCGCCGCTCGTGCAGGGCCGCGACCGCCGAGATGTAGGCGGTGGTCCCGGTCGCGTAGGAAGCGCGTTCACCGAGGCCGTAGATCGGCGGGCGGTCCAGCAGGCCCGTGGTGTTCATCGCGCCGCCGAGGGCCTGGTGGACCAGCTCGGAGAAGGACCAGTCGTCGTAGGGGCCGGATTCCGGGGTGTCTCCCACCACACAGTCGACGGAGTCCGGCGCCGCGTGGTCGGGATGGTCGCCGCGCTGGTCCCGTACGACGACATCGGCCCGGGCGAGGAGCTCGCGCCACGGCCCCTCGTCGTCCGTTGGTGCCAGGGCCAGGGACCGCTTGCCCTGGTTGAGGTGTTGGAAGAGGAACGAGTCGCCCTCCGCGCGGGCCCCGCGCCGCCTGGTGGGGGTGCCTTCGGGCGGCTCGACGAGCACCACCTCCGCACCGTTCATCGCGAACAGGCGTCCCGCGTACTGCCCGGCCACCGAGGTGCTGTGGTCGAGCACGAGGACCCCGTCGAGCGGGGACGGCGTGGCCGGCGCGGTGGGTGGCTGATCAGACGACAACGACATCGTTCTCCGTCCTTTCGGTCCGCGCGAGGTTCGAGCTCATCCTGTCGCGCAACGTGTCACCGATGCGGTACACGCACAGCACCACGCCCCCAAGGAGTAGGCCCGGCGGAAGGATCTGCAGCGGTGCGGCGAGGATCTGGGAGTAGGCGTCGTTCAGGTCACCGCCCCAGCTCGGCGTCGGCCGCTGCGGCCCGAGCCCCAGAAACGCCAACGCGCCCTGGACGACGAACGTCAGCCCGGTGAAGATGGTGAGCTGGATGACCACGGGCCGTAGCGCGATGGGCAGCACATGCCGCACCAGCAGGATCGGTTCCCAGACCCCGGAGAGCCGCGCGCTCTCCACGAAGTCGTTCTCGCGCACGGCGAGTACTCCGGCGCGGGTGAGCTGGGCGATGTTCGGCGCGAGGACCAGCCCCACGGCCACCATCGACGTGACCAGGCCGGACCCCAGCGCCCCGGTGATCGCGACCGCGAGCACCAGCAGCGGGAACGCGATCATGATGTCGGAGACGCGCATGAGCACGGTGCCGAGGTAGCGCGGCCAGAATCCGGCCACTGTGCCCCAGGGCACCCCGAGTGTCACCGCGACCGCGATACAGATCGCCACCCCGCCGAAGGCGTTCCTACCGCCCCAGATCAGGCGGCTCAGCACGTCGCGTCCGAAGCGGTCGGTGCCCAGCAGGTGCTCGGACGTCGGCCCCTGCACCTTGTTCTGTAGGTTCTGCGCGAGCGGATCGTACGGCGCGATCCAGGGTGCCAGCAGCGCCGAGGCCAGCAGCAGAACCAGTACCGTCACGGCGATCCAGAGGCCCCACGGTGCGGCGCGGCGCCGCCTCCCGGCCGATTGCCCGTTCACGAGGTCCCCCTCCTGATCGCGGGGTTCACCAACCCGGCCAACAGGTCCACGATGAGGTTGACTACGAGGGCGATGCACACGTAAACGAGGACGACGCCCAGGACCACCGGGTAGTCCAGCTGCCCGATGGCGTTGACGAGTGTCCGCCCGAGTCCCGGCAGCACGAAGATCTCCTCAAGGATCAATGTGGCGCCGAGCTGTCCGAGCGCGAGCAGACCGACGACGTTGAGAATCGTCGGAAGCACCGCGCGGAAGGCGTAGCGCCAGGTGACAGTGCGCTCGGAGATGCCCATGGCTCGCGCCGTGCGCACGTAGTCGCTGGACATCGCGTCGGCCATCGCGGCGCCCACCTGCCTCATCACGATCGCGCTTCCGCCGAGGATCAGGGGCAGCGCGGGAAGAATCAGGTGGTACACGTTGGCCACGGGGTCTTCCGTGAGGGGGGTGTACCCCAGCCGTGGCAACAGGTTCAGCCACACCGAGAAGATCGTGATCAGTACGAGCGCCGCGAAGAAGTCGGGAACCGCGAGCCCCAGACCGGAGGCGCTGCGGATCCAGCGCCCGGAGGGTAGGTGGGCTCGTTTTCCGGCGTAGACACCGAGCGGGATCGCCACCAGGACGGTTCCGATGATCGCTATGACGACGAGCTCCAGTGTCACGGGCAGCGCCGCCGCGATCGTTCCGGACACCGCGGTGCCGGTCTGGAACGACTCCCCGAAGTCACCGGTGAGCGCTCCCCCGAGCCAGGCGAGGAACTGCTCGGGAAGGGGGCGGTCGAGACCGAGCTGCCGCTCGATCCGCGCGATCGCCTCCGGTGTGGCTTCCTCACCGAGCTTCGCGTACGCGGGCCCGCCGGGGATGATCTTCACCAGCAGGAACGTGAACAGGCCGGCCCCCACGACCGTCGGTGGGAACAGCAGGAGGCGCGTGAGGACGAACCGGCTCAGCGACCCCTTCTCCAGCCATCCCCGGCCGCCGCGCGCGGTCTTTTCGCCGCCGCGCGCGGCGGTGGGCTCGGCGGTGTCCCGCGTCGTCTCGGTGGGCGCCGTGTCACCGACCTCGCGAACCCCGGTCATCAGCGCAGCCCGAGTGCCGTGAGGTCGGCCTCGCCGTTGAGGGCGACCGATTCCTCCCCGCCGGTGACGTTGTCTCCCCACGCCGAGACGGTGGGCGAGTAGTAGAGCGGGATGATCGGCAGCTCCTCCTGGATGACCTCGTCGGCCTCCTTGAGCGCCTCCTCCAGCTCGGCGTCGCTGCTCGCGCTACTGGCGCGTTCGAGGGCCTCCTCGCCGCCCGGGACCGGCACGTTTCCGGAGTTGCCGCTGGACTCCGTCGTCAGGATCCGACGGTAGATACTCAGCCAGTCCGGCCCGGAGTTCATCCCGGTCGATATCAGGTCGTACTCGTGGTTGACGTAGAAGTCCTTCGATGCCTCGGCGACGTCCTTCGCCTCGAAGTCAACCTCGATACCGACCTCGGCGAGCTGCTCCGAGATGACCACACCGTTGTTGACAAAGGAGGGAGCGTCGAGGCTCACGCCCCTCAGGGTCAGGCCGTCGGGATGCCCCGCTTCGTCCAGGAGCTCCCTGGCCTTGTCGGGGTCGTGCTCGTAGGTGTCGTCCAGCTCGTCGAAGTGCAGGCGGTGTCCCGGCGGGTAGGGCTGGACCGCGCCCACATCGCTGAGACCGCTCGTGTTCGCCTGGGCCAGCGCCTCGCGGTCGATCGCGTAGCTCAGCGCCTGGCGAATCTTCTTGTCCTGCAACGGCCCCTGGCTGCGGTCAATATTCAGGTCGCTCATGGAGACCCCGAGGTTGTGCTCGACGTGAATCCCGGTGCCCTCAAGCGAGGACGGCATCGAGTAGTCCAGCCGCCAGCCAAAGTCCGCCTGGCCACCGGTGAGCGCCGCCTCCTGAGCTGAGGGGTCGGAGATGATCTCTGACTCGATCCTGTCGACCTTGGCCTCGGGCAGCCCCGCCTCCTGGTACTCGTCCCAGCTCGTCAGCGAGATCGAGGATCCGGGCACGAATTCGTCCAGCTGGAAGGGGCCGGCTCCCACAGGCTCGGCGCCGAACTCCTCACCCCGCTCTTCCCTGGCCGTCGGTGAGGCGAGCATGCCGAGCCGCGACCCCAGCAGCGCCGGCAGTCCCGAGTTCGGCGTGGATGTGTCGAAGACGAGGGTGTCCTCGCCCTCCGCGGAGATCGACTCCAGCCCCGGGATCCTCTGCGTTTCCATGTCCAGGCACTGCTCGATGCTCCTCTTGGCCGCCTCGGCGTCGAGCGTGGTGCCGTCCTGGAATCTCAGGCCGGTCTGCAATGTCAGGGTGAGGGTCTGTAGCTCGTTGGAGAACTCCCAGTCCGTCGCGATACCGGGTGAGAGTTCGCCGGTGTCGGGGGCGGTGCGGATGAGCGGCGCGTATATGGCGGCCATGTAGGCGGTCTCCGAACCGTTGGGCGAGCCGCAGGGATCGAACTGACTGGGTGTCAGCCCCTGGATCGTCCGCAACGTCGTCTGGGACTCGTCGGTCGAGTCGGTGCCGCACGCGGTGGCCAAAGGGGCGAGGGCGACGAGAGCGGCGAACGCGGAAGTGCGGAGATGGCGGTGTCGTGGCTTCATGTCTTGTGTTCCTTCGTGTCACAGAGTTCGGAAACGTCGCTCCGGTGGGGCGGCGAGGTTTCGGTGGGGTGGCGAAGGCGCGGTTCGGGTCGTGTCGTGGACCGTCGGGTTTCAGTGCGCGCGCGGAGCGGCCGTGCCGTCACGGATCTCCCGCCAGAAGTGGCACGCGGTGTGGTGAGCGGAGCCGGTGTCCCGCCCGGGTTCCTCGACCAGCTCTGGCCGGGGCTCCTCGCGCGCGCAGATCTCCTGCGCGAAGGGGCAGCGGGTGCGGAACCGGCACCCCGACGGCGGCCTGCGCGCGTCGGGGATCTCGCCTTCCAGGAGCTGGGTCTCCGGTTCCCTCTTTTCGAGGGTTATCCGAGGTATGGATCGGATCAGGGCCTGGGTGTAGGGGTGCCGCGGTGTCTGTAGTACCTCGCGGGCCGGCCCCACCTCCACCAGCTGGCCGAGGTACATCACCCCGACGTCGTGGGCGATTCGCGAGATGGAGGACATGTCGTGGGAGATGAAGACGTAGCTGAGCCCGAGATCCCGCCGCAGGTCGTCGAGGAGTTGGAGGACTTCGGCCTGGAGCGAGATGTCGAGCGCGGCAACGGGTTCGTCGCACATGACCAGCGGTGAGCGCCCCGCTATCGCGCGGGCGATGGTGACCCGCTGCCGCTGTCCTCCCGACATCTGGCTCGGCAGCCGGTCGGCGAAATCGGGGGTGAGGCCGACCCGTGCCAGCAGTTCGACCGCGCGGTCCCTGAACCGTCGGGGGACGAAGAGCCGCTGGGGCACGAGGGGCTCGACCACGCTCTGCCAGACGGCGCGGCCCGGGTTGAGCGCGAGCATGGCGTCCTGGAAGATCATCTGCACCTGGCCGGCGCGCCCTACCGAGGGGGCCGCGGGCTGGGGCGGACCGGAGTTTCCAGCGATCCTCACCTGGCCCTCCGCGACCGGGAGCAACCCGGCGATGGCTTTGACCAGAGTCGATTTCCCGGATCCCGACTCGCCGATGACGCCGAGTGTCGAACCGCGCCGGAGGGTGAAGCTCACGCCGTCGACCGCGCGTAGCGCGTCGCGGCGGCTCCCGAACCTCACGGTGAGGTCGCTGACCTCCAGCGCCGCTGGCCCGTCATCGTTGTGCTGGATCAACGGGGGCGCGCTCTCGGCGGTCATCGGGACACCCCCTGGAGGGTCAGCTCGTCACTTCTCAGGCAGCGAGTCCGGCCACCGTGTCTTCCGGGTTCCAGGGGCGGGGCGTTTTCCGCGCACCGCTCCTGCGCGTGGGGACATCGCGGATGGAACCGGCATCCCCGAGGTGGCCGGGCGGGGGATGCCGGGGCGCCGGAGATGCCGCTCCAGTCGTCGGGACTGTCGAAACTGATGTCCGAGGCGCGCAGCAGCGCACTCGGGTAGGGGTGCTGCGGTTCATCGAGTAGCTGAGAGGTGCTGTCGTCGTTGACCACCTGACCGCAGTACATCGTCACGATCCTGGAGCACAGGTCGACCACCACCCCCAGGTTGTGGGTGATGAGCAGCACGGACAGGTCCAGTTCGCTGGCGAGTCGCCGTAGGAGAGCGATCATCTGGGCCTGGATCGTGACGTCCAACGCGGTCGTGGGCTCGTCGGCGACCAGCAGCCGGGGCCCGCAGACCAGCGCCATGGCGATCATGGCCCGTTGGCACATGCCCCCCGAGAGTTCGTGGATGTAGGAGTCCATGACACGCCGGGGATCGGGGAGGCCGACCATCCCGAGCATGTCGACGGCCCGGCGTCTGGCGTCGGCGGCCGGCACCTGTTCGTGAGCGTGGATCACGTCCGTGATCTGCTTGCCGAGCGGCCGCGCCGGATGCAGGGACGCCCGCGGTTCCTGAAAGATCATGCTGATCGCGCGGCCGCGGACGTCGCGCAGTCGACTCTGGTCGGCCGCGATCAGGTCAACCCCCTCGAACCAGATCCGGCCCGTCACCGCGGCGGTCGGAGGCAGCAGCCCCAGCAGACTGAGCCCCGTGAGTGTTTTGCCCGACCCTGACTCGCCGACAAGACCGACCAGCTCACCGGCCCGCATGGTCAGTGAGACCTCCGACAGCAGCTGAGTCCCGCCGATCGACACTTCGAGGTCGTCGACCTCGAGCAACGACGGGGAGGAAGAGCAGGAGGAGTCCCTCGCGTCCTCGTGTGAGCCGAGCCTCGCGATGGCCATGTCGGCACCTCCAGGAGCTTCGTAACAATTTGCACTGTTAGTGCAACATCTAAAGTGCGCTGGATCACACATGTCAAGACCTGAGTGACGCCACCGCAGGTGGCCATGCCCCGCGCTTCCGCCAGATCGCCCGCCACGCCCGCGCTGTGGGCCCGCGGATCTCTTTTGGCCGCTCCCGTCGAACGCCTCCCGATCGGCGCCGAGTGCGGCCGATCTCTTTCGGGAGGTGGTGATGCGGAAGAGCATGTTTTTAGAGTAGGGTTCTAGAATATTTTTCGCAATGCCTGTGAGGAGAGGACGATGACCACGTCGTCGAAGCCGGTACCGAAACCGACACCGGAGACCCGGCCCTTCTGGGAGGGCACCGCAGCGGGCGAACTCCGTATCCAGCACTGCCGCGCGTGCCGCCGGCACTACTTCTATCCACGGCACCGCTGTCCGCGCTGCGGATCCGGTGACGTCGAGTGGGTCACCGCCAGCGGCCGCGCGAAGCTCTACTCGTACGTGATCAACCACCGCCCAGGACGTGGTTTCGAGGACGACGGCCCGTACGCGATCGCCGTTGTCGAGCTGGAAGAGGGCGTACGGATGATGACGAACATCGTCGGCACTGAGATCACCCCGGAGAACCTTGTGCTGGACATGCCACTGCACGCGACATTCGAAGACCGCGGCGACGTCAGCGTCCCCCTCTTCACCCCCGCGGAGGACGCCCGATGAACATCGTGATCGCCGGAGCGGCCGAGACCGACGAGATCGGCAAGCTACCCGGGCACTCCACCCTGCAGCTGCACCTGGAAGCCGCCGAAAACGCGTTGGAGGACGCGGGGCTGGCACACCACGACATCGACGGGATCGCCACCGTCGGCACACCGGGACCGGTCCAGGTCGCCCACGCCCTCGGCGTCACCCCCTCATGGGTGGACGGCACCGGAGTCGGCGGCTCGTCGTTCCTGTTCCACGTCCGGCACGCGGCCGCCGCGATCCGTGCCGGGCTGTGCCACACGGTGCTGATCACACACGGCGAGTCCGGCCGCTCCCGGGTCGGCGCGCCCCCCTTCTCCCGCGCACCCGACTCGATCCCCGGACAGTTCGAAGCCCCCTACGGGGTACTCGGCCCGACCACCACCTTCACTATCCCGGCGCTGCGCTACATGAAGGAGACCGGGCTCACCCACGAGCAGCTGGCGACGGTGCCCGTCGTACAGCGTCGCTGGGCCAACCGCAATCCCCGGGCGATGCACCGCGACCTGATCACCGTCGACGACGTACTCGCCTCCCGCCTGGTCGCCTACCCGTTCCATCTGCTGGAGTGCTGCCTGGTCACCGATGGCGGCGGAGCACTGGTGGTCACCTCACAGGACCGGGCCGAGGCCACCGGGACCGCCAAACCACAGGTACACCTGCTCGGTGCCGGCGAGTCGGTGGAAGCTCCGATGATCTCCCAGATGGAGGACCTCACCACCTCCAAGGCATTCCGGCTGTCCAGCGCAGCCGCGTTCGCCGAGGCCGGGATCGAGCACGCCGACGTCGACCACCTCATGGTCTACGACGCGTTCGCGCACGTGCCCATCTTCGGCCTTGAGGACATGGGCTTCGTCAACCGCGGCGAAGCCGGCGGCTTCATCGCCGAGGGCAACACCCTGCCGGGCGGCCGACTCCCGATGAACACCAACGGCGGCGGCCTCTCCTACACCCACACGGGCATGTACGGCATATTCGCCATTCTGGAGGCGGTCCGCCAGCTACGTGGCGAGGCAGCGGCACAAGTCCCCGACGCTGAGCTGAGCGTGGTGCTGGGCAACGGTGGCATGTTCGCCTCCGCGGCCACCCTGGTCCTCGCCGGCCGACGCCCCTAGCAGTGTTGTTGGGGCTCGCTGCCGCTCGCCCGGGTCGGGTGCCCTGGGGGCCGGGAACCTTCGGCCCCTCCGGCGCGGTCGCTCGTCCCTCACTCCCCCACCCACAGCCCCTAACCAGCCCCGGCCGGCGGCCCGGCCGGGGCGGCCCGGTGGGCAGCGGAGGCCGCCCGCCGCTCATTCGCGCCAGGTCACCAGCGCGTCGAGCGCCTCGACCCGGGAGCCGGAAACGAGCAGCGGGTTGATCTCCAGCGCCTCCAGCCGGTCACCGAGGCTCTCGGCGAAGGCCGCGATCCGCGCCACCACCGTGCTGACGGCGTCCAGGTCAGCGGGCTCACCGCCGCGCACGCCGTCGAGCAGCGCCCTTCCACGCAGTTCGTCCAGGGCTTGGCGCACCTCATCGGCGTCCACGGGCAGAACGCGCAGCGAGGTGTCGCGCAGTACCTCGACCCAAACCCCACCCAGGCCGACCGCGAGGGTGAGGCCCCAGTCAGGCTTGCGCACGATACCGACCAGCAGCTCGGTCCCGCCGGTCCGCTGCGGCTGGACCAGGGCCCCCGCCGGCCCGTCATCGTGCGCGGGGACCGAGGCGACCACGTCGCGGTAGGCCCCGCGCAACTGGTCAGGTCCGGCCAGGCCGAGCCGCACACCTCCGATGTCGCTCTTGTGGCCGAGTCCTTCCACCGCCGCCTTGAGCACCACCGGATAGCCGAACCGCTCGGCCGCGGCAACGGCCGCGTCCTCGCCATGGACGTGTTCGGCGGGCACCACCGGAATACCGGCCGACTCCAGCAGCGCCGCCGCACGGTGCTCCGCCCACACCCCGGTCGCCTCCGAGACGCCCTCGGGAGCGGCGGCGACGGTGGGCCGGGCGACTCCCGACTCCGCCCTGAGTACGCGTGCGCGCGTCTCGGTCCACCGAACCGCGGCACCGATCGCCTGGACGCCGTGCTCGATACCGCCCACCACGTGGGGGTACCCGGTCTCCTCGCGAATGGTCCGGCCGAACTCGCTGATGTCGGTGAGCGCGTTGGTCACCACGACCACCGGAACGGCGGCCTCGGCGATACGTCGGGCATTGGCCCTGTAGTTCTCGAGCACGGGTGCCGGGTCGGGTGGCGCCACCTTCGGAATGTCCGCGAGCAGCATGATCGCGTCGACGCCCGGGTCGGAGGCCACCACCTCCAGTGACCTGCCGAGCAGCGTCCGGTCGATCAGGACATAGCCGGTGACGTCGAGCGGGTTCCGCACCGTCGCGAACGGCGGCACGATCTCGGTCAGCCGGTCCACGGTCCGGTCGTCGAAGGCCGGGAGCAGCAGCCCCTCGTCCTCCGCCCGGTCGGCGATGATCTCGGAGGCGCCCCCGGAGGGCGTGACCACACCGATCCGCCGCCCCGGCAGCGGCCCGATCTCGGCGAGCAGCCCCGCCGTGATCATCAGGTCCTCCAGCGAGCGCACCCTGATGACACCGAGCTGCCGGAAAGCCGCGTCGACGATCTGGTCGTCGCCGACGAGCGCGCCGGTATGCGCCTGCGCGGTGTGCGAGGCGAGCGCGCTTCGGCCGACCTTCAACGCGACGATCGGTTTCCCCGCCAGCAGCGCCCGCCGGGCTACCCGGCTGAACTCCGCGGGATCCCGGACGGCTTCCAGGAACAACGCGATGCTCTTGGTCGCCGGGTCGTCGATCAGGTAGTCGATCACGTCGGTCAACGTGACCACGGCCTCGTTGCCCATCGTGGTGAGCAGGCTGATCCCGACATTGCGAGCGTGGGCGAAGCCCAACACGGAACTCGCCAGCGCGCCGCTTTGCAGCACCACCCCGACCGAGCCGCGCAAGAGTGAGGTTCCCACGGGCAGGCCGTACGGTGTGATGCTCGCGGCGGCGTTGAGGTATCCGTTGCCGTTGGGGCCCAGCACGGTCAGGGAACGCTCGTGAGCGAACTCGACCAGCTCGGCCTCCAGCCGGGCGCCCTCACCTCCCACCTCGCCGAAGCCCGCGGTCAGCACGACGTAGTTGGCGGTGCCCAGTGCGGCACCCTCCTTGAGTACCTCCAGCACCGCGGTGGTCGGCACCATCACGTACACCAGGTCGACCACCTCGGGCAGCTCGGCGAGACTGCGGTAGGACCGCTCGCCGTGCACCACCCCACCACGGGGGTTGACCAGGTACACAGGGCCGGCGAACCCGTGGCCGCGGAGGTTGTTCAGTGTGGCGGCGGACCAGCCGGACTTGTCCGTGGCACCGACCAAAGCGATCGAACGGGGGTTGAACAGCGCCGAGGTGGCGGCCCCCGGGCCGTGCGTCACATCGGTCATATCAGTCCCCGATCGTCCCGATCCGGACATGGCCTTTCAACAGGTTGCGGGCGATGGTGCGTCGCTGGATCTCGTCCGTACCCTCGAAGATGCGCAGCAGCCGCAGCTCCCGGTACCAGCGCTCCACCGGCAGCTCCTTGGTGTAGCCCATTCCGCCGTGGATCTGCAGGACGCGGTCGACCACCTGGTTGGCGGTCACGGCGCCGCTGAGCTTGGCCAGCGACGAGGCGTGCCTGCCGTCCATGCCTTCCTCGACGCGCCACGCGGCGTACAGCGTCAGCCATTTCGCCGACTCGATCTCCACGTGAGAGTCGGCGATCTGCCACTGGATGGCCTGGTAGTCCCCGATCGGCCTGCCCATCGACTCGCGGGTACGGGCGTACTCGGTGGCCATACTCAGCAGCCGCTCGGCCGCGCCGATGGCGCGGGCCGGAATCATGTAGCGCCCCTGCCCGATCCATCGCATGGCCAGCTGGAACCCCTTGCCGACCTCGCCGAGGACGTTGCTCTCCGGCACCCGCACGTCCTGGAAGACCAGCGTCGCCGGAGCCCACTGACCCATGGTCGGGATGGGCTCGGACTTCCACCCCATGTCCCGGTCGACCAGGAAGCAGGTAACGCCGCCGTCGGGCCCCTTGTCGGGGTCGGTCACCGCGAACACCATCACGAAGTCCGCCTCGTTGCCGCCCGTGATGAACGTCTTCTCACCGTTGATGACCCAGCCGTCGCCGTCCTTGACGGCTCGGGTACGGATGTTGCGGGCGTCGGAGCCCGCGCCCGGTTCGGTGATGGCGAAGCAGGACCGGCGCTCGCCCTCGATGGTCGGGAGCAGGTAGCGCCGCTTCTGCTCCTCATCGCAGGCGTAGAGGATGTTGTCCGCCGAACCGCCGAAGCTGAACGGGACGAAGGTCCGGCCGAGTTCCATCGCTACGATCGCCGACATCACCGGCCCGAGAGCGGCCCCACCGTACTCCTCGGGTGTGTTGATCCCCCACAGCCCGGATTGCCTCGCCTTCTGCCGCAGGCCGCGCACGGTATCCACGTCCAAGCCGGGCGAGCCCTCCCGCTCGTTGCGTAGAACGTCCGCTTCCAGCGGCATGACCTCCCTTTCGACGAACGAGCGCACCGTGTCGCGGATCTGACGCTCCTCAGCGCTGAGCGAGAAGTCCATGACCGCCTCCGTTTTCTAGAATCTAACTCTAGTAAGTAGTTCCAAGGCTGATCGACCACATCCCCGGTGTCAACAGGGAGCCGCGAAATGATGCGCGGGAGGTGCCGGGGAACCGGCTCACGGATGGCGGGCCGGCGCATGGGCTGGTGTGGCCGTCGCCGGCCAGGGGTTCGCGCACGAGAGACGGCCGCACCTGCGGCCGGGTGTGTGGCGCCGCCGTGCCCGCGCGGAACGCTTCCAGGACCACCGGTCCTGTGATGGCGCGCGCGGGCGTGGCATGGTCGTCGGCCGGTGACCGAGCCGGGTTCTACTGGTTCGGCCTCGGCCGATTCCCGCGAGCACGTACTATGACCCGTCGCGCCACGGCTCCTCACCTACGCGTCCGAACGGGACCGGTGGGCGGGGCGCGTGTCCGACCGAAGTCGCGTTCGTGCCGTCCTTCGCGGCGCGAAATCCGCTCACGCCTCCCAGTCGACGGCGTGATCGCGATACTCGCCCACCACACGGGCCTCGCGCAGCGCGGCCAGGAACGATCGCGGTCCGTCGAAGTCGGGCATCTCCGCGTAGGCGGCACCGACGCCCGGCGGGTCATGCGCGTCGGAACCGACCCCGCCCGCGACCCCGTGCGCGGCGGCGATATCGGCAGCGTCCGTGTTCAGCCGTTGATCACCGATCTTGGCGTTGAAAGTCTCGACCACGTCCACCACGCCCTCCGCGCACAGCCGCGTCAACCCGGCCCGGCCGACCGAGCGGCGGGCTCGGTCCAACGGGTGCGGCACGTACACCAGACCGCCCTGCGCTCGGATCCGTCGCACCGCCTCCGGCAGCGGCAGCACGTAGGGCACACGGTCGGTGAGGAACAACCCGATGATCTCGCCGTCGTGCGTTCTGATCTCCTCCCCCACGACCACGCGGGCGCCGATGTCTCGCGCTATCGCCTCGTGCGCGCCAGCGAGCGTGTGGTGGTCCGTCACGCAGACGACATCGAGCCGCTCCTGGGCGACCCGTACGGCGAGCCGGTCCACCGACAGCACCGAATCACCCGAGTGGACGGTGTGGAGGTGGCAGTCGACCCGCGTCAGGTGTCGCGGAATGTCGCCCTCCCCCGGTCGATCACCACGGTTCCGTCGTCCCTGGCGGTCCGGAACAGAGCGGTGTTCCCCTCCCGCCAGATCGACACCGTCAGGTCCTCGCCCGGGTACACCGGGCTCGTGAAGCGCCCGGACATGGACGCGAACCGGGCCGGATCCGAATCGGCCAGGGTGTGCAGGAGCGCGCGGCCGGTGACGCCGTAGGTGCACAGGCCGTGCAGAATCGGGCGGTCGAACCCGGCCCTCGCCGCGAACGCCGGGTCGGAGTGCAGCGGGTTCCGGTCACCGGACAGCCGGTACAGCAGCGCCTGTTCCGGTCGGGTGGCGTAGGTGACCGTGCTGTCAGGCGGGCGGAGGGGTTCGCTCCAGTTGTCGCGGGATCCGGGGTCACCGCCGAATCCGCCCTCGCCACGGATGAACACTCCGCTCCAGCTGCGGACGACGAGCTTCCCGCTCGCCGGGTCGACCGCACGGGCCTCCGTGCTCACCAGCGCACCGGATCGCTTGTCGTGGATGCCGGTGATCCTCGACGTGGTGCGGAGCTCGCCGGCGGGCGGTAGCTCGCGGTGGAGCTCGAATCCCTGCTCGGCGTGGACGAGCCTGGCCGGGTCGAAGTCCCCGAGGCGGCGGCCGGTCGGCGCCTGGGCGGCGAGTACGGCGAAGGTGGGCAGCACCCGCTGGGGAACACCGGTGGAGTTCTCCGTGGTGAACGGGAGCTCCGTCAGGGGATCGTCCAGCCCGGCACCCACCCCCAGCGCGTAAAGCAGTGTGTCCCGGCTGGTCCAGGACCGCTCGAAGGGGTCGCTCTCGACGCCGAGCAGGTCGTGGTTGAGCGCCATGTCACGCCTCCTCGCCCGGAACCCGGCCGTTGGTGAGGGCGTTGGGTACCGCCCGCTCGACGAGTCCGGGGATGACCTCACCCAGTTCGGCCGGGTCCCACCGGGCGTCCCGATCGACACCGGGACCGGCGTGCCAGCCCTCGGCCACGCTGATGTGTCCGCCTCGGGCGTTGAACACCCGGCCGGTGATGTCCTTGGCCTGCTCGGTCGCCAGCCACACCACCAGCGGAGCGATGTTGTCGGGTGCCGAGGGGTCGAACACGCCCTCGGGAGCCTCTTCGCGGTTCTTGGCCAGTCCTTCGGTCATACGGGTCAGCGCGGCCGGGGCGACGGCGTTGACGGTCACGCCGTAGCTGGCGAGCTCGCGCGCGGCTATGACGGTCAGCCCGGCGATTCCGGCCTTCGCCGCTCCGTAGTTCCCCTGGCCGGGATTGCCGTAGATCCCCGACGAGGACGTCGTGTTGATGATCCGCGCGTCGACCCGGGAACCGGCCTTCGCACGCTTGCGCCAGTAGGCCGCCGCGTGACGCAGCGGGGCGAAGGTACCGCGTAGGTGCACACGCATGACCGTGTCCCACTCCTCGGCGGTCATGTTCACCAGCATGCGGTCACGGAGGACACCCGCGTTGTTGACCAGCACGTGGAGTTCACCGAAGTGGTGAATGGCGGCCCGCACGAGACGGGCGGCGCCGTCGAAGTCCGCGACGTCCTCACCGTTGACGACCGCCTCTCCCCCCAGCGCGCGGATCTCGTCCACGACCTCGCCGGCGGCGCCGTCCGACGAGCCGGTTCCGTCAACCTCCGCGCCGAGGTCGTTCACCACGACCTTGGCGCCTTGGCGCGCGAACTCGAGCGCGTGTCCTCGTCCGATACCCCGGGCAGCACCAGTGACGATCACGACGCGTCCGTCCATGACACCCATACGACCTCCTTGATAGAAAGATGTTCTAGAATTAGAGTCTAATAACCTGGGGGCGACGTCAAGAGGCACGACTAGAATGAAGTTCTAGTATTGCTTCGGTGTCGCGGCGACGAAGAGCTGCGCTGGGAGTCTTGTGTCCGGAGAACGTGCCGCCACCGGCGAGAGCACGCCGACGACCGCGGCCCAGCCCGCCGACGACGAACGGGACCAGCTCCGCTACGCCTGGCGTGTCCTGTCCGTGGTGACCATGGCCAGCGTGCTCACCACGCTCGGCGGTACCGCGCTCCACGTCGCGCTGCCCGAGGTGGTCAGGCAGACACACGCCGGTGCCACGGCGGCGAACTGGATCCTGCTCGCGTTCCAGCTGACGACCACCGTCCTGATGGTGACGTTCGGCCGCCTGGCCGACCTGTTCGGGCGACGCGCGATGTACCTGGGCGGCCTGGCGGTCTACACCTCGGCCAGCCTGCTGGCGGGCTTCTCCCCGGACGCCTGGCTGATCGTCGCCCTGCGGGTGGCGCAGGCCGTGGGAGGCGCCATGCTGCTCACGAACAGCGCGGCACTGGTCGCCGACGCCTTTCCCCGCGCACGGCTCGGTGAGGGGATGGGCATCTACACGGCCTCGTTCTCGGTCGCGCAGCTGGCCGGCCCCACCCTCGGCGGCCTGCTCGCCGAGACCATGGGCTGGCGGTGGGTGTTCTGGTACAACGTCCCGCTGGGCCTCGCCTGCCTGCTCTGGGGCGCGCTCGTGCTGCGGCGGGTGAGGCCAAACGAAGGAGAACGCGGACTCGACATTCCCGGAAACATCCTGGTCTTCGTCTCCCTCGGCGGGCTGCTCCTCGCCATGTCGGAGGTCACCCGGCTGAGTTGGAACCACCCGCTGGTCCTGGCCGGGTTCGTCGCCTTCGCCGTCGTCCTGCCCCTGTTCGTCCTCCGCGAGCTGTGGGCGCGCAACCCCGTTGTGGACGTCCGGATGTTCCGGGAACCGTTGTTCGCGCTGACCACGCTCTCGTCGCTGCTGACCTCGGTCTCCCGGATCGGCGTAGTGTTCCTCGTCGCGTTGTTCTTCCAGGCTGTCCACGGCGAGACCGCGACGCAGGCCGGACTGAGGGTGCTCCCCCTGCCTGTCGCGGCGATGACCGCGTCGATCTTGTCGGGCTTCCTCCAACGCCGGTACAGCCCGCGGGCGCTGGCGCTGCTCGGCAGCGCGCTCAGCACGGGCGGCCTCGCCGTGCTCGGTCTCGTGATCTCACCCGCGGCGTCCGCGCTCACCATCATGGGGGCGCTGGTGCTCCTCGGCATCGGGTCGGGGATGTTCCTGCCGGCCAACACCACCGTCCTGCTGCGCGAGCTGCCCGAGAACCGGCTGGGCATCGTCAACGCCATGCGGCTGATGCTGCAGAACACCGGCGTCGTGCTCGGTACCGCCATGGCGCTGTCCATCGTCACGATCCCGCTACCGGCCGCGCTACACGACCAGGTTTTCGCGGGAACGCTCTCGGCCGCCGGCGACACCGCCGTCGGACAACTCGTCACCGGCTATCACTGGGCGCTGGGCTGCATGACAGGCGTCTCGGCCGTGGCCACGCTCGCCTGCCTCGCGCGCCACCGTCTTCGATGAGCGCACCCGGGCCGGGAGCCGGGGAACACTGTCGTTCGCGTCGCCGCCCGCCGCCACGGCGCACCCCTCACGTTCACGCACACCCGGTTCGGCCGGGCGCTCGCGGCACGGGGCGTCGGGGCGAGGCGGGCACTTTGACCGCGCTCCCGGAGTGGAGGTCGACGCCGCCGTGTGGGTCAGGAACTCGTTCCGAGCCAAACTTTTGTTAGGCTAACCTTCTTAAGGTTAGCCTCTCCTTGGGAGTGCCCATGCCCCGCACCTCTCGGCCAATGCGGGTCCACCCCATCGTGTTGCGGCACGTGGAGGTGGTGCGCGTCACCGACGTCACACCGAACCTGCGCCGCCTCACGCTCGGCGGCGACGAGCTCGCCGCCGGGACTATGGGCGACGGCTTCGAGCGCCCTCCGTTCCGATCCGACGGCTTCGACGACCACGTGAAGATCGTCCTCCCCGACGAGGACGGCACCGTGCCGCACATCGGCACCCAACAGGAGAAGCGGTTCGCGTGGGACCCGGACGCGTTCGCCCGCACGCGCGACTACACGGTGCGCGCGTGGAACCCGGAATCCCAGACGATCGAGCTCGACTTCGTCCGCCACGCCCACGGCCTCGCCGCCGCGTGGGCGTTTCGCGCGCGTGCGGGGGACCGGATCCACATCGCCGGCCCGAAGTCGTGCGCGCTGCGCAACGACGAGGCCGAATGGCACCTGCTGGTCGGCGACGACACGGCGCTTCCGTCGATCGCCCGCTGGCTCGAGGAGGCACCGGAGGCCACCCGCGGGCACGCGATCGTCGAGGTCCCCACCGAGGCGGACCGCCAGGACATTCCGACGGCGGCGGACGTCGAGATCGAGTGGCTGGTCCGGGGCGACGTACCGGCGGGGGCGAGCCCCCAGCTCTTCGACGCCGTACGACGCGTGCGGGTGCCGGACTGCCGCGTCTACGCCTGGGTCGGCGGAGAGGCGCTGACGATCGCTCCCATCCGCCGCTACCTGCGCGCCGACCTGGGGCTGCCGAAGGAGGACGTCGAGGTCGTCGGGTACTGGCGGCGGCCGAAGGCGACGCCCGACGACCGTGGGTCGCGTGACGACGCGGAACGGCTCGTCCCCGAACCGCCGGATGATGACGCGGAGACCTCGGGGGACCCGCTCCACGAGGTGCACGAGATGACCGAGTTGGCACCGCCGATCGTCACTCGCGCCGCTGTCACCCTCGGGATCGGGCCGCTCATCGCCACCGGGGTCTCGACGCCCGACGAGCTCGGACGCGAGACCGGTGTGGCCCCGTCCCGTCTCCGGCTCCTGCTCGACGCGATGACCGCGTTGGGGCTGGTCGAGCGCGACGGCGACCGCTACCGCAACACCGCTCTCGGTGGCGTCCTGATGGAGGAGTCCGCGCTGGAGGCGCTCTCGCTCGACAACCCGGCCAACCGAGAGGCGCTGGCTCTGGTCGACCTCGTCGACGTGCTGCGCTCGAACGAGGCCGCCCCCCGTCTCGGCGCGTCGACGTGGCGTGCGCGCCGAGCGGCGGACGCGGCCCTCGAGAACGCCCACCAGGATCGCTCCGCCGACCTCCTCCAGTACGTCGTCGAGCCGCTCGCGAGGCTCACTCCGGTCGCCGAGGCGCGCACCCTGGCCGTGGTCGGCGACGCCGCGCCGTACGTCGCCTCGCACATCGCCGGGGGACGGACCGTGCAGCTCCCGGGATCCGACGAGGTCCAGTGGCCGGCCTGCGACTGCGCGGTCCTCGTCGGGGTCCTGGAGGGGAGGAGCGACGAGGACGCGCTCGGCCTGTTGCGCACCGCTCTCACCGCGGGTCCCGCCCTGGTGCTCGCCGAACACACCACCGACAGGGCCGAGACGGACGACCACGTGGCCGAGCGCGCCCTGACCAGCCTGACGGTCACGGGCATGGTCCCCCGTGGCAGCGGCCAGATCGGTGACCTCCTCCGCGCCGCCGGCGCGGCCGAGGTCGAGACCACGACCCTCGGCTGGGGCTTCGGCGCCTACGGATCCGTGACCGTGGCCCATGCCTGACGTCTCCCTCGCCACCCGCGGCGCCCGGGCCGCGGCCGAGCGCGATGCGTTGCGCCCCCTCCACTCGCGGATGCCGCTGGTCCTCCTCGGGCTGACCGCCGCGCTGGTGCTCGCGACCTGCGCGAGCCTGTTCGTCGGCGCTGAGCAGGTGGCGCCGTCGCGTGTGCTGTCGGCGGTGTCCGGCGACGGCGGTCGTGAGGCGGAGGCCCTGGTGTTCGGCTACCGGCTGCCACGCACGATCATCGCGATCGCGGTCGGGGCGGCGCTGGGGCTCGCTGGAGCGCTGATCCAGGCCCTCACGCGCAATCCACTCGCCGATCCCGGGATCCTGGGGGTGAACGCCGGAGCCACCATGTTCGTGGCGGTGGCGATCCTGGTCGGGATGCCGGCCACGGTCGGCTCACTCGTCTGGCCGGCCCTCGCGGGCGCGTCGTTCGCGACCGTCGCCGTCCTGCTGCTCGCGTCGACGGGCCGTGGGCCGGCGACCCCGGTCCGCATGACCCTCGCGGGCGTCGCGCTCGCGGCGGTGTTCGGCGGCGTCACGACGACCATCCGGCTGTTCGACCCGGACACGTTCGAGCGGTACCGCTCGTGGGTGGCGGGCTCGGTCGCGGGCCGGTCGCTCGACGACCTGGCGGGCGTGGCGCCGTACCTCACCATCGGGTTGGTGCTGCTCCCCGTCCTGATGCGACCGCTCAACGCGATCGCGCTCGGTGACGAGCTCGCCACCTCACTCGGCGTCAGCGCGCGCCGTACGCGGGTGTTGACGGTCGTCGCCGTCACGCTTCTCGTCGGCGCGGCGACGGCCCTCGCGGGCCCAATCGGATTCCTCGGACTGATGGCACCCCACGTGTGCCGGCTGCTCGTCGGCAACGACCAGCTGCGGGTCATACCGATGTCGATGCTCGTGGCACCGGTGGTACTGCTGGCCTCCGACATCGTGGCCCGGGTGGCGGTCCCGCTGCGCGAGGTGCCCGTCGGGGTCGTCACGGCGTTCATCGGCGCACCGGTTCTCATCTGGCTCATCTCCACGAAGGGGGGGGCACGTCCAGTGAGCGCGGGGATCAGGGCACAGCGCGGCCACCTCGTGGTGCGGGCCGGGCGGGTGCCGGTGTCGGGGCGAATCCACCTGCGCACGCTCCTCACCTGCGCGGGACTCGTCGTGATGACCGCGGTGGTTACCGCCGCGGCGCTCATGCTCGGCACCGTCGTCCACTCGCCGGGTCAGGTCGTGGCGGCGCTGACCGGCGAGGCGCCCGCGTCGGTCGAGCTCTTCGTCGTCCAGTGGCGCCTGCCCCGCGCGTTGGCTGCCGCGGTGTTCGGCGCGATGCTCGGGTTGGCGGGCGCGATCTTCCAGTCCCTCACCCGCAACCCGCTGGGAAGCCCGGACATCATCGGTTTCACGGCGGGCTCGTCAACGGGCGGCGTCGCGGTCGTCGCCTACGTGGGGTCGAGCTTCACGCTGGTGGCCGGCGGCGCGCTCGCCGGCGGACTCGCCGTCGCCGCTCTCGTTCTGCTGCTCTCACGCGGTGGCGGAGTCGCGGGCTTCCGGCTGGTCATCGTGGGTATCGGACTGAGCGCGATGCTGGTGAGCCTGGAAACCTGGTTCCTGCTCACCGCCGACCTCGAGATCGCCCAAGCCGCGGCGTTGTGGGGAGTGGGCACGCTCAACGGCACGAGCTTCGAGTACACCGGGCCGGTCATGGCCCTCGGGCTCCTGGCGACCCTCGCCGCCGGCGCGCTCCTCGACCGCCGTCTGAGCCTGTTCGACCTCGGTGCGGACGTATCGGCCTCGCTCGGCGTCCCGGTGGCACGTACACGCCTGGTCGCGCTCCTGGCGGGCGTCGTTCTCGTCGCGATCGTGACCGCAGCCGCGGGCCCGATCTCCTTCGTCGCCCTCGCCGCGCCACACGTCGGCCGCCGGATCGCGGCGTCGACCGGTGTCTCGCTCGCGCCGGCGGCCTGTGCCGGCGCCCTCATCCTGGCCAGCGCCGACCTCGCCGCCCAGCACGCCATACCCGGGCGCTCCCTTCCCGTCGGCGTCGCCACGGTGGCGGTCGGAGGCGTCTACCTCGTCAGTCTCCTCATCCGCGAGAACCGGAAGGGAACCCTGTGAACACCTCCGACGGTCCTTCGGTACCCGGCGCGGCACCGCTGCGCGCCGACGACATCACCATGGCCTACGACAGGCGCGTGGTCGGTGAGCGGCTGAGCGTCGACATCCCCGGTGGCGGGTTCACGGTGATTCTCGGCCCGAACGCCTCCGGGAAGTCCACGCTGCTGCGCTCGCTGTCCCGGCTGCTGAAGCCGAGCGCCGGCACGGTGTACCTCGACGGCGGGGACATCCACGCCATGCGCGCGAAGGAGGTGGCGACGCGTCTCGGCCTGCTGCCGCAGTCCTCCGTCGCACCCGCGGGCATCTCCGTGTTCGACCTCGTGTGCCGAGGCCGCTACCCGCACCAGTCGGTGCTGTCCCGTTGGAGCGAGGAGGACGAGCGAAGCGTACGCCGCGCGCTCGACCAGACCGCCATGAGCGACCTCGCCGACCATCCGGTCGACGAGCTGTCAGGGGGCCAGCGGCAGCGGGCCTGGGTCGCCATGGTACTCGCGCAGGAGTCCTCGATCCTGTTGCTCGACGAGCCCACCACCTTCCTGGACATCTCTCACCAGGTCTCGCTGATGGACCTGTTCGCCGACCTCAACCGGAGGAGTCGGCGGACGATCGTGGCCGTCCTCCACGACATCAACCAGGCCGCCCGCTACGCCGGGCACCTCATCGTGATGTCGGGCGGAGGTGTCGTCGCCGAGGGGAGCCCCGAGGACGTGCTCACCACGGAGCTCCTCGCCGGGGTCTTCGACGTCGACGCCGCGATCGTCGAGGACCCCGTCAACGGCGGGCCTCTCGTCGTGACCAGACACCGGGGCCGCGCCGTGGCCACGGGCACCGAGAATCGAAAGGTCATCCCATGAAGTCACCATCCCCCTACCTGGCCGCCGGCATCGCTGCCCTGACCCTCGCCCTCGCCGGCTGCGGGGCGGCGAGCACGTCGGAGGACGAGTCCACCACCGACGCCGACACCCGTACCGTGACCGACGCGACGGGGACCGAGGTCGACGTCCCCGCGGAGCCGGAGCGCGTCGTCACCCTGCACTACGCGGCCACGCAACCGGTCTACGACCTGGGGTTCATGCCCGTGGGCCAGGGTGCCTTCGACCCCGGGATCGTGCCCGAGGACATCGAGGACGAAGTCGGGTCGATCCCGGTCGTCGCCGACGCCGAAGAGCCCAAACTCGAGGAGATCGCGCAGGTGGAGCCGGACCTCATCCTCGCCCCGAACATCTACGACGAGGAGGTGGTCACACAGCTCGAGGACGTCGCCCCCGTCTACACCTTCACGTTGCGCGGCGGTGACCGCGCGGAGTGGACACAGCGCACCGAGGAGGTCGCCGACGCTCTCGGTGTGCCGGAGCGGGTGGAGGAGCTACAGGAGGAGTTCCGGTCACGCCAGCAGGAGATCGCCGACACCTACACCGACGTCATCGAGGGCACCACGGTGGCCGTCATCGGCTCCTACGAGGAGAACAGCTTCTACGTGTGGGGCGAGGAGAACATGACCGGCACCCTGCTGACCCCGCTCGGGCTCACCTGGTCGGAACGGGAGAACGCCATCGTCGAGGACGAGCCGGAGCCGGAGGCCGCCGTCTCGCCCGAAAAGATCGACTCGGCCGTCGGTGACGCCGACGTCCTCTTCCTCGACTCGAACCTGCGGGCCGAGGTCAACCCGTTCATGCGGGACCTGCAGGAGACGACCCTCTACAAGGAACTTCCCGCGGTGCGAAACGACCGTGTCTTCCCCATCGGGAAGAACACCGTCGCCGGCTACACCGACGCCAACTACACGCTCGACCGCGTGGAGGAGGCGCTACAGGAGATGCGGGAGAGTTAGGGGTTTTGGGCTCGCTGCCGCTCGCCCGGCTCGGGTGCCCGGGGGTCGGGAACCCTCGGGCACCTCCGGTGGGTGGTCTCGGTCAGAAAACAGACCCTGGACCAGGCCGCTGCCGCCATACGCTCCGGTCCGGGCCGTCCGGCCGACGGCCCACCCCCGTGTCTCCCGGGTGTCGGTGGCGCGCCGGTGCGGTCTCCCGTGGGTAGGCCGCGTTGCCGCTAGACGAAGACGATGGTGTGGTTGCCGTTGCGGATGACGCGGTCCTCGCTGTGCCACAGCACCGCACGGGACAGCACCGACCGCTCGACATCCGCCCCGCGGCGCTTCAGGTCCGCGACGGTGTCGGCGTGGGCCACGCGTACGACGTCCTGCTCGAGGATAGGGGGCGGCGCCGGTGAAGGCCGGCGGGAACGAGTGGTGGATGTTGATGATCGGCACGCCCACCTCGTCGATGAAGTCCGCGGAGAGGATCTGCATGTAGCGGGCGAGGACGATGAAGTCGACGTTGCCGTTGAGCAGTCGCGGGTGCTCGGCCTCGGCGGCCGATTTGTCGGGTCCGGCCGAGGGGACGCGGAAGAAGGGGACCCCGAATGCCTGGACCTCCCCCACGGTGTCCGGGTGGTTGGAGACCACCATCGCGATACTGAGCCGCCGACGCGCCAGTGCCTCGTTCTTGTCCCGCAGTGCCGCCCACAGCGTGCCGTCTATGCTTTTTCGCACTGTGGAATTCCTCCTCGGTGGCGAAGTGCTCCTCGAGAAACTCGTGGCAGAACCGGTAGAAGGCGGTGTCCTCCTCCCGGTCGAACTCCGGTTCCCGACGCTCGGCGATGGCACTGGCCGGCGAGAACAGGATTACCAGCGTTATGAGCGTCTACCCACCGAAAACCGGAGCGCCGATGCATTCGCACAACTGCGACGAGCACGTCACCGTTCTCGAAGGCGAGGCCGAAGTCGTCGTGGAAGGGTCCACGACGAGGCTCGGCCGTTTCGACACCACCTACATCCCCTCCCCCATTCCGCACCTGTTCCGCAACGTCGGCGCCTCTCCCCTGCGGATCCTGTGGGTCTACACCGCCCAGACAGTGACCCGAACATTCACCGAGACGGGGTGACCGTGGAGCACCTTTCCGCGGAGGACCAGATGGGAAGCGGCTGAGGGACCGCGGTGACGGGAGTTTGCCGAACCGGCTGCGAACACGGCGGAGGGCACCCACGATCGAGGGGTGAGCAACAAACCTGGACACCCTTATGGCCGCGCTCCACGCCCGCCCGAACGGCCACGCCCCGTCCTCGGCCCCATCCATCCGCCCACGTGGGCCCACGCGGTGCCACCCAGGAATGGGAAACCGCCTCTGATGGATGGCGCCCCCCTGTGCCGCGGCACCCTCCCCCGGCTCACGGCGCACCCTTCCACCCGGCCGAGACGGCCGGTTTCAACCCCCCATGGAAATCCCGCACCCAGAAATAGGAATCCAATTTTCAGGTGTTAGCATTAAATTTCTGTTGACATCGAGAGAAAAACTGATGCCTTCTGTTTCTCATGGTTTTGACGGGCGTGGCGACAAGGACGGGGCCGGCGGGACCGGTGCGGTTCACAACGAGGTCAGTGCTTCGGCGAGTGTGCATGGGCCGGTGATTCAGGCGGGTGTGGTACACGGTGACGTGCACCTGCACTCCGCGACGGGCGGAGAGCCACCGCAGCAGATCCCTCTCGCGCCAAGACGGTTCACCGACCGCGCCGAGGAGCTGAGGCTGCTTGGTCAGACCTCGGAGGCGGCCAGGGAGGACGGCCGCCCGCGCGTGGTCGTGATGAGTGGCGCCGGCGGGATGGGAAAGACCGCACTGGCCTCGCGTTTCCTGGACGGAGCGGCCGAGGTCTTCCCCGATGGCCTGCTCTACGCGGACCTACGGGGGGCCACCCGCACCGAGCCACTCGACGCGGGTGAAGTACTGGACGGGTTCCTGCGGGCTCTGCACGTCTCCCCCGAGGCGATCCCGGTCGACCCGGCGGCGCGTGCGGGGCTGTTTCGCTCGCTCACCCACGGCCGGCGCCTGGCGCTCCTACTCGATGACGCGGTCTCGGCGGCCCAGATCCGTGTCCTACTGCCGGGACAGGGCGCGCACGTGGTCCTGGTGACGACCCGGCTGCAGCTGACCGGGCTGGCCATGGAGGGGGCGCGTTTCGTCGAGGTCGGCCCGTTGGGAGACGAGGAGGCGGTGCACCTGGTGTCCGGGCTCCTCGAAGACGATCGGGCGCGAGCCGAGCCCGGCGCGGTACGCGATCTGGTCGGGCTGTGTGGGCGGTTACCCCTCGCCTTGTGTGCGGCGGCGAGTCGGCTGGCGCTGCGGCCACGCCAGCCGGTGAGCCACATCGTGGCCCGGCTCTCCGAGGAGCGCCATCGGCTGGCGGGCCTGAGCCCGGTGGAGGATCTTTCGGTGCGTTCTGTGTTCGACGCCTCCTATGCCGCCTTGCCCGCGACCGCGCAGCGGCTCTACCGCCTGTTGGGAGAGCTTCCGGAGCCCGGCGTCACCGCGGCGGCGGTGGCGGCGCTGCTGGACACATCGCGGGTGGAAGCCGAGGATGTGATCGATGATCTGGTGACGGCTCACCTGCTGGAAGAGTCGCGCGTGGGACGGTACCGCCAGCACGATCTGGTTCGGCTGCACGCCCGGGAACGCGCGGAACGGGAAGAGCCCCCTGAGCAGCGACGGGAGGCACTCGATCGTCTGCTCGCCTACTACCTGCACACCGCTGTGGCCGCCGACCTGGCTCTGAACCCGGGACGCTGGCACCTCAGCGCCTTGTTCGAGTGGGTGCGCGCCCACGGGCCCGGCTTCACCGACCGGGAACAGGCACTGGAGTGGTTGCAGGCGGAGTTGGCGCACCTGCGTTGGTGTGTGCGGGTATGCCACGACAGTGGTCGTCACGCGTTGGCCTGGCAATTCTGCGAAGCCCTGCGCAACCTCTTCACGTTGAGGAAGTATTTCCACGTCTGGCGGGAGACCCACGAGCACGGCCTCGCCTCGGCGCGTGCGCTGGGCGATGTCTCGGCACAGGCGCTCATGCTCACCGCGCTGGCCGGAGCCGACCTCAACCTCGAGGAGAGCGAGAGCGCCGGTGAACGCTACCGCCACGCCCTCGCACTGTGGCAGCAGGCCGGCCATGAGCTGGGGCGGGCCGCCGCCCTCGAAGGGTGCGGCGTGGCCGAACTCGCCGAGGGGAACCCACACCGGGCTCGGGACCACTTCCAACGAGCACTGCGGATCCACCAACGGCGGGAACGGTCACGTGGGATCGCGCTGATGCGGCGACGCTTGGGCGAGGTCACACGTGACTGCGGGGACTACGAGGCCGCGCTGGGCCACTTTGGTCACGCTCTGGGCTATTTCACCGAGTCGGCCGAGCCCTACATGCGGGTGCGGAGCCTGAGCGGGCTGGCCGCCGCCCACCTCGGGGCCGAGAACACGGACGCGGCCCAGGCCACGTTGGACGAGGCCCTGGCCATCAGTCAGCGGATCGGTGCCCAGGCCGAGGTCGCCGGGATCCACGCCCTGTACGCCGAGGTCGCGGCCGCGCGACAGCGCCCGGCCGAGGTGCGGGAGCACCTCAGCCACGCGCTCGCCATCTACACCGCGCTCCACGCTCCGCAAGCCGCAGCGATACAGCGACGTCTGGCCGACCTTCCCGCTGAAGGGGAGGGGTGAACCGCCAGGTGGGCCAGGCGGAGGCGAGATCGTCCATGGTGCCACCCGCGGCCAGCCAGCTGTGGGTCAGCGAGGCCGCCAGTTGGGCCTCCCAGTTCGAACGCGCGGGCAGAGCAGTGTCCGCACCACGGGCGAACACCGTTGGTCGCGCGCTCTGGGTCGCGATCACGCGGCATCCGGGATAGCGCAGGAACCCCGCCGCCGCTGCCTCACGTGGTTCGTCCTCGCCGGGCACGATGATCACGTCGGCCGCCAGCAACCAGTGTTCCGCGGCGTTCACGCCGGCCCGAAGATGGTCGTCGACGAGATGCCGCAGCCGCGTCCCGGCACTGGTCGTGATCGTCAACGCGCACCGTGCGAAGGCCCCGGTCGTGCCCGTCAACATGGGCGGGCCTCCTCGCGGTCGGGAACCAACCTCGGGGGTGGCAACGGCCGCAGCCGCGGTTCGGTGTCCGGCTCGACACACCCCATCAGCGCGTACATCCTGCGACGCAGCAGGCGCGCGGACTGGCCGGGAACCGAGGTCAGCAACCGGGCCAGCCGAGCGCCGTGTTCGACGTCGTGACCGGTGAGTGCCGCCTCGATCTGGGAGGCCGGCCGTTCGTCGTGGCGGAAGGTTCGCCCGCCACGGTGGAGGTCCTCCACCTGGGAACCGGGGGCGATGTCGTCGAGGTCACCGGCCGCCAGGAGCACCGGCTTTCCCAGCGCGGCCGCGTAGTAGGAGAGGCTTCCGTGGTCGCCGATGACCACGTCGGCGGCGACGAGCATCCCCGGCCAGGGCGAGTGCGGAGCCAACAGGCGCAACCCGTGGTGTTGGAGCCACGCGCGGACCTGGCGGGGACCGTGCGCCCACCACACGCCGGGGTGCAGCACCGCGGCGACCACATGATCGTCCGGGAGCTCCGCCGCCAGGCGCAGCGGAAGCTCGGGGCGGCGTCCCAGCAGCCCCGAAGGCCCCCAGGTACTGGAGAGAACCACCAGGCGCTCGTGCTCGCCTACCCCGACCGCGCGGCGGTAGGTCCGGCGCATATGGGCACTGGCGAGCATTCGGTCATAGCAGGGGTCCCCCACCACATGGCACACTTCCTCGGCTTCGGGCACCACCTGGGCGATGAGGTCACGCTGACGCTCGTGAGCGAGCCCGATGGCGGCGGGCACCACCCGGCCATACCTGACCAGGGCGCCATACACCGCGCCCCCAACCGGGCGGGCCACGGGCGGGCCGTAACCGGGGCGGCGCGGCACCCGCTTGGCGTAGCCCACCCCGTGGGGCAACACCAGGGTGGGAGCGCGTAGCCGCTCCAGCTGTCCATGGTTGGCCGCGACCCCCAAGGCGAAGTCGCACGTGGGGACCTGTTCCCAGGGAAGGCTGGCCGCGTGGAGTCGCCCGACGTACTCCCGCCCGCTCGCGGCGAACTGGGAGCCCGGCACGGGCGAGTAACGCACCTGGATTCGGGGGTCGGTCTCCAACAGCGCTGGCACCACATCAGCGATCCGGTCCCCGGCCATCCAGTGGTGCACGGCCGCGAGTACCGTGTACTGGGCCGGCCACGTCGGAGGGAGCGATATCCCGTCGCCGCTCTCCGGCCGTTCTTCCTGCCGCACCATCGTCTCCTCCCGTCGCTGTGGTGGGCGGTCGAGACAACGGTGGGCCCGGCGACTGGAGAGCTCGCTTGCGGGCGTCTTGAGCCGGCTCGCAAAAGACTGGATGTGGACCTTGATCGGTGTCCCCCGACGGCGCTCGCGACGGGCCACCGGGGCGGTCACACATGAGGCGCTGTCCTTTCAGCCGAACGGCTCAGCCAGATATATCCGGGCCCAGCCGAGGACATTTGTGACCTCGGTGGCCTGTTCTGGCGAGAAATCCCCCATTGCGACCTTCGTGGAAGCCATGAAAAACAGGACGCAGTGAGTTACCGTGAAGGACAACATTGTTCTCCTCGGTGGTGCAGGAAATGGCCGTGAGAGGAGGCGTGCCAGCGGCCGGCCGTATGGGAAAACGGAAAAGCGGCCGGCCGCGCCCGAACCTCCGGGCAGGAGTACTCACTCAGCCGCAGGCACCCTAGCACCTCTTTAAGGATGGTGTGACAAAGTTCGACTACACCGTTCTATGCCCCGATTGTTCCAGATTGTCGGGATACCTCGATTTTTATGCGGCTGGTCTCGGCACGCTGCACCCGCAGCCGGTCGAATATCCCAAGAGCCCTGTTCCAGTGGGCCAGGGCAACGCTCGGCTGCCCGTGGCGGGTGTACAGGTCACCGATACGCTCGTGGGCCAGTGCCTCGTTCATGCTGGACACACCACCCCGGCGGGCCTGCTCGCGGGCGTCGCGGTAGCACCGCATCGCCTCACGTGGCTGCCGTAGCGAAACACGGGTGTCGCCCAGTGCCAGCATGATCTGGGACTCCGACTCGGGGTCCTCCAGCGGGCGCACCAGTTCCAGGCTTCGTTGGAGGGTGTCGCGTGCCCGCTCCGGGTGTCCGAGAGCGAGCTGGGTGGTCCCGATTCCCGTGTGGGCGTTGATCGCCTGGTTCTCGTCACCGATCCGCCACAGCAGTTGGTGCGCGCGCTGGAAGTATCCCAACGCCTCGTGGTGGTCCTCCTTGTAGTCGGCCAGGATTCCCAGGTTGTTGAGCGCCAGCGCGACACACCGGGTGTCCCCGAGCTCTTCGAAGATGCTCAGAGCCTGTTCGCACATCCGCTTGGCGTCGCGGTGATAACCGCGGTTGAACACCAGTTCGGCGAAGTTTCCCAGTGTCGTGGCCTCGGCATAGCGGTTGTCCAGGCCGCGGTGAAGCGCCAGCGCGTCGGTGAAGGCGGACTCGGCGGCGTCGTAGTCTCCCAGCTGGAGCTGGCACATACCGATGTGGTCGAGCGCGTGAGCGGCGCCCCCTTGGTCGTTGACCCAGCGGCGGAGGTCCAGTGCCGTCCGGTACTCCTCCAGGGCCTCGGAGTTACGGTTCGTCATGAACCACACCAGCCCGAGAAGGTCGTGGGCACACGCCTGGCCGTGCACGTCTCCGTGTCGTTCCCACTCACCCAGCGCGATACGGGCATTGCCGGCCGCTTCCGCCAGGTTACGCTGGCGCCGCTGTGCTCGGCCCAGTTCGTAGGCCGCCAGCGCGATCCCGGGGCCGTGGTCGAGGCCGCGCCACAGTCGCAGGCAGGCGGCGAAGTGGCGCTCCGCCCGCTCCCAGGGACCGTCGGTGTCGAACAGACCTCCCAGCGCCAGCGCTATACGACCGGCGTGCTCGCCGAAGTCGTGCTCGTACGCATGGGCGAGGACGGCTTCGAGCGCCGGGTACTCCGAGCTGAACCACTGGCGCGCGGCCCGCGGACCATCGAACGCGGGGAGGGGGGTCGGGTGGGTGACGGTGAGCCCCAGACGTTTGCGCTCGGGGTGGGCAGCGCGGTCGGCGGCATCGGCCACGAGAAGATAGTGGTCCAGCACACGGTGCAGCACGCTGCGGCGCTCCCCCGCCGCGATCTCCTCTCCCGCACGGCGGCGGACGAAGTCGCCGACCAGATCGTGCATCCGGTACTGGGCTGGGCCGATCTCCTCCAACAGGTGGGCGTCCAAGAGTTCCTCGACGACCGATTCGGCCACGCTGGTCTCCCCAAGCCCCGCCGCAGCGGTGTGCAGGGAGAACGTCGTGGTCGGTAGCAGTCCCAGGCGCAGGAATCCCGCCTGGGCGCGCGGGCTCAGCGCCGTGAACGACAGCTCGAACACGGCGGCGACATCATGGTGGGCCAGGCGCATCTGGCCGAGACGGTCCCGGGACAGGTCCTCGGCCAGATGTTCGGGGGTCCAGGTCGGATGGTGGCTCAGCCGGGCGGCTCCGATCCGCAGGGCCAGCGGTAGGCGGTCACAGGCCCGCACCACACGCGCGATGCCCGCCTCTGAGGCCCGCTGCGGGGTCAGCCCGGCGATCGTGGCGAACATCAGCACGGCGTCGGCCTGGTTCGGTGGCTTGAGCGTGAGGTGGGCGGTGGTGTCGAGTTCGGCCAGCGACCTGCGACTCGTGATCAGCACGAAGCATCCGGGGGTTCCCGGGATCAGCGGGGCGACCTGGGCGTGGGTGGCGTCGTCGAAGAGGAGGAGCGCGCGTCTTCGGGTGAACTGGCTGCGCCACAGGGCCGCGCGCGCCTGTGGCTCGGCGGGGATGCGCTCGGCCGGTACGTCGAGCATCCGTAGCAGGGTGTACAGCGCCTGCATCGCATCCGGCGGGTGGTCATCGGCGTGGCCGTGCAGGTCCAGGTGCAGCCGCACGTCGAAGTCCTCGCGCAGAAGATGGGCCGCGCGCACCGCCAGGGCTGTCTTGCCGACCCCGGCCATTCCGGAGATGACCTGGACCACGGTGGCCTCCGGGTTATTGCGTGCCCGTGCCACGATCTCGGCCAGCTCGGTGCCGCGGGCGACGAAATCGTCGATGTCGCGGCGCAGACTGTCGTGCACGCGTGGCCCAACCGTTGCACCAACCTCGCGTTGGACCGGGTGACCGTTGAGGATCCTCTGATAAACGCGCTGGGTCTGTGTCCCCGGATCGCTTCCCAGTGTCTCGGCCAGATGGCCCCGCAGTCGTTCGTAGCTTTCGAGGGCTTCCGCCTGGCGTCCACTCGCCGCCAGCGATTGGATCACGATGCGGGCCAGGCGTTCGTTCGTCGGGTACTCAGCGGCCACGTCGGCGACGACGGCAACCACATCGTCGAACTCGCCCAGCTCCATGGCTGTCTCGGCCCACTGCGCCACCAGCAGCAGGCGCATCGACTCCATCGACGTGCGCATCCCCTGCGCCCACGTCCCCGGGACCTCGGCGAGGGGATCGCCCTGCCACAGCTCAAGCGCCTGCCACAGCAACGCGCTGGCTTCCCGATACTCGCCGGCTTTGGAAAGCTCTCCCGCGCGTGCCCGCAGGGCGCGCACACGGTGCCAGTCCACGGACTCCGAGGCGATCTCCAGCGCGTACCCTTGCGGTCTCGACACCAGGTGGACATCGGCGTTCGCCCGGGAAAGGCGGGTACGGATCCGGTTGATGTAGGAATACACGCTGCTACGCAGCTTATCGGGGTGCTCGGGCCCCCACACGCGCTCGATCAACACGTGCCGTGGTACCACCCTGTTGTCCGCGAGAGCGAGAACCGCCAGAATCGAGCGTTCCTTCAACGGGCCCGCGTCGATCGCCTGGCCGTCGACCAGTACCCGCACGCCTGGAGCAAGGAGGCAGATCTCCACCAAACCACCTCGCATCCGAATTAATCCCGTCAACGAGTACAGATACCCACGAACCTGAATACAACCTCGAACTCACCAAGATCGTCCATCGCGCTCGCCAGCAAAAACAGAAACGATCCCCTTAAACCCCCCACCACAAGAAAGAGAACATTCACCACAAGGAAACGGGTTTATATCCACCCCGAAACACGAATTAAGCAAATGCACATGCATTAAACCATGCGAATGCAAATGAATACGATGCGACGCGAAAAGGGCTGGAGACGCCCCGTCCTCGGTGGTGTACCCGTTCAGGGGGCACCGGAAAGTCGCGGTGACAGAAAGACGAAACCAGCGATCGCGATAGGAGAGGACTCACTCCCGGGCGCGCCGGATCGGGTTACCGGAAAGTCCGGTGCCCACTTCATCCGACCCGCGACAGCGCTTTCCCGAGCCCTTTCCCCGCCGCGCGCCAGGTCGGTTCCGCCGACGCCGCGGGCAGCCATGGGTGCGGCCGGTCGGTGAGCGGGACGACGATCAGCCCGTCATCCCGTTCGACGGCGGCCTCCGCGCGGGTGAGGCCACTGTGCCCCTGGCCCCCGCCATCGGCGTGGGCCAGGGCTGGGGACACGCCGAGACCCAACCCCAGAGAGGCGGCCGCGACGCGGGTAGCACCGAGAAGCGCGACGGAACCCACCTGAGCCCCGCTCCCCCGGCGCTCTCATCCCCCGGCGGGGATGATGGGCCAGCGGGTGTCGACGACCGCCTCCGGGTCGGAGGTGCGGCGCAGATACGCCTGCAACGAGGCCGCCTGCTCGGCGCGCCACCGCACCTGGGCGGTGTGCAGCTCGTCCACGGTCATCGCGGCCAGCTCCTCGTGGGCCTCGGCCAAACACCACGCCAACCGCGCCGCGGCCAACGCGTCCGCGCGGCACCCGTGCGCGCTTTCCCCGTCGAGGGTGATGCCGTAGTGGCCGCACACGTCACCGAGTTTGCGCGGTCCCGTGCGGAACCGGTCGACCCGCCGGTCGAGCACCATCGGGTCGACCACCCGCAACCCGGAGTTGAGGTCCGCGCTCCGCCGGTGCCGGGCCAGCTCGCGGTCCAGCAGGGTCAGGTCGTAGGCCGCGTTGAACACCACCACCGGCACCCCCCGCCCGACCAGGTAACCCAACTCGGCGGCGACCGCGGTGACCACCTCCGGGGCGGGCCTGCCGTGCGTCCTGGCGTACTCGGTGGTGATGCCGTGTACCGAGGTCGCGGCCTCGGGAATGTCGATCCCGGGATCGGCCACCCACTCGGTGCACGACTTGGCCCCGGTGGTCGTGTCGATGCGCCACACGGCGGCGGTCACCACCCGGTCGGTATCCACGTCCAACCCGGTGGTCTCGATGTCGAAGGCCGCCAAGCGGCCCCGGTGCCACGAGTCAGGCATGCCGGCTCTCTCGTTCTCGGGCGGCTCGGTCACAGCGGGTGGGGCCCACGCACGCCCGACGGAGGTGTCACGCGGGCACGTGAACTCTGGGACACCCCAGTGCGACCATACCGGGTCACCACGACACTGAGGGCGCCAGCGTGGTCCGACGGCCACTTCCACCGGCGCCCCGATGTCGCGGACTGGGGCGCCAAGGCCGGTCCGAGGCATCGGTGCGGGGCCACGCGTGCGGACATCGGGGCCATGGCGAGCCCCTCCCGGAGGTCCCCACCACCCGGGAGGGCGGCAGCGTCATCAGCGCCAGCCGAGCTCGGGGGCGACGTAACGCAACAGGCTGTCGAGGATGTGGGCGTTGTAGTCCACCCCGAGTTGGTTGGGCACGGTGAGCAGCAGCGTGTCGGCCGCGGCCACGGCCTCGTCCCGCGCCAGCTCTTCGACCAGCTGGTCGGGCTCGCCAGCGTAGGTTTTGCCGAACCGTGCGAGCCCGTTGTCCAGGTGGCCGACCTGGTCGGTGCTGGCGGTCTCACCGCCGAACAGCCGTCGGTCGAACTCGCTGACGATGGGGAAGATGCTGCGGCTGACCGACACCCGTGGCTCACCGCCGTGGCCGGCGTCCTGCCACGCCTGGCGGAAGAGCTGGATCTGCTCGGCCTGCAGCTGGTGGAAGGGCACCCCGGTGTCCTCTGTGAGCAGTGTCGAACTCATCAGGTGCATGCCCTGTTCGCCGGTCCACCGCGCGCTCGCCCGGGTGCCCGCGCCCCACCAGATTCGCTCGCGCAGCCCCGGCGAGTGCGGCTCGATCCGCAGCAGCCCGGGCGGGTTGGGAAACATCGGCCGCGGGTTCGGCTCGGCGAACCCCTCCCCCGTGAGGACCTCGAGGAACCGCGCCGTGTGCTGCCGGGCCATGTCGGCGTCGGTGGAGCCCTCCTCGGGCCGGTGGCCGAAGTACTCATACCCCTTGATGACCTGCTCCGGTGAGCCGCGGCTGATCCCCAGCTGCAGCCGTCCGCCGGCGATCAGGTCCGCGGATCCGGCGTCCTCCGCCATGTAGAGCGGGTTCTCGTAACGCATGTCGATCACACCGGTACCGATCTCGATCCGGTCGGTTCGTGCTCCGATCGCGGCGAGCAGCGGGAACGGCGAGGCCAGCTGCCGGGCGAAGTGGTGCACCCGGAAATAGGCGCCGTCGGCGCCGACCTCCTCGGCGGCGACCGCCAGCTCGATCGACTGTCGCAGGGCGTCGGAGGCCGACCGCACCCAGGAACGCGGTGAGGGTGTCCAGTGTCCAAAGGACAGGAATCCGATCTTCTTCACACGACTTGTCAACAGCGCCGGACCGGGATTATTCCTCCCGAGCCGGTGGCCGGTGTTCCGCGCTCCCCACGGTCAGCGGAGGTCCGGAGCGGACAAGAGCGGTGTCAGCTCGTCGAGCACCGCGACGTCCGCTCCGCCCAGCAGTGCCAGCGCGATGGACAGCCGCTGTCGCTGTCCTCCCGACAGCTGGTGGTATTGGGTGCGCTGCTTGTCCACCAGGCCGAGCGTGCGCAACAGCCCGCCCCCAGTCGACGGGGCGGCGGTAGAAGGAGGAATAGAGGATACGGGGGTGGTGGATTCGGGCACCAACCGATCGGTTGATGCCCGGCTCGCCCCCGCCCAGCCACGGCCCCCGCGGCACCGGCCGGGCGGGGAGCACCACGACACCGCCCTCGCCGGGAGTGACGGCCCCCTGGTCAAGCGGCGCATCGTCCTCCACGCGAGGGCCTGGCGCCGTGGAGCGTCGTTACCGGTGTCGGTCGCTCTGGGCGCTGACCAGACTCCGCAGACACACGACCAGACTGCGTGCCTGAACGTTGAGATAGTGGCTGTGCCGCAACAGCTCCGTCAGCTGGCCTAATGTGAACCAGCGAAATCCCGGGGGCTCTGGGTGCGGTCCAGTCTCCGTCTCGACGATGAGGTGCCGATTGCTCGTGTGGTAGAAGCGTCCGCCCTCGTCCGACAACATGGTGTCGAACTTGACCTGACCGGGATCGGCCCGTAGCACCGCATCGAGGAAAGCGGGACGGGACGCGGCGGGCAGGTGCGCGTAGTTGGACGGGGTGCACTGCACAGTCGGCGCCAGCTCGACAACATCGGTCAGTCCGGGCTCGACACGTGTCTGCATCAGGACGTGTACGGTCCCTTCGACCCGAGTCACCAGGAGGGCGAGCACTCCGGGGCCACGCGCCGCGATCATCGGCTGACTCCACCGACCGACCTCGCGGCCGCCCGCCTCGACGCGAACCCCGATGACGTCGAAGTACCGACCCTCCCGGTGTCCGATGCGTTCGGGGGTGCGCCGCCACTGCGACAGCTCGTCGAGGGCGATGGTGCGCACATCCACCTCGGGTCGCGTCCGTGTGTCCGTGATCCAGCTCAGAAGCGCCACCATGGAGTGAGCTCCCCGCTCAGTGACGCTGGAGCGGTCCAACGCAGCGCCAAGCCCCTCATCCGCCACGCCGCCGCCGGTGAAGGGCAGGCAGGACAGCACGGTCCGGGCGTCCATGTTGACCAGGTCGTCCAGCGCGAGTAATCGGTGGATCTGGTTGAGGGTCAGCCAGTGGAAGCCGTCGAGCAGTTCGACCTCCTCCGTCACCTCGACGACCATGTTCCGATTCCGCTTTCCCAGGAACCAGGCGCCCTGTTCGGACTGGCGCACATCAGCCAGCACACGGTGCCGATCCCGATCCTGGAAGTACTCCAAATAGGGCACCCGGCCACCGCCGTGCACTCCCATGTAGTTGCTCCGTGTGGCCTGCACGGTCGGGGATATCTGTATACCGTTCCGGTTTCCCGGCTCCGCCTTGAGCTGCATCAGGAAATGCAGCACCCCGTGGAACTCCTTGACCAGGATCCCGAGGATCCCCACCTCGGGCTGTCTTATGATCGGCTGGTCCCACTGTCGAACCGAGTCCTCAAAAACCCGAACGCGAATTCCTTCGACGCTGAAGAACTTGCCGCTCTCGTGAGCGAGGACGCCCCGGCTCGGTTCGTAGTTCCACCGGTCCAGACTGTCCAGCGAAACACGTTCGGTGATCGTGTAGATCCGGTTCTGGGCGTCGACGAGACGCTGGTGGAACTCCGTCAGGTCACCGACGACGCCCGCGGGAGCCAGTGCCGACGCGACGATCCGACGCGCCGGTGACGTGTCGGGGTCGGCTACCGGTCTGGTCCGCGGGGCGGGGGTAGTGCTCATGTGGCCTCTCACCTCGAGGGTGTCTGGGTGGGGTCGGGGGGCTCCAATGTCGCCCCCGGGGCGGAGGGTCACGCGGCGGAGGACGCTTCGTGGCGGTGCGCGACCTCCGTGAGGTAGGCGCCGTAGCCCGATCCCGCCATCTCGCGTCCCAACCGCCGACACTCCTCGGGGCTGATAAAGCCCATGCGCAGCGCGACCTCCTCGACGCAGGCGATCCGCTCGCCCTGTCGCTGCTCCAGCACCTGCACGTACTGTCCGGCTTGGAGCAGCGACTCGTGGGTCCCCATGTCCAGCCAGGCGAAACCGCGTCCCAACTCCACCATCCGTGCCCGCCCCTGTTCGAGGTAGGCCCGGTTGACGTCGGTGATCTCCAGCTCGCCGCGCGCGGAGGGCGTGAGGTTCTTCGCGATATTGACGACATCGCTGTCGTAGAGGTAGAGCCCGGTGACAGCGAGGTTGGATCGTGGCCGCTGGGGTTTCTCCTCCAGGGAGAGCAGCCTCCCTGACTGGTCGACCTCTCCCACTCCGTACCTTTCCGGGCTCGTGACCGGGTAGCCGAACAGCGTGCAGCCATCCAGCTGTCCGACGTTCTCCTGGAGAACCGAGGAGAATCCGGGACCGTGGAAAACATTGTCCCCCAGAATCAGCGCCACCTGGTCAGAACCAATGTGGTCGGCACCGATCAGAAAAGATTCGGCGATGCCGTTGGGCTCCTCCTGCTCGGCGTATCCGATACTCAGACCGAGCCTTTCCCCGCCACCCAGCAGAGAACGGAACATCGCGGTGTGCGAGCGGGACGATATGATGAGGATATCCCGGATTCCCGCCAGCATGAGAACCGAGAGTGGGTAATAGATCATTGGTTTGTCGTAGACCGGTAGTATCTGTTTGGACAGTGTCCCGGTGAGCGGACGCAACCGGGTCCCACTTCCACCGGCGAGAATTATTCCTTTCAACCGATAACCTCCGAACGCGTGTTGGCTGATTTCCCGGGAATCCCGTAACGGCTCCCGGAACGCAGTATCTCCTCCGCGAACCGCCTGATGATCGACACGCCGTTTTGCGTGAGGACCGATTCGGCGTGGAACTGCATAGAGGCGAACCCCGGACCGCGTGTCGCGTGCACCTCGCCGGTTTCCGTGTCCCTGCTGACCTCCACGGTTCCCAAGCCCGCGCGCACGACCTCGCTGTCGGCGCTGCGCACGGCGAAAGTGTTGTAGAAGCCCACACGCTCCGAGACGCCGAACAGGTCGATCTCTCGCTGTAGCCCCTGGTTGGGAACGGTCCGACGGGTCAGGTCGAAACCCAGCTCCAAGCCGAGCGCCTGGTGGCTGAGGCACACTGCCAAGAATCGGCGCCGTTCCGTGAGCAACCGTTGGATCAGCGACCGTAGGTGGGCGATCCGTGGCTGGTCCGTATCCCTCGGATCTCCCGGGCCAGGGCCCATGACCACGAAGTCGTAGTGGTCGAGATCGACGCGCTCATGGACGCCACATACGCGCACCGTCAGGTTCAACGAGCGGAGCTGATGCTCGAGCATGGCGGTGAAGCTGTCCTCCGCGTCGACCACCAGAACACGGAGTCCAGCCAAGTCCGGGGGTGGCGCCATCGGCTGTCGCCCACCCGCTATCCAGAACCCGGATATGGTGTCGTTGCGCTGTCGCAGGAGCTCGTTGACGCCGGGTTGGTCGGCGAGTCGGTCGACCTCGTTGGCGTCCAGCGCGGAAAGCAGCCCCGCGGCCTTCGACCGCGTCTCCGTGACCTCCGATGCGGGCTCGGAGTGTCGCACGAGTGTGGCACCGACACCGATTCGCGCCCTCCCGCCGGCGTCGATGTCGGCTGTGCGGATCAGGATGGCCGAGTCCAGGGTGTGGGCACCGCGCTCGTCCTCCCCGACAAGCGCGATCACCCCGCTGTAGTAGCCACGCCCGGCGGGTTCGTACCGGCTGATCACCCGACAGGCGTTCGCCAACGGGCTTCCGGTCACGGTCGGGGCGAACATTGTCTCTCGCAGGATCCCACGCGGATCACGCGTGCAATGGCCGGTGATGAAATACTCGGTGTGCGCCAGGCGCGACATCTCCCTAAGGTAGGGGCCCGTTAATCTGACGTCGGACTGACAGATCCGGGACATCATCTTCAGTTCCTCGTCGACGACCATGTAGAGTTCGTCTGTCTCTTTTGTGTCGGCGAGAAATTCCATGATCCCCTGTAGGGATGGCCCCTCCTGTGGGTAGCGGTAGGTCCCACTGATGGGGTTCATCACCGCCTTCTGGTCACGGAGGCTGACATGGCGCTCGGGGGTGGCACCGACGAATGTCCGGTCCCCGGTGTGCACGACGAACGTCCAGTACGCGCCCGTCTCCCGCTTCAGGAGCCTCCGGAACAGTGTCAGTGCCACGCTCGGCGAATAGTCGGTGATATCCGCGATGTAGGAACGCTTGATGACGAAGTTCGCGCCCTCTCCTTGGCCGATTTCGTGCGCTCTGATCCGCTCGACCATCGCGGCGTAGGTGTCGTCGTCGACGTCGAAGTGTCCCCCGGAGAGCTGAATGGAGTTCTCGGGAAGCATCGAGACGACCCGTCCGACCGGACATTCGGCGCGCTCGGTTACCCTCATCGTGAGTAGCGGCGTCTCGTCATTGACACACGCGAACCCGCGCTCGGCGATCTGTCGGTAGGGGATCACCACGAGGGTTTCCGCGTGGCGCTCGTCAAACGAGGAGTTCTCCCCCAACGTTTCCCGCGTCGACACCTCTCCCACCAGGACATCGACGGTGTCGCCGGTTGTGACGGGGCGGTGCAGCAGAGCGAAGGCGGGCGAACGTCCGGACACGGCCCGGAGCAGCAGGCGTTCGCCCCTCGACGGTTCCTCAGTCATGCTCCAACCTCCGAGGGGCCGGTTCGTTCCGTTCTTCGCTCGTCGTCGAGCTGGGCGATAAGCGCTTGGGTTTCGGAGACCACGGCGCAGCGACCAGCCGCGTACTCGATCGTGAGGCGGTGGTAGTCCGCCGAGAAGTCGGCGACGGCATCGGCGACGAGAAAGGGCTCGATATCGTTGGTGAACGCTTCGACCGCCGTCATGAGCACGCCGACATGCCCGTAGACGCCGCCGATGACGAGTTGGTCGCGTCCGTGGGCGCGCATCCGGTCCAGGAGACCGGTTCCGAAGAAGGCGCTGTATCGCCACTTGGTGAGGAGCCAGTCGTGCGGGCGGGGCGCGAGGGATTCCACGATCTCGCGGTCCTCGGCGTCGCTCCGCATCCCGGGCCCCCAGAAGTCGTGCAGTAATCCGCGCTCTTTCCTGGTCATGCCGCCTGGTTGGGCCGTGAAGGCCATCGGGATCCCCAGCGCGAGGCAGGTGGAACGCAACGAGCTCGCGTTGGCGAGGAGCGACCGCGCAGGATCCGCCGCGGGGTCGAAGGGACGCAAGAAGTAGCGTTGCATGTCATGAAACAGCACCACCGCGCGCCCGGGCTCGAGAGTCCAACGCGCTGTGTTGCGGGGAAGTTCGTCGGCCGTCGGCATCGCGTAGGGCGCGATGTGAGGTATGCCAGCCATGATGCTCCTGGGTACTACCGAAGAGTGTGGGAGCGCCTAGCGCCGCCCTCATCCGCGCCAGGCGTCGAGGACCGAGAGCGCTTGCCGCGGGTTGAGTCGGGGATCGCACAGGCTCGTGTAGGGCTCTCCGACACGGTCATCGGAGGAGGCGTCGAGGGCGCATTCGGAGACGTCATCGGGGGTGGTCTCCAGGTGGAGCCCTCCCGCGACTCCTCCGGACTCTCGCACCGCCTGTTGGAATCCGGTGACCTCGTTGATGATCGTCCGCACGTAACGGGTCTTGATTCCGCTCGACGCGGTAACGGTGTTGCCATGCATTGGGTCGCACATCCAGATGACCGGATGTCCCTGGGCGCGCACCGCCGCCACGAGCCGAGGAAGCCGGTCGAGCACCAGGTCGGCGCCCATCCGGGCGACAAGAGTCAGCCGCCCCGGCTCGCGCTCCGGATCGAGTCGCCGGCACACGGCGAGCATCTCCTCGATTTCCCTGTCGGGGCCGACCTTGACGGCCACCGGGTTCTCGACCTCGGTGAGCAGGGCGACGTGGGCACCGTCCGCCCGGCCGGTCCTCGTCCCGATCCACGGCCAGTGCGTCGACGAGAGCAGCGTCCGCCCCGTTCCGTCCCCGCGCAGCATCGGAACCTCGTAGTCCAGCAGGAGGGCCTCGTGACTGGTCCACACGGTCGGCCCGATACTCAAACGTTGGGGACCCCCGTTCCAGCCGAGATGCTCCATCGCTGTGCTGGCCGCCTCGTAACCCGACAGGAGCCGTCGTGGTTCGGGACGCCTGCTGTCGGAATCGGGGTGCGGGCTGTTCACCATGTGGCCGCGAAAGACCGGTAGATCCACGCCTCCCACCCGTTCGGTGGGACTGGAACGCGGTTTGCCGTACTGGCCGGCGATACGGCCGACCCGGAGCACCGGTTTGCCCATCCCCATGGCCATCTCGGCGGCGAGCCGATCCACAAGCGCCGTCTTGCGTACAATGTGCGCTCGGGTGTTCTCCTCGGGGTCCTCCGCGCAGTCCCCGGCCTGGACGACATACGCCTCTCCCGAGGAGACCTCGGCCAATTGCGCCTTCAAGGCACGCACATCCCGGGGGTCGACCAGTGCCGGTCGCTCGACCAGCTCCCCCCTCACGGAGTCGACCGCGTCCTCGTCCCTCCACTGCGGCTGTTGTGGGGCGGGCTCCATGGTGGTTCCGGCCCCTGTCACTAGTTCCACTAATTCTCTCCATAAATGGCTGGTTCACGGCAGTACGACGTCAGGTCGCAGGATTTCGATCATTCGATCCCGCAGAACTTGGAACGGACACGGCACCCTCGGGACGAATCCGACTCACCGCGGCCCGCTCTCGCGGGGCGTCCGGACGAATACGCGAGTTCGGCACGAGCGCGAAGAATGGGGGAGGACCCTCATCCCACGAGTTTCTCCATTACCGGCACCATCTCCGTGGGCGGGGTGAGATCCTTGATCTCAACGGCCAGTTCCTCCGCCCTCGTCCGGTACGACGTGTCCGAAACGAGGTCGCTACAGGAGTCCTGGATCTTCTCCGCTGTCGCGGCGGAACGCGGCAGGGTGATCGCGGCACCCAGATCGGACACGCGTTCACCCAGCTCGTACGTGGCGTCCTCTTCTGGCATGATCAGCTGCGGAACCCCGGAGTCCAACGCGGTCAGGGAGGTCATTCCTCCCGCGTGGTGAACGAACAGGTCGCACGTGGGAGCGATCACGTCGAGTGGGGCCCATCCCACACGGGCGTTCTCGGCGACCGCGTTCAACGCCGTGGCCAAGGAGTCGGGAACCGCGACGATGAGCTCCACGTCGAGCCCGCCGATGGTCTCCACGAGATAGCGGACGTAGTCGAAGTGCTCCTCCGGCGTGGCCCGGCTGCCCGGTGTCACACACACTCGGGGGCGCGTCCCACGGACCACCATCCACCGCTCGACCGTGCGCTGCACGTTTCCCGGTCGCCACCGCATGAGTTCCGCGGGCGGCGCGTTCTTCGGCCGCAGACTCGGCGGGTATATCTCGATGGGCAGGTCAGGCGTGGGAAGCTCGGTGAGACCGATGTTCTTCAGCTCCGGTTGTAGCTCCTCGGTGGCTCCTTCGTCGACCTCGCTCCACTCCCCCATGTCCACCGCCTGCCGCACGAACGGAACCCCGAGGTAGTACGCGACCAGGGGAGCCGCGTAGTCGAGACGGCCACCGACAACGATGTCCGGACGCCAGAAGGACACCACCTCCACCAGTCTGTCGATGCTGGCGGCGGCGAGCCGTCCGTACCAGCCCCCCGCGAACAACCGTTGCCGCCGAGCACCGTGGTCGGGGAAGGACAGCGGGTCCCCGTTCCGGTCCGTCCTTCCGAAATAGTCCTCCGTACGGTCCGTGACAGGCACCCCCGGCAGGCCCACGGAACTGACGACCGACATCATCGACTCCGTCGAGGAGACCAGGACCTCGTGTCCCGCGTTCCGCGCGGAGGTCGCGAGGGGAACAAGCCCGAAAATAGACGCGGGACTCCCTCGGGTAACGAAAAGAATTCTCACCTCTACTCCTTCTGGAACCAGGAAGGACGGACACTATTTCAAGACAACCTCGAAGAGGTTGAACGTCACGAGATCTTCGGCGAGCCATCGCTGGCAACTATCGATTCGGTCGAGGGCGACCCCGGACCTCTCCGCCAACTCCCGCATCCGGGAGAAATCGCCGAGGCTATTGAACGTGACCAGCGCCCTCCCGCCGGGAAGAAGCCACTCGTGAACCTCGGAAAGGTATCGACTGAGCGCGGCGTAGCCACGGTCGAATATCGCCCATTCGACCTCCCGCGTGTACTCGAATTCTTCGGGGGCCTCGATCACACTACAGTTCCAGAACACAGTGTCGAAGCGTTCCCCGGAATCGAGCCCGGAGAACAGGTCACTACGCAACGCTGTGACCCGATCGCTGACCCCGTGCCGTTGTACGTTCCGCAGCGTGTTACGGACCGCGGCCTCGGTTATGTCGGTCGCAGTGACGTGGGAGCACCCGTGCAGCGCCGCCCAGACCGCTGTTACCCCGGCACCGGAACCGATCTCCAGGAAACGCCCGTCAGCTGGATAGGGAACGGCGGTCGTATACCACTCTGTCCCCGTTCCCGGGCGGGGCGCGAACACGCCGGGAACGAGATCCCATTCCATCCCCAACAGCTCGAACTCCTCATTCACCGCCCCCGAGTTACCCAGTTTCTCCACGAGTGTCAGGCCGTTTTGGTACCGCTCTCGGAACTGGTCTTCCCTCTGGGCCACTTTACGCTCCTGTCCTGTCGAAACCCCGTCGACGACCACGCGCGGTTCTCCCCCGTGAACTCGAAACTGCAGTACCCGGGTTATGTGGTGTTTTCGGATCTTTCGATCCGTTGGCAGGTGTCGTAGTCGGGCAGCAGCCCCTCGGCCTGCGCCTGGGCGAACGTTGGTGCCACTCGGTCCCGCTCGGACATGATCGGGTCGATGTCGGTCGGGATCGGCAGCCCGAGCTCCGGGTCCAGCGCTTGTAGCGCTAGTTCGTTCCGCGCCACGTAGGCAGACGAGAGCATGTAGGACATGACGGTGTCGTCGCTCAGCGCGACAAAGGCGTGGCCGACGCCCACCGGAAAGTACATCGCCCGGAAATCACGCTGGTCCATCCGCACCACGTCCCATCGCCCGAACGTGGGTGAACCGACCCTGATATCCACCACGATGTCGACCGCCTCACCGCGCGCGCAGTAGACGTATTTCGCGGTTCCCGGCGGTGTGACGGTGTAGTGCACCCCCCGGACCACTCCGCGCCTCGATCTGCTGTGGTTCGACTGCGCTACGCGAAACAACGGTTGGCCCGCTGCCTCGGTAAACGCGGCCTCCTGGAAGGGAGCGACGAACAGCCCCCGATCGTCGGGGAATATTTCCGGGGTGAACTCCAGAGCGCCGTCGACGGCGAGCTTGCGTGATTCCATGACATCTCCGCGAATCGTTGTCGGGCCGGCGGGAACCGCCGGGGGGACGAGCGGTCTCGACGGTCCGGCTAAATTCGTGCGAGCACCTCGCGCACGGCGTCGATCACCCGATCCTGGCGCTCCCGGCCAAGTGAGGGGTACATCGGGAGCGAGAAGATCTCCCCGGCGAGCTTCTCCGTTATGGGGAGGTCGCCCTTCGTGTATCCCAGGTGGGCGAAGCCGGTCATGGTGTGAACCGGCCAGGGGTAGCTGATGTTCAGCGAGATGGAATAGTTCTTGAGCTCCTCGATGATGCGGTCCCGTTCGGGATGCCGTACCACGTACACGTAGTACACGTGCTCGTTTCCGGGGACGGTCCGCGGCAGGACCAGGTCGGTGTCGCCCAGCCCCTCGGCGTACCGCTGTGCCACGGCGCGCCGCCCAGCGACGTAGTCGTCGAGCCGCGTCAGCTTACGGCGCAGGATCTCGGCCTGGACCTCGTCGAGCCGGCTGTTGTGCGCCGGAGTCTCCAGGGTGTAGTAGTGATCCTCCATCCCGTAGAAGCGCAGCCTCCGCAACCGGCGGCTCACCTCGTCCTCGGAGGTGACCACGCCCCCTCCGTCGCCGTAGGCTCCCAGGACCTTGGTCGGATAGAACGAGAAGGCCGCCGCGTCGCTCATGGTCCCGGAGAGTTGCCCCTGGTGACGGGCCCCGTGAGCCTGGGCGCAGTCCTCGAGGATCCGCAGACCGTGCTCGGCGGCCAGCCCACGCAGGGGGGCCATGTCCACACACTGCCCGTACAGGTGCACGGGAAGCAGGGCCTTGGTCCGAGACGTGATCACATCCGTGACCTGGGCCGTGTCCATCAGGTAGTCGTCTTCGCCCACGTCCACGAACACCGGCCGGGCCCCGAGGGAGTCGATGGCCACCACGGTGGGAGCAGCGGTGTTGGACACCGTGATGACCTCGTCTCCCGGGCCCACTCCCAGCGCCTGCAGACCCAACTTGATCGCGTTGGTTCCGTTGTCGACGCCCACGCAGTGCGCCAGACCGTGGTACGCGGCGAATTCCTCCTCGAACCCCCGAACGCTCTTTCCCAGTATCAGCTGGCCGGAGGAGAAGACCGTCTCTACGGCGGAAAGGATCTCCTCGCGTTCCTCGGCGAATTCGGGCAGGTAGTCCCACACGCGCAGTGTCATGTCAGTTCTCTCCCTTCCGGGTCCCGAGGAAGAGTCCACGTCCGCCGAGGACCCCGTCGATGTAGTCGGGTGTGAAACCCGCGACTTCCAGTGCCTTCACGTATTCCTCGCGGGTGAAGAGTCGGTGGGTGTACTCCTCGGTGAAGTGCCGGGCTCCGGAGTCCCGGTCCGCGATCACGTAGTGCACCTGCATACGCGAACCGGCACCCTCGCGTTTCGTGTGCGAGACTCGCGCGATTGTCCGGTGGTCAGGGGTGACAACGTCACCCGACACGTAGCCGTCGAGGTAGGTCTCCAGGAACCACCAGGGTTCGATCGCGACCACACCACCCGGGGGGAGATGGCGCGCGAAGCACGTCAACGCCTGTTCCAGTTCGTGCTGTGTGGCCATATGCCCAACCGACCCGAACAGGCAGACAATCGCGTCGAAGCGTCGTTCCAGGTCGAAGGCGCGCATATCCCCCTGATGAAGGGGTGCCCCCGGCAACCTCCGCCGAGCGATGGACAGCATGTCCTCGGACAGTTCGATTCCTTCGGTGTGGTCGAACATCTCGCGGAAGAAGGCGAGGTGGGCTCCTGTTCCGCATCCGACGTCGAGGAGGGAACGGGCGTCAGGAAAGCAGGAGCGGATCATCTCGGTCACGTACGAGCTTTCCCCGCGATAGTCCTTTCCGCGCATCTCGTATACCTTGTCGTAGAATTCGGCGAGTTCGGGTCCGTACATGTGCTCCCTTTCGCTGCGGTGTTCGTTTCGTCTAGGCCAGAGCGGCGATGGTGTTCCGCACCGCCTCACCCAACGGAACCCGGGGTTTCCAGCCGGTGATCGCGCGGAAGCGTGAGGAGTCGACGCGCACGCTCTTGAAGTCGGTCACGGGCGCGTGGGCCGGCGGGTCAATCGAGACCACGGGGACCGCCGGTCCTCCGGTGTGAGCGGCCACCCTCTCGGCGATCTCGCGGAAGACGTCTCCCAGCGGCTCACTACGGTCGGAACCGAGTGGCCAGTGTCCTCCCGCGAGGTCATCAGCGTGGTCGAGGGCGGCCAGGAAGGCGTCGGCCACGTCGGGCGCGTAGATGAACTCCCGTTCCACCGTGCCGTCGTGCCACATCGTGAGTTCCTGGCCCGCCAGCGCTCGCCGCACCATCGTCGCCACCACCCCGTGATCGGCCGACTCCGGTGTGCGACCGTGACCGAAGATGGTCGGCAGTCGGAGGCTGGCGCCGCGTACCACCCCATCGGCCGTGGCCTTCTTCAACACCTGCTCAGCGGCCAGCTTCTGCCGGTCATAGGCGGTGATGGGCTCATCGGGTTCGGTGCCGTCGATGGGATGGTCCGGAGGGACCCCGATCTGGGAGATCGTGCCGCTGAACAGCACCACCGGTGGCCGTCCGTCCCGGTCACCCCCGCGCAGCGACTCAACGAGAGAGGTCATGACGTCGACGTTGGTCAGCCTGCTGGTCGACTCCTCCTCCGCCGCTCGCCATCCACCGTCGTGCTTGACCAGGTTGATCACCGCGTCAGCGCCCGCCACCACGTCCGACAATTGACTCTGGTCAGTGAGGTCGGCCGTACGCACCTCGGTCTCCGCCTGGCCCGCGGGGACCACGCTTGGCCTACGAGCCACGGCCCGCAGGCGGACCGGGCAACGTGCGAGTGCCGTGGTAACCGCCGATCCCACGAATCCGGACGCGCCGAGCACGACGACCAGAGCTCGGGAACTGCTCGGTTGGGTCATGTTGAGGATCTCCTTGTACGCCATTTCCTGGCCGACAGCGGAACGGGAGCTGGTTCCTCCGAGATGAGACGTCCTCGGAAAAGGGACCTATTTCGCGGTAACCCGCGAGGGAGCCCAACGTTCACGGTTCTCGCAGTACCAGTGGACCGTGCTCATCAATCCGTCCTCGATCGGGATTCGGGGCTCGTAGCCCACCTCGGTGCGCGCCTTCGTCACATCCAGCGAGTAACGACGGTCGTGACCTTTCCGATCAGGCACTCTCCGGACAGCCGACCAGTCGGCGCCGCAGAGACTCAGCAGCCGTTCAACCAACTCGTTGTTGGTGAGCTCGGTCCCGCCACCGATGTTGTAGACATCTCCGGTGCGACCTTTCTCAGCCACCAAAGAGATGCCGCGGCAATGGTCGTCGACGTGCAGCCAGTCTCGCGCGTTGCCCCCGTCCCCGTAGAGTGGGATCGAGAGTCCGTCGAGCAGGTTCGTCACGAACAGCGGAATCGCCTTCTCGGGATTTTGGTACGGGCCATAGTTGTTCGAGCAACGCGTGATAACGACATCCAGGCCGTGTGTTTGGTTAAAGGCCAGGGCCAGCAGGTCGGAGGCTGCCTTGGAAGCCGCGTACGGGGAGTTCGGCCTCAAGGGGGCGCTCTCCGTCCAGGAACCCTCCGCGATGGAGCCGTACACCTCGTCCGTCGACACATGAACGAAGCGGTGCACACCGGCGTCCCTGGCGGCGTTGAGCAGGGTGTGCGTGCCCATAACGTTGGTACGCACGAATTCGGAGGAATCCGTGATCGAACGGTCGACATGAGACTCGGCGGCGAAGTGCACGACCAGGTCGACACCCGCCATTACCTTTCCGACCAGCTCGGAGTCGCATATATCGCCGTGCACGAACTCGTACCGCGGGCTTCCCTCGACATGGCTCAGGTTCGCTCGGTTTCCGGCATAGGTGAGTTTGTCCAGGACAACCGCTTCAGCTCCCGCAATCGCGGGATAGGAGTCACGCAAGAGCTCTCGCACGAAGTGCGATCCGATAAATCCCGCGCCACCGGTCACAAGGACCCGCATCCGTGTACCACCTTCCGGGAACCCCCGTCCACCACGACAGATAAGGAGATCTCACAGAATCTCCGATACACGAGAACGCGGCACAGGGAACCCAAATCAGGACGAACGAAAAACCACAGAAAAACGGAAGCACGACGATGCCCGCGCCTCACAAAATTCCTGTTCAGTCAATTAGTTCAGCTCGGCTCGCATATCCACCAATAGAGTCTTGCAACACCCCTAAGTCGGTGTCAACGAAGCCCCCGAATTTTCCAAAGAACCGCAAGAACCAATGAAATAGTCCGCACTTCGTCCCATAGAGTCCGCACTTACGAACGGAAACCGCGGTTCGGCACTTCGGGTGCACCATGCGACGAGAAAAACACTCTCGGTGACGAGTCGAGGTGGTCATGGCTGACCTGGGATCACCACTGATTCGGCGGAGAGTTCCCGGTCACGGCAGCATGACGAGTATGGGGAGCCCCGAGCCACCAACGAGGTGCACGGAAAACGGGGACCACGCTCCGCTGGTTCGGCCCCCGTTACACCACCGTTCCTTGGCGCACTACGGCCCCGGGCCACCCGGTACCCCGGCCCCTGAACGCCTCCGGCTGACCGCCGTCCCGGTCATGGGCGGCGCGGTGCTCCGCGGATCGTCGGCCGGTGTCCAGCGGGCGACCGCGCACCGATGTGGCCACCACCCCGGACGATCACGCCGCCGCGCAACGGCGGGTGGGCGCCACCAACGGGGTAGCGGGGGTGTCGCGGTCGAGAGCCTCTCGGCTCACCGGACACCGTCGGTGTCGTGCTCACGGTCGATGCCCCACGAACCCGACCCCGGTCCCACCCGGGCGGCCGGTACAACACTGACTACTGCGGCTCGACCGCCCCAGAGCCACGGGCCACTTCGCGTCACTCGTCTCTCGGTGGGGTGGACGACACGGCGGGTTCGGCGTCCTGGGGAGGGGCGGCCGCGATCACCTCGTCCAACGCGGTTCGCGAGCGTAGGAGTTCATCAATCGTAACCGTGATCTGTTCGCGGGCCCTGTGGAGGTCGTTCACCATTTCCGCGCAGGTGGGAACGAGATACTCGCCGTTATCCAGAAAACAGGGCAATATCTGGGCGATCAGAGCCGTGTTGAGCCCGGCGGCCAGCAATGTCCGGATCCGGATCACCGTCTCGACATCGGCGTCCTCGTACTCCCGGTACCCGCTCGGACGCCGTCGCGGCTGGAGCAGCCCCTGCTCCTCGTAATAGCGCAGCAGCCGTTCGCTGACCCCTGTCCGTCTGGCCAGCTCACCGATCCTCATGTGATGTACCTCACGTTCGCTTGACCCTCTCACCGATGTGAAAGTTTAGCATGAATAACGCCAACTTCTCAGAATTAAACGCTTGACCATTGACTTTAAAAATCAAGTTCACCAAGCGTTCGAACAAACCATCTTATTCAATTAAGGAGTGAGTTGTGACGGAGGTCGCGCCCACTCGTGCTGGACGACGTGAGTGGATCGGGCTCGCCGTTCTGGCATTGCCCACCATGGTGCTGGCCATGGACCTGACAGTGCTACATCTGGCTGCTCCGACGCTGAGCGCCGATCTGTCGCCCAGCGGAACTCAGCTGTTGTGGATCCTGGACATATACGGATTCCTGATCGCCGGGTTCCTGATGACAATGGGCACGTTGGGCGACCGGGTCGGCCGACGTCGACTGCTGTTGGTGGGAGCGGCGTCCTTCGCCCTGGCCTCCATATGTGCCGCCTACGCTCCCAACGCCGAGCTGCTGATCGCCGCTCGTGCGCTCCTGGGTGTCGCGGGGGCGACGCTGATGCCGTCGACGCTGGCGCTGCTGAGCACCATGTTCACCGACACCGCGCAGCGCACGTTCGCGATTTCGGTCTGGATGACGTGTTTCGTGGTCGGTGAGGCACTGGGCCCCTTGCTGGGCGGACTTCTTCTCCAGTTCTTCTGGTGGGGATCGGTGTTCCTGATCGGCGTGCCAGTGATGGCGCTCCTGCTGGTGACGGGACCATTGGTGCTTCCCGAGCACCGCGATCGGCTCTCGGGAAGGTTCGACCTACTCAGCGCGGGGTTGTCGATGGTGGCGATGCTCGCCATCGTCTACGGCGTCAAGCAGCTCGCCGAAGCGGGGCCGAGCACCACCGCACTGGTATGGGTGCTGGGTGGCCTTCTGGTCGGCGTGGTGTTCCTGCGTCGCCAGCGCCGGCTTACTGAGCCGCTCGTGGACCTGGGGCTGTTCCGGATCCCCGCCTTCAGCGCCGCGCTGGGTACCCAGACTCTCTCGGTGTGCGCCATGGCGGGCACGCAGCTGCTGCTGATGCAGTATCTCCAGTCCGTGCTCGGGTTGTCGCCACTGGAGGCGGGGCTGTGGCTGCTGCCCTCCATACTCGGCGGAATCCTCGGGACGATGTTGGCCCCCAAGATTGTGCTTCGGGTCCGTCCGGGTGTCGTGATCACGGCCAGCCTGCTCCTGGCGGGAGCGGGGGCGAGCCTGGTCGCCCTGGCCGTCGGGCAGGACAGCCTGGTCTGGTCCATCGTCGGGTTCACCTTCCTCTACACCGGAGTGACCCCGACGTTGGCGTTGACCACGGACATCATCGTGGGCGCGGCGCCCTCCGAACGCGCCGGCCTGGCGTCGGCGATCTCGGAGAGCGGAGCCGAGCTGGGCCTGGCCGGTGGTATGGCGTTCCTGGGCAGTGTGTCGCTGGCGGTGTACCAGACGCGACTGTTCGACAACGCTCCCGCGGAGCTTTCTTCGGAGGCGCTACGGGACGCCCAGCACACGATCGGCGGAGCCGTCTCCGAGGCCGAGCGGATGGGCGGCGAGACGGGAACGGCACTCCTCGAGGCGGCTCGCCTGGCCTTCGCGGAGGGACTCCAGGTGGCCGCGGTCCTCAGCGCGGTCGTGGTGGTGGGGGCGGCCGTGGTGTCGGCCGTGCTGCTACGGGGAGTGCCTCCCAACCGCGAGGGTGAGGATGAGGCCCCCTCCCAGGAGAGCGAGTCCACGGGCCCGACATCCGCCGCTGACACGGTAGAGCGCTAACCCGGTGAACTCCCAGGGGCGCGGCCTGGGCTCCGGCACCAGGCCGCGCCGACACAAACTCGACGTCCGGCACGACGAGACATCGGGAGAGAGGGGAGCTCCCGACGGGAGAGCGGAACAGGCTCGGCTCACACCGTGGGTCCTGGGCCGACGTTGGGCCAGAGGGAGTTGAAGGAACCAGGAGGCCGGGACACGAGGAGGCACGCGTGAGCGAACATGGACAGCGTCATGTGGCGGTACCACCCCCGCCATCGCCGCACCGAGTAACGGTCCATCCCCGCGTCGTTACGCGCGGAGGCGAAGTAGCGAGCCGACACCGCCCCCTTCTCCGCCGCCGAGGCAAGTTCTTCGGGGTTGGTGTGCACCGGAGCGAAACACCGGTAGGAACCGCCACCCCATCGACCGAACCGCCACCAGGCGAACCCTTCCTGTTCGGACGTCTGCGTTGCGGCCTCTCCTCTCTCGGAGCTCGCGAGGACGTACGGAATCCTGCGTCTCTCCAGTGCTTCCCGAAGCAGGGCGCTGTCACCGCAATAGAAGGAGTCAGCCACCACCCATTTGGTCTGAACCCGAACATCGAGCGCGCGTTCCACCATGGCCAGCGCGAGTTCGTCACGGGTACGAAGTTGCGCTTCCCACGGGACCCCGGCACGCGCGCTGCGTACGGAGTCCTCGGACCAGGAAGGCGGTATTAGGAGTTCCCGGTCGATCGCGGAAACGGTGCCCATCGAATCCACATGCAGCAGAAACAGACCAATCTGACAATTGTCGACTCGTCCGGTGGAGAAACAGTGCTGCCAGGCCACACCCGCCGACTGGTCACCCTTCTTTTGAAACCCTTCCTCCGTGATGACCAGGACGGCCTCGGGTCCACCCATGTACTCGACCACGAGGTCCCGCACACGGTCCCGTACACGATTCTCGTCCCACCGTGCCGTGGTGAGCATTCGGTTACGTCCGTCCTCCCCACCACTGGTCCCCCGCATGGGCTCGGACAGTAGGGAGCAGACATAGGCGTAGGCGTGCCGCCGTGGCTCGGCCCGGCTGAACTCGCCCTCCAGTCTCCGGAAGAGGCGGCGCAACACGGGATCCCCCTCATCAGAGGAGGAACGCGACAAGGATCCGGAAGTTGTCTCCGAGGTAGTGCCCAGCCGGACCATCCCGGCCCTCTGGGCTGCTATATCGATGTGGGAAGAGCTACTTCTTCGTTCACCGGTGGAGGATGACGTACTCGGTACATACATATCGGTCTCCTCTCCATAAGGGGAGCACAGTTCCGGTCACGCCCGATTCCCGGAAACGGATCAGGTCAACGCTGAAACACCCATCTCAATCCCGACGCCCAGGCCCCCGACAGGCGCCCCACTTCCCTGAGCCGCAAAGATACGACATTCGACACATGGGGGATATGCCACCAAGATCCTACTTTCGTTCCCGCCAATACTGTCAAACCCAGCAATGGCCAGATCTGGCCAAAAACTGACACACCCAAGAATTTCTAAATTCGTGGGGTGCGCTGCGACGAAACGGGAGGCCCGGACCCCCAACAACAGCTGGACCATATATAATAATAAAGCACACCGGATTCCCGAACACAGGGCGCCGGCTCGGCCGACTAATACCAAATTAATTTCCAGATCGGCCACAAGAAGTTCTTCCTCATTCGCCACTACCAATTCGAATCCGTTGACCGGGTGAACCCTGGCTGGTCAGCGGATCCCCGAGCCCACGTGGGGCTTTCGTGAGAGTCGGCAACCGGGCGACAACGGCCGCGCGACGGGAGGCGCGAGGCTTGGGTCAGCGCCTCAGCCCCAAAACTTCGGTGCCCTCACCCTGCCGTCTTTGCCTACTCGCGCCACCGGGTGCGCAGCAGTTCGCGGTCGTCGAAGGCCAGGGCGCGGTCGGCGCGCTCGACGTGGCGCTCCAGGTCGGCGATGCTCAGCCGCCGCCGCGCCACGTAGTACAGGGTGGCGCCCTGACAGACCTCGGTGGTCCACGAGGGGCTGAGGTCCAGCCCCGTCCCGGTGTCCAGACCCAGCACGGTGGCGGCGTTCCAGCGGCCCAGCGCCATCTGGAAGTGGCCGTAGCTGCGGCCGGCCAGGGAGGCGGGCACGCGGATGGAGTAGGTGCCGCGCCGCCCGGGACCCAGCAACTCGGACAGGACGTCCGACATGCCGGGATCGCGGGCCTCGGCTGCGAGGAGCCGCCAGGAGTGCCACTCCACGCAGCGCGCGCCGGGGGCCACGCGCGCCACCGTACGCGCGTGGGCCATGTCGTGCAGGGCGACCACGGTGTGGGTCTCGGGGGCGAGGTAGGCGGCGGCGACGGTGACCTTGAGCGCCTCGTCGTCGTCGCGGGGGTCGACCACCACCGCGGCGGCGCGGGCCAACGCGGCACGCCCCAGCACCTCCTCGTCGGTGAGGTTGCCGCGCACGAACTGGGTGTCGTCGCGGTGGCCCAGCGGGTGTTGCTCGGCCTGCTCCTCCCAGGCGCACAGCGCGATCCGGTGGGGCCCCTCGGCGGTCAGCTCAGCGATGATGCGCTCGGTGCGACCGGGGGTGTAGCCGAGGATCGCGGTGTGTCCGCTGATGTGCAGTTCGGCACGACCGTGCATGCGCAGTCCCTTGGCCTTGTCGATGGCGCGCGCCAGACGCGTGAAGAGCATGGTGATGGTGACGATGCCGCCGACGATGACGTAGAGGCCGATGAGCTGTCCGGCGGTGGTGGTCGGGTAGTGGTCACCCGGCCCGGCCGCGGCCGGGGTTATGGTGCCGGCGAACCACCACCAGTAGGCGTCGGCGCGCGCCACGGCCGCGCCCGGTGGCTCGGCCCAGGCCATCAGCAGCCAGCTGCTGACGAACACGAACAGCAGCAGCTCCAGGGGCAGCGCCCAGGTGACGCGCTGCCGTATCCGGGTCAGGGCACGGGCCAGCCACAGCCGCACGGGGTGAGGGTATCCGAGCTGGGTGGGGCGGGTACAGCGCGCCGGCCCGGGTCGCTCGACACCGGCCTGCGGCGGGTGTTTGGATGCGGGTCCAGGACACGGCGCCGGTCGGGACCGGCATGCGGGAGCGTGGTGGGTCATGGCTCAGCCCGGGCAGCAGCGGGGCGGCCGCGTGGTACGGCCGGGGGTGTTCTATCCCGCGGCGAGCTTCATCGTGGGGTTCGTGGTGCTGGCCATGGCGCTGCCCGAGGCGGCCTTCGCGTGGATGACCGCGGCCCAGAACCTCATCGTTGGCTCGTTGAGCTGGTACTACGTGGCCGTGGTGGCGGGGTTCGTGGTGTTCGCGCTGTGGGTGGTGGTTGGCCGCAGCGGCGAGGTGAAGCTGGGTCCCGACGACGCGGAGCCCGAGTTCGGCCTGGGGTCGTGGTTCGCGATGCTGTTCGCGGCCGGAATGGGCATCGGGCTGGTGTTCTGGGGGGTGGCCGAACCGCTGCACCACTTCGCGGGTATCCCCAACCGGTCCTCGGAGGTGGCCCAGGGCGGTGACGCGGCCGCGACCGCCGAGGGAGCGCTGGTGCAGACGCTGGTGCACTGGGGGCTGCACCCCTGGGCCATCTACGCGGTGGTGGGCCTGGCCGTGGCCTACACGGTGCACCGCCGGGGGCGTCCGGTGTCGTTGCGCTGGGTGCTGGAACCGCTGCTGGGCGAACGGTGGGTACGCGGTGCGCTGGGCGACGTCATCGACGTCACCGCGGTCATCGGTACGGTGTTCGGGGTGGCCACCTCGCTGGGGCTGGGGGTGTCACAGATCGCGGCCGGGGTGCAGGCCCTGGACCTGGTGGGCGATCCCGGGCTGGCCGCGCAGGTGCTGCTCATCGGGGTGATAACCCTAATGGCCATGGTCTCGGTGGTCACGGGACTGCGTCGCGGTATCCGCTGGTTGTCGAGGCTGAACCTGGGGCTGGCGGGAGTGCTGCTGGCGTTCGCCGCGGTGACCGGCCCGAGCCTGTTCCTGCTGCGTGAAGGCGTGCAGCTCGTGGGGATCTACGCCCAGAACCTCATCCAGCTCAGCCTGAACACCACCGCCCTGTCCGGAGAACAGGGGGTGGAGTGGCAGAGCTGGTGGACGGTGTTCTACTGGGGCTGGTGGATCTCCTGGGCGCCGTTCGTGGGGGTGTTCATCGCCCGTATCTCCCGGGGACGCACCGTGCGGGAGTTCGTCGCCGGTGTGTTGCTCGTACCCAGCGCGGTGACGCTGCTGTGGTTCACAGTATTCGGGGGGAGCGCCCTGTGGCACCAGTTGCGGCGCGAGGGCGCGGAGTTCCGCGGTGGGCTGATCGGTGCCGACGGGTCGGTCTCCCAGGCCGGGTCGCTGTATGAGCTTCTGGAGGGCCTGCCGTGGGGGACGGTGGCGGTGGGGGCCGCTGTGGTGCTGGTGGTGCTGTTCTTCGTCACCTCCTCGGATTCCGGCTCGCTGGTCGCCGACATGCTGGCCTCCGGAGGGCGGGCCGACCCGCCGATGTGGAGCCGGGTGTTCTGGTCACTGCTGGAGGGGGCCGTGGCGGTGGCGCTGCTGACTGTGGGCGGCGAGACTGGTCTGACGGCGCTGCGCTACGCCACGGTCATCATCGCGTTGCCGTTCAGTGTGGTGATGATCGCGATGTGCGTGGCGATGGTGCGCTCGCTGCGCGCCGAGCGACGCCTGCAGCTGCGCATCCAGCGGGGGCTGCAACGCGAGGAGCTGGCAGCGCGGGTGTGGCAGAACCTCGCCGAGGAGGGGGTGGTCGACCCCGACACCGGCCCCGAGGACGCCCCAGGCGACGGTTCCGGCCGCCACTCCCCCGGGTCCTAGGAGGACTCGACCTCCAGCCTGCCCGCCGCGTAGTCGTCCCGCAGCCGCGTCTTGAGAACCTTGCCGCTCGGGTTGCGCGGCAGTGCCGGAAGGACCGCGATACCGCGCGGACGCTTGTAGCGGGCCAGCCGGTCGGTACTCCAGGCGTCGAGCTCGGTGGCGCTCGGTGCCTCGCCGTCCGCGCTGGGCGCGAGTACCGCGAGCGGGGTCTCGCCCCACTTCTCGTCCGGAACCCCGATCAGTGCCACCTCGCCGACCCGCGGATGCGCGGCGAGTACGTCCTCCACCTCCGCGCAGTAGATGTTCTCCCCACCGGAAATGATCATGTCCTTCTTCCGGTCCACCACGTAGAGGTAGCCGTCCGGGTCCTCGCGCACAAGGTCGCCGGAGTGGAACCAGCCACCACGGAACACCTCGGCGGTCTCGGCCGGCTTGTTCCAGTACTCCCTCATCACCGTCGGCCCCCGGTAGACGATCTCGCCGACCTCACCGCGCGCCACGTCGTTCATCTCGTCGTCCACCACGCGTACCTCGACGTTGAGCATGGGGGTACCCACCGAGCCGATCTTGCGGATCGCGTCCTCCCCGCGCAACACGGTGGTCACCGGGCTGCACTCGGTCTGTCCGAACGCGGTTGTCACCTCGGCCCGCGGGAACGTGTCGATCATGGTGCGCAGCAGCGTGGTGGGGGCGGGGGCGGCGCCCCAGCTGATACGGCGCAGCGCGCCGAGGTCGCGCTCGGCGATGTCCTCCAGCGCGCAGATCGCCTGCCACTGGGCGGGAACCAGGAAGCACGAGGACACCCGCTCGCGTTCCATCAGTCGCACGGTCGCCTCCGGGTCGAACTGGCCGGAGGGCAGCAGCACGGTGCGGCCACCGACCAGCAGGTTCGGCAGCATCCCGGACAGCCCGGCGATGTGGAACAGGGGTGCGGCGGCCAGCCACACCCGGTCATCGGCCGGCGCGCCCAGGTGGGCCATGTTGCTGAACGCGTGCATCAGCAGGTTGTAGTGCGTGAGCACGGCACCCTTCGGGCGTCCCGTGGTACCCGAGGTGTACATGATGAAGGCCGGGTCGTCGTGGCTCACGTCGCGCTCGCCGAAGTCGGGAGCGGCCTCGGTCAGCGCTCGCTCGTAGGGCTCCGCGTCCGGACCGGCCGCCGCCGGCTCGCCCCCGAACACCAGGCAGCTGGTGGGCTGTACCCGATCGCGTGCCTTGGCCATGGCATCGGCCAGCGGGGCGTGCGCCACGACCGCGGTAGCGCCGCTGTCGGAGAGCGCGTAGGCGATCTCGTCGGGGACCAGCCGGAAGTTCACCGGAACACAGATCGCGCCGAGCCGTACCGTGGCGAAGAACGACTCGATCACCTCGAGGGTGTTCAGGCCGAGCACGGCGACGCGGTCCCCTGGCCGGATTCCGCGCTCCTCCAGAGCGTTCGCCAACCTGCTGACCCGCTCGTCAATCTCGCGGTACGTGCGGCGGGTGTCCTCGAAGCAGAAAGCGGGCTCGTCCGGGATCGTGCGGGCGTGCCGCGCCAGTTGGTCGCTCATCGTCATGCCGCGGCCGGTCAGGGGCTCTGGGTTCGTGGACATCGGCAACCTCGGCGTACGTGGAGGCGGAGTGTGACCCACATCATGCGCGCGCACGGCCGTTCCGGTCAATACTGACTGTTACTCGTGGCAGCACGAGGAGGGGTCGTGATATGAACGTGACAAGAAAGAGTCATGGTTGACCGTGATTGCGCCGGCTCGGGAACGAGGAGGCCCGCATGGATGTCCCGGGGTGGCCTCGCACGCGTCACGCGGCCGACCCGAGGCTCAACGACGAGGTGCGCCGGTCGACGGGCGCGGTTCCCACGGCACCACGGTGAGCGTGGCGCATGCGGTCACTCGTCGAACAGCAGCCGTCGGGCGATCGCCTGCCAAACCGCCACGTGGGGGTCGGTGGCTGCCGGGCGGTCCTCGAACGCGTACGGCATCGCGGCCCCCCGCATGCTGGTGAAAAGCAACTCGCGCAACTCGTGGTAACGCGGATGCGCGCACACCGCGGGCCCCCAGATCCGGTCGCTGACCGCGCGGATCGACTCTCGCAGCCGGCGTTCCTCCGGCCGCAGCGCCGCCGCGAGCGCCGGGTTGGTGCGTGCCGCGGTCCACAGCTCCATCGCCGCCCAGAAATGCGGCTCCTGGAACGTCGCCCAGAGCAGCTCGACGCACCGGTCCACCCGCTGCGGACCCTCGGGCTCACCGGCGAGCAACGTGGCGACACGTTCCTCGGTCTGTTTGATCCGGTGGTTGGCCAGGTACTGGGCGGCCGCCACCAGCAGTTCGTCCCGAGACGGGAAGTGATGCAACAACCGGCCGCGGGAAACCCCGGCTCTCGCCTGGATGACGAGGGTGGACGCGCCGGAGTAGCCGTGCTCGACGAGGCAGGCGACGGCCGCGTCGAGAATCAGCGCGCGGCTGTCAGCGGTGCGCTCCCGCCTGCTCCGGGCGGGGCTCGTTCCGGTTCGAACCACGGGATCAGCCTACTCCCCACATTCGTGTGGGAACCGGGAACCTCCCGGGCAACGAGATCACCCGCCCCAGTTTCGCCCCCGCAGCCTTAAGGTCTCATCGATTCGAGGAGGAGAGCCGTATGTACCCGGGTGCGCACTCCGTCACCAACCCCGACAAACCAGCGGTAATCATGAGTGGTTCCGAGGACCTCCTGACCTACGGTGAACTCGAGGAGCGATCCGTCCGGTTGGCGAACGCGCTACGGGAGGCCGGGCTGGGCAGGGGCGACACCGTCGCCCTACTCAGCGACAACTCGGCGCGAGCCTTCGAGGTGTACTGGGCCGCGGCGAGGTCCGGCTGGTACCTCACCGCGGTGAACCGGCACCTGACCGCCGCCGAGGTCGGCTACATCGTCTCCGACTCGGGCGCGCGGGTGCTCGTGGTCTCCGGCGCACTGCGCGAGTTAGCGATGGAGGTCGCCGAGCACGCGCCGGGAGTGCGGATCCGGCTGGCCTACGACGGCGAGGTGCCCGGTTACCGGGACTACGACGCGCTGCTCGCCAGCTCCTCGCCCGTCGCGCCCGCGGACCAGCCGCGGGGCGCGGACCTGCTGTACTCCTCCGGAACCACGGGACGCCCGAAAGGTATCCGGGCGGAACTCCCGGAGCGCCAGGTCGACGAGGCCGGTGACACGCTCGTGCCGGTGCTGCGGGGAATGTACGGATTCGACACCGAGAGCGTGTACCTCTCACCGGCCCCGCTGTACCACGCGGCACCGCTGCGGTTCTCCGCGTCGGTGCACGCGATCGGCGGCACCGTGGTGCTGATGGAGCACTTCGAGGCCGAGGCGGCGTTGCGCGCGATCGAGCGATACCGGGTGACCCACAGCCAGTGGGTCCCGACCATGTTCGTGCGCATGCTCAAGCTTCCGGAGCGGGTACGCGCACGCTACGACCTGTCCAGTCACCGGGTCGCGATCCACGCCGCCGCGCCCTGCCCCGTGGATGTCAAGCGCGCGATGCTGGACTGGTGGGGAGCGGTGCTCTACGAGTACTACAGCTCCACGGAAGGTATCGGGATGACGATCATCGGCCCCGAGGAGTGGCTGGCCAAGCCCGGATCGGTCGGCAAGCCGGTGATCGGGACACCACGCATCTGCGCCGAGGACGGTACCGAGCTGCCCGCCGGCGAGATCGGCACCGTCTACTTCGAACGCGAGGAGGTGCCCTTCTCCTACCTCGGCGATCCGGACAAGACACGTCGGGCCCGGCACGACCGGCACACCACCTGGTACACCACCGGCGACATCGGCTATCTGGACTCCGACGGCTACCTGTACCTCACCGACCGCGCCGCGTTCATGATCATCTCTGGTGGGGTGAACGTCTACCCGCAGGAGATCGAGAACGTGCTCACCGTGCATCCCGCGGTGCTGGACGTCGCGGTGATCGGCGTACCCGACGCGGAGATGGGTGAGGCTGTGAAGGCCGTCGTACAGCCCGCGCCGGACGCCGTACCGGGTCCCCGGCTGGAGGCCGAACTGCTCGGTTACACGCGCGAGCGGCTGGCGCGCTACAAGACGCCACGCAGCGTGGACTTCGTGGACGAGCTGCCGCGCACCCCGACCGGCAAGCTGGTGAAGGGCCGCCTCAAGGAGCGCTACGCGGCCGCCGGCTGAGCCCCGAGGGCCGAGATCCGTGCTCGCGGTCGCATCCGCGCGTACCCTACGGTCATTGTTGACTGGTTTGTTCTCGGGGTTGAGGAGACGACGTGCCGGACGCGGACCATGCGCGAGAGGGGCGGGCGGGCCAACACCACCATCCCGGAGCCGACGTGACGGACCGGTGGGGAGTCACCGTCCCACTGGACGGTCTGGCCCTGGCCGAGCAGCGCTCGCTCATCGAGCGGTTGCCGGACCTGGGCTACACCGATGTGTGGTCCGCGGAGGCCAACGGCGCGGACGCGTTCACCCCGCTCGCGCTGGCCAGCGCCTGGGCACCGCGGCTGAGGTTGGGGACCGCGATCGTTCCGGCCTACACCCGGGGTCCGGCAACGCTGGCGATGTCCGCGGCCAGCATGGCCACGGCCGCGCCGGGCCGGTTCGCACTGGGCATCGGGACCTCCTCGGACGTGGTCGTGCAGCGCTGGAACGGGATCCCCTTCGACCGGCCGTACCAGCGGGTGCGCGACGTGGTGCGGTTTCTGCGCGCCGCGTTGGAGGGCCAAAAGGTCACCGAGAGCTACGAGACCTTCGAGGTCGCCGGGTTCACCCCCGGGGTGGTGCCCGATCAGCCACCACCGGTACTGGTCGCCGCGCTGCGCCCCGGGATGCTACGCCTGGCCGGTCGAGAGGGTGACGGCGCGGTGATCAACTGGCTGTCCGCGGAGGACGTGCGCACGGTGGTTCCGCACGTGCACGCCGGCGGCGCGAACAAGGAGATCGTCGCCCGGATCTTCGTGATACCCGATGTGGACGCCGAGACCGCGCGCGGCATCGCCCGACGCGCGATCGCGGCCTACCTCAACGTTCCGGTGTACCGGGCGTTCCACGAGTGGCTCGGCCGCGCCGAGCGGCTCGCTCCGATGTGGCGGGCGTGGCGGGAGGGAGACCGCAAGGGCGCGCTCGCCGCGATCCCGGACTCGGTGGTCGACGAACTCGTGGTACACGGTCCCGCGGAGTACTGCCGCGAACAGGTGCGGCGCTACGTGGCGGCCGGGGTGACCACACCGGTCCTCGCGCCGATGGGTGGCGGTGATCCGGAGCGCGTCCTGCGTGCCATGGCTCCCGCGGGCTGAGACTCGTCGCGGGCATTGGCGGGAGCTTGTCACGGTGTTAACTTAACGAGTGTTCGATAAGCGAAGGCGGAGGAACCCGCATGGACGTCGAGGACGGGCCGGTGGACACGTTCAGGGCCAGGGTGCGGCAGTGGCTCGCGGACAACGCGCCGGAGCCCACCGTGAACCGCTCGCCCGAGGAGCAGCTCGCGGCCGCCAAGCGCTTCCAGGCCGCGCTCTACGACGCCGGTTTCGCCGGCATCACCTGGCCCGTGGAATTCGGCGGCCAGGGCCTGACCGCGGCCGAGCAGCAGGTGTTCAACGACGAGGCGGCCGACTACGACCTGCCCACCGACCCCTTCATGATCGGTATGGGCATGTGCGGGCCGACCCTGGTGGACCTGGGCACGACCGAGCAGAAGACCCGCTATCTGCGTCCGCTGCTGCGCGGCGAGCGGATCTGGTGCCAGCTGTTCTCCGAGCCGGGTGCCGGTTCGGACGTGGCGAGCCTGCAGACCCGGGCGGTGGGCGACGGCTCGGACTGGGTCGTCAACGGGCAGAAGGTGTGGACCTCCGGCGCGCAGCAGGCCGACTTCGGCGCCCTGCTGGCGCGGACCGACCCGGACGTCCCCAAGCACCAGGGCCTCACCATGTTCATCGTGGACATGCACGCCCCGGGCGTGAGCGTGCGCCCGCTACGGGACATGACGGGCCGGGCCCCGTTCAACGAGGTGTACTTCGACGATGTGCGGCTGCCCGCGGACGCGGTGCTCGGCGAGGTCGACGGGGGCTGGGCGGCCGCGGTGACCATGCTCGGGCACGAGCGGGTCTCGATCGGTGGCTCGGTGCGCCGCCGACACGACCCGCTGGCCTACACGAACCTCGCCGAGCTGGCCCGTCGTACCGGCAGGGCCGACGATCCGGTGGTGCGTGGCGAGCTGGCCGAGCTGTACGCCGCGGAACGCGCGCTGACACTGTTCAACTCCCGGCTGCGGCAGGAGGCCGACTCCGGTACCCCACCCGGCGCGCGCGGCTCGGTCGCCAAGCTCGGGGGTGCCGAGCTGCTGTGGCGCGCGGTGCGAGTGGCCGGGCTGATCGCCGGGGCGCGCACGGCGGCGTGGGATCCCGCCGACGAGGCGGGTGAGGAGCTCGCCGTGGCGATCAACGCCACCCCGGCATCCAGCATCGCCGGAGGTACCAACCAGATCCAACGTGGCATCATCGGTGACCGTGTCCTGGGCCTGCCCAAGGAACCCCAGGTCGACCGGGATGTCCCGTTCCGCGAGCTGCGTGTGGGCACGCAGCCTCGGGCGTGAGGGGCAGGGAGTCGATCATGCGGCTGGTGTTGGACAGCGAGCAGCGACAGCTGCGGTCCACCGTGCGCGAGCTACTCGCGGATCACGCGCCACCGACCCGGGTGCGCGAGGTGATGGACGGCGGCGACGGCTACGATCCCGCGCTGTGGCGACGCGTCTCCGCGGAGCTCGGGCTGGCCGGGCTGGTGGTGTCGGAGTCACGGGGTGGTTCGGGTGCCGGACACGTGGAGCGCTGCGTGGTACTCGAAGAGCTGGGGCGCGCGCTGGCCCCGGTACCGTACCTCGCCTCGGCCGCGCTCGCGGTGGACACCGTGCTCGCGCTGGAGGACGCGACCCTCGAGCAGAGGTTGTTGGCGGGGCTGGCCTCCGGCGAGCGAATCGGCGCGGTCGCCCCGGCCGGTGACGACGGGGACTGGGGCTCCGCGACGGCCAGCCTCACCGCCGGGTGGCGCGACGGCGGCTGGGTGCTCGACGGACACGTGTCCTTCGTGGTCTCCGGGGATGTCGCCGACACCGTGCTGGCCTACGCCACGGCGCCGGAAGGGCCGGCGTGGTTCGCGGTGTCCGGCGACGCGGCCGGGCTGGGCAGGACACGACTGCGCACCCTCGATCCGACACGCCCGATGGCGCGCCTGGAGTTCGCCTCGACGCCGGCGCACCGGGCCGACGGCGCCGATCCGGCGGCGGTGCTGGAGGCGGTGCGGGACCGTGCCGCGGTGGCGCTTACCGCGGAGCGGGTGGGCATGATGTCCAGGGTGCTGGAGATGACCGTGGACTACACGAAGTCCCGGGTCCAGTTCGGTCGCCCGGTCGGCTCGTACCAGGCGGTCAAACACGGGTGCGCGGACATGTACTGCGCCTACCAGCAGGCCGAGTCGGTGTTGCGCTACGCGGCCTGGGCCGCCGACCACGCCCCGGCTGAGCTTCCGTTGGCCGCGGCACTGGCGCAGGCGCACACCGGCCCGGCGAGTTTCCGGGTGGCGGCCGACGCCGTGCAGCTGCACGGCGGTGTCGGATACACGTGGGAGCACGACGCGCACCTGTACTACAAACGGGCCAAGACGAGTGAGCTGCTCCTCGGCGCTGCGGACCAGCAACGGGAGCGGCTGGCCGAGCGGCTGGGCGTGTAGTGGGGAGCCGAGCGGAACGGAGCCGGCGGTGGAGGACTCCACGGTACTGCTGTCCCGGGACGGGGCGGTCTCGACCATCACACTGAACCGTCCACGCCACAAGAACGCGATCGACGACAACACCTGGGAATCCCTGGGGGCCGCGCTGCGCGAGGTCGGGCGGGACCAGCGGACCCGAGCGGTCGTGGTCACCGGTGCCGGCGGCGCGTTCTGCGCGGGCGCGGATATCGGGTCGGACGGCGGGGAGACCTCCCACCCGCTGCCGCGGATGCGCCGGATCAACGAGATCGCGTTGACGTTGCACGAGTTGGAGAAGCCGACGATCGCGAAGGTCGACGGCGTGGCGGTCGGTGCGGGATGGAACATCGCGCTCGGGTGTGACCTGGTCGCCGCCTCCAGCGACGCGCGGTTCAGCCAGATCTTCACCCATCGCGCGCTGTCCGTGGACTTCGGGGGCTCCTGGTTGCTACCCAGGCTCGTCGGGTTACAACAGGCGAAACGGTTGGCGCTGCTCGCGGACTTCGTCGACGCCGACGAGGCGTACCAGCTCGGCCTGGTCACCTGGGTGAAGCCGGGCGACGAGCTGCACGGGTTCGTCGCCGACACGGCGGCACGGCTCGCCGCCAGCCCGCCGATGGCGTTGGCGCAGACCAAGAGGCTACTCGAGGAGGGCACGAACGCGACGCTGCGGGAGGCGCTGGAGAACGAGGCGAGGGCGCAGTCCATCAACTTCGCCACCACGGACGTCGCGGTGGCGCTGCGGGCCTTCCGGGACAAAACCGTGGGCGAGTACACCGGGCGCTGGTCGGTGCGGTAACCGTGGGCGAGTACACCGGCGGCGCCGGGCGTGCCTCGAGCGTCGCCCCTCAGGGGCGACGCGCACGGCATCACCGCCTTCATCGTCCCGAGCGACACGACGAGGTTCTCGGAGGGCTTCCACTGGTGGAGGTTCAACATGCCCACCGACCACGCGGCAGAACCGGAAACGCCCCACACCGCCCCCGGTCCCCACATCGGACCCGCACGGCGGGCCGGAGGCCACGGAGCCGCTGGCCGCGGTACGCGAGTTCCTCAACGAGCGGGTGCGACCGGCGACCGAGGGGTGGCTGGGTTTCCACTCCAGGGTCACCGCGAACGTTGCGCGCACCGTGGAACGGGAGATCGAACCCGGCCCGGCACAGCAACACGCACACGGCGAGCGGCTCGTCACGCTCGGCCATGGCACGCACACACGCCGGGCTCGCCGGGGCGCTACGCGAGGGCACACTCGCCCCCGACGACCCGACCGTACTCGCAGCGGTGCGCGCGACGGTCACCGACCGGCTACTGGTGGCCAACCCGCGCCACCTCGAGCATCCGAGCTGACGCCGACCAACCAGGCGCCCGTGGCGGAGAACCCGAGCCGCCTCGTGGCACCGTCGCCGCGAGGCCCGCACGCGATCCGCGGACACGTTCCGCAGGAAGGTGGCACCCCCCATGACCGAGATACGCCAGATCACGGACGGCTTGCGGTTCCCGGAAGGCCCGATCGCGCTGTCGGACGGGTCCGTGCTGCTGGTCGAGATCCAGCGCGGCACACTGACCCGGGTCGCGCCGGACGGCACCACCACAGTCGTCGGCGACTGTGGCGGCGGCCCCAATGGCGCGGCGATCGGCCCGGACGGGGCGGTCTACGTGTGCAACAACGGCGGCTTCGAATGGCACGACCTGCACGGCCTCACCGCGCCCGGACACCAGCCGGCCGGCTACACCGGCGGTCGCGTCCAGCGCGTCACCATGGAAGGCGCGGTGACCGAGCTGTACACCGAAGTGGCCGGGCACCCGCTGCGCGGTCCGAACGACATCGTGTTCGACGAGCACGGCGGGTTCTACTTCACCGACCTGGGCAAGACCCGGGACCGGGACCGCGACCGCGGCGGGCTGTACTACGGCACCGTGGACGGTTCGCGCGTCGAGGAGATCGCCTACCCACTGACCGAGCCGAACGGGGTGGGGTTGTCCCCGGACGGGTCCCGCGTCTATGTCTCGGAGACCGTGACCGGCCGGGTCTGGTACTGGGACATCGACAGCCCGGGGCGGCTACGGCGGGAGCCCGGAGCGGTCGGGCCGGGCGGCGCCCGACTGCTGCACGGCTTCTCCGGCTACCAGCCACTCGACTCGCTCGCGGTGGACTCCGAGGGCAACGTGTGCGTGGCCACCCTGGTCGCCGGCGCGATCAGTGTGCTGGACCCCGACGGTGAACTCAAGGACGTGGTCACCATGCCGGAGTACGACGTCTTCGTGACCAACATCTGCTTCGGCGGGCCCGACCTGCGCACCGCCTACATCACGTCCTCCGGCCTGGGCAGACTGTACGCGGTGGAGTGGCCCCGCCCCGGTCTGCGGCTGAACTTCAACACCTAGGCACGTGGGTGGTCCACGATCCGCAGCGCGATCGCCACGTACCGCTCGGCCAGCTCCCCGGGGTCGACATCGCCGTTCGGGTCGTACCACTGCGCGATCGCGTTGCAGGCGGCCTGGATCGCGCGCCGGGCGTCGCGCGGGTGCGGGCAGCGGAACACCCCCTCCCGCACCCCCTCGTCGATGATGCCCTGCCACATCCGGGTGGCCGGCTCGCGTAACTTCACCAACCGCCGCGCGTACGGTTCCTCGAGGTTGCGGAACTCCTGCGCGGCGAGCGTGCTCTCCACCCGCCTGCGGACCCGGTAGTCAACGGTGGCCCGGACCAGCGCGCACAACCGCGACGTGGGGTCGTCCTCGGCCGCGTGCAGCGCGGAGTCGCACGTGCGAAAGTAGTCGTTGATGCTGTCCTCCAACACCACCGCCAGCAACTCCTGCTTGCTGGAGTGCCAGTAGTACAGCGCGGACAGGCTCAGCCCGGCGCGTTTGGCCACATCCCGGATGGAGGCGCCGTGGTAGCCGCGCTCGGCGAAGATCTCCCGCGCTGCGTCGGTGAGCGCGACGCCGCCACTGCCGCGCGGCACGGCGGAGGTCGCGCCGTTGCCCTCCGGTTCGGACGCGATCACGGCCCCAGGGTATGTGCCCTTGTGCGGTGGTCGGGATGCCCGCTCCGCCGAGTCCCCCGGTCGTGTTTCACCGGGTCCGGCTGAGCCGTGTCGCCTCCTCGATTCGGGTGAGCTTGTTCGGGTTGCGGACCACGTAGATACGGGTGATCCGTCCCGCCTCGACGGCCAGGCTGACCGCGGTGTCGAGCGCGCCCTCGGACTCGATCCGCAGCGCCGGGGCGCCGTTGAGCCACACGGCCTCGATGTGGAAGTCGCCCGCGGCCCCGGGGAAACCGGAGAGGACCCGAGCCACGCGCTCCGCGCCATCGAGCGGGTGTCGGAACGCGCGCACCAGCCCGCCGCCGTCAGCGACCAGCACCACATCGGGCGCGAGGACGTCCAGGAGCCCCCGCAGGTCCCCGGTCCGGACCGCCGAGCGGAACCGGTCCACGACGGCCTGCTGCTCGGCCCGGCCCACCTCCATCCGGGGCCGGCGGGCCGCCACGTGTTCCCGCGCCCGGTGGGCGATCTGGCGAACCGCCGCCGGGGACCTCCCAAGCGCCCCGGCGATCTCCTCGTACGGCGCCTCGAAAACCTCCCGCAGCACGAACACCGCGCGCTCCACCGGGCCGAGCGTCTCCAACACCGTGAGCATCGCCATCGACACGCTCTCCGCGAGCTCGATGTCCTCGACCACGTCGGGACTGGTCAGCAGCGGTTCGGGCAACCACTCCCCCACGTACTCCTCCCGCCGTCGTGTCACGGTCCGAAGGCGGTCGAGCGCCTGCCGGGTCACGATCCGCACCAGATAGGCCCGCGGATCGCGCACCCCGGCCTGGTCGATGTCCGCCCAGCGCAGCCAGGTCTCCTGCACGACGTCCTCGGCGTCGGCCGCCGACCCGAGCATTTCGTAGGCGACCGTGAACAGCAGGCTGCGGTGGGTGACGAAAGGATCGTCGCTCATACCGGGGACGCTACTTTCCCGCCGGCTGCGCGAGGGGGCGCAGCTCGCAGGAGGCGGCCAAGCCCTGCGCCTCGATCCCGAGGGCGGTGTTGGTGCGGGCGGCCATGTCCGCGAACGCGATCCAGGACGTGAGCTCGACCAGCGCCGGCGCCCCGAGCTGCTCCAGCAGCCGCGCGGAGAGATCGTCGGTGACGGTCGGCGGGGTCCGCGCCATCGCCTCGGCGTACTCCAACACGTCGCGCTCCAACGCAGTGAACAGCTCCGACTCACGCCAGCGCGGCACCTCCCGCGCCTTGGTCTCGTCGAGCCCCTCGTCGTACGCCCGGAAGTACCCCAGGTCGAGGCAGAACGCGCAGCCGACAAGGGAGGCCACCGCCATGTGGGCGTAGGACTTCAGGCTCTCGTCGCACTCGTTCCACTTGGCGGTCTTCCGGCCGACGCCGAGGCTGACCCTGAGTACCGGCCGGTTGTGCCACATCACTTCGAGGGGTTCGGGCACCGTCCCGAACATCCGCCTGCAGAACCACTTCGCCACGGCGCCGTAGACGCCGGTGACCTCAGCTTTGGGCACCCGGGTGTCGCTGGCCATGTCTCCTCCTCCGTCGACGGTTTCGACATGGAGACGCCGCGCGAGGCCGTGGTGTGACACCCAACGCGGGCCCGGTTCCGGGATTCCCGCGAAGGCTCCGCCGGAAGTGGCCCCCGCGCTCCCCCTGTGACCGTGGAGAGCGCGGGGCGGCACCCGGCGGGGTCACCGGAAGCGGAACCCGGTGGTGAGGCCCACGTGGGAGGCCCACTCCCCGGCGGGGACCTTGCTCCTGCCGGTGTGCCGAACCCGTCCGACGCGGAGCACACCGCCGTTGAGCCGGATCGAGAAGCCCTCGTCGTCGATGTCGAGAACCTGCCCGGGCATCCCGGGACGCCGCTCCCCGGTGAGACGGCAGTCGAAGAACCGCAGCCTCTCCTCGTTGAAGAGGGTCCACGCGCCCGGCCGGGGGTCACAGCCCCGGATCAGGTCGTATACCACCCGTGCCGGACGGTGCCAGTGGATCTCGGCGTGCTGGTCACGGCATCCGGGCTCGAACGTCGCGGCGGCGTGGTCCTGCTCGACGCGCGGCGCCTCTCCCGCCGCCACCAGTGACACCGCCTCGGACATGGCGTCCACCCCCATGGGGAACAGGCGGTCGAAGTAGAGGCTGCCCACGGTGTCGTCGGGACCGATCTCGCACCGCTTCTGCAACAGGATCGGTCCGGTGTCGATCCCCTCGTCCGGCCAGAAGACGCTCAGGCCGGTCTCCTTCTCCCCGTTGATGATGGCCCAGTTGATCGCCGACTTGCCGCGGTACGACGGCAGCAGGCTGGGGTGGTACTGCGCCGTTCCGTACTTGGGAAGCGTGAACACCTCGTCCGGCAGGAACTCGGTGACGAACGCCATGAGGCAGAAGTCGGCCTCGAGTTCCTTCCACTTCACGAGGCCGTTGGGCTCTTTCAGGGCCGTGGTCGATACCCGAGGGATGTCGTTCGCCTCACTCGCGGACCACAGCGGGTCACGCCGGCCGTTACCGGTGGGCTCGGGTGCCGCGACACCGGCAACGGTCACACCATCGTCCAGCAGTCGCCGGAGCACCGCCTCTCCGAATTCCGCCTGCCCGATAATGGCAACACGCATATATCACTCCCGGATGAAGTTTCCGTAAATTCCCCCCGGATAGACCTTCGGGCAAGGTATCGGACAGGTTCGGACTCGCTACGACTGCCTGGGGGACAACGGGGCACTCCGCTCGTTGGAGGAGGTCAGCAGGCGGGTGCCCCGGCTGGCCAACACTCCGTGGAGGCGCCCAAGGAGGGGAGCCAGGCAACCCATGGGATCGTCCCAACTCACCCCGTAGGCCAGCAGCACGGCGTCCACCGTCGCGGGTACGGCAGCGGTTCGACCTCACTGAGGAGATCGTCGACGGTGATGGTGAGAGGGCGGGACCGGGCATGGCGCGACCACGCTACGGCTCGACGAACCCGGCGACTAGCCCGACTGCTCTGTCCGGGACCAGGGCATGGTCGACACCCGCGCCCCGGAGGTGGCCGCGCCGAGCGCGCCTCCCCGACCATGGACGTGGAGACCCGGTCGCATCGACACTTCCAGGAGGACGGTAACGCCCAAGGGCGTCCCCGCTCCGGGGGGTTCGGCCCGCGCCGGGAGTCCCGGACGCCCTGTGACGACTCCGGCCAGCCAGTCAGGAGAGGTGGCCCATGACGACCCTCCCCCTAGCGTTACTGAACATCCAGCAGGGATGGTCGCGCGACTTCGACTTCACCCGTTTCGACGACGTCCTCGCCGACGTATCCGAACCTCCCGCCCTGATCATGGTCAACGAGGCGGTGCGGTGGTGGGCCAACTGGGGCCGTGGCAAATACGCCGCCGCGCTCACCCTGTCCCGCGTGTTCGGGACGCACTACGGGATCGAGATCGGCTGGTGCGACCGCAGCGACCACCCGCCCGCCCTCCTCTACGACACCGCCCGGCTGCGCCTGCTCGCCTGGGCCGACGAGCACTCCTGCTCCAACACCGCGCTCCGCAACACCGCCGAGCTCGTTCTCGCGGGCGGCGACAAAGGACCCGGTGACCCACCCGACCTGCGGGTGCGGCTGCACCATTTCCACTTCTCCTCGGGCACGCGCCGCCTCGCCGAGGCCGAGGTCCTCGCCGCCCAGACGGGACAGGACGTGCCCACGATCGTGGCCGGTGATCTCAACGCCACCGCGAGCGGCCCCCACCTGCCCGACAAGGACTGGCAGCGGGTGGGGGAAAGGGCACCCCAAAGGCTACGCCGCAAGGCCCACCAGCCCGGTGGTGTGGGGGCCCCCTGGGTCGCCGACACCCGCGCCCTGGACACCCTCATCGGCGCCTGGGACCCGACGACCGGTACGCGGGAGAACAGCCCCGGGCTGTACGCCCTGGCCGAGGACGACTGGCGCCAGCGCGGTGCCGACCCCCACGACACGCTGGTGCCCACCACCAACACCAGGGCCGAGCGTGGGGGCGGACTCGTGATCGACTGGATTCTGCGTAACGAGCTCGTGGAGCTGGTGCCCGACACCTACCGGGTGCACATCCCGGCCCCGGGCCGCCAGCACACCGACCACCGCCTCATCACCGCCACCGTGCGGATGTGATCCCCACCCCGGAGAGCCCGGGGTCCGCGCCCCTCAACGCCTGGGCTCGAACAGCTCGACCGGGTTGCCCGCGGGGTCCTCAACGAGGATCTGCGCGCCGCCGCGGCCCTCCACGACCTCGTTGCGAAACCGAGCCCCCGCCTCGCGCAGGCGTGCCACCTCCGCGTCGAGATCGTCCACCTGGAACTGCACACGGTTCCAGCCGCCCGGATGCGGTACACGGCCGTCGGGGTCCGTCTGCCCGGCGCCGCCACCACCGCCCGGCGTGTTGAGCAGCAGTCGAAGCGGCCCGCGAGACAACGCGGCGAAACCGGGACCGGGATGGAATTCCACCTCAAAACCGAAACGGCGGGTGTAGAACGCGATCGCCGCGTCGATGTCGTCAACGATGTAGCGCACACTCACGGTGGACACGTCACCACTCCTTTCTCTGCGCCCGCGATCGCGTAACGACCGCGACCCACCAACCTAGCGGTTCGGGCACGTGGAACCAGGGACCGAAGGCGCCCACCGCCTCCGTTCGCCCGTCCGGCGAGGCTGTGACCACCGCGCGCCCGGCCAGCGTGTTCGCCGACACCTCACCCCTTCCTGGTGGGGTACGTGTGACGACACCGGCCGAGGGGGCGTTACGCGAGACAGTCCCGAGCGCTCCCGAACTCCCCGAAACGTCGCGCCTGCCCTCGGCCTTTCCCGACGAGGACACCGGCGGCGCGTTCCCGCGGGGAAGATCCCGCGTCTCGCGCTCCCGTGTGGCCGTCGAGGATCGGGGGATGAACCGAACAACCCCGAAAACATATCGAAAAGTTTCGACTTGCTAACCCTCAATATTGATCTTTGTTCCACGAGATCCGATGGCCACTCTCGACCAGATCATCCGAAAAGCTCGATTGCCAGGGAAAACACGGCCCCTCAAGGGTGCCGGTCGAGACATGGGTTTCGCAATCTTTGGTGAAACTATTGACATCCCAACGAAACCGAGCCAACACTGTTATCGACAGAGGTCACCCACTGTCAGATCAGGTCACACACCGCGACCTGGTGTTTCGACCATCGACCCACGACAGCCCCCGATCCGACCCCGCCGCGCTGTACGACGCCCAGGCTCGGCGACCGTCCCCGTGGCCGCCGAAAGCCCCGCCGACTCGTACAGCGCTGCCTGACCCAGCCCTCACGAGGAGGTAGTACGCACATGAACGACTCCCCCACACGCCCGAGGAGCCGCGAAAGCGGCCGCACCAGACGTTTCGTCGGCCGTGTCTGCACCGTCGCGGTAGCCCTGGTCACGGTCGCGGCGTTACAGCCCGGAACGGCCAGTGCCCAGCAGACCATCACCGAGAACGAGACCGGCACCCATGACGGGTACTTCTACTCGTTCTGGACCGATGGCGGGGGCTCGGTCGCCATGGAAATGGGCCCCGGCGGCAACTACAGCACCTCATGGAGCGACACCGGGAACTTCGTCGTCGGTAAGGGGTGGAGTACCGGCGGGCGCAGGACCGTGGACTACTCGGGCAGCTTCAACCCCTCCGGGAACTCGTACCTGGCGCTCTACGGGTGGACCACAGACCCGCTCGTGGAGTACTACATCGTCGACAACTGGGGCAGCTACCGGCCCGAGGGTGACTACATGGGCACGGTCACCAGCGATGGCGGCACCTACGACATCTACCGTACGACGCGGGTCGACGCCCCCTCCATCGAGGGAACCGCGACCTTCGACCAGTACTGGAGCGTCCGGCAGTCGAGAAGAACAGGCGGAACCATTACCACTGGCAACCATTTCGACGCATGGGCCAGTAACGGAATGAACATGGGAAACCATGATTACATGATCATGGCGACAGAGGGTTACGAAAGCAGCGGGAGCTCCAACATAACGGTGGGTTCCTCCTCCGGCGGTGACCCCGGCGGTGACCCCGGCGGAGGTAACGACGGTTGCACCGCGACCCTGTCCGGGGGAGAGCAGTGGGACGACCGGTACAACCTCAACGTCTCGGTGTCCGGATCCGACGACTGGACCGTGACGATGGAGGTCCCGGAGCCCGCCGAGATCATCGCCACCTGGAACATCAACGCCAACTGGCCCAGCTCCCAGGTGCTGACCGCCACACCCAACGGCAACGGCAACAACTGGGGCGTCACCATCCAGCACAACGACAACTGGACCTGGCCCACCGTCTCCTGTAGCGCGAACTGACCCGCCGAACCGAAACACCGCCCCTGTGGTGCGGCGGCGATCGCCGCCGCACCACAGGGGCACACCCTGCTCCGAGCTCGCCGGCACTCGGGCCAGCGCCCCCACCGGAGCGGTCATGGCTTCGGGACCTCGCACCCCGCCGGAATTCCGGGAACGCGGCGCCTCGACCGGGGTGACGCTGGTTTCCCACCTCTCCTAGGTTCCCTGGTACAGCCGCTCGATCTCCTCGGCGTAGGAGCGGGCCACCGCGGCGCGTCTGACTTTCATCGAGGGAGTCAGCAGCCCGTTCTCCTCGGTGAACTCACCGTCGATAACGCGGAACTCCCGAATGGCCTCCGCCCGTGACACCGCCTCGTTGGCGTAGTCCACCGACTCCTGGATGTCGGCCCGCAGGTCGGGGTCCTCCACCAGCTGTGAGATCGGGGTGTCGGTGGGGCGGTCGCGTACCCTCAGCCAGTGTTCGACCGCGTCGCGCTCCAGGGTGACCAGCGCCGCCACGTAGGGGCGATTGTCTCCCACCACCAGGCACTGGCCGATCGGAGGGCGGCTGCGCAGTCGGTCCTCCAGCACGCTCGGCAAGACGTTCTTGCCGCCACTGGTCACAAGGACGTCCTTCTTGCGTCCGGTGATGGTGAGGTAGCCGTCGGTGTCGAGGTGGCCCAGGTCGCCGGTGGCGAACCACCCGTCGTCCAGCACCTCCGTGGTGGCGGCGGGGTTGTTCCAGTAGGAGTCGAACACGATGTTGCCGCGGATGAGCACCTCCCCGTCGTCGGCGATACGCACCGCCGTTCCGGGGACGGGCAGGCCAACGGTTCCTGGCCGTGGCCCCAGCGGAGGGACCACGGTTGCCGCGGAGGTGGTCTCGGTGAGCCCGTACCCCTCGTAGATCACGATCCCGGTACCGAAAAAGAACAGGTTGAGATGCCTGGTCAGCGGCGCGCCGCCGCTGATCGCGTAACGGAGTCGGCCACCGAGCGCCTGGCGGACCCGGCGGTAGACGAGCAGGTCGTACAGCGCGCGGGCCAGGGTCAGCCCCACTCCCGGTGGGCCCTCGCCGTTGAACCACGCCAGCCTGGCTTCGCCGGCCCTCACCGCGACGCGGTCGGCACGCTCGAAGGAGGCGCCGCGTCCCATCCGCTCGGCAGTGGCGCGGGCCGTGTCGTGGATGCGTTCGAACAGGTAGGGCACCCCGACGACGAACGTCGGTTTGAACGTGGCCAGCTCCGGACGCAGCTCGTCGGGTTGGATACTCGGGCAGTGGCCGAGCACGATACGCGCCTGCAGGCAGGCGATCTGGATGGACCGGCCGAGGATGTGGGCCAACGGCAGGAAGAGCAGCGTGGCCGCTGTCTGCCGGGTGACCTCGACGAAGACGGGATGCAGCAGCTCGACCGTGTTGGCCGCCTGCGCGTGCAGGTTGCCGTGCGTGATCACGCAGCCCTTGGGGCGGCCGGTGGTGCCCGAGGTGTAGACGATGGTGGCGATGTCGGCGGGCGTGGCCGCCTTTCGCCGGTCGGTCACCTCCGACTCGCTGATCTCGCCGCCGCGTTGGCGGAGGTCCTCGATGGCTCCGTCGTCGAGCTGCCAGGTCGGCACCGGCTCGTCCAGGGAGGCGACGGCGTCGGCGGCGACACGCGCGTTGTCCGCGGTCTCCACCACGAGCAGCTCGGCGCCGGAGTCGCGCAGGATCCAGGAGACCTGGTCATCCGAGGAGGTGGGATAGATGGGGACGGTCTGTCCCCCAGCGGCCCAGATCGCGAAGTCGAGCAGGGTCCACTCGTAGCGGGTGCGGGACATCAGGGCGACCCTGCCGCCGGGAGACACGCCGGCGGCGATGAGTCCCCGGGCGACGGCGTCGACCTCACCGGCGAAGTCCGCCGCGGTGACGGGGTGCCAGTCGCGGCCGACCTTACGGCGCAGCACGACGTCGTCAGGGGCCTCGTGGGCGTTGGCGAAGGGAATGTCGGCGAGGGTACCGGACTCCAATGTCGGGGCGAGGGCGGACAACCGGGCCTCACGCACGGTGTCCCCTTCGCGGACCACCTCCACGGTAACGCGTTGGGCGAGGTCGCCACGTTTCCTGGCTTTACGGAGATCTTTCAGGGCTCCCATGGTTCTCGCTCCTGCCCGCTGGGGGGTCGGGGTCGGGCGGGGCTGGCGACCACGGAACGCCGCGGGACGAGCGCGATGCCGCCCACCCGTCCACGCCGTTCTGTCGTGCCAGTTGTTTTCTCTATTTACCTTTCGAGTAACACCGGTTTCAAGTAGTGAACAAGCGGCGCCCCACGGCGGCGGCCACCCCGCACGGGGGCTCGCAGGACACCCCGCACCGGGAACACGATACGCACCAGTAAAGTAACGAATTGTTAAATTTTCCGCTCCTCGTTCCACTGTGTCCCCGTATGTCCCGGATTGATATTGACCTGTGCAGGTGTGACGTACTTGTATCAACGCTCGTGGACGGTGCGGTGAGCCGCGTCACAGACAGCTCAATACCCCCCAACAGCCAATGAGGAATCCCCCGGAGAGGAGTCGCGGCATGACGCGACAACAACGCTTTTCGCGCTACCTGACGGGTACGGGCGCGCTACTCGCGAGCGGCGCGCTGCTCAGCGGATGCGGGCTCGCGTCCGGCCCCACGGACGACGGTGAGGTGACGCTGCGGCTCTCCCACCAGTGGCCCGCGGCCGAGGACGGCGAGGGCGACTTCCGAGCCGTGCTCGCGGAACGCTTCGCCGAGCAGGTCGAGGAGCGCACCGACGGAAGCGTCACCGTCGAGCTCCACCCGAACAACTCCCTGATCGAGGACCCGACCGAGCAGTACAGCGCCATCCGCGAGCAGACACTCGACATGTCGGTGTACCCCCTGGACTACGCCGCCGGTGACGTCCCCGAGTTCAGCATGACCCTGATGCCGGCGATGGTGCGCAACCACGCCCAGGCGCAGAACTGGAAGGACAGCGAGATCGGTGACCGCATCGCCGAGATCTCCGAGGAGAACGGTGTGCGCATCCTGACCTGGGTGTGGAACGCCGGGGCCCTCGGCACCGCCGGCGATGAGCCCATCCGCACTCCCGATGACGTGCCCTCCGGCAGCGTGACACGGGCCGCCGGACCCAAGGTCGAGGAGATGCTGGAGGATGTCGGCTTCGGCCTGTCCAGCATGCCGTCCTCGGACATCTACAACGCGCTGCAGACCGGGACGCTCGACAGCGCCATCACCTCCACCTCCTCGTTCAGCTCCTACCGGCTGTACGAGCAGGTCGAGACCTTCACCTCGCCGGCGGGCGGCAACACCTTCTGGTTCATGTTCGAGCCGCTCATCATCGGCACCGAGTCCTACGACCAGCTCACCGAGGAACAGCAGGAGACCGTCGACGAGGTCGGGGCCGACCTCCAGGAGTTCGCCTACACCGCCTCGGAGGAGGACGACCAGCGGGTGCACGAGGAGTTCGAGGAGAACGGCGTCGAGGTCGTCGAGATGTCGGACTCCGACTTCGACGAGTGGCGCGAAGCGTCCCAGCCCGCCTGGGAGAGCTTCGGTGAGGAGGTCGAGGGCGGCGAGGAGCTCCTCGAACTCGGCGAGAGCGTCCCCGCCGAGTAGGGCCTCTCTCCCCTTCCCTCACGCGAGCCGTTGCGCCGGGGCCCGGTGGCCCCGGCGCGTCAGAAGGAGAGTAGTGCCTAGATCCCGCTTCCTACGTGGTGTCGACTGGCTGTCCGGGTTGGCCGGGTACGTCAGCGGCATTCTGATCATCACCTCGATGCTGGTGATCTGCTACGGCGTCGCGCTGCGCTACCTGCTCGGCGCGTCGACGATCTGGCAGACCGAGCTGTCGATCTATCTACTGATGTTCGCCGCCTTCGTCGGTGGAGCATACGGCCTACGGCACGGCGACCACGTCCGCATCACCCTCGTCGTGAAGAACCTGCCGGGGCGGCTCCAGATCGGGGCGCGGCTGCTCGCCGCTGCGCTGGGGCTCGTCCTGGTGCTCACGATCGCCGGGATCAGCGGCTTCATGTGGTGGGAGGCCGTGGAGACCGGCGCGCGGTCGGGCACGGCGTGGAACCCGCCACTGGCCTACCCCTACGCGATTCTTCCGGTGGGCATGGCACTGATCGGGCTGCAGTACCTGAGCGTCGTCGCCGGCCTGTTCCGCGCGCTACGCGAGGGCGAACTGGGCGACACCGCGCCCGACCAGCCCGACGAACCAGTGGAGGGAGGGCCCGGGCATTGAGCGGCCTGGCTGTTGGGGCCATCGTCGGCATCATCCTGCTGGTGCTGCTGGCCCTGGGCGTTCCGGTGGCGTTCGCGCTCGGGCTCACCGCCCTGCTGGCGGTCGTCCTGTTCCTGACACCGGCACAGTTCGGTTTCTTCGGCAACTTCGTCTTCGACTCGCTCAACAGCTTCGCGTTGCTGGCCATCCCGCTGTTCATCCTGATGGGAGCGGTGTTCGGCCGCTCGAAGGCCAGCGAGGACCTGCTGGAAGCCGCGCACATGTGGCTCGGCCGGATACGCGGCGGGTTGGCGATGAGCGCCGTGGTGGCCTGTGCCATGTTCGCCGCGCTGACCGGGTCGAGCCCGGCCACCTCCGCAGCGATCGGCAAGATCGCGATCCCGGAGATGGTGCGCCGCGGCTACCCCAATGACGTCGCCACGGGCGCGATCGTGGCGGGTGGCACGCTCGGGATTCTCATCCCGCCCAGCGTCACCCTGATCCTGTACGGCATCTCCACCGAGCAGTCGATCGGGCAGCTGTTCCTCGGCGGCGTCGGCCCCGGCGTTCTGATCACCCTGCTGTTCTGTGTGTGGATCTTCGTCGCGCTGACCCTGAAGCGCGCCCGCACCGGTGCCCCGGTGGTTCCGGTCACCGCCGGCGCGGGCAACGGGGGCGACGACGCCTCGGGCGTCGAGGAGGCTCCCCGCCCGATCGCCGAGGCCGAGCGGTACTCGTGGGGCGACCGGGTGCGCAAACTCGGCAAGGTGCTGCCGTTCCTGGCGCTCATCGTGTGCGTGCTCGCCGCCATGTACCTGGGCATCGCCACCCCCAGCGAGGCGGCGGCCGTGGGAGCCCTGGCGGCGTTCGTGCTCGTCGCCGTCGTCTACCGGTCGCTGGGCTGGCGACGGATCCGCGACGTCGGGTTGGAGGCGACCCGCACCGGCACCATGATCCTGATGATCGTGGCGTTCTCCGCGGTGCTCGGCCAGGTGCTCAGTTTCCTGGGGGTGCCCCAGGAGCTCGCCGAGGTCGTCGCCGGGCTCGACGTCAACCGGTGGGTCATCTTCCTGGCGATGAACGCGATCTTCCTGGTCCTCGGGTTCTTCATCCCACCCGTGGCGATCATCCTGATCACCATGCCGGTGCTTTTCCCCATCGTCACCGAACTCGGTTTCGACCCGGTCTGGTTCGGCGTGGTGATGACCCTCAACATGGAGATGGGCCTGATCACGCCCCCCGTGGGGTTGAACCTGTACGTGGTCCAGGGGATCGCGCCGAGGATCCCGCTGCAGCACATCCTCACGGGCGCGTTGCCCTACGTCGGGGTGCTCGCGCTGGCCATCGTGATCCTGTGTCTCTTCCCCGGTCTCGTGACCTGGTTGCCGAGCCAGATGTTAGGCGGTGGCTAGGCCCGACCCGACGAGCGTGGCGGGCCCGGCGCGTCACCGGAACCCCGCCACGCTCGGGACCCCCGCCCCCGAAGGGCCGCTGTGACACCACACCGCCCCTAGAACAGGGTGCGCACGGCGTCGACGACACGGTCGCCGGTGTCGAGGACCGGGATCAGCGGCCACTTGTCGAACACGGTGCAGGGGTGGGACAGCCCGAGCTCGACCACGTCGCCGACCTCCACGAGCCCGGACTCGCCCTCGGCCAGGTCGAGGAACCCGTGGTGGTCGTTGAGCTCGGTGACCCGCGCCCTGCCCTCGATGGGGATGCGGTCCCCCTCGCGCAGGACGGCACGGACAACAGGCAGGTCGATGTCGAAGGAGACGTCCCGCTTTCCGGCACCGAGCAGGGCCCGGCGGGGTTCGGGGCGGGACAGCACCCGGGCGAAGCACGAGAGCGCGGGCCGCAGCGGCTCGGGCCCGGCTTCGGAGCGCAGCGGCGAGGCGCGTTCCATGAGGAGGTCGTCGTGGGTGAGGTAGCACCCGGAGCGCACGATCGGCCTCACCGGTGGGGACAGCCCAACCAGCTCGGCGAAGGCGTCGGCCACGAGGTCGGGGTAGCCGCTGCCGCCGGCGGTCACGACCACCTCGCTGGTGGTGGCGAACAGCCCGTGGGCGGCGGCGCGCCGAATGAACTCGGTCAGCCGCCCCAGCCAGTCACGGACCCGCTCGGGGGCGTCGCCGTCCCGCCGCTGCGGGAGCACCCCTTCGTAGCCCTCCACCCCCACGAGTTCCAGCTGGGTGCTGCGCGAGATCCGCCCGGCGAGGGCCAGGGCGTCGTCGAGTTCACGCACCCCGGTGCGCCGGCCCGGCACCCCCAGCTCCACGAGTACCGGCATCGGGCGGGGAGCGGCCTCCAGCTCGCGTTCCATCAGTTCGAGCCCGGCCAGTGAGTCGACCAGGCACATCGGCGCGAAGTCGGGCTCGGCCAGGGCGTCGGAGAGCCAGGCCAGCGGCCCGGGCTCCACGACCTCGTTGGCGATGATGACCCGCTGGGCACCGAACCGCCGCATCACCCGGGCCTGGGCCACGGTGGCGGCGGTGAGCCCCCAGGCTCCCCGGCCCAGCTGGGCCGACCACAGGTGGGGCGACATGGTCGTCTTGCCGTGCGGTGCCAGGTCGACGCCGCGCTCGGCGCACCAGCGGGCGAACCGGTCCAGGTTGTGCTCCAGCGCCTCGCGGTGCAGCGTGACCGCCGGCAGCCACAGGTCCCGCAGCCGCAGCCCGGCGGAGCGGACCTCGGCCGGGCTCGTGGGGCTTCGTGGCAGGGAACGCGCCTCGACGGGCGCGGCGTCCAGACCGGCGAGTGCGGCCGTGGGCAGGCCGTTCGTTCCGGCGATCGGTGAGCCGCTGGTGGGCTCGGTTCGGGTCATGGGATCTCCGGGATGGCGAAACGGTTCGTCGGAGTTCTCCGACCGGCTGAGAAGTGCCGCCGCGCGGCTACCGCGCGAGGACGGACTCGACCGCGGCCGCCGCGGCGAGCACCCGGTCGTCGGCACCGGTGGGACCCGACACCGAAACACCGACGGTGCGGCCGGCCCCGGAGCCGCCGGCGGGCAGGGTGAGGCTGGGCAGGTCGAGGAAGCTCCCCACCATGGTGTTGCGCAGCACCCGCGCGTTCACCCGAGCGTAGCTGACCGGGTCGGCCTCCACGAGCGCCCGCTCGGGAGCGGTTGCCGGAACCGTGGGGTACACCAGGACCGTGGTCCCCAGGAGGGCGTTGGCCTCCCGGCGCAGCTCCGCGCGCCGCCGCAGCAGCAGGTCGTAGCTGTCCCGCAGCACCGCCTCACCCTGGCGCAGCCGGTGCAGGATCCGCGGGTCTATCCGGTCGGCGTCGGCGCCGCGCACGGTGGCGGCGTGGGTGCGGTGGGCCTCGGCGGCCACGAGGGTGCCGTGGTCGCGGAACAGCGGCGGGACCGCCTCGACAGCCGGTACCCGCCCGTACCGGATGCGCGCCCCGCCGCGTTCCAGCCGTTCGAGAGCCGCCTCGAACCGCCGCCGCACCTCGTCGTCCAAATCCTCGGTGAGCACCCCCTCGGGTACGAGCACGTCGAGCTCGGCGGGCTCCGGTGGACGCACCGGGGTCGGGACGCGGCCACGCAGCACGGCATCGAGCGCGGCCGCGTCGGGGACGGTCCGGGTGAGAGGACCGACACTGTCGAGAGTGGGCGCGAGCGGGTACACCCCGGTCTGGTCGAGCCGGCTCGTGCTGGGCCGGAACCCGACGAGCCCGCAGAACGTGGCGGGCACCCGGACCGAGCCCGACGTATCGGTGCCGAGGGCGCAGGGCGCCACACCGGTGGCGACGGCCACGGCCGACCCCGACGACGACCCGCCGGGGATCCCGCCGGGGGTGTGGGGGTTGGGTGGGGTGCCGAACGTCGCGTTCAGACCGAGTCCGGAGTAGGCGAACTCGCTGAGGTTGGTCTTGCCCACACACACCATGCCGGCGGCGGCCGCGTTGGCCACGATGGTGGCGTCGGTGGTCGCGGGTGCGGCGTCGCGGAGTGTCGCCGAGCCGGCGGTGGTGGGGGTGCCCGCGACGTCGAACAGGTCCTTGACGGCGATGGGGACCCCGTCGAGTGGGCCGTGGGCGGCGCCGTCGCGGTGGCGCCGCCGGCTGGCAGCGGCCTCGTCGCGGGCGCGCCGCGGCGTGCGGGTGATGAAGGCGTGCCGCGCCTCGGGGGCGTCGGCCCGTTCCAGCGAGTCCGCGCAGTGCTCGACCGGATCCACCCCTCCGGCGGCTATGTCGCGGCCCAGGCCGAGGGCGTCGGTGGCACCGCCGGCTCGGTGCTCCGCGGCGCTGCCGGCTGAGGGTTCAGACATTGGTTCCCTCTCACGTGTTGATCTTGTCGCTGTCGTGAGTGTCGCCGAGTGACCGTGTCGATAGCTACAAGATCGACGGGAGTTTGGGGATCCACAAGGGGGATCTCGGGGTGGATTCCGGCTGCGGCGGACGACAGCATCGGCGGTATGCGCACTCCTTCCTCGCCTGGTCCGGGCGCCGCCTTTTCCGCCCCTGCCCACCATGCCGCGGCGCTGGCCGCGCAACAGTACGGATTCGTCACTCGGGACCAGGCGTTGGCCTGCGGCGCCGACGACGGGATCGTCCGTCGGCTGCTCCGCGGCCGGCACTGGGCCAGGGTGTATCCGCGCGTGTACGCCGTCCGGGGCCTGTGCGAACCCGCCGACGAGGACCAGCGGCTGCACCAGCGAGTCATGGCCGCCCAGCTCGCGCTCGGCCGCGCGGCGTTCGCCGGCGGCGACACCGCCGCCCGTCTGTGGGGCATGCAGGGCCTGCCGCCGTGGAACGGCCGCGACGTACACATGGTCATCCCCGCACTGGGTGCCCAGCGGCACGTGCGTGGCATCCACCTACATACCTGGGACACCGCCGATGACGAGATCACGGCAACCGAAACCGGTATCCGCCTGAGCACCCCGGGCCGTACCCTCCGTGACACCCTGCTCCATGTCGACCGTGAGACCGGTGTGTGCCTGATCGACTCCGCGCTCAACCACGGGTTGGTCCACCCCGCCGACATCCCGACGCTCGACGCCGCCAACCGTCGCCGCAGGGGCTCCCGTCGGGTGCGCGGATGGTGGCCGCTGTCCGACGGTCGCGCGCAGAGCCCGTTGGAGACCCGCATCCGTCTCGTCTGTGTCGATGGCGGGCTGCCGCCCAGCGACCTCCAACGCGTCTTCACGGACGCGCGCGGCCGGATCATCGCCGTCGCGGACCTGTGGTGGGAGGACCTTCGGGTGATCGGTGAGTGTGACGGCCTCGCTCCCCATGGTCAGCCCAAGACACTGGCCCACGACCGTCAGCGGCAGAACGCCCTACAGACCTACTACCCCGACTCGCGGATCGTCCGCTTCACCTGGGAGGACATTTACCGTCCCGCCTACGTCCTCGCCACGGTGGCCGGCACCTACCGCCCGAAACGACGTTGATCTTGTCGCTGTCGACACGGTCACTCGGCGACACTCACGACAGCGACAAGATCAACGGGAGTCCGCGGGGAGGAGCACCCTCCGCGCCCCGTCGGAGGGGGTGGCGGTGAAGGTCTCCGGTGGGGTGAAGCCGTTACGGTGGTACGCCTCGCGCACGGCGTCCGCGCAGGTGTCGACCCGGTCCTCGTCGACCAGGGCGATGACGCACCCGCCGAACCCGCCTCCCGTGATGCGCGCCCCGAGCGCCCCCGCCGCCAGGGCCGCGTCCACGGCGGTGTCCACCTCGGCGACACTGACCTCGTAGTCGTCGCGCAACGAGGTGTGGGAAGCGGTGAGCAGCGGGCCGACGTCGCGAAGCTTTCCCGCTCGCAGCAGCTCCACGGTCCGGGTCACCCGCTCGTTCTCGGTGACCACGTGGCGCACCCGGCGCCGCGTGGTCACGTCGTCCAGCGCGTCGAGGGTGTCGGGGAGCCGTTCCGGGGCGACGTCCCGCAACGCCGCGACCCCCAGGTGCCGTGCCGCCCGCTCGCAGCGGTTCCGGCGTTCGGCGTACTCTCCCCCGACCAGCGTGTGTGGCGCGCGCGTGTCGATCGTTAACAACGCCAGCCCGTGCTCGGCCGGGTCGAGTGGTACCTGTTCGGTGCGCAGCGAGCGCGTGTCCACGAACAGGGCGTGGCCCCGCTCGGCCAGCATCACCGCGGACTGGTCCAGGATCCCGCACGGCATTCCCACGAACTCGCTCTCGGCGTGCTGTGCCGCGCGGGCGACGCTGATCCGGTCGGTGTCGGCGTCGTACAGCTGTGTCGCGGCCAGCACCGTGGCGCAGGTCAGCGCGGCCGAGGAGGACAGGCCCGCCCCGGTCGGGATCGTGCTGTCGACGAGCAGGTCGAGCCCGCCGATCCGGTGGCCGCGGCGCAGCAGCGCCCAGACGGCTCCGGCGGGGTAGGCTCCCCACCCCGACACCGCCCCTGGCTCCAGCTCATCGACCGCGACCTCGATCTCGCCGGGCTCCTGCCGGGAGCGCACCCGAACGGCGCCGTCGCCGCGTCGCGCGGCGGCCACGGACAGGGCGTGGTCCAGGGCGATGGGCAGTGCGAACCCGTCGTTGTAGTCGGTGTGCTCGCCGATGAGGTTGATTCGCCCCGGTGCGCGCCACACCCCCTCTGGGGGGCGACCGAAGGCCCGCTCGAACTCCGCCGCGGTGTGGTTCATGTTCGTGCTCCCTGTCGCTGGACGAACGACCAGGCGTCGGCGACGATCTCGTCGATCGTCCGGTGCACCCGCCATCCCAGCTCCCGCTGGGCGCGCTCGTTACCGGCGACCAGCACCGCGGGGTCGCCCGGACGGCGCGGCCCCTCCACCGCGGGTACGGGGTGGCCCGTGACCCGCCGGGCGGCGTCGAGCATCTCGCGCACGGTGTAGCCGCTGCCGGTCCCGAGGTTGTAGACCCGGAACTCCCCCGGTGTGACCCTTTCGAGGGCGCGCAGGTGGGCGTCGGCGAGGTCGACGACGTGGAGGTAGTCGCGCACGGCCGAACCGTCGCGTGTCGGATAGTCGGTGCCGTGGATCCGGGCGTGCGCGACGGTGCCGGCGGCCACCCGCAGCAGGTTGGGGACGAGGTGGGTTTCGGGGTCGTGCCGCTCCCCGAGGTGGCCGTGGGCTCCGGCGACGTTGAAGTAGCGCAGGCTCACCGCCCCGATCCCGTAGGCGTCGGCCCAGGATTCCAGCATCCGGTCGACGGACAGTTTGCTGGCCCCGTACGGGTTGGTGGGCAGTGGCGGGTCGGTCTCGACGATCGGGGTCGAGGTGGGGTCGCCGTAGACGGCCGCGGTGGAGGAGAACACGACGCGTTCGGTGCCGTGGTGACGCGTGGCCTCCAGCAGGGCCAGGGTTCCGGCGACGTTGGTGCGCCAGTAGCCCCCCGGATCCCGGGTGGACTCGCTGACCAGGGATTTCGCGGCGAAGTGCAGTACTGCGTGGTAGGAGGGATCGAGGATGTCGGCCGCGTTGGTCACGTCGGTCTCGACGAACGACGCGGCCGGCGGTACCGCGTCGCGGTGGCCGGTGGAGAGGTCGTCGAGCACGGTGACGGTGTGGCCGGCTCGCAGCAGCAGTGCGGTGACGACGCTGCCGATGTAGCCGGCACCTCCGGTGACCAGTAGTTTCACGGTGCGAGCTCCCGGAGTCGCTGGGCGGTGGTCTCGGGCAGGACGTCGTTGACGAAGACGCCCATGGCGGCCTCGGACCCGGCGAGGTACTTGAGCTTGCCCGGTGCGCGACGTACGGAGAAGAGCTCCAGGTGCAGGTAGGCCAGGTCGCGCTGGGTGCGGGTGGGGGCCTGGTGCCAGGCGGCGACGTAGGGCAGGGGGGTGTCGAACATCCGGTCCAGGCGTCCGAGGAGGTCGAGGTAGAGCAGGCTGAAGTCGTCGCGTTCCGCGTCGGTCAACGCGGGCAGGTCCGCGACCCGCCGGTTGGGGTAGACCCGCAGCTCGACGGGCCACCGTGCGGCGGCCGGCACGAACGCTGTCCAGTGCTCGGTCCGGCGTACCACACGCGTTCCCGCGTCCCGCTCGGCCCGCAGGTCGTCGGCGAAGAGGTCGCCCCCGGTGCGTTCGCGGTAGCGGCGGGCGGAGTCGAGTGTCCGGCGGGTGCGGGGGGTGAGGAACGGGTAGCCGTAGATCTGGCCGTGCGGGTGGTGCAGCGTTACCCCGATCTCGCGTCCGCGGTTCTCGAAGCAGAACACCTCCGCCACACCGGGTGTTTCGGACAGCGCGCCGGTGCGGTCGGCCCACACGTCGACGATGGTGCGCACGCGCCGGGGGCTGAGGTCGACGAACGAGGCGTCGTGGTCCGCGGCGAAGCACAGCACCTCGCAGCGCCCCTCCCCCACGCTCCGGGGCACCGGCAGCTCCTCGGTGGTGTCGTGGGGCGGCTCGCCGAACGCCAGCGCCGGAAATCGGTTCTCGAAGGCCACCACGTCGTAGGAGGACGCGGGGATCTCGGTGTGGCGCCCCTCGCTGGAGGGGCACAGCGGGCACTCGTCACTGGCGGGCAGGTGGGTGCGCCCCTGCCGGTGGGCGGCCATGATCACCCATTCCTCCAGCAGCGGGTCGAACCGTAGTTCCGAGGCCGCCGGTGGCGGTGCGGGGGCGCGGGGATCCCGCGTCTCGTGTCGCGCGTCGTCGGACTCGTCGAAGTAGATGATCTCGCGTCCGTCGGCGAGCCGCGCGGATGTCTTCCTCATCAGCCTGCCTGCTCCGCTGTTCCCACTGTCCCCTCGGTTTCGGCCGTGCGCACGCTGTCCACGTGTTCGGCGAGGGTCTCGCGTGCCCGGGGATTGAGCGCGGCGTCGGTGACCAGGACGTCGCACCGGGTCAGCGGTGCGATGGTGCTCAGGCCCACCGTGCCCCATTTGGTGTGGTCGGCGACGACCACGAGTGTGCGGGTCGCCTCCACGAGGGCCCTGTTGGTCTCGGCCTCCATGATGTTGGGGGTGGTGAACCCGGCCTGTTCCTGCATGCCGTGCACCCCGAGGAAGAGGGTGTCCAGGTGCAGGCTGCGTACGGCGCTCACGGCGAGGGGGCCCACGAGAGCGTCCGAGGGGGTGCGGAACCCGCCGGTGAGCGCGACGGTCTGGTCCGAGCGCGCGGTCCGGTAGAACACGTCAGCCACGCGCGGGCTGTTCGTCACCACGGTCAGTCCGGGAACGTCGCGCAGGTACTCGGCGACGGTGCGTGTCGTGGTTCCCGCGGACAGCCCGACCGCCGTGTTGGGTTCGACGAGGCGGGCCGCCTCGCGGGCGATGGCGTGCTTCTCGCGTTCCTGGCGTAGGGACTTGGCCTCGAACCCGGGCTCTTCGGTGCTGGTGCCGGAGGATGCCACGGCACCGCCGTGCACCTTGCGGATCGCGCCCCGGCTCTCCAGCGCGTCCAGGTCGCGCCGGATGGTCATGTCCGACACCGCGAAGCTCGCCACGAGATCGGTGACCCGCACCGCGCCGGAGCGTTGCACCCGTTCGAGTATCAGCTCCTGCCGCTGGGCGGCCAGCATCCGCGCCCCTTCCCTGCTCCCGGCGGCACCCGACCGGGCACGTGGGTGCGCGCCCCGGTGAACACCACGCCCCTGGTTGTTGCTGTTGAAATGTGTTGGATTAAGTTTTTCATGTGTGCGGCAGGTGTCAACAGCTCCGGGTCGTTTGATCTCCTGTCCCCAGCGCGCCTGGTGGCAGTGTTGAAGGGATGCGTTCCTCCGCGGCGCACTACCATCGAGCCGCAGGCCACCGCTGGTGATGCGTCTTTCTGAGGGATCTGGTTTGATCGTGTTTGACCTACCGCCCGACATGGGCACTGGTGGTGCACGTGATGCGTATCACCGGCGCGGGATGACCGTGCCGTTCCACCAACCACGTTCGCAGAGAGGACTGCCGGCGTGCATGCGCTAGCCCAAGAGCAGCTACGGCTGGACGCCAGCGCGATCGACTACGCGCTGCTGGCGTTGTACTTCGTGTTCGTCCTGGGGGTTGGACTCCTGGCACGACGCTCGGTCTCCACCAGTCTGGACTTCTTCCTCTCCGGACGGTCACTGCCGGCGTGGGTGACCGGGATCGCCTTCATCGCGGCGAACCTCGGCGCCATCGAGATCATCGGCATGTCGGCCAACGGCGCCCAGTACGGCATGCCAACGATGCACTACTTCTGGGTGGGCGCCGTACCGGCCATGCTCTTCCTGGGCATCGTGATGATGCCGTTCTACTACGGCTCCAGGGTGCGCAGCGTCCCGGAGTTCATGCTGTTCCGCTTCGGCAGGGCCGCGCACCTGGTCAACGGCATCAGCTTCGCGACCGCCCAGATTCTCATCGCGGGCATCAACCTGTTCCTGCTGGCCAGCATCGTCAACCTGCTCCTGGGCTGGCCACTGTGGGTCTCGCTGGTCGCCGCCTCGGTCGTCGTGCTCACCTACACCGCGCTCGGCGGGCTGTCCGCGGCGATCTACAACGAGGTTCTGCAGTTCTTCGTCATCGTCGCGGCGCTTCTGCCGCTGACCCTCGTGGGGTTGTACAACGTGGGCGGCTGGTCCGGACTGGTGGAGCGCGTCAGCGACAGCCCCGGCGGTGCCGAGCAGCTCTCCGCCTGGCCCGGCAACGAGCTCACCGGGTTCGCGAACAACTTCCTCAGTATCCTCGGCATCGTCTTCGGACTCGGGTTCGTGCTCGCCTTCGGATACTGGACCACGAACTTCGTCGAGGTGCAGCGCGCCATGGCCTCCAAGAGCATGTCGGCGGCCCAGCGAACCCCGATCATCGGCGCCGTCCCCAAGCTGCTCATCCCGTTCATCGTCGTCATCCCGGGCATGATCGCCGGCGTCTCGGTCTCGGAGATGGTCGCCCACAAGGCGGGCGAGGCCACCAACGTCGACTACAACGACGCGATCCTGCTACTGATGCGCGACCTGCTGCCCAACGGCATACTCGGCGTCGCCCTGGCGGGGCTGCTCGCCTCCTTCATGGCCGGGATGGCGGCCAACCTCAGCTCGTTCAACACGGTGTTCACCTACGACATCTGGCAGGCCTACATCGTCCGCGACAGGCCGGACAGCTACTACCTGAACATGGGGCCGTGGGTGACGGTCGGCGCCACCGTGGGGGCCATCGGCACGGCGTTCATCGCCTCCAGCTACGAGAACCTGATGGACTACCTCCAGCAACTGTTCTCGTTCTTCAACGCGCCACTGTTCGCCACGTTCATCCTCGGCATGTTCTGGAAGCGGATGACCCCGGCCGCCGGCTGGAGCGGGCTGGTGATGGGCACCGTCTCGGCCGTGACGGTGTTCGGGCTCGCCGAGACCGGCGTGCTCGACCTTCCCGGTCAGGGGGCGAGCTTCGTCGGCGCGGGAGCCGCGTTCGTCGTCGACATCGCGGTCAGCGTCGTGGTCAGCCTGCGCACCCGGCCCAAGCCCGAGTCCGAGCTGGTCGGCCTGGTCTACTCGCTGACCCCCAAGGAATCCCGGACGGCCTCCACGACCGGCGAGGACGCGGGATGGTACCGCAAGCCGGGCCTGATGGCCGGCCTAGTCCTCGCGCTCACCATCGCACTCAACCTCATCTTCGGCTGACGAGGAGGCAAACCGGATGAGCACCTCGACCCCCGGCGAGTCCCAGCACAACCGCCGCACCGCCAGCCCGTTCGACATCAGGCTGGTCATCGCCCTGCTGTTCGTCATCTACGGCGTGGTCCTGAGCCTCATGGGCCTGAACCCGTCACCGGAGGACATCGAGCAGGCGGCCGGATTCAACATCAACCTGTGGTCGGGCATCGGCATGCTCGTCTTCTCGGCACTACTCGCCACCTGGGCTTTCCTGCGCCCCGTCCGGGTGCCCGAAGAGTTCGAGTCCACCGAGTGACACCGGCGTGCCGGGCGTCACGCGCCACCCCCCGTCCCGACCGCGTTGAGGAGCCACGTGACCAGCACGCACCAGGAGTGTCCGCCCTACTACGAGAGCCACACCCCCTCGTCCGGCATCCGGCCGGCCCGCGCGCGCTTCGAGTCCGACGCCGCCGAGCTCGACCTGAACGGTACCTGGCGGTTCCGGCTGCTGCCCCGCGCCGACGCCCCCACCGGCGGGTTCGAGGACCCCGAATTCGACGACTCGAAGTGGCACACGCTGCCAGTGCCCGCGCACTGGCAGCTGCACGGGCACGGCCGGCCGGCCTACACCAACATCAGCTACCCCTTCCCCATCGACCCGCCACACGTGCCCGACGACAACCCCACCGGTGACTACCGCCGCGTCTTCGACCTGCCCGGTGACTGGCCCCAGGGACCGGCCGTCCTGCGGTTCGAGGGGGTGGACTCCTGCTTCGCGGTCTGGCTGAACGGCACCCGGCTGGGCCACTCCACCGGCAGCCGCCTACCCACCGAGTTCGACGTGGCGGCACTGCTGCGTCTCCGGGGCAACACGCTCGCGGTCCGGGTGCACCAGTTCTCGGCGGCCAGCTACCTGGAGGACCAGGACATGTGGTGGCTGTCGGGCATCTTCCGCGACGTCCGGCTGCTGTCTCGCCCCACCGCGGGGATCGACGACTTCTTCGTCCACGCCGGCTACGACCACACCACCGGAACCGGGACGCTGCGCGTCGACACCGACGCCGAGGCCCGGATCACCGTGGCCGAGCTCGGCCTGGTCGAAGCCCCCGCCAACACCACGCACGAGGTCGGCCCCGTCGACCCCTGGTCGGCCGAGGTCCCCCGGCTCTACCACGGTGTGCTCGCCACCACGGCCGAGCGCGTTCCGGTACGCGTCGGTTTCCGTACCGTGGACGTCTCGGGCGGGACGCTGCGCGTCAACGGGCGCCCCCTGACGCTGCGCGGAGTGAACCGGCACGAGTGGCACCCCGACCACGGTCGGGCGCTGGACCACGCCACCATGCGCGAGGACGCGCTGCTCATGAAGCGCCACAACATCAACGCCGTGCGCACCAGCCACTACCCGCCCCACCCGGACTTCCTCGACCTGTGCGACGAGTACGGCCTGTGGGTCATCGACGAGTGCGACCTGGAGACCCACGGTTTCGAGCAGGTCGGCTGGCGGGGCAACCCCAGCGACGACGCCCGGTGGGGCGAGGCGATGCTGCAACGGATGCGCCGCATGGTGGAACGCGACAAGAACCACCCCAGCGTGATCCTGTGGTCGCTGGGCAACGAGTCCGGCACCGGGCAGAACCTGCGGACCATGGCGGAGTGGACCCGCCAGCGCGACCCCGGCCGGCCCATCCACTACGAGGGTGACCCGGACAGCCCGTACGTGGACGTCTACTCACGCATGTACACCCCCCATGGGGAGGTCGACGCGATCGGTCGCCACGCCGAGCCCACGACAGCGGACCCGGCCAACGACGCGCACCGGCGCTCGCTGCCGTTCGTACTGTGCGAGTACGCCCACGCCATGGGCACCGGGCCGGGCGGGCTGGCCGACTACCGGGACCTCTTCGAGTCCCACGACCGCTGCCAGGGCGGCTTCGTGTGGGAGTGGATCGACCACGGGATCCGGCGCCGCGAACCCGACGGCACCGAGTGGTTCGCCTACGGGGGCGACTTCGGTGAGGAGCTGCACGACGGCAACTTCGTCGCCGACGGGCTGCTCTTTCCCGACCGGGAACCCAGCCCCGGCCTCGTGGAACTCGCGAAGATCCACGAACCGGTGCGGATCAAACCCCACCCCGAATCCGGGACCGTCCGCGTCACCAACACCCGGGACTTCGCCGACACTTCGGGGCTCACCTTCCACTGGAGCCTGACCCGGGAGGGCACCGTTGCCGTCGAGGGGCACCTCGACGTCGACGTCCTCCCACCCGGCGGCACCACCGAGGTGGAGCTGCCCAGGTTGCCCGAAACACCGGAGACAGGGGGTGAGACCTGGCTGGACGTGCGGGCCGTCCTCGACCGCGAATGCCCCTGGGCGCCGGAGGGGCACGAGGTGGCCTGGGGGCAGGCCCTGGCCGGCGGCGCTCCGCTTCTCCGCCCCGTCCCGGCGGGAGCGGACCCGGCCCGCGGTGAGGGGGTGCTCACCCTCGGGCCGGCGACGTTCGATCCCGACTCGGGTGCGCTACGCACCATCTCGGGCATCGCGGTGACGCCCCCTCGGCTGGACCTGTGGCGCGCCCCCACCGACAACGACCACGCGCGACACGGCGTCTCCGTGGCGGCCGAGTGGCGCCGGATCGGGCTGGACCGGCTCACCGAACGCCACATCGCCACGACGGTGGACGACGACGCTCTCGTCGTGCGGACCCGCGTGGCCGCCGCTGCCAGTGACCTGGGGACGCTGGTCACCTACACCTGGTCCGGCGACGCGGATCGCCTCCTGCTGACCCTGGACACCGAACCCGACGGAACGTGGCCCTGCCCGCTGCCCCGGCTGGGGGTCCACCTGGGGCTGCCGCCCGAGCTGGGCACCGTCGAGTGGTTCGGGCGCGGGCCGGGTGAGGCGTACCCGGACATCCGGCGGGCGGCGCGGGTCGGGCGCCACACGCGCACGGTCGACGAGCTCCAGACTCCCTACCTCCGACCCCAGGAGAACGGCAACCGGACCGACACCCGCTGGGCGTGCTTCCGTGCGGCCGACGGCACCGGGCTGCGCGTCGAGGGCCATCCCGTGTTCGACTTCTCGGCGCGCCGGTGGAGTACCCACGCCCTCGACCGCGCCCAACACCCCCACGAGCTCACCCCGGAGGAGCGAATCCACCTGCACCTCGACCTGGCCCACAACGGCATCGGCTCGGCCTCGTGCGGACCCGGGGTGCTGCCGCGGTACCGGCTGCACGCCGCGCCCCACCGGCTGCGGCTGGCGTTCGCCCCGCTGCGTTAGGACTGTCGCCAAACGGGGCGGAGTCCGCGGACCGCCGTGGGTACCGACGGTGTCAATGTGTTGAGCGGGAACGGGGTGAACGTGTTGCCGGAGGTGAGGACGACGCCAGGGCCGCGACCGTCAAACCGAGCTGCGCAATGCTCCCGGTCGCGTGACGCACCACAGTGACGGACGGGAGGGACGGCGTCAGCCCGCACCGTCCTTCCCGTCCGTCCGGGGTCACCAGGCGACGACGCCCTCGTCGTCGAAGAAACCGCCGCGCGGCCCGTCATCCGGCAGGGTGGCGAGCCGGATCGCGATCGCGGCACCCTGCTCCGGCGTCCGCGGCGCGTTGAAGCCGGTGAAGTCGGTCGCCACGTAGCCGGGACAGCCCGCGTTCACAATGATGTTCGTGTCGGCGAGGCGGCGGGCGTACTGCACCGTGAGGCTGTTAAGCATCGACTTCGACGGTGCGTACGCGGCCATGATCGGGCCGGTCTGCAGGGTCAGTGAGCCCATGTTGCTCGACATGTTGACGATGCGCGGTGAGTTCGCGCGGCGGAGCAGCGGGAGCATCGCATTCGTCACCCGGACGACCCCGAACACGTTCGTGTCGAGGACGGTGCGGACGACGTCGAGGTCGAGCGTCGTCGGATCCTGCGCGCCACCGTCGGTGCCGCCGGAGATACCCGCGTTGTTGACGAGCACGTCGAGCCGTCCCGCCGTCCGCTCGATGGTCGCTGCCGCCGCGGCGACGCTGTCGTCGGCGGTGACGTCGAGGGCCACCCCGAACGCGTCGACGCCCGCGGCGCGCAGATGATTGACGGCCTCCTCGCGCCTTGCGTCGTCGCGCGCGCCCACTGCGACCGTGCAGCCGGTCGCCCCAAGGCCCTGTGCGATAGCGAAACCGATTCCCTTGTTTGCGCCGGTAACCAGCGCGATCTTCGTGTCGTTCACGCGATCCATGCTCGGCGAGCCGCGCGCTCGTCGTCCAAGATCAATACAACACGCTGTGATACTCGCCAGGTATCAGACGGTAGGCTGCGTCCGTGGACGATCTCGAGACTCGCGAGCTCCGCTACTTCGTCGCCGTCGCCGAGGAACTGCACTTCGGACGTGCCGCCGCTCGGCTTGGGATCGAACAACCGCCGCTCTCACGCGCGATCCGCCAGATGGAGCGGCGGCTCGGCGTCCAGCTCTTCGACCGGGACCGGCGTGGAGCAGCGCTTACCGACGCCGGCCGGGTCCTGCTCCGCGAGGCCCGAGTGGCCCTCGATACGGTCGCGGCCGCTGCGCGTCGGACGCGGCGTTCCGGGGACGCGAAGCGGCCGCTGGTGCTCGTGACGAAAGCCGGGGCATCCCACAACCTGCTGCAGCGCCTCCTCGACACGTTCGCGAGCGAACCCGGTACGCCGCCGATCGAAGTCCTCCTGTGCGAGGTCGGCGAGCAGGCGGGGTTCCTGCGCAACGGGCGCGCCGACGTGGCGCTCATGCACCAGCCGTTCGACGACCTCGCCGGGTTCGGCACCGAGGACCTCTGCGTCGAAGGCCAGGTCGCGCTCCTTCCCGCGGGCCATCCGCTCGCATCACGCAGTCAGCTCACGCTGGCGGAGGTCCGCGAAGTGCCGGACTTGCCGATCGCTCGATGGCCCCGGCTCGACGGGTCCTACCCGGAGGGGCCCGGACCGGAGGTGCACACCCAGTCGCAGCTCGCGCAGCTCGTGGCGCTCGGCAAGACACTGCTCGTCATTCCCGCCTCCAGCCGTGCCTGGCAGTGGCCCGATCACGTCGCGGTGCCCGTCGTCGACGCGCCGGACGTCACCACGGTGATCGCATGGCCGCCAAGCAGTCGCTCCCAGGCGGTTGCAGCACTCGTCCGCTCAGCGGCCAGGCTCCGCGACACCGCGCTGTCCTCGCCCGGTGACCACGTACTACCCGGCTAGACGGCAGCCCCCATTGTGCGAGGGAAAGAGCTGCCGGCGGGCTTGAACCCCCTTTTGAGGACCCGGACGCGCGAGCCGTCAACAGGCACAGTCGTCCACGTCCAGCAGGCCCGCACGGCGCAGTTCGTTCAGCGGGACGGAACGCGGGCGCGGACAGCCGCCGGCCTCGGTCCAGTCACGCGGCCGGCGGCGCTCGAAGGCGCGCCGGCCCGCAGTTGGGGTGTGCCCGCCGCGGGGATCCCGGCGACGGGCACACTCCCAGCCTCAGCCGCGCGGACGCAGTACGTATCCCACGTAACCGTAGTCGGCCCCGTGCGCCCGTCGCAGCTCGATCTCCCGCCGCAGATAGTCGGCGGCCTCGACCGCGTACGGGTCGTCCGGGTCCACCTCGGTGATCCGCTGTTCGAGGGGGGTGTAGTACTCGGCGAACCAGTCCTCGTCCGGCAGCAGGTAGGTCGCCGTCACGGTGTAGCCGGCCGCCGTCGCGAGGGCGATGTTCTCCGCGGTGCTACGGAGCGGGTACACCGCGTCCCAGAACTCCCGCGCCTCGGGGTGGGGGGTGTCGGTGGTCCACCCCAGCTCTGTGACGACGAGAACGCCCTCGGGTGCGAGCAGGTGACGCCACGCGCGCAGCGCAGCGTCGAAACCGATGTTGTAGGCCGCCCCCTCCGACCACACCAGATCGAAGGATCCGTCGGGATGGGGCAGGTCGTCCATGGAGCGGTTCTCGGGGTGGATTCGGTGTGCCACCCCGGCGTTCTCCGCGTTGGAGCGGAGCTCGTCGAGGAAGACCGGATAGAGGTCAACAGCGGTGACCTCGGCTTCGGTCTCCCGCGCGAGCAGGACCGCCGAAGGCCCGGGGCCGCACCCCAGATCCAGCGCGCGGGGGCGGGGTGGGACGGGTTGTGCCAGGGACAGCAACCGCCGTGTGGTGGCGGCCGATCCCGGACCCTGGCGGGCCAACCCGTGGTGCAGTTCGAGCGCGGCCCGCAGGGACGGGTCGTCGAAGTCGAACTCGAACTCCCGGCCGTTCCCGGAAGAGTGATTCATCGTCGCTGGTCTCCAGCTCGCTCATGATGTTCGCGGAACAGGTCACAACGCCGGGACGCCGGATGGGGGCGTCACCGGTTCACCGCGTCCGCGGACCCTCACTCTTCCCGTGCGCGGCGCGCCGTACGGGGCACGGCACGCTCCGGCCGGGGATCAGCCGGTGCGTGGGAGGAGGATCCGCGGACCGCCAGCGACAATCACCGCGTTGTTCGTCACCATGTGACCTCCTTACTTTTCATGTGGCCGAACCCGGGGACGGTAGCACCGCGACGTCGGCCGGAGATACTGGTTATCCACCGGGAAGGACCGGGGCCAGCGTGCCGTCCCACGCCGCGCGGTGGGTACCCGACCACCACACCGCCACTTGGGCCGCCCCCGGGAGGGGGTTGTCTTCAGGAAACGTCGACGGAACGGCCCTCTGGCATGTCCGGGTCGATGTGCCAGCTGATGACCCGTTCGGGATGGATGCGGATGATGTCGTGGCCAGCCATTTCCGAAGCACCGGGCGGATTGTCCACGGTGAGGGTCTCCGCGCGCCCCCGAACCTCCACGCCCCGCCCCCAGCCCGGTCTGATCGCGTCCGGACTCTTCGGTGTCAGGTCGTCGACGACGAAGCTCACCCACGGGTTGGCCTGGACGTTGCGCCAACGCCGCGTGGCGGCCACATTCGGCCCGCCGAGGTCGATGGTCCCTTCCGGATTCAACCGGTAGCCCAGCGGACGCACCTGAGGCTTCCGTTCGGAGCCAACCGTGGCGAGCCGCCCCAAAAACTGACTCTCCAGGTAACTGCGCTCCGCTTCGTTGAAGATCATCGTTCTTTCCCCTTTTCCCGCACGATTAGCGAACACACCATAGAACCTCAACCTAAGTTGAGGTCAATGTCGCTGGCCGCACCTCCCCCGCCCATAAGCCACCACGGTGGTCACGGGGTGCCCTTCGGGTTCCCTCGCCGCCGTGCGGAACGCGCCCGCTTCGAGGCGGCGAACGAGCCGGTGGGGCCACTACGCGCGGCCGTCCGCTGTGTGCACCCACAGCCCGAGGACCTCGCCCCGCTGTGGCGGCCGTGGATGCGCCATCCGCCGCCTTCGGGGACGAGGCCGATTTCGCTACGTCGATGCGGACCACATGGCCCGGCCAGCGGGCGGTGATCTCGCCGGGCTTGCGGTTGTTGTCACCGCCGGCGTCGATGAGCCGCCGGCGCCCTTCGAGGCTGAGTGGAGCACTCGGATGAACCACGTTCCTGTCCCCCGGCACCTAGCCGAAGAAGCCGTAGATCTTACTGATTCGGCCCTGCTCGATCACGACGACGTCCACGCCCGTGGCCGCTGGTGGTCCGCCGGGTGGGCCGAAGCTCCAGCCGAAGTGCGCGACATCGTGGTGGCTGTTCACCGCGCCGAGGGCGAAGACGAAGTCGGGGAACTGTTCCTGCCAGCCCGCGACATAGGTGTCGATCCCTGACCTGCCCTGGGCCGAGGTGTTGGGGTCGACGTAGTACGCGTCCGGGGTGAAGACCTCGGCACCGATCGTCCGCCTGGTTCGCGGGTTCCGCTCGTTCCATACAGAGATGTACGCCGCCAGCACATCGGTGACGCGGTCGCCCGTGTCATCCGTGTTGCCTGTCATGAGGTCCTCGACTCCTGGCCGAACTGCTCGAGCAGAGCGGGGTAGCTCTTCTCCGCTTGGCCGGCGGTGATCGCCCGGTCCACCAGCGACCTGAACAGCCTCGGGAGCTCCGCGTTGACGCCCAGCCTCTCGCTCTCCGCAACGAGGTGGGCCATTCCACCCGCGTGGGTGGCAAGCGTCGCGTCGTCGGGCGGGTAGGTGCCACTGTCGACCTGGTCGGCATACCCCGCCAGCCACCCGACCGTTCCCTGTGCCATCCGCACCGCGAACGGCGTGTAGGTGGAGGCGTCGATGTCGGCGGTCGCAAGCAGGGCAACGCCCTGGAGCCAGGAGTTCAGAACGCCCCACATCATGCTCAGGCCGGCGACGTCGTACAGGGCGGACAGGCCGTGGTCCGCACCGACATAGGTGGCGGTCCCGAGCGCGTCGAGGACGGGCCGCTGACTGTCGAAGGCGGTCTTGGAACCGCTCAGCAGGATCACTGCCTCGGCGGTGCCGATGGTCGGCGGGACGGCCATGACCGCGCCGTCGAGATAGTGGGCCCCTCGTCGCTCGGTCCATCGCGCCATATCGCGGGCCTGCGCTGAGTCGCCCGACGTGAGGTTGACCAGGAGCCGACCATCGAGCTCATCGGCGACTGGGGCGAACGCCTGTTGTAGTGACTGGTAGTCGGAGACACAACTAATGGTCACCGGGCTCGCGTTGACCGCGCTGGTGGCTGAGTCGGCAGGCAGTGCGCCCCGAGCCAGCAGTTCCTCCGCCTTGGCGGTCGTGCGGTTCCACACGGTGACCCGGTGTCCCGCGGTGAGCAGTGCGCCCGCCAGCGCCCTACCCATGAGCCCGAGGCCGATGATTGTCACGTCAGAATTCGTTTGGGAAGCCATAGCAACATGGTGAACGTTGATACCGGTGTGAAGGTCAAGGAGGAACGTTGCACATCGGAGAGTTGAGCCGTCGGACCGAGGTCAATGCCCATCAGCTGCGGTACTACGAGGCACAGGGACTGCTGGAGCCGGACCGCACCCCGGCCGGGTACCGGGTGTACACCCAGGCGGATGTCGTCAAGGTGAAGCAGATCCGGCACCTCCTCAACGCCGGGCTGTCAACCGAGGACATCGCCTATCTGCTGCCATGCGCGAGCGGAGAAACCCCCGAACTCGCCGGCTGCCCCGAGCTCCTGGCGGCCATGCGGACCCGGCTGCGTCGCTTGGACGACCAGGTAGACACCCTGACCCGTTCCCGAGAGGCGCTAGCCCACTACATCGACGAAGCCGCACGAATCGGCGGCGAGACCTACGGCCCCTTCGGCGCGACCACGCCGGAGCCAACCCCCGCCTGAGCGGGCCAACAGACCCGGCCATCGACCGGATCCGACGTCATCAACGTCCTGCCCCGCAACAAAGCCACCATGACCTGAAGATCGCTCGCGCACACGGGCCCCTCCCCTGGTGAGCGCCGACGGCGTGATCGGCCAGGGGTGCGCTGGGTCTATGCTGACCCGGACGGTCTGGCTTCGTGGGAGGAACCGGTCCATGTCCGTGACATCGGTGCTCGCGTTCGCTGTGGCGGTGTTCGTGCTCAGCGTCACCCCCGGCCCCGACATGATGTTCGTCGTGGGCAACGGCCTGTCCGGGGGTCGCAGGGTCGCGGTGGTCGCGGCCCTGGGCACGTCCACCGGATTGGTCGTCCACACCTTGGCCGTGGCGTTCGGCCTCGGAGCCGTTATCGCCAGCGCGCCGGCCGTGCTGGACGGTGTGCGGATCGCCGGGGCGGTCTTCCTGCTCTACCTCGCGGTCACAACGTGGCGGGCCAGCGGGCGACAGGCGAACAAGGCGGCCGAACCACACCGGCCACCGCGCAGGACCTACGTGCTGGCGATGCTGACCAACCTGGCCAACCCCAAGATCGTGCTGTTCTACCTGGCGTTCCTGCCGCAGTTCATCACGGAGGGACCCGCCGCCTGGCCGGTCACGGCCCAGCTGCTGGCCCTCGGGGCCGGGTTCATCGTCATCGGCCTGGCCGTCAACGCGTTCGCCGGGGTGCTGGCCGGATCCCTGTCCGACTGGCTGCTGCGCAACGTCTCGGTCCGTCGTTGGCTCGACCGGATCGCGGCGACGGTGTTCGGCGGGCTCGCCACCCACCTTGTGCTCGGCACCCGGTAGCCGCGCACCGCGATCGGCGCTCAGGCGGGCGGTTTGTCCCACGTCAGGGAGTACCGGTGGAGCAAGTGCCGGCGGTAGCGCACCCCGGGCAGCAACCGTCGCGCCGTGGCCGCCGGCACTGACGCTCGGGCCACCGCCTTCCGTGGCCGACCGCGGAAGGCGGTGGCCGGGAACGTTAGCCCACGACGCGGTACTTGATGTGGGTTACCCCCGGGGCGTCGACCACGTTGACCTGTTCCAGGGCGGGCTGGCCCACCCCCTCGAACAGCCGCTCGCCCTCACCCAGGATCACGGGGGTGAGGTGCAGGTAGAACTCCTCGACCGCTCCCGCCGCGAGATACTGCCGCAGGACGTTCGCCCCTCCCCCGATCAGCACGTCCTGGCCGTCCGCTGCCTTGCGCGCCCGCTCCAAAGCGGAGTCGGCGCCGTCGGTGACGAAGTGGAACGTCGTGCCACCCTCCATCTCCAAGGGCTCACGCGGGTGGTGGGTGAGTACGAACACCGGCGCGTGGAACGGCGGGTTCTCCCCCCAGAAGCCGCGCCAGGGATCCACCGTGTCCCAGGGGCCGGGGCCACCACCGAACATGTTCCGGCCCATCACCACGGCGCCGATGTTGGCGTGGGTCTCCTCCACCACGGGGGTGCTGGCGGTCACCGTTCCGCCCGACAGCCCCTGTTCACGTCGCCACGCCTCCAGGGGGAAGACCCACTCGTGCAGCCGCAGACCGCCCTCACCGAGTGGGTTGTCCTCGCTCTGGCGCGGTCCCGCCATGTACCCGTCCACCGAGACGGCGACCTGGAACCTGATCGTGCCCATCGCATCTCCTCGAACGCCTTCGCCGGGGCGCACCCGACCTGACGCCCGTACCGACCGCGCGCGGAGGCGAAACTCATCGCGCACCCCAGCGGCCCGTCACCCGCAGGTACCCATGCCGTGTGCCCGGAGCACCAGAGTGTCGACGTCATTCTCGCCGTGGCTGGCGCCGGCTACACCTCAACGGACACCCCCAGGCCGTGTCCCGCCCGCTCCACGCTTCACCGGGACATGACACCGCTCGGCGGGGTCACCGGCGGGATTTCGTCGGGGCGGAATGAGTTGGTCACCGTTGTCACGGTCGCCGCCGACCAGCTTCGGGTCCTCACCGTTCATCAGGCCATCTCGCTGTCCGTGCCCTTGGGGCGGCCATGGTTCTCTCGTGTTCGGCACTCCACAGCCACCTTTACAAAGTAGATTCACCTCGGCGAAGGAGGCGGACCAATCACCGTCACCCCCGACCTCGGCAGGGCGCACGGAGGCCAAGAGCGAGCGAATGACGTCATCCTGAGTCACAACCGGCTTGACATGACGTCATTCTGACGCCATAGTGAAGTCATGGATCTGATGTCGTACGTTGACAGCCTTCGTCGCCAGCTCGCGGCGGCCGCCGAATCCGGCGACGAGGACGTCCGGGCGATCGCCGAACGCCTGACCACGGCTTTGGAACCGGCCGCCCGGCTGGCCCTACTGGACGCGCTATCCGACGCCGCGGACGAGATCACCCGCGACCTCGCTCCGGGCTCCGTCGAAGTCCGACTACGTGGGGGGCACACTGACTTCATCGTGACATCACCACCGGCCGACGAACCGTTCGAGGACGGCGGCGAAGGCGACCTCGGGGCAGCACAGCACCGGCCGGGTGACACCGCCCCGGAGATCCCCGAATCCGAGGACGGAGGCACGTCGCGGGTCACCCTGCGCCTACCCGACCACCTCAAGCCACGTGTCGAGGAGGCAGCCAGCCGCGAAGGGCTCTCGGTCAACGCCTGGCTGGTACGCGCCGTAGCCGCCGCACTCGACTCCGACGCCCGCCGACCCGGCCGGAGCGCGAGCCGCCAGGTCGGACGCGGCTACACCGGCTGGGTCCGCTAGGCGGTGTTGTCTTGGGCTCGCTGCCACTCGCCGGGCTCGGATGCCCAAGGAGCCGGGAACCTTCGGGCACCTCCGGTGGACCACCCGAATCAGCCCCACACACCGCGACCACCCCACCTACGGACCCTCCAGAACCCCGGCGGCACCCGAACCAGGGTTGTCTTGGGCTCGCTACCGCTCACCGGGCTCAGCCCGAAAACAGACCGTGGCCCCAGAAGCACAAGGCCACCAACACGTCTCCCACCAGCGGAGACGTCCACCAATGCCATGAAAGGGAGACAGCCGTGCCAACTTTCGACACACCCGAACCCATCACCACCGAGATCGACCTCCTCATCGGCGCCGTCCAGATCAACGCCGGCGACCGCGCCGACACGACCGTCGAGGTCCGCCCCCGCGACCCCGCCAAGGACGCCGACGTCCGCGTAGCCGAACAGATCCGGATCGACTACGCCGGCGGCCGACTGCTGGTGGATGACCCCAACAGCACGGGGATGGGGGCGCTGCTGCGCAAAGGCACAGCCGACGTGACCATCGAACTGCCGGCGGGATCGCGAGTCCAGGCCAACGTCAACCACGCCAACATCCGGTGCGACGGCCACCTGGGCACGTCCACACTCGCCAGCTCCAGCGGGAACATCGCGCTGGAGACACTGACCGGGAACGCCGAACTCACCTCGACGCACGGTTGGATCCGCGCCCGAGAGATCGACGGAGCCGCCACGGTCAAGACCACCACCGGCGCCGTCACCCTCGGAACGGTGACCGGCGAGCTGCGGGTGAACTCCGCGCACGGCGAGATCACCACCGAGCGCGCCCTGGCCTCGGTCACGGTCAAGACCACCCACGGCAGCGTCCGGATCGGTGAGGTGGTCCGCGGTGACGTGAACCTCGACACCTCCCACGGAGAGCTGGAGATCGGTATCCGCGAGGGCACCGCCACATGGCTGGACGCCGGCTCCCGACACGGCGCCGTGAGCAGCGCCCTGGAAGAGGCCGAGGACCCGGGCACCGCGGAGGAAACCGTCGAGGTCCGTGCCCGCACCACCTACGGCGACATCGTGGTCCGCCGCGCCTGACCCCGTCCACCCTTCACGATCACGAAGCCCGCACGCTCAACCCCGACACTCCCCGTTCGAAGCCGCCGGCTTCGGCGAAGGAGAACCCAGAGAGGAAGAGAAGACATGACGCAACCTCCCGCCCCACCGGCCATCACGGCCACCGGGCTACGCAAGTCCTTCGGTGACCACGTCGTGTTGGACGACATCGACCTGGAAGTCCCCTCGGGGACGATCTTCTCGCTGCTGGGACCCAACGGCGCCGGCAAAACCACCATCGTGAAGATCCTGTCCACGCTGATCGGCGCCGACAGCGGCCACGTGCGGATCCTCGGCCACGACCTGGACGCCGACCCCGACGCGGTACGCGCCGCGATCGGCGTCACCGGCCAGTACGCGGCGGTGGACGGCCTCCTCACCGGCGAGGAGAACCTGATGCTGATGGGCAACCTGCACCGCCTGGGCCGCCGCCGTGCCCGACGGCGCACGGCCGAGCTGCTGGAGCGGTTCGACCTGGGCGACGCGGCCAGGAAACCGGCGTCCACCTACTCCGGGGGGATGCGCCGCCGGCTCGACCTGGCGATGACCCTGGTCGGAGACCCCCGCCTCATCTTCCTGGACGAGCCGACCACCGGACTGGACCCGCGCAGTCGTCGGGACATGTGGGACCTCGTCCGCGACCTGGTCGCCGGTGGGGTCACCGTCGTCCTCACCACCCAGTACCTGGAGGAAGCCGACCAGCTCGCCGACCGGATCGCGGTCCTCGACCACGGCAGCATCGTGGCCCAGGGCACGGCGAACGAACTCAAGCGCCGCATCCCCGGCGGCCACATCCGCCTGCGCTTCGCCGGAACCGACGCCCTGGAGGCGGCGGCCCGCGTCCTCGGCGGATCGCGCGACGACGACGCGCTCACGCTCCAGGTTCCCGGTGACGGCGGGATCGACGCGGTGCGGACGATCCTCGACCGCCTGGACAACGAGGCGGTCAAAGCCGAGGAGCTGTCGGTGCACACCCCCGACCTCGACGACGTGTTCCTCCACCTCACCGGCCATTCCAGCACCGACAACGACGAGCGGAAGGCGGCCTGACGATGACCACCCTCACCCGTGCCACCAGTGACTCCGCCACCATGCTGGGTCGCCAGCTGCGGCACCTGCTGCGCTACCCCTCCCTGACGCTCATGTTCGCCGGCATGCCGATCGTCCTCCTGCTGCTGTTCGTCTACGTCTTCGGCGGCGCCATGGGGTCCGGACTCGCCGGCGCCGACGGCGGACGCGCCGAGTACCTCGACTACATCGCCCCCGGCATCATGCTGATCACCGTGGCGATGGTCGCCCAGGGCACCGCCATCTCGGTGGCCACGGACATGACCGAGGGCATCATCGCCCGGTTCCGCACCATGGACATCGCCCGCGTCTCCGTACTGACCGGCCATGTCGTCGGAACCCTCATCCAGACGCTGATCAGTCTCGCGATCGTGACCGGCGTGGCACTGCTCCTCGGGTTCCGGCCGAGCGCCGGCCCCGGCGAGTGGATCGCGGCCGTTGGCCTGCTGTCGGTGGTCACCTTCGCGACCACCTGGCTGTCGGTCGCGCTCGGCATGCTCTCCGACAGCGTCGAGACCGCGAGCAACCTCCCCATGCCCCTGATGTTCCTCCCCTTCTTCAGCAGCGGCTTCGTCCCCACCGAGACAATGCCGACCGGACTACGGTGGTTCGCCGAGCACCAGCCCTTCACCCCCGTCATCGAGACCCTGCGCGGGCTGCTGATGGGCACCGAGATCGGCGACAGCGCGGTACTCGCACTCGCCTGGTGCGCCGGCATCACACTGGCCGCCTACATCTGGGCGAAGAAACTGTACAACCGCGACCCCACGAGATAACCACACCACCACGGCCCGGCCCCGGATCAGGCCCGCGCGTGGCAGCGGCGGTGCAGCTCACGCACCCGCTCGGCGAGTTCGGGGGCCGGGCCGCGTACCTCGACTGTGGGCGCTACCGCGTGGATCGGCAGGGGTTTCACGGGAGGCGGCGCCACCCCGAACTCACCGAGCCAGGTCACCAGCTGCCGCGAAGAGGCCGCGTACACGATCGGGCCGAGCCCGACCCACCCGTGCGCGGCGGCGCACATCGGGCAGTGCTCACCGGAGGTGTAGACCGTGGCCGCCGCCCTCTCGCCCGGGGCCAGGTTCGCGGCGGCCCAGCGAGCCAGCTCGAACTCCGGGTGGCGGGTGCGGTCACCGAAGGCCACCCGGTTACGGTCCTCGCGCAGGACCCTCCCGTCGGAGGCGACCAGCACGGACCCGAACGGCTCGTCGCCCGCCTCCAGTGCCTCGGTGGCCAGCGCCACACAGCGGCGCAGATACCCCAGGTCAACGCTGTTCATGACCTCTCCCGTCCCGTGTCCGGTCCGCACCGTCGGCGCGCCCGCCCAGAGCGGGAACCGGTGTCAACGCCTCCGCTGTGACGTGGACGGTTCTCCCGCCGACAGCGGGAAGCCTATCGACGTGTTCCGGCACGGCCACGCGTGCCAACCGGCGGGGCACGGGAGTCAGCGCCGCCCCTCCAGCGTCTCGAGGTGGACGTTGGCCTCCTCGATCTCGTTCTCGTTGTAGACGCTGACACCGTGGTCGAGCAACAGCCGCGCGGTGACTCCGGGGCCGTCGGTGGTCGTCCCGGTGAACCCGCCGTCGTGGACACGGTGCGGGCCGCACGAGGGGCTCGACTCCTTCAGCACCGCCACGCGCACGCCGTGGGACCGCGCGCTCGCGAGGGCGGCGCGCGCTCCCGCGAGGTAGAACCGGGTGACATCGTCACCCTCCGGTGTGCGCAGCCGGGCCTCGCCGCGCAGCACGGCGTCGGCGCCGCGGGCCTCCTCGATCTCGGCGGGTGGACGCGGCACCGGCAGCCCGCCGGCCACCTCGGGGCAGTGGACCACGAGCCGCCCCTCGGCCCGCCAGCGGTCGACGACGGCGTCACCGACCGTCTTGGCGCGGCCGTCGAAGCGGACCCGGCACCCCATCAGGCAGGCGCTGACCAGGACCCGCTGCATGTCTCCACCTCCCACGTCGTGATCCGCGGCGTCACTTTACTCGCGGCCGCCGACCCTCCCGGCGTAGGACCTCCGTGGTCGTGCTCACAGCACCGGGATCGACCAGGTGCCAGGAGTTCTCCCCTGGTGGCTCGAATCACACACGAGTAACGAAAATGCCAGGATTTAGCAACAGGCGAGTCGTGTTGCACGGCGCGTGTTCCGCACGCGGAACCCCCTCGGCACCGCCGTCGCCTGACGGGCCCGGGTGCCACCCCCGGCGTTTCCTCGCTGTTCGTATGCCCGTCCTTCGTTCCCAGGAGTCACCTGTGAACCTTGCCGTCGCGCGCCCACGTCCGCCCTTCCGGCCCACCACGGAAACCGCGCCGTCCCACTCGCCGCGTCGTTCCGTGGCGCTGCTCGTCTTCGTCCTCGGGGTGCTCTCGGCCAGCAGCGCGCTGGCCACCGACCTCTACCTGCCCGCGTTCCCCGATATCGCCGCGGACCTCAACGCGACCGAGTCCCAGGTCCAGCTGACGCTCACCGCCGTCATGGTCGGGCTGGCGCTGGGGCAGCTGGTGATCGGCCCCCTCAGTGACCAGTGGGGACGCAGGCGCCCACTGCTGGTGGGCACCGCGATGTTCGCCGCCACCTCGCTGCTGTGCATGACGGTGACCTCCCCAGAGGTGTTCAGCGCGCTCCGGTTCGTCCAGGGGATCTCGGCCGCCGCCGGCATGGTGATCGCGCGGGCGGTCGTCCGGGACACCTTCAGCGGCGACTCCGCGGCGCGGTTCTTCTCCCGGCTGGTGCTGCTCGTCGGCCTCGCCCCGATGCTGGGCCCGGTGCTGGGCGGACAGCTCCTGCTGGTCGGGCCGTGGCAGCTCATTTTCGCCGTGCTGGGCGCCACCGGTCTGGCGGGAACCGCCCTGGTGTACCTCGGCCTGCCGGAGAGCCTCCCCGTCGAGAACCGCACCCGCCAGGATCCCGTGCTCATGCTGCGCACGTTCACGCGCCTGGTCCGCGACCCGCGGTTCATCGCCCCCGCTCTGACGATGGCGTTGAGTTTCGCCATGTCGTTCACCTACATCTCGGCGTTCTCGTTCGTCTCCCAGGAGGAACTCGGGGCGACGGCGCAACAGTTCAGCCTGGTCTTCGGGATCAACACGCTCGGCATGATCCTGGGCAACCAGCTCAACGTGGCGCTGATCCGCCACATGCACACCTCGCGGCGACTGTACGCGGGCCTCATCGGCGCGACCCTCGCCGTCGCGGCGCTGGGTGTGCTGGGCCTCAGCGGTACCGCGGGGCTGGTCACCGTCACGGCGGTGCTGTTCGTGATGATGGTGTGCACCGGGCTCATCTCGCCCAACGCCACCACGCTCGCCGTGGCGAGCCAGCCGTCCTCGCTGGGCGGCACCAGCTCGGCGCTGCTGGGCACCATGCAGTTCGCGATCGGCGGCATCCTCGCCTCCGCCGCCGGGCTCACCGGCACCGGCGAGGCCACCCTGGTCAGCATGACACTGGTGATGCTGGCGACCGCGGTCGCGGCCACAGCCGTCTTCGCCGTGGCCACCGCCCGGGGTCACACCCAATCAGCGATCTGACGCGCCGGCCGGCGGAACGCCGGCGGGCCGGCCGGCACGGGCCGGCCCGATACGTGAGACCCAGCTAGCGCTTCCAGTCGGGGCGGGCGCTGCCCTTGGACGCCTTGCCGCCGCCCTTGCGCTTCTCCCTGATGCGCATGCTCAGCTTGATCGGGGACCCTTCGAAGCCGAAGTCCTCGCGCAGCCGGCGCTCGATGAACCGCCGGTAGCTGTCCTCCAGGAATCCGGTGGTGAAGAGGACGAAGTGCGGCGGGCGCACCCCGGCCTGCGTGGCGAACAGGATCTTGGGCTGCCTGCCCCCGCGCACCGGCGGGGGCGTGGCGGCCACCAGCTCCTTGAGCCACCCGTTCAGCCGCCCCGTCGAGATGCGGGCGTCCCAGCTCGCCAGCCCGGTCTCGATCGCCGGCACGAGCCGCGCCAGGTGCCGCCCGGTCGTGGCGGAGATGTTCACCCGCGGCGCCCAGGAGACCCGGGACAGCTGGCGGTCGATCTCCTTCTCCAGGTAGTACCGGCGCTCGTCGTCGAGGGTGTCCCACTTGTTGAACGCCAGCACCAGCGCCCGTCCGGCCTCGAGGACCTGCTCCACGACCCGGATGTCTTGCTCCGCGAGTGGCTCGCTGACGTCGATGAGAACCACCGCCACCTCGGCGCGTTCCAGTGTCACGGCGGTGCGGCGGGTGGCGTAGTAGTCGGCCCCCTGCAACGCGCGGAACCGACGCCGGATCCCGGCGGTGTCGATGAACTTCCAGGTCTTGCCGCCCAGCTCGATGAGCTCGTCGACGGAGTCGCGGGTGGTTCCCGCGACCGGGTCCACCACCACCCGGTCCTCGCCCGCGACCTTGTTCAGCAGGCTGGACTTGCCCACGTTGGGTCGGCCCACCAGCGCCACGCGCCGCGGCCCACTCTCCTCGACCTCGTCGGAGATCCGGGGACGCTCGGGGAACGCGTCGAGGACGGCGTCGAGCAGGTCGCCGGAGCCGCGCCCGTGCAGCGCGCTGACGGGGTACGGCTCGCCGAGGCCGAGGTTCCACAGCGCCATGGCTTCGGGTTCCTGCCGCTGGCCGTCGACCTTGTTCGCCGCCAGCACCACCGGTTTGCCGGCGCGGCGCAGCACCCGCGTAACGGCCTCGTCCGTGTCGGTGATCCCGACGTTGGCGTCCACCACGAACAGCACGACGTCGGCGGTCTGGGCGGCGTACTCGGCCTGCCGGGCCACCTGTGCGGCCAGCCCGCTGAGATTGGTGTCCCAGCCCCCGGTGTCGACGAGGGTGAACTCCCGTTCCCGCCAGCTGGCGTCGTAGGCCACCCGGTCGCGGGTCACCCCGGGGACATCCTCAACCACCGCCTGACGGCTCCCGATAACCCGGTTCACCAGGGATGACTTTCCCACGTTGGGCCGTCCGACAACGGCCACCACCGGTTTGACGACGGTCTCCTCGTCCCCCTCGGACGGGGCCGTCTCGTGCGTACGCTCACTCATCGAACACGTCTCTCTCCTGGTGGCGATGGCTCCACGCGCCCAGGACGCGTGCCGTGGAGCCAGCGTGCGATCACCCGCCCCGTCGCGGGACACGGTGTGAGACCGGCGTTCAGACCGCGCCGGTGCTCGGCACAACCTCCCCGCTGGCCTCGTCGGCCAGCTTCACGACGAGAGCGATCACCTCGTCCAGCGACATCCCGGTCGTCTCCAGCTCCAACGCGTCCTCGGTCTGGGTCAGGGGGGACTCGGCTCGGCTGGAGTCGAACAGGTCACGGCGCATCAGGTCGGCCCGGGTCGCCGCGATGTCGCTCGTACGGACCTCCCTACTGCGCCGTTCGGCGCGCGCCTCGGCGCTGGCGGTCAAATAGATCTTCACCTCGGCCTCGGGGGCGACCACGGTCGTGATGTCGCGCCCCTCGACCACGATCCCCCCGGAGTCGCGGCGCGCCTCGGCGATGATGTCGCGCTGTAGCGCCACCATCCGCTCACGTACCTCGGGCACGGCGCTGACGGCGCTGACACCGGAGGTGACCTCCGGGGACCTGATGTCCTCGGCGACGTCGGTGCCGTCCACCCGGACGGTGGGGTCGGTCGGGTCCGTGCCCATGGTGATGACGGGCTGGGCCGCCAGCCGTGCCACGGCCGCGGCGTCGGCGGTGGTGGCGTCGACGCCGTTGTGCAGTACCCACCAGGTGAGCGCCCGGTACATCGCCCCGGTGTCGAGGTAGCGCATCTCGCGCGCCCTGGCCGTGCCCCGGGCCGTGCTGGACTTGCCCGACCCGGACGGCCCGTCGATGGCGATGACGATCCCGTCACCCCGGGGAGCGGACCGCTCTCCGGCGGTCTCCGTGGTCCGAGCGTTGTCCTGCGCGTTCACGACGGTTCTCTCCTCCGGGGGGTGGATGTCGTCTCGTCTCAACGCCTCAGCGTACAACCGCGGCGCCCCCGACGCGGAACGCGTGAGCCGACCTAGGTGTGCACCGACCATCCCTGATCCGCCAGAACCTCGGCGAGCTCGGTGAGCGCCTCGGGCTGCACGTACAGCTGGGCCACTCCGACGGGCAGGCCCGGGCTGTGGTCGATCCGCACGTCCTCGATGTTCACCCCGGCGGCTCCCACCGCGGCGAACAGCCGCGCCAGCGAGTCGGGCTCGTCGGGGATCACCACCGGCAGTGTGGCGTAGCCGGGGACCCGGTGCGCGCCGCGCTTGCCGGGAATCCGGTCATGGCCGTGACGACCGCGTTCCAGCAACCCGAGCACGGTGCGCGCGCCGGACTCGTCCCCCGCGCGCAGCGCACGGGCGGTCGCCGTGAGATCGGCGGCGACCTCCTCCAGTATGTCGGCGACCGGCGCCGCGTTGTGCCCCACGATCTCCTGCCACATCCGCGGGTCGCCGGCGGCCACGCGCGTGACGTCACGCACCCCCTGCCCGGCCAGCGCGAGCGCGGTGTCGTCCCCGCTGACCATCCGGGCGGCGACAGCGGAGGCCGCGACGTGGGGCGCGTGCGAGATCAGCGCGACAGCGCTGTCGTGCTGGGCGGCGTCCATCGTCAACGGTTCGGCGCCACACAGCCGCGCCAGTTCGACCACCGTGGCCACCGCCTGCGAGTCCGACTTTCCCGTGGGGCACAGCGCCCACGACCGGCCCAGGAACAGGTCGGCGCGGGCGGCGCTGGGACCGTGCTGCTCCCTGCCCCCCATCGGGTGGCCGGGCACGTAGGTGGCCAGGTCACAGCCGAGCCTGGTTGTCTGTCGCACCACGCTGTCCTTGACGCTGGCGCAGTCGGTGTAGACGTGGGCCAGCCCCCGGTCCTGGACGTCGCGCAGCACCGAGCCAACGGCCCCGGGGGGTGCCGCGATGACCGCGACGTCGGCGGGGGCGCCCATCGCGGCGGGGTCGAGGGCGCTGCCCGCTCCCAGCTCACACGCCAGATCGAGGGTGGCCGGGTCGGGGTCGCTGAGCGCCACCTCCACGCTCTTCTCGCGCAACGCCAGCGCGATGGACGTCCCGATCAGCCCGGTTCCCACCACGATCGCGCGCTGGATCACGGTCGCCACTCCCCCGCTGTCCTAGGTCGTCACTCCCAGCGTAAGGGACCTGGGAGCGCCCCCGCGGACCGGTCACCACCACCGCGTCCGCGAAAACACCTCAACCGGCTACTGTGCGATGTCCAGCCGCAGCGCCTGAGCCCCGCGCAGGTAGACGTGCTGCAACTCGGACTTGTAGCGCTCGGTCTCGACGTGTGCCATGAGTCGCACCACGCGCGGCAGACCGTGGGGCACCGCGATCTCACTGGCGCACATCAGCGGGACGTCGACGAAGCCGAGCTTGCGAGCGGCCAGCGCCGGAAACTCCGAGGTGAGGTCGGAGGTGGTGGTGAACAGCACACTGATCACGTCATCCGTGGTCAGCTCGTTGCGCCGCATCACCTCGGAGACCAGTTCGGTTGTGGCGTCCAGGACGAGCTCCCGCTCGTCCGCCTCCACCTGCACCGCACCACGGACCGCTCGTACCGCCACGTGTCGTCCCGTCCCTCTCGTTACTCGGTCGCGCCGCACGCCTCCCGCGCCGGGAGGCTACATCCCCGCGGCAGTGTAGAGTTCGCTCACCTCGTGCGCGGTGAGAACCCGCGTCGTCCCCGGTTTGAGCGAGTTCAGCCCGACCGGGCCGACCTCCGTACGCGCCAGCTCCGTTACCGGGTGTCCCACGGCCTCGAGCAGCCGCCGCACGATCCGCTTGCGACCCTCGTGCAGTTTCACCTCGACCAGGGCCTTGGGCTCCTGGTTCTGCACAACACGGAACGAGTCGACCTGGACCGGGCCGTCCTCCAGCTCGACACCCTTGCGCAGCCGGGACGCGAGTCCGCGCGGTACCGGCCCCGGCACTTTGGCGAGGTAGGTCTTGACCACCTTGTAGCGCGGGTGGGTCAGCCGGTTGGCCAGCTCACCGTCGTTGGTGAGCAGGATCAGGCCCTCGGTGTCCGTGTCGAGCCGGCCGACGTGGAAGAGCCGCTCCTCGGTCTCACCGGCGTAGTCGGCGAGCGTGGGGCGCCCCTCGGGGTCCCACATCGTGCTGACCACCCCACGAGGCTTGTTCAGCGCGTAGTACAGCAGGCCGGGAGCGGTGGCCACCCGCATCCCGTCGACCCGGATCTGAGAGGTGTCCGGGTCGACCCGGGCGCCGAAGCGGCGCACCTGGTGGCCGTCGACCGTGACCCGGCCCGCCGCGATCATCTCCTCACTCGCGCGCCGGCTGGCCACCCCGGCCTGCGCGAGAGCCTTCTGCAGCCGGATCCCTCCCGGCACGTCCTGGTACCTGTCGCGGTCTTCGGGGCGCTCCCCGTCACCGGGCTCGTAGTCGGCGCGCAGCGCCTCCAGCCGTTCGCGCGCGGCGGCCGAGAGCCGGCTCTCGGCCTTGCGCCCGGCCCCCCCTCCCTGCGGGCCACGGTCGCGGGAGCCGGGAGACTTTCCCTTGCCCCCGTCGCCTTCACCGCCGCGACGGGGGGTCGAGCCCCTGTCGTTCTTGCTGTCACGGGCGCCCTTACCCCCGGCCCGCTCGTCACGGCGGTTGGCACCGCGCTCCTTGGCGTCGTCGCGCTTCGGGCGCCCGCCCGAGCCGGAGCCGGCTCCGCGCTCACCGCGCGGCGCTGACCGACCGCGCTCACCGCGCTGGTCGTTGGAGTCCCGACCACCGCGGGACTTGGGATTCTCACGTGGTGCGTTCACCGGTGTCGTCTATACCTTCGATATCGTCAGGCAGGAATGGCGCGAGGTCCGGAAGCTCGTCGAGACCGCGCAGGCCGAGCCGGTCCAGGAAGTAGTTCGTGGTGCCGAAGAGCAGCGCGCCGGACTCCGGGTCCTGCCCGGTCTCCTCGACCAGACCCCGCAGTACGAGGGTACGCATAACACCGTCACAGTTCACACCGCGTACCGCGGACACCCGGCCGCGGGAGACCGGCTGGCGGTAGGCCACGACCGCCAGTGTCTCCAGGGCCGCCTGGGTGAGCCGCACTTCCTGACCCTCCTTGAGGAAGTGCTCGACGATGTCGGCGTGCTCGGGCCGTGTGTAGAAGCGCCACCCCTCGGCTACGTGCCGCAGGTCGAACCCCCGTCCCTGCTCGGTGTACTCCCGCGACAGCTCCTCGAGGGTGTCGGTGATCTCCTGCACGCTGCGGTCGAAGGCGCGCGCGAGATCGTACTCGGTGGCCGGTTGGTCGACCACCATCAGCACCGCCTCCAGGCCACGGCGCAGCTCGGCGCGCTCGCCCGCGCGCCGCGCGCCGGAGGCGTTCGGATCGGACGCGGCCGTTGTCCAGGTCACCGTTACTCCTCGCTCTCACGCGTGCTCTCGGCCCGGTCGTACTCGTCACCCACGGCGATCTCGCCCTCGGTGTCGCCGGTCCACGTCACGACCAGCCGCCCCAGCGGCTCCGGCTGCTCGAACTCGACGCTGGAGAACCGGTGCAGCTCCAGCAGCGCCAGGAACCGGGCGACCACCTCGAAGGTATCGGTGCAGTCAGCGGTCAGCTCCGCGAACGTCAGCGTCTGGTGCTCACGCAGCCACCGCACCACCGTCGCCGCCTCCTCGCGCACCGAGGTCCGGGGCTGGTGAATGTGGCTGACCGGAACGCTGGGCGGCTCCTTGGGGGTGAGTGTCCGCGCCGCCAGCGCGGCGAACTCCTGCGGGCCGAGTCTAATGAACACGTCGGGCCGCGCCTCGGCGAAGCGCGGCTCCAGTGTCACCGCGCGCGGGAAGCGCCGCCCCTGCGACCCCATACGTTCCCGGAGCAGGGCCGCGATCTCCTTGTACGCGCGGTACTGCAGCAACCGCGCGAACAGCAGGTCACGCGCCTCCAGCAGCGCGAGGTCGGCCTCGTCGTCCACCTCGCCGCGGGGCAGTAGCCGCGCCGCCTTCAGGTCCAGCAGCGTCGCCGCCACCACCAGGAAGTGACTAGCCTGCTCCAGATCCCACTCCGCGCCGTGCGCGTCGATGTAGGAGATGAACTCGTCGGTGACCTTGGAGAGGGCGACCTCGGTGATGTCCAGCTTGTGCTTGGAGATCAGCCCGAGCAGCAGGTCGAAGGGCCCCTCGAAGTTGTCCAGGTGCACCTGGAAGCCGCCGTCGGCGGTCTCCTCGTCGGTGCTCATGCGGCCGTGGCCAGCGGTCGTAGGGTCATACCCCCAGGATGGCACCGACGAACGGCGTCGTGCCCGGTCAACCGTTCGGTGGCCGCCACACCCCGGTGGCTCCCGGCGGGGTCACGCGCCGGGAGCGTCGCTCGGCCACCGGGCCAGCACCTCCTTGGCGAGCTCGCGGTAGGCGTTGGCGCCGGCCGAGGCGGAGTCGAACCGGGTGATGGGCTCCCCGGCGACCGTGGCGTCCGGGAAACGGACGGTCCGGTTGATGACGGTGCCGTACACCTTCTCACCGAACCCGTCGATGATGGTGGAGAGCACCTCCCGCGCGTGCAGCGTGCGGGGGTCGTACATGGTGCCGAGGAACCCGTCGATGACGAGCTGCTCGTTCAACCGCTCCTGGACCTTCTGGATGGTGTCCATCAGCAGCGCCACGCCGCGCAACGCGAAGAACTCGCACTCCAGGGGCACGATGGCGCCGTCGGAGGCGGTGAGGGCGTTGACGGTGAGCAGACCGAGGGAGGGCTGGCAGTCGATGAGGACGACGTCGTAGTCGTCGATCACCGGGCGCAGCGCGCGGGCCAGCATCTGTTCCCGGGCGACCTCGCCGACCAGCTGCACCTCGGCGGCCGACAGGTCGATGTTGCTCGGGATCAGGTCCAGGCCGTCGACGTCGGTCTTGAGCAGGACGTCCTCGACTCCGACGTCGCGCTCCATCAGCAGGTTGTAGACCGTGAGGTCGAGCTCACGTGGGTCGAGTCTGCCGAGGCCGACGGAGAGCGCCCCCTGCGGGTCGAAGTCCACGAGGAGTACCCGTCTGCCGTACTCCGCGATGGCCGCGCCGAGGTTGATCGTCGTGGTGGTCTTACCAACCCCACCCTTCTGGTTACACAGCGCTACCGTCCGTGCCGGTCCGTGCTTCTCCAACGGTGCCGGCTCCGGGAACTCCTGGCTGGACCTCGCGGATCGCGGTTCCGCCCCCGTGCTGTGCATTTCCCCCCATGGGTTGCTCGCCGGCCCACCGGGCGTTTCGTCATCGGCACGGGGCTCGCCAACCTCCGGGCCGTCATTATCAGACCAGCTCACAACCCTTGACCTCCCTACGGACCGGGCACGCCCCGAGTGCGTTCGACACCAACGGTTGACCGGCCGTCGGAAAAACTCAGTATGTCGACGGCGACGAATCGCCGTGCGGTGACTCTAGAACGCTCGTGCCGCGCGGTTCAACGCGACACTCTACGTGTCGGTAACGTTCCCGGGGTGCGGAACGGTTTCGCGCGCCCGACCGTACCGCCCCCGTCCCGGGGACCGGACCGCGGCGGCGCGGTCGCGTGTCGGGCTCACCACCCCGCGCGGGGGTGGCTGGCCGCGTACACCTCGCGCAGCCGGTCCGCCGTGACCAGGGTGTACACCTGTGTCGTGGTCACCGAGGCGTGTCCGAGAAGCTCCTGGACCACGCGGACGTCGGCTCCGCCGTCGAGCAGGTGCGTGGCGAAGGAGTGCCGCAGCATGTGCGGCGAGACCTCCCCCAACCCGGCCCGGTCGGCGGCCGCCCGAAGCACACCCCAGGCGCCCTGCCGGGTGAGCCGACCACCCCGCGCGTTGCGGAACAGGGCCGGGCCGGCCCGGCCGGAGCTGGCCAGGGCCGGGCGCGCCCGAACGAGATAGGCCTCGATGGCCCGCCGGGCGTAGCTCCCGATCGGGACGAGCCGCTGCTTTCCCCCCTTGCCGCGGAACCGGACCACCCCGACCTCGCGAGGGTCGTCCTCCCCACCGGTGTCGTCCTCCGCCACGGTGGGCGCGCCCAGCCGCTCGACGTCGTCGACGTCGAGCCCGACCACCTCGGAGATCCGCGCCCCACTGCCGTACAGCAGCTCCACCAGCGCCCGGTCCCGCAGCCCTCGGTGGCCCCCCGAGGCACCCGCGGCCCGGAGCAGCGCCTCCACGCGCTCCAGGGACAGCGCCTTCGGCAGCGGACGGGGCGGCGCCGGCGGCCGGACCTCCCGGGCCGGGTCCGCGCCGGTGACCCCCTCACGCAGCGCGAACGCGTGCAGCCCGCGCACCGCGACCACGGCGCGCCCGGCGGAGACGTCCGCGAGCGGCACGTTCTCGGGGTCTCCCTCGCGCAGCGCCGCGAGGAAACCCGAGACGTCGCCCGGCCCCACCTCGGCGATCCCGCCCCGCCCCCGATCCACCAGGTACGCCACATAGCGGTCCAGGTCCCGGCGGTAGGAGCTGAGCGTGTTCGCCGCCAGCCCGCGCTCCACGGTGAGATGGTCGAGGTAGCGCCGCACGACCGCCGACAGCGCGCCCTCGGTTCCGGCCTCGCTGGACACCGGCCTCACTCCACGCGACGCAGTGAGGCGAACCCGTCGCGCGCGGCGTGCAGGGCGGCGAGCACCCCGACGACCGTGACGCTGTTGCGCAGCCGCCCCTCCATCACGGCCGCCGCCGCGTCCTCCAGCGACAGCCAGGCGATCGGCAGGTCCGCCTCCTCGTGGACCCACTCGAAGTCGATCTCCGCTTGGGGGACCTCCGTGAGCCCGCGAGCCAAGAACACCTGGATCCGTTCGGTGGAGAAACCGGCCGAGGGGAAGAAGTCGGCGAGCGCGTGCCACCGCTCGGCGCGGTAGCCCGCCTCCTCCAGCAGCTCGCGCTGGGCCGTGCGTACCGGTGGCTCACCGTCCTGGTCACGCACCCCCGCCGGAAGCTCCCACAACCGGTGGGCCACCGCGTGCCGGTACTGCCGGATCAGCAGCACCCGCCCGGCCTCGTCCAACGCCAGAGTCCCCACCGCACCCGGATGTTCCAGGAAGTCACGCCGCACGACCTCGGGGCCCTCCGCCCCCGGCATCCGCACCCAGTCGGTGCGCATCCCCGACTTCGCGCCCCGGAAACGCTCGGCGCTGTGCTCGACCGGCCAGGACTCCGGGGTGTCGGCCAGCGGCTCGGGATCCTCCCCACTCATCGCACCGCACCCACACGGTCCAGCGCGGCCGAGACCAGCCCGGTGAACAACGGGTGGGCGCGCGTGGGACGGGAACGCAGCTCCGGGTGGGCCTGGGTGGCGACGAAGAACGGGTGGCTCTCGCGCGGCAGCTCCACGTACTCCACCAGACTGCCGTCGGGCGAGAGGCCGGAGAACACCATCCCACCCTCCTGCAGGTTCGTCCGGTAGGCGTTGTTCACCTCGAACCGGTGCCGGTGCCGCTCGGACACCCGTGTCTCACCGTAGACCTCGCGCGCGATGGACCCCTCGACCAGCTCGGCCGGGTAGAGCCCGAGCCGCATGGTGCCGCCCATGTCACGTTCGCCGGCCACCACATCGGTCTGGTCGGCCATCGTCGCGATGACCGGATGCTTCGCCTTGTCCTCGAACTCGGCGCTGTTGGCGCCCTCGAGCCCGAGGACGTGACGCGCGAACTCGATGACCATGCACTGCAGCCCCAGGCAGATACCCAACAGCGGGATCGAGTGCTCGCGCGCGTAACGGATGGCGCCGAGCTTGCCCTCGATCCCACGCACCCCGAAACCGCCGGGGATCAGCACGCCGTCGACGTCGCCCAACTCCCGGGAGGCGCCGTTTTCGGTCGCGCAGTTGTCGCTGGCCACCCAACGCAGGTTGATCCGGGTGTCCTCGGCGAACCCGGCCGCGCGCAGCGCCTCGGTGACCGAGAGGTAGGCATCGGGCAGGTCGATGTACTTGCCGACCAGGGCGATGCTGACCTCGTGCTCGGGCCGGTGGACCCGCCGCAGCAGCTCGTCCCACTCGGTCCAGTCGACGTCGCGGAACGGCAGACCCAACCGGCGAACCACGTAGGCGTCCAGCCCCTCGCTGTGCAGCACCTTGGGGATGTCATAGATCGAGGGCGCGTCGGGGGTGGACACCACCCCACCGACCTCCACGTCGCACATGAGGCTGATCTTGTCCTTCAGGCTCTGCGAGATGGAGCGGTCGGACCGGCACACGATGCCGTCGGGCTGGATACCGATACTGCGCAACGCCGCCACCGAGTGCTGGGTGGGCTTGGTCTTGAGCTCCCCGGAGGGGCCGAGGAACGGCAGCAGCGACACGTGCAGGAAGAAGCAGTTGTCCCGCCCGATCTCGTGGCGGATCTGGCGCACCGCCTCCAGGAACGGCTGCGACTCGATGTCGCCCACCGTGCCGCCGATCTCGGTGATGACGATGTCGACGCCGGCGGCCTCCATCGCGTAGATCCGCGCCTTGATCTCGTTGGTGATGTGCGGGATCACCTGCACCGTGTCACCCAGGTAGGCGCCCTGGCGCTCCTTGGCGATGACGCTGGAGTAGATCTGGCCCGTCGTCACGTTCGCCGACGCCGACAGTTCGGTGTCGAGGAAACGTTCGTAGTGGCCGACATCGAGGTCGGTCTCGGCGCCGTCGTCGGTGATGAAGACCTCGCCGTGCTGGAACGGGTTCATCGTTCCGGGATCGACGTTGAGATAGGGGTCGAGCTTCTGCATGGTGACCCGAAGCCCACGCGACTTCAACAACCGCCCGAGACTCGATGCGGTCAGGCCCTTACCAAGACTGGAGGCGACCCCGCCGGTAACGAAGAGATGTTTGGTACTCGCGGCGGTTGTCAAATGGTGCTCCCGTGGTCGTATGGCTACGGATCGCCCAACTCGAAGGGGCGACCGTGCGGTAGCCCGGCAGCGGTCGGAAAATCCTCGCCGTCACCTCGGACTCCACGGGCCACCAGGATAACAGCGCACCATCCTGGGGGCGCCCATGGCGTCCCTCCCGCGCACGCGACCGTGCCGCCGCGGCGCTCGGGCTCGGCCGCAGCCGTGACCGCCCCGTGGCCGCCGTGCTCAAGGAAGCTCTCCCCCGTCACGGCCCCGGACACGGCCTCGCGGTGCGGCGGGGCGGCGGAACAGCGCCACCGACGGGCCGACCGCCGGGGCGAAGCGGTGCTACCGCATGGCCAGCGCCGGGCGGATCTCCCAGGTCGTCCACAGCGGGCGGTAGCCCATGCGGCTCCAGAACGGCCCCGACAGCGGGTTGGTCACGGCGTAGTTGAGCAGGGTCGAGGAGACCCCGTAAGAGTCGAGGGCCTGGTGCGCGTAGCCCACCAGGGCGGTGCCGATCCCGCGTCCCCGTTCGCTCGCCGTCACCATCCCGTAGCCGATATGGGCGGCGGGGGAGGTGCTGACGAGCGGTGCGGCCCAGCGCGCCCGCTCCGGAGGCGAGACCCAGACGAGCCCTACTGGCCTCCCGCCGCGTTCGGCCAGCCAGATCCACGACGGGGTACGGCCCAGCGCGCGCATGACGACGCGGCGCGTCTGCTCCGGGGTCTCGGGCTGGATGAACACCCCGCCGAAGTGCTCCTCGTAGCGGTGCTCCTCCATCAGCAGGCCGACAACGTCGGGCAGGTCCCGCATCTCGGCGAGCCGGATCGTGACGTCGCGCGGCGGAAGCGACGGCGGCACGCCCCTGCGGTGCCCGCGTGCCGCGAGGACGCGCTGGGGTTGCAGGCCGTGCCGCTGCAGCGGGAGCACACCGCAGATGTCCCGCGCGGGCCATGTGACAAGCGCGGCGGACTCGGACCCGGTACCGGTGGGCAACTGCTCCAGCTGGTCGCGCCAGCTGGTGAGCAGCGAGTCCAGCGCGGCCTCGGGCTCGGGACCCCCGACGACCGGGGTGAGCCAGTGCTGGTCGGACACACCCCAGGTGCGGCCGACGTCACCGGGCTGGTACCAGGAGTAGAGCATCGTTCCAGTGGCCACGGGAGAACCGAGACCATCGCTGACCGTCAGCAGCGGATACCCGCTGGGGCGCGGGGGTGACGGTTTGGGCAGCAGGGAGTCGATCGCCGCCCACCGCTTGGCCGCGGACTCGACGAGCTGGTCGAACTCAGAGCCGGCACCGGGTGAATCGTCATGGCGCACCCGCGCGACAAAACCGCTCATCTATCCCTCCCTGGGCGCACGCGCCGCGGCTTGGTGGCGTGGTGCCACCGGATCGGATTGTCGACTACATAACGTCGCGCCCTGACGACCCTAACCTTTCGGTCGCCGTCACATGTCGAGAACCACTCCCGAGTTATGGAGTTTTGTGCGGAAAATCGCGACGATGCAATCCCGTGTCAGCCAACACGCCGCGCTCACCCACGATATCCAACCAAGCGTCACATTCCAGCAACGATTCCGAGGACCGAACGACGGCCACCCCAACGAAAGGGAGCCGCTTTCCGTGCCCCCCGTTATTCCACCCACGTGACCAGCGCATTCACCACAGACGAAATTCGTCGCCCTCCGGGTCGCCCGCCTCGGACGTGACAGGGACACCCACCGCCACGGCCACTACTCCCCCACCCGACCTCGACTCGAACGTATATTCGAACGATTCTCGCGCGCAACCAGCACCCGGCTCCCGCCGGGGGTCACTCCACGCCGGCGGCCTCCATGCCGCGCATCTCGCGCTTGAGCTCCTTGATCTCGTCACGCAACCGGGCCGCCAACTCGAACTGGAGATCGGTCGCCGCCTGGTGCATCTGCTCGGACAACTGGTCGATCAGCTCGGCCAGCTCGGCGCGCGGCCGGTTCGTCAGCTCCGCGGAACGCTCCCCCGAGACCGAGGAGGACAGTCCGGGAACCGGCGCCTTGCCCCTGCTCTGCTGCCGGGAAGCGCCACCGATGAGCGTCTCGGTGTCGGCGTCCTCCCGGGCCAGCGAGTCGAGGATGTCACCGATCCGCTTGCGCAGCGGCTGCGGATCGATACCGTGCTCTTCGTTGTAGGCGATCTGCTTGGCGCGACGCCGGTTGGTCTCGTCGATGGCGGCCCGCATCGAGTCGGTGACGTCGTCGGCGTACATGTGCACCTGGCCGGCCACGTTGCGCGCCGCCCGGCCGATCGTCTGGATCAGCGAACGCTCGGAGCGCAGGAACCCCTCCTTGTCGGCGTCCAGGATCGCCACCAGCGACACCTCCGGCAGGTCGAGCCCCTCGCGCAGCAGGTTGATCCCCACCAGCACGTCGAACTCGCCACCCCGCAGCTCGCGCAGCAGCTCGACGCGACGCAGCGTGTCGACCTCGCTGTGGAGGTAACGAACCCGCATGCCGAGCTCGGCGAAGTAGTCGGTGAGGTCCTCGGCCATCTTCTTGGTCAGCGTGGTGACCAGGGTCCGTTCACCACGCTCGGCACGCAGCCGGATCTCGTGCACCAGGTCGTCGATCTGGCCGTTCGTGGGCTTGACGACGATCTCGGGGTCGACCAGCCCGGTGGGCCGGATGACCTGCTCCACGACGTCGCCACCGGTCTGTCGCAGCTCGTAGGGGCCGGGTGTGGCCGACAGGTACACCGTCTGCCCGACGCGCTCCAGGAACTCTTCCCACTTCAGCGGCCTGTTGTCGAGGGCGGAGGGGAGCCGGAACCCGTGGTCGACCAGGGTGCGCTTGCGCGAGGCGTCCCCCTCGTACATGCCGCCGATCTGGGGCACGGTCACGTGCGACTCGTCGACGACCAGCAGGAAGTCCTCGGGGAAGTAGTCGAGCAGCGTGTTGGGCGCGCTGCCCGGCTCACGGTCGTCGAAGTGCCGCGAGTAGTTCTCGATCCCCGAGCACGAGCCCACCTGGCGCAACATCTCGATGTCGTGGGTGGTGCGCATCCGCAGCCGCTGCGCCTCCAGCAGCTTGTTCTGGCCCTCCAGCTCGGCCAGGCGCTCGGCCAGCTCCGCCTCGATCCTGGCGATCGCGCGCTCCAGACGCTCGGGACCGGCGACGTAGTGCGAGGCGGGGAACAGGTACAGCTTGGTGTCCTCGCCGACCACCTCGCCGGTGAGGGGGTGTAGCGTCAACAGCCGTTCGATCTCGTCGCCGAACATCTCGACGCGGATCGCCAGCTCCTCGTAGACCGGGATGATCTCGACCGTGTCGCCGCGGACCCTGAACGTGCCCCGGGTGAACGCCACGTCGTTGCGGGCGTACTGCATCTCGACCAGCTTGCGCAGCAGCTCGTCGCGGTCGATCTCCATGCCGACCTCGAGCATGGCCATCCGGTCGACGTACTCCTGGGGGGTGCCCAGGCCGTAGATGCACGACACCGAGGAGACCACGACCGTGTCGCGCCGGGTGAGCAGCGAGTTCGTGGCGGAGTGCCGGAGCCGCTCCACCTCGTCGTTGATCGAGGAGTCCTTCTCGATGTAGGTGTCGCTCTGCGGGACGTAGGCCTCGGGCTGGTAGTAGTCGTAGTAGGAGACGAAGTACTCGACCGCGTTGTTGGGCAGCATCTCGCGCAGCTCGTTGGCGAACTGCGCGGCCAGGGTCTTGTTGGGCTGCATGACCAGGGTGGGTCGCTGCACCTGTTCGACGAGCCAGGCCATCGTGGCGGTCTTGCCGGTCCCCGTGGCGCCCAGCAGCACGGTGTCCGTGGCGCCGTCGTTGACCCTACGCGCCAGCTCGGCGATCGCCCCAGGCTGGTCCCCGGCGGGAACCATGTCCGAGACCACCTCGAACGGTGCCATGCTGCGCTCGATGTCGCTCACCGGTCGCACGTCGCCTCAGCCCCCTCGGATGCGGATGTCGTCCCCACGCTATAACCCACCACCGACACCCCATCCTTGTTGATCTTGTAGCCATCGACACGGAAAGCGATTTCCATTCTCGATAGCGACAAGATCAACGGGAAGGGGAGGGTGATCCGGCCGGGCCATCCTCAGGGACAACGGTCGAAGCGTTTGGCCTCCTCGGTGTCGTCGTCGGGGCGGTACTCGGTGGGCAGCCCCGCCAGGTGCGCGGCGATGTCGTCGTAGTCGTCCCGGGAGAGGCGGCGCCAGTTCTCGGCGTCGCTGTAGTACTCGACATAGCGCAGGTGCGGGCGGACCAGGAAACTGTCGGGGTTCATCCCCGCGACCGTGCGGTGCAGGCGGTCCGCGATGTCCCATCGCAGCCCCGCCTCGCTGCGGGTGCCGTCCGCGCCTTCGGTTGTTGCGCGACTCCAAGCACCCCCACCTCGACCACCTCGCCTTCCGCGCCGGCGAGTGGGACGCCTTCCTGGCCGCCACCCGCCACGGAGCGCTGTAGAGCGGCAGACTCGACTGCCGGCGCCCGCATCCGGCGAGGACGCGCATCCGCACTCTGGCGACTCATCGGAGTGACCACCGATCTATCGCGCGGATTTTTCTGTCGTGAGCGCTCACACGCAGTCAATACCCCGCAATAGATCGGCGCCGCCTCAGATCAGCCCCGCAGGGCGGTTGCAGTGCCGTGGACAAGGGGTCCCCCGGCCCTCGGTCTATCCTCCGGAGCCGTTGACTTGATCTCCAGGCGATACGACGTTCGTGTTCGTGCAACGTGCAACGCTCCATTGAGGGACGCTATGACCCTGCGGTTCATCGGAAAGGGCCCGGAGTCCGGTAAGGACGGGTCACCGACCGTCTTCGTGGACCCGGACAGCGGCGACCTGGTGGTCCAGGGCTGGATCGCCGACGGTCCGACCCGGGCCGGTTGCCTGGAGGCCGGTCCCATCCCCGATCATGAGACGGTCGTGCGGATGCCGGCCCTCATGGTGGCGATGGTGAGGGAGACCTGTGATGCCGCCGAACGTGCCGACGTTCATTGACATGCTGGCCGACTGCCACAAGTCGGCACTGCACCTGGAAATGCGCGACCTCTACGCCGTGGCCGACGAAGCCGAGGGCTTCGAGGCGTGGAAGCGCGGCCACCGCACCGACTGGGACGACCGCGACTCCTGGTGGCACCCCTACTACCAGGCCGTCTCCGAGGCCGTGGCCCGCGGCGTCTCCGTATGCCGGGCCCGTGTGGTCTCCGAACCGGTCAGCGACTACATCCGCTATGAGCACTACATCACCGAGGCCAACCTCCGCGCCGGCGAGCAGGTGCGCTGGCTGCCACGCCGCCGCGCCACCGACATCGCACTACCCGGCAACGACATCTGGCTCTTCGACGACCGCCTGGTGCGCATCTATCACTTCAGCGGTGACGGCGTCCTGCTCGACCAGGAGGTGAGCGAGGACCCCGACCTCGCGCGCCTGTGCGGCTCGGCCTTCGCCGAGGTGTGGAACCGGGCGATTCCCCACCGCCACTACAACCCCGGCCCCTCCTGATTCATCGACCGCCCACGATGCCGACATCCGCCTCCTCCAGTGCGCAGGCCGCCCGCGCCGCACTCGCGGCACGGCTGCGGGAGCTGCGCCTGGAGGCAGGGCTCAGTGGTACCGAACTGGCCCAGCGCTGCGGCTGGCACAAAGCCAAGTGCTCGCGGATCGAGAACGCGCGCACGCCCCCTCGGATGCCGACATCCGCGCCTGGTGCGCGGCCTGCGACACGGACAGCCACGCCGATGACCTCATCGCCTCATCGCGCAACGCCGAGTCGATGTTCGTGGAATGGCAGCGCAAGCAGCGGACCGGGCTGCGCCGACTGCAGGACTCCTACCGGGAGCGGTACAGCGAGACGACCCACTTCCGTGTCTACTCCCCGGACATCGTGCCCGGCTTCGTCCAGACACCCGCCTATGCGACGGCGCTGCTGTCGTCCATCACCGCCTTCCGCCAGATTCCCGACGACGTCTCCGAAGCGGTGGCCGCCCGCACCCGGCGTTCACAGATCGTCCACGACAGCCACCGCCGGTTCGCTCTGATCATCGAGGAGTCGGTGCTGCGCTACCGCATCGGTGACGCCGCGACGATGGCCGGCCAACTCGGACACCTACTGTCGGTCATGTCGCTGCCCACGGTCTCTCTGGGGATCATTCCCTTCGCAGCGCCCCGACCGATGTGGCCGCTGGAAGCCTGCTACATCTTCGACGACCGGCTGGTGCAGGTCGAGCTGCTGACGACCGACGTGACACTGCGCGCCCCCACCGAGATCGCGACCTACCTCGCGGCCTTCGCGGAACTGCACAAACTCGCCGTCTACGGAAATGATGCGCGGGATCTGATCACATCGGCGATCGCGTCATTCAAAGACGCCTAGCTGTTCTGTCCCGTGAGGTTGGTGCCGCAAATGTCGCTTTCACTGATGAGTGGAATCAAATCGCCGATGGACGAGACCGGCGGATGGCAGGAGCTTTCTCACCTGGGCGCGACGCCGCTGCCGCACACCGGCCACGGCACCACCCCGGAGCAATCCGCGATGGTGGAACTGCTGATGGAGCACTTTCCGCGATGGAAATCGGCCGCGACTCAGCCGCAGTAGGATTACCTTCCATCACGCAGCGCACTCCAGGAGGCCACACCCATGGGCCAGCCCGCCCAAGCACCGTCGGGCACCCGCGACTTCCTCGCCGACGAACTGCGCCGCCGCACATCGGCCATCACCGCCGTCTCCGAGGTCTTCGAGCGCTACGGATTCGACCCTCTGGAGACCCCGGCCTTCGAACGGCTGGAGGTCGTCACCGGCGAGTACGGCGAGGAAGCCTCCAGCCTGCTGTTCAAGATCCTGCGGCGCGGAGTCCATGAGGCCGGCGGCCAGGCCGATCTGGCGCCGCGCTACGACCACACGGTGCCTTTGGCCCGGGTGATCGGCACCCACGGCTCCAAATTGCCTTCCCCTACAAGCGCTACGCCATCGGGCCCGTCTGGCGTGCCGACCGGCCCCAGGACGGCCGATTCCGCGAGTTCGTCCAATGCGAGGTGGACAGCGTCGGCTCCCACTCGCCGCTGGCCGATGCCGAGATCGTCTACGCCGTCGCCGACGGCCTCCAAGCCCTCGGCGTCGACAACTTCCGCTTCCTGGTCAACAGCCGCGAAGCGCTCCGCGGTCTGCTGGAGGTCCACGGAGTCGACGCCGAGCTGGGGGACGGTGTGTTGGCGACCTTGGACAAGCTCGACAAGATCGGCGCGGAGGCGGTCGTCGGCCACGGGGCCCGCCTCGCCGTCATCCGGGGTAGCGACGAGCAGGCGGCCGGAGAGGTGATCGTTCGGGACATGGATTCCGGCGACCAGCAAAGGGTGCCCGACGGCGACGCGGTGGCGCATGTGGAGCGGCTTCTCAGACGTTGAGTCGCCCGATGCGACCGGCAAGTTCGACACTGGGCCCGTGACATCCCATCCCGGATCCCGGAGGCCACCGTGCTCCACGGGGGAAGCGGCACCTGGTACTCCGTGGTGGTCGTGATGTTGTGGCGACCACACGCGCGTGTGGTCGCCACAACATCACGACCACCCCCCAGAGGGCTCACGATTCGGGCGTACCGGGCGAGTCCTGGCGCTAGGATGGCGCGCGTGCGAATCTGTGTCTTCTGTGGCTCTTCGACCGGACGCGGCGACCGCTACGTCACCGCGGCGCGGGAACTCGGCACCTCCCTGGCACGGCGCGGGATCGGCCTGGTCTACGGCGGTGCCAGTGTCGGAACCATGGGTGAGGTCGCCAACGCCGCCCTCGACGCCGGCGGCAAGGTCACCGGGGTCATCCCCGGCCAACTGGTGGAGCGCGAACTCGCCCACAACGGGGTCACCGACCTCAGGGTCGTCTCCGACATGCACGAGCGCAAAGCCCTCATGGCCGAGCTCGCCGACGGGTTCATCGCCCTGCCAGGCGGCATCGGGACCCTGGAGGAACTCTTCGAGGTCTGGACATGGGGACACCTCGGGCTGCACCGCAAACCCCTGGCGCTACTCGACATCGAGGGGTTCTACCAGCCACTGCGGGCCTTCGTGTCCCACATGGTGGGCGAGGAGTTCCTCCCCACCGAGTCTCTGGACATGCTGCTGTTCGACAGCGATCCCGCCTCCCTGCTGGAGAGGATCGGCCATTACTTTCCTCCGGCGCCCCGAGGGGAGGTCCCCGACCCCTCGGTGGAGAGCGCCGCCCGCACCCCCTCCACCCTGGACGTGCTCGCCTGGGTCCACGTCCGCCACGGCCGGATGCTCGCGGCGCGCACCGAGGGCAGCGACCTGTTCTACCTGCCCGGCGGCAAGCGCCAGGGCGGGGAGAGCGACGTGGCCGCGGTGGTGCGCGAGGTGAAGGAGGAGACCTCGGTCCGGTTGCGCCCGGAGAGTGTCGTCCCCTTCACCGTCGTCCACGAGGACGCCCACGGTTACCCCGACGGCACCCGGGTGCGTCTGGCCTGCTTCACCGCCGAGGGCGACGGGGAACCCACCGAGCGGGGGGAGATCGCCGAGCTGGCCTGGCTGTCCCACGCCGAGCGCGCACGCTGCGCCCCCGGGGTCCGGCTGGTCATGGACCAGTTGGCACAGCGGGGTCTACTGGAGTGAGCCCGCCGGCCTCCCAGGGGGCACGCGGGGGCGCCGGCGTCAGGCCCGCTTGCGCAGCTCCTCCCAGACCTCGGCGACCCTGCGGCTCAGCTCGTCGAGGCCGCCGGAGTTGTCGATCACGATGTCGGCCACGGCGCGGCGCTGCTCCCGGGTGGCCTGGGCCCGCACCCGTGCCCGCGCCTGCTCCTCGGGCATGTCCCGGTTGGTCATGACCCGCCGGATCTGGGCGTCCTCGGGCGCGTCGACCACGACGACCACGTCGTACATCGCCTGGAGCCCGTTCTCGACGAGCAGCGGGACGTCGTAGATCACAACGGCGTCGGCCGGCGCCTGTTCCATGAGTTCCTCGGTGCGCTCACCCACCCGCGGGTGCACGATCCCGTTCAGCCGGTCGAGGCGCTCCTGGTCGGCGAACACGATCTCGCCGAGCTTGGGCCGGTCGAGCGTGCCCTGCGGGGTGAGGACATCGTTCCCGAACTCCGCGACGATCTCCTCCAGGGCTGGTGTTCCCGGTTCGACGACCTCCCGGGCGATCTGGTCGGCGTCGATCACCACGGCGCCGTGTTCGGACAACAGGCGGGAGACCTCGCTCTTACCGGAGCCGATCCCCCCGGTGAGCCCTACACGCAGCATGCGACCGAGCATAACGAAGGGCCGCCTCCCAACCGGGAGGCGGCCCTTCGGCGGTGCGTATCTCGCGCCGGTACCGCGTGGAAACCACGGCCTGTCTGCTTCTGGGACCTCACGCCTCAGGTCCGGTCGGGTGCCGCCGGGGTTCTGGAGGGTCCGTAGGTGAGGGAGTGAGTGGCTCGGGTGCCGCCGGGGTTCTGCAGCGTCCGTAGGTGGGGGAGTGAGTGGCTCGGGTGCCGCCGGGGTTCTGCAGGGTCCGTAGGTGAGGGAGTGAGGAACGAGCGACCTCACCGCAGGACCCGAAGATCCCCGGCTCCCCGGGCACCCGAGCCGGCGAGCGCCAGCGAGCCCAACAAACACGAGAGGGTCCGTGGGTGTGTCGGCGCGTTCTGCGCGGCCACACCCACGGACCCGAAGGTTCCCGGCCCCCAGGCGAGCGCCAGCGAGCCCTACCTAGTTCTCTCCGCCACCCGCGAGCTTCTCACGCAGTGCCGCGAGGGCCTCGTCGGAGGCGAGGGCGCCGCCCGAGGCGGCCTCGCTCGCGGCGTTGCTGCTGCCGCCGGTGTTGTTGTTGCTGCTGCCGCCGCCGCGGCTCGGGGCAGGGGCCGCCGGCTGCTCCTCCTCGGCCTCCGGCTCGGCGGCGGCGGGCGCCTCGGCCTCGGCGTTCTGCGCGTCCTCCACCTGCTGGCGGTGCGCCTCGAACCGGGACTGGGCGAGGGAGTACTGGCGCTCCCACTCGTCGCGCTGGGCCTCGTAGCCCTCCATCCACTCGCCGCTGTCGGGGTCGAAGCCCTCGGGGTACTTGTAGTTGCCGAACTCGTCGTACTCCGCGGTCATGCCGTACAGCGTGGGGTCGAACTCGACCTGGTCCGGGGACACGCTCTCGTTGGCCTGCTTCAGCGAGAGGCTGATCCGCCGGCGGTCGAGATCGATGTCGATGATCTTGACGAAGATCTCGGTGCCCACCTGAACGACCTGTTCGGGGATCTCCACGTGGCGCTCGGCCAGCTCGGAGATGTGCACCAGGCCCTCGATGCCCTCCTCGACGCGCACGAACGCGCCGAACGGAACCAGCTTGGTGACCTTGCCCGGCACGACCTGGCCGATCTGGTGGGTACGGGCGAACTGCTGCCAGGGGTCTTCCTGGGTGGCCTTGAGCGACAGCGACACGCGCTCGCGCTCCATGTCGACGTCGAGAACCTCGACGGTGACCTCCTGGCCGACCTCGACGACCTCGCTCGGGTGGTCGATGTGCTTCCAGGACAGTTCCGAGACGTGCACCAGCCCGTCGACCCCGCCGAGGTCGACGAACGCGCCGAAGTTGACGATGGAGGACACGGCGCCCTTGCGGATCTGGCCCTTCTGCAGGGTGTTGAGGAAGGTCTGGCGGACCTCGGACTGGGTCTGCTCCAGCCAGGCGCGCCGCGAGAGCACCACGTTGTTGCGGTTCTTGTCGAGCTCGATGATCTTGGCTTCGAGCTCGCGGCCCACGTAGGGCTGCAGGTCGCGTACCCGGCGCATCTCCACCAGGGAGGCCGGAAGGAAGCCGCGCAGCCCGATGTCGAGGATCAGCCCGCCCTTGACGACCTCGATCACCGTGCCGGTGACAACGCCGTCCTCTTCCTTGATCTTCTCGATCGTGCCCCAGGCGCGCTCGTACTGGGCGCGCTTCTTGGACAGGATCAACCGGCCTTCCTTGTCCTCCTTCTGCAGGACAAGAGCCTCGACGTGATCGCCGACCGCCACGACCTCACCAGGGTCAACGTCGTGCTTGATCGACAGCTCACGCGAGGGGATGACGCCCTCGGTTTTGTAACCGATATCGAGCAAGACCTCGTCTCGATCGACCTTAACGATGGTGCCCTCGACGATGTCACCGTCGTTGAAGTACTTGATGGTCTCGTCGATCGCCGCGAGGAAGGCATCCTCGGACCCGATGTCGTTGACCGCTACCTGGGGTGTCGAGGTGGCCTCGGTGCTGCTCGTCATGTGTGGGTGGACTCCGGATACGGACATGGACTGAATAAGGTTCGCCGCGGATTTCAAACGGCCTCATCAGTCATCCGACGAAACGACGCCGATCAGGAGGAGGTTGCCCCCCGTCACCCTTCGCGAACCCGGAGTACCGACTAGCCGCCGCGCTCGCTCGCCTCCCGGAATCCGGGTCGAGTATGCGATCTGGCTGTCACACCCGGCACCATCTCCGAGGTCGAGTTGCGCACGCGAATCCACAACGCTCTGGCCAGAATATGAGACGCGGGCGTCCTGGTCAATCGGAGAGGTGCCCACGAAGCGGGAAGAGCGTCCCGTAAGTGCCAGTATATGACGCTCGCCACGATCTCACCAGGACCCATCCCCCAGCCACCCCTCGCCGACGACCGGCTCGACAACGGTGACCGCGCACCCGACCGGGACCACGCCCCGTGCCCCTCAGTGCGCCGCGTCGTGCCAGTTGGTCCCGACCCCCACGGACACCGCCAGCGGCACCCGAAGGTCATAGGCGCCCGCCATCCGCTCCGCCACCAGGGCGCGCACCGCGTCGAGCTCCGCGCCGGTGACCTCCAGCACCAGCTCGTCGTGCACCTGCAGCAACATCCTGGAGGTGAACCCGCCATCGCGCAGCGCCGCGTGCACGTCGAGCATGGCCACCTTGATGATGTCGGCCGCCGACCCCTGAATCGGGGCGTTCAGCGCCATCCGCTCGGCCATCTCGCGCCGTTGCCGGTTGTCGCTGGTGAGGTCGGGCAGGTACCGGCGCCGGCCCAGCATGGTCTCGGTGTAGCCCTCGCGCCGCGCCCGCTCGACCACCTCGTTCAGGTAGTCGCGCACCCGGCCGAACTGGGCGAAGTAATCGTCCATGAGGCCACGGGCCTCGTCGGGTGTGATCCCCAGCTGCCCGGACAGCCCGAACGCGCTCAACCCGTAGGCCAACCCGTAGTTCATCGCCTTGATGCGGGCGCGCGCCTCGCTGTCGACACCCTCGACACCGATGTCGAACACCCGGGAGGCGATCTCGGCGTGGAAGTCGTGGCCGGTCTGGAACGCCTCGATCAGCGCCTCGTCCCCGGACAGGTGCGCCATGATCCGCAGCTCGATCTGGCTGTAGTCGGCCGTGACCAGATCCTGGAACCCCTCGCCCACCACGAACGCGCGCCTGATACGCCGTCCGGCGTCGGTACGCACCGGAATGTTCTGCAGGTTGGGCTCGGTGGAGCTGAGCCTGCCGGTCGCGGCCACCGTCTGGTTGTAGGTGGTGTGGATCCGGCCGTCGTCGGCCACGGTCTTGATCAGGCCCTCAACGGTGGTGCGCAGCCTGGTCTGGTCGCGGTGCCGCAGCAGGATGTGCGGCAGCTCGTTGTCGGTCTGCGTGGCCAGCCACTCCAGCGCGTCGGCGTCGGTGGTGTAGCCGGTCTTGATCTTCTTGGTCTTGGGCAGCCGCAGCTCGGTGAACAGGACCTGCTGCAGCTGCTTGGGCGAACCCAGGTTGAACTCGCGCCCCACGACCTGGTGCGCCCACTCGACCGCCTTGCGCACCTCGGCGGCGAACTCCGCCTCCAGACCGTCGAGATAGTCACGGTCGGCCGCGATACCGGTGCGCTCCATCTCGGCCAGCACCCGCACCAGCGGAAGCTCCAGCTCCCGCAGGAGGCGCACCGCCCCACGCCTCTCGAGATCGGTGTCGAGCCCGGCGGCCAGGTCGAGCGTGGCCCGGGCACGCAGCGCCAGGTCCTCACGCTCGGCGGCGCCGTCGTCGCCCGCGCCCGTGATGTCCAGGGCCAACTGGTCACCCTCGGCGGACTTCTCCTCCAGCTCGCGGTTGAGGAAACGGCGGCACAGGTCGACCAGGTCCAGCTTGCGCTGGCCGGGCTGCACCAGGTACGCGGCGAGAGCTGGGTCGCTGGTGAGCCCCTCGAGCCGCCACCCGTGCGCGGCCATGGCCAGCGCCGGCCCCTTGGACTCGTGCAACGCCTTGGGGAGGGCGGGGTCGGCGAGCCAACGCGCCAGCGCGGCGTCGTCGTCGGGGTCGAGGCGGGTGGGATCGACGTAGCAGGCGGCGCCACCCGCTGTGGCGATGGCCAACCCGGTGATCTCCCCGGTCCCGTGGCCCCACGTGCCCGACACCGCGACGCCGGCGCGGTCGCCACCGGCGGCGTGCTCCTCCAACCAACGGCCGAGCTCACCGGTGGCCGGAACGCTCAGCTCGACCCGGAAACCGTCCTCGCCATCGGTGCGGTCCTCGACGCGCTCCTCCCCCAGCACCGAGAACAGCCGGTCGCGCAGCGTGGTGGCGAACTCCAGGTTGTCGAAGAGATCGTTGATGCCCGCGTGGTCCGCCTCGGCCATGGTCAGCTCCCCCACACCCCGACCCACCTCGACGTCGGTCGCGAGTATGTTGAGGCGCTGGTTGCGCAGAACCTCGTCGAGGTGGTCGCGGAAGCTCTGCCCCGCCTTGCCGGAGAGCTCGTCGGCGCGCGCGACCAGATCGTCAACGGAACCGTACTTGGTGATCCACTTGGCCGCCGTCTTGGGGCCAACCCCGGGCACCCCCGGCAGGTTGTCGGCCTTCTCCCCCACCAACGCGGCCAGGTCACGGTAGCGCTCCGGGGGCACGCCGTACTTCTCGGTGATCCGCTCGGGGGTCATGCGGGTCAGCTCGGAGATGCTCCTGCCCGGGTAGAGCACCGTGCACTCGTCGGTGACCAGCTGAAACGCGTCGCGGTCGCCGGAGGCGATGAGTACCTCCATACTCCGCTCCCCGGCCCGCAGCGCCAGCGTGGCGATGACGTCGTCGGCCTCGAACCCCGGAGCCGAGACGCTGGGCACCCCGAGCAACCCGAGCAGCTCCTGCACCAGATCGACCTGCGAGGGAAGCTCCGGCGGGGTCTCGGAGCGCCCCGCCTTGTACTCTTCGTAGACCTCGTGGCGAAACGTGGGCTCGGAGCGGTCCCACGCGACCGCGATGTGTGTCGGCTCCTCCTCACGCAGAAGTTTGATCAACATCGACGTGAAGCCGTAGATGGCGTTCGTGGACTGCCCCGTGCTGGTGGTGAACTTCTCGACGGGCAGCGCGAAGAACGCCCTGAAGACCATGGAGTGCCCGTCGAGCAGCAACAACCGCTGCGGGCCGGCGGGGGGCGAGTCTCCCCGGGTGTCGGACGGACTGTGCTGCGCCTGGGCCTCTGCTGTCTGCTCCACACCACCGAATCCTAGGATGCAGTGCGGACTTTTCGCGGCACTCTCCTCGGCCGGCGCCGACACCACCGAGGAGCTCCGCCCCGCGAGGCCCTCGCCCGCGGGCACTCCGGCACACGACAGGAAGATGTGAGATGACGGTGGAAACCGAAGAGCTGGCCAGGTTGCTCGGCGACGAGAACGCCGGCGGCCACCTCGGCGAGAGCATGGGCCTCGAACTCCTGGAAGCCTCGACGGCGCGCGTCGTCGGCCGGCTCCCGGTCGAAGGCAACACCCAGCCCTTCCGCCTGCTCCACGGCGGCGCGTCGTGCGTGCTGGCCGAGACCCTGGGGTCGGTGGGCGCGGGAATCCACGCCGGCGAGGGGCGTGTCGCGGTGGGAATCGAGATCAGCGCCACGCACCACCGCTCCGCCGAAAGGGGCCACATCACCGGGGTGGCCACCCCGGTTCACCTGGGGCGCTCCCTGACCACCTGGGAGATCGCCATCACCGATGACGAGGACCGGCGGATATGCACGTCGCGCCTCACCTGCATGATCCGTGACTCCGGGTAACCAACCCAGACGCTGCCGCAATGGCCGGAGCGCACCCCCGAGCATCTCCGGCCATCTCCCATCTGAACTGGGAATTAACGGGTAAGAATAGCTACGAGAAGGTAACGGGCCGAATCCGACTCGGCACCGACACAGCCCACCATCTTCCGCTACGCACCGCTGTGGTTTTAGATTCCGCTTACGCCGCACCTTCGTCATCCGCGACACACGCCGAGGTCGCGGCGTCCATGGTGCACCGCGCATCCGACGCCAAGTGAAATGGAGACACCGCGATGGCACGCAAGAAGGCGCTCAGCCTCCTCGCTATAGCCTCCGCAGTATCCCTCGGGCTCAGCGCCTGTTCCTCGGGGGGTGGCGAGGAGGAATTCCAGATCGGCTACGTGCTCCCGGAAACCGGCGACCTTGCGTTCCTCGGTCCGCCCCAGATCAGTGCGGCGGAGCTGGCCGTGGCGGAGATCAACGAGGCGGGCGGCGTCCTGGACACCGAGGTCCCGGAGATGGAACCCGGAGATGAGGCCAACGACGCCGGCCAGGCCAACGAGGCCGCCAACCGCCTCGTGGACCAGGACGTCAACATGGTGCTGGGCGCCGCCGCCTCGGGCATGACCCACGCCATCTACGACACCGTCACCGGCGCCGGGATCGTGCAGTGCTCGGGCTCGAACACCGACCCCGACCTCACCGACATCAACGACGACGGGTTCTACTACCGCACCGCCCCCAGCGACCTGCTGTCCGCCCCGGTTCTGGGCGAGCGCATCATCAACGACGGGCACACCAGCATCGCCGTGGCCAACCGCGCCGACGGCTACGGCGACGGCTACAGCGAGGCCCTCGTCGACACCGCGGAGTCCCAGGGCGCCGAGGTCGCGTTCAGCGAGGGCTACGACCCCGAGACCACCGACTTCAGCTCGATCGCCGGAGACATGGAGTCGGCCGACGCCGACGCCTACGTCGTGGTCGGCTTCGAGGAGGGCGTGCAGCTGCTCGGGGACCTCATCGAGGAGGGCGTCTCGGCCGATCAGCTCTACGTCACCGACGGCATGAACGACCCCGCCCTCGGTGAGAGCATCGACGAGGACAACCCGGACATCGTGTCCGGGCTGACCGCCGCCGCGCCCGCCGCCGACAACCCCGACTTCGACGAACGCCTCCAGGAGCACGCGCCGGACCTGGACGTCTTCCAGTTCGCCCCGCAGGTCTACGACTGCGTGGTCGCCACGGCACTGGCCTCCGAACACGCCGGCAGCGTCGACCCCACCGAGTACGTGGACTCGATGAGCGAGGTGACCCAGGGCGGCACCGAGTGCACCGGCTTCGCCGAGTGCCGGGACCTGATCGCCGACGGTGAGGAGATCGACTACCAGGGCGCCAGCGGCCCCATCGCCTGGGACGAGAACGGTGACCCGACCGAGGCTTCCATCGGCCTGTACACCTTCGACGAGGACGGCGAACACAGCGTCGACGAGTTCGTGACCTCCACCCAGGAGTGATACCACCGGTGGGCGGGCCCCCGCCCACCACGGACACCAAGGGGCGGGCGGCCAGATGGCCGCCCGCCCCTTCCAGTTCGCTAGCTACCGGTCGCTGTGCCCGCCCCGCTACTGGCCCCCGTCCCCGCCACTGGTGCTCGCCGCTGGCACGGGCACCACACGGGCGACGACGGTCACCTCAGGCGCCGGCCAGTGTCCCCAGGTAGAGCTCGATCACGTTCGGGTCCCGCAGCAGCTCCGTCCCCGTGCCCGTGTAGGCGTTGTGGCCCTGGTCCAGCACATAGCCACGGTCGGCGATCTGCAGGCACCGCCGGGCGTTCTGCTCGACCATGATGATGGACACGCCGATCGAGTTGATCTCCTGGACCCGCTGGAACACCTCGTCCTGGTACACCGGCGACAACCCGGCGGTCGGCTCGTCCAACAGCAGCACGCGGGGCTCCATCATCAGGGCGCGCCCCATGGCCACCATCTGACGCTCCCCACCGGACAGCGAGTTCGCCTTGGCCTTACGCCGCTTCCCCAACAACGGGAACAACCCGGCGACCATGTCGAACCGGTCCCTGACGATCTCCGGCCGCAGGAACGCCCCCATCTCGAGATTCTCCTCGATCGTCAACGACGGGAAGACGTTCTGCGACTGGGGAACGTAGCCAACCCCGTGCTCCACCAGCTCGTGCGCGGCCATCCCGGTGATACTCGTCCCGCGCAGCGCCAACTCTCCCGACCGCACGGGAATCAGCCCGAAAATGGTCTTGATCAGCGTGGACTTGCCGGCGCCGTTGGGGCCGATGACGGCGACGACCTCCCCCTCGTTGAGGGTCAGGCTGCACCCGGTGAGGATGTTGACCTCGGGCACATAGCCCGCGACCACATCGTCGGCGACCAACAGGTAATCACTGTACGGGCGGTCCACCTCGGCGCCCCCCGACCGCTCCACCGCCCCCACGGGCCGGGACTCCCCGGCGGTCCCCGGCCCCGCGGCGGAGGCGTCCGGCGTGCTGTCGTCGGCGTTCGTGCTCATCGCGCCTCCTCGATGCCCTCGGCGGCCTCGTCCCCGGAACCCCGCCCGGCCTCATCGTGATGCGCCCCCAGGTAGGCGTCGATCACGACCTGGTCGGAACGGATGTCCTCGGGCCGCCCCTCGGCGATCACCCGCCCCTCGGCCAGGACCACGATCCAGTCACTGATACCCATGATGACGTCCATGTCGTGCTCCACGAAGAGCACGGTGGTCCCCTCGTCCCGCAGCGCGGAGATGTGCTCCAGCAGGGACTCGACCAGGACCGGATTCACCCCCGCCATCGGCTCGTCGAGCATCACCATGGACGGCCGCACCATCAGGGCGCGGGCCATCTCCAAAAGCTTGCGCTGCCCACCGGAGAGACTGCCGGCGATCTCGTCCCGCATATGGGCCAACCGGAACCGCTCCAGCAGGGCCTCGGCCCGCTCCCGGTTACTGTCCTCCTGGCGCGCCCAACTCCACCGCAGGAAGGACCCCAACAGCCGTTCCCCGCTCTGCCCCGGCGCGGCCAGCAGCATGTTCTCCATCACCGTCAGCCGGGTCAGAGCCTTGGTCAGCTGGAACGTGCGAACCATACCGCGCCGCGCGACCTGGTGCCCGGCCAGACCGTTCAGCCGACCACCCTCGAACGTCCACGATCCGGTGTCCACCCGGTCGAACCCGGTGAGCACGTTGAACAACGTGGACTTGCCCGCCCCGTTGGGTCCGATCAGGGCGGTGATGGTGCCCCGCTGGACCTGCAGACGCTCCACATCGACCGCGGTCAAGCCACCGAAGGAACGCCGCAGACCATCCGCGACCAGGATGGGATCGGGCTTGGCCACCCCCGGGTGGGGGGACACCTCGGCGATGCCTCCCTGGGCGGCACCCCCGGCCCCGCCCAGCTGGGTCGGTTCACTTGACATTGACCAACATCTCCCTGCGATCGCCGACGAGTCCTTGTGGTCGATAAATGATCAGCAGCACCAGAATGAGCCCGACCAGCGCGTGCCGCACCGCGCCCAACTCGCCTCCGGAGACGAACGGCAGCCACCCCATCTGGTCCATAGCCCGCATCATCTCGTCCGTGAAGGTCAACAGGAACCACATCACGACCGAGCCGATCACCGGGCCCAGGACGCGCCCCGCTCCACCCAGCAGCAGCATCGCCCACAGGTAGAAGGTCACCTGCGGCCGGAACTGGTCCGGTGTGATCGACGCCTGGTGCAGGGCGATCATGACGCCGGCCAGCGCGCCGAAGACACCGCCGACGGCCAGACTCTGCAGCTTGTAGGCGAACACGTTCTTCCCGAGGCTGCGGACCGCGTCCTCGTCCTCACGGAGACCCTTGATCACCCGCCCCCACGGACTGTGTATGAGCGACCACATGACCAGGCTGGCGACGAGGACCAGTGACCACGTCACCACCATGGTCCACAGGTGCGGGCTGGAGAAGGTGATGTCGCCGAAACCGTAGCGTCCCGGCGGGAAGGGGTTCAGCTCACGGAAGCCCTCACTGAGGTTCTGCCTGCCGAAGACACCCCCCGTGAAGTCCCGGGCGAAGGGAGCCCGGTAGACGAAGCGCAACCCCTCGGCCACCGCGATCGTGCAGATCGCAAGGTAGTCCGCGCGAAGCCGCAGGGTGGGGATCCCCAACAGCAGAGCGAGCAGGAGCCCGCACAGGATGCCCGCCCCGACCCCCACACTCAGGGGCAGACCGAAGGTGCCCACGGAGATCCCCACCCCGTAGGCGCCGACGAGCATGAACCCGACCTGGCCGAAGTTCAACAGGCCGGTGTAACCGAAGTGCATGTTCAGGCCGATGATGGCCAGCGCGTAGATCGCCGCGACCGGCCCGATCGCCGAGGTCAGCGACGTGGCCAGGATGCCGAGAAAGTCCATTGGGCTGCCCCTAACCGATCCGCTCGCGCCGACCCAGCAGACCCTGGGGCCGAATCAGCAACATGACGATCATGATGGCCAACGCCCACGCCTCCATCAGCTGGTGGGGGAACCACAACGTGGACAGCATCGCGACCATGCCGATGGCGATACCGCCCACCATGGCGCCGTAGGCGGTACCGAGACCACCCAGGATCACCGCGGCGAACATAAGAAGTAGCAGGTGGAAACCCATCTGCCAGTGCACGATCTGGTGGATGCCGAACAGCACCCCACCGAGGGCCGACAGCCCCCCACTCAGGGTCCACACGTACAGCGTGATCCGGGCGACGTCGATCCCCGACGACTCGGCCAGGTCCCGGTTGTCGGCGACCGCCCGCATCGCCTTGCCCACCCTCGTGAACTGCAGCATGCAGGCCACCGCGACGAGCACCAGCACCGCGACGACCATGATCGCCAACGAACGCGGCGCGACCTCGATCGGCCCCAGCCCCACCATCTCCTGGACCTGGTACTCCGGGTAGCTGGCGCGGCTGCCACCGAACAGCACCAGCAGCGTGTGCCGCAGCAACAGCGCGACACCGATCGAGACGATGAACAGCTGGATCATCACCACGTTGCGCAGGCGCAACGGCTGCCAGATGTAGCGTTCCATCCCCGCGGCCAGCCCGGCGCCGAGAATCACGGCGATGAGCGCCGCACCGATCGCTCCCAGCCAGAGTCCGGCCGCCAGCCCCACGAACAGGACGACCCCCTGCAACGGGAGGACCGTGTCGTGGGGAACACGCCCCCGCAGCAGCCTCCCGGCGGCCAGTACCGCGGCCGCGATCACCACCGGCACGAGCACGACGACCGCGAGGTCGAGAGCGCTCGACCCCATCCCGGGGTCACCGAGCAGCGAGACCCGCCACTCCATGGACTCGCCGCCGAGTATCCCCACCAGAGTGGCGCCGACGATCCCGAGAACCAGGAGCGCGCCCTGCACCGCCAACCGCACGCCCGGGCCTGCCCGGTCGCGCAGGAGCAGCCCGACCCCGATCGCGAGGGCGACCGCCACGACCAGCCCCAGGATCGAGTTCCCGAGCCCTCCGGCGCCGGTGCTGAACAGCAAGGCCATGAGCGCGCCGAAGGTGACCATGTCACCGTGGGCGAAGTTGATCATCCGGGTGGTGCCGAAGATCAGCGACAGCCCGACCGCGGCGATCGCGATCACCAGGCCGTACACCAGACCATCGGTCGCGACCTGGGCGAACTGGTGGGAGAAGGGGGCCGACTCGTCAACCTCGGGCGCCTCGGCGCCCTCCTCTGCGGCTTCCTCTTCGGCGGACTCGTCCCCGGAGCCGTCATCCGGGCCTTCCGAGGACTCCCCCTCGGTCTCGGGCTCGACGAGCCGGTAGAGGATTATCGGGTCGTCGCCCTCGTCGACCTCCTGTTCCTGCTCGGCCGCGGGCACGAGTTCATAGCTCTGGAGGTCCTCGGGGATGGTGTCCTCGTCGAGAACCACGGTGTAGGTGCCCGGCTCCGGTACGTCGAACTCCCAGGCGCCCTCGGCGTCAGTGGTCGCGGTCCCGAGTTCGTCTCCGCTGTCGTCGAGGACGTCGATGTCGATTCCCTCGACACCGTCGTCCTCTTCCGAGGACTCGGGATCGCTGATCTGGCCGCTGAGCGTCCCACCGCCCTGCCCGTCTGCGGCCACGTTCCCTGGGGTTACCAGGATCGCGGCGATCACAGCGAGCAGCGCGGTCACGAGGCGTCTGCTCACGCGCGCTCCTTGCGCAATTGAGGTTGCGGTCGTGGCGTGTGTGCCACGATCCGGCCAATTACTAGTGGGTAGCGCGAGTTTAGCGGGATTTACCCGAAATCTTCAGCGCGGCTTAGCCCACGTGATGCAAACGTCATGCCTTTGTAGACAATCGTAATCGGAGCGCGACCAGGCCCAACCCTCAATCACCTGCGGTTTTATCGCGAAACACGAGCCCCTCATCACGGTGCGTGACGGAAGCTCTGGCGCGACCCACCGGTGGCGGGCCAGGGGGTGGTGCCCGCCAGGCCCCATCACCTACTCCTGTTGCTGCTCGTCAAGCGTCTCGATGACGGTCTCGGCGACCTTGCGCATGGTGAGCCTGCGGTCCATGGAGTTCTTCTGGATCCACCGGAACGCCTCGGGCTCGCTGAGGCCGTGCCTGCTCTGCAGCAGCCCCTTGGCCCGCTCGACCAGCTTGCGGGTCTCCAACCGTTCGCGCAGCCCGGTGACCTCGGCCTCCAGCGCCGTCAGCTCGGCGTAGCGGCTGACCGCCATCTCGATCGCCGGCACCAGGTCGGTCTTGCTGAACGGTTTGATGAGGTAGGCCATCGCCCCGGCGTCACGCGCCCGCTCCACCAGGTCTCGCTGGGAGAACGCCGTCAGGATGACCACCGGCGCGATCCGCTCCTCGGCGATCCGCTCGGCGGCGGTGAGGCCGTCGAGCACCGGCATCTTGATGTCGAGGATGACAAGGTCAGGCGTGTTCTCACGGGCGAGGCGTATCGCCGCCTCGCCGTCACCAGCCTCTCCCACGACGGCGTAACCGTCCTCCTCAAGCATCTCCTTGAGGTCCAGGCGGATCAGGGCCTCGTCTTCCGCGATCACCACGCGGCTCTGCGTCGTCGTCACGCACACGAGGGTATCGAGATCCGCTAGGATAGTCCGCATCGGGCAGCACTCGTGTCGGCGCACTGTCGCACGTGGGGTGTCAACCGAGAGATCACATGCTGGTAATATGCCCACGAGGGCTTGACAGAGCAGCAAATGCCCCGGTAGCCCAATTAGGCAGATAGGCAATCGACTCAAAATCGATCCAGTGTGGGTTCGAGTCCCACCCGGGGTACAACCAGCAAAAACGAGAAATTGAAACCAGAGAGCCGCCCACTACGGTGGCTCTCTTTTTTACTCGTTTGGATCACCTTCAAGAGTTCTTGTGGATAATCGAACACAGGTGCGATCCACGCCTCATTATTGAGGCCATGTATCCTCGCGAGATCGTCGACAAGGCCCTCCGGCTCCACGCCGATGGTTGGACTGACCACGCTGTCGCTCAAGCGTGCGAAGTCTCCGTTCAATCCGTACGTCACTGGCGCACGGGACGCAGACGTCCCTTGGCAACGGATATCTCGTCGTACTGCCCGAGATGCGGTCCCAAAGAGTTCGATCATGAGGCATACGCCTATCTCCTGGGCCTCTACTTAGGAGACGGGTATATCGCACCGGTCGGGCGCAGCTACTATCTCACAATCGCGTGCAGTGACACCTGGCCAGGACTCAAGGACCTGTGCCAAGCGTCCATGGCCCGTGTGCTCCGGGCATCCGTCCATCGAGTCCAGCGAGTCGGATGTACCGAGGTGAAGTCCACATCCAAGCACTGGCCTTGTCTGTTCCCGCAGCACGGGCCGGGACCCAAGCACACCCGTACGATCGAGCTCGCTCCGTGGCAGTCCGCGGTCGTTTCCGGGCATCCGGAGGAGTTCGTGCGCGGGCTGTTCCACTCCGACGGGTGCCGCATCGTGAACAGGGTCAGGCGCACGGTCGCCGGTGCGGACCGGTGGTACGCGTACCCTCGCTACTTCTTCTCCAACAACTCGCGCGACATCCACGGGCTTCTCGGGCGCTACCTCGACCAACTGGGGGTCGAGTGGCGGATGTCCAACGCCACCACCCTGTCGGTGGCCAGACGCGCCTCCGTCGCGCGGCTCGACGCGTTCGTGGGGCCGAAACGGTGAGATCCAGTCCGCCGCGGTGGTGCCGAATGTAGGGGTTCGTGGCGAAATCTGCCATTGGTGTCGCGGTGGGGGTCACATCACGACTACAACCTGAGCACAACCAACCAGTACGTGCCCAACGGGCGCTCCGGTTCCCCGATCCTGGAAGGCGGGAGAAGCTGCGGGTCACGCGTCACCACCAGACCTGGGTGTCGCGGCCCGTCGCGAAGGGAGTAACGGGTTGTTCACCGCGGTGACCGGTGTCATCGGGGCACTGGTGATCAGCGCCTGGGCTGTCGTGGCCTGGGGGTCGCGGCGTCGGCGGGCGTGGGCCATGGCGCCGCTCGCGCTGCTGGTCGCCGTGCTCGTCCTCACGGGGTGGCCGGGATGGGCGTTCGTGTTCATCGCCGCTCTGGCCGCCGGTTCGTTCGCTGAGCTGGTCATCGGCGCGCGTGAGGCTCCGATGCTGCGCACCAAGGATCCTGACGGCCCGCTCACGACCGAGCGGTGGGCCGCGGCCGCGGCCGCGCCGTTCCGGGTGGCGCTGGCGGAGCCGTGGGACGAGGTGGTCCGGCCGCAGCTGCGGCGTCGCTACCGCAAGACCTTCGAGGCGGAGTGGGGGATCACCGACCGGGCGAGTCTGTTGGAGACGGTCGACCGGCTCTGGGCCGAGCTGCGTTCCGGGCACTCGGCCGACCTCGTCGTGGACCTGCGCACCGCCACCGCGCGTACGAGTGGCCCCGAGGGTGAGGGGGCCGAGGAGCCGCTGGTGCTCACCGCGGACCAGGTGGCCCGGATCCGTGGGGTCACGGGGGTTGACGACGCTGACGAGACCGTGGTCATCGGTGCCTACCAGTGGTGGAAGTCGGTGCACCTGATCCGGTTGGCCTGCGGGGGTGCCACTCTCGACTGGTTGAGCCACGCGGAGACGCGGAACCTGCTGCGGCGGGTGGCCTCGGACCTGCAGCGCCGCTACGTCAGCTGGCAGCAGTTGGCCGAGGCGTTCCACGGGGGGTATCTGCTCTGGCAGGGCGGTGGGTCCGAGGATGTCGGCTCGGATCGGGTCTGGGCGGCGCTGGGGGTGCTCACGAGTGACCCGGCGAGCCCGTGGAACCTGTTGCCCTGGGATATGCCGCTGGAGCGTGTTCCCTATGAGAACGGTGTGCCCAACGGGGTGGGCGGCTGATCCGTGGGGGCGGAGGCCCTTCCCCGGGATTGGCGGGTCGCGCCTTCCGGGGTAGGGCCGTCGGTCGGGGGCGGTGCGCCCCGGTGTGGCTCAGGTGTGCGCAATGGCGTCACCGAGGCGGTGTATCCGCAGTGAGTTCGTGGATCCGGGGTTTCCGGGTGGGCTTCCGGAGACGATGACCACCCGGTCGCCCTTCTGGTAGAGGCCCATCTCCAGCAGCTCGTTCTCGACCTGGGCCACCATCTCGTCGGTGTGGGCGACCCAGGGCACGCGGTAGGGCTCGACTCCCCAGCTCAGGCTGAGCTGGGCGCGGGTGCTCTCCTGGGTGGTGAACGCCATGAGTGGGATGGGTGAGCGGTAGCGGGCCAGCCGGCGTGCGGTCTCGCCGGACATGGTGAACGCCACCAGGGCTTTGGCGCCGATGGTGGCGCCGACCTCGGCGGCGGCGCGGGCGATGGCTCCCCCGGTGGTTTCGGGGATCCGGTCGAGGATGTGTGAGGCCCGTAGTGACTCCTGTTCCGCCGCGGCGACGATGCGTGCCATGGTCAGAACGGTCTCGGTCGGGAACTCGCCGACGCTGGTCTCTCCGGAGAGCATGACGGCGTCGGCGCCGTCGAGGACGGCGTTGGCGACGTCGGAGGTCTCGGCGCGGGTGGGGCGGGGCGCGCTCATCATGGATTCCAGCATCTGGGTGGCCACGATGACCGGTTTGGCCTTGTTGCGGCAGCGTTCGATGGCGCGTTTCTGCACCATCGGGACGTTCTCCAGTGGGAGTTCCACGCCGAGGTCGCCGCGGGCGACCATGACGCCGTCGAAGACCTCGATGATGTCGTGGAGCCGTTCCACGGCCTGTGGTTTCTCGATCTTGGCGATGAGGGGGACGCTGACGCCTTCCTCGTCCATGATGCGGTGGGCCTCGTCGGCGTCGGCGGGGCTGCGCACGAAGGACAGTGCGACCATGTCGACGCCCTGTCGGAGGGCCCAGCGCAGGTCATTCTCGTCCTTGTCGGTGAGGGCGGGAACGCTGACGGCGACGCCGGGCAGGTTCAGTCCTTTGTGGTCGGAGATGACGCCTCCGATGATGACGCGGGTGTGTACGTCGGTGCTGGTGGTTTTGGTGCATTCCAGCGCGACGTTGCCGTCGTCGATGAGGACTCGGTCTCCGGGGCGGACGTCGCCGGGCAGGCCCTTGTAGGTGGTGGAGACTCGTTTGGTGTCGCCCGGGACGTCGTCGGTGGTCACGATGAACTCGTCGCCGGGGGTGAGTTCCACGGGGCCGTCGGCGAAGGTGCCGAGGCGGATCTTGGGGCCTTGGAGGTCGGCGAGGATGCCCACGCTGCGGCCGTGGTGCTCGGCGGCGGCGCGTACCTTGGTGTAGCTGAGGTTGTGGTCCTCGTGTGTTCCATGGCTCAGGTTGAGGCGTGCCACGTCGAGCCCGGCGTCCACGAGGGCGCTGATGCGTTCCTCGCTCGCGGTGGCCGGGCCCAGGGTGGCTACGATCTTCGCTCGTCGTGTCACGTCTAATACTCTAGAGCGTCTTTGCCCCCGATTGGTCTAAACCAAGTTGCGACTCGGCTACCTCCGGGGGGCTAGCGAGCGAACTCTGCCAGGAGCGCCTCGTCGAAGGCGGGCAGGTCGTCGGGTCTGCGGCTGGTGATGAGCGCGTTGGGGCCGTTGGCGCAGACCACCACCTGTTCGTCCACCCATTCACCGCCTGCGTTGCGGATGTCGGTGCGCAGGCTGGGGTAGGAGGTGAGCCGTCGGCCGCGTACGGTGTCGGCCTCGATGAGGGTCCACGGCGCGTGGCAGATGGCGGCGACGGGTTTGGCCGTGTCGAAGAACGCCTTGACGAACGCGACCGCGGATTCGTTGGTGCGTAGGAAGTCGGGGTTGGCCACCCCGCCGGGCAGGACGAGGCCGGTGTACTCCGTGGGTTCGGTCTGGTCGGTGGTGCTGTCGACCGGGAACGTGTCGCCTTTGTCGAGGTGGTTGAACGCCTGGATGCGTCCGCTGGAGGTGGAGACGAGGCGCGGTGTGGCTCCCGCTTTCTCCACCGCCGACCACGGGTCGGTGAGTTCGATCTGCTCGGTGCCCTCGGGTGCGGCCAGGAAGGCGATGGTGCGGCCGTTGAGGTTGGCGGCCATGGTCGCTTCTCCTTTCCGGGTGGTCTCGCGTCGCCGCGGAGCGGCGTTGGCTGTCCGCTGCCCGGGGAGGGGGTCTGTTACGCGCGGTGTGTGTCCAGGCGGCCGTGGGCGCGCAGGGTCAGCAGGCGTCGCAGGGTGACGATGCCGCGCCATTCGGGGGTGGTGCTCTCGGTCCAGTTATCCCAGGTGAGTGGCCATCCACCGTCGTCCTGTTGGGTTCGTTGGAGCGCGTCGAGGTGTGCGTGGATCTGGGAGTCGGTGAAGAGGCGGGTCGCGATGTGGTCGGGGTGGGGTGCGATGTCCAGGGGTTTGCGCACGTGTCCGGTGGCGGTCGGGTCGGGTTCGATGACGGCGGTGATCATGGGGGCGATCCGGTCGAGTTCCCGTAGTGCGCGTGTCCGTTCGGGGACGTGCTGCAGGAATGTGCACACCGCGATCGCCTCGGAGGGGGTGGTCCAGTTCATGGCGGCCAGTTGGGACCAGCAGAACGCTGTGGCGTGGTCTCGCCAGGGGTGGCTGACGTGGTTCTTGTGCAGCAGTCCGGTGATCGTCGCTGTGGGGTTGAGGGAGCCTCTGAAGTCGGTGTACTCGCGCCACCAGGGGGCGGCCTCGGTGTGGCGGGCCGAGGGGAGCACGCAGGGGACGCCCCCTTTGTCGTCGGTGACGGTGTTGAGGTAGGTGCAGATCCCGTTGAGGAGTGGTTGGGGCATGGTGCCGATCTCGTCCAGGTACCGTAGGGCGAACTCCACGGCGACGGGCTGGCTGCCGTGGCCACGGAGGTCGGGGTCGAGGCCGTTGCCGTAGCCCCCGTCGACGTTGCGGTACGCGTCGAGCACCGTGCGGATGGGTTCGGCCGGTCCGCTCTGGAAGTGGAACGCGAACCGGTGCCGGTCGATGAGGCGCGCGTTCCGCATGACGAAGTGTTCCGCGGCGTGGAGCGTGTCCGAACTCAACGTAGTCATGCCACGAATCTATGCGGTGCGCCCTTGGAGACAGAATGGTTCGGCCGGAGGTATACCGGTATTTTGCTCGGCCGGAGGGGTGGCGCAGTGGTGTCAGGGTTGTGACTTCGTCTCGGACTCCTCGGCCGACAATCGCGACCTGCGCCACTGGAGTAGTAGCAGGCCGCCCCAGGAGACGGCCACGACCACTCCGGCGCTGAACTGGATGGGAACCAGGTAGTTCTGCGGATAGATCACGCCGATGAGATAGCTGTCGATGAATCCCTGCTCACCCAGGCCGGCTTCGCCGGCGCGCTCGCGGCCCCAGTTCTCGACGTAGGTGAGCGGGCAGGTCCACCCGATGAGTGTGATGCCCAGCCCGTAGGCCGCGATCGCCAGATGGGGCCAGAACATCCGGGGCCAACGCCAGGCGATGAATCCACCGAAGGCCACGTAAAGGACAAAGGCGAAGTGCACCAGCATCGCCGCTTCGCCAATGATCCGGTATGCCATGTCTCCGACGCTATTCCACCGGAACCGCCGCGAGAAGGCCCTTCCCGAACATCGTAATCACCCCGTAGCCACGCCTGTTCATAATGATCATTCGGGTCCGAAAAAGGTTTGTGCCGGGTGAGCCGTGCGGCTCACCCGGCACGAGCCGGGAGGGTGAATGGTCGTCCCACTCAGACGAGTGGCCGCTCCGTGGGCGGGATGACCGCGGGCAGGTTGCTCGGTTGCCGGGTGAGGTAGCGGTCGACCCCGGCCGCGGCCGAGCGCCCCTCGGCGAGGGCCCAGACGATCAACGACTGCCCGCGGCCCATGTCCCCGGCGCAGAACACGCCGTCGACCGTGGTGGCGTAGTCGCTGTCGCGGACGACGTTGCCGCGCCCGTCCAGCTCGACCCCGAGCTGGGAGAGCATGCCCTCCTTCTGCGGGCCGACGAACCCCATCGCGAGTGTGACCAGCCCGGCCGGGATCTCGCGCTCGGTGCCCTCGACGGGTTCGAAACCGTTGTCGGTGCGTTCGACGTCGACGAGCTTGAGCGCGCGCACGTGGCCCTGGTCGTCACCGAGGAACTCCACGGTGCTCACGGAGTACAGCCGCTCGCCGCCCTCCTCGTGGGCGCTGCTGACCTTGTAGGTCATGGGGTAGGTCGGCCAGGGCTGGTCCGCCGGCCGCTCCTTGGGCGGCTTGGGCATGATCTCCAGCTGGGTCACCGAGGTCGCGCCCTGGCGGTGCGCGGTCCCGATGCAGTCGGCACCGGTGTCGCCGCCGCCGATGACGATGACGTCCTTGCCCTCGGCGGAGATGGCCGGGGTGTCGGTGTCGCCCTCCTGTACCCGGTTGGCCAGTGGCAGGTACTCCATGGCCTGGTGGATTCCGTGGAGGTCGCGGCCAGGGACCGGGAGCTCGCGCCACGCCGTGGCCCCACCCGCCAGCAGGACGGCGTCGTGCTCGGCGCGGAGCCGCTCGACCGTGACGTCCACGCCGATCTCGACACCGGTGCGGAACGTGGTTCCCTCGGCGCTCATCTGGGAGATGCGGCGGTCGATGTGTCGCTTCTCCATCTTGAACTCGGGGATCCCGTAGCGCAGTAGTCCGCCGATGCGGTCGGCGCGCTCGTAGACGGTGACGTCGTGGCCGGCGCGGGTGAGCTGCTGGGCGGCGGCCAGCCCGGCGGGGCCGGACCCCACGACCGCGACCCGGTTGCCGGTGCGCGTCTGGGGGGGTTGGGGGTGGACCCACCCCTCCTCCCAGGCGCGGTCGATGATCGAGACCTCGACGTTCTTGATGGTCACGGCGGGCTGGTTGATGCCGAGCACGCACGCCGACTCGCACGGGGCGGGGCAGAGCCGCCCGGTGAACTCGGGGAAGTTGTTGGTGGCGTGCAGCCGTTCGATGGCCTCGGCCCAGTCGTCGCGATAGACCAGGTCGTTCCACTCGGGGATGAGGTTGCCCAGTGGGCAGCCGTTGTGGCAGAAGGGGATGCCGCAGTCCATGCAGCGTGACGCCTGCTCGGCGACCTTGCCGCGGTCGAACTCCTGCTGGACCTCCTTCCAGTCCTTGATCCGGACGTCCACAGGGCGGCTGGCGGGCAGTTCCCGCTCGGTGATCTTCAGGAACCCTCTCGGGTCGGCCATGGTGGTCTCCCTCCTCTCTGTGGCGCCGGACTCTAGGGTTGGGCCGCGGCCATGATGGCCTCGCCGACGTCGCGCCCTTCGCGTTCGGCCTCGGCCTGGGCTGTCAGGACGCGTTTGAAGTCGCGGGGCATGACCTTGCCGAACCGTTCCACCGAGACCTCGACGTCGGCGAGGAGCCGCTGGGCCACGGTCGATCCGGTCTCGGCGTGGTGCCGGCGGAGCACGTCCTCGAGGAACACGCGGTCGTTCTCGTCGAGGGGGTCGATGTCGACCATCTCGTGGTTGACCCGTTCGGTGTCGAGGTCGAGTACGTAGGCGATGCCGCCGGACATTCCCGCGGCGAAGTTCCGGCCGATTCCTCCCAGGATGACGGCGCGCCCGCCGGTCATGTACTCGCACCCGTGGTCGCCGACTCCCTCGACGACGGCCAGGGCACCGGAGTTACGGACGCAGAACCGTTCGCCGACGACACCGCGCAGGAACACCTCGCCCGATGTGGCGCCGTAGGCGATGACGTTGCCGGCGATGATGTGTTCCTCGGGCGCGAAGGGAACCTCCTCCGGTGGGCGTACGGTGATCCGGCCGCCGGAGAGGCCCTTGCCGAGGTAGTCGTTGGCCTCACCGGTGAGGCGCATGGTGATGCCGTTGGGCACGAAGGCGCCGAAGGACTGCCCGGCCGATCCCGTGAAGGAGATGTCGATGGTGTTGTCGGGCAGGCCCTCGGCGCCGTGGCGCTTGGTGACCTCGTGCCCGAGCATGGTCCCCACCGTCCGGTTGACGTTGCGTACGGGCAGGTCCAGCTTCAGTGGCTCCTTGAAGTCGAGCGCGCCCTCGCACAGCTGGATCAGCGTGTTGTCGAGCGCCTTCTCCAGGCCGTGGTCCTGGCCGCGCACCTGGTGGCGGTGGTCGTCGGGCCAGGTGGGTACCTCGGCCAGGATCGGGCTGAGGTCGAGCCCGGCGGCCTTCCAGTGGTCCACGGCCTCGGTGGTGTCGAGCGCCTCCACCGCGCCGATGGCCTCGTCGAGGCTGCGGAAGCCGAGGGCGGCCAGGTACTCGCGCACCTCCTCGGCCACGAACTCGAAGAAGTTCACCACGAAGTCGGCCTTGCCGTCGTAGCGCTTGCGCAGCTCGGGGTTCTGTGTGGCCACCCCGACGGGGCAGGTGTCCAGGTGGCACACCCGCATCATGACGCAGCCGGAGACCACCAGCGGCGCGGTGGCGAACCCGAACTCCTCGGCGCCGAGCAGCGCGGCCACGATGACGTCGCGGCCGGTCTTCATCTGCCCGTCCGTCTGCACCACGATGCGGTCGCGCAGGCCGTTGCGCAGCAGTGTCTGCTGTGTCTCGGCCAGGCCGAGCTCCCAGGGGGTGCCGGCGTGCTTCAGCGAGGTCAGGGGGGAGGCGCCGGTTCCGCCGTCGTGCCCGGAGATGAGCACGACGTCGGCGTGGGCTTTGGAGACGCCGGCGGCGACGGTTCCCACGCCGGCCTCGGCGACCAGTTTCACGTGCACCCGTGCCTGCGGGTTGGCGTTCTTGAGGTCGTGGATGAGCTGGGCGAGGTCCTCGATCGAGTAGATGTCGTGGTGCGGCGGGGGCGAGATGAGGCCCACACCGGCCGTGGAGTGCCGGGTGCCGGCGATCCAGGGGTAGACCTTGTGGCCGGGCAGCTGGCCGCCCTCGCCGGGCTTGGCGCCCTGGGCCATCTTGATCTGGATGTCGTCGGAGTTGGTGAGGTAGTGCGAGGTCACCCCGAAGCGTCCGGAGGCGACCTGTTTGATGGCGCTGCGGCGCAGGTCGCCGTTGTCGTCGGGGGTGAACCGGTCGGGGTCCTCGCCCCCCTCGCCGGTGTTGGACTTGCCGCCGAGCCGGTTCATGGCGATGGCCAGGGTTTCGTGCGCCTCCGCCGAGATGGAGCCGTACGACATCGCGCCGGTGGAGAAGCGCTTGACGATCTCCGAGGCCGGTTCGACCTCCTCGATCGGGACCGGTTCGCGCTCGCCCTCCTTGAGCCGGAACAGCCCGCGCAACGTCATGAGGTCGTCGGCCTGCTGGTCGATCTTGGAGGTGTACTCCTTGAAGATGTCGTAGCGGCGGGACCGCGAGGCGTGTTGCAGCTTGAACACGGTCTCGGGGTTGAACAGGTGCGGTTCGCCCTCGCGGCGCCACTGGTACTCGCCGCCGACCGCGAGGCGGCGGTGGTCGGCGGGGTTGGCGGCGAACGCGGTGGCGTGGCGCAGCCGGACCTCCTCGGCCAGAACGTCGAAGTCGACCCCGCCCAGGGACGACGTGGTCCCGGCGAAGCACCGGTCGACGACCTCGTGGCCGAGCCCGATCGCCTCGAAGATCTGGGCGCCGGAGTAGGAGCTCACGGTGGATACGCCCATCTTGGACATGATCTTCAGCACGCCCTTGGCGTAGGCCTTGACGGTGTTGCTCACGGCCGTCTCGGGGTCCGTGTCCTCGATGACGCCGCGCCGCACCAGGTCGCGCACGGTGTCCAGTGCCAGGTAGGGGGTGACGGCGGAGGCGCCGTATCCCAGCAGCAGTGCGACGTGGTGGCACTCGCGCACGTCGCCGGCCTCGACCACGAGGCCGACCTCGGTGCGGGTCTTCTCCCGCACCAGGTGGTGGTGCACGGCGCCGGTGAGCAGCAGTGAGGGGATGGGGGCCCGGTCCGCTCCCCTGTCGCGGTCGCAGCGGTCGCTGAGCACGATGATGTGGGCCCCGTTGGCGATGGCTTCCGACACCTCGGCGCAGACCTCGTCCAGGCGCTGGGAGAGCGCCGCTCCCCCGCCGGCGACCGGATAGGTCCCGTCGGCCACGAACACCCGGAAGGCGGGGTTGCCGTCGGGGCCGCCCGCGGCGACGATCCTGGCCAGGCCGGCCTCGTCCACCACCGGTGTGGGCAGTACGATCCGGCGGCAGTCCTCGGGGTCGGGGGAGAGCACGTTCTCCTCGGCGCCCAGGGCGGTCTGCAGGCTGGTGATCATCTCCTCGCGGATGGCGTCCAGCGGCGGGTTGGTGACCTGGGCGAACCCTTGGGTGAAGTAGTCGAACAGCTGGCGCGAGCGCCCGGAGAGCGCGGCGACGGGGGTGTCGGTGCCCATGGAGCCGACCGGTTCGGCGCCGGTGCGCGCCATGGGGGTGAGGATGATGCGCAGCTCCTCCTCGGTGTAGCCGAACACCTGTTGGGAGTGCACGAGGTCGTCGACGCCGGTGGGCTCGGCGGCGGGGAGCTCGTCGAGTCCCACCACGCCGCGCTCGAGCCATTCGGCGTAGGGGTGCTCGGCCGCGAGCTCCGCCTTGATCTCCTCGTCCTCGATGATGCGGCCCTCTTCGGTGTCGACCACGAAGATGCGTCCCGGTTGGAGCCGGCCCTTGCGCACGACGCGTTCGGGGGCGATGTCCAGCACGCCGGCCTCACTGGCCAGCACGACCAGGCCGTCGTCGGTGACCCAGTAGCGGCCGGGGCGCAGGCCGTTGCGGTCGAGGACCGCGCCGACCAGGGAACCGTCGGTGAAGGAGACGGAGGCGGGGCCGTCCCAGGGCTCCATGAGCATGGAGTGGAACTCGTAGAAGGCCCGCACCTGCGGGTCCATCTCGGTGTGGTTCTCCCAGGGTTCCGGGATCATCATCAGCACCGCGTGCGGCAGCGAGCGCCCGCCGAGGTGCAGCAGCTCCAGCGCGGCGTCGAACGAGGCGGTGTCGGAGTCGGCGGAGTTGAGGATCGGGAAGATGCGCGACAGGTCGCCCGGGAGCAGGTCGCTGGCGAGTGTAGCCTCGCGTGCCCGCATCATGTTCCGGTTGCCCTTGACCGTGTTGATCTCCCCGTTGTGCGCGATGTAGCGGTACGGGTGGGCCAGCGGCCAGGCCGGGAAGGTGTTGGTGGAGAACCGTGAGTGCACCAGGGCCAGGCCGGAGGTGTATCGGCGGTCCGACAGGTCGGGGAAGAACGGCTCCAGTTGGGGCGTGGTGAGCATCCCCTTGTAGGCGATGGTGCGCGGGGACAGGCTCGGGAAGTACACGCCGGTCTCGTTCTCCACGCGCTTGCGCACGCAGTAGGCGTAGCGCTCGAGGGAGATACCGGTCAGGCCCTCGGTGGCGGTTCCGGTGCGCCCGGCGATGAACAGCTGCCCGAAGAACGGCATGACCTCGCGGGCGGCGGGGCCGCAGTAGTTGGGTTCGTGGGGCAGGTCGCGCCAGCCCAGCACGGTCAGCCCTTCGTCCGCGACGATCGCGTTGACGGCCTCGACCGCCGTGGCGCGCTCGGTGGGGTCGGCGGGCAGGAACCCGATCCCGACCGCGTAGCCGCCGGCCTCGGGCAGCGCGAAGTCGCAGACCTCGCGGAAGAGGGTGTCGGGAACCTGGGTCAGGATGCCCGCGCCGTCACCGTCCTCGGGGTCGGCGCCGGCGGCGCCACGATGGTCGAGGTTACGCAGGACGGTGAGTGCCTTCTCGACGATGTCGTGGCTGCGACGACCGGAGAGGTCGGCGACGAAGCCCACACCGCAGGCGTCGTGTTCGTGGGCGCTGTCGTACAGGCCCGTGGGAGTGGACTCGGCGTTCGGCCCGGAAACTGAACGCTGCACCTGGCCAGCAGGCATCTACCCTCCTGTCGTCGTACGTCTGGCTGCGTGGAGAGCGCATCCGGGACGACATTGGCCCTGCTGCGTCAGCGGCGAGTGGCGACGACCACCCTCGGTCGCGTGCGGGACGACGTCGGGCCCGCGTTCACTTCCTCGTGGCGACGGGTGGTCGGCGTACTCGCGAGTAGCTCGAAGTACGTGATAGGTCCAGCCCCATCGTAACCGGAGGTCTAGACCAACGACCGCCACAGTGCGGCCTGGGGTTACGTAACACCCGCCACAGGACGTTCCTTGGCCCGTCGACGGGGCAGACCGTGATGTTTCCGTGCGTTCGACGCCGCAAACATCCGGACGTGAATGATCACGACCCGCGACAGCTTAACGGGTCCGAAACGGGCGCCCCCAACGGGGGTACGGCTGACCGTTCCGCCCCTGGCAGGATCGTGGTGTGACCGAACCCGTTCCCAACCTCGCCGACCTCCTCGACTCCGAGGGAATCAACGCCTCGCGGGTACACCGCGTGCTCGCCGCCCTCACCGACGGCGCCTGGTGGAGCCCTCGGGAGTTGGTGCGTGAGACGGGTGTGGCCCACCGCCTCGTCGCGGCCACGCTCGACGCGCTCGACACCGAGCTGCAACGCCGTGGCGCCGGCGATGACGCCAGTGTGCGGCTCCTGCGGCCCGCGGAGCACGCCCCCAGTGTAGGGCCCCAGCCCGCCGACCCGGTGGCGCACCTGCTCGACGGGTACCCCCGGGCGGCGGCCGAGCTGCGGCGGCTGGTCGCCGAGGCTCCCCGGTCACGGCGCGACCTCGACCATGTCTCGGCCACGGCCGAGACCGCGCTGCGGCGCGGCGTGCTGCTGGCCTCCCGGTTCTCGCTGACCGGTGCGCGGTTGCTGTGCGTGGGCGACCACGACCTGACGTCGCTGGCCGCGACCCTGGTGTCGCCCCAGGTGCGGGCCACGGTCGTCGACCTCGACGAGCGGGTCCTCGACTACGTTGACAAGGCCGCGACCCGGCTCGGGCTCCCGGTTCACTGCCACTTCACCGACCTCCGCCTCGGCCTTCCCGCTGCCGTGCGGGCACAGTGCGACGTCGCCCTCACCGATCCGCCCTACACTCCCGAAGGTGTCGAGCTCTTCGTCCGGCGTGCCCTGCAGGGGCTCAGTGACCCCCGCCGGGGGCGGGTGCTGCTCGCCTACGGCGCCAGCGAGGCCACTCCCGGCCTGGTCGCCCGGACACAGTCCCGCCTGGCCCGGATGGGGTTGGTGTTCGAGGCGATCTGGCCCGAGTTCAACCGCTACCTGGGGGCCGAGGCGATCGGCGCGGCCAGCGACCTCTACGTGCTGCGGCCCACGAACCGCACCCCCACGGACGATCCCGTTGACGGTGCCCGGATCTACAGTCAGGGCGTCGCCGCGCGGGAGGCCAGCGGCGGGCTCGCCCCGGAGTCCGCGGGCACGGTGGTGCGGCGGTCCGCGCCCGACACCATCGTTGGCGCGTGGCCGCGCGGGTCACTTCCGGAGCACGGTGTGCGGCACGTGCGGCTGGGGACGTGGCTGGGGTCGGCCACGCGCGCCACGCGCGCGGCGATCGACCTCACGGGGGGTTGGGAGGCTCTCCTGCCGCGGGTCGTCCTCGCCGGCGGCGCGGAGTCACGGGTCGTTGTGGCCCAGGGGGACCCGAGGGTGCGCGACGCCGCGGGTCAGGAGGCGCTGCGCGCGATGCTCGCCCCCCGTTTCGGGCTGCGCTTCGACAGTGGTGTTCCCGAGCCCGGTTACACGGTGGTGGTCGCCAGCGAGCGCGACCGGGCCGGTGACACGCCCGCCGCGCGGCTGCTCGCCTACTGTCAGGACCGCGCGCACGGGGTGCTCGCCAACACGCTCCGCGAGGGGCTCATCTCCGTGGCGGCCTCACTCGGTCGGCCGTTGAACAAGAAGGGGGCACGAGCCCGGGTCGCCACGGCCGCGCCGTGGCTGGCCGGGCACACCCTGCTGGACCTTCCGGCGCACCGCTTCACCGATCTCGCCACCGTCACGGAGGGGCTGGTGGCCGGGCTCTCCGGGGATGACGGGGCGCGGTGATCTCGGGTGGTGGCCCCCTGTGCCGAGAGCGCCCCGAGAGCGGTCTCAGCCGGTCGGTGTGTCGGCCGTACCGGGCTCCGCCCCGCCCTGGGGAGTTCCCGTGTCGGGGGCGGCGTCGTTGGGGTCGGCACCGCCGCCCGGCTGGCCGGTGTTCGGGTCACCCTGGCCGCCGGTCTGTCCTCCGCCGGGGTCACCGGCGCCGTCCTCTCCCTCGTTGAGGTCCTCCAGCTGCACCACCCTGTGGAAGAGTGGGTCGCGGAAGTTGCTCAGCGCGATCACCGGGGCGGACAGGTTCTCGCGTTCGTCGGCCGCCGGTGGGTCCGTCGACTGGGCCCAGGCGACCACCAGGTAGTGGCCGTTGACCGATGCCTGCGCGGCGCTGTAGCCGGTGCCGAGGGTGTCCAGGGACGATTCACCGTCGGGGACGCTGACGAAGCCGGGGGCCGCGGCCTCGTGGCTGTCGGGGGGCTCCATCGCGTCGGCGACCGCGGCCGCGGCGTCGGTGTCGACGAGGTTGAACATGGCCGCGACCCCGACGTAGTCGCCGGAGGTGTACCCGCCAACGGCGGCCTGGGTGCACTCGGCCTCCGCCAGGGCCTGCTGGACCTCCTCACCCCAGACGGCCTCCTCACAGGCGTCAGTGAAGGTGCTGGCGGCCAGCTCGAAGGTGATCCCCTGGCTCTCGATCTCCTCGTTGCCGCGCTCGAGAACCTCGGACTCGCCCAACGGGCGGGAGTCGACCTCCCGGGAGGGCAGCGTCTCGCTGACGTTCCCATCGACGTTGTCGACCTGGTAGGAGACGGGGCGGGCGTCAGCGGGCGCGCTGCCCGACCCGCCCAGGACGAACTGGACGGTGGCCACGGTGACGGCCGCGACGACGGCCACGGCGGCGGCACCCAGCAGTACCCGTTTCCTCGTGAACAGGCCCCTGGGCTTCGCGCTCGACCTGCGCCGGCGCCGTGCCCCCTTCGCTCCAGTACGAGGTGGGGGCGCGGCCAGCCCTTCGATGGAATCGGCTTCGTCGGGCTTCCTTCGGCGACCGGTGGAGCCGGGAGGGGACGACTCGGAAGGAGACACCAGAACCTCTCGAATACGGTGCGGGACTGCTCGGGGGTGGCGCGCCGGAGAGGGCTCCGGGTGACCGCGCGCCGGTGCGCAAATCCTAGTCGGCGCGGCGGCCTCTCGGGCTCGCCCAGCTCTACTCCTGGGCCTCCCTGGCGTCCCTGAGCTCCTTGTAGACCGACTCGGAGGCGTTCATCGCGACGACGTTCACCTCGGCCATGGCGGTGCCTTCCTCGGGGTCGGCGCCGTCGGTGCGCGCCACCCAGTGCACGGCCAGGTAGTGTCCCATGACCTGGGTGGTGGCCTGGCTGTGCCCCTGCCGCAACCCGTCGATGCTGGTGTCCCGCGGGAGCAGGAACCCCGGTTCGGTCTCGTAGTTGGTGGGGTCGAGGGCGTTGTTGACCGCCATGGCGGCGGACTCGTCCTCCAGGTCGAACAGTGCGAACTGTGCCACGTACTGGTCGTCGGGGTCCTTGTACACGGCGCTCGCGGCCGAGGTGCAGGAGCCGTCGACCAGCGTCTGGGCGAGTTCCTCCCCCCAGACCAGGGCCGTGCAGGTGTCGGTGACCTCGGAGTCGCGCATCGTGAGCTTCATGTCGTCGAGCTCGAGCTCCTCGGTGCCGGCGAACACCCGGTCCTCGGTGAGGGGCTCGGCGTCGTCGGGACGTTCGGCGATCGGCTCGAAGACGTCCTCCTCGTTGTCCTCCTTGCCCTGGAACACCTCGGGCACCAGGGTCGAGTGCCCCTCGGGGGGGTCGACGATCGCGGTCTCCGCGCGGTCGGGTCCGATGGTCTCACCGGAGACCAGTTGGTAGATCAGCACACCGGCGAGCGTGACCAACGCCATGGCGCACATCGCCAGCAGGGTGCCCAGGATGACCGTGCCGCGCTTGCGCTGGCTCTGCTCGGCCAGCTTGTAGACGACCTCGGTGGGGCGGTCGCCCAGGACGGTGACGCGGCTCAGCGCCGAGGCCGAGAACTTCGAGACGGGGTCCATCTCGCCCGCGGAAGCGGTCGAGCGCTGGCCGGCGCCGTTCTTGGCCGCCGGTTTGTCGCGCCCGGGGCCACCCTTGCGGGACTTGCGCCCCTTCGTGCCCTTGCGGCCTCTGCGGGTGGGGGGCGGCGGGGCCGCGGCCGGTGGCCCCTCGGAGGGGTCGTGGTCGTCGGGGGCCTCGCTCTCGGCCTCCTCGGTCTCCTCGGCCACGCCGGCGTCGTCGACCGGGAGGTTCCGAGATCGTCTGGCCCGCCGCGACCGGCGTCTGCGTGCGCGGCCGCCGGAGTCGGAATCGCTCACCTGGGTACTCATCCATCCAGCGCGGCCCGCGGAAACGCGTGTCGCGTCGCCACGGGCCGCCCACACCTAGTGCTCTCGTTGCGGTCCGCTCCCGCCCGGTTCGGAGCCGTCGTCGCTCTCCCCCGGGTCGCCGGGGCGGCTCGGGGAATCGGCCGATGCGGGATCGGTGTCGATGACCTGGGTCCCGGGTTCGCTGCTGATGGGGACGACCCGCGTGGAGAACCGGTCCTGGCGGAATCCGGCCCACACGAAGTACGCGAGGGCCAGCAGCAGCACGATCAGTGCCGTGAAGTTGTTCAGCCGGAACCCGAGGATCTCGTTCGCGGGGTCGACGCGCAGGTATTCGATCCAGGTCCGTCCCACACAGTAGCCTATGACGTAAAGGGCGAACAGCCGCCCGCCACCGAGGCGGTCCGCGTAACGGTGTCCCAGCCAGGCGAGCAGAATCGCGAGCGCGAGGCACCACAGCGACTCGTACAGGAACGTCGGGTGGTAATACGCGTAGTAGTCGTTCTCACCCGGAATCTGGACCATCCCGGGCCGTGGAAAGCCCCGCGCGTCCAGGGACACTTCCAGGGCCCAGGGAACGTTGGTGGGTGCCCCGAACAGTTCCTGGTTGAAGTAGTTGCCCCAGCGCCCGAACGCCTGGGCCAGCGGGATGGTGGGGGCGATGGCGAACGAGAGCTTCGACAGGGACAGTCCTCGCTTGCGGGCCACCCACCACACGCCCAGCGCGCCCAGCGGGATGGCGCCCCAGATGCCCAGGCCACCCTCCCATATGAAGAGGGCGCGGATGGGTTCGTCCCCCTCTTCGAAGTACAGCTGGTAGTCGCTGACCACGTGGTAGATGCGGCCGCCGATCAGGCCGAGGATCACCGCGGGGACCGCGAGATCCATGATCGTGCCCTTCTCGCCGCCCATGGCGGCCCAGCGCCGTTCGGACCACCACACCGCGGCCACGACACCGGCCAGGATGCACAGCGCGTAGAAGTGGATGGTCAGCGGGCCCAGGCTGAACGAGCTGATCTCCGGGCTGGGGATGGCCGCGAGCGGCCGGTCACCGCCGGTGCCCGCGTCGGCGAACGAGAGTTTGGTCACTTCTGTAGCCTATTCCTCGGTTTCGGGGGGTTGGCCGGAGTCGTCCTCCGCGGAGGCCGCATCGCTGTCCGAGGCGAGCGGTTCGGTTGTGACCTCGCCCGGCTCCGCGTCCTCTACCGCGGATCGCAGGCCGCTCGCCGAGAACACGGCTTGGTCCCCGACACTCTGGCCGTTGACGTAGACGCTCGGCGTGCTGGTGAACGCGTTCTCTCCGTCGTACCTCGCGTTGGCCTCGTCCGTGGCGTCGAGGACCTCCTTGACGTAGCTTCCTTCGAGGAAGGAGCTGTCGATGCCCTGTTCGTCGCCCCACTCCATCAGCTCGGGCATGGTGGTGGAGCTGAGTTCCTCCTCGCTCAGGCTGTCCTGCGCGGCCGAGACGAGCTGCTGATAGTAGTCGCTGTACTGGTCGGCTACCTCGACCTCGCTGTCGATCCGCTCGGTGAACTCGGCGGACTCGATCCCGACGTCGGCACCCCACTCCTTGAGGTCGTCGGGGGCGAAGCCGGCGTCCCCCTCGGCCGGCTGGTTGTTGAACAGGATGTCGGCGTACTCGACGAACTCGCCGTGCTCGGCGGCCGCCCGCGCGGCCGCGGCCCCGCGCAGCGAGTTGGTGCTGAGTGGAGCCTGGCGCTGGGCGAAGATGCTGACCGGGCGGTAGTGCACGATCGCCTCACCGTCGCCGGCCATCTCCAGCAGTTCCGCGCCGCTCTCCCCCTCCTCGAACCGCTGGCAGGCCGGGCACTGGAAGTCGGCGTAGACCTCGACGACCGGGGCGGAGACGTCCTCACCGGCCACGACGACGCTGCCGTCCTGCTGCACGGTCTGTTCGGGCAGTGCGGCGTACAGCTCCTCACGATCGGGGCCCGGGCCTCCCCTGTTCATGAACAGGTACCCGACGCCGACGACGAGCAGCACCACCACGGCTGCGGCCCCGACCACCATGAGAACCCGGTTGCGTTTGGCCCGCTTCTGTTCCCGTATCCGCTCCTGCCTGATTCGCTCGCGGGCCGCTTGCCGCGATGCCTTGCCCATCAGCCGATCACCGTTCCTAGCTGCTCTGTGTTTCCGGCGGCACCGGGGAGCGCCGTGCCCGCGGGCGGACCGGCAGGTGCCGCGGCCTGTTCGAGGTGCGCGCCGTCGGTGCGCGGGAGTGGGCGCACCGCCCCGCCCCGGGTCTCGCCTCGGACCCGCTGGTCACCGGTAGAGCCCGAAGAGCCGGTCGAGCGCGAAGGGTGAGCGCGGCCAGACCATGACGATACCCGCCAGCGCCAGGAAACCGACATCGCGGGCGATGTCGAGGCCGTACCGGGTCTCCTCGGGCGTGACCTCACCCCCGGTGCCGAAGCACCCGCAGTCGATGGTCAGCCCCCGCGCCCACGCGGAGATGATCCCGGCGATGAACACGATCATGAGCAGACCGGACACCGCGGCGACGTAGCGTGTGGCCAACCCGACCACGAGCAGCAGCGCGAGCGCGAACTCGAACAACGGCAGGGTGTAGCCGATGAACTCCGCCACCGCCGGTGGGAACAGCTGGTACGCCTCAACGGACTCTATGGACAGCTCCGGGATCCGCTTGGTGTAGGCGGCGAATCCCAGCACCCCGGCGAGCCCGAGGCGCGCGAGCAGGCTCACCCACGGTTGGGCGAGCTCCCACCGGGCGGCCCACGGCCCGACGGTGGGGGTGTCTGCTGGGGGGTGATCGCGCGTGTCCATCGTGGTTGTCCCGTGGTTCGGTGGAGGGTGTATCGGTTCTCGCGCGCCTACGGTCCCGGGTGGGCTTCGACGCACCGGAGACGATCCTACTGGGTGTCGCTCTCCCGTAACGCTGTGTTCGAGGACTCCGTCACCGCGGTGCGGGGCCGGCCCCGCACCCCTGGGTGCCGCGTCCGCGGGGCGTGTGTTCCGGCAGCGCGGCGCCAGAACACCTCACACCCGCGGTCCGGCTCCCGGATCGCGGGTGGCCGGACGCGCGCACCCCCAGGCTAGTTCCTCGGCGAAACCCCGTACCGCCGCCAGCCCCGCGTCCAAGTCGGGTGCCTCGAGGATCCGCCTGCAGAAGCCGGCACCCACGATCACGCCGTCGGCGTAGCCGGCCACCTCGGCCGCCTGCTCACCGTTGGAGATCCCCAGCCCGACGCAGACCGGTGGCCCGCTCTCACCGGTGACGTCGCGGGTACGCCGCACCAGGCGTTCGGCGGTGTCGGCGACCTGGTCACGGGTTCCCGTGACCCCCATGAGAGAGGCCGCGTAGACGAATCCGCGGCAGACATCGGTGGTCAGCCGCAGCCGCCGGTCGGTGGAGGACGGAGCCACCAGGAAGATCCGGTCCAGCCCCGCCGCGTCGGAGGCCTCGACCCACTCCCCCGCCTCCTCAGGCAGCAGGTCCGGGGTGATGACACCGGAGCCGCCCGCCGAGGCGAGGTCGGTGGCGAACCGGTCGACGCCGTAACGGTCGATGGGGTTCCAGTAGGACATCACCAGGGCGGCGGCCCCGGTCTCGGCGGTGGCCGAGACCACGCGCAGCACGTCCGCAGGCGTGGTTCCGGCCGCCAGCGCACGGTCGGCCGCCAGCTGGATGGTCGGGCCGTCCATGGTGGGGTCAGAATAGGGGAACCCCACCTCGACGACGTCGCATCCGCCCTCGACCATGGCCTGGATGATTCTGATGGAGGAGGCCACGTCGGGGAAGCCGGCCGGGAGGTAGCCGATGAGGGCCGCCCTGCCGTCGGACCTCGCTCCCGCCAGTTTCGTCGCCAGCGCTGTCGGTGGCTCCTGTGCCGTGTGCTGCGCGCTCAACGCTGCTCCCCCTGCTCGTCCACGAACCCGAAGTAGGTCGCGGCGGTCTCGATGTCCTTGTCTCCCCGCCCCGAGAGGTTGACCACGATCACCGCGTCCGGCCCCAGATCGGCGCCGAGCCGGCGGGCCCCCGCCAGCGCGTGCGCGCTCTCGATGGCCGGGATGATCCCCTCCTTGCGGCTGAGTAGCCGGAACGCCTCCATCGCCTCGTCGTCGGGGATCGGCACGTAGTGTGCCCTGCCACTGTCGGCCAGCGCGGCGTGCTCGGGCCCCACCGCCGGGTAGTCCAGGCCCGCCGAGATGGAGTGGCTGGGCACGGTCTGGCCGTGGCTGTCCTGCAGCACGTAGGTGCGGGCCCCCTGGAACACGCCGGGGGCGCCCCCGGTGATGGAGGCGGCGTGCCGGCCGGTGTCCAGGCCGTCCCCGCCGGCCTCGAAGCCGTAGAGGCCCACCTGCGGGTCGTCGATGAACGCGGCGAAGATGCCGATGGCGTTGGATCCGCCGCCGACGCAGGCGGCGACCGCGTCGGGAAGCCGGCCGGTGAGCTCCAGTACCTGGGATCGGGCCTCCTCCCCGATCACGTGATGCAGGTCGCGCACCATCGTGGGGAAGGGGTGCGGGCCCGCGACCGTGCCCAGCAGGTAGTGGGTGTGGTCGACGTTGGCGACCCAGTCGCGGAACGCCTCGTTGATGGCGTCCTTGAGGGTACGGCTGCCGATCGTCACCGGGACGACCTCGGCACCGAGCATGCGCATCCGCGCGACGTTGAGCGCCTGGCGCCGGGTGTCCTCCTCGCCCATGTAGATGACGCAGTCGAGCCCCAGAAGCGCGCAGGCGGTGGCGGTGGCCACGCCGTGTTGGCCGGCCCCCGTCTCGGCGATGACGCGGGTCTTTCCCATTCGCCTGGTGAGCAGCGCCTGACCGAGCACGTTGTTGATCTTGTGGGATCCGGTGTGGTTCAGGTCCTCGCGTTTGAGGAGAACGCGCGCCCCGCCGCATTCGGCGGAGAAGCGGGGGGCCTCGCCCAGTGGGCTGGGCCGTCCCGTGTAGTCACGCAACAGCTGGCGAAGCTCGCCCTGGAACTCGGGGTCGTTCTTGGCCTTGTCCCACGCCTCGGCGACGCCGTCGAGCGCGGCGACGAGCGCCTCCGGACTGAAACGGCCGCCGTAACGACCGAAGTGGCCTCCCGGGTCCGCGGGAGCGGAAGGTTGGGGTGCGGTACTCATTGGGTCTCTCCAGGCCGCCACGTGAGTGGCGCGATGGTACTGGTGTGTCGGTCGAGACGGCCGGCACGGCGCCGCCGGTGGCGCGCGTGCGGCTCTGGGGCCGGGCGGGACGGGGGCCGCGCCACGGCGCGGCCCCCTAGCGCCATCGTCGCGCGGCCGGACCGACCATCCACTCGTACCGGCTCATGGCCTCAGTGCCGATCCCGAAGCGCCGGATGGGCACCGGCGGTGACGAGGTCGGCCACCGCCTCGCGTGGTTTTCCGCCGCGCACCAGGCTCTCGCCCACGAGAACGGCGTCGGCGCCGTAGCCCGCGTAGGCCAGCAGGTCGTGTGGGCCGCGCACCCCGGATTCGGCGATCTTGATCCGGTCGCCGGGGACCAGCGGGGCCAGCTTGGCGAACGTCTCCCGGTCGACCTGGAGTGTCTTGAGGTCGCGCGCGTTGACCCCGATGACGGTGGCCCCGGCGTCGAGGGCGCGCTGGACCTCGTCTGCGGTGTGCACCTCGACCAGCGGGGTGAGCCCGAGTGAGACGGCCCGTTCCACCAGCGAGACCAGGGCGTCCTGCTCCAGCGCCGCGACGATCAGCAGTACCGCGTCGGCGCCGTGCACCAGGGCCTCCCACAGCTGGTACGCGCTGACCACGAAGTCCTTGCGCAGCAGTGGGGTGTCGACAGCGGCGCGCACGGATTCGAGGTCCGCGAGGCTCCCGTTGAACCATCGCCGTTCGGTGAGGACGCTGATCAGGCAGGCACCGCCGGCGGTGTAGTCGCGCGCGAGCGCGTCCGGGTCGTCGATGCTCGCCAGGGCGCCCTTGGACGGGCTGGAGCGCTTGACCTCGGCGATGACCTGCACCCCGGGCCGGCGCAGTGCGGCCGCGACGTCCTTGGGTCGCGGCACCGCGGACTCGGCCTTCTCCTTGAGCCGCTCCAGAGGCGTGGCTGCCTGCCGATCGGCGAGATCGGCGCGTACTCCGTCGAGGATCTCGTCGAGCACGCTCACGTGGGACTGCCCCCTCCAGTAGCCGATGCCATCGCTGGCCGAATGTCCGTACGTCCGTGTGGAACGGTCGTGGGCCGACCCTCCCCGACAAGCGCGGAAGCACGAAGGACACAGGAGCTGGACCGGATACAACCGACCCGTGCTCCTGTGTCCTCGATCGTATCCACCCGCCGCGTTCGGAGGGTCACCGCCCTGGGCTCGGCGGGGCGCCGTGTTGTCACGCCCGGTCATCCCGGGGCGAGGAACGCTCCGAACGGCAGGTTGCGCACCAGCCAGTAGGCGAGGATGGCGGCGACCAGCAGGTACAGCCAGACCGGGCTGGGCATCCGTGCCGGCGCGGCCCGCGGTGGCGCCGGCCGGAAGGAGCGGTACAGCCACTTTCCGTAGGTGTATCCCAGGTACGGCAGGAACGCCAGGAAGAGCACGTTCATCTGCGCCGCCCCCACGATGTCCAGGTGGGTGAGCGCGTGAACGGCCCGCATGGTGCCGCACCCGGGACACCAGGTGCCCGTGACGAGCAGCCACGGGCACACGGGGTAGTTCCCCTGCTCGTTGGGATCCACGAAGTGCAGCAGTGTGGCTCCGGCCAGCCCCGCCGCGCCCAACAGCAGCGGTGCCGTGGCCGGATGCAGGCGCTGCCGGACGGACGCCACCGCTCCGGTCCTCATACACCGCTCCTAGTAGGTGTTGTAGGACGCCGATCCCGCCGCGCTGAACATCGCGGCGAACATCAGGAAGTACAGGAGACCGATGAGGATCCACACCACGACCGCTGAGATCGCCGCGATGATCGTGAACTTCTTCGCCTTGGAGGACTGCTCGTGCGCTCCCGCGTGGTCACCGAGGTTCCAGTACTCGTTGACCTTCGCCGCGGCGAGGATGGCGGGGATGCCGAGCGGCCAGCAGCAGAAGATGGTGGCGAGGATCGCCGGGACGAGCCAGTTGTCCGGGGCGGGTCCCGCCTGAGGGCCGGCACCGCCCTGCGGGGGCGGAGGTGGGCCATACCCGCCGGGAGGGGGTGGAGGTGGGCCATAGCTCATGGTTGGTCCGTCTTTCCGAGAGAGGTGGATTCGTCAACCGGGACGCGGGGGGCGTGGACGCCGGCGGGACACGGCCGGTACGCGGTTTCACCCACGTCGGAGGCAGAGTGCATGATGCCAGGTTATTGGCGAAAGTCCGAATCGAGCCGCCGCGGAGCCCGCCCGGTCCGGATCCGGCCACCCGGGTTCGGGCCGCGTCGCGGGGCTCCCTCAGGAGGCTGAGGCGGCCGCGGGCTCCTTGTCGGCATCGCCGTCGCCGCCGCGTTTCGCGTCGTCCTCGTCAGCCGCGCCGGCGCGCTGCCGCGCGGCCCACTCCTCGGCTGTCAGGGGAGCGGGCCGGGGTTCCCTGCGGCCGAATCCGGCCAGTTTCAGTGCCCCGGCGATGCCGGCGCAGGCGAGGCTGAGCACCACGCCGACGATGGTCCACCGGATCAGGTCCCCACCGAACATGATGTACACCCCGGCCACGCTCCAGACCACGATCCAGGAGACGGTCAGGAACCAGGCGGAAAGTGTGTTTCCGTGATCCTCGTGGTGCTCGTCGGACATCAGGGCTCCTTCGCATCGGCGTTGTCGTGGCTGGCGGTCGCCGGCGCGGCCCCGTCCGGGTCCTCGCCCGGTGCGGGGGCCACGGTGGGGTCCGCGCCGGAGTCGAGCGACTTCCACAGCTCGGCGGGATCGCCGGCACGGACCGTCGCGGGCGCGCTGTGGCGATCGTACCTGCTGCCCATTCCAGGCCAGGCAGCCCCCCGGATCGCGGTGGTCGCCCCCGCTCCCAGGAGCAGCACCGCCCCGAACGCGGCCAGCAGCGGCCATCCGGGCTCCAGCGCCGGCCCGCTCACGTCCCCTTCGGTCGTGGCCCGCGCCGCGACCGCGCGCACCAGCGCGGCGGGGCGGGTCCCGGTCCATACGTCAAGGAGCGCCACCCCCGCGAACGCGGTCAGCAGTACTCCGAGCCCTCGGCGTGCCCACCCCTTGGTGGCCAGCAGCGCGGCCAGGGCGGCCAGCGCGACCCACCCGATCGCCGCGGCCACCGGGGCGGTGTCGTCACCCGCCAGGTTCACCTCGGCGGCCGCGGTCGGTCCCGCGGCACCGACCCGTGCCACCGCCCAGGTCTGGCCGGTGGCCGCGAGCAGCGCCGCCGCCCCCGCGAGGGTGCCCAGGAGCGCGGCCGCGAACTCGCGGCGGGGACGGTCGGTGCGGCTCACGCGCTCTCCCCGTCCAGCGGCAGGCGGCCGGCGTCGAAGCAGGTCCGGTCACCCGTGTGGCAGGCGTTGCCGGTCTGGTCCACCCCGACCAGCAGGGTGTCGCCGTCACAGTCGAGGGAGACCGAGCGCACGCGCTGCACGTTGCCCGAGGTGGCTCCCTTGACCCAGTACTCGCCGCGGCTGCGCGACCAGTACGTGGCCTCACGGGTGGTGAGCGTGCGGTGCAGGGCCTCGTCGTCCATCCAGGCCAGCATCAGCACCTCACCGGTGTCGTACTGCTGGACGATGGCCGGCAGCAGGCCGTCAGAGGTACGGGTGAGCCGTGCGGCGATGGTGGGGTCCAGCGCGGAGCCCACCGGCCCGTCGCTGTTCCCGGCAGGGGTTGCGCTCATACCCCAAGGCTATGGCGCATCGCGCGGTGGCCCGTGCGGGGTCCCCGTTGGTTCCCGCCCCCTCGATGGTTGTGAGGAGTTTCCCACCCGACCGCCCCACCGCGTGTACGTCCGCCGTGGCCCGGCCGGGCGGTCCTGGCCGGGGAGCCTCCCTGCCCGTGTGCCCGCGTCGGGGCACTTCTGTATGTTCGTGGCCAACGCCGGGGGGCTCGGCTCCCCCGAGGCCACCACAGTCCCGGCGTGCCACCACCGGCCCGAACGACCGCAGGAGACACGTGAGCGCCGAGCTTCTCACCGCCGACCTCAAGGGCAAGCCCGACTCGATGAACGCGCTCGCCAACCAGCTCGCCCGCCGTGACCCGTTCACCGCGTTGCCCTCGCTCGTGGACGACGAGCCAGCGGGAATCCTGCTGCTGGGGTTGGGAGCGTCGCGCTACGCCTGCGAGGTGGCCGCGTCGCGGATGCGGCGGTCCGGTCTCGGCGCCACGGCCGAGTACGCCTCCGCCGCGCACACGCTGCCGCCGGGACCGGACACGTTGGTTGTCGCGGTCGCCGTGGGGGGTGGGCTGCGTGAGCTGTGCACGTCGCTGGACCGCTATGTCGAGCGCTCGGCGATCATCGTGCTCACCGACGATCCCGACTCCCCGGTCGCGCGTTACGCGGACATCCTCGTCCCGGTGATGGCGGGTGAGGACAGGAGCGGGCTCACCTGCGGGGGACACCTGCACGCCCTGGCGTTGCTCCTGCTGCTGGGCCACCAGCTGGGCGCGCCGCCGGCCGGGGCGAGCAGCGACGTCTCGCTGAGTCTGCGCAGGGCCGCCAACGCCACGTCGGGGCTGCTGGAGCGGGCGCCGCAGTGGCTGCCCCCCGTGGCCGAGGCGTTGGAGTCTCCCGATGGTGTGCACTTCGTCGCCCCGTTGGAGCGGTTGTGCTCGGCTCAGCAGGCCGCTCTGGTGTGCCGCCGGGGGCCGGTGTTGCCCGCGCACGCCGCCGAGACGGGCGAGTGGTCCCACACCGACCGCTATCTCGCCGCCATCTCCGACTACCGCGCGGTGCTGTACCCGGGGTCGCACTACGACGCGCGGCTGGCCGAGCAGCTCACGCAGCTGCGGGGGGCGTTCGTGTGTGTGGGCGGCGGTGTCGAGGGGGCGGAGTACACGGTGCGCTACCCGGGGGACACCGACGCCGACGTCCGCCTGCTCACCGAGCCCGTCGTCGGCGAGCTGCTGGCCGCCCACTGGTGGTGGCGCCGGAGGTGAGGCCGCGAGCGGCGCTCCCCCGGCCGGCCTCGCGGCCGCGGGTCACGCGGAGCTGCGCACCCAGGACGCGTACAGGTCGGCGTACACCCCCGGCTGGGCCACCAGGTCGGTGTGGGGGCCGCGCTGGACCACCCTGCCGGAGTCGAACACGAACACCTCGTCGGCCGCCTCGGCCGTGGAGAGCCGGTGGGCGATGGTGACCGAGGTCCGGTCGTGGGTCAGCCGGTCGAGCGCCCGTTGGATGCGGACCTCGGTGTGCGGGTCCACCGCCGAGGTGGCCTCGTCCAGGACCAGCAGGTCGGGGTCCGCGACGTAGGCGCGCACCAGGGCGACGAGCTGGCGCTCTCCCGCCGACAGGGACTCGCCGCGCTGCCCGACGGGGGTGTGGAGGCCGTGCGCCAGCCCGCTGAGCCAGTCGTCGAGGCCCAGTTGCGCCATGGCGGCCTCCAGGTCGGCGTCGTCGGCCTCGGGGCGCGCGAAGCGGATGTTGGCCGCCAGGGACCCGTCGAACAGGAACCCCTCCTGGGGGACCATGACGACGCGGCGTCGCAGTGAGGAGAACGCGATGTCACGGAGGTCGACGTCGTCGAGCAGCACTCGCCCCTCGTCGGGGTCCATCAGTCGGGTGAGGAGCTTGACGAACGTGGTCTTGCCCGACCCGGTCTCACCGACCACGGCCAGCCGGGTTCCGGGTTCGATCTCCTCGTCGGCGCCGTCGAGGACCACGGGGCCATCGGGGTAGGCGTAGCTGACGTGTTCGAACCGGACCCGCACCGGGCCGCGGGGCAGCTGGTGCCCGGCCTCGCCGGGGTCGGCGATGTCGGGAACGGTGTCGAGGACGCCGAGTACGCGCCGCCACCCGGCGATGGCGTTCTGCGCCTCGTTGAAGATCTCGGTCGCCATCATCATCGGCGCGATGAACAGGGTGACCAGGAACAGGAACGCGACGAGCTCGCCGGGGGTGATGTCGCCCGCGACGCCGAGCAGCACGCCCACCACGACCACGGCGGCGTTGGCGACCGCGGCGACCATCTCGGCGACCGGTGAGACGGCCATGGACAGCCGTTGCGCTCTCACCTGCGCTTTCCGGGTGGCCAGCACCGTCTCGTCGATGCGGCGCGCGGTTCGCTCCTCGGTGGCGTGCGCCCGGATGGTCGCCGCGCCCATGACGGTCTCGCCAAAGGTGCCCAGCATGTCCCCCGTGCGTTCGCGCACCCTCAGGTAGGCGCGTGACAGCAGCCGCTGCAGCCAGCGGACGCCGACCAGCATCGGCAGGAAGCAGAGCCACACGATCAGGGTGAGCTGCCAGGAGTACACGGCCATGAGCACCGTGGCGACGACCAGCTGGCCGCTGCTGACCAGCATCATCAGGCCGCCCCATTGCATGAACACGCTGATCTGGTCGACGTCGGCGGTCACCCGTGACACCAGCGCGCCCTTGCGCTCACTGTTCTGGGTGAGCACCGACAGGTCGTGCACGTGGCGGAACGCCTTGCGGCGCAGTGTGGCCAGCCCGGACTCGGTGGCGCGGAACAGCCGGTAGTTCATCAGGTACGAGCACACCGCCGTGATCACCAGGAGCACGGCGCACAGCGTGGCGATGGTCGCCACGAAGTCCAGGTCGGGCTGGTCGGTACCGCCGCCGATGCCGTTGTCGATGATCTGCTGTACCGCGATCGGCACGACCACCTTTCCGGCGGTGGCGGCTGTCGCGAACACGAGGGTCAGCCCGAGCCCGTGGGTGAACTCGGGAGAAAGCCGCAGCCCTCGGCGGATCGTGCCGATGGCGGAGTCGGAGGAACGCCACAGCCCGCGCGCGCCCCTCTCGGCCCGCCGGCCCTCCGAGTCGGTGTGCCCGTCGGATTCGGTGACCGCTGGCGCGCTCATCAAACGCTCTCCTCCGTGTCGACAGTGGCGCCGTCGTTCCTGCCGGGGTGGGCCTCACCCATCCAGCGCCCCGTTCGGCCGCGTGTGCCCGCCGTCGTGCTCGCCTCGTGTGTCGCGTGGTGGCCGTCGGCGGCGGCGCGGCGCGGCGGGCCGGCCACCTCGGTCGCCCGTTCCTCGGCGGCGCGCTCGTATGCCGTGACCAACCTCTCGTATCCGGGCGAACGTCGGAGGAGCTCCTCGTGGGTGCCGCGGTCGCGCACCCGCCCGTGCTCCATGTAGACGACCTCGTCGGCGAGTTCGATCGTGGCGCGCCGGTAGGCGATCACGACCACGGTGGCGCCGAGTTCGGTGTCGCGCAGTCCGGCGAGGATCCGCGCCTCGATCTGCGGGTCGACCGCGGAGGTCGCGTCGTCCAGCAGCAGCAGCCTTGGTCGGCGCACCACCGCTCGGGCCAGGGCGAGGCGCTGGCGCTGGCCGCCCGACAGTGAGGTGCCGCGCTCGCCGAGCCGGGTGTCCAGGCCCTCCGGCAGTTCCGCCACGAAGGAGTCGGCGTGGGCGAGCCGGAGGGCCGCCCAGACGTCGGTGTCGCTGGCGCCATTGCCGAGGGTGATGTTGTCGCGGACGGTGTCCTCGAACACGAATGTCGACTGGGGCACGAGGGCGGCGGCCTCGGCGAGCTGTCCGCGCTCCAGCTCGCGCGCGTCCACGCCGTCGTGCGTGACCGTTCCGGAGTCGGGGTCGACCAGTCGCATGAGGAGCATCGCCAGCGTGGACTTGCCAGCGCCGGTGGGGCCGACGACGGCGACGGTGCGTCCCGGGGCGATGTCGAGCCAGACGTCCGTGAGGACCGTCGTGCGGGGCGCGGTCTCCGGTGCGGCGTTGGCGAGGTCGCGGCCGCTGGAGCCGTCGCCGGCCCCGTCGTAGGTGTCCTCGTAGGAGAAGCTCACGTCTCGGGCGGTGACCCGGACCCCGGCTCGGGTGTCGCCGTTGATCCGCCGGTCGCCGTACCGCATGGCGCCGTCGGCTTCCAGCACCGTCTGGACCCGGTTCCACCCGACGACGCTGCGGGGCAGGTCGCCGAGTAGCCAGCCGAACGAGCGGATGGGCTGCGCCAGGAGCGTGAACAGGTAGGCGATCTGTACGAGGTCGCCGGGGGCGATCGCGCCGTTGGACAGTCGCCACGCGCCCACCAGAAGCACGGCGAGCACGCCGAGGTTCGGTAGCCCTTCCATGACGGGGTCGAACATCCCGCGCATCCGTCCGACCCGGATTTGGGTGTCGCGCAGCCGGTGCGCGGCTTCGGTGAACCGTGCCGTCTCGGTGTCCTCGCGTCCCAACGTCTTGACGACGAGGGCCCCGTCGAAGCTCTCGTGCGCGACCTCGCTGACCTCGGCGCGCAGCGCCTGGGCGCGGGTGGCCACCGGGCTGATCTTGCGCTGGAAGATCACGTTGGCCACGAACAGCAGTGGGAACACCACGAACCCGACGAGTGCGAGGACGGGGTCGGCGAGCACCATCGCCACACCCGCGATCGCGAGCATGAGCACGCTGCCGAGGGTCATCGGCAACGGTGCGAGGGGCTGCCAGGTGGCCTCGACGTCGGCGTTCGCGTTGGACAGCAGCTGTCCGGTGGGGTGGCGGTGGTGCCAGGACAGTGGGAGGCGCAGGTACCGGCGGGCGACCTTGCGGCGGTAGCGGGCCTGCATCCGGAACTGCATGAGGCCCGCGAACAGTCGACGCGCGCCCAACCCGAGTGCCTTGGCCAGCCCTATTCCGAGGAGCAGCGCGGCCGCGGCGGCCATGGCCGCGGCGGTGGTGCGGCCCTCGGCGAACGCGGGGAGGATGACGGTGTCGGTGAGGTGGCCCAGGACCCGCGATGAGCCGACGGTGGCGGCCGCGTGCAGGGACGCGCCGAGCACGGCGAGGGCGCACACCCACGGTTCGGTGCGGATGGCGATCCACAGCACCCGCATCCCGCGTCGGAAGACCGGGGAGCCAGGCGCCCGCCCGTCCCGCGTGCTCCCCTGTGACATGCGTCCCCCAGTACCAAACGCGACCCAAACGAAGGGATGCCATCCGGCGCGGGATGGCATCCTTGTGCGAACCTACTCCGTGATGCGGCGTGGTTGGCACCGGTTTGTTCAGCGCCGCGCCGAACCGGGCTATTCCGCCCCTTCCGCGGCCGGGTCGCTCGCTGGCGTTCCCGGCCGCTGGATCGGATGTGGCGGGCGCGGTTGGGTTCGGGCCGGGCGCTACACGCCGCCGGCGACCAGCGCGCGGAAGGTGATGACCCCGACGAGTCCGTCGGGGTCGATCCCGAACTCCTCCTGCATCTCGATGACGGCGGACTGGGTGTTGGGGCCGTAGATGCCGTCGACGGCGAGGTCGTACCCGTAGTCCTCGTTCAGGTTGTACTGGACCGCAAAGACCCGCTCGCCGGTGTCGCCCAGCTGCACCGGGATCCCGTAGTTGCGCTTGCGGAGGTTGTCCCAGGTCTCCTGGTCAAGCCTCCCTGTTTCGGGCAGGTCGATATCGCCGTCTCCCTGGAACTCCAGGACCGCGTCCTCGAGCTCCTCGGTGAACTCGTCGTTGGGAAGCTCGTAGCTGGTGGGCAGGTAGCCCAGGTTCACCAGCAGCCACCCGGCGACCGAGATGTCGGGGTCCTCGTCGCCCAGGCCGTACTCGGGCCACTCCAGCGCCTCGATCTCGGCGATCACCTCGTCCGGGGTGTCCGGGCCGTCGGCGAGCGCGGCCGGGGCGGTCGCGACCCCTCCGGTGACCATCAGGGCTCCCGTGGCTATGACGGTGGTCATCCAGCGCAACATCGAAATGCGTCCTCCATTCCCAAACGGCGTGCGGTACCACTTCGAGGGTGGTTCAATACCCCGTCGAGTTCACGCATTTCCAACCGGATTTTCGCCGTCCTCGGAGCGCATCTCCCGCATTATCGCGGCACTTCCCGCCTTTCTCAGGGCGGGTGGCCCGTTGGTGACGCGGCCGAAACTCCGCGGCCGGATAATTTGTCACCGGTTTTCCGTGTCGCTCGGCACGCGCGGATTGTGGCGATTTCGCGTGGTGGGGTCGTGTCCTCCGTCGCTCGCGCTTGGTTGGCGATGGCGGATGGCGACATCCGGGGTCCGGTGCCCCTCGAACCGTGGAACCCACGGTGAACACCGGAGATCGCTTCGGCGAATTCGCGGCGAGATCCCGTTGATCGGGGTGTGTTCGAAGTGCCGCGAGAGCGCACACTGGAGCGTGCCTGACGTGACTCCCACCCCATTCACTGTGCTACGGACCAAACTCGCCGACTTCCACGACGCGGCGGTGCGCCGCGTGGTCACCGCCGCCTTCGACCTGTCGTCGCCCGCTCGGGCGCGCGCCCTTCGCCTGGCGGGAGCGGGCCGGGACGCCACACGTCCCCGACTGCCCACTCTCGCGCTGGCGCTGCTGGTGGCCGACGGCCGGGAGAGGGAGGCCCGTGACCTGTTGAACCGGCTCGCCGACACCATCGACCCCACGCGGTGGCGAGGGCGCTGGCTGAACCGTCGGCTGGCCGCCATGGTCGTCGCGCTGCGGAAGCCACGGCTGACCGAGGTCGTGGCGCGTCGGCTGCGGGTACCTCGCCGTTACACCGGCCCGATCCGTGGCGGCGCCGCCGCACGGCGCGCACGCCTGCTCTTCCAGCGGGGCGACATCGAGGGGGCGATCGCCACCGTGACGCCCTATGTGGACCACCACGAGGTGTGCGGGGCGCTGCGGGAGCGCTACATCGGGGAGCGCGCCGCCCTGGGTCCCCTGCCCGCCCCGCCCGCGCCGGACTCCGACCGGCCCGACCCGGCCCCGGGGCGGGTGCTGCACCTGGTGTCCAACGCGTTGCCACACACCCAGGCCGGGTACACGGTGCGTACCCACCGTGTCGCGACGGCTCAGCGCGCCGTGGGTCTCGACCCGCACGTGACGACGTTCGTCGGTTGGCCGCGCGACGTCCCCGATGTCGCGCACGAGCGGGTGCTCGACGGGGTCAGCTACCACCACCTGCGTCCGGGAGAGCCGCTGCCGGAGGGGTTGGCCAGCCAGGTCGAGACCGGCACGGCGGCGGCCACCGAGCTGGCCCGCCGGTTGCGCCCATCGGTGCTGCACGCCGCCACCGACCACCGCAACGGGTCGGTGGCCATGGGGGTGGGGGCGCGGCTCGGGCTTCCGGTGGTCTACGAGGTCCGGGGGTTCCTGGAGGAGACCTGGTTGTCGGGGGCCGATCCGCGGGCCGAGGGAAGTGAGCGTCACCGCCTGATCGTGGAACGCGAGGCCGCGGTGATGCGCGGCGCCGACGCGGTGGTGACCCTCGCCGGGACCATGCGTGACGAGATCGTGGCCCGCGGTGTCGCCCCGGAGCGGATCACGCTCGCGCCCAACGCGGTCGACCCCCAACTACTCGACACCCGCCCCGACGGCGCCGGGTTCCGGCGCGCGCACGGTATCGGGGAGGAGGAGTTCGTGGTCGGGTCGGTCTCCAGTCTGATGCCCTACGAGGGGTTCGCCACGCTGGTCGACGCCGCCGCGTTGCTGCGCGAGAGCGGCCTTCGCGTGCGGGTGCTGCTCGTCGGCGACGGGGACGACGGGGAGGCGCTGCGCGACCGGGTGGCCCGGCACGGTCTCGGTGACGTGTGCGTGCTCCCCGGCCGGGTGCCGCCCCGGGAGGCGTTACGCGCCCAGGCCGCTCTGGACGTGTTCGTCGCTCCCCGCGCCGACTCGCGCGTGTGCCGCCTGGTCACCCCGCTCAAGCCCGTCGAGGCGATGGCGCTGGGGATCCCGGTGGTCGCCAGCGACCTGCCCGCCCTTCGGGAGCTGTTGGCGGAGGGCGAGGCGGGGCTCATGGTGACGCCCGGGGACTCCTCGGCGCTCGCTGACGCTCTCGGCCGGCTTCACGACGAGCCGCGGTTGCTGCGCGAGCTCGCCAAGGCCGGTCGGGACGAGGTCGCGGCGCACCGCACCTGGCCCCGGGTCGCCGGGGTCTACCGGGATCTCTACGAGCGGCTGGGAGCCCTCTAGCGTCCGCCGCCCCGAATCGTGGCCCGCCCCGTCCGCCGGGGTCGGTCCTTTGTCGAGCGCCGAGGCTCGTAGAGTGCGATGACGAGATCGCACGGGAGGGAATCGCGCCACGGTTCCCCCAACTCGCGAGTAGTGCCAGTACGCTGCTGGCATCGCTGTGGACGTGGTCACACGTCACGGCGAACCGGGAGTAGCCGTGCCCGCTGCCGGGCAGCGGAGCTGTGGGGCCGTCGCCCCAGGGCGGGTGCCCGGCGAGAGGAGGACGATGAGCCATCCACCGCCACCGTACGAGGGCGCCTCGGGATCGGGGGATCCCGCGGACGCTTCGGCCCAGGGGGCTTTGGTGGTGGCCAGCCTGGGTGAGCGGTTCCTGGCTCGCCTCATCGACGTCATGATCGCGCAGGCCGTGTCGGTGTGCGCGCTCGTCCCCTCGCTGCTCGTCATCGTCCCCGTCGCCGGGCAGGGGCGGATGGTCGTGTTCCTGACCCTCGCCCTGTTCTCCCTGGTCTACTGGGGCTACGAGGTCTTCTGTCACCGCAGGTTCGGCGCGACCGTCGGTAAGCGGATGTTGGGGCTGCGCGTGGTGCGCGCGGCGGACGACGGCCGGACGGTCCCGCCCGCGGAGTTGGCGATCATCGTGCGCGCCACGGTGTGGGCCGCGCCGCTGCTGGCCAGTTGGGGCCTGGTGATCAACCTCCTCAGCGGCGTGTTCTGGCTCGGCAATGTGCTCTGGCCACTCTGGGACCGGCCGAAGCGGCAGGCGCTGCACGACAAGGCGGCGGGCACGATGGTGGCCCAGCTTCGCTGAGCGCGCGGTGGCGCGGCCACCGCGGCTCACGGTCGGTGCCCGTGTTCGTCGTCGCCGGGCGCTACGCCGTGTGCGGAGTCCCCGGGACCGACGGCACCGGCCGATCCCCGGTCGTGTACGGCTGCCGTATCGGCGGGTGTGAGGCCGGGGCGGCGCTTGGCAGCGTGGTCGCCCCAGTTCACGTGCGTGCCCTAGCGAATCGGGTGCCCGTGCGCCTTCAGGTCGGCCTTCACGTCGTGAATGGTGAACGCGCCGAAGTGGAACACGCTCGCCGCCAGGACGGCGTCGGCTCCCGCCTCGATGGCCGGGTGGAAATGCTCGACGGCGCCCGCACCGCCGCTGGCGATGAGCGGGACTTTCGTTACGGAGCGCACGGAGCGGATCATTTCCAGGTCGAAGCCGGTCTTGGTTCCGTCGGCGTCCATCGAGTTCAGCAGGATCTCGCCGGCGCCCAGCTCGGCCGCGCGGGTGGCCCACTCCACGGCGTCGATGCCGGTTCCGCGGCGTCCCCCGTGCGTGGTGACCTCGAAACCGCTGGGGGTGGGCTCGTTCCCGGCGGGGACGCGGCGGGCGTCGGCCGAGAGCACCAGCACCTGGCTGCCGAACCGGTCGGCGATCTCACGGATCAGTTCGGGGCGGGCGATCGCCGCGGTGTTCACGCCGACCTTGTCGGCTCCGGCGCGCAGCAGGCGGTCGACGTCGTCGGTGGTGCGGACGCCACCGCCCACGGTCAGCGGGATGAACACCTGCTCGGCGGTGCGGCGCACGACCTCGTAGGTGGTCTCGCGGTCGCTGCTGGAGGCTGTGACGTCGAGGAAGGTCAGCTCGTCGGCGCCGCCGGTGTCGTAGCTTCCGGCCAGTTCGACGGGGTCGCCGGCGTCGCGCAGGTTGGCGAAGTTCACGCCTTTGACGACGCGCCCGGCGTCGACGTCGAGGCAGGGGATGACGCGGATCGCGACCGTCATCGGGCGGCCACCGCCTTCAGCGCCTCCTCGAGGGTGAACGCCCCCTCGTAGAGGGCGGTGCCCATGATGGCGCCCTCGACCCCGAGGTGGGTGAGGGAGGCGATGGCCAGCAGGTCGTCCAGGCTGGAGACGCCGCCGCTGGCCACCACCGGGCTGTTGGTGTGGCTACACACCGTGCGCAGCAGTTCCAGGTTGGGTCCCTTGAGGGTGCCGTCCTTGTTGACGTCGGTGACGACGTAGCGCGCGCACCCTTCGGACTCCAGCCGTTCGAGGGTGTCCAGCAGGTCGCCGCCGTCGCGGGTCCAGCCGCGCGCGGCCAGGGTGGTGCCGCGTACGTCTAGCCCGATGGCGATCCGGTCACCGTGCTCGGCGATGATCTTGGCGCACCATTCGGGGTTCTCCAGGGCGGCGGTGCCGATGTTCACGCGGGTGCAGCCGGTGGCCAGGGCGGCGGCCAGTGACTCGTCGTCGCGGATCCCGCCGGACAGCTCCACCCTGACGTCGAGCTCGCCGACGATCCGCGTGAGCAGCTCCCGGTTGTGCCCGCGGCCGAAGGCGGCGTCGAGGTCGACCAGGTGGATCCACTCCGCTCCGGCCCGCTGCCAGTCCAGCGCCGCCCGGGTGGGGTCGCCGTACTGGCCGCCGGAGCCGGCCTGGCCCTGGACGAGCTGGACGGCCTGGCCGCCGGCGACGTCCACAGCGGGGAGCAGTTCGAGGGTGGAGGGCATGGGTTCGTCTGACTTTCCGTCTCTAGCGGGCGGGGTGCGGACAGCGGTAGGCCGGTGGGGCGCCGGGTCACCGTGCCTCGACCATGGCGACCCAGTTGGCTAGGACCCGCGCTCCGGCGTCACCGGACTTCTCCGGGTGGAACTGGGTGGCGCACAGGGGGCCGTTCTCGACGGCGGCGACGAAGGGGGTGCCGTGCGTGGCCCAGGTGACCAGGGGCGGGGCCATGCGGGGGCTCGCGGGCTCCAGCTCCCAGCGCAGGGCGGCGTAGGAGTGCACGAAGTAGAAGCGCTCGTCCGTGGCGGTTCCGGCGAACAGCCGTGACCCCTCGGGGACGTCGACGGTGTTCCAGCCCATGTGCGGGATGATGTCGGCCTTCAGCCGCTCGACGGTGCCGGGCCACTCGCCGCACCCCTCGGAGGTGACGCCGTGCTCGATGCCCCGTTCGAACAGCACCTGCATTCCCACACAGATCCCCAGCACCGGGGCGCCCCCGGCGAGCCGTTTTCCGATGAGGCGCGGGCCGCCGACCTCCCGCAGTCCGGTGGCGCACGCCTCGAAGGCGCCGACACCGGGCACGACGAGACCGTCGGCCTCCAGTGCGGCGTTCGGGTCGGCGGTGACGGTGACCTCGGCACCGGCCCGTTCCAGGGCCCGCTGCGCCGAGCGCAGGTTTCCCGACCCGTAGTCGAGGATCACGACGTTCGCGCTCACCTGGTGCGCTCCCCTACTCAGCGACGACGCCGCCCATCCTATGCGCCGCCCACGGGAGCCGCGGCACACCGGCGCCGGGTGGGACCAACGGTCACAGCCGCGCCTCGCGCACGGCGACCACCTGGCCACCCACGTGCCGGGCGGGCAGGTCGTCACTGTCCAGCGAGAGCCACAGGGTGGGATCGGTGCCGCGCATCGCGCACTTCTCCTCGACCTCCTCCATCAGGTCGACCAGCACGTCGTTGGCGGGGCAGTGGCAGCAGCCCAGCAGGGTCCACAGGGCGGCGTCGGAGATGTCAATGCTGCCCTGACCGGGGTTTCCCCCCTCGATGACGGTCAGGGTCACGGTGCTTTTGGGGGCGGCGAGAAAGACCATGAGGGACTCCTTGAGGTCGCTGGGATCCGGGGCGGCACGAGCTGGGGCCAGCTTTCGCCTGCACCGAAACCTCGGGACGAGTACTGTCCCACTATGCAAGCATGATCCCACTAGGAGTACAAGTAGTACTCCTACTTTTGTGCGCTATATTTGGAACAGCAGGAGTTCTCGGTAGGTTCATCCCTGCATGAAGGAGTGTGACGAACGTGAGGAGTGACGGGGATGCCGAATCCAGGCCCGCAGGTACTGCGGGTCCAGTTGGGGCGCGAGCTGCGTCGCCTGCGGGAGGCCGCGGGGATCACCTCGCGCGAAGAAGTCGCCAAGGTGCTCGGCAGTAACGCGAACAAGGTCAGCAAGATCGAGCAGGGTCAGGGAACGCTGACAGCGGCCGAGGTCACCAAGCTGCTCAAGCTCTTCAAGGTCACCGGCGACGAGGCCAAGCGAATCCAGGACCTGGCCACGGCGGCCAGGAAACGAGGATCGTACGGCAAGGTCCCGGCCTTCGGACGCGGCTATGTGGGGATGGAAGCGGACGCGTCGAGCTTGCGCATTTTCTATGAGGAGCTGATCCCTGGACTCCTACAGACAGAAGCGTATGCTCGGGCTCTCTACGCGACTTCGGTGACAGTGGCTCAGGCCGATGTTGATCGCCTTGTTCAAACCCGCCTCTCCCGAAGGGCGGTTCTCAACCAGGATGGTCCGCCGAGTCTCAACGTGGTTCTTGGCGAGGCCGCCCTACGACGCCACGTGGGAGGCAAAGAGGTGCTGCTGGAGCAGCTTGAGCACCTTGAAACCATGTCACAGATGTCGAACGTCACCCTCCAAGTGCTGCCGTTTACATCCGGCGAGCATGCCGCACTCGGCACATCCTTCATCCTCCTACGGGTGAACGAGGTTGAGGCCGAGTACGTCTACCTTGAGGACCTGACCAGCGGAGATTTCTGGGACCGACCACAACACACCAACGTCTACCAGCTCGTATTCAACCGCCTGCAGATAGCCGCACTGGGTGAGCGTGAGACGATTGCACTGATAAGCAATGCTGTCCGAGAACTTAAGGGGGCGACCTAAGTGCGTGGTCCAGAGATGTCCCCAACCCGGTGGCGCAAGAGCAGCTACAGCGCAGCCGTGGATAACTGCGTCGAGGTCGCCGACCTCCCCACCTCCGTGGCCGTGCGCGACTCCAAGCACCAGGAACGGAGTCCTCTCGTGTTCGACAACCACGCGTGGACCACGTTTGTAAGGGGAATCAAGGAAAGCCAGACCTTCTGAGCACTCCCCCGAAGAGGTGCCCGATGCCCACCGAGAACCAGCGCCGCGCCCACGGAGCGTGGCGCACCTCCTCGTACAGCGGGCGTAACGGCGAATGCGTCGAGGTCGCCGACCTTCCCACCTCCGTGGCCGTGCGCGACTCCAAGCACCCCACCCCTACGTCGCTGAACTTCGACAACGGTGCGTGGGCATCGTTCATCAGGGGCATCAAACGGGGCGAGACTCTCTGAGCGTTGCCCGTCGGGAGGTCCCGATGCTCACCCCACCCCTGAACAGCGACGAACAGTGGCGCACCTCCTCGTACAGCGGCCCCAACGGCGCGTGCGTGGAGGTGGCCAGCCTGAACAATGCCTCCACGGCATGGCGTACGTCCTCATACAGTGGCCCCAAAGGTGAGTGCGTCGAGGTCGCCGACCTCCTCACCTCCGTCGCCGTGCGCGACTCCATACACCCCGACCGTGGCCATCTCGGCTTCCCGCGCGTCGAGTGGGCGGCGCTCGTCGCCGGCGTCCGCGACGGGGAACTCTGAGGCTCACGCCTCCAGGCCGGCGACGAGTTCGGCGACCAGGCGGTCCAGGGCCTCCTCGGTGTCGACCCCCTTTGACTTCAGGTGGTCCGAGACACCCAAGGTAACCAGGCCGTGCAGCGCCGACCAGGTGAGCAGGGTCATCTCGCGCGCGTCTCCCGAGCGGAGCTCACCGGCCCGCTGCCCCTTGGTGATGATCTCCTGAAAGAAGTCCAGGCCCTTGGGCGCCACCTCGGCGAGATCACCCTTGTCGACGTGCACCTTGCGGTCGCTGAACATCAGCAGGTAGTGCTCGGGCCAGGCCAGCCCGAACCGGACGTAGCCGCGGAAACCGCGGCGCAGCATCTCGGGGGTGGTCATCGGGGTGGCCGACATCTCGGCCTCCATGTCCTGGAAGAACTTGCGGAACGTCTCCAGCAGTACCGCCACGAGCAGGTCGTTCTTGTCCTCGAAGTGCCGGTACGGCGCGCTGCGGGACACCCCGGCGCGTTCCCCGACCGCGCGCAGTGTCACGGCGCCGACGCCGCCCTCGGCCAGCAGTCGCGAGGCTGCCGCCACAAGCTGCTCTCGGGTGCCTCTCCCCGACGGTCCCGGAGGAGCCTCATCGCTGCCACTCTGAGCTGCGGACATGCGTTGACCCTACTATGCGGTTGGCGAGCGGTGTTCGGGCGGACGTGGCCGCACCCCGGATTGACAGCGTCAACATCGGCTTCTATGTTGACAGCAACGGCGCTGTTGACGTTGTCAACGTCGGCTCCGAGCCAAATCGACCCGACCGCACCGGGAGAACGCGATGGACATCGTCGTCAACGACACCGCGACCGAGGTCAGCACCGATCCCGACACCACAGCGGTCGAGGTGGTACGCGAGGATCTCGCCCTCACCGGCACCAAGCTCTCCTGCGGAACCGGGGTGTGCGGGGCGTGCACGGTCCTCGTGGACGGCTCCCCCACCGCCTCCTGCCTGCTCCCGGCCACCGCGCTGGAGGGCCGAACGGTCACCACGGTCGAGGGGCTCGGCGGCTCCCATCCCGCCCAGCGGGCGTTCGCCGCGCACGACGCGCTGCAGTGCGGCTACTGCACTCCCGGGTTCGTCGTGGAGGCCGCCGCGTTCGTCGACCGCTGGCGCGCCGAACACGGCGACGTCGCACCGGACCGCGCTGCCATCGCCGACGCCATGGCCGGTCACCTGTGCCGGTGCGGCGCCTACGAGGGAATCTACGCCGCCGTCGCCGCCGCCTGCCGCGGGGAGCACGACACCGAGCCGGAGCACGCGCCACCCCGCGCCGAGGCCATGAGCAAGGTCACCGGTGAGGCCACCTACACCACCGACGTCCACCCGGACGGCTGTCAGTTCGGGGTGATCGTGCGCTCGACCGCGGCGCACGCGCGGGTGCGTGCCGTCGACGGCGGCGGCTCCCCACTCGTCGACCTGCTGCCCGACGACCGCACGGTGCGTTACGTGGGACAACCGGTCGCCGCCGTCGTCGCGCCCACCCGAGCCAAGGCGCTGGCGGCGGCCGAGGCGGTCACCGTCGACTACGAGACGCTGCCCGCCGTACTCGACCCGGAGAGCGCGCGGGAGGACGGCGCGCCAGTGGTGTACCCGAGCAAACGGGAACGGCGCTCGGCCCCCAGCAGCGCCGAGGGCGCCACGGTTCCCGGATCGTGGTCGGGCAACCTGCGTCGCTCCACCCTGGGCAGCTGGCGGTCGGCCACAGCGACGCGCCGGCTGCGGGCCGCGGCCGAACGCGACGACCCGAACCTGGTCACAGCCGAGTTCAGCACCGGAATCCAGCTGCACAACGCCATGGAGCCGCACGGCTGCGTCGCGCGGTGGGACGAGCGCGGCCAGCTGCACCTGCGCACCTCCACCCAGACCGTGGGCGTACTGGCGCGGGAGGCGGCGAAACGCTGGGGGCTCTCCCCCCAACAGGTGCACGTCGTCGCCGAGCATGTCGGTGGCGGGTTCGGCGCCAAGTCCGGCCTGACCACCGAGACGGTCGCGGCGGTCGAACTCGCGCGAAAGACCGGCACCCCGGTGCGGGTGGTCCTGGACCGCGCGGAGGAGTTGACCGACACCGGCAACCGTCCCGGGACCCGCACCCGGCTGTCCCTGCTCGCCACCCCCTCCGGGGATCTCGCCGCGTTGGGCATGGACGTCCACGCCGAGGGCGGGGTGTCCATCTCCTCCGTCGCCGCCCTCCTGGCACGGCTCTTTTACGGCACCGCGCCCCGGCGACTCCGGGACATCGACGTCACCACCAACCACCCGCCCGGCGTCCCGTTCCGTGGCCCCGGCGCGGCACCGATGTTGTGGGCGCTGGAGCAGGGCGTCGACGAGATCGCCCACCGCCGCGGTGAGGACCCCATCGAGCTGCGCCGCCGCTGGGACGGCAACCCGAAGCGGCACGCGCTCTACGACTGGGCGGCGGCGCTCCCCGTGTGGCTGGAGCGCCCCACGGCGGGCTCGGCGACGGGGCGTTTCCGCCGGGGCGTCGGCGTGGCCGCGGCCAACTGGCACTACATGGCCAACCCGGGCACCGAGGTGGAGGTGACCCTCGACCGGGGAACAGTGGTGGCGCGCACCGGCACCCAGGACATCGGCACCGGCGCCAGGTCGGTGGTCACCAACGTGCTGGCCGAGGAGTTGGGGCTCCCGGTGGAACGGGTGCGGGTCGAGGTCGGGCACAGCGCGACGGTGCACGGCCCGCCCTCGTTCGGCAGCCAGACCACCACCTCCATTGGCCCGGCGGCCAGCGACGCCGCTCGCGGTCTGCGCGCCGCCCTGCGGGAACGCGTTCCCGAAACGCCGCCGGAGGGTCCCGTTCCCCCCGAGGCGCTGGAGCGCGCCGAGGGCATGCGGGTGGTGGGCAAGCGTCACCGGGACCGTCGGGGCTACCTCACGCCCTTCACGGTCGGGGACGGGTTCGCCTTGGGGCGCGGCCTCTCCGGCGCCGTGCACGTCACCGAGGTCGAGGTGGACACCCGGCTGGGTCGGGTGCGCCCCACCCGGGTGTGGGCCGGTGTCGCCGCCGGACGCGTCTACGCCCCCCGGTTGGCGCGCAACCAGTGCGAGGGTGGAGTCGTCCAGGGAGTCGGTTACGCGCTCTACGAGGAACGGCGCGCCGACCCCGCCACGGGCACCGTGCTGACCGACAACATGGAGGACTACCGTATCCCCGGCATCGGGGACACGCCCGAGACCGTCGTCCACTTCCACGAGGGTGGCTGGGACCACGTCCGGGGCGGCGGTGTGGGCCTCGGCGAGGTCTCCACGATCGGTGTCGCGGCCTCGATCGGCAACGCGGTGTTCAACGCGACCGGGTGGCGCCCCCGCGACCTGCCCATCCGCCCCGACCGGGTCCTCAAGGGCCTGGGTTCGTGACCTCGGCGCGCTGCGGTACGTGCCACCCGGCCGCGCGCCCGCCGACTCCCGCCTCGCCTCGACTGCGTGCCCCAACGGAGGAACCCAGATGACGACACCGACCACAGTCCACGCCGCGACGGAGGCGCTGGCCTCCCACGCCGGGCGGGCGCGCGCCGGCGGCACCGACGTCGTCGCCTTGGCGCACGCGCGCCGGGTGGAGGGCCCATTCGTCGATCTGCACCGGCTCACCGAGCTGCGTGGGATCTCGCGGCGTCCGGACGGTTCGACGCTGGTGGGCGCCACCACGACCATCGCCGAGGTGGCCGCCGACGCGACGCTGCGCGCGCACTACCCGGCGCTGGTGGCCACCGCGGGCGCGCTGGCCACCCCGCAGATCCGCGCGGTCGCCACGGTCGGGGGGAACCTGCTGCAACGCAACCGGTGCTCCTACTACCGCAACCCGGCGTTCTCCTGCCTGCAGAGCGGCGGCGACACCTGCCCGGCGCGTGAGGGCGAGCACCAGCACGCCGCCGTCATCGACCAGGGGCCCTGCGTGGCGCCGCACCCCTCCTCCATGGCGGTCGCGCTGCTCGCCCACGAGGCGAGTGCGCACCTCGCCGACGGCGGCTCGGTTCCGGTGGCCGAGCTCTACGACGGGACCGACCCGACCCGCGACCACCAGCTCTCCCCCGGTCGGCTGGTGACCGGGATCGAGCTGCCCCCGCCCGTCCCCGGTGAGGCCGCCGCCCACCACCGCGCCACCGCCCGCTCTCGGGCCGAGTGGCCGCTGGTCGAGGCGGTGGCCCGGCTCTCGATCTCCGACGGGGTCATCAGCGGGGCGGTCGTGGCGGTGGGTGCCGTCGCCCGGTCCCCTGTGCGCCTCACCGAGGTGGAGGACGCGCTGGTCAACAGCCCGGTAAGCGACGGGCCGCCGCCCGCCGCGCTGGCGGGCATCACCGGCCTGTGTTCACCGCTGCCGGGCAACGGGTACAAAGTGGAGCTGCTGCGCGCCACCGTCACCGAGGTCCTGGAGCGGGCGCTGCGCCAGGACTGAGCGCGCATCGCGGTCACCGCCCGATCGGCGCCGGTGGCCGGATTCGGACACCGGTTCCCCCGTGCGAGGCTCCGTTCCGGTCGTCACGCCCGGCCTATACTCCGCGGGTGGTCTTCTCACGAATACGCAAGTCCGTCCGGGGCATGAGGAACCTGTCGGCGATTGAGGACCTGCTGCCCCCCGACGAGTCGGTGGTTCTCGACGCCGACTATGACGACCCGCCCCTGGTCGACGCCGTGCACGCGGCGTGGGGAGGCGACTGGTCCGGTGCCGGACGTCTCCTGGAGTTCACGCGCACCGGCCCCGACTGGGAGCTGCGCGCCCACCACGTCCAGGAGCTGGCCGAGGCGGCGCTCGACGAGGACCGCTGGTTGCACCACTGGCACGCGCAGGCGCCGAACGACCCCAATGTCCTGGTGGTACTCGCCGAGCACCTGATCGACCGCGCGTGGGAGGCGCGCGGCGCCAAGCTCGCCGCCCACACCTCAGATGAGCAGTTCGTGGGGTTCCTGCACTATCTGGAGCAGGTCGAGCCCGTGCTGCGGCGGGCGATCGCCGCCAATCCGGCCGACCCCACCCCGTGGGCGTCCATGATCACACTCGCCATGGGCAGCCCGGGAGGCCGCCGCGACCTCTACGAGGAGGCGTGGCACCACCTGGGCGCGCTCGACCCGCTCAACCGCGGCGCCCACTTTCGGGCCCTGCAGTTCTGCTGCGCGAAGTGGCACGGGTCCGACGAGGAGATGTTCCGCCTCGCCTACCGCGCGTCGGACTCCGCGCCGCCGGGGTCGCCGCTGCACACGCTGCCGTTGTGGGCGTGGATGGAGTACGACCTCTTCAGCGACGAGAAGGTCCTGGACTCGTCGCAGGCCCGCGAGGCGGTCAACCGCGCCCTGACCGTGTGCCCGCCCAACGCGCCCGCCACCTACCGACGCGACCGTGTCGACCGCAACCTGCTCGTACGCACGCTGTACGCGCAGCACCGGAGTACGGAGGCACTCGGCCAGTTCCAGGCGCTCGGGGTGCACGCCACGTCCTCCCCCTGGAACATCTACGGCGCGAAGGATCCCCGCCAGAAGTTCCTCGACTTCCGTGACGCCGTCAAGCTCACAGTGGCCGAGGAGATGGTCTGACGCTCCGGCGGCGAGCGGCCTCGCACGTTCTCGTGGTTTCCGGTTCCCGTTCGCGGGGGCGCGGGTGATGGCGTGCCCGAGCGGGGGCGTCCGAGACCGCGGGAGTCGAGCACGGGGATCGGTGTGTTGTGACGACCCCACCATCGGCGCTCACGAACTCGCCGCTTCCGGGAACCCGTGCCGGTTGGTGCCGCGTCCCAGCGCTGGCAGCAAGGACCAGTGAAGGGAGCCGACCGTGGATCAACCGCCCACCCCGCCGAGAAGCGACCAGCCCTGGCCGTCCCCCGACGCGGCGTTTCTGAACCTGGGGCGCAGTGGGCTGGGGTGTTCGCTGGTGGTCTTGGGGCTGTTGTTGTTCTTCACCGCCAGCGCGGCCGCCGGCGCCCTGTGGCCGGAGCGGGTCCTCACCAATGACGGCGCCGGCGCGGAGCGGACCATCGCCGCGGTGATCGCCATAGGTCTCGGCGTGCTGACCGTGGTGGTACTGCTCATGCTCGTTCCCACCCTGCGCACCCACGGGCTGGCCGTGGACCGGTGGGGGGTGTGGTTCGTCACCACGAAACGGGCCGAGGGTGTCGCGTGGTCCCAGATCCGGGCGATCGGCGGGAGCTGGCGGGAACGGAAGCGCACCCCCAAGGCCAGTGTGGGAGCCAAGCTCGGTCACGAGATCGTACGGGCCGCGACCACCGACGACGGACGGGAACTGTTCGCCGTGGAGGTGTTCCTGCACGATCCCGGTTCGGTCGCCGGGCGCACGCCCTTCGACAGCCACCAGCGCCTGACCCGGGACGAGGATCCTCCCGTGCCGGGGCTGCCCAACTCCCGCCTGCGGTTCGTGATCCGCGACATGGGCGACTACCGCGAGATGGCGGGGCTCCTGTACCAGTGGGTACCGCAGTTGTGGATCGGCGAGTACCGGCGCGACAGCGCCGTTTTCTAGTGTCCTGGTTCATTATTCTGTTTTGGATCTCGGGATTTGTCAGCGACCGTGAACTTTGACCCGGATATGGTCAGGAATCCGGGCCAAAGTTCACGATCACCTGAGGCAATGACATGCGCGACACCGGCGGGCAGGCGTAGTGCGGGTGCGGCAGCACCAGGTCGCGCTCCGCGTAGTCATAGCCGGTGTCGAGGATCCCCGCCTCGTCCCGGACCGTGGGCGCGGGACCGAGCCGGGCGGTGTAGGAGTTCCTGGGCAGGCCGATGTTGACCCGGTAGGCGCCCGGATGGTCGAGGTCGGAGACCGTGTCGTGGTGGTCCCCGGTCACGACGGTCGCGATGGTGAGGGAGTAGAAGCGCTCATCGGGCAGGGTCCCGTCGGGGTCGTACAGGAAGAACGTGTCACCGGAGTACTCGAACGTCCGGAGTCCCTCGTACGTCTCGGTGATGTGGCGGGTCAGGGAGTGGGCGTCCATGACAGGGATCTCCCAGAAATCGAGGATTCCGACACTTTTATCCTCTCATTGGATTTCCCTGTGAGAGTTTTCGGCGACGATTTCCGGGATTTCCTGGGTTAGCGCGCGGAGAACTCTCAACGCGGGGTGCATGTGTGGTTCGTGTCGGCCACGAGATTCGGGGCTCAGCGAGGCTGGTCGGCCATCTCCCGGGCCAGTCGGCGGAAGGCCGCCTGGGTGGGTGACCCCGGATCCGCGCAGTAGACGATGAGGCGCTGGTCGGAGTCCTGGATGTGCAGCACCTGGCACTCGAACTCCAACGGCCCGATTCTTGGGTGTTCCACCCGTTTGCGGACCCCGCGACGCACCTCCACGTCGTGTTCGGCCCACATCTCGGCGAACCGGGGTGAGGTCCCCAGCAGCTCGGTGACCAGCTCCGCGATCCCGGGATCCGCGGGATAGCGGGCGTAGGCCGCGCGTAGGTCGGCGACCGAGGTCCGCGCGAAGCGCAGCATGTCGGGGTCGGCCCAGGACCCGTCGTCCTCGGGTTGGCGGAACATCCACCGGATCACGTTCCGCTCGTCCGCCGGACGCGCGGCGTAGTCGCCGACGAAGAACGTGGCCAGCCGGTTCGCGGCGAGAATGTCGTACTTGGCGTCGAGGACGTAGGCGGGGGTCTCGGGCATGCTGTCGATCAGGCTCCGGATGGCGGTGGGGACCTCGCGGTTCGGCCCGCCCGTGGGCTCGGGGTTCTCCCCCGCGACGCGGAACAGGTACTCGCGCTCGTCGGTGGTCAGCATCAGGGCCCGCGTGAGCGCCGCGAGGATCTGACGCGACGGGCGCGGACCGCGCCCCTGTTCCAGCCGGATGTAGTAGTCCACCGACATCCCGGCGAGTTGTGCGACCTCCTGGCGGCGCAGGCCGGGGGTGCGCCGGCGCTCACCCTCCGAGAGTCCGACGTCGGTGGGGCGCACCCGGTCGCGCCTGCTGCGCAGGAACGCCGCCAGGTCGGCACGGTTGAGCATCGGCTCCCCCATCTCGGACGGTCTCCTCTCGTGCTCCAGCATGCCCCAGCCACGCGGCGCGCGGGGCTGTCGAGGGTGGTACCACCGATCCCAGGCTCAGCGCGTCTCTCCCGTCCCGTGACGATCGGCGGCAGGGTCGGGGGTATGACAACAACGATCGCTCTGATCACGGGAGCCAACAAGGGAATCGGGTTCGAGACGGCCCGGCTGCTCGGCGCTCGCGGCGCCACCGTGCTGGTGGGGGCGCGCGACGGGGAACAGGGGCGCCGGGCCGAGAGCGCGCTCGCCGAACACGGCGTCGACGCGCGTTTCGTCGCGCTCGACGTCACCGACCAGGAGTCGGTGCGGCGCGCGGCCGAACGGGTTCGTGCCGAGTTCGGCCACCTGGACATCCTGGTGAACAACGCGGGCATCGCGCGTGCCGACGGCGACTGGCTGGCCAGCGAGTCGACGCCGGAGACGATGCGCGAGGTCTACGAGACGAACGTATTCGGTGTGGTCGCCGTCACCAACGCGATGCTGCCGCTGTTGCGCGCGGCGCCGGCCGCCCGGATCGTCAACGTCTCCAGCGAGGTGGGCTCGATCGGCTCGCTGACCGACCCGGACAACCCGATGTCGGGGTTGCCGAGTTCGCTGCCGTACCCCTCCTCCAAGACCGCGCTCAACATGGTCACGGTCCAGTACGCCCGGGAGCTGGGGGACACTCCGATCAAGGTCAACGCGGCCAACCCCGGCTACTGCGCCACCGACCTCAACGGGCACAGTGGGACACGCACGGCCGAGCAGGGCGCGGGGGTCAGCGTCCACCTGGCCACCCTGGGCGAGGACGGTCCCAGCGGGCGGCTGTGGGGCCACCTGGCCGCCTCCGACGATCCCGCCGCCGAGGGAACCCTTCCCTGGTAACCCTCGGGTGCCCTCGCCCTGGGCGGGGGCACCGGCCCGGCTCAGAGGTGGCCGAGCCGCAGTACTCCCGAGGTCACCGCGAGCGCCGCGCACACGGCGAGCACCACCGCGAGGACCGCGCTGACCCGCCACAGGGCGTAGGTGCCACCGACGAGCAGCCCGCCCAGGCCCATGAGCGCGACCGCCCACAGGTCGGCCATGTCAGAGGGCTCCCTTGGTGGAGGGGACGCCCGCCACGCGCGGGTCGCTCTCGCAGGCGAACCGGAGCGCCCGGGCGAACGCCTTGAACTGGCACTCGACGATGTGGTGCGCGTTGCGTCCGTAGGGTACGTGGATGTGCAGTGCCACGCCGGCCTGGGCGACGAACGACTCGAAGATGTGCCGGGTCATCGTGGTGTCGTAGTCGCGCCCGATGACCGGCGCCATGCCCTCGGGTTCGGAGTGCACCAGGTACGGGCGGCCCGACACGTCGACCGTGACCTCCGCCAGGGCCTCGTCCAGCGGCACCTTGGCGTCGGCGAACCGCCGGATGCCGGCTTTGTCTCCCAGGGCGTCCCGGAACGCGCCCCCCAGTGCCAGGGCCGTGTCCTCCATCGTGTGGTGGGAGTCGATGTGTAGGTCGCCCTCGGTGCGCACGGTGAGGTCGAACAGGCCGTGCTTGGCGAGCTGGTCGAGCATGTGGTCGTAGAAACCGACACCGGTGGCGATGTCGGCGACCCCGGTGCCGTCGAGACCGATCTCGACGGAGACCTTGGTCTCCTTGGTGGTGCGCTGGACACGGCCGATACGGGTCATAGGGTGTTCGATTCTCCTGGGGTCCATGGCGAGCGACCTATGGCTGGTGGTCCGGGGCCGCCCACAGCAACGCCTCGCGAAACGCCGACATTTCCTCCGGGGTTCCGATGGTGACACGCAGCCACCCCGGCGGCCCGACCTCGCGGATGAGCACCCCGCGGTCGAGCATCGCCCGCCAGACGGCCGAACGGTCGGCGAACTCGCCGAACAGGACGAAGTTGGCGTCGGAGTCGGCGACGGCGAACCCGTGCGCGCGCAGCCATTCCACCGTGGAGTCGCGCTCCTCGCGGAGTCGTTTGACCGCGCCGAGCAGCTCGTCGGAGAACTCCAGGGCCGTGGCGGCCACGACCTGGCTGACCTCGGAGAGATGGTAGGGCAACCGGACCAGTTGCATCGCCTGGACGACCGCCGGGTGCGCGGCGAGGTAGCCGATCCGCGCGCCCGCCATGGCGAACGCCTTCGACATCGTGCGCGAGACGACGAGGCGCGGGTGCTCGTCGAGCAGGGTGAGCGCGCTGGGGGTGCCTTCGCGGCGGAACTCGGCGTAGGCTTCGTCCACCACGACCACGCCGGGCGCGACACGCAGCACGCTCTCGATGGCCTCCAGCGGCATCGCCGTACCCGTGGGGTTGTTCGGCGAGGTCACGAAGACGATGTCGGGCCGCTGCTCGGCGATGGCGCGGGTGGCCTCCTCGGTGTCGATCGCGAAGTCGGGGCCGCGCCGGTGCGCCACCCAGGTGGTGTTGGTGGCGCGGGTGATGATCGGGTGCATCGAGTAGGAGGGTTCGAAGCCCATGGCCGAACGGCCCGGGCCACCGAACACCTGCAGGATCTGCTGCAGCACCTCGTTGGACCCGTTGGCCGCCCACACCCGTTGGGCGTCGAGGCCGTGGCCGAGGTAGCCCGCCAGCGCCTCACGCAACCGGGTGGCGTCGCGGTCGGGGTAACGGTTCAACCCCGCGGCCACGGACCCCACCTCGCGGGCCAGCGCCTCGGCGAGGCGGTCCGACGGCGGGTAGGGGTTCTCGTTGGTGTTCAGCGCGACCGGGACGTCGAGTTGGGGGGCACCGTAAGGGGCGGTGCCGCGCAGGTCCTCGCGGATCGGCAGGTCGTCGAGCCCGAACTCGGTCACTGTGTCCCCCTCACTCGTCATCGCCGGAGCCTCGGTGCTCCAGCCGGGCGTTGACGGCCTCACCGTGGGCGGGTAGGTCCTCGGCGTCGGCGAGCGCGACCACGTGGTGGGCGACCTCGGCCAGGGCGGACCGGTCGTAGTCGACCACGTGCACTCCCCGGAGGAAGGTCAGCACACTCAGCCCCGACGAGTGGCAGGCGCTGCCACCGGTGGGCAGGACGTGGTTGGATCCGGCGCAGTAGTCCCCCAGCGAGACCGGGGAGTGGTCACCGACGAAGATCGCGCCCGCGTTGCGCACCCGAGCGGCGACGGAGCGCGCTTCGGCCGTCATGACCTCCAGGTGCTCCGCGGCGTAGGCGTCGACCACGGTGAGCCCGTGCACGAGGCTGTCCACCAGCACGATGCCCGACTGCCGGCCGCCGAGAGCCTCGGTGACGCGCTCGCTGTGCTTGGTCTCGGGGACCCGCCTGTTCAGTTCGGCCTCGACCTCCGTGGCCAGCTGGGGCGAGTGGGTGACGAGTACGGAGGCGGCCACGGAGTCGTGCTCGGCCTGGCTGATCAGGTCGGCGGCGACGTAGCCGGGGTTGGCGGTCTCGTCGGCCAGGATGGCGATCTCGGTGGGACCGGCCTCGGCGTCGATCCCCACGGTCCCCTTGAGCAGGCGCTTGGCCGCGGCCACCCAGAGGTTTCCCGGCCCGGTGACCATGTCGGCACGGGCGCACTCGCCCGCCCCGTAGGCGAACATCGCCACCGCCTGGGCGCCGCCGACCGCGTACACCTCGTCGACCTCGAGCAGCGCGCAGGCCGCGAGGACGGTGGGGTGCGGCAGCCCGCCGTACTCGGCCTGCGGCGGGGAGGCCACCGCCAGCGACCCGACACCCGCCTCCTGGGCGGGGACGACATTCATCACCACACTCGACGGGTACGCGGCGCGCCCGCCCGGGGCGTAGAGACCCACGCGGCCAACGGGAACCCACCGTTCGGTGACGGTCCCGCCGGGGGTGACCCGGGTCTTGGTCTCGGGGCGACGCTGGTCGCGGTGGACCGCGCGGGCGCGTTGGATCGACTCGTGCAGCGCGGCGCGTACGTTGTGGTCCAGGTTGGCCAGCGCGGAGTCGAGTTCCTCCCGCGGCACCCGGATCGCGTCGGGTCGCACACCATCGAAGCGCTCGGCGAGCTCCATCAGCGCGTCGACCCCCCGGTCTCGGACGTCGTCACAGATCGGACGGACCGTCTCGAGCGCGGACGCGACGTCGGTCTCGGCGCGCGGCAGCAGGTCACGCGGGTCGCCTGAGGTACCTCGAAGATCGATTCGGGAGATCACGGGCCCATTCTAGGGGGCGCTGGCCCCGCCGTGTCGTAGCCGCGGCCCTGGCCCGGAGGCTCTGTGGGTGAGGCGCGCCATCCGGCCGCCGACGCCCCGGACGGTTTAGGCGAGCCTCACCAAAAACACACCAATTTAGCGCGACCTAACTTTGGAACACCTAACCTAATTTTAATTCACAAAGGCTTGCCTAAGTGACTGGAGCGACTATTACGGCAATCGCGAATTGTTCGTTTCCGCGTTATTGTGGAGTCATGACCTCAACGACGAAGACCACCGAGCACGGACTGTCCAAGTTCCACCGTCTCCTTGTCGACCAGGTACGACACGAGTTCACCGCCTCGCAACAGTACATCGCGCTCGCAGCGTGGTTCGACGATCGCGACCTGCCACAACTGGCCCGCGTCTTCTACCGGCAGTCACTGGAGGAACGCGACCACGCGATGATGATCGTGCGCTTCCTACTCGACAGTGACGTACCGGCCACGATTCCACAGACCGACGAAATTCAGAACGATTTCGAGGAGCCGCGCGACCTCGTGGCGTTCGCCCTGCGCCAGGAGCGTGAGGTGACCTCGCAGTTCCACCTGCTGGCCAGGACAGCCCGTGAGGAGGGGGACTACACCGGCGAGCAGTTCCTCCAGTGGTTCCTCAAGGAGCAGACCGAGGAGGAGGCGAAGATGTCGACGCTGCTGGCGGTGGTCGACCGCAGCAACGGCAACCTCTTCGACGTCGAGACCTTCGTCGCCCGCGAGATGCCCGACGAGCCGAGCGACCCCACCGCACCGGCGACCGCTGGCCCCTCGGTCAGCTGAGCCGGGCGCGGCGCCCGGAAGCGACGCGCCCGGTCTCCTGTGAGCCGTCAGGGGAGGTCGGGCCAGCGTTGGGCATACTGGGCGGATGTCCCATCGTCTACCGCTCTTCCCGCTCGGGAGCCTCCTGTTCCCGGGGCTGACCATGCCCCTGCACGTGTTCGAGGATCGGTACCGTCGCCTGGTGACGGAGCTCATGGCGTTACCCACCGATACTCCGCGCCAGTTCGGCATCGTCGGTATCCAGCTCGGGCACGAGGTCGGCGAGCTCTCCGCGCGGCAGCTGTACGAGGTCGGCTGTGTCGCGGAGCTGCGCGATGTCCACGAGCACGACGACGGCCGCTTCGACCTGGTGGCCGTGGGGGGATCACGGTTCCGTGTCGACAGGGTGATCGACCCCGACGACGAGCATCCCTATCTCAGGGCCGAGACCACGTTCCTGCCCGACGAGCTCGGCCCGGACCCCGACAGCAGAGCCGAACGGGTCGGGCGGCTGTTCGGTGTCTACTGCGACCGGCTGAACGGAATCGGGGTGCCCGCCGAGCCACCCGATGAGTTCCCCACGGATCCGCTGCCGCTGTCATACGCCGTGTCCGCGGCGATGGTGCTCGACCAGCGCGACAGGCAGGAGCTGTTGGCCGCCGAGCACGCCGCGGCACGGTTGGACCTCGCCGGCGCGTTGCTGCGGCGGGAGAACCGGATTCTCGCCGAACTCGCCACGTTGCCCGGCGGGCAGTTCCTGCGGCGCGAGGTGAACCCGAACTGACCCGGCGGGCGCCCGCGTGGTTCACGAGACCGCCGGGTTCGACTCGGAGTCCCGCCCGCTGTCGCTCCGCGGGGCTTCACTCTCGGAGTTCCCGGCCCGGCTGTGGTGGGGCAGGTCCCGTCGCCACAGGCTGAACGCGTCGAACAGGGCGTACTGCATCACCGCCACGAACGGCCACACCACCAGGATGCCGAGCGCCCGCAATCGCAGACCCGCCTCGATCTCGTCGCCCGGTTGGGCCTGGGCCAGTGCCCGCGTGAACCCCCCGGAGTCGATCCCCGTTCCGATCCGCCAGGCGATCAGGGACCCCGCGACAGCACCGGCGGCGAGGCCGAGGAGGCAGACCAGCCGAAGATCGGTTCGGTAGTGCGCGGGCAGCCGGTACTGGACCAGATAGGCGCCGTACCCCGTGGCCACGCCGACGCACAGCGCCATGACGGCGAAGTATCCCTCGGAGGCGAACATGGTCTGCGAGACCGGCAGCGGAACGGTCTCCCCCTCGGCGACAACGGTCACCGTGGGCCGTGGGGCGATCCCCCACCACAGCAGCCCAAGCGGCACTCCCAGCGCCGCGACGCCGCCCAGGATCGCCGCCCCCACGGCGAGTTGTCGCCGGACCATGCGATGATGCACCCCCTAATGCCGGTCGTTCGCGTCCCGCCACCGCGCCGTGCTGCCCTCCGCCGGGACCGGCCCGCGCGACGACCCTCGCCCACACGAATCTATCGCTCCCACGAGGCGGTCCTCTCCAGGCCGGGTGTTCCCCGACGGCTCCGCCGACGTTCGCGGCACGGGGCTCGCACGCGTGCGCGAGCGACGGAGATCACCGGTCGTGCACCACGCGTTCACCGCGGGGGCGACGGGTAGTGCCAGGGACCGGACAGACTCGGACCCCGCCCTGTTCGTCCGGTGGCCCACCACCGCCCGCACCGACGAAAGGACAGGAATGCGTACCCGACGTCGTTTCCCGAGCCTCCCCCTCACCCTGGCCGTGGTCACCCTCATGGCCGCACCCTTCGCCGTTTCCCCCGCCGTGGCCGGCACCCCCGGCGGGGAACACGCCGGTCCCCGGTTCGCCACGTTCAACGCGGCCCTGTACCGCTCGGCCGAAGGGGAACTCGCCGAGGACCTCGCCTCGCCCGATGACGAACAGGCCCGGGCCGTGGCGGAGGTCATCCAGCGCCAGCGGCCCGATGTACTGCTGGTCAACGAGTTCGACCACGACGGTGAGGGACGCGCGGTCGAGCTGTTCCAGCGCAACTACCTGTCGGTCGGGCAGAACGGGGCCGCCCCCATCGAGTACCCCCACACTTACACCGCTGAGAGCAACACCGGCGTGGCCTCGGGGGCGGACCTGGACAACGACGGCGTGGCCGTCACCGAGCCGGGCGAGCCCGGCTACGCCGGGGACGCCTTCGGGTTCGGCGAGTATCCCGGACAGTACGGGATGGTGGTCTTCTCCAGGTACCCCGTCGACACCGACGCCGCCCGCGCGTTCCGGACGTTTAGGTGGGCCGACATGCCCGGCGCACGGCTGCCCACCGACCCCGAGACCGGGGAGAGCTTCTACTCCGAGGAGGCGCTGGAGGTGCTGCGGCTCTCCTCGAAGAGCCACTGGGACCTTCCGGTGCGACTCGGTCGCGGCAGGGCCGTGCACTTCCTGGTCTCACACCCCACACCGCCGAGCTTCGACGGGCCGGAGAGGCGCAACGTCGCGCGCAACCACGACGAGATCCGTTTCTGGGCCGACTACGTCACGCCCGGCGAGGGCGGCTACATCTATGACGACGAGGGCGCGCGGGGTGGGTTGCGGCCGGGCGCGCCGTTCGTGATCGCGGGAGATCTCAACACCGACCCCGAGGACGGTGACGGGGACCCCGAGGCCATCGCGCGGCTGCTGGACTCCCCGCGGGTCAACGGCGCCCTGCGCCCAACCAGCGAGGGTGGCACGCGCGCGGCGAGGGAGCAGGAGGGCGCCAACGGCGACCACAGCGGCGACCCGGCGCTGGACACCGCGGACTTCGCCGACGACCCCGGCCCCGGCAACCTGCGCGTGGACTACGTGCTCCCCTCGCGTGGCCTGCCCGTACGCGACACGGGGGTCTTCTGGCCGGCGGCCGGGGATCCCGGCTCCGAGGTGGTCGAGACCGCCTCCGACCACCGCATGGTCTGGGTGGACCTTCGCTGACTCCGGTGGCCGCGCACCGCGTTCTCCTCGGGCGCGGTCCCGGCTACCGGGGGCTCCCTTCGGGGCTCGTGGCACGGGCCTCGAAGTCCACCCGGTGGTCGTGGATCCAGCCCTGCGAGCCGAAGCGCGCCGTCAGCCCAAAGACCACGCGCAGTGTCATGTCGCGCACCAGCAGTGCCGCCGGGTTCGCCGACCCGGCCTTGCGCGCGCCGCGTTTGCGCCCCTCGGCCACGATGCGCTCGACCCGGTCCCGGCGCTCCCATTCGTAGGCGGCCAGCGCCTCGGGGACGTCGTTGATGTCGCGCAGGCACCGCGCCAGCACCAGCGCGTCCTCGGCCGCCAGGGAGGCGCCCTGGCCACTGGCCGGGGACACCGCGTGGGCGGCGTCGCCGAGGAGAGCGGCCCGGCCCCGATACCAGTGCGGCAGCGATGCCAGGTCATAGATTCCCAGCGGCCGGAAGGCGCTGGGCGCGCACTCCCGCATGATCCGTGTGATCTCGGGTGGGTCGTCCCGGAAGAGCCCCAGGGCGTGCTCTTGCCACTCGGCGTCGTCGCGAGCCGCGATCTCTTCCCGGGTCAGTTCGCTGTGGCCGAGATTGGCGAACCAGTAGGTCTCGCCCGAGGGCGCGCTCTGGTACCCGAAGAACGCGCGTCTGCCGAACACCATTCGCATCGTCGCCTCAGGGGTGGGCGGGGTGTCGGGTACCGGGCTGTACCCGCCGATTCCCAGCAGCCCGGTGTAGGAGGGGTGTGGCCCGTCGGGGGCCAGGGCGCGCCGCACCGTGGAGTGGATCCCGTCGGCACCGAGCAGGACGGCGCCTTCGGCGGTGGACCCGTCGGTGAACTCGGCGACGACACCGGAGTCGCTCTCGGTGTAACGCGCCAGGCGCTTGCCGTACTCGACACCGACGCCCTGGTCCGCGGCGCTGTCCGCCACCGCGCGTTGCAGGGCGGCGCGGTTGATGGTGACGCTTCGCAGTTCCTCCGGCAGGTGCTCTTCCCCACCGAGCAGGCCGAGGCGACGGCCCGACCCGTTGACGAACTCGACACGCGTGGTGGGGAAGCTGGCGGAGGCCCTGACTCGCTCCAGCATGCTCACCGTGCGCAGCGCGGCCAGGCCGTTGGGGGCGAGGGTGAGGAAGGCACCGAGCCCTTCCCCGGGGCCGGGGTGCGCCTCGTAGACGACGGGTTCCAGCCCGGCCCGCTTCAGGGCCGCCGCCGCGACCGGTCCGCCAACTCCTCCCCCGATGATCAGCGCTCTCGTCATTGTCCACTCCCAACTATAGTTATTTTATGACTATACATAACATAACTATCAATGTGAAGTGATTTCATGGGCCGCGGAAGGAGGTGGGTCGGTGGCCGATCGCACGCGGCGACGCTCGCCGCTGGCGGTGCAACTGCTGCTGCTCCTGGACGAGGAGCCCATGCACGCCTACCGCATGCAGCGTCTGATCAAGGAGCGCCACAAAGACCGCATCGTCAACATCGCCCAGCGGAACAGCGTCTACCAGACCCTGGACCGGCTGCTGCGCGCGGAGCTGATCACCGTGCACGACACCGAGCGCGCGCCTCCCCGGCCCGAGCGCACGGTCTATCGGCTCACCGAGGCGGGGCGTGACACGCTCCACACCTGGCTGCGCACGATGCTCGCCACACCCGCCCGAGAGTTCCCCGAGTTCCCGGTCGCCCTGGCCGCGCTACCGAGCATCACGCCCGAACTGGCCGTCGAGCTTCTGGAATCCCGTGTCCAGGCGCTGCGCGAGCGCCTGGACGAGGGCGCCGCCGAGGCCGCCGAGGCCGAGCGCATCGGGCTGCCCCGGCTGTTCCTCCTGGAGGAGGAGTACCGCCGCGCGGTCACCGAGGCCGAGCTGCGCTGGGTCGAGGGGCTGCTGGATGACCTGCGCGCGGGCCGCCTCACGTGGGACCGGACATGGCTGGAGCAGGTCGCCACCTACTTCGGCCGCACCGAGGAGACCGACGAGGGGTGAAACGATCGGCGCCGGCTCCGGTTCGTCACCCCGGGGCCGGGTTAGTCACCCCAGTGCGGGACCACCCGGCAACACACCGAGGAGCCCTGTCGCGGACGCCCCACCGGGTGTCCGCGACGGTGGGGAGACGGCATGGGGAGCACCACCGAGGACCGCCGGTCCGGTGCGCACGCGCCACACGTGCGCAACCCCGGCAAGGAGCTGTTCGGCACGGGCGACGTCACCAAGGGGGAACTCGCCGCGTACTATCGGCGGGTCGCTTCGGTGCTCCTGCCGCACGTCCGGAAGCGGCCGGTGGCGCTGCACCGTTTCCCGGACGGCGTCGCCCCGGAGTCCGGTACCGAGGGGTTCTTCCAGAAGCAGCGCCCCGACCACGCGCCGGAGTGGGTGCGCGGGGTGCGGGTGGAGCGCCGCCAGGGCGGCGCGATAACGATGGTGCGCTGCGATGACACCGCGACGTTGGAGTGGTTGGCGGACCAGGCCGTGATCACGCTGCACCCGTGGCCGAGCCGAGCCGACCACCTGTGGCACCCCGACCGGATGATCTTCGATCTGGACCCCGCGGGTGAGGACTTCTCCGTGGTCCGGCGGGCCGCTCTGGCCGTCCGGGAGACCCTGGACGAGATCCGGCTCGTGCCCTACGTCATGACCACGGGCTCGCGCGGACTCCACGTCGTCGTGCCGATCCGGCCGGAGCTGGACTTCGACGAGGTGCGCGAGGTGGCCCGCAACGTGGCCGACCGGACCGCCGCGCGACATCCGGAATGGCTCACCACCGAGGTCCGCAAAGAGAAGAGGGGTGACCGACTCTTCGTCGACATCCTGCGCAACGCCTACGGGCAGCACGCTGTCGCACCCTATTCGGTCCGCCCTCTCCCGGGCGCGCCCGTGGCGATGCCGCTCACCTGGCAGGAGCTGGAGCGCGTACGCTCGCCCCAGGCGTGGTCGGTGCGGGATCCGGGCTCGCGCCCCGGTGACGACCCGTGGCGTGGCATGGGCCGGCACGCTCGCTCCCCCGGCAAGGCCGCCCGCCGGATGCGACGCCTGACCCGCTGAGAGCGCGCCGTGACCGCCCTCGGTCATCCCCGCTGTCTGCCGGTGGGCACGCGGATGCCTAGGCTGGCACCCCACGCTCGGGGCCGTCGCGTTCCTCCCCGACGCGGTGGGGCCCTCGAGTGATTCACCGTGTTGGCGGGAAAATATGGAGCCAGCCGAATCCCAGTCCTCACAAATGACCGTTCCGCGCCCCCGCACAACCGAAGAAAGCGACCGCGCCACAGTGGCATCTCCCTTCCCTGCTCTCCCTCCCACGTGGCAGGTCAGGATCACGGGGCCTGATGGCACCGTGGCCGGGGGTGGTGTCCTTGTTCCCGGCAGCCGCGTCCTGACCTGTGTTCATGTCGTCGACCAGGCGCTGGGTCGGGGTCACGGCTCCCACCCGCCGGGGCCGGAGGACGTGGTGTACGTGGACGTACCGCACCACGTCCAGTACCCGCACACGAGCGCCCGGGTGATCGACACCTCATGGAACAGCGAACGCGACACCACGCTGCTGCGGCTCGGCGACCACCCGTGGCAGGGAGTGCCGGCTCCGGCGCGGCTCAGCTCCCGGACATCGGAGATCCTCGCGTCACGCCACCCGTACCCGGTGCGGGTCCAGGGGTATCCGAGGAGCACTCCGGACGGGCTCTCGGCCACGGCGCGGGTGGTCGGGCTCGGTGGGGACCTGCCGCAACGCGCGCAGGTCGACATCGACCCCCGACAGCCCGTCCGTTTCGAACCGGGTTTCAGTGGGTGCGGGGTTCTCGACACCAGCGACGGCTCGGTGATCGGGATCCTCACCAGTGCCCTCCAGGACGCTCCGGACAACGCGGGACGGCTCTCCGACCGCCACGGCCGCATCGGTCTCATGGAGCCGGTCGAGATGGTGGAGGCGCTCCGCGAGCACACCGCCGACCCCGAGCTGGAGGAGGTACGCGGGCTCCTCAGCGACATGTTGTTCGAGGCGGCATGGGAGCCCTACGGGGCCGCCACTCGGCACCGCGCCACCGAACGCGTGCGGTTCCACTCGGCGTGGGAGGCGTTCGCCTACCTCCGGGATCTGACCCCGCGCCCCGACGGGCTCCCGTGCGAGGTGGTCTTCGTCGAGGAGATCGCGCGCAGCGGGAAAGGGGCGGCGGCCTCACGGGTACTGCGCTCCTACTCCGACAGCCGGCACCCGAGCGAGGTCCCACGGCAGGCCCTGGCGCGACTCCGCGCGGACAGCGTCCCGGAGCGGCCGGAGACCGCGGTGCTCATCGTCTCGGTCGAGCCCGTTCCCGGAGACTCCGACTACCCGCGCGGCTACCTGGTCTCCCACTGGCTACGCGACGGGTACGGCACCGACAAGGGGACCCCGTTCCGGATGTCCGAGAACGGGCTGCGCGAGGCCCTGCTGCGGCTGATCGACGAGGCCGAGGCGCGGTTACCCGCACGGGCGGGGGACACCGAGCTGCGGCTGGAGCTTGTCCTTCCGTTCGCGCTGCTGACAGAGCCAGTAGCGCAGTGGAGACTCTCCGCCCCCCTCACCGGTGAGGGGGAGCGGCTCGGCGCGTCGTACGAGATCGTGCTGCACGCCTACGAGCGGGTCAATGATCCCGGGTGGGAGAGGGCCCGACGAAAGCTCCAGCGCAGCTGGCGGGAGCTGGTCGACAACGGTGAGGGGCGCGTCCACCTGATCGAGCCCGGTCCGGCCGCGGAGACGGGAGCGCGGTTGAGCGACCAGCTCAACGGGCCGGGGATCGTGCTCTGCGTGCTCGGTGTCGCCGCGGAGTCGGCCGACGGTGGGCGCCAGCTGGCCGTCGCGCTCCAGGCCGGCCTGCCCGCCATCGCGTGGCTGCGCGGCGAGGACGAGCGTCGGACACGCGGCTTCCACGACCGCATGACGGAAATTGTCCACGGTGGTGGTGGGGATACTACGATCTGCGCGCAAGACCTCGTGTCCCTGCCGCGCCAACTACGCGAGTGGCGCACCCAAAGCGGACAACCGACCAATGAGGAACACGACCCATACGACATCATCATTCTACTCGACAACATGGATCAAATGCGTGAACTTCAACAAATTGGAATACTCGCGTCACCCAAGCCGGGTAGCCGTCGTGACTAGCGGCCTCGTCAGCAGATAATCCGAGCGCACACCACGAATTCCGGCCCCGCTCGTCATCGACCGCCGGCCCGTACGGGATGGCCCGAACGCCGAGGGGCAAGGCAGCCGTGGAATGGGTAGCGTAGGCGAGGAGGACCTCGCTCTGATTTTCGCCGCCTTAGAAGAGTGACCCCATGACCAGGAAAGTCGCCGGCCGATGACTCCTTCTGCGGCCTCTCCAGTGCCCGACCCCGAATGGTCTCCCACATCGGGCGAGTCCGGCGATGGCTCGCCCCGGCCACAATGGTGGATCTACCGCGGAACCGGGACCCCCAACCCCTACCTCACCTCACTACGGGAGCGCCTGCCCGACCCGCCCCCCTGGCGGAGCTTCGACGGCGGGCCCGACCAGCCCGACCCGCCCCCCGACGACCACGAGTCGACCCGGGTCCTCGGCGCGACGACCGCCACCATGTCCCGCCCCCTCGCCGAACACGAGGTGCGCGTGATCGACGCGGTCAACGCCGCGTTGCTGTTACGCCGGCCACTACTCGTCACCGGCGACCCCGGCGTCGGCAAGTCCGCCCTGGCCCACCGCGTGTCCCGCGAGCTGGGACTCGGGCGTGTGCTCCGGTGGTCCATCACCAGCCGCAGCGACCTCCGTTCGGGACTGTACGAGTACGACCCGATCGCCCGCATCCACGACATCTCGGCCGACGCGGCAGCCACACCGGGCGCAGGGGAGAGCGTCGACCGGCCCATCGGGGACTACCTGCGCCTGGGCCCGCTGGGAACCGCGCTGCTCCCCCACCGGCTGCCCCGGGTTCTGCTCATCGACGAGTTCGACAAGAGCGACACCGACCTCGCCGACGACCTGCTCGACGTCCTGGAGACCGGGACCTACCGGATACCGGAGCTCGCCCGGTTGCGGTCGGCACGGCCGGAGGTCACCGTACCCACCGACGACCCTGGTCGAACGGCCACGGTGCACGAGGGAGTGGTCCGCTGCCACGAGTTCCCCTTCATCGTCATCACCAGCAACGGCGAGCGCCCCCTGCCACCGGCCTTCCGGCGACGCTGCCTGCCCGTACGGCTGGAGCGCCCCACCGCCGAGGAGCTGGCCGACATGGTCAGCGCCCACTTCGTCGGTCGCGACCGCGCCCGCGACCGGGAACTCATCACCCAGTTCCTGCGCCGCTGCGACGAGGTCAACGGGCTGTCCATCGACCAGCTACTGAACTCGGTCCATCTCGCTAGTTCCGATGTCCACGCCCACGCCACATCCTTGGAGCCGGACGCGTGGAACCGGATACTTGACCTTGTCTGGCAACGCCTGACGGAAGCGGGCAACGAGTGACCGGAGCCTGGGGTCACGACCGGCCAGAGGCCGGGGGGACGGCGGGGCCGTCCCCGGACCCGTCGTCTGCCGAAGCCGGCAGCGATCCTCCCCTGTGGTGGGAGGTGGGTGACGCCCTGTGGCTGGCCGCCCACCGCGCCCCCGACCGCTCCCCCGCCCCACACAGTCCCGAGGGGCGGCGCACGGCGGACACCGAGGCGGTGCCCCCCTCGGCGCGTTCGTCGCCGGATGACGACCCCGATCTCGCCTCGTCCCCCGATCCGGGTCCCGACCCGGATCGGGGGACGGTACCGCCCGCCCCGGACCACGAAACCCCGCCTCCCCCCTCCACGGGGGAACCGTCCGCGCCCGCGGGCTTCCCCGCCTTGCCTTCTGCTCCCACGACCGGTGTCGTGGAGCCGGCCACGCGGTCGCTGGGTGACCGCCAAGCCCTGACCCGGGCGGTGGAAGCGCTCCGTCGACGTCGCGACTCCGGCGCGAAACGTCTCGACGAGGAGGCCACGGCGGAACGCTTCGCGGCCCGCGCGCTGGCCAGCCCCCGTCCGGAGCGCGCGCTGCGTACCCCCGTGCTCCCGGAGTTCACGGCCCACCACGAACCCGCCGCCGACGACCTCGTGCTGCTCATCGACGACAGCCTGTCCATGCAGCTACAGCAGCCGGTGGTCGCCGCGCTCTCCGAGCTCCTCGCACCCGTTGGCGTGTTCCGGCGCGTCCGCGCCCACTACTTCGACGCGGACAAGGTACACGCCGACGACATCGAGCTTCGCGCCACCACCGGGCGGACCATCGACCCCCACCGGTTGTGCGACGGAAACGGCCACGAGATCGTACTGGTGCTCACCGACGGCGTCGGCGACGGCTGGCACACCGGCACCGTCGAGGCGTGGCTGGCCTACTGGGGCCGCACCGCCGTCGTCGCGGTCGGCCAGGTGCTCGACCGCGCGCGGTGGCCACGCACCGGGATGCGGCCGCACCGCGTCACCCTGCGCGCCACCGATCCGCCCGGTGACGCGCTCACCCCCAACGTCGCCTACCGGGTGCGGCCGCACGGCCTCGCCGGCCCCGGCGACTTTCCTCCCGAGGGGGACGTGGCCGTGCCGCTCGTCCCCATGGAGGCGCGCGACCTGGGACGCTGGGCCCGTTTCGTCTCGCGGCGACAGGGCGCGGGCGAGTTCTCCACCACCGCGCTCCTCGCCGGGGCGGCACCGGAGTTCCCGAGCGACGTGGTCACCGCCTGGGAGCCCCGTGATTCGGGGGCCGGTGGCACCGGCGGCACAGCGGCCCCGTCCACCGCCGATGACCTCGTGGCCAGCTTCCGCGTCAGCGCTGAGCCCTCCGCGTTTCACCTGGCCGTGTGCCTCGCCGCGGTCCCGTTGACCATGCCGGCCATCCGGTCGGTCCAGCGACGCTTCGCCCCGGACTCACGGCCGGCGGACCTGACCGAGGTGCTGTGCTCCGGCCTGGTTCGACGCCGCGACGAGGAGGCCGGTCTCGACCGCGACGACCTGGTGCCGTTCGACTTTCACCCCGGGGTGCGCGAACTCCTGCTGGCCACCGGCGGACGCCGACACGAGATCAGGGGCCTGGTGGAAACGGTCGTCGACCGGTACCGCCACGCCGATCCCTGGTTCGAGGCGGTCGAGCGGCTCCTGGTCACCGCCGACCCCAGCGTGGCCCTACCGGAGGTCGACCCCGCCACCGCCCCGTTCGCCGAGGCTGTCCACGCCGCGCTGCTCGCCCTGGGCGGTCCGGTCCGCGAGGCGGCGGCGCAGTGGCCCCCCTCCGGCCAGGAGTACCTGCCCCGGGGCGCGCCGGTCGGCGCCCCTCCCGTGCCAGTGAACAACCACGGTCCAGCCGCCATGGACGAGGCCGGATCCCACCGTATGACTTCGAAGGACGACGATATGCCTGCTGGCGACTCCACAACAACCGGACCGTTCGAAGGGACCGGGGCCGCCGAACCACCCGCCCGCCCACTCGAGGGGACCGGGCCGTCCAATGGGCAGCAGGGCGCTCCCGAGGGGGCGCCATCGCACGGGCCACGGCTGCGCCCGGCCGTGTGGGGGCAGGTGCCGCCGCGCAACGTGAACTTCGTGGGGCGCGAGGACCTGCTCCGGGAACTGGGCGAGCGGCTGCGCCAGCGCTCGGCCACGGCCGTGCTCCCGGAAGCCACCGCGCACACGCTGCAGGGTATGGGCGGTGTCGGAAAGACACAGTTGGCACTGGAGTACGCCTGGCGCAACCGCTCCGACTACGAGCTGGTGTGGTGGATCCCGGCCGAGACACCGGCCCAGGTCCAGCAGTCGCTGATCGAGCTCGCCGAGAAGCTGGGCATCGGTGGCGCGGGCGACCCGGCGTCGACGGTCCGCTCGGCGCTCGACGCGCTGCAGACCGGCTCCCCGTACTCCAACTGGCTGCTCATCTACGACAACGCCGGTGACCCGGCGGCCATCCGACCGTTCATGCCCTCGGCCGGACCGGGCCAGGTGATGGTGACGTCGCGCTCCACCGAATGGCGCGCGACGGACGGCAGCCTGCTGCACGTCGACACGTTCGAGCGCGACGAGAGCCAGCAGCTGCTGCTGAAGCGCGGCCCGGAGTCGCTCACCACCGAGGACGCCGACCTGATCGCCCAGCGACTGGGCGACCTTCCCCTGGCCGTGGCTCAGACGGCCGTGTGGCTCTACGAGACCCTGATGCCGCCCGCCGAGTGGTTGGAGCTGTTCGAGGAGAAGGCGCACGAGCTGCTGTCCAGCGCCCTGCCCAGTCCCGAGTACCCCCGGTCGGTCGCCGCCACTATGGAGATGACGCTCGACCGGCTGCGCGAGACCAACCCGGGCGCGCTCCGGCTGCTGCAGGTGTGCGCCTTCCTCGCCCCGCAGCCGATCCCGCGGCGGCTGTTCAACGGCGCGCGCAACGTCGACGCCCCCGACGAGCTCGCGGAGATCCTCGCCGATCCCGCGATCAAGCTGAGCCGCACGCTGCGCACCATCGATCGCTACGCGCTGATCAAGATGGACCACCGCAACGAGACCTTCCAGCTGCACCGGCTGGTCCAGGAGACCCTGAAGCTCCCGCTGAGCGAGGCGGAGCACCGGGAGTTCCGGCACTGCGCCCACCAGCTGCTGGCCAACCTCGACCCGGGCGACCCGTTCTCCACCCTCGACTGGCCGCGCTACGTCGAGCTCCTCCCCCACGTCTGGGCCACCGAGCTGTGGGAGTGTCGTAGCGAGTGGGCGCGCCAGCTCGTCATCGGCGAGATGCACTTCCTGACGCTGTGGGGCGGGTACGCCGAGGGTGAGTCCTTGGGCACGCGCGCGATCACGGACTGGCGGGAGCGGCTCGGCCCCGAGCACCTGCAGACGCTGCGCGCCGAGATGCGTTACGTCCAACTGCTGCGCAGCCTCGGCTCGTTCCGGGAGGCGCTCGACCGCAACTGGCAGCTCGTCGACACGCTCACCCGAACCCGTGGCGACGACGACGAGGAGACGCTCGAGGCGCACATGAACCTCGCCTGGGACCTGCGCAACATCGGACGGTTCCAGGAGGCGGTCGATGTGAGCGCGGACGTGTTCCAGCGCTACGAGCGGATATTCGGCCGTGACGATGTCCTGACCCTGCGCGCCGGGCACCTGCACGCCGTCGGGTTGCGGCTCACGGGCCAGTACTCCGCGGCCATGGAGATCGACTGGTACAACTTCGAGCGGCGGATCGACATCCTGGGACCCGAGCACAGCCTGACCCAGGGCAGCAAGTACGGCTACGCCCTGGGGCTCATGGAGTCCGGGCGTTACCGGGAGTCCATGACCGAGCTCGAGGAGCAGCACGAGCTGGACAACCGGATCTCCTCCACCCACGCCCCGAGCCGGCTCATCACCATGCTGGCGCTGTCGACGGTGAAGCGGCGTACCGGGTGGCTGTCCGAGGCCGTGGCGCTGTCGGAGGAAGCCTATCGGCTGTTCGAGGAGCGGCTGGGTCCCGACAACCACCACACGGTCCTGGCCGCGGCCAGTCACGCGGTCTCGCTGCGGGCCGCGGGCGAGCACGAGGCCGCCCTGCACCTCTCCGCCGAGACCCGCCAGCGCCACCGCGACCTCTACGGCTCCCACCACCCGCTCTACGCCGACACGTCGGCCAACCACGCCGTCGTCCTGCGGCTGCTCGGCCAGGTGGAACAGGCGCGCGGCGTCGACGAGGAGGCCCTGGCGGTGCACGTCGACACGCTAGGCCCGAACCACCCCAGCACCATCGCCAACGCGATCAACCTGGCCAGTGACCTGTTCGCCCTGGGCGACGCCACGGCCGCGCTGGAGATGGACACCGACACCCACGAGCGCGCGCGGCTGGAACTCGGAGAGAACCACCCGCTGACCCTGGCGGCGCACCGCAACCGGATTCTCGACCGCAGGACCGTGGAACAGGTTCCGTTGGACGCGGAACGCACCGAGATCGTCGCGCGCTACCGGGCGGTCTTCGGCGCGGACCACCCGGCGACGCTGGCGGCGGACCGTGACATTCGGGCCAACTGCGACCTGTTCCTCAACGTGATGTGAGCCGGACGCGCCGGCGGGCCGGCGCTCAGTCCATCTCACCGTCGTGAACGGCCCGGAGGAACGCGCACCACGCGGTGCCTGTCACGCGGACGACCGGGCCCTGGGGGGTGCGGGAGTCGGCCAGGAGGATCGCGCCGTCGGGGTCGCGGGCGATCCGCACACAGGCTCGGTCCTGCGTGCTGTACGAGGAGGTGCGCCAGCCCGGCCCGAGGCTCCGCCCGGACGAGTCCACGACGGGAGCGTGCTGGCCTCCCCCGCTCCCGAACCGTCGGGCGAGCGCTGCTGGGTCAGTGCTCATACGGGTCTCTTGTTGGTGATTCGGCGACTGTGGGCGAACCCGGTGGGCAGGATCTACGCACAACCCGTCCAATGGTAAGTATCGCGACATACTGCCTGTGGATTATCCCCCTTTTTTCCCCGAACCATGTGGGACCGGTTGCGGACAGCGCCGCTACATCACCCGCATTCGGGGGTATCGTACGGCTCCCGACTCGTACCTCCCCAGCATGAAAGGCACGGATATGGCGGAAATCGTGCGATTTCACAACGACCACGGAGCATCGGTCCTCCTCGAGACGGCGGGTAGCTCACCCGTCATGCGCGATGTGGGAGGTCGTGACGTTTTCCGCGTGGCGGATGAGAAATTCGAAACGGTGATCGGCAGGGTTCGCGAACTCTCCGAGCAGGTCGCCCGGGAATTGTCCACGATGGCGACGGCGCCGGACGAGATCACCGTGGAATTGGGGGTCAGCGTCAATGCCGAAGCGGAGGTCTTCATCGCGAAGGCGTCGGCGGAAGGCAGCCTGAAAGTCACGATGAGCTGGGCGAAGGACGGCGTTGGCGGCTCCGGCCAGGGGTGAGCGCACGGCTGGCCCTCCTCAGAGGCGCGCGTTGGTCATAACCTGGTCGGTTCTTGGGCAGCGGGCCAGTGAGCGGGCGACGCGCCCGCCCGACGCGTCCACACTGGAGGCGAGACTCATGGCAGAGGACAACGAGCGCAACGAGTTCAAGCACCGGGCGGAGGAGCTCAAGGGCAAGGCCAAGGAAAACATCGGCAAGGCGACGGGCGACACGCCCGACGAGGTCGAGGGCAAGGCCAAGCAGTCCAAGGCGAAGCTTCGCCGTATCGGCGACAAGGTCCGCAACACCCTTCGCCGCTAACGGCACGCGCCCGGAAACGGGGGCCTCGCTCCCGCTCCGTGCTGTTCAGCGAGGCGCCCGTGGCGGAAACGAACGTCGCCGTCCTCACCGGGCTGGTCCCGATGGGGACGGCGGGCGCGCCTACCCGCGCCTCGGGTGTCGGGTCCGGCCGAGCGGGCGGTCAGCTGGGGGCGACGAGCCGCACCATGATGGCCGTGCCCTCCGCGGTGACCTCACCGTTGTGCCGGATCTCACCGGAAACGTGGACCTTGCGCCGCTCCGCACCGGTGACCCGGGCGGTGATCTCCAGGGGAGCGTTGAGCGGCGTGGGGTTGCGGTAGTTCACGTCCAGGTTGGCGGTAAGGCCGACCATGCCGGCGGCGGCGGACGCGCTGCCCAGGGCCTGGTCGAGCAAGGCCGCGATCCAGCCGCCGTGTACCAGACCGGGCGGCCCCTGGTAGGTGCCGTTCAGCGTGAACTCGGAGCGCACGCCGTCCTCGGTCTCCTCCAACACGAGGGGCACCGCTGCCGGGTTGCTGACCCCGGATACGACGTTGGTGAGGGTCTGGTAGTCCGTGCCGCCGTCGGCCCGCGGTCGCTCCAGCATCGCGCCGACGTCGCGGCGCTTGACGTTGAGCCGCTCGGTGAGTTCGTGCACCGCGGCGCTCGCCCGCGCCAGCTCGGACGTGTCGGCCTCGGTGTGCGCGACCGCGTCGACCAGGTCGTGTACGCGCGCGACCAGGGTGCGCAGCTCTTCTGGCAGCTCATCCTCGGCGACCACGGGCAGCCCGAAGTTCCGGGGGTCGGGTAGTTCCGATACCGGCTGGGCGTCGACCGACATCAGGCTCGCGTCCGATCTCTCGGGGACAGGTGGGTGGGGGCAGCGCCAAACCGAACATTACTCGCCAGTAATGACGAGGACCAACCCGCCCCCGGTTTCACGTGGGCGGGCCACCGTGTCCAACCCGCCCCGCAGCCGCGATATTTCGCGCTCTCCGGTGATCCGCACCACCGGAGCCCTCACGTCCGGCCGGCCCCGTACCGGCCGCGCGAGGAGGGCACCAGGAGCAGGGGCGTGACGCCACTCGGGGTGCTGGTCGCGGTGCTCGCGACGCCGCCGGCGCCGCCCGGGTGCCCGGTGCGCTGACCGCCGTGGCCGCCCTGCCGGCGGGCGCCGAGGACGGTGCGCTGGTTGTCGACGCGCCCCGGCTGCGCGGGCTCGCGGCGGCCACCGTCGCGCCGCTGTTCCGTGCCCCCTTGCTCGTGGTCCTTCGCGACCACCACCGCGGCCGGGAGGCGCGCTCGGCGCCGGGTGATGCCGCCCACCCGAGTGCGAGAACGGACGCGCGGGCAGCTGGCACACAAGAGGAGGTGGCGGCGGGGGCGTAACACTGAGACAGTCGAGCGTGGCACCCGCGGCCGAACGACGCACACCACCAATGTCGGGAACCAACGGAGGGATCCCCGTGAGCGCCGAGCAGCACTCCCACCAGCGAACCGCCGCCGAGGAGGTCGCCGACGTCCTCGCGGCGGCCCGTGTCCGGCGCTGCTACACCGTGCCGGGCGAGAGCTTCCTCGAGCTGGTCGACACGATCGAGCAACGCGGCGACATGGAGCTGGTCTCGACCCGGCACGAGAACGGCGCCGCGTTCATGGCGGAGGCCGAGGCCAAGCTCACCGGGATTCCCGCGGTCGCCGCGGCCAGCCGGGGGCCGGGGGCCGGCAACCTCGTGGTGGGGGTGCACACCGCCATGCAGGACTCCACACCGATGGTCGTCTTCCTCGGCCAGGTCGAGACCGAGTTCCTGGGACGGGAGGCGTTCCAGGAGGTCGACCTCACCGCGCTCTACTCCCCGATCACCAAGTGGGCGACCACGGTCACCCGGGCCGACCGGCTGCCCGAGATGACGGCGCGTGCGCTCCGTACGGCGACGAGCGGGCGCCCGGGGCCGGTGGCGATCGGCGTCCCGGGGGACCTGTTCGGGCAGCGGATCCCGGCCCCCACGTCGCTTCCGGGAACGGTTCCTCCCCGGCCTCCCCTCGGCGACGAGGAACGCGACCGCATCAGCGCGTGGCTGGCGCGCGCCGAGCGCCCGGTGATCATCGTCGGTGGCGGGGCGCGCTGGGCGCAGGCCGAGCTTGTGGCGGTGGCCGAGCGGTTCGACGCCGGGGTCTACACGTCGTGGCGACGTCAGGACGTGTTCCCCAACCACCACCCGCTGTACCTCGGACACCTCGGACTCGGCTGCCCGAAACCGGTGTTGGCCGCGCTCGAGGAGTCCGACGCCGTTCTGGTGGTGGGTTCCCGGCTCAGTGAGATCACCACCCAGACCTACCGGCTGCCCTCGGGCGCCGCCGACGCGGCCACCTCCACCGTCGCCCAGATCGACATCGACCCCGCGCAGGTGGGAGCGGTCACCCGTGTGTGGCTGGGCGCGGTCGCCGATGCCCGGCGGGCACTCGCGGCGCTGGCGGAGGCGCCGGTCGCCACCCCATCCCGGGACTGGAGTCAGGCACACGAGGCGTGGGTACGCACCACGACCCCGCCTCCCGAGGTGGCCGACCATCCCGAGGGCCCGCTGCACCCCTGGGCCGTCGTGGACGCGATGCGTCAGGTGTTTCCCGAGGACACCGTCCTGGTCAACGACGCCGGTAACTTCGCCGGATTCCTGCACCTGGGGTGGTGGTTCCGCGAGCCGCGCACCCAGATCGCGGCGACCAGTGGGGCCATGGGGTCCGCTGTTCCGGGGGCGGTGGCGGCCAAGCTGGTGGAGCCGCACCGGACCGTCGTCGCCGTCGCGGGCGACGGCGGAACGCTGATGACGGGGCAGGAACTGGAGACCGCGAGCCGCCTCGGCCTGCCGGTCGTGGTGGTGGTGTTCCAGAACGGCCTCTACGGCACGATCGCGATGCACCAGGCACGTGATCTGGGCCGCACCGCGGGCGTGGACATCAGCGGCCCGCTCGACCTGGCGAGCTACGCCCGCGGGCTCGGCGCGCGGGGCCTCACGGCCAGCACACCCCGGGAACTCGACAAGGCGCTGAGCGAGGCGTTGGAGGAGGCGGAGTCACAGAGCGCACCGATCCTGATCGACGTGCGCACCGACCCGGAGATCATCGCGCCGGGTGCCACGATGGCGAGGCTGCTGAGCAAGGGGCGGGGCGAGGGCCGGTGAGCCATCCCGGGCGGCCAATGGCCGGCGCACCGCCCGCCGGCTCAGTCCTCCCGGAGATCCTCGATGACCCGGTTCAGATCCTCCGGATAATCGCTCTCGAACTCGACGTGACGCCCCTCGGTGGGGTGCTCGAAGCCCAGGCCCACCGCGTGCAGCCACTGGCGGCTGATCCCCAGCCGCTCGGAGAGCGTGGGATCGGCGCCGTAGAGGTGATCGCCGACACAGGGGTGCCGCAGCGCCGCCATGTGCACCCGGATCTGGTGGGTGCGGCCGGTCTCCAGACGGACCTCCAGCAGGCTGGCGGCGCGGAACGCCTCCAGGGTGTCGTAGTGGGTCACAGCGGGGCGACCACCCGTCACCACCGCGAACCGGCCGTCGCCCGAGGGGTGACGGTCGATCGGCGCGTCGACCGTGCCCCGCAACGGGTCGGGGTGGCCCTGCACCAGCGTGTGGTAGCGCTTGACGACCATGCGTTCCTTGAAGGCGCGTTTGAGCGCGCTGTAGGCCAACTCGCTCTTCGCGAGGACCATGACGCCGGTCGTGTTGGCGTCGAGCCGGTGCACGATTCCCTGACGTTCCGCGGCCCCGCTGGTGCTGAGCTGCACGCCGGAGGCCAGTAGCCCCTCGAGGACCGTCGGGCCGGTCCAGCCCACCGTGGGGTGGGCGACCACCCCGGTCGGTTTGTCGACCACGACGATGTCGGCGTCCTCGTGCAGCACGCGCATCCCCGGCACGGGCTCGGGGCGCGCCACCGGCGCGGTGGGTGGGGGTGGCAGGGTGACGTCGAGCCAGGCACCGGCGTGCACCCGGTCGGACTTGGCTCCGGCCCCACCGTCGAGGTGCACGTTACCCTCGGCGATCAGCTCGGCGGCGCGGGTACGCGAGAGGCCGAACATCCGGGCGAGCGCGGCGTCGAGCCGGTCTCCTTCGAGTCCTTCGGGTACGGGCATGCTGCGATGGTCGCCCAACGTTGTCACGCGCGCTCCCGCCCCTCGCCGCCGTCCCCGGGCCGCTCGGAGGGGTCGGCACCGCTCTGGGCGGGCTCATCCGACTCCACGCTGCCGTCGATGTTGATGCCGCGGAACGCCAGTACCACGGCGAGAATCCCGCCGATCACGATGGCGGAGTCGGCCACGTTGAACACCGGCCAGTACGGTACCTGGATCCAGTCGACGACCTCGCCGTGCAGCGGGGCTGGGGGGCGTACCGCCCGGTCGACGAGGTTGCCGCACGCGCCACCAAGGATCAGGCCGAGCGCGAATGCCCAACCGACACTGCGTAGCTTGCGCGCCATGACGATGATGTAGCCGACCACGCCGATGGCGATCAGGAAGAACAGCCACGGCACACCCGAGCCGATGGAGAAGGCGGCGCCGGAGTTGAAGACGAGGGTGAACCGCAGGAGCCCACCCACGACGTCGACGCTCTCCCCGGGAATCAGCCGGCTCAGCGCGAGCTGCTTGGTGACGAGGTCCACCGCGAGTACGACCACCGCCACGCCGCCCAGTAGGACGAAGCGCCTCGGTAGCCGCCGTGCGGACTCGTTCGCGTTCTGTTGCTGGTCCCCGGAGGGCTCTACGTCAGTCAGCGACGCTCCTCACGCTGTTTGCACTTCACGCACAACGTGGCTCGTGGGAACGCCTGCAGCCGCGCTTTGCCGATGGCGTCGCCGCACGACTCGCAGACGCCGTACGTTCCCGCTTCCATGCGCTCGATCGCCCGCTCGCTCTGTGCGAGCAGGTCACGAGTATTGTATGCCAGTGCGAGGTCGTGTTCGCGCTGGTACGCCTTCGCCCCGGTGTCGGTGGGGTCGTCCCCCGCTCCGTCCACCGCGTCCGCCAGCCGTTCAGCCAGGTCGGACTCCGCCTTGGCGATCTCGTCGCGCAGCAGCGCGATGTCGGACTCCAACTCGCGACGTACCTCGCCCAGCTCCTCCTCGGTCCACTTGTCCTCCCCCGAGCGAACTGGGAGCCCGGACGCCTCGGTCACGCTCATATCCCCCTCGCGTTCCTCCCCGTGGGCCAGTTGACCCCGTTGTCATCTCCGCCGGTCGACGACCTCGCGCCGGTGGCGTCCCCCGTCCGGACGCTCGTTCCAGTCCCACGCTGACGTGCGACAACAACGTCTCAACGTGCGCTCTTCGCGCGGTTTCGGGAAGCTTAGGCGCCCATCGGGGACAGATCAATCAACCACGGCGCAATGGTCACGGTCCCGAACGTTTACCACCATGCTTTCCCGCTTTCGCCGTTCGGATTCCTCGTTGTTCGGAGGGGGTTTCACGAGTTACCCCCCACGTGCGGGAAGAGCGCGAACCCACGGGGTTCGCCGCGCGGGGTGGCCGTCCTACCGGGCGGCGGCGAAGCCGCCGTAGTCCTCGGCGAGCATCTGTAGGTGGGGCTCGTCGAACGTGGCGGGGCCGCCGTGCGGTCCGGTGTGGACCTCGATCACCCAGTCGACGTCCTCGGCGTCGTCCTCGCCCGCGAGCATGTCGCGGTGCACCAGGCAGGGCTCGTAGCCCTGGGTCTCCAGCTGTTCGGCCAACTCTTCGGCGTCCTCCCGCTCGGGAAGTGTCACCAGCACGGCCCCGGCCTGCTCCGCCTCGCTCATCGCACCTTCCTTCCATGTCCCATACGGCCCACTTTGGGATGGTTTCCCCGCGCAAGTATGCACGGCCGGTCCCCACCACCGGAAAACGGCGTGGTACCACGTTGTGGTTGCGCTATTCTCGTGTCCAAACGGTGTCAACCTCACCGTGCTATTTTTTGGACGCGTGCGTGCACGCGCGCGATGGCGTGGATGGGGACGAGTACCGGCGGACACAGCCTTCAGCGACCCGGGGACGGTGGGAGCCCGGGGGTATGACCGTCGGGAATATCACCCCGGAGCCGCCGGAAGAACGGCCGTGGCGGGATCCTCCGCCGGCCCAGTAGAACCGGCAGTGAGACGAAACGAGGTGGGGTGCGCGTCGGCGCTCCCAAGGAGGGTGGTACCGCGGGGCCGGCGGCCTCGTCCCTCCATCAGGTGAAACGACCCCCTGATGAGAAGGTGCGCCCAATGTCCGAGGAGCCCAAACCCGACACCCGGCCGTTCCCCGCCCTCCCGGTCCAGGTCGACCTGCCCGGGATCGAGCACGAGATCCTGGCGCGCTGGTCGGAGCACAAGATCTTCGAGCGGTCCCTGGAACAGACCCGGGGCGGCCCCAACTGGGTCTTCTTCGAGGGCCCCCCGACCGCCAACGGCCAGCCCGGCGTACACCACGTCGAGGCGCGCGTGTTCAAGGACGTCTTCCCCCGCTTCAAGACCATGAAGGGGTACCACGTCAACCGCAAGGCCGGATGGGACTGCCACGGCCTGCCGGTGGAGGTCGCGGTCGAGAAGGAGCTCGGGCTCAGTGGCCGCGAGGACATCGAGGCGTTCGGGGTCGCCGAGTTCAACGCCCGGTGCCGCGAGTCGGTGTTGCGCAACGTCGACGCGTTCACCGCCATGACGGAGCGCATGGGCTACTGGGTCAACATGGACGAGGCGTACCGCACCATGGACCCCGAGTACGTGGAGTCGGTGTGGTGGGCCCTCAAGGAGATCTGGTCCAAGGGGCTGCTGGTCCGCGACTACCGGATCAGTCCCTACTGCCCCCGCTGCGGGACGACCCTGTCCGACCACGAGCTCGCGCTGGGCTACGAGACCGTCACCGACCCCTCGGTCTACGTCCGCTTCCCGGTGACCTCCGGCCCGCTGGCCGAGCCGGGCGGCTCGGCCTCCCTGCTCGTGTGGACCACCACCCCGTGGACCCTGGTCTCCAACACCGCCGTGGCGGTGCATCCCGATGTCACCTACGTCGTCGCCACCGACGGCACCGAACGTCTGGTGGTCGCCGAGGAGCTGTTCTCCGCGGTGCTGGGCGAGGGCTGGGAACTCACCGGTGAGCGGTTCGAGGGCGCCGAGATGGAGCACTGGACCTACCAGCGCCCGTTCGAGCTGGTGTCCTTCGACGAGCCGGCGCACTTCGTCCTGCTCGCCGACTACGTGACGGTCGGCGACGGTACCGGCCTGGTCCACCAGGCCCCCGCCTTCGGGGCCGACGACATGGCGACGTGCCGCGCCTACGGCCTGCCGGTGGTCAACCCGGTCACCGCGGACGGCACGTTCGAGGCGGGTCTGGACCTCGTGGGCGGGCTGTTCTTCAAGACCGCCGACCGGGACCTGGTCGCCGACCTCGAGGCGCGCGGGCTGTTGTACCGCCGCACTGAGTACGAGCACAGCTACCCGCACTGCTGGCGCTGCCACACCCCGCTGCTGTACTACGCGCTGCCGTCCTGGTACATCCGCACCACCGCCGTCAAGGACCAGCTCCTGGAGCAGAACTCCCGGACCAACTGGTACCCGGGCAACGTCAGGGAGGGTCGGTACGGCGAGTGGCTGCGCAACAACATCGACTGGGCGTTGTCACGCAGCCGCTACTGGGGCACCCCGCTACCGGTGTGGGAGTGCGACGAGGGGCACACGACCGTCGTCGGCTCCCTCTCCGAACTGGGTGAGCTGGCCGGCCGGGACCTCGGCGCGCTCGACCCACACCGCCCCTACGTCGACGACGTCACCGTGGCCTGCCCCGAGTGCGGCGGCACCGCCCGACGTGTCCCCGAGGTGATCGACGTCTGGTTCGACTCCGGGGCGATGCCGTTCGCGCAGTGGGGCGCCCCGCACCGCAACGAGGAGACCTTCCGGGCCAACTTCCCCGGCCAGTACATCTGCGAGGCCATCGACCAGACCCGCGGCTGGTTCTACTCGATGATGGCCGTGAGCACGCTGGTCTTCGGCTACTCGTCGTACGAGAACGTGGTCTGCCTGGGCCACATCCTCGCCGAGGACGGGCGCAAGATGAGCAAGCACCTGGGCAACGTCCTGGAGCCCATGGCGGTCATGGAGCGCCACGGCGCCGACGCGCTGCGCTGGTTCATGCTGGCCACCGGGTCACCGTGGACACCGCGCCGGATCGGCCACCAGGCCCTGGAGGAAATCGTCCGCAAGGTCCTGCTGACCTACTACAACACGGCCTCGTTCTTCACGCTCTACGCCAACACGGGCGAGGCATGGGACCACCAGAAGCTGGCCGACGCGCCCGCCCCGGCCGATCGCCCCCTGCTCGACCGGTGGTTGCTCTCCGAGGTCAACCGGGTGGCGCTCGGCGTCGACGAGGCCATGGAGAACTTCGACACCGCCACCGCCGGCCGGCTGCTCACCACGTTCGTCGACGACCTGTCCAACTGGTACGTGCGCCGCTCCCGGCGCCGCTTCTGGGCGGGAGCCACCACCCCGGAGAGCGCGTCGGCGTTCGCCACGCTGTTCGAGGCGTTGGAGACCGTGACACTGCTGATGGCGCCCATGGTGCCGTTCCTCACCGAACACGTGTGGGGCGCGCTGCGGCGCCCGGACGCCCCGGAGTCGGTCCACCTGGCCCAATGGCCCAAGGGCCGGCAGGACCTGGTCGACGCGCGGCTCTCGGAGCAGATGGCGCTCACCCGGCGGCTGGTGGAGCTGGGACGTTCGGCGCGGGCCGACTCCGGCGTGCGCACCCGCCAGCCCCTGTCGCGGGTGCTGGTGGGGGCGGCGGACTTCGACACACTGCCCGAGCAGCTGCGCTCCCAGATCACCGACGAGCTCAACGTGGTGCGGCTCGACCCGCTGTCCTCGGTCGGGGGTGACCTGGTCGACTACACCGTCAAGCCGAACTTCCGCGCGCTCGGTCGGCGTTTCGCCAAGCGCACACCGTTGGTCGCGGAGGCGATCCAGGCCAGCGACGCCAAGGGCCTGGTCGACCAGGTGCGGGCGACCGGTTGGGCCCAGCTGGAGGTCGAGGGCGAACCGGTGGAGATCAGCGCCGAGGAGGTACTGGTCACCGAACAGCCGCGTGAGGGCTGGGCCGTGGCCTCCGACTCCGGGGAGACGATCGCGTTGGACCTGCGGCTCACCCCGGAACTGCGGCGCGCCGGCCTGGCCCGGGAGGTCATCCGGCTGGTGCAGGACGCCCGCAAGTCCAGCGGCCTGGACATCGCCGACCGCATCCACCTGTGGTGGTCGGCGACGGATCCCACGACCGCGCAGGCGGTCACCGAGCACGCCGAGAACATCGCCACCGAGGTGCTCGCGCTCGGCGTCACCGAGGGCACGCCCGAGGGCGACGCCCACACGGTCAGCTCCGAGGAGCTCGGGGTGACCTTCCACCTGCGCAAGGTCTGACCGCGACGCGGGGTCCGGCGGGGTTGCGGAGGCGCCTAAGGTGCGGCCCCAGAACCCGAGGTGCGGCTTCGCCGCGCCTCAGACACCCCCACCCGGCGCGGGGGTCCCGGTGTCGTCGTCTCCGGAGCGGGTCCGCGGCCCTGGCTGTACCGCGGGCCCGCCCGGGCTCTCCCGCCAGAGGTCCCGGGTGATCTCGGTCAGCGCGTCCAACGCCGGGATGCGGCGTTGGCGGTGGTGGGCGACGTAGATCCCGAGGGTCGGGGTGACCCGCCACGGCAGGACGGCGAGTTCGCCGCGGTGAAGTTCGTCCTCGGCGATTCGGAGTGGGACCAGGGCCACCCCGAGCCCCTCGGCGGCGCACTTCTTCTGCGCCTCCATGCTCAGGAACTCCATGAGTACCGGGCGGATCCCGGCCCGTTGGAACTCTCGCTCGATCACCTCGCGCTGCGCGCACTCGGGCTCGGCCACCAGCAGGGTCTGCTCGGCGAGGTCGGCGGTGGCGACCGAGTTCGCTGTGGCGAGCGGATGGCTCGGGTGCGCCACCAGGCGCAGCGGTTCGTCGGCCAGCCGCTCCACGGCGAGCCGGGGAGCGACGATGTCCTCCTCCAGCAGGAAACCGACATCGAGGCTGCCGTCGGCGAGGGTGTCGAGCACCGTGGCACGTTCGGCCGGCCCGAAGACGAGACTCAGCCGAGGGAACCGTTCCTTGAGACGGCGCAGCACACCGGGCAGTCGGTAGGCGCACAGGCTACCCGGCGCGGCGACACGCAGTGTCCCACTGGCCTGGTGGGGACGGCCATGCGCGACCCGCACCGCCTCGCGGGCCTGGTCCGCGCGTTCCAGCAGCTCACGGGCGTGCTGCCGCAGCTCCTGGCCCGCCTGTGTGAGGGTCACGCGCCGCCCCAGCCGCTCGAACAGCAGCGCGTCGAGCTCGTTTTCCAGTGTCTTGACCTGGGTGGTGACGCTGGACTGCACGTATCCCAGTTCCTGGGCGGCACGGGTGAAGCTCAGGTGGTGGGCGACGGCGAGAAAGGTCGTCAGGTGCCGAAGTTCCATGGAGCGATTCTATTTTTCGATCGTTCTTATCGAAACTATTCGTTGGACGAGATTGATTGATGATCCGAGGGTGGGGACATGTCCTCTTCCGGCACCGCCGCGACCGCCGACAGCGGCGATCCGCTCCCCTCCCCGCCACAGCACGGTTCGCTGTTCGGGCGCGACTTCCTGCTACTGCTCACCGCGACCCTGTTGACCTTCGCCAACTTCGCGCCCCTGCTGACGGTCCTGCCGATGTGGACGGCCCGCGGGGAGACCGGGCACGGCGGGATCGGCGCGATCAGCGCGACGATGATGGCCGCGACCGTCGCGGTCCAGTTCCTGATGCCCTGGATCCTCGCGAGTGTCGGTCTCCGCGCGGTGCTCGCGGTCGGGGCGTTGCTGCTCGGCGCGCCGACCCTCGGATACCTCGCCTCCTCCGATCTCTCTTGGGTGCTCGCCGTCTCGGCGGTGCGCGGTGTCGGGTTCGGGATGGTCGTGGTGGCCGCGAGCGCGCTCGTGGTGGAGCTGGTTCCCGCGCCACGGCGGGGGCGCGCCTCCGGGCTCTACGGAATCGCCGTGGGAGTTCCCTACGTGCTCGTGTTGCCGCTGAGCGTGTGGCATGTCCAGCACGCCGGTTTCGGTGCCGTGTTCGCCGTGGCCACGGTGGCGGGTGTGCTCATCGCCCCGCTCATGGCGGCGATGTCACGTCCCCGGAGCGGTGCCCGGGCCATACGCGAGGAGGGATCCAGCGCGGTCGCCCACGAGCGCCCCACCTGGGTGCTGCGCCCCTTGGCCGGCCCCTGGGTGGCGCTCCTCGGTACGGCGGTCGCGATGGGCGGGGTGACGGCGTTCCTGGCGCTGGCCCTGCCCAACGCCGCGCCGCCCGCTCTGCTCGTCCTGTCGCTGGGGATCATGGTCGGTCGTTCGGGGGCCGGCGTGTTCGCCGACCGGGCGGGGTATGGACGGGTGACGCTCGCCGGGATGGCCTGCGCCGCGTTGGGGTTGGCCGGTATCGCGGCCGCCGCGACCGGCGTTGGCTCCGTCGCGCTGGTGACCAGCGCCGCGGCCCTGTACGGGCTCGGGTTCGGGACGGTGCAGAACGACACCTTCGTGGTCATGTTCCAGCGGGCCGGACCGCGCGGCGGCGGAGCGGCGAGCACCGTGTGGAACGTGGGCTACGACGCGGGCACCGGTCTCGGGTCGGTAATCGTGGGAGGACTCGCGGCGGCGGTGGGCATCGCCGGCTCCCTCGCCCTGACCGCGGGCGCCATCCTGCTGCTCGCCGCGCTGCTCTGGGCGTGTTCCCGCCCCGGCGCCGGGAAGGCTCTCCCGTGTCCCACCCCGGCGGGGCAGCACGTCCCCACGCGATGCGGGACGGAGCGGCCGTGACCGGGTGTCGCGGGGAACTCGCCGGTACCGGCGGTTCTGGGGCTCCACGCGCGGCGATGGCCCTATTTCGAGCCGGGGTCGGCCGGGCCGGCGTGGTCAGTCCCGCTCTCGGGGTCATCGGGGTCGCCGGTTTCGTGGGCGGTGGGTTCACGCCCCTCGGAACCGGATTCTTCGTCGGCTCCGTGACTGGCTTCCCAGTCGTCGGTGTCCGGGTACCCGGCGTCCGGGGCCCCGTCGTGGCCACCCTCGGATCGGGGGTTCGCCTCTCCCGTGTCCACCGCTGGCGTGGCCACCGGGTCCGCTACCTCTGTGGTGCCGGTCGCCACGACCGGCTCGGTGTCGTCGGCCGCGTCGCGCTCGTCGGGCCGCGGGCTCTCGTCGTCCGGCTCGGCCGCGTCGTCCGGCGCCGGATCCGGCTCACCGTCGGTGCGGTCCGTGTCCCCGAGTTCGGGCTCGGCGGCCGTCTCGGTCGCCGCTTCGGACTCGGGCCGCGGCTGCTCGGAATCATCGACGGGTTCGGGCGGGACGGCCCCCGTGGTTTCGGGGGTTTCCGCTGTCGCGCCCTCTTCGGCGCTCTCCTCGGCGTCGTCGACCGCGCTGGCCTCACCGGACTCCCCGGTGGTGCTGTCCACCGCGCCGGTCTCCACGGCGTCCGAGGTGTCGGTGACCGTGTCGTCCGGCTCGGCCCGCTCTTCGGGGCTCTCGTCGGAGACGGCCTCGTCCTCGCCTGGTTCCGTCTGGGAGGACTCACCTTCGACGGGGCGCACGCTGATCCGGTCGCCTCCCCGGTGCAGCCGTTCGACGAACGAGCTGAACGAGGTGTCGCCGGAGGGTACCTCCTCGACCGGCACGTCCGCCGCATCGTCCGGCGGGTCCTCGGGCGTCGTCGGAGCGGGGGCCTCGCCCGCCACCTCCGGCGTATCGGTGGCCACGGAGGAGTCGTCCGTATCGGTCCCCTCGAAGGGGGGGTCCTCGATCGCCGTCGGTTCCTCGTCCTCCGTGTGCGGGTCGTCCTCCGTGTGCGGGGTGATGGTTCCGTCGACCTCGGCCTCGACGACCGCCTCGCCGTCGGCGTGACCGGGATCCACCGCCGCCGCTGACTCGAGCGTGGTCGCGGCGTCTCCCCCGTCACCGTCGTCCCCGGTCGTACCGGGGTGATCCGCGGTCACGGAGGGCTGTTCCGGGCGGGGTGGTGGGACCTCCCCATCGGCCCGTGTAGCGGTCTCGGGTACGGACAGTCCGCTGTTCCCCCCGGGACCAACCGCGCCCCGCACCGGCGATTCGGCCGATACGGGGACGCGCGCGTCGCCGCTCCCGGAGTGGGCGGGTTGTGCCACCGCCATATCTGGGGTGGCGGGGACGGGCGCCTTCCCCAAACCGCCCGTCCTCTGATCCCGTGTCGACCCTCCCTGTCGCGCCAGAGGCGTGGACAGGCCCAGTGCCTCACGTTGTCGGACCGTCTCCGCCGTGAGAAGCACCACGCTGACACCCGCGAGCCCAAGTGCGATATACACCAGGACGGTCTCTGCGACAACCACCGCAACGCCGAGGACGAGCAGGGCCGCCACAACGGTGACAAGGCTTACGAGGAACACAGGATCTCAGGAGCCTCACTCATGGAACGTTGTGCTGTGCTACGCCCGCGCCTGTCAGCGACGCTCGTGCGGGCCGTCACCGGGATAGCCGCCGCCCCCGTGGGGAGCCGGCTCCGGCTGCGCGAACGGGTTCGCGCCTGACGGCGGGTTGGCCGACGGGCCCGCTGCGGGCTGCTGCTGCTGCATTCCGGGCGTCCCACCAGTGGGGGCCATCGTCTGGAACCCGCCGGTGGTGTTCGGGTTGGGGCCGCTGGGCTCGTTGGCCCCCTCGGCGAGCTCACGCAGCTGACGCTCGAAGTAGTCCTTGAGCCGGCTACGGTACTCGCGCTCGAAGTCCTTGAGCTCGTTCACCTTGTGCTCGAGCTCCTCGCGCTGCTGCACCAGGGAGCCCATCACCTGGCGGTGGCGCTCCTGGGCGTCGCGGTCGAGGTTCTCGGAGCGGGCGCGCGCCTCGTTGACGATCTGGTCGGCCTGCCGGCGCGCCTTGCCGAGGATGTCGTCGGCCTCGTTCCGGGCGCGGCCGAGAGTCTCGTCGGCCTCGCGGCGGGCGTCGGAGATGGCCTGGTCCGCCGTCTGCTGGGCGAGGGCGAGCACCCGCGAGGCGGTGTCCATGTTGCCCTCCTCGCCGCCGCCCTGCAGCGCCATGCCGCTGGCCATCGCCGGAAGCTGCTGCTCCATCGACTGGGCGGCGGCTGCCGGCTCGGACTGCGGTTGCGGTTGCGGCTGCGCTTGGGGCTGCTCCGGCGGGACCTGGGGCTGGGGCTGCTCCGGTGGGGCCTGGGCCTGCACCTGGGTCGGCTGCGGCTGCGACTGTTCCTGCGGCTGCTGTTGCTGCTGGAACTCCTCCATACCAGCGTTGGGAACCTTGCCCCGGAGGCACTCGGCGAGCTTGCCGCGCAGTTCCTCGTTCTCCTGGATGAGGCGGTCGAGCTCGGATTCGACCTCGTCCAGGAACGCGTCAACCTCCTCCTCGTCGTACCCGGGTCGCAACCGGGTCGTACTGAACTGCTTGTTCCGCACATCCGCGGGTGTCAGCGGCATGTTCGTCTCCTTGGCGCGCTTTGCTCTCGTCCGTAGGGACGCTACCTGATCGTGACCTCACGGCAATCCCGATCATGACCAAGACCACACATCGGAACCGGAAGCGCATCTTTCTGGTAACCGTGGTCTCGCTAGACGACCTGGATCGCGGTCACGATCTGGATGAGGATCACCACGAAGAGGAAGAGGAGCGTGAAGCTCAGGTCGAGTGCCACACTCCCCAGTCGTACGGGCTTGATGAACCGGCGCAGGAACTTCAACGGCGGGTCGGTGATCGTGTACACGAGCTCCGCCAGCACCAAAACGATCCCCGTGGGCCGCCATGAGCGCGCGAACGCCTGAACCAGCTCGAAGACGAGTCGCCCCATGAGCACGAACAGGAAGAGGTACAGCGCTGTGACGAGTACGGACTGGACGATACTCACGGTCGTGCCTGGACCCAATCTGTGGACATCAGTGACAGTCTAGCTCCACTCACGGGCTAGCTCTGGTTGAAGAACCCTCGCTCAGCGATCCGTGCTTTGTCTTCGGCGGTCACCTCAACATTGGCCGGGGACAGCAGGAACACCTTGTTGGTCACGCGCTCGATACTGCCATGCAGCCCGAAGATCAACCCCGCCGCGAAGTCGACCAGACGCTTGGCGTCGCTGTCGACCATCTCGGTCAGGTTCATGATCACCGGTATTCCTTCTCTGAAGTGCTCTCCGATAGTACGCGCTTCGTTGTAGGTACGCGGATGAAGTGTGGTGATCCGCGCGAGATCCGCGGTGGCGGTACTTGTCACCGTGCGTCGTTCACCTTGTGACGCCGCGTGTCCGTCGGCTTGCGTCACGGGCTCGGCACGAGGATCATAGCCGTGCGGGTCGAGGTCTCGCTCCCGCCGTCCCTCAACGCCCTCATCGAAGTCGTCGAAGTCATCGTACTCGTCGACATAGCGGTGATCGTAGCGGTCGTCCTCCACGAGGCCGAGGTAGACCGCCATTTTGCGCATCGCGCCGGCCATCTCATGTCCTCCGTCGTCCTGTGGGTGCTGCACCGCCGATGACTTCTCGGGACCCGCCCAGGTCCGCTCACTGGGCGAACTCGACAGATGGGCGCCAAGGTCTATGTGGGGACATTACCCCACGTTCGGGCTCCGCTCGCCGAGCAACGCCGTACCGATCCTGAGGTGTGTCGCACCGTGCGCGAGCGCCATCTCGAGGTCGCCACTCATCCCGGCGGATATCACCGTGGCCTGAGGGTAGCGATCCCGGATGGTCGAGGCGACCGCGTACAGCCGATCGAAGGCGCCGGCGGGATCGCCCTCGCGAGGTGCCACCGCCATGACCCCACCCAGGGTCACCCCGCTCTCGGCGGCTATGGCGTCGGCGACCGCGGCCGCGTCACTCGGGTGCGTGCCGCCGCGCGGCCCGAGGACGCCGACATCCGAACCGGGATCCAGACTGACCTGGACGAGACAGCTCAGTTCACGCCCGGCGTCCCGTGCCCGGGCTCCCAGGGCACGCACCAGCCGCACCCGGTCGACCGAGTGGACCACGTCCGCGTACCGGGCGACGGAACGAGCCTTGTTGGTCTGTAGCTGCCCAACGAAGTGCCATCTGAGGTCGAGGCCACGGCATTGCTCGGCCTTGGCCGCGGCCTCCTGGTCACGGTTCTCCCCAATGTCGCGGACCCCCAGGTCCGCGAGGATCCGCACGTCGCGAGCCGGATAGGTCTTGGTCACGGCGACGATCGTCACATCGTCGGCGGCGCGCCCGGCCTTCTCGCTCGCGACACGGACGCGTTCCCGGAGCGCGTGCAGGTTCTCGGCGACACGCCGCCGCCGGGCGCCCTCTCCCACCGGTTCCCCGCTCATGCCCACCAGATATAACCCGCGAATCGTCCGGTGCGAGAGTCGCGGCGGTGCGAGAAGAACTCCGGGCTCTCCAGGGTGCAGCGGTCGTCGGCCACGATGTGGCCGATTCCGGCCTCCCGTAGTTGCGCGGTAACCGCCGCGCGCATGTCGACACCCGTGGTGTCCTGGCGGGTGCGGCTCGCCGCCTCCGGGGTGCGGCGGGCCGCCTCCTCCTGCATCGACGGCGGAACCTCATAGCAATACCCGCAGATGGCCGGCCCCAGCGCGACCGAGATCCCGGCGGGGTCGGCACCGTTGCGCACCATCTCGGCGACCAGCGCCGAGGCGACACCGTGCGCGGTGCCGAGGCGTCCCGAGTGCGCGGCACCGATGACGCCCGCGTGGACGTCCGCGGCGAGGACCGGCAGACAGTCGGCGACCAGCGTCGCCAGCACCAGATCGGTCCGGGTGGTGACGACGCCGTCGACCCGCCCGACCACGCCGGGCTCCTCGGCGACGGCGACATCGGCGCTGTGCACCTGGTCCATCCACACGACACGGTCGGGCCCGAAACCGAGGTGCTTCGCGGCTATCCGCCGGTTCTCGGTCACCGCGTCGCGGTCGTCAGGAACCCCCAGACCGAGATTGAGGGTGTCGAACGGCTCGGCGCTGACCCCGCCGTCGTAACGTTCGGTGAAACCGGCGCACACGCCCGGCCCCAACTCGACCACGGCACTCATCGGTGGTATCGGTCCTCCCTTTGGGAGAGAGAAGGCACGCACGCAAGCCTACCGGCGACGTACGTCCCGCCGCCGGTGGGGCAACAGCGCACGCACGGGCAGGGCCGGGGGGCATCGGTTCCGGCCCGAGGTCGGCCGCCTACTTGAGGAAGTCGGGGACGTCCAGGTCGTCCGGGTCGTCGAAGACGACCCGCCGTCGCGGGGTGGGGACGTCGTTCGACCTCGGCAACGGGCCCTCGGTACCCGTGCGGCGGACCTCGTTGTACCCGGTATCGCTGACCGGGCGAATGTTACGCGTCCGGGACGCCTGCTCCTCGTCCTCCTCGTCCGCGGCATCGGCCGTCTCGGCGGCCGGGCTCTCCTCGGGCGGCTCGGGCTCGGGCTCCGGCTCGGGCTCGGGAGCGGGGGAGGCGCGGGGCGGCTCCTCCCGCGGCGCCGGCTCGGGCTCGCGGGCCGGTTCGGACCGGGCGGGTTCGGGGCGGGCCGGTTCGGACCGGGCGGGTTCGGGGCGGGCCGGTTCGGGGCGGGCCGGTTCGGGGCGGGCCGGTTCGGACGCCGGCGCCGGGCGCTCCGGGTCGGCGGCCGTCGCCTCCACGCGCCGCGGCGTCTCGGGGGTCACCTCGCCCGCCTTGGGTGGGGTCAGCGCCTCGTTGCGGGGCTCGTCGAAGCCCGCGGCGATGACGGTGACCCGCACCTCGTCGCCGAGCGCGTCGTCGATGACCGCGCCGAAGATGATGTTGGCCTCGGGTGCCGCGGAGTTCGCCACAAGCTGCGCCGCCTCGTTGATCTCGAACAGTCCCAGGTCCGAACCACCCTGGATGGAGAGCAGGACGCCGTGGGCGCCGTCGATGCTGGCCTCCAGCAGCGGCGAGGAGATCGCCATCTCGGCCGCCGCCACGGCGCGGTCGTCCCCACGCGCGGATCCGATCCCCATCAACGCGGAACCGGCGCCCGACATCACCGACTTCACGTCGGCGAAGTCCAGGTTGATCAGCCCGGGTGTCGTGATGAGGTCGGTGATGCCCTGGACACCGGACAGCAGCACCTGATCGGCGGCCTTGAACGCGTCGAGCACGCTGACCTGGCGGTCGGAGATGGACAGCAGCCGGTCGTTCGGGATCACGATGAGCGTGTCCACCTCCTCACGCAGCATCGCGATACCGGACTCCGCCTGGGTGGCGCGCCGCTTTCCCTCGAAGCCGAACGGCCGGGTGACCACGCCTATCGTGAGCGCGCCGAGCGAGCGGGCGATGTCGGCGACGACGGGGGCGCCGCCGGTTCCGGTACCGCCGCCCTCACCCGCCGTAACGAAGACCATGTCGGCCCCCTTGAGGACCTCTTCGATCTCCTCACGGTGGTCCTCGGCGGCCTTGCGCCCGACCTCGGGGTTGGCGCCCGCGCCCAGTCCCCGAGTGAGTTCACGTCCGACGTCCAACTTGACGTCGGCATCACTCATGAGCAGCGCCTGAGCGTCGGTGTTGATAGCGATGAACTCGACGCCCTTGAGTCCCTCTTCGATCATTCGATTGACGGCATTGACGCCGCCGCCGCCGATGCCGACGACCTTGATGACCGCGAGGTAGTTCTGCGGTGCTGCCACGACGAGGGGCCTTTCCGCTCGCATCCGTCAACCGGGCCGTCCCACTGCGGCGAAGACCGCTGCCGTTCCCCCTGTGGGAGCGGCCGGTTGACTGTCCGGTACTACAGTCACTCTGTTGGGACCCTCACGGCCTCAGCCGTTCGGATTCCCGTGGGCTGTGGGGGGAAACGCGCGGTTCGCGCCTCTCCATCCCAACGCGCCCTATGGATTCGGATTCGCGTCTGCACTCATGTCAATCAAAGGTAATACTTCTCCCCGAACGTTTGGACGAACCGGCGCGTGACCAACTACTGGCTCAGCCTAACGGCGTATCGCCCGAGGTAGCGATACGCGTCCTCGGCGCGTCGCGTCTGGAATGTCCCGCGGCGGGAAGAAGCGCGCGACCGAAAACGCCGCACCCCGGGCGTTCCCGCACCGCGACCACCATCCCCAAGATCCGAGGCGAATCGCGAATCGCCGGATGACTCCCATCCTCACTTGACAACAGCGACACCCGTGCTCACGTCATAGCTGCGCTCGGGGCCCGAAGGGTGTTCCCGCATCAGGACGGCGAGCGCGGTGGCCTTGCGCTCGGCGGCGCCACCGTCGCCCCAGAGGACGGTGGCGCCGTCGTCGAGCTCAATGGCGATGTCGTCCGGTTCACGCGCGTCGATCGAGGCCACCGCCTCGAGGATGGTGGGCGAGAGCTCCTCAGTTATTCCCGTGGCCGCGGCGATGGCGGGGTTTCCCTCGATCTCTCCCCTCACCTGGACCAGGGGGTACTCCGGTGGGCGTTGCGCCGAGTCGGTGATGCGCACCCCGTCGTGGTCCACCAGCCGGTAACCGTCACCAACCCCCACGCTCAGTTCGGGTGTGCGCTCGGTGACCCGCACTCGCAGCGTGGTCGGCCAGCCGCGCGACACTGTGGCGCTCTCGACCAGGCGCAGCTCCTCGACCCGGGTCGTGGCGGCCTCGGTGTCGACGCGCACCAGCGGAGTTCCGGTGTCGACGTCGGCGGCGGCCTCGACCGTCCCCGAGTCGAGACGACCGGTTCCGCTCACCTCAACGTCGCGCACGACCAGCAGCCGCGACCCCAGAAGCAACCAGGTCACCACCGACAACACGGCGACGAGGAGGAGTGTGACGAAGGCGGCCCTCCACGGCTCCGGGCGCCGCCGTGTGGTCTCGCTCCCCTGCGCACGCTCCGGGGAGGCATCGCCGTCTCGTACCGCACCCCTGGCCACCGCGCGCCCCTATTCCCGGGTCGCCTGCAGTTCTCCGACGATCCTCGGCCCGAGTTCGGTGACGTCGCCGGCTCCCATGGTGAGCACGATGTCGCCGGGGCGGGCCAGCTCGGCCGCCCACCGCACCGCGGTGTCGGGGTCACCACTCTCGTGCACGCGCCCATGAGCGACACCGCGCGCGATCAGCCCGGAGTCGACTCCCGGCTCGGGGTCCTCACGCGCGGCGTAGATGGGCAGCACGATGGCCTCGTCAGCCAGGGCGAGCGCCTCGGCGAACTCGGTCGCGAAGATTCGGGTGCGACTGTACAGGTGCGGCTGGAACACGGCCACGACCCTGGACCGCGCGCTGTCCCCGACGCTCGGCGCCTCCGGTGCCGTCTCGGGCCGGGACTCCAACGCCGCGTGCGCGGCCCTGAGATCGGCCGCGATCTCGGTGGGGTGGTGCGCGTAGCTGTCGTAGACCGCGACCCCGCCCGCGTCACCCTTGAACTCGAACCGTCGGGCGGCCCCGGTGAAGGCGGCGAGGCCCTCGGCCGCCACCTCGGGGTCGTGGCCCAGCTCGTCGGCCACGGCGATGGCGGCGGCGGCGTTGAGCACGTTGTGTCGCCCGGGCACGGCCACGACACACCGCACCGGATCGATCCCGCCCGTGTCCAGAGTGAACTCGGTGGAGAACCCCGCCGGGGACAGCCGCGACACCCGGTAGTCGGCCTCGGGGGCCTCCCCGTAGGTACGTACCCGCTTGCCGCGTTCCCGCGCGACCTCGGCGACCTTTCGCGCTCCCGGATCGTCGATGCCGACGACGAGAGTGTCGGCGACCCGGTCGACGAACGCGGCGAAGTTGGCGTGGATCTCCTCGAGCCCGCCGTAGTTGTCGAGGTGGTCGGCCTCGACGTTGGTGACCACGGCGATCCGGGGGGAGAGCATCAGGAACGAGCCGTCGCTCTCGTCGGCCTCGGCGACGACGATGTCGCCGGCGCCGGCATCGGCCCCCAGACCGGTGGTCACGAGTGTGCCGCCGATGACATAGCCCGGTTCGACGCCCAGGTGGTGCAGCAGGGCCGTGAGCATGGAGGTGGTGGTCGTCTTTCCATGGGTCCCGGCGACGGCCACGCCCGTGCGGTCCAGCAACAATGTGCCCAGGGCCGCTGCCCTCGGCAGGACACGCAGGCCGCGACGGCGCGCCTCGATCAGCTCGGGGTTGTCGTCGCGCACGGCGGAGGAGACCACGACCGTGTCGGCCTCACCCACGTACTCGGCCGCGTGACCCACGTGCACCGTGGCGCCGAGTTCCTCGAGGTGCCGCAACAGCTCACTGTCCTTGGCGTCGGTGCCCGACACCGCCACGCCACGCTGCAGCAGCACCCGGGCGACGCCCGACATGCCCGCCCCGCCCATGCCGATGAAGTGGACCTGGCCCAACTCGTCGGCGCGCGCCGGTTCGGTGACGTCGACCAGGCTCATTGGGCGTCCTTTCCGTCGTCGACGTAGGCGTCGTCATCGTCGGACTCGTCGATCTCCACCTCCGGCGTGGGGCGGTCGCCCCGGGCGATGGCGAGTACCTCCCGGGCGAGTTCCACGTCGGCCTGGCGCCGGCCCATGTTGGTCGCCGCCTCCGACATCGCCACGATCCGGTCCGTGTCGGTCAGCAGCGGAACCAGGTTCTCACCGATCCACCGCGCCGTAAGGTCCGAGTTCTCCACCATCACCCCGCCGCCGGCCTGCACGATCGGCTCGGCGTTGAGCCGCTGCTCCCCGTTGCCGATGGGAAGCGGGACGAAGACACCCGGCAGCCCCACCGCGGTGAGCTCGGCGCATGTCATGGCGCCGCTGCGGCACATCGCGACGTCGGCCGCCGCGTACGCGAGGTCCATGCGGTCGACATAGGGCACGACGACGTAGGGGATTCCGTCGCGGGTACGATCCTCGGGCTCGTCGGCGTTCTTCGGTCCCACGACGTGCAGGACCTGCACTCCCGCGGAGCGGAACATGGGGGCCGCCTCGAAGGACGCCTCGTTGACGGCCTGGGCCCCCTGGGAACCGCCGAAGATGAGGAGTGTGGGCAACTCGGGGCGCAGCCCGAAGTGGGCTCGGGCCTTGTCGCCGAGCGCGAGCCGGTCGAGGGAGGACATCTCCTCGCGCAGTGGAATGCCGACGAAGCGCCCGTTGCGGAGTTCGGTGTGCGGGTGGCCGGTGTAGACGTGGGGGGTGAGGCGCGCGCCCAGCCGGTTGGCCAAACCGGGCATCGGGTTGGCCTCGTGCACGACGATCGGGGTACGTCGCCGTCGGGCCGCCAGGTAGCCGGGGGTGGCCACGTACCCGCCGAAGCCGACGAGGACGTCGGCGTTGATCCGGTCGAGGTGCTCGCCCGCGGCGCTGACCGCGTTGGCCAGCTTGCCCGGAACCGTGAGGAGTCTCGGAGTCAGCTTGCGCGGCAGCGGAACAGCGGGGATCTGCCCGAGTTCGTAGCCCCGCATGGGGACAAGCCGGGATTCCAGGCCCTGTTCGGTTCCCAGACACACGATCTGGGTTTCTGGGTCGATACGCCGCAGCGCATCGGCTAGCGAAAGCGCGGGCTCGATATGCCCGGCCGTGCCGCCTCCGGCGAGGGCTACCCTCATCGTCGCCGATTCCTCCTCGTTCGAACCTGCGTCGGGCGCGATCCGTTCCTCTCCTGGGGGCCGGTCACTGTCGACGAATCGGTACCCCTCAGGCCAAGCCAGCCTAGAGCCCGTTGGACCAGGTTTGGGCCACGCGCGGCCAACGCCTTGCGAGCGTCTGGTTCGGCCTTGGCGAGCGCGAGCAGCACCCCCACCCCGAACATGGTCGGCACGAGGGCGGACCCACCGGCCGAGACCAGGGGGAGCGGAATGCCCGTAACCGGGACCACTTTGATGACCGTACCGATGTTGACCATCGCCTGGACCGCGATCCACGCGGTGATCGACATAGCGGCCAGCCGCACGAACGGCTCGCGGGCGCGCGACGCGATGCGCAGCCCAGCGTAGCCCAGGACACCGAACAGCCCCACGACGAGGAGGGAACCGATCAGCCCCAGCTCCTCCCCGATGATCGCGAAGATGAAGTCGCTCTCAGGGTGGGGCAGGAACCCCCACTTCTCCTTGCTGTCGCCGATGCCGACACCGAACACGCCGCCGGTGCCCAGGGCGTAGAGCCCGTGCAGCGGCTGGAACCCCGCGTCCGAGGGGTCGGCCCCGGGGTTGAGGAAGGACGTGATCCGGGCGCCCCGGAAGGACTCGACCGCCACCATGATCCCGGCGAGCGTGACGACCAGCGCGAACATGCCGACGAACAGCGGTCCTGGCGCTCCCACCACCCACAACAGTGCCAGGAAGATCGTCAGCAGCACCATGGTGGTGCTCAGGTCGGTGCCCATGAGCACGAGCAGCACCAGGGCACCGCACCCCGGCAGCAGGGGGACCAACAGCTGGCGCCATTCCATGAGCTGCTTCAGCTCATCCTTGCGCGCGAGCACGTCCGCTCCCCACAGCGCGAAAGCGAGCTTGGCGGGTTCCGAGGGCTGGATGGTCACCCCACCGATCTCCAACCACCGCACCGCGCCGTAGCCGTAATCCTCCCCCTGGAACACGGTGATCAGTAGCAGAGCGAGGGCTAGGGCCATCGCCGGGTACCCGAGCGCCCGCAGCGTCCACACCGGCAGGTGGGAGGCGAGAACCAGCAGCGGAAGTCCGACCGCGGCGGCCGCGAGCTGCTTCTGGAACAGTGAGAACGCGGACCCGGTGGAGGTGATGGAGTCGATCATGGAGGAGGACAGCACCATCACCAGGCCGAGCGCGATCAGCAGGCAGCTACTGCCGATGACGAGATAGTACGACGTCAGGGGGTGGTCGTGTAGCTGCCGCAGCTCCCGTAGCCATACCGAGCTCCGACTGGTCCTCGACCTCCTCGAGTCACCGCCTCTCGGCGTTGAAGCCGACCCTGACATACGCCTCCGCCCACCGCGCTTCTTGCTGGCGTCGACCAAGTCTGGCGGTAGCGGCCCCCGAACCGTCGGACATTTCGCGCGTGTTGTGCTGCTTTTCGCGGATATCGTCCCGCGAGCAGTGTCCCGACGGCCGGGCCGTGTGTCGCGGGACCGTGGTGACCGGTCCGGTGATCAGCTCCCGTCGATGGTCAGCGGCCAACCGCGGGTGCCGAGGGTCCCCGCCACCTGGCCCCGGGAGCCCGAAGCGCGACCCCGCCGCGCTCCGGAACACCCCTAACGGTCCAACGCGCGGACCGCGGTGGCGAACCGGTCGCCGCGCTCGTTGTAGTCGGTGAACATGTCCATCGACGCCGCCGCGGGAGCCAGCAGCACCGTGTCCCCACTGTGGGCGAGCCCGGCCGCCGCTGCCACCACCGCGCTCATCACGGTGTCGTCGGTGCGCTCGATGTCGACCACCGGGACGTGGGGCGCGTGCTCGTCGAGCGCGCCGCGCAGCTCCGCCCGGTCAGTGCCGAGCAGCACAACCCCGCGGAGTCGGGGTGCGGCGGCTCTGACCAGCGGCCCCACCTCGGCGCCCTTGAGCAGCCCCCCGGCGACCCAGACGATGGACTCGTAGGAGGCGACCGAGGAGGCGGCCGCGTGCGGGTTGGTGGCCTTGGAGTCGTCGACGTAGTGCACCCCGTCGACGGTGGCCACGTGGGTGATCCGGTGCGGTTCGGGGACGAATGTGGCCAGACCCGCGCGGACCGCGTCGGCGGGCACCCCCACCGAGCGCGCGAGAGCCGCGGCGGCCAGGGCGTTGGCGATGTTGTGCGGCACCGCGGGGACGACGTCGTCTACCCTGGCCAGCTCCTCGGCGTCGCTGTGTGGGGTGTCGACGAAGGCGCGGTCCACGAGTAGGGACTCCGCGACCCCGAGTTCACCGGGGGACGGGACCCCCAGGCTGAATCCGACGAGTGGCGCCTCGGGGTCTCCCCGCTCGGTGGCCAGCCGCACCGACCACTCGTCCGCGCGGTTGGCCACACGGATGGTGCCCCGGGGGTAGATCCGGCCCTTGGCCTCGGCGTAGGGCTCGAACCCGCCATGCCAGTCGAGGTGGTCGGATGCCACGTTGATCACAGCGGCGGCGTACGGTCGCAGCGACGATGACCAGTGCAGCTGGAAGCTCGACAGTTCGAGCGCGAGGACCTCGGCGTGGGTGCCGTCGTCGTCGGGAAGTACCGCGTCGATCACCGGGGTGCCAACGTTGCCGACCGCGATGGCGTCACGCCCGCCGGCCCGAAGCATCGCCTCGAGCATGCGCACCGTCGTCGTCTTGCCGTTGGTCCCGGTGACCGCGAGCCAGGTCTGGTTGGTGGGGCGCAACCGCCAGGCCAGTTCGACGTCGCCGATGACCTCGACGCCCGCGCGGGCGGCGGCCACCAGCAGAGGGGAGTCGGGTCGCCATCCGGGGGAGGTGACCACGAGCGTGGTGTCCTTCGGCAGTGTCGAGGTTCCCAGTTCCACCCGGGCTCCCTCGGCGCGCAGCCGTTCGGCGGCCTCCTGGGCTGGGCCGTCGTCGCGTCCGTCGACCACGGTGACCCGCGCCTCACGGCGCAGCAGGGCGCGGGCCACGGGCGGCCCGGACACCCCGAGTCCGGCCACGCACACCACGCGATCCTTCAGTGCTGTCTCGAAACTCACCGGGTCCTCGCCGTCGCTCTCGTCGACCATGGGTTATCTCGGCATCCATTCCAGGTAGAACAGGCCGATTCCGCCACCGACGAGCAACCCCTGGATGATCCAGAAGCGGATCACGATCGTGGTCTCGGCCCAGCCCTTGAGCTCGAAGTGGTGCTGTAACGGTGCCATGCGCAGCAGGCGTTTCCCCGTCAGTCGGAACGAGCTGACCTGCACCATCACCGACATGGTGATGATCACGAACAACCCACCGATGATGAGTAGCAGCAGCTGGGTACGGGTGGTGATGGCCAGGCCGACGATCAGGCCACCGAGTGCGAGCGAGCCGGTGTCGCCCATGAAGATTTTGGCGGGGGGCGCGTTGTACCAGAGGAACCCGATACAGCCGCCGAGGCCGGCCGCGGCGACCACGGCGAGGTCGAGCGGGTCGCGCACCGGGTAGCAGCTCGGGGCGAGATAGGCGACGCAGCTCTGCCGCAGCTGCCAGTTCCCGATGATGATGTAGGCGACCAGGGAGAGGACGGTGGCTCCCGTGGCCAGGCCGTCAAGCCCGTCGGTCAGGTTCACCGCGTTGGAGAACCCGACGATCAGGAACAGCGCCCAGAGGACGAACACCCCGAGCAGCAGCGGCGGGCCGAAGTCGCGCAGGAACGACAGCTGTGGGGAGGCGGGTGTGTAGCCGTAGCCGTCGGGGAACTGGGTGACCCCGACGGCGAAGATCCCGCCGACGATGGTCTGCCCGGCCATCTTCGCGCCGCTGCGAAGCCCCAGGCTGCGGCGTTTGTAGATCTTGATGAAGTCGTCGAGGAAGCCGACCGCGCCCGTACCCACGAACAGGAACATCACCAGCAGACCGGACATGGTCGGCGTCGTCGTCAGCGCCAGGTGCGATCCGAAGTAGCCGATGACCGCACCGAAGAGGATGACGATCCCGCCCATTGTGGGCGTTCCCTGCTTGGTCTTGTGCCCCTCGGGCCCGTCGTCCCGGATCTCCTGGCCGAACTTGAACCGGAACAGCAACCGGATCACCATCGGCATCATCAGCAGTGAGACCAGGAGGGAGAGCGCCGCGGCGATCAGAATGCCGGTCACTGGGTGCCCTCCACGGCGATGAGCTGCTCGGCTACCTGTTCCAGCCCGGCCACGCGCGATCCCTTCACCAAGACGACATCCTTTGGCCGCACTCGCTCGCGCAGCGCCGCGGCCGCTTCGGTCGCGTCGGGAACCGTGAGGCCCTCCCCACGCCACGCGGCGACTCCGTTCGCCCCCTCGACGATGGGCGCCGCCTCGTCCCCGACGGCAAGCAGTGTGGCGACCCCGTTCGTCGCCGCCAGCCGACCGATCCGCTCGTGCTCGGCCCGGGCCCCCTCGCCCAGCTCGGCCATGTGTCCCAGGACAGCGTGACAGCGCCGCTGTTCACCGATGGCCCGCAGGGTCTCCAGGGCCGCGGCCGTGGACTCCGGATTGGCGTTGTAGGCGTCGTTGACGATCGTGACACCATCGGCCAGCTCGGTGACCTCCATGCGCCACCGGCTGACGGGGCCGGCCTCGCCCAGCGCGGCGGCGATCTCCTCGACCGCCATGCCGCACTCGGCGGCCACGGTAGCGACCGCCAGGGCGTTGTGCACCTGGTGCGCCCCCACCAGCGCGAGCCGCACCGGGGCCGAGTGACCCGCCATCTCCAGGGTGAAGCGGGCCCGCCCGACCGCGTCGAGCGTCACGTCGGTGGCCCTGACGTCGGCTCCTTCCGCCCGCCCGAACGTGACCACGCGCGCCCGCGTTCGGCTCGCCATCGCGGCGACGGCGTCGTCGTCGGCGTTCAGCACGGCGACTCCACCGTCCCCGGCGTCCGGCAGCGCCTCGACCAGTTCCCCCTTGGCCCGGGCGATGGCCTCGCGGGAACCGAACTCGCCCACGTGGGCGCTGCCCACGTTGAGTACCACACCGATCCGAGGGGGCGCGATGGTGCACAGGTGCGCGATGTGCCCGATACCGCGCGCGGCGACCTCCAGGGCGACGAAGCGGGTGTCCTCGTCGGCCCGGAGCACGGTGAGGGGGTGGCCGATCTCGTTGTTGTACGAGCCGGCGGGCGCGATCGTGGGGCCGAGACGGTCGAGTACCTGGGCGAGCATGTCCTTGGTCGTGGTCTTGCCCGAGGACCCGGTGACACCGACGATGTCGGCCCCGGTCAGTTCCCGCGCGACCGCGCGCGCCAACCGTCCCAGCGCAGCCACGACCTCGGCGTCGCCTCCGTCGACCAGCAGCTGCGGCGCCGCGACCGGCTGGGAGCCCAGCACGGCGGTTGCGCCCGCCGCGACGGCGGCGTCGGCGAAGTCATGGCCGTCGGACCGCTCACCACCCAACGCCACGAAGAGCCCTCCGGGCACGACCTGGCGGGAATCGACCACAACCGGGCCGGTGACCAGCTCCGACGGCTGAGCTGATCCGTATATTCGGGATTGGGTGATCTCAGCGATCCGATCGAGCGTCAGCGCGATCAAATCAACTCCTCATGTCGGGCCCGGCCCTGCGCGTCTGGGATGCCTCGGTAATGGACAGCGTGATTACCGGGGAAGCGGTGTGGCGTCAACCGTGCAGCGGCATCATCACACAACGGAGCCGGGCTGCAGTGTGCCGACCTAACCATAGAACATGTTTGGATATCGGGGATGCTGCCCGGTCAACGGACCGGACGTGTTCCAGAGCCCGGTGTGGGTCGCGTGGATGCGTTCACCCGCCGGCCTGCTGGCGCAGCGCAGTTCGCAGCACCTCCCTGTCGTCGAATGGCAGCACCTCTCCCGCCACGTACTGGCCGCGCTCGTGCCCCTTACCGGCCACGATCACTACATCACCCGCTCGCGCGCGTTCCACCGCCGTCCGGATGGCGGTGGAACGGTCCAGTTCGACGGTAATCCGGGCCCGCTGGTCAGCGGGTACCTTCGCCACACCCTCCAGCATGGAGGTGACGATCGTCACTGGATCCTCGCTACGCGGATTGTCGTTCGTCAGGATCACGGCGTCGGCCAGCTTGGCCGCCGCCTCGCCCATCTGCGGGCGTTTGGCGCGGTCGCGGTCGCCGCCGCAGCCGACCACGATGGTCAGCCGGCCCCGGGTGATCTCGCGGAGCGACGACAGCACGGCCTCGATCGCACCGGGCTTGTGCGAGTAGTCAACGAGGGCGGTGAAGTCCTGTCCCTCGTCCACCGGCTCCATCCGGCCGGGTACCCCCGGCGCCGCCGCGACCCCCTCGATCGCTGTCCGCAGCGGGACCCCCGCCTCGACCAGCCCCACGATGGCCGCCATGGCGTTGGAGACGTTGAACGGGCCGGGCAACGACACCGACGCGTGGTCCTCGATCCCACCCGGCCCGGTGATGCGGAAGGTTCCTCCGCCGGAGGTGAGCCGGATCTCCGTCGCGCGCCACTCGGCCTCGGGGTCGCCCTCGGTGGAGAACGTGGTCACCGGAACCTCGCCACGGTCGTTCACCATGTCGATGAGGGCCCGGCCGAACCTGTCGTCACGGTTGACCACCGCCACCCTGGCGAACTCGGGCGTGAACAGCCGGGCTTTGGTCTCGAAGTACTCGCGCAGGTCCCGGTGGAAGTCCAGGTGGTCCTGGGAGAGGTTGGTGAAGATGGCCACGTCGTACAGGGTGCCGTCGACCCGCCCTTTGGCCAGGGCGTGACTGGACACCTCCATGGAGGCCGCGGAGACACCTCGCTCGCGCATGACGGCGAACAGCGCGTGCAGGTCGGTGGCCTCCGGTGTGGTCAGCGAGGCGTCGACCCGCTCGTCGCGGACGCGTGTCTCGACGGTGCCGACGAGCCCGGTCGCCGCGCCCGTGGCGCGCAGCCCCGACTCGACCAGATAGCTGATCGTGGTCTTGCCGCTGGTTCCCGTGGTGCCGATGAGCAGCAGGTCGTCGGCCGGGTAGCCGTAGGTGAAGGCCGCGATCTCGCCGAGATGGGCGCGTGGGTCGCGCACGGTGAGGACCGGCAGCCGGGTGGCGGTGGCACGGTCGTAGCCGGCCGGGTCGGTCAGGATCGCGGCCGCGCCGGCTTCGGCGCTCTGGGCGGCGAAGTCGGCGCCGTGCGCGCGCTCACCCGGCAGTGCGACGTAGAGGTCTCCGGGTCGCACCTGCCGGGAATCGTGGGTGACTCCGGCGATCGTTGTGGTGGACGTGGTCGCGGAGGTGGCGGTGCCCGCGAACTCGGCGCCGGGGGCCACGGGCTCGGCCGGGGCGTCGTCGGCGAACGTCACGAAGGCGTCCGGGCCGAGCATCCGGGCCAGCTCGGACAATGAACGAGGCTGGTTCTGGTCTGGTCGCATTACCGGTGGCACGTCGCGAGGCTATCGGCTGTGGTGGTCAGGCCCTAAATTCAGTGATCTTGGCCGGTGAGCGCCACGGCGCCGGATCTCCGGCCGCCGAAGGTGTGGGTGTGGGCATCTCAGCCGTCCTCGGTCAGCCGGATGTCGGGGGGTTCACTGTCGCTTGGCGGGATCTCCAGTGTCTTCAACCCGAACGACATGACGTCGGAGAACACGGGACCGGCCGCCTCACCACCGTAGTGCTCCTTCTGCGGGTTGTGCAGGACGACCTGGACGATCAGCTCGGGGTCGTCCGCGGGCGCGAAACCGGCGAACGCGGCGGTGTAGCCACCCCCCTCGTAGTCGCCGGTCTCGGGGTTGACCCGGCTGGCGGTACCGGTCTTGCCGGCGACCCGGTAGCCGGGAATCTGGGCTTGCTGCGCGGTTCCCTCGTCACCGGTGACCGCCTCGAGCATCGTCCCGAGCTCGTCGGAGGTCTCCTCGCTGAGGACCCGCTCCCGCGTGGGCTCCTCGGTCGCGGAGAGCTCGCCGTCCTCACCAACGGTCCCGGCGACCACACTCGGCTCGACGCGCACCCCGTCATTGGCGATCGTGGCGTACACACTCGCCATCTGCACGGCGTTGACCGAGAGCCCCTGCCCGAAGGAGACGGTGGCGAGCTGCGTGCCCCACCAGTCGTCGGGGTCGGTGAGGATCCCCTCGTTCTCGCCGGGCAGATCCAGGCCCGTGGGCTGGCCGAAGCCGAACTTGCCCAGGTACTCGTAGAGCCCCTCCGCCCCGAGCTGCTCGCCCACCTGGATCGTTCCGACGTTGCTCGACTTGGCCATGATGCCGTTGAGGGTCAGCCGCTCGGTCTCGTGGTACTCGGAGTCGGAGAACGTCTCGTCGTAGCGCTGGATGGAGTAGGGGACGGTGTAGACCGTCTCCGGGGTGGTGAGCCCCTCCTCCAGAGCTCCGGCGGCCGTGATGACCTTGTTGGTGCTTCCCGGTTCGAAGGCTTCGGCCACGGCGCCGTTGGCGCGGTCACTGGCCGTGGACTCGTTGATCTCGTTGGGCGAGTAGCTCGGGTAGTCGGCCATGGCGACGACCTCGCCCGTGGGACGCATGGCGATGACGCTGCCCCCTTCGGCGTCCATCTCCTCGACGCTCTCGGCGAGCGCCTGCTGGGCGTGCCACTGGATGTCCCGGTCGAGGGTGAGCCGCACCTCCTTGCCGGGGACGGGTTCCTTGGCCGTCCCCCCGGTCATGGGGATCCGCGTCCCGGTGATCCCGGTCTCGACCTGCCGCGTGCCGGGCTCACCGGCCAGCGTGTCGTCCAGCACGGCTTCGAGCCCTTCGAGGCCGTGCCCGTCGTCACCGACGAACCCGACCAGGTCGGCGGCGCCGGTCTCCTCGGGGTAGACACGCTTGTAGTCGACCTGGGCTCCCACCCCCTCGAGGCCGAGCTCCTCCAGCTCCTTCCACTCGGCCGGGGGGACCTCCTCCTTGATGACCTGGTACCGGCTCGGCTCGGCGGCGACCTTGCCCGCCACCACATCCCGATCGAGGTCGAAGTGTTCGGTCAGCGCGTCGGTGACCTCGGCGCGTTTCGAGTCGGGAACCTCCTCCGGATCGACGAAGACGGTGCGGACCTCGACCGAGACCGCGAAGGCGTTGCCGTTTGCGTCGGTGATCTCACCGCGTGTGGTGGGAATGTCGATGGTGCTCAGCCGGACGTCGGAGGCGGCGGAGGCGTAGGTGGGGGCGTCGATCGCCTGGATCTGCACCAGTCGCCCGGCGAACAGCACCATCACGACGAGGATGAGCACACCGGCGACCCTGATACGCCGCTGCGGGTCGCGGCGGCGGAACCGGCGCCGCGGCGGCGGCACGGGACCGGACCCCGATCTGCCGGCGGAGCCGGTGGACCGCCGGGGTGGGGTACCGGACGGCTGGCGCCGGCGCTGCGGGGTCTCGCGCCCCGCCCTGCGCCCCGCTCCGTCACTGGACCGGGCGCCACGCGGACGCTCCCCGCGCTGCCCTCCGGGGCCGGGACCTGGCCGGCCCGTACCTCCGGGACGGCGGCGGCCACGCCGCGGGTCACGGGACGAACTCACCCGTCACTCCCCACGCTCGTTCTCTGACGTCTGCTTCCGCGGCGCCGCCGGCCCCGCGTCCGGACACCGGTCACCGCTGCCCCGCCTCCTCCAGGTCGGATCCGCTCTCACCGGTGATCTCACCGCTCTCCACGTTCAGGAAGCGCGGCGCCTCGCCGGGTTCCATGCCGAGCTCCTCGGCCTCATCGGCGATCCGCTCGGAGGACTCCAGGTGGACCACCTCCTCGCGCAGCTCCTCCTCGCGCTCGGTCAGCTTTCGGTTCTCCTGCTGGAGCTGGTTGATGGCGAACGCGTCCTCGATGAGCACGGTGCGCAGCGCGAGCACGCTGACCAGCGCGCCGCCGAGCAAGCCGAGTACCAGGAGGACGAACGGCATCCGCGGTGCGCGCGGCTCGGGGCGTTTCCGGGAGGCGGGCCGCGGCGTCGCACCGGCCGATGGCCGCCGGCGGGGCTTGGCCGCCGGGCGCGCACGCGGCCGTTCCTCCGCTGGCCCGGTGGTACGCCCCCGGCCGGGGGCGCTTCCACTCGAACGGGCCGACGCCCCGCGGCGCGACTGCTTCCCGGTCGCGGTGCCCATGCGGTCCCTCCGGCTTCCAGTTCCCACGCCCAAGGGGCGCGGTGGTTACGGTGTCACGTCATCGACGGCTCGGCGCTGTCGTTCATCGTCGGCGCTCCCGTTCCGCTGCCCTGAGACGCGCGGACGCGGCCCTGGGGTTCCGGTCGATCTCGTCGGATCCGGGGGTCTCGGCGCCTCGGGTGAGTAGACGGATCTCCGGCTGCCGGTCGGGCAGCGGGACCGGAAGGTCACGCGGGGTGGTGTCGGTGGCCAGGGCGGTCAGCGCCCGCTTGGTGATCCGGTCCTCCAGGGAGTGGTAGGACAGCACCGCGATGCGCCCACCGACGGCCACCCGGGAGAGGGCGGCGGGCAGTGCGCGCTCCAGGATGGCCAGCTCGGCGTTCACCTCGATGCGCAGCGCCTGGAACGTGCGTTTGGCGGGGTGGCCACCGCTACGCCGCGTGGCGGCGGGGATGGCCTCGCGCGCGATCTCCGCGAGGCGCACGGTGGAGTCGATCGCACCGTGCTCGCGCTCACGCGCGATGGCCCGGGCGATCCGGGCGGCGAAGCGCTCCTCGCCGTAGTCGCGGAGGATCCGGGTGAGCTCCGGCACGGAGTAGGTGTTGACGACGTCGGCCGCGCTGCGGGCCTCGGTGCGGTCCATGCGCATGTCGAGCGGCGCGTCGCGGGTGTGGGAGAAGCCTCGTTCGGGCTCGTCGAGCTGTGGGGAGGACACCCCGAGATCCAGCAGGATGGCCTGCGCCTCGGCGACGCCGAGCCGGTCCAGGACATCGGGGAGGTCGTCGTAGGCCGCGTGCACGAGGTCGACACGGTCGCCGAACGGTGACAGGCGCTGGCGGCCGCGGTCGAGCGCGGTGGTGTCACGGTCGATGCCGACCAGCCGCATTCCCTGGTGTGCCGCGAGGAGCGCCTCGGCGTGCCCGCCGGCGCCCAGTGTCGCGTCGACGGCGACGGCCCCCGGGGTACGAAGGGCGGGTGCGAGCAGCTCGACGATCCGGTCGCGCATGACCGGGACGTGGGCCGCCTCGGCGTCCATGACTACAGCATCCCCCTTGTGGACCATCCCCGTGACCTCCCCCAAGGTCGTCCCTGTCCGGCTTGGCCTTCAGACGCGGAACGTCAGCGACCGTCACCTGGCGCCGGGGAAGATGCGCCAGCTAACGCCCCGACCGCGCCTGAAGACCCAAACCAGACAGGGATAGACGGTGGTGATCGCGATTCGCCGCGCCGGGCACCGGGGCCGGCCGCGATCTCGCGAAGTCACAACACCCCCGGCAACACCTCCTCCGAGAGATCCGCGAATGCCTGATCCTGCTCGGCCTCGTAGTCGGCCCAGGCGTGCGCGGCCCAGATCTCCAGTCGCGTGTTCGCCCCAATGACCACGCAGTCCCGTTCGAGTCCCGCGTACTCGCGCAATCCCGGCGGGATGGTGATCCGACCCTGTTTGTCGGGGACCTCGTCAGACGCGCTGGCGAAGAGAACACGGCTGTAGTCGCGAGCCGACTTGGCTGTGACCGGGGCCGAACGAAGGGCGTCCGTGATGCGCTGGAACTCCTCCATAGGAAAAACGTAGAGGCAGCGCTCCTGACCCTTCGTGATCACCAGCCCCCCCGACAGTTCGTCGCGGTACTTCGCCGGAAGGAACAGCCGTCCCTTCTGGTCGAGGCGTGGTGCGTGGGTCCCGAGAAACATCGGCCCACCTCCAAGCCCCCGGTCGTGGAGCAGTCTCCTCCTCCACAATGCTCCACTGTACTCCACTCCTCCCCACGGTCAACAGAACCAACGCGCCCCCACACCCCCCGTGAACGAAGGATTCACGGTTCACGACGGGGGCGGTGGCGGAGCGCGGTTCGGTGTCCCCCGCCGGCCGTGGCGCACGCGCCAGGACCCCACGCGCCAGGCCATCCTCGGCGTCGCCGATCCCACGCGACGGTGCGCTTTGGTTTGCATTCCACCGGTTTGGCCCTAGCCTCAGACCCGTTGGCTCAGACGCGGTGAGAAGAGGCGGGCACGTGTCACTCGACACGCGGTACGACGGTCAGGGCGGCGCTGCCCCCGAGGAGTCCGGTTCGATCGTCTCCCTGGCGGCTCGTGTCCAGCGGGCCATGGAGGGAGTCATCGAGGGCAAACCCGAGGTGGTGCGACTCGTCCTCACGGTGTTACTCGCCGAGGGACACCTACTGATCGAGGACATCCCCGGGGTGGGCAAGACGATGCTCGCCAAGGCGCTCGCACGTTCGGTGCGCTGCTCGGTACAGCGCGTCCAGTTCACGCCCGACCTGCTGCCCAGCGACATCACCGGTGTCAGCGTCTACCACCAGGACCGCAACGAGTTCGAGTTCGCCCCGGGGCCGGTGTTCGCCAACATCGTCCTGGGCGACGAGATCAACCGCGCCTCACCCAAAACCCAGTCGGCCCTGCTGGAGTCCATGGAGGAGCTGCAGGTCAGCGTCGACGGCACCACCCGGCCACTGGAACGGCCGTTCATGGTCGTCGCGACCCAGAACCCCGCCGAGATGGAGGGCACCTACCCGCTGCCCGAAGCCCAACGTGACCGCTTCATGGCCCGGATCTCCGTGGGCTATCCCACCCCGCAGGCCGAACTGGACATGATCGGCACGCACAGCGGCCACTCTCCGCTGGAACGGCTGTCGCCGGTGGCCGAGGCCAGTGACGTGCGGGCCATGGTCGAGCAGGTCCGCGACATCCACGTCGCCCCCGGCGTGCGGCGCTACGTCGTCGACCTGGTCACCGCCACCCGCGAGTCCCCGGCTCTGCGCTTCGGCGCCTCACCGCGCGCGACCCTGCACCTGGTCCGCGCCGCCCGTGCCTACGCCGCGCTCGCGGGGCGCCACTACGTGGTGCCCGACGATGTCCAGACCCTCGCCGTTCCCGTGCTCGCACACCGGTTACTGATGACGCCCGAGGCGCGGGTGGAGCGCCACACGCCGGAACGCGTCGTCGCCGACCTGGTGAGTCGTCTTCCCGTCCCCAACCCCCGCTGAGCAGTCCGGGGAGTCCAGGTGAACCCCCTTCGCGTCCTCACCCTTCGGGGCTTGGGCCTGGTCCTGTTCGGGGCGGCCACGGTCGCGACCGGGTACCAGCTCGGTCAGCGCGACTTCGTCGTCCTGGGCACGCTCGCGTTCGCGATCCCGCTTCTTGGGCTGCTGACGGTCACGGGGACGCCCCGACGCGTCGCGCACACCCGTGCGTTGCGGCCGTCGCGGGTTCCCGTGGGCACCGAGGCCCGCATGCTCCTCCAGCTCACCAACTCCTCGCGGGTGCTGCCCATCGGTGGCCTGCTGGGAGCGGACTCGTTGCCCGTCATCCTGGGCCAGGAGCCCAGGTTCACCGTGGGATACCTGGGCCCGCGAGACGTGCGGGACCTCGGTTACCGTCTGCGCCCCCAGATGCGGGGCCACTTCCGAATCGGCCCGCTGCGGCTGTGGTTCACCGACCCGCTGGGCTGCGTCCGGCTACCCCGCACGCTGGGTTCTTCCGTCTCTCTGCTGGTGACACCGTCTGTGGTGGCATTACCGGAGTCACCGTTGACGGGGGGAGCCGCAACCAGCCATCCCGTGGCCGGATCCGGCGAGGACGACGTCATCCCCCGCGAGTACCGCCACGGTGACGACCCGCGTAGGGTGCACTGGCGCTCCACGGCCCGCCACGGCCAGCTCATGGTGCGCCGCGAGGAGCCCCGCTCGCGCGACCGCAGCGAGATCCTGCTGGACACGCGCACCACGGCGCACGCCGGCGTCGGCCCGGACTCGTCGGTGGAGGTCTGCGTCAGCGCGGCCGCGTCGATCGCGTTGCACCTGCGCGAGCGTGGCCACGAGGTAGGGGTGTCCACCACCGCTGACGGGGAGATCGCCAACGGCCCCGAGCGGGCGATCCTCGACGCCCTCGCTCTGGTACGGCCGGTGCCGCCGGGGAAGGGTAACCCAACGGCCACCCCGCTCAGCGGCGGGGTACCGGACCTGGCCGCCTCCGCGACGTCCGGACGCGGGATGTTCGTGGCCGTGCTCGGCGCGCTGGACGACGCCGACACCGCCACGCTCGTGCGGGCACGCGAAACGAGCGGACGCGCCCACGTCGCGGTCCTGTGCGATCTGGCCGCCTGGCCCGGCCAGGACGCCCCGAGGCGAAGCGAACAGGCGTTGGTCAGCGCGGGATGGACGGTCCTGCGGGTCGACTCGGCGCACGAGTTGGCACGGACGTGGCCGCACCCGCCGGCACGTCCCGGATCCCGGGGAGGTGACACGTGAAGCCGGGCCTGGCCCTGCCGTCGCTCGCGGCCGTGGCGGTGGTGTGCACCCTGCCGGCCCTCTCCCCGCTCCTCTCCGGAACGGAGTGGTGGATCGCCCCGACCACCGTGGTGGTCGCGGTGGTCGTGTCCGGCGCCGTCCACCGGGCGAGCCCCCTGACCCAGGCGTTGCTTCCGCTGACCCAGGCCGTGGTCACCGCGTGCGCGATCACGGCGATGTTCACGTCCTCCCACGCGCTGGCCGGGTTCGTGCCCACGCCCGAGTCGGTGGAGGCCCTGCTGTCGCTCATCGATGACGGCCGGGCACGGATGGAGGGGGAGCCCGCGCCGCTCGCCCCGCGGGCCGAGGTGTCCGTCATCCTCACGATCGCCTTCGGCCTGGTCGCGATCGTGACCGACTTCCTCGCGGTGACCGTGCGAGCGCCAGCGCTCACCGCGCTGCCCCTCGCCGGCCCACTGCTCGCGCCACTCGCCGTCGCGGAGCACGGCATCGACCCGCTCCGGGTGGGCCTGGCGGCCGCCGGTTACCTGGCGCTGCTCGCGGTCGACACCTTCGGCCGCGCGACCGACTGGGGGCCGCGGCGCGGCCCCGCGTTCGGCGTAACGGTCATTCTGGGGGCCACCCGGCACGCGCTGGTGGCGACGGGCGTCTCGGCGACCGCTCTCGCGCTCGCCCTGCTGGTCCCGCTGGCCACTCCCCACCTGTCCAGCAGTGCGATCCACGACCTGGCCGAGGGGGTGCGGCTCGGTGGGCAGACCGTGACCACCACCCACCCGATGGTCTCGCTCCGGCGCGACCTGTCGTCCCCGAGCGACCGGGAGGTTCTGGAGTACCGGACCTCGGCGTCCCAGCCGGGCTATCTGCGCACGTACGTGCTCGACGAGTTCGACGGCGAGAGCTGGACCATGTCGTCGCTGACCACATCGCCGGACAACCGGGTCACCTCCACCTCACCGCTCCCACCAGCCCCCGGGAACCAGACGGGCGAACGGGTCACCACCGAGATCACGCTGGCCGACCGAGCACGCGTCACCGACTTTTTGCCCGCGCCCTACGCGCCACGCGAGATCGAGGTCGCCGGCGACTGGTTCGCCGATCCCGACAGCCTCATGATCTTCAGCACGCGCGGCACCACCAGAGAGACGAACTACGTGGTGACGAGCGAACGGCCCGATCCCGCCCCGGGTGAGGTCGCCGACACCCCGTCAGGCGGAGCCGGGGTCGACGACCGGTTCCTCGACGTCCCCGACGACACCAGCCCGAGCGTGGCCGAGACGACCAGCTCCGTCATCGCCGACTCCGACACCCCCCACGAGCGCGCGGTGGCGTTGCAGGAGTGGTTCACCTCCGATGGCCGGTTCGAGTACGACCTGCGGCCACCCCCCATCCCGGACGGTGCGGATCCGCTGTCGCACTTCCTCCTCGAAAGCCGCGTCGGCTTCTGTGAACAGTTCGCCGCCGCCATGACCGTCATGGCGCGCCAGGCCGGGATCCCGGCCCGCGTCGCCGTCGGCTACACCTCGGGGGAACACGTCTCCGGCGACACGTGGCGGGTCACGGAGTCCGACGCGCACGCGTGGCCGGAGCTGTACTTCGAGGGGCAGGGCTGGCTGCGGTTCGAGCCGACACCGTCCTCCGCCGAGGGACAGGGCAGTGCCACCGTGCCGGAGTACACCGCGCCGGCCCGGCCCGACGGTGCCGCCCCCGACGAGACCCCCGGCACCGGCGACGCGGCCGGTGAGCCGCCCCCGGAGGGCTCACCCACACCGGAGGCCAGTGAGGAGAGCGAGCCAGACGTCACGGACGGGGCCGACGACGCGGGCGACTCCGGCTCCGATGGCACGGGAGGCACCCGGAGTTCCGTGGCGTGGCCGCTGGCGCTGGTGATCCTGGCTCTGCTGTCGGCCCCCGCCCTGGTCCGCGCCGCCGTACGACGAGCCCGACTCGCGGTTGTTTCGGCGTCGGTGTCCGCGGCGCCCGACCGTGCGCGGGCCGCGTTCACCGAGCTGCGCGACGACCTGGTGGACATGGGGCTGCCGCGCGACCCCGCCGAGAGCCCGCGTGCGCTGGCCGACCGGCTGGCCGCGGACCACGAGCTGGACGGGGCGGCCCTGGAGGCGCTGTGGCGCGTTGCGCTGGCGGAGGAAAGCGCCCGGTACGCACCGGTCCCGCAGGTCGGCCGCACGCTCGCCGCGGACCTGGCCACGGTCCGGGCCGGACTGCGCACCTCGCTCCCCCGCCCACGCCGGATCCTCGCGGTCCTCGCCCCACGGTCGCTGCTGCGCCTGCCGCGGCCCCCACAACGTCACACGAGCGGAGGGACCACGCGTTAGCGAGACCTCGGTGCCCCCGGAGCGGCCCACAGTTGGCCGCGGCCGGTCACGGGACTCGACACGCGCCGCGACCCATCCACTTACCCGCGCACAACACAGTGGCGAGCGCGCGGCCCCTGGTCAGGGACCACTCGCTCGCCACTGCCTCGTAGTTGTGCGGGACCGCGCCGAGAGCGTACTACTGGTCGCCCTCCTGGCGACGGCGCCAGCGTTCCTCGAAACGCTCCATGACACCGGGACGCTGGCGACGCTGGGTCTTGGGAGCGGCGCTGGCTGCCGCGCCACCGCTCGCCACCCTCCGGTAGCCGGACATCCCCCAGAGGGTGCAGGCCAGCATCACGATGAACCCCGCGACGCCGATCAGAATCTGCTGGGCGATGACGCCACCCATGAGCAGGGCGACACCAACGACGAAGCCGATGGATGCCTTGAGGATCCAGCGCTTGTAGTGGACCGCCGGGTTCGTCTCACGAACGGTGTTGGCGAACTTGGGGTCCTCGGCATACAGCTCCCGCTCGATCTGGTCGAGCATACGCTGCTCGTGTTCAGAGAGCGGCACGGCGCCTCCCAATGACAGTCCCCGATTGGGGCAACGGGTACTGAACGATCTTTTGGTCTGTGATATTCCCAGAATACGGTGTTCTAGCGCTTACTGAAAAGAATAGTCGCGCCTGGAGCCGGGCCCCACGGCCCACATTACCCTCACCGTCGAATAGAAACACCGGTTCTCTCGTCCCTCTTCCATCCGCTCACCCGGCCTGACCAACGGCGCCGCCCTCCGGGGAGGACCCACAGCGCCCTGGCTCCTCCCTGTGTAACGCACCAGACCCTCCGAAAGTTGCCACGGGACGCCCCCGATTCAGCCGTCATTCTCCTCACGCTGGGCAAGCGTCGCCGGCCGAACCACATCGTCCCCGAACCTTCGGGCGACCCGGTCGATCGCCCGCTCCGCCTCACGCCATCCGGCCTCCGGCTCGTCCAGGGCGAGTTGGTGGTGTACCTCCGTGGAATCGGCCAGCCCTTCCACCCGTACCCCCACCAGCCGCAACCGCTCGTGGTGCATCCCCGCCGCGTCGTAGAGCCCCCGAGCCTCACTATTGATATCCCGCGCGACGTCGGTGTGCTCGGCGAGAGTGCACGACCGGGTGATCGTACTGAAGTCCGCCCTGCGCAGCTTCACCACTATGGTGCGGCCCAGCTGACCGCTGTCACGAAGCCGGCGGGCCACCCTCTCCGACAGTCGCAGCAGCTCGCGGTGGATCACCTCGACGTCGGCGACATCCGTGTCGAACGTCTCCTCGGCCCCGATACTGCGATCGACGGAAACGGGGTCGACACCGCGTTCGTCGTCCCCCCGGGCCAGCGCGCCGAGATGAGTCCCCAACGAGTCGCCGAGCTGGTGTCGCAGCGTCGCGACGGGGACCTCCGCGACATCGCCCACCGTACGCAGGCCACGTCGCCGAAGCGCCTCCTCGGTCTTGGGCCCCACACCCCACAGCGCCCCAACGGGCAGGGGGTGCAGGAAGTCGGTCACCCGCGCCGAGGGGACGAGCAGCACACCGTCGGGCTTGCATCGGGTGGAGGCGAGCTTGGCGACGAACTTACTGGGGGCGACCCCGACCGAGCATGTGAGTCCCTGCTCCTCACGGACCCGAGCCCGGATCAGACCCGCGATACGCGCCGGTCCGCCCAGCCGGCGCCGCGCCCCCGAAACGTCGAGAAACGCCTCGTCCAGCGAGAGCACCTCGACATCGGGAGTGACGGCACGGAGAATGTCCATCACCGCCTCCGAGACACGCCGGTACCCCGCCCCGTCGGGTGGGAACACCACAGCGTCGGGACACAGCCGCAGGGCCCGCGACATCGGCATCGCCGAGTGCACCCCGTAGGTACGGGCGATGTAGTCAGCGGAATACACCACGCCCCTCGGTCCGGTCCCACCCACGATCACCGGCTGGCCACGGGTCCGGGGGCAACGGAGCCGTTCGACACTCGCGAAGAACGCGTCCATGTCGATATGCAGGATGGGGCAGTCGTCATCGGCGCCGTGACCGTCACCCGCGGGGAACGGCTCGATACCGGTCGCACCCACCATCCCCCGCAGTACCGCCCCGCGTTCGAGCTGGCGTCGGCTCATGGCACCAGTATGGAGTGCTTGTCGACTCGCGGGCTCACCGACTCGGGCACCCAAAGGCCGGGAACCTTCGGATCCCTCCGGTGGGGTCACTCGTTCCTCGCTTCCCCACCTACGGACCCTCCACAACCCCGACGGTGCCCGAACAGCGTCTCCTCGGCTCGCTACCGCTCACCCGGGCCCGAGCACCCAAAGGCCGGGAACCTTCGGATCCCTCCGGTGGGGTCACTCGTTCCTCGCTTCCCCACCTACGGACCCTCCAGAACCCCGGCGGTGCCCGAGCCGAGCAGGCGACCCAAGAGAACCAGCTCTATCTCGGCCGGTGGGCCACGACGTGCAGCTGGGTGGCGATCCCTGACAACGCGGGATGTTCGGCGGCCACCTTCTCCAGTTCGACGAGCTGCTGCCCGACGTGCTGGTCGGTCTCGAACACCCGCCCGGGCAGCAGGTCGGCGAAGACCCGCACACCCTGGACTCTGGGGGTGGTCAGCCCCGCCCCCTCGGTCAGCTCGAGGAGCTGCTCGGTCGTGAACCGACGCGGCATGGGGTCACCCTCTCCCCACCGTCCTTCGGGGTCCCCCAGCAGCAGGCGCGCCTCCTCGACATGGCCGGCCAGCGCCCGGTGCAGCGCACCGGCGACCGAGTTGGCGGCCAACAGGCTGACGGCCCCGCCGGGACGCGTGATCCCGACCACGTCGGTCAGCGCGCCCAGCGGGGCTTCAACATACTCCAACACGTTGTGCACCAGCACCATGTGCGCCCGACCAGGGGGAAGCAGGTCAGCCAGGTCGCGGATCTCCCCCTGCAGCGCCCGCACGCGCACTCCCGCCTCGGCCGCGCGCCGCTCCAGCGCCGCCAGCGAGTCGGGGTTGGGCTCCACGACCGTGACGTCATGCCCCAACTCGGCGAGCGGGACAGCCGCTCCTCCGGTTCCGCCGCCCGCGTCGACGATCGACAGCGGGCCATCATCCGAGGCGAGACCGGCCAGGGCCGCGCGCAGCGATTCCCAGACCACGGCTGTGCGCGCCACGGTGGCGGCCCTGTGCGGCCCCGAGGGGGACGGACCGTCCACGGCCACCACGTCACCAGCGTTGTCTGTCACGGCCTCGTCCTTTCGCGCGCGGCTCGTCTACCGGGGCCGGCCCTACAGGGCCAGCGTCGCCTTGTTCTCCATCAACCGCGACAGCAGGCCGTTGATGAAGGTCGGCGAGTCCTCCGTGGACAGCTCCTTGGCCACCGCCACCGCCTCGGAGATCGCCACCCCGTCGGGGATGTTCTCGTCCCACAGCAGCTCGTAGGCCCCCATACGCAGGATGTTGCGGTCGACCACCGGCATCCGCTCCAGCGTCCATCCGATGGCGTACTCGTCGAGCAACTCGTCGGTCCGTTCGCGCCGCTCGTCGACCGCGGTGGCGAGCCGCTCGGTGAACTCGTTGATGGGCGGTTGAGGTTGGGCATGCCGCCGCTCGATCACCTCCGGAACCGAGATCCCGCGAAGCTCGGCCTCGTAGAGTACTTCGACGGCACGCTTGCGTGCCTTGCGTCGGGCGCCGCTCATCTGTATCCCGCCAGGTTGTCCGGGGTCGAGGCGTGACGCGGCATCAGTTGACGCGGCCGAGGTAGTCACCCGTGCGGGTGTCGACCTTGACGCGCTCGCCGGTGGTGATGAACAGCGGCACCTGGATGACCGCGCCGGTCTCGATCGTGGCCGACTTCGTGCCGCCCGTGGAACGGTCGCCCTGCACCCCGGGGCCGGTCTCGCTGATCTCCACCTCCACGGCGGGCGGAAGCTCCACGTAGAGCGGGACCCCCTCGTTTATGGCCACCGTGATCGTCGCGCTCTCGAGCAGGTAGTCGGCGCTGTTCCCGACGACCTTCGCCGGGACCTCGACCTGGTCGTAGGTGTCGGTGTCCATGAAGATGTAGGACTCGCCGTCGTTGTACAGGTACTGCATCTCGCGCCGGTCGACATTGGCGACCTCGACCTTCGCGCCGGCGTTGAAGGTCTTGTCGACCACCTTGCCGGAAGTGACGTTCTTCAGCTTGGTGCGGACGAACGCACCGCCCTTTCCGGGCTTGACGTGCTGGAACTCTACGACGTTCCAGAGTTCGCCGCCGTCGAGCTTCAGGGTCGTGCCGTTCTTGAGGTCGTTCGTCGTGGCCACTTCGGTCGTCTCTCCCAGAGGTCGGGCACGGTTGGTGTCGGTCGTCGGGGCCGGCCCCACGGCCGCGCGGCATCCCGGGAGTCCCGGGTGGCCGGTGCGGCGATCGAGGATCCCGGCCAGCGGCATCCTGCTGTCCGGGGACAGTCCCAATGCGCCGACGCCGGTCGTACCCCGCAGTCTAGTGTGTTCCGAGCGCGGCAGCGTTCACACACTCACCGCGTTGTAGGCCGCGTCGAGCGTCTCCTCCGGTGGGTCGGCCAGGATCGTGGGTTCGCCAATGTCGTCGAGGACGACGAAACGCAGGGTGGTGCCGCGTGCCTTCTTGTCCACCCGCATGGTCTCGCGAAGCTCGCGCCACGCCTCACCGGAGTAGGCGGTGGGCAGGCCCACCGACGTGAGGATCGAGCGGTGCCGTCGCACGGTCTCGGCGTCGATCCGGCCGTTGACGTGGGCCAGCTCGGCGGCGTAGACCATGCCGATGGCGACGGCGTAGCCGTGCCGGAACGTGTAGTTCTCCACCCGCTCGATGGCGTGGCCCAGGGTGTGGCCGTAGTTCAGCATCTCCCGCCGGCCACTCTCGCGGAGGTCCCCCGAGACCACCTCGGCCTTGACCGCGATGGCGCGCTCGACCAGCTCGCGCGTGTGACGCCCCTCGGGCCGGGTGGCACCGTCGGGATCCTTCTCGATCCGGTCGAGGATCACCGGGTCCGCGATGAAGCCGGCTTTGACGATCTCGGCCAGGCCGCCGATGTAGTCGGCGGTGGGCAGGCTCGGCAGCGTCGCGATGTCGCACAGCACACCGACCGGGGGGTGAAACGCCCCGACCAGGTTCTTGCCTTCGGCGGTGTTGATGCCCGTCTTTCCACCAACCGCCGCGTCGACCATTCCCAGCAGCGTGGTAGGGACGAGCACGACGTTGACGCCGCGCAGCCAGGTGGCGGCGACGAACCCGGCGAGGTCGGTCGTCGCCCCGCCGCCGACGCCGACCACAGCGTCGGTCCGGGTGAACCCGGCGCGGCCGAGACGTTCCCACAGGTCGGCCGCCACGGTGACGTTCTTCGCGGCCTCCCCGTCGGGGACCCTCATGTCGTGCACGGTGTGACCGGCCGCCTCGAGCGCCCGCAGCGCGGGACGCGCCACCTCGCCCAGACCGTCGGGACGGATGACGGCGACCCGGGCGGCACTCGGTCCGACCTGCCGGGACAGCTCACCGAAGACACCACTGCCCACCACGACGTCGTAGGGGTGGGAGCCCCCGACCTCGATCCGCCGCGCCGTCACCGCTGGCCGTCCGCGGGGAGCGCCTCGACGATACTGTCGACGACCTCTTCGGGGTGGTAGCCACTGGTCGACACGGTGTGCCTGGCCACGCTCTCGTAGACCGGCAGGCGTTCCTCGAGCAGCTTGCGCAGCTTGGTCCGCGGGTTCCCCGCCAGCAACGGACGCGCCTGGTCCATGCCGACCCGCTTGGCCGCGTCGGAGAACTCCACCTGGAGGTACACGACGTGGTGCGTCGCGAGGTCGTCGCGGGTCTGGGCGTCCAGCACGGAACCGCCACCCAACGCGAGCACGCCGGTGTGACTGGTGAGCGCCCACTCGACGACCTTCCGCTCCAGAGCGCGAAACGCCTCCTCACCGTCCTCCAGGAAGATGTCACCGATCGGCTTGCCCGCCCGTGCCTCCACCTCGGTGTCCGTGTCGGTGAACTCGACGCCCAACCGCCGGGCCAGGGCCGGGCCGACCGTGGACTTGCCGGATCCGGGCGCGCCCACGAGGACGGCGATCGGTGTGCTCATGGTGTCCTTCTCCGTGACAGCGGCGTCTCGCGAATCGCTACTCGATGGCCAGACCGTCAAGGTACCCCCGCAGGTTGCGGCTTGTCTCGGTGACGGAGTCGCCCCCGAACTTCTCCAGTGCCGTCTCGGCGAGCACCAGCGCGACCATGGACTCGGCGACGACACCGGCCGCGGGCACTGCCGTGACGTCGCTGCGCTGGTGGTGGGCCTGGGCCGACTCGCCACTGGACACGTCGACGGTGTCGAGGGCGCGCGGGACCGTGGCGATCGGCTTCATCGCGGCGCGCACCCGCAGCGGCTCCCCGGTGGTCATGCCTCCCTCGACACCGCCCGCGCGGTTGGTTCGGCGGCTGACCCCACCGTCGCCGGGGTCGATCTCGTCGTGGGCGGCCGAACCTCGGCGCGCGGCGGTGCGGAAACCGTCGCCCAGTTCCACGCCCTTGATCGCCTGGATCCCCATGAGCGCCCCGGCCAGCCGGGAGTCGAGCCGGCGGTCCCAGTGCACGTGGCTGCCCATTCCGGGGGGTAGGCCGTAGGCGAGCACCTCCACGACGCCCCCGAGCGTGTCGCCCGCCTTCTTGGTGTCGTCGACCTCGGCCACCATGCGGGCGCTGGTGTCGGGGTCGAAACACCGGACCGGGTCGGCGTCGACGCGGTCGAGGTCCTCCGGCCCGGGCAGCGTGTCATCGGGGACGTCGATGCCGCCCATGGACACGAGATGGCTGAGGATCTCCACGCCCAGCGCCTGGCGGCAGAACCGGCGGGCGACCTCGCCGATCGCGACGCGGGCGGCGGTTTCCCGCGCGCTGGCGCGCTCCAGGACGGGCCGGGCCTCCTCATGGCCGAACTTCTGCATCCCCACGAGGTCGGCGTGCCCGGGGCGGGGCCGTGTGAGGGGCGCGTTGCGCGCCAGGCCGTCGAGCTCCTCCTCGGGGACCGGGTCGGGCGACATGACCCGCTCCCACTTGGGCCACTCGGAGTTGGCCACCTGGATGGCGACCGGGCCTCCCAGGGTGACCCCGTGCCGCACTCCCCCGACGACGGTGACCTGGTCCTGCTCGAACTTCATCCGGGCGCCCCGGCCGTACCCCGCGCGTCGTCGGCGCAGTGCCGCGGCGAGGTCGTCGGTGGTGACACCGACTCCCGCCGGTACGCCCTCGAGGATCGCGACAAGTGACGGGCCGTGTGACTCTCCCGCGGTCAGCCAGCGCATCATGGGTCGATCTTTTCATGTTCCCGGAGGTGATGACACACCGTCCTCATTCCAGCAGCAGTGGGAGCGGGTCACCGGCGGTGATGACGGCGAACGCCCCGAGGATCATGAACGGCCCGAACGGGATCGCGGTCTTGCGGTTGGCCCGGCCCAACGCCATCAGGGTGAGGCCGAACGTCGCGGAGAACAGGAACGCCAGGAACGTGCCGGAGACCACACTGCCCAGGCCGCCCCAGCCGAGGAAGAGCCCGAGCAGCCCCGCCATCTTGACGTCGCCCCACCCCATCCCCGCGGGATAGATGAACCAGAGCACCCAGTAGAACGCCGCGAGCCCCGCCATGCCGACAAGGGCGCTGACGAGTCGATCGGTGGTGTCGGGTGTGGTCAACGTGGCCAGGCCGAGCAGCGCGAGCGCCACGGGGTAGAAGGTCAGCACCAACCGGTTGGGCAACCGGTGGACCCGGGCGTCCACCACGGTGAGCAGCGCGCCCCAGATCGCGAAGGCGGAGAACGCGACGATCTCCGTCACTGAACGGTCCACACTCGTGAACGCGAGTATCCCAACAAGCAGCGCGGCCAACCACGGGGTTACGGCGGGGGCGCGCACCCGCCGCTCGCAGACCTGGCATCCGGCGTTACCCAGGAACCGTGGGGGCAGGGGTGCCCACCGGGGCCAGGGCACCTCGGTGCCGCAGTGGGGGCATGTGGGCGGCGGCGGCCCGGACTCGTCGTCCGGTTCGGGCTCATGGCGGGAGAACAGCGGTATGACACGTCCGGCCGCCGCTCCGGCCAGCGCGCCGAGCAGTGCGAGTCCGGCCGTCAGAGCGAGCGTGGTGAGGGGCGGCATGAGCTCAAAACATACCGGATCGTGGGCTGTCGCGGCAGCGGCCCCCGCGGGCTCGGTCGGTCGGTGACGGCCGGCGTGCTCGCCCGTTATTCGCCGCGTTTGGCGCGTACCACGGCGCTCAGTTCCACCCCACCCGGCAGTAGCTGGGCGAGTTCGGTGGTCATCCGGTCGGCGACGCGGCGCATCGATTCGTTGTCGCGCCGGTCCAGCTCCAAACGGACCCCGATGTCGGCGCGTGTGGACTCGTGGATCCGGACGCGCTCGATACCGAACTCGGTGTGGGTGATCCGGTAGATCGTCGCGAGGACCTGGGGGTCCTCCTTGGGCTCCGGGATCTCGCCGTGTTCGGCGAGGGTGGCGAGGAAGTGGCCCTCGACGGCGTAGCTGACTGGGCCCGCGACGTCGACGACCAGGGCGTCGACGTTCTCGTCGAGGGCCGCCCGGCAGGCGTCGGCCGTGCTGATCGGGACCGGTCTGGCATCCGAGCGCCACGAGCGCATGGTGTCGACGCCGGTGAAAGCGAGAACCCCGCGCCGCCCGTCCTCGCCGAGCATCAGCGGTAGGGCGACCTCGGTACCGGTGTCGTGGTCCCGGTGGGCGGGTTCGCCGCCCACCTCGTCCGGGTCGTCCGCGCCGCCGTCGGCGGGCATGGTGACCACTGGGACCAGTAGCCGGGAGGACCCGAGGGCGGAGAGCACCTGGCGGTCGCCCGCGGTGCCCCGGGCGTGGGCGTCGAGTGTCTGGCGCACCCGCGGGTCGGCCGAGCCGTCGTCGTCACGGAACCGCTGCGCGCCGATGATAGTTGGTCCGGTCACGTCACGTGACTCTACCGATCCCACCAGCGCGGTAGGTGGAGGACAGGGCCGAGAACCGGCGGAGACGGGTCACCGCCCTCGGCTCAGCCCCGCCTCGAGGACGTTCAGGATCTCGTGGAGTTGGGCGATGTGCTCGGCGGAGAGCTGGTCGAACAGGCATTCCCGCACCCGTGTGACGTGGTCGGGGGCCGCGGCGCGCAGCGCCGCCTCGCCGGACTCGGTGAGCACGGCCCATGATCCGCGACGGTCCTCCTCGCAGGTCTCACGGCGCACCAGCCCGTCGCGTTCGAGACGTGCCACCTGGTGGGACAGCCGGCTCTTGGAGACGATGACGGTGTCGGCGAGTCCGCTCATGCGTTCGCGTTTGCCCTCGGACTCCGACAGGTGCACCAGGATGCCGTACTCCACCAGCGTCATCCCGTGCTTGCGTTGCAGATCGCGGTCGAGCTCGTCGTGCATGACGGAGTTGACTCGCAGAAAGGCACGCCAGACCCGTTGTTCGTCGGAATCGAGCCAGCTGGCCGCACTCATGACGGCAATCGTACTCGGGCCCGGTTGCACCACTGTCCCCTTTCCCAGTATTTTCTTCCCGGGAAGATTTTTCCACATTAATCGTGACCACGGGATCACCCAGAGTGACCGGGCCGTGTTCACCAGAACCACGCCATCCATCGCGACAGAGGGGGACACCATGACCGAGCAGACACTCGCTCCGGGGACCTGGCAGATCGACCCGACGCACTCCATGATCAGCTTCTCGGTCCGGCACATGATGGTGAGCCGCGTGCGCGGACGGTTCGAGAAGTTCGACGCCACTCTCACGGTCCCCGAAGACCCGACCCAGGCCACGGTGCGCGCCACGATCGAGGCCAACTCGATCAACACGGACAACCAGCAGCGCGACGACCACCTGCGCTCGGCCGACTTCTTCGAATCGGCCACCCACCCGCAGTGGACCTTCGTCTCCACCGGTACGCGCCAGGCGGGCGAGGACTTCGTCCTCACCGGTGACCTGACCATCAAGGGCAACACCCAGCCCGTGGACCTCACCCTCGAGTTCAACGGCGTCACCAAGGACCCGTGGGGACTGGACCGCTGCGGGTTCCACGCCGAGACCGAGATCAGCCGTTCCGCTTTCGGCGTCGACATCGAGATGCCCATGGAGACCGGCGGCGTCGTGGTCGGCGACCGGGTCAAGATCGAGATCGACGCGGAGTTCACCCACCAGGGCGCCTGAGGCGCACCCGAACCGGCCCGGCCCATTCCGGCACGGGCGTGTGGGACCGCCCCGAGCGGGGCGGCCCCACACGTGTCCGACGCGCGACGAGAGCGGCTCCCGGCCACCATGCACACTGGGAGAGACACGCATCCCCGCTCACGAGAAAGGCAGGGCGACCGTGACCGCCTCCGAGTTCCCGCCCGAGGTGGTTCGGGCCGTCACCGCGCACATGAACGACGACCACGCCGAGGAGACCCTGCTCATCTGTCGGGTTCTCGGCGGATACCCCAACGCCACCGCGGCCCGGATGACCGGGGTCGACCAGGCCGGCGGGGACTATGTCGCCACGGTCGGCGGAGTCGAGACCCCTCTGCGGATCCCCTGGGCGAGCCCGGTCACCGAGCGCCCCCAGATCCGCCGAGAGGTCGTCCGGATGTACCAAGAGGCGTGCGCGCGGGGCGGTGTCACACCTCACGGGGAGCAGGAGCCCCCCGGCTAGCTCCGGCGAGCCCGAACGACACCGGCCGTGGCCACAACAGGGCACGTCCGGGAACCGTCGGTGGCGCGCGCTCGCCTAACCTGTGGGAGAAGGGGCCGAGTCCCACGGCTCGCGGCCCACAGTCCAGCACCGAGAGACCTGCCTTCAGCGATGGTCACACCCGAACCCGAGGATCCCAACGCGCCCACGCAGCGGATAGAACCGGCCACGACCCGATCTGACCAGGAGGGTCGTGAGCCCACGCGCTGGGTGACCCAGATCCTGCGCCCGGGCAGAGGGGCCGTCGACGAAGGGGGAACCGGCGACGGCGCGCCCACCACCGTGCGGCCCGACCGCACCCGGCGCCTCGGGCACCCGGAAACCTCCCCCGAGAGACCGCCGGGGAGCGAGTCACGGTGGCGCGAGCCCGCCAGCGCTCTCCTGGGCTGGTTCCCGCGCCTGGTGTCGCGGGTGGTCGTCGGCCCCGCCGGGGAACTCGACTACGCGATCCCGGCGGAGCTGCGCCGGTCCTACCGTGTCCAGGGACACATCGGATCCGGGGGCGAGGCCGTGGTCTACCTCGCCGAGCCGCTCGACGCCCCCGACCGCCAGCTCGCGTTGAAGGTCTACCGCCCCGGCCACGACATCAACCGCGAGCTGCTCGACCGGCTGCGCGCCCGCGGTGCCACGGACCCCTACACCCCGGCCATCCACGGCTACGGTACGGCGCGCAGCTCGTGGGGTGAGGACCTCGCCTGGGAGGCGCAGGAGTACTTCGCCGAGGGATCACTGCGCACGGTGATCGACGAGGCGCCACTGCCCGAGGGGCGGGCCCGCGACATCGTGGCCGCGGTGGCCGCCTGCCTGCACCACTGGCAGGACTCGCTGCAGCACAACCACACCGACGTCAAACCCGAGAACCTGATGATCCGCAAGCCGGATCCGCCGGTGTTCGCCCTCACCGACTTCGGGGGCGCGGTCCGGGCCACGATGAGCAGGGTCTACGGGAGCCAGGCCGTCACCCAGGACTACGCGGCCCCCGAGGTCATCGAGGGTCGGCGGGAGGCACCGGCCGCGTGGTGGTCCCTGGGCGTCATGGCACACGAGATGATGACCGGACGCCGCCCCACGCTCGGGGAGAACTGGCTCACCGCCCGCAACAGGGAGATCGACGTCTCGGCGATCCCCGACGAGGAGTGGCGGCTGCTGGCCCAGGGGTTGCTCACCCCGGTCCCCTCCGCCCGGTGGGGCTACGACGAGGTGCGCCAGTGGCTGGCCGGAGAACGCCCGCGGATCGTCAGAGCCCGCAGGTACGCGCCCATCAGCTTCGCCGACGTCTCACACGACGACCCGCCCAGCCTGGCGTTCGACCTCATGGACCGCTCCGACAAAGGGGAGGTCTGGCTGCGCACCCACTGGCCGACCCTTCGGACGTGGCTGGACCGCGAGGCCAACGACTACACCTTCGATCGCGCCTATCTCACGGTCCTCGACGAGGAACCCGAGCGTGTACACGTGGCGATCAGCGCGCTCGCGGCGCGGTTCGTCCCGGGCATGGCGCCCCGCTACCGCGGACACGACGTCAGCGCCGAGGGGGTGCTGGCCATGGCCCTCGGCGAGCCGACCCGCCACACGGTGCTGCGCGAGGCCATCGAGCTGGGCGCTCTCGGGCTCGCCGCCCGCCACTGGTGCGACCATCCGGCCTGCCGCGCCGAGGGAACCAACCGCTGCGCGCTGCTGGAGCGGGTGCAGCACGAGGTACCGCTCATCATGCGGCGGGTGCGGGCCACCGTGGACCGGGTGGTCCGGGCGGAGACCCGCGAGGGCACCGAGGCGGCTCCCGCCACCTACGAGTGGGACAGCGCCTGGGCCGAGGCCACCGAACTCGTCCTGGAGCCCGAGTCGGCCTCCCGCAAGCGGCGGCACCTGCGCGCGCAGTCCTGGCACCCGGCCCACCGCAGCGACGCCCCGCGCGCCGAGTGGTGGAACGAGCAGCGAAGCGCCGCGCTCCGTGGCCGGTCCGGCGAGGTGGCCACCAACGCCGCGATTGTCACCGCTACCCTGCTGCTCCCGAGCGCTCTGCGGGACGGAGCGGCCCAGCGGCGGCTCGACCGCGAGCAGAGCCGGGTGCGTTGGCATCAACGGTGGCGCGGTGTCACCTCCGCGGCGGGCGGCGGCTGGTCCCGGCTGCGTGAGCGCCTTCCCGGCGGTTCCCCCCGTGGCCAGGCCGGGGGCCAACCACCGCCCGACCCGGAGCAACCGCGCTTCCCTGACCGCGGCCAAGCCCAGGCACAGCGGAAGAAGGAGCGCGAGCAGCGCCGTGTCGACCGGGGAATGCGTCAGATCCAGCGGGCGATGGGTGCGGGGCGGTGCCGCCGTTTCGCCTACCCCGCCGGCGTTGCGGGTCTGGTCGAGGGGCTCGGGCGGGCGCTGCTACCTCCCGGGGGTTTCTACCCCGAGAGTGAGGCGGTTCTCGGTACTTACCAGGGGCTGCTGGCGTTCAGTGACAGCGCGCCGGTCGCGGCGGTGGCGGGGGTGGCGCGCGACGTGACCGGGTTGCTCCCCGGCGACATCGGGCAGGGCTGGTGGTTCCCGGTTGTGTTGGGGATCGCCCTGTTCCTGCTGGGGCGGACCGCCGCCCAGCCTCGACGCAAGTCGCGCCTCCGCCTCATGTCCTACCGGCTCTCGGTGGCCGGTTCTCTGCTGATGGTGGTCACAGTGCTGGCGGGCGGGTTGCTCACCCTGGGAGCGGGGATACTCGTCCCCCTCGATTCCTTCCTCGGCTGAGTACCCGCGTATGCTCGGTCCGTAGCCGTACGACCGTGGGAAAGTTGGTGCCGGGTGAGCGAGGCGTTCGAGCTGCGGGCGGGCGGATACCGGGCGGTGGTCGAGTCGCGTGGCGCGGCCCTGTGCCGGCTCGACCACGACGGTGACGAACTGCTCTGGGGGCACGAGCCCGGCGGGGAGGTCCGGGGCTTCCAGGGCCAACTGCTGGTCCCGTGGCCGAACCGCGTCGGCGAGGGCCGCTACGTCTTCGGCGGTGTCGAGCACCAGCTCGAGATCACCGAGCGTGGTGGCGGTTCCGCGATACACGGGCTGGTCCACGCGTTGACGTGGCATGCCGACAGTGTCGCGCCGGACCGGGTCGTCCTCGGCTGCGTGCTCGACGGCGCCCCCGGTTACCCCTTCCGCCTACGGGTGACGGCGGACTACCGGCTGGACGCCGAGGCGGGCCTGGAGGTGGCCGTCACCGTCGACAACTCGGGTACCTCGGCGGCCCCCTGCGGTATCGGGGCGCATCCCTACGTGCGGGTCGACACTGACACCGTGCTCGACGACGCGACGCTACGGCTGCCCGCGCACCTGCGCCAGCCCGTGGACGAGCGCAAGCTCCCGGTGGGGCCACCGCGGCCGGTCGCCGGCACCGACCACGATTTCCGCGAGGCCCGACCGATCGGGGCCACCGTGTTCGACACCCCGTTCACCGGCCTGCGGTACGGCCACGACGAGCGCGCCTGGACCGTACTCAGCGGATCCACCACGACTGTGGGGCTGTGGACCGACCCCGGTTGCCCGTGGCTGCAGGTCTACAGCGCCGACAACCTCGTCGAGCCCGGGAACCGGGGACCACTCGCTGTGGAGCCCATGACCTGCCCGCCGAACGCCCTCGCCACCGGGGACGACCTCCGCGTCCTGGCTCCCGGGGAGCGGACGCGCGCGCGGTTCGGCATCGCCCGCCTCGGGTCGGGCGCCGCCGGGGTTCTGGAGGGTCCGTAGGCGCGGGAGCGAGGAACGAGCGACCAGCGCCGCAGGCACCCGAAGGTTCCCGGCCCCCAGGCGCCCGACCAGGCGAGCGCCAGCGAGCCCAAACAACACCACGCCGCCGGGGTTCTGCAGGGTCCGTAGGCCCTCGGCTGTCTGGGCTGTCGAGCTGGCGAGCGCCAGCGAGCCCAAACAAACACCAGCGACCAGCGCCCCAGAGCACCCGAAGGCCCCCGGCCCCAGACCAGGCGAGCCAAGCGAGCCCGAGAAACACTACCTAAGGGCTGCGGGCGGGGTTGGTGTCCTCTGTCGCGGACTCGATGCGGGCGCGCAGGCGCTCCAGGTCCTCGGGGGTGTCGATGTCTTCCGCACTGGCGATGTCGTCGCAGGCGACCGGGGTGACCAGGTGGGAGTAGGCGCGTAGGAAGGGGCGGGCGCCGACATCGCCCTCGGCCATGGCGTGCACGTTCGGCCAGTGCTCGCGTCCCAGCAGCACCGGGTTTCTGGGGTTTCCGGCGTAGGTTGCCACGACCGCGCGCTCCCCCTCGGCGTAGGCGTCCGCGAGCCGGCGCACCGCCGCCGCTGACACCAGTGGCTGGTCGACGAGGGCCACGAGCACGGCGTCGACCTCGTCGGACATCGCGTCGAGCCCGGCGCGCAGTGAGGATCCCAAACCTTCGGACCAGGCGGGGTTGTGCACGGGCACTGTCCCGGCCGCCTCGACCGGCACAGCTCCCGTCACGACATAGACCGGCACGCACCCACCCTCGTGTAGCACCCGGACACCCCGGTCGACCAGCCGCTCCCCCGCCAGCTCGATCTGGGCCTTCGGTTGTCCCAACCGATCCCCCTCCCCAGCGGCCAGCAGGAGACCGGCGAGGTGGGTGTCGCCGGTGCCGTTCTTACGTGTCGTCATGGCGTGATGATGTCACGCCGGTACGCCGGCGCAGAGTTGTCGTCGACGAGAAATTCCCCGATCCACCGGTCCCATTTCTCCCTACACGGCGGAACACCCACCGCAGCGAATTTCGGTCAATCAATGATTGTGGCCGATTCTGGCCGTTTAACGACCCGACAGTTCCCAGAGAGAGCACGCTCGTCAGCTACGCGCGCGTTTCCGCCGCTCCCGCGGCCACGGGCGTGCCCCGGCTGGTGAGGGGCTCGTTGTGGATACGGCCGCTCGTGGTACTCAACGGGCGCCCGCTGCCGCCCCACCGGCTCTGGATCAGCTCGGCCGCGACCGAGACCGCCGTCTCTTCCGGCGTGCGCGCGCCGAGGTCCAGACCGATCGGTGAACGCACCCGCGCGAGCCGCTCCTCACTGACCCCGGCCTCCCGTAGCCGGGCCATGCGGTCGTCGTGTGTGCGGCGACTGCCCATGGCCCCGATGTAGCCGGCCGGGGTGCGCAGCGCCGCCTGCAGCACCGGCACGTCGAACTTGGGGTCGTGGGTGAGCACGCAGATGGCCGTACGTTCGTCGATCCGCGCCTCGATCTCGCTGATGTAGACGTGCGGCCACTTCACGACGACCTCGTCAGCCTTGGGGAACCGTTTCGAGGTGGCGAACACCGGCCGAGCGTCGCACACGGTCACCCGGTAGCCGAGGTAGGCACCGATGTCGGCGACGGCGGCGGCGAAGTCGATGGCGCCGAACACCAGCATCCTCGGTGGCGGGGTGAACGACTGCACGAAGACCTCCAGCTCGTCGCGGCGCCGCTGCCCGTCCGCGCCATAGCGCAGGATTCCGGTGCTTCCCTGGGCCAGCAGGCCGCGCGCGTCGTCGTCGACAGCGGAGTCGAGCCGGTCACCACCCAGGGTGCCCTCGGCCCGGTCCGGCCGGATGACCCGGCGGGCACCCAGCTGGCGCGGGCCGGCCACGATGGTCGCGACCGCGATCGGCTCGTGCGCGTTGATGGCCGCCACCACCTCGGACAGTTCCGGATACAGCGTCCGGCTCACCGGCTCCACCAGGACGTGCAGCGTTCCGCCGCAGGTGAGACCGGCGGCGAACGCGTCGTCGTCACTGACCCCGTAGCGTTCGCGTACCGGCTGTCCGGAGGCGATGACCTCCTGCGCCAGCGCGTAGACCGCCCCCTCGACGCAGCCACCGGACACACTGCCGATGGCCTCCCCCGAGGCGCTGACCGCCATCGCGGCGCCGGCCTCCCGCGGCGCGCTCTTGTAGGTCTCGATGACGGTGGCGAGCGCGAACGTCTCGCCCGACGCGTACAACTTGGCGACGGAACCACGAATGTCACGCACGTGGCGCTCCTCTCAGCGAACGGCCCCCGTTACCCGTTTCTTGAGGCCAGCCTACGCGTCGCCGGACTCACGGGTGGGTGAGGCGACCTCACGGAAACGTCTCGGGTACCGGTGGCGGCGTACGTACCGTCCGTGGACGTACCCGCCGAACCTGGCCGCCGTCGACTAACCGATGTCGGGTTCGTCCGCCTCACCGCGATCGTGCAACAGCTCACGGAACTCGGTCAGGCCGGCCCGGGCGCGCTCCCCGTCGTTGCTCTGGATGGCCATGACCGCCAGCGTGGACCCGTCGGCGAGATCCATCGAGGGCCACGGTTCCCCCACCGGCATCCGGATGTCGACGATCTCGGGCCATTCGAGCACGTGCGTGCGGATGCTGTTGACGACGGTGACCCGGTGCTCGGTGGCGACCAGTCGCGGTCGGCCGAGCAGATGCAAGACACCGACCCCCACGCCGCCGAGCAGCACCAGACCGATGCGATCGGTCACCAGGAACCGCTCCGGTAGGACCACCGCCAGGGCGACCATCGTGACCATGACCAGCCCCGCCAGCCCGTAGGCCACGATGCGGACATTGCGCGGCCGCCACATCACCGGCGTTGTCGGCCCCTCGGTGGCCCCGTCCACGACGATTCCCTCCGCTCACTCGCCGGGCCACACGCCCGTACCCCACCGATGGCTGCCGGCGCTCCTCACCGGGCGGGCTGGCCGTGCCCCTCGCGAAGTTCCCGAAGAACCAGGGCGGTGTCGAGGGCGGCCACGGTGGACTCGCGCCCCTTGTCCTCCCGGCTGTCCGGCAGCCCGGCCCGTTCTCGGGCCTGATCAAGGGTGTCACAGGTCAGCACACCGTTGGCAACGGGGCGGGCCTCCCGCAACGCGACCTCGGTCAGCCCCTGGGTGAGCGACTGGCAGACGTAGTCGAAATGCGGGGTCGCGCCCCGGATCACCGCGCCCAGCGCCACCACGGAGTCGTGGGCGCGGGCGAGCTCCTGGGCGACGACCGGGAGCTCGACCGCCCCCGCGACCCGAACCACGGTGGGCGTGGCCACCCCCGCCCCCTCGGCCGCCTCGATCGCGTTCGCGAGCAGGTGGTCCACGATCTCGGCGTTCCACCGGGTGGCGACGATACCGAGCGTGAGTCCCGTGGCGTCGACACCGGTGTCCTCGGGACGTCCCGTTCCAGTCATGATGGCGTGTCCTCGCTGTGTCGGTGGCTGGTCCGGCCTCAGTTGACCACCGCGATACCGGGAAGGTCGTGCCCCATCCGGTCGCGTTTGGTCCGTAGGTAGCGCAGGTTCTCGTCGGTGACCACGGTCGGCATCGCGATCCGTTCGGCGACGGTGATCCCGTGCTCGGTCAGCCCCTCGGTCTTGCCCGGGTTGTTGCTGATCAGCCGCACGGAGCGCACCCCAATCTCGGTCAGGATCGCCGCTCCGGCCCCGAACTCGCGGGCGTCGGCGGGCAGGCCCAGTTCCAGGTTGGCGTCGATGGTGTCGGCGCCGGAGTCCTGCAGCCGGTAGGCCCGCAGCTTGTGCAGCAGCCCGATCCCCCGCCCCTCGTGGCCGCGCAGGTAGACCAGGACACCGCGCCCCTCCTCGGCGATCGCGGCCATCGACGCGTCGAGCTGGGCGCCGCAGTCGCAGCGGTGCGAGCCGAACGCGTCACCGGTGAGGCATTCGGAGTGCAGCCGGGTGAGCACGTCGGCGCCGTCCCCGATGTCACCCAGGATAAGCGCGACGTGCTCCGCCCCGTCGGCCATCCCCCGGTAGCCGACGGCGCGCCACTGCCCGTAGGAGTTGGGGATGGTGGTCTCCACGACACGCTCGACCAGCGGTGGCCGGGTGGACGGGGACACGGCGCGGGCGGTTCCGGCGGACTCCTCGATGTGGCTCACGAGCTGCTCGATGGAGACCAGCCGCAGCCCGTGCTCGTCGGCGAACCGCCGCAGCCCGGGCAGCCGGGTCAGGGTTCCGTCGTCGTTGACGACCTCGGCGAGCACCCCCGCCGGGCGCAGCCCGGCCAGGCGCGCGAGGTCGACGGAAGCCTCCGTGTGGCCGCGACGGACGAGCACCCCGCCCGCGTGGTAGCGCAGCGGCAGCACGTGGCCGGGGCGCACGAAGTCCTCGGCGGTGCTCGAGGACTCGGCGAGCAACCGGATGGTGTGCGCCCGGTCGGCCGCGGATATCCCGGTGCTCACCCCGGAGCGCGCGTCGACCGTCACCGTGTAGGCGGTACGCAGGCTCTCCTCGTTGACCGAGGTCATAAGCGGTAGTTCCAGCCGGTCGAGGTCCTCGCCGAGCATCGGGACGCAGATGACTCCCGACGTGTGGCGGACCATGAAGGCGAGCGCCTCCGGAGTGGCCGCCTCGGCGGCCATGATGAGGTCGCCCTCGTTCTCCCGGTCCTCGTCGTCCACGACGACGACGGGGCGGCCCGCGGCCAGGTCCGAGAGCGCCGCGGCGATGGTGTCGAGCTCGATGGGGGCCTCGTCCGGGGCTCCCGTGGTTTCGTCGGCCAGTGCCGCGCGGGACTGACCGGTCGCGCCTCCCACTCGGCGCGCCGCACTCCGGTCGCTGGTCGTCATAGCTGCTCCCTGCGCTGCGTTACTGGTCGGCGTGCTCGGACGGTGCTCCGTGCCCGGGTGTCGGCGCGTCGCGTGATTCGGCGCGTGCGGACCGTCGGGTGCTGCCCCCTGGCCGGTCTCGTCCCGTGAGGATCTCCGCGCTCCCGCCCCGGCCGTCATGAGGTCACCCCCGGAGCGGAGGTCGCGAGCTTCTCCACGTACTTCGCGATGATGTCCACTTCGAGGTTGACCGGGTCGTTGACGTTCTTGCGGCCGAGCGTGGTCAGCTCGAGCGTGGTGGGGATCAGCGCGATGTCGAAGGAGGCGGTGTCCACCGCGGCCACGGTGAGGCTCACGCCGTCGACGGTGATGGACCCCTTTTCCACGACGTAGCGGGTGAGGCCCTCGGGCAGCGAGAACGTCACCGTCTCCCACCGTTCCCCCGGGACCCGCCGCACGATCTCGCCGGTCCCGTCGACGTGGCCCTGGACGATGTGTCCGCCCAGCCGGTCCGACACCTGAGCGGCACGCTCCAGGTTGACCGGCGTACCTGGGGCGAGGGCGCCGAGGCTGGAACGGTCCAGGGTCTCGCGCATGACGTCGGTGGAAAAGCGCGCACCGGACACCCCGGTGACGGTGAGGCAGACGCCGTTGACAGCGATCGAGTCGCCGTGGGCGGCGTCGGAGGTGACGGTGGGGCCGTGGATGGTCAACTCCACGCTGTCGCCAGCGGGTGTGACCGCGGCGACCTCGCCCAGCTCCTCTATGATTCCGGTGAACACGTCCGGGCCATCCCCTTTGCCTGGTCTGGCCCCGGGGATGGTTCGTTCGGCGGTCGCCGCCCGAAAGGGCCGGGCGGTCCCGCCGGATGCGACCGGCTCCCGCCGCCTGGCCCCACGCGCACTGCCTCCCATCCGGACTTTCACCGTCGGTACCGGAATTTCACCGGTTCCACCGGCCGATGGATTCGACCGGGTCGCGGACTGTCACCGCCGGTTCGGACTTTCACCGACCCCGGAGCACGCGTTGGACTACGTCGTGGTCCCCGGTGCGAGGCTGGCCCAAAGGGCCGCGGCCAGCACGCCAGGCGACCATCTGTCGACCACGGTAGCAAAATCCGCCGCCGCCGGCCGCGACCGGGGTCACACGGCGGATCCCTGCGGCCGCCCGGCCTCCGGACGTGTCGCCAGGCCCATGCGCAGGAACATCTCCGGGGCCGCCAGCGTGCCCCACAGCGAGGCGAGGGTGTAGAGAACGTACTCGCGCACGCCCGCGGCGACCCCACTCGCTGTGGGGACCGTCACCTGCACCACGACGAGGATCAGCACGATGCCCGCCATACCGACCACGTAACGGGTCACACGCGAGACCAGGGATCCCCGGGCGCTGTACCAACCGCGGGCGGCGAGCGCCGAGAGGCCGACCACCGCCCCGAAGAGCCCGCCACCGAGGGCGAGTACGTGGTTCAGCGTGGCGCCCGGAATGTCGGCGGGCAGCATCCCCGTCCACTCGGCGGGTGCCCTCCAGCCGTCGCGCACGAGCAACTGCCAGCCCGCGGTGAGCACCCCGGGCAGCAGGGACCCGGCGAGGGCCAGCCCCACCTGGGCGCCCAGGGCGCGCCGGCGCCACCACCGCAGCATCTCCTCTTCGTAGCGCAGCACCAACCAGAGCAGCGCCGCGCCCACGGCGAGCCCGGCCACGACGTCGGTGAGGAAGTGCGCGCCCAGATACATCCGAGACAGCGCGACGAGCCCCATCACGGCCCCGGCGGCCGGCCAGATCCAGCGCCGCCGGATCTTGGCGGCGAGATACCCCCAGACCGCCACCACGGACTGGGTGTGGCCCGACGGCGCCCCGAACGTGGACTCCGGGCTGAGCGAGGCCACCGTGGGGTTCAGCCAGTACGGGCGAGCGCCGGCGACGACGGCCTTCAGCAGGCCGTTGAGCAGCGACGACCCCATGAGCACCAGGTAGACCCGCGCGCCGAGACCCGCGTGCACGCACCAGAACACCAGCGGGAGCAGCACCAGGAACAGCGATTTCGATCCCAGGGCGCTCGCCGCCAGCATCGGCGGTTCGAGCCACCCGCCCAGGGACTGTAGCCAAAGGACGATGTGGACCTCGCCGTTCCACATCCCGTCCAGCAGTGTCTCCATACCATGCCACCCCAACTGACGGACCCCGACGATTCACCTACCGGCCCCGCTCGCGCCACGATGGCATTCGTCACCACCACGCGGGTGTCGTTGGATGGTACGGGTGTCAGCCCGCGTTTCCCAAGTTCGCGCCCGGTACGCTACTCCCCGGCCGGGGGCGCCGCCGCGCGCTCGGGGCGGTCAGCGGCCCGACCGAGGCGCACGGCGCCCCTCAGTGGGTGGCCTTCTCGGCCTGGGTACGCAGGGCGTCGACGGCGTGGCCGGGGTCGTCGGCCCCGTACACGGCGGAACCCGCGACGAACACGTCAGCTCCGGCCTCGGCCGCCCGTTCGATGGTCTCGGCGCTGACGCCGCCGTCGACCTGTAGCCAGATGTCGGCGTCGCTGTCGTTGATCAACGCGCGGGCGCGGCGGATCTTCGGGAGCACCATGTCGAGGAACGGCTGCCCGCCGAATCCCGGCTCGACCGTCATCATCAGTACCATGTCGAGCTCTCCCAGCAGCTCGGCGTAGCCGTCCACCGGGGTCACCGGGTTCAGCGCGAGCCCGGCGCGCGCACCGGAGGACCGGATGGTCCGCAGCGTGCGCACCGGTGAGCGGGCGGCCTCCGCGTGGATCGTGACGCTGCCGGCGCCCGCCTCCGCGAAGGACGGAGCCCAGCGGTCAGGATCCTCGATCATCAGATGGCAGTCCAACGGCAGCGACGCCGACGCGCGCAGCGCCTCCACCACCGGAAGCCCCAACGTCAGGTTGGGCACGAAGTGGTTGTCCATGACGTCGACATGCAGCCAGTCGGCCGACTGGGAGACCGCCTCGGCCTCCGCCGCGAGGTGGGCGAAGTCGGCGGAGAGAATGCTGGGTGAGATCTGGATTGCCACGGAAGACAGTCTATCCAGCGGTTTCTCGGTCCCCCGAACCACACTGGCGGGGGTGCCCTCTCAGTCGGCCCGGCGGCGCAACAGAGCCAGGAACATCGCGTCCGTGCCGTGCCGGTGCGGCCAGAACTGGACGTAGTCGCCCACCGCGATGTCGGGGACCGCGTCGAGGTAGTCGGCCGCGCGCAACACCGTGACGTCACCGCGGCCCGCGAGAACCTCCGTGACGACTCCGCGGGTCTCGGCCAGGTGCGGCGAACAGGTGACGTAGCCGACCACACCGCCCGGGCGCGTGGCCTCGATCGCGCGCTCCAGCAGCGACCGTTGCAGTGGCACGAGTTCGGCGACGCTGTCGGCGTCGCGTCGCCACCGCGCCTCCGGGCGGCGGCGCAGCGCCCCCAGGCCGGTGCACGGAGCGTCGACCAGCACCCGGTCGAAGCTCCCCTCGCGCCACGGGGGGCGGGTGGAGTCGGCCACGACGGTGCGCCCGGCGTCGCGCACCGAACGCCGCACGGCACCGGCGACGAGCCGGGCGCGGGACTGCTGTGCCTCCGCGGCGAGGAGCCGGGCCTCACGCTGCCCGGCGAGCCCGGCCAGCAGCGCGGCCTTGCCCCCGGGGCCCGCGCACGCGTCGAGCCAGTGGGAGTCCGCGCCGTCGATGCCGACACGGGCCAGTGCCAGCGCCACGAGCTGGCTGGCCTCGTCCTGCACCACGGCGCGCTGCTGTTTCACCTCACGCAGCGAGGCCGGGTCACCCTCGGGCAGGTACGCCCCGTAGGGCGAGTAGCGCGCGCGGACCGCTCCGCTGTCGACCAGGTCCTCGACGCTCGCCCGGCCCGGCTTGGCGGCCACGCTCACCTGCGGCCGCTCGTTGTGGGCCACGAGAAGCCGCCCGGTCTCGGCGAGTCCACCAGCCGGGTCCTCGCCCAGTGCCTGGGCCAGCGCCTCGACGGCCCAGCGCGGGTGGCTGTGGGTCACGGCGAGGTGTCCAACGACGTCGGCGTCGCGGTCCGGAGCGACGATCTCCAGCCATTCGGCCAGGTCCCGCGCGGCGACCCGGCGCAGGACGGCGTTGGCGAACCGGGAACGACGCGTGCCGATCACCCGACGGGCGAGGGCGATGGTGGCGCTGACGGCCGCGTGCGGCGGGATCTTGGTGTTCAGTAGCTGGTGGGCGCCCAGCCGCAGGAGCACCAGCACCTCGGGGTCGACCGAGCTGAGTGACCGGTCGACGCAGGTGTCCAGGATCGCGTCGTAGCTGCCCTGGTGGCGCAGCGTCCCGTAGCTGAGTTCGGTGGCCAGGGCGGCGTCGCGGCCGGTGAGCTTGCGCTCGCGCAGCATCGACGGGAGCAGCAGGTTGGCGTAGGCGTCGCGCTCGCGTACCGCCCTGAGGACCTCGTAGGAGACCCGGCGCGCCGGGTCGGGGCCCGCGCCACGCGCTGGGGAACCACGTCCGCCCTTGCTGTCGCGGCGTGCCGGGCGGTGCCCGGAGCGGGAATGGTCTGGCACTTTAACGATCCGCCTCACACCTGGGAAACCACCGGGTGGCGGCACTACCGGCCCCGCGCACCACCCGGGCCGAGACTGGGCCGCCTTCCGAGGGTACGGCAGGGGCACAGGTCCGGCGCACCAGTGCGCGCTGACTCACTCGCCAAGGCGCTCGTCCTCGCCGGGCCGCACCCCCCGGGCCCATTCGAGCGCGCTCATGCCGCGCTTACCCTGCGCCTGCACATCGCCCAGTTCAACGGGGTGGGTGGCGGTACCCACCAGGACCCGCTGCTTGGTGGCCCTGAGCTGCCCCGGTTCGAGCCGCGGCCCGTCGGGCACGGCGACGACCGGTCCCAGTTTCACCCGCGCCCCCCGGAAGGTGGACCACGCGCCCGGCGCCGGCGTGCAGGCCCGGACCAGGCGGTCCACCCGCATCGCGGGCGCGCCGAAGTCGATCCGGGCGTCTGAGGGGGTGAGCTTCGAGGCGTACGACACGCCGTCGCTGTCCTGCGGGCGGGCGACGAGCGCGCCGGACTCGATCCCGTCGAGTGTGCGGACCAGCAGTTCGGCTCCGGTGTGGGCCAGACGTTCGAGCAGGTCGCCACTCGTGTCGCGCTCGCCGATGGGTTCGGTGACCGTACCGTAGACGGGGCCGGAGTCGAGGTCCTCCTCGATCTCGAAGGTGGTCGCCCCCGTGATGTCGTCGCCGTGCAGCACCGCGTGCTGTACCGGCGCAGCGCCGCGCCAGGCCGGAAGCAGCGAGAAGTGCAGGTTGACCCACCCGTGCCGCGGGATGTCCAGGGCTTCACGGCGCAGCAGCGCGCCGTAGGCGACCACCGGACAGCAGTCCGGGGCGATCGCGCGCAGTCGGTCGAGGAAGTCGGGGTCGCTCGCCTTCTCGGGTTTCAGAACCTCCAGCCCGGCCTCGGTGGCGGCCTCGGAGACCGGGCTCTCGCGTTCCCTGCGGCCGCGCCCGGCAGCGGCCGCGGGGCGGGTGACGACCGCCGCGACCTCGTGTCCGGAGTCCAGCAGCGCCCGCAACGACGGGACCGCGGTCTCGGGTGTTCCGGCGAAGACCAACCTCATCAGATCGTCGGGCGTGCGAACCCCGTGTTCACCGGGGTGGTGACGCCCTTCCCCTTTCTTGGTGTGCCAGGAGACGTGTGCGTGCCCGTGGGGTGGGGGCACCGGTGAGCGCGAACGGCCACGCGCGAAGCCCACGGTGCCCGGCAGCGGCGAGCGTGGTGAGGTCGCGGACCGGGTGAGGCCGACACGCGCCGCCCCTCACTCACCGCGATGTCTCCGTTCTACCAGCACCCCCGCCCGTGGGCGCGCACGCTCGACGACACGGCACCGGGCGCGTCGGCGACGGTTCGCGGACACGCGTCGCTGCCCAGGCGGGCGGCGGTGTCACCGGCCTCTGGTAGACCTGGTGTCGATGAGCCCGCGGTCCGAGCCCGACGAAGGTGCGCTCTTCAACGCGCCGCGCGCCGAGGCGGCGGCCAGCGCGAAGGCACCCCCGAGACGACGGCCCGCCGCGGAGCTCCCGGTGGCTCGCGTCGCGGTCGACTCGCCGCTGCCCCACCTCGATCGGCCGTTCGACTACCTGGTGCCCGAATCCATGGACGCGGCGGCGGTACCCGGGTGCCGAGTGGGGGTGCGGTTCAGTGGGCAGTCGCTCTCGGGGTTCCTGTTGGAGCGGGTCGCCGAGTCGGAGTTTCCCGGGCAGCTGAGCTACCTGCACAAGGTGGTCTCCTCCGAGCCCGTTCTCACCCCGGAGATCCGGGATCTCGCCCGGGCCGTGGCCGACCGCTACGCCGGGACGCTGAGTGACGTGCTCCGGCTGGCGATTCCGCCGCGACACGCGCGGGTGGAGCGCGAGCCCGGGGGTGGGCGCCCGGCCGAGCTGAGCGCGGAGGCAACTCGGCACCACGGCCACGGTCAACCCGACCCCGGCCCGTGGTCCCAGTACCCGGCCGGCCCCTCCTTCTTGGCCGCGCTGCGCGCCGGCAGGGCACCGCGAGCCGTCTGGACGGCGCTTCCCGGCCCCGACTGGGCGGAGGCCATCGCCGTGGCCGCGGGTGTCGCGCTCGACACGGACCACGGCGCGGTGATCGTCGTTCCGGACGGCCGCGACGTCGAGGCGGTCGACGCCGCGTTGGGCCACCACCTGGGCGAGGGCCGGCACGTGGCGCTCACCGCGGGGCTCGGTCCGGCCGAGCGCTACCGTCGCTGGCTCGCGGTGCTGCGCGGGGAGGTGGGCGCGGTCGTGGGCACCCGCGCCGCGATGTTCGCTCCCGTGCGCGATCTCGGCCTGGTGGTGCTGTGGGACGACGGCTATGACGTCCACAGCGACCCGCACGCGCCGTACCCGCACGCGCGCACGGTGTTGGCCATGCGCGCGCACCGCGCCGGTGCCGCGGCCCTGATCGGTGGTTTCGCCCGCACCACTGAGGCGACCCAGCTGGTGGAGTCGGGGTGGGCCCACCCCCTGGCCGCCGACCGCGCTACCCTGCGCCAGCGTGCCCCACAGGTGCGGGCCGCCGGCGACGACTCCGAACTGGCGCGTGACGAGGCGGCCCGTGCCGCCCGGCTGCCCAGCCTCGCTCTGCGGGTCGCACGGGAGGCCGCGGCCCACGGTCCGGTGCTGGTGCAGGTGCCGCGGCGGGGCTACCTCAGGTCGATGGGGTGCGCCCGGTGCCGGGAGGCCGCCCGTTGCGGCACCTGCCAGGGGCCGCTGGCGATGCGCAGCGCGCACGCCATGCCGTACTGCCGGTGGTGCGGCCGGATCGCCGGCGACTGGACCTGCCCGACGTGCGCCAGCACCCGGATGCGGGCCAACGTGGTGGGTGACCGTCGCACCGCCGAGGAGCTGGGCCGCGCGTTCCCGTCGCTGAGCGTGCGGACCTCGGGGCGTGACGAGGTGCTGACCGAGGTCGGCGACCGCCCAGCGCTGGTGGTGGCCACCCCGGGCGCCGAACCCGTGGCCCCAGGGGGGTACGCCGCGGCCCTGCTGCTCGACGGGTGGGCCCTGCTCGACCGCGCCGACCTGCGCGCGAGTGAGGAGGCGCTGCGACGGTGGTACAACGCCGCGGCCCTGGTACGCCCGGCTCCCCAGGGGGGCCAGGTCATCGTGCTCGCCGAATCCGCGCTCCCGGTCACCCAGGCGCTCGTGCGCTGGGATCCCTCGGGGTTCGCCGAACGCGAGCTGGCCGAGCGCCGCGAGCTCGGCTTCCCACCGGCCGTGACGATGGCGTCGATCACCGGTGAGTCGGCGCACGTCCGCGAGCTGGTGGAGCGGATCGAGCTGCCCGACGAGGCCGAGCTGCTCGGCCCCGTGCCCATCGCCCCCGACGATGACTCCGGTGGCACCTCCGGGCGGGCGGAACGCGCGCTGCTGCGGGTTCCCCGCTCCAACACCTCGGCGTTGGCCAGCGCGCTCAAGGCCGCGGCCGCGGCGCGCAGCGCCCGCAAGGACGACCATGTCGCCCAGATCCGCATGGACCCGCTGCACGTGGTGTGACGGGACGGGCGGTGCGCCGACAGGTACGAAATCTCGGGCCGCGTCGAGACGCCGTAGTCGAGCAGCTCCATCTCCTCGACCTTGAGCCCCCTGTCGCTGAAGCTCCCGTGCTCGCGCTCGACCTTGTTGACCGTGCGGTACCGGCGCCCGCCGTTGCCGGTCTCGAAGACCCCGACATCGTCGGCGCGCAACGGCACAGCACGCGCCGCCTGCTCCAGCTTGGCAACGATGTCGTCCTTGAGGACGATCAACTCCGGGATGGACAGCGTACGGACACGCCCGTCGAGGTCCTCGATTTCGGCTCGGGCCTGCTGGTTGGTCCGCGAGATCCGCAACGCCAGCTCCTCGTCCTCGGCGAGGATCTCCGTGATACGCGCGGCACTCCTCGACGCTGTACTCACGCCGCGTCCGCTTCTCGGTTCCGGGTCGCGGAGTGTGGGCGTCCTCCCCTCCGGGTGGCCCGTCCGGAAACTGCGAGGCTCGGCACCCGCCAGCCCCAGTCGGTTGACCAACCCCGCAGGTCAGCGGCGAGCTTCTTGCTGCGGTTGAGGGCGTCCCCCAGCGCCACCGTCATGGACGGGAGTCCAGCGACGCGGCAGCGGCAGTGTAATACCGTTTTCGGTGGAAAACGGGTTGTGGGTCCAGCCCCGGATTCCTACTCTCAACGGCATGGCACCCTCCTCCGAGCATTCTCCATCCGCCGGCACGCTCGACCTCGCCGCCGCCACTCAGGGGGCCGCGACGGCGACCACGAAGGATGAGCGTACTGTCCTCACCGCCTTCCTCGACTACGAGCGCGCCTCCGTGGTGGCCAAAGTGTCCGGACTGGGTGAGCAGGAGGCGCGCCGCCGCCTGGTGCCCTCGCTGACCACCCCGGCTGGGATACTGCGGCACCTCACGATCGTGGAACGGAACTGGTTCCGCAGTGTTCTGCGGGGAGAGCCGGCTGAGGAACTCGGCATGCCCTCCTCCGGAACGGAGGAGAGCTGGGAGCTTCCCGACGGGGCCACCGCCGCCTCGCTGGTGACGGAGTACGAGCGCACCTGCGCGCACTCGCGCGAGATCGCCGCGAGGCTCCCCCTCGATCACGTGGTCGCCCAGCACGAGCTCGGTGAGGTGTCGCTGCGCTGGATCCTGACGCACATGATCCAGGAGACCGCCCGGCACGCGGGCCACGCGGACATCCTGCGCGAGCAGCTCGACGGCACGACCGGAATCTTCTAACCGCCACAATCGTGGTGCGACGCATCGGGGCGAACCCCCGCCGGAAACTCGTGGGCAGGGAGTTGGCATCCCAAGAGGTTCCGGACGTGCTCAACGCGCCGTTCAGGCTCTGGACCCGACACAACGCAGCGCGCTCGTCCGGGCACGCTACATCCCGTGGGTGAAGATCCGGCCGTGGTCGGTGAGCTCGTCCGGGTCGCCTTTCACGTGCGCCATGCCGGCGGCGACGGCCGCGGTCGTGCCGGGGACGTGCTCCAGTGCCGGCACCGAGTGGTCGTACTCGTCGTCGGTGAGCTCGTGCTCGGTCACCGTTCCGTCGGCGTCGCGGTGCAGCATGACCGGGTTCCAGTGGGACCGCTCGATCCACAGGCCGCCGGCGCCGTCGTCGGTCACGGCATCGTAGCCGACCCCGCCCTCCTCGAGGGTGACCTCCCACTCGGACCCGTCCCAGTGGGCGATCAGCGGCTGATAGTTGTTGGTGTCGTCGGCGTCCTTGTGGTGCCGGCCGCCCACGGCCCACACGTCGTCGGCGGAGCGGGCGTACGCGTCCTCGAACGAGGCACTGGCCTCTCCCCCGGTCAGCTCCACCTTCGGGACGTCCATGGGAACCCACTCCTGGCCGTTCCACATGTCGGCGGCGGGTTGGTTGTCGACCGTCCCAACCGCGAACAGCGCGTCGGACTCGGCACCTGAAAGGGCGTTACCCGTCCGCGGGCTGGCGGCGTCGCTCCACGACTCGCCGTCGAACCGGAAGGCCGCGCTCCCCAACCGCCCGAGCAACCAGACGTCATCGTCGGCGAGCGCCACGATGTCGGCGGGAACGAAGCTGGAATCCGGGAGCTCGGTGGCGCTCCACTGAGCACCGTCGTAACGGATGACACCGGAGCCGTCCTCCAGCTCTCCCGCCGCCCACACGTCCGTGGGTCCGGCGGCGTCGGCGGTCGAGGGGTCCAGTGTCCAGTCGTCGGGGGTTTCCTGCCGGCTCCAGTCGGCCCCGTCCCAGTGGTGCACCCAGGTGGCCCCGTTGACCTGCGCGTCTGTGTCGCCGAACGCCCAGATGTTGGCGGAATCGGCGGCGGCCAGCGCGGAGAACGAACCACCGATATCCGGGGTGCCGTACGTGAGGTTCCACTCGGCGGTCCGGGTGGTGGGGGACGGCTCCTCGGCCGCCGCGCCCCCACATCCGGCGACTGTTCCCAACACCACCGCGGACGCGACAGCGATCCACACCTCTCCGCGGTGTCCTACGGACATGGGTTGGGACCTCTTTTCGTCACGGGGGGGATCGTCTCACCCGTGGGACGCCGGGCACTCGTCGAAGGTTGTCGAGGAGTTCGACGTGACTTAACCCCACCCATCCCCCACCCATCCCACGGAGCCCCCCGAGGGGGGGGGCAACGCGCGGCGTGGGTCGTGCCGGCCGGTGGGGCGTCCTACCGCTTGCGCCCCACGCCGGCCAGGATGTCGGTCCCCCGGACGGTCACCTCGTCGTCGGGGTAGGGCCACCAGGCCACGTCGGCGAGTCCGGGCTCCAGCAGGGCGAACGGGCCGAACGCCGAGGCGGGGGACGCGTCCCCGCGGTGGTCCTCCGGGCCGAGCGCGATCGCCACATGGCCGCCGGGGCACATCTGCGCGTACAGCGCTTCGGCCAGCTCGTGCGGGGGGACTCCGTCGCGCCGCAACGCCGCCGTCTCCAGCAGCAGGACGGCGACAGGCTCGCCGAAGTCCACCAGGTCGCACTCCCTCAGCCGGGCGATGAGGCGCGATGGCCACATGCTGTCCGCGGTGACCACCGGGACCGCGTCGTCACGCCGCTCCTTCCCCCTCACGGGGCGCGTCGACCAGGCCGACCAGGCGTCGACGTAGACCGTACGGGCGTCGGGAGCGCCGGAGCGCGCGATGTCCTGGATGCCGTGGCCGGCGGGCAGCAGCGAGCCGAGGTCCACGAACTGTCGGATCCCGGCGTCGGCGGCGAGGTAGTCGACCACGCGGCGCTGGAACCCCTGCCTGGCGTGGACGATCCGGGATTCCTCGGGGTCGCCGTCCTCCCCGGTCGCGGCCGTGGCCCGGCCGGGGTGTTGGTCGAGGCGGACGACCCGCTGCCCGGGAACACCAACGGCCTCGTCAACGGGCACTGCCCATCCCTCGTCGGTCACGATCGCGCTCCCCGGGCCGCTCCGGTCAAGGATCCCCGGGGTGGCGCCGTGTCCGCGTTCCCGGTGATCCTTCCCACTCCTCCCGCTCGGCCCGATGCTACCGTCCGTTCGCCCGGGGTCCAGTTCGGTGCGCGGTACTCCGTTCGGGACGCGCGAACCGCCAGGGGTGTCTCGGCCCAGGCGGGGACACGATGTGTGTCCGAAGCGCGCACGGGCCGGGTGTCCCTCGCGGGGCGCCGACATACCGCCCGGTTTGACATCGCCGAGCGCGCATCGGCGATACTGGTGCCGCTGCCCTCCTGCCGCGGGCGTCGGGCGCTCCCCCGGCCGTCCCACCAGGCGCGAGACTCCAGCATGGTGGAGTTTTCGGCTGCCCAGACGGAAGGGACGCGACCGTGCACGGAGACGACCGGATACGGCGCCTGCTCAGTAATCCCGATGTTGTTCTGGTGTCGGGCTACGCCCGGCTTCCCGACGCCGTGGCGAGCCATTCGCAGTACGAGCGCCTCGGTGTGATCCTCGCGGTCGACATGTCCGACGGCAGTATCGTGGCCGCCGACACCACACTGCTCACGGATCTCGCCAGAGACTTCTTCCGCGCCCTGGTCGAGGGCGCCTCGGTGGCCGAGGACGCCTCCGGTCTGGTGCGGCGTGTCCAGCGGCGCTACGCCGGCCACTCGGGTGGGGCGCTGACCACGGCACTGCGCCGTTGCGTCGAGACCTACCGGCAGCTCAGTGACGACCGGGAGGCGGAGCGCTAGTGCGGCCCGGCCCAGGAAACCAGAACCACCACGGGGCCACCACGGAGGGTGACCGGCCGCTCGCGGGGGTCCGCGTGGCCGACCTCTCCCGGGTACTCGCGGGCCCGTACGCGACGATGCTCCTGGCCGACATGGGGGCCGACGTCGTCAAGGTGGAGCACCCCGAGTACGGCGACGACACCCGGGCGTGGGGGCCGCCGTGGGCTCACGGCGAGTCCGCCTATTTCCTCTCCGTCAACCGCGGCAAGCGCAGCCTGGCCATCGACGTCAAGGCGCCGGAGGGGCGCGAGGCCGTGCGGGAGCTGTGCGCCGGGGCCGACGTCGTGATCCAGAACTTCCGCCCCGGAGTCGTCGAGCGGCTCGGCTTGGACCACGAGACGGTCGCGGCGCGCAACCCGGCGGTGGTCTACTGCTCCATCACCGGTTTCGGAACCGGGCACGAGCCGGCGGGGCGCCCCGGGTTCGACGCCATCGTGCAGGCCGAGAGCGGACTGATGCGGGCGACGGGGCCGCCGGAGGGGCCGGCCAGCCGGGTTGGGGTCGCCATGAGCGACATCCTGACCGGGCTGAACGCCACGGTCGCGATTCTCGGCGCGCTGATGCGGGCCCGGGCCACGGGCCGGGGTGAGCACGTGACCGCGTCGCTGATCAACTCGGCTCTGTCGAGCCTGGCCAGCCTGAGCCAGCAGGCGTTGGTCACCGGTGAGGAACCGGCGCGTTACGGCAACGCCCACCCCTCGATCGTGCCGTACCAGACGTTTCGCACCGCCGACGACGACATCGTGATCGCCGCCGGCAACGACTCGCTGTACCAACGCCTGTGTGAGGCCCTGGAGCGCCCCGACCTCGCCGCCGACGCCCGGTTCGCCAGCAACCCCAACCGGATCGAGCACCGCGAGGAACTGGTCGGCGAGATCACCGCGACGTTGCGCACCCGGCGCGCCGCGGAGTGGCTGGCGGTGCTGACGGCCGCCGGGGTGCCGGTCGGCCGGGTCAGAGGGGTGCTCGACGCGGTCCACGCGGCCAACGCCGCCGGGGACGAGGCCACGACAACCGTGGCGCACCCGACCGCCGGCGTCCTCGACCTGCTGCGCCCCGGCTTCCAGCTGGGATCCCCCGGCGGGGGTGGGGGCACACTGCCGCCCCCGCTGCTCGGCCAGCACTCCACCGGGGTGCTCGACGAGTTGGGCATCCCGCGCGAGCGCATCACCGCCATGGCCGAACGCGGGGTCGTGTTCGCGGCCGAGGAACGCAGCGACGCACCACGACGATGAGAGAGGTCGAGATGAGCAACGCGCACAAGGCCACCGCCCCCGACCCGGGTGACTTCCTCGAGGTGGACGGCTCGCTCTCCGCGGAGGAGCGCGACATCCGCGACACCGTCCGCGACTTCGCCACCGGGGAGCTGCTGCCCAACGTCGCCGACTGGTTCGACGCGGGCACCATCCCCGATGCCCGCGCGCTCGCCAAGTCCTTCGGCGACCTCGGGGTGTTCGGGATGCACCTCGACGGTTACGGGTGCGCGGGCGCGAGCGCCGTGTCCTACGGGTTGGCCTGCCGCGAGCTGGAGGCGGTCGACTCCGGACTGCGCAGTTTCGTGTCGGTTCAGGGCTCCCTCGCCATGACAGCGATCCACAGGTTCGGCTCCGAGGAGCAGAAGAACACCTGGCTGCCCAAGATGGCCGCGGGTGAGCTGATCGGTTGCTTCGGACTGACCGAGCCCGACTCCGGGAGCGACCCCGGGTCCATGCGCACGCGCGCCCGCCGCGACGGCTCGGACTGGGTGCTCGACGGCACCAAGATGTGGATCACCAACGGCTCCATCGCCGACGTCGCCGTTGTCTGGGCGGCGACCGAGGACGGGATCCGCGGCTTCGTGGTGCCCACGAACACTCCCGGGTTCTCCGCCAACGTGGTCCACCGCAAGCTCTCGCTGCGGGCGTCGATCACCTCCGAGCTGGTGCTGGACGGGGTACGGCTGCCCGAGTCCGCTGTGCTGCCGGGGTCGGGCGGGCTCGGCTCCCCGCTGTCGTGCCTCAACGAGGCCCGTTACGGGATCGTGTGGGGCGCGACCGGAGCGGCCCGCGCCTGCTACCAGGCGGCGTTGGACTACGCCGCCACACGGGAGCAGTTCGGCCGGGCGATCTCCGGTTTCCAGCTCACCCAGCGCAAGCTGGCGGACATGCTCGTCGACGTCAACCAGGCCGGGCTCACCGCCCTGCAGATCGGCCGGCTCAAGGACGCGGGACGCTGCCACCACACCCACGTGAGCTTCGGCAAGCTCAGTTGTGTCGCCGCCGCCCAGCGGGTGGCGGGTGAGGCGCGTTCCATCCACGGCGCCAACGGCATCACTCTGGAGTACCCGGTGTTGCGGCACATGTTGAACCTGGAGACGGTGGCCACCTACGAGGGCACGGCGGAGATCCACGCGCTGAGCCTGGGGCAGGCGGTCACCGGGGTCTCCGCGTTCCGCTGACGTGCCGCGGTCGCGGGTGGGCCGGCGCACCCCGCAGAATGGGGAGAGCCGACGCGAGGGAGAGGCTGATGGGTAACGACACGCGCTTCCGTATGACGAGGCTCCGCCGCACCGCGAACGCCGTGGTCGCCGGCTTCATCAGGTACGGGATCTCCCCGTCGGAGCTACAGCTGCTCACCACACGCGGCAGCAGGTCGGGGTTCCTGCGCACCACCCCGGTGAGCGTGCAGGAGGACGAGCGCGGCCGGTTCCTGGTGGCTCCCTACGGCGAGGTGGGTTGGGTCCACAACATCCGCAAGGACGGGTTCGCGACCCTGCGTCACGGTGGGTGGATCGAGATGGTCAGTGTGCGCGAGGTCGGCCCGGAGCGGGCCGCGCCCGTCCTGCGCGCCTACCTGCGCCACCCCCGCGCGGCCGTCGTCGGCCCCTACTTCGAGACCACGCCCGATGACTCGGTCGAGGCGTTCGTCGCGGAAGCGCCGAAGCACCCGGTGTTCGAGATCGTCCGCAGCACCACGATCCGGATCTGACCCGAGGCGACCCCGCGGCGACCCGCATCCGCGACGGCGGCTCCGGGGCGGTCAGGGCATCCGGAAGAAGACCATCGGGTTGTCACGGCCGGTGTGGACGGGCTCGTCCAGGCCCAACTCCCGTTTGACCGCCCACAGCGCCTCGTTGACGTGCCTGGCCCGGGCGCGCGAGGGGGTGAGGAACGGCGCCCGGCGCTCGGCGAGCCAGCGCAGCACCACCCGGCCCTCGGTGAACGGCAGCGCGTAACTCTGGTGGAACACGTCGTGCACGCTGACCGGAACCCCGCTCGCCAGTCGTGGGAACACCGTGTCGATGTACCACTGGGCGAAACGCCCATTGTGCGCCGCGTCGATGAACAGGTAGTCGATCTTCTCGGGAAGCAGGTCCGGCTGGGAGCGGATGTCGCCCTTGTGGAAGCTCCAGCGGCCCGCGGCCAGCCCGTCGGGCACGTTCCTCGCCGCGTTGTCCATCAGGTCGAACGAGCGCAGCTCACCGAACCCGTTGTCGCGCAGCGCGGACAGGAGCCACGTGGTCGACCACCCGTGCAGGGTGCCGATCTCCGCCATGGCAGTGGGCTGGTGTTCCCGGACCAGCAGGTAGCTGATCTCGGCTTCCAGATCGTCCAGCTGGGGGGTGAGCGCGCCGCGCCTCGCGCGTAGGAAGTCGCGCTGGGCCGCGCGCACCTCCCCGAGGGGTTCGGCGTACCTCCGGTAGAGGTTGGCGAGGTGGTCAACGGTGAGCTCGGACATTCGGCTGCTGCACACTCCCTTGTTCGGGGATGGCCATGGTGGGTGGGTGCGCCGGACGGACCGCGCGTGCCGGATTGTGGTGGCTACCCGCCCTTCCCGGGAATTCGGGCGTCGTGGTTCTCGCCCCGGAAAAGGCGCGCGCCGCGCCCCGTTCGGGAATGCCCCATCACCGCCCCCACGGATGCGGCGGAAACCACGAAACTCCACGGGGAGACGGGGAGGTAGACGCTGATCCCGCGATCTTATCCGGGGTCACCCCTCGGGTTCACGCACGCCCAGTTGCCGCCCCTCGGGGAGCCGAATCCTACCCGAGGAGGTCGCGCGAGAATCGGCGCTTTTCCGTGGCCCCGTTCTCCGACAAAAGGCGAACCGGCCAACGGTGGAACGACGGCGCCGGGTGGGGGCGCGGTTCACGCGGTTCTTTGGCGACCCTCGGGGTGGGCGGGGTACTGTCATCCCCCGCTGCCGGGGCCGGTTTCCCGGTCTCCAGCGCCGCTGCGGGAGCCGCCGCGTCCCCGGATCCGGTCGCCCCTCTCGCGCAACGATGTGTAGAGGGCGACCCCCCACGCCACCACTGAGATCATCGCCTCCGTGGGCCGGCGCAGCACCAGTACGGCCAGCGCCACCACCACGAGCCCCACGAGCCCCGCGATCGACCACGCCACGGCGCCCCAGGGGATCGACCCCAGCGTGAGATCCCCCTCGCCGTCCGCCACGGTCCCGTCCGGAGGGTCGGTGGCGGCCACGAGCCGGACCCTCCCCTCTCCGGACTCGGCCACGGAGGGGGCTTCGTGACTGTCGAGCGCGGGCGCGCCAGGCGCGTCGATTCGGGCGCCGACGGCGGGGGCACCGTCGCCGGAGGAGCCCGGCTGGCCGGTTCCCGTGACAACGGCGGACTCACCGGTGGCGGGACCCATGACCGTGTCTCCCGTCACCGGTGGCACGCTCCCGACCAGAACCGCGGATCCCGAGAACGCGACGACGAGAAGACACAAAGACGACCGCGACATAGACAGGAGAATCCTCAATAAAGCGGATGGGCGAAAACACCGGTCGCGACTGGCGACTCACCAAATGTACCGGAAACCTCACCGGCCACGTTCGGCCACCAGCAGGGGCGTGAGCACGAGTCCGGCCCCGGTGGGCGCACAATGGACGGCGAAGGTGTCACCAAGACGCCCGGCGTGACTTCGGAGGGGCCGGTGAACGGCACGCGGTTACCCACGAACGGGAGCGAGCCCACGGCGGGCACGCGTCCGAGGACGGGAGCGGCCATCGGCGCGGCGTGCGTGGTCGCGATCGTGTGGATCGGCCACTACCTGAACCGGATCGCGCACGCGTTCGAACAGCTCGGGGACTCCACGATTTCGGTGACGTTTCCCCACCTGGGCGCGTTCACACTCACGGCGTGGGGGCTCACCGCCCTGCTCATCTGGTTCTTCTCCCGGCTCCTCCACCACCTCGGGGAGCGGTCGCCCGTCGCGGTGGCCGCGGGCCTCGTCCTGGCCGGTCTGGCACTCGTGCTGTCGCTCAGCCTCCGCTATGGGTGGGACCTCACCACGGCCCAGGTGTTCGCCTGCACCACCGGAACGCTGCTGTTCGGCTTCGTGGTGCTGGGGTGGCGGTTGAGGGCTCGGAGACTGCTCTGGCGCCTGCCACCCGCGCTCGTCGGATACCCGGCCGTGGTGCTGCTTCTGGTACCCGCGATCACCCAGGCCCAGGTCTCGTGGCACCGCCACGTGACGCTGGCGGATGTGACCCCGGCGGTCATCGACTCCCAGAAGTGGGAGGCGGTGGAGGCCACCACGGACGTCCACGGTGGGCTCGCCATCAGCTACGACCAGAAGAACGCGAGGACCGGCGAGGTCACGGTCACCTACCCGTCGCATCCGGCCGAACCGGGCCAGACCTGCGGGATGGACCTGGAGGACTGCGAACGGCACGGCACCGCGTTCGTCAGTGACGAGGACTTCGCCGGGGCGAGGACGGCCCTCATACGGTTGGAGGGTGAGGCCGCCAGCGTCGAGTGGTCGCTCGTGCCCCTCTCGGAGGACGAGGCCGACCTGGGCGAGGTGGCCGAACACGTTCGTTTCGCGAACGAGTCCGACCTGGACCGGCTGGCCCACCTGCTCGTCGGGTGAGACGGCGGGACGGCCTCGCCCCTCGGAGGACGGCGGCTCGCCCCCGGAGGACGGCACGGTCGTGGTCGGCGGTGGCACCGGCGGCCGGAATCGGTCCCCCGCCGGCTCCGCTGACCTCCGTTGATCTTGTAGCTGTCGAGAATGGCAATCGCTTTCCGTGCCGACAGCTACAAGATCAACGACAGTCAGTGCGGGTCGCCGAACTCACCAGCGCGCACCGCGGCGGTAAACGCCGCCCACTCCCCACGCGCGTACACCACCACCGTGCCACGCGGATAGTGACTGTGCCGCACCGCCACACGCCCAGAGCCATCAACCAAAGGACCGGCCTCTACGCACGTAGGCCCACCATTGTCACTGAAACTACTGATACGCCAGGCAACGCCGGACAGTTCTTCCGGAGACGACTGCTGGGGCGTCACTCGGGTAACCACGCCTGCTCCTCAATCAGCGCCGAGATGAACTCAGCGTGGGGATGGGATCCACAGCCTCGCCGATGCGCGGTCCTTCGCCGACCGGTTCGGCGGGGAGGTCGTCTGGGGCTGACTCCGTGGGGTCGGGCACACGCGTGTGGCCACGCCCCACGGGGGACGCGGCCACACGATGCGGAAGGTGAGACTCGTCGCGAGCCCGTTCCTTAGGCGCCGACGGCGTTCTTCAGGGCCTCGGCGCGGTCGGTCTTCTCCCAGGTGAAGTCGCTGTTGTCACGACCGAAGTGGCCGTAAGCGCCGGTCTGGGCGTAGATCGGGCGCAGCAGGTCGAGGTCACGCACGATCGCGGCCGGACGAAGGTCGAAGACCTCGTTGACGGCCTTCTCGATGACCTCCGGAGCGACCTGCTCGGTGCCGAAGGTCTCGATGAACACGCCGACCGGGTGCGCCTTACCGATCGCGTAGGCGACCTGCACCTCGGCGCGCTCGGCCAGGCCGGCGGCGACGATGTTCTTGGCGACCCAGCGGGTGGCGTACGCGGCGGAGCGGTCCACCTTGGACGGGTCCTTGCCGGAGAACGCGCCACCACCGTGGCGGGCGTAGCCACCGTAGGTGTCGACGATGATCTTGCGGCCGGTCAGACCGCAGTCACCCATGGGGCCACCGACCTCGAACCGGCCCGTGGGGTTGACGAGCAGCCGGTAGTTGTCGGCCTCGAGACCGTAGTTGGCCACGATGGGCTCGATCACGTGCTCCTTCACGTCCGGCGTGAGCAGCTCGTCGAGGTTGATGTCGGGGGCGTGCTGGCTGGAGACGACCACCGTGTCCAGCCGGACCGGCTTGGTGCCGTCGTACTCGACGGTGACCTGCGTCTTGCCGTCGGGACGCAGGTAGGGGACGGTGCCCTCGTGCCGGACCTTCGACAGGCGCTGTGAGAGCGCGTGAGCGAGCTTGATCGGCAGCGGCATCAGCTCGGGGGTCTCCCTGCTCGCGTAACCGAACATCAGACCCTGGTCGCCGGCACCCTGGCTGTTGAGCTTGTCCTCTTCGTTCTCGACGCGGGCCTCGTAAGCCTCGTCAACACCCTGGGCGATGTCGGGGGACTGGGCGTCGATGGAGACGGAGACCCCGCAGGACTCCCCGTCGAATCCCTTGGCGGAGGAGTCGTAACCGATCTCCAGGATCTTCTTCCGGACAATGTCGGGGATGTCGACGTAGGTCTGCGTGGTGACCTCACCGGCGACGTGCACCTGCCCAGTGGTGATCATCGTCTCGACGGCGACCCGGCTCTTGGGGTCGTCCTTGATCATCGCGTCGAGAAGCGCGTCACTGATCTGGTCGGCCATCTTGTCGGGGTGACCTTCGGTGACCGACTCGGAGGTGAAAAGGCGACGGGACACGTTCAAAGACTCCTTGCAGCGGCTGCTGGCTGACAGTTGTCGGCGTTGCTCGACTCCCGCCGGAAGGACGCGACGCGCCCCGGCGAAACCCGACCAACGCGGTTGGATTCCTGGTCCACTGTAGTGGGCCGCCCCTCAGCGCAACCGGAGGAGGGGGGTCACTTTGGACGTTCAGGCAGCTCAGCGGGCCGCTGTTGGGAGCGCTCACGACCACGGAATCCCTCCTCAGAGGCACAAGCCCGCAGTGTGACGCACATCACGGGAAAATTTTCACGACCCGCCGAATCATCCCGCTGTGCTGCGATTTTCTGTAGCGGAATACGAAACGGGTCGCCCGCAACGCAACAGCCGACCGGTGCTCAGACCACCGCGAGACGGTCTCCGACGAGGTCCCACACCCGGTCGGCGAGATCCTCCTTGGGGCCGTACGGAATCTCGACCGCCGAGCCGTCGCCCCCCAGCGCGACCGCCTGGTTGTCCTGGGAACCGAACGCTCGTCCCTCCCCCACCTGGTTCACTACCAGCAGGTCACAGCCCTTGCGGGCGAGCTTGGCCCGCCCGTGCTCCAGTACGTGGTCGGTCTCGGCGGCGAATCCCACGATCACCTGGTGACCATTCACACGATTATGTGTGAGTTCGGCCAGAATGTCGGGATTCTCTGTGAGCGCGATCGTGGCGGGCTGGTCCTCACCCTTCTTGATCTTGCCTTCGGCACTGGTGGCGGGGCGAAAATCGGCGACCGCCGCCGCCATGACGACAGCGTCGACGCCCTCACGCTCGGCCAACACCGCCTCGCGCATCTCCCGCGCGGAGCCCACCCGGACCACCTCGACCCCGGCGGGGTCGGGCAGCTCGACGTTCGCCGAGGCCAGCACGACCTTGGCGCCACGGGCGGCGGCGGTGGCGGCGAGGGCATAGCCCTGCCGGCCCGAGGAGCGGTTGCCGAGGAACCGCACCGGGTCGATGTCCTCGCGGGTGCCGCCGGCGGTGACCAGTACCCTGCGGCCGGCCAGATCGGTCTCGGCGGCGGCGCCTCGCCGCAGGACACGACGCCCGACGGCGAAGAGCTCCCGGGGGTCGGGCAGCCTGCCGCGTCCGGTGTCGGCGCCGGTCAGCCGCCCGGCCGCGGGTTCCAGCACGACCGCGCCGCGAGAACGCAGCGTCTCGACGTTGGCGCGAGTGGCCGGGTGCTCCCACATCTCGGTGTGCATCGCGGGAGCGAACACGATCGGACACCGCGCGGTCAACAGCGTGTTACTGAGAAGGTCGTCGGCCATTCCGTGAGCGGCCCTGGCCAGCAGATCGGCGGTGGCTGGAGCGACGAAGACCAGGTCGGCATCCTGGCCGATACGCACGTGCGGAACCTCGTGCACCGCGTCCCACACACCGGTGGCCACGGGGCGGCCGGAGAGCGCCGCCCAGGTGGGCTCCCCCACGAAACGCAGCGCGTCGGCGGTCGGCACGACCCGGACCCGGTGTCCGGACTCGGTGAAGTCGCGCAGCAGCTCACAGACCTTGTACGCGGCGATTCCCGCGCCTACGCCGAGAACGACCTCGGGCGGATTGTCTCTGTTCACGACAATGACGCTACTTCCCACTGCCCGCGGGGACGTGGCCCCGTCCCCGTCCCCGTACGGGTCGGCCCGCCGAGGCCCCACCCGGAACGGCGGGGCTCCCCCAAAGGCTCTAGGAGCTCTCGTAGGGCTCGGCGGTCAGTAGGCCACCCTTGATCTCGCGCAGCGCGATGGAGAGCGCCTTCTCCTGGACCTGGGTCTCGACCAGTGGTCCCACGTACTCGAGCAGCCCTTCACCGAGCTGCGCGTAGTAGGCGTTGATCTGCCTGGCGCGCTTGGAGGACATGGTCACCAGGCTGTACTTGCTCTCGACGCACTCCAGGAGGTCGTCGATCGGCGGGTTGGTGATGCCTTCGGCGACGGGCTCGGTGCCTGCCACGTTGCGTACCCCTAGACGGTCGTGATCCCGGATCGGGACTCTGGTTGGATGTCCACCGCGGGAACCCCGCGATGGGCACGCGGGTATCACACCTGCTGTGCCTGGATCAACGCTAGCAGTTCGGCGCAGACATCACACACGGATGTGTTGACGAGTGTGGCGTCGAACTCCTTCTCCGCGGCGATCTCGACCCTCGCCGTGTCGAGCCGGCGCCGCACCACCTCGGCGTCCTCGGTGCCACGCCCCGAGAGCCGGTGGACCAGCTCCTCCCACGAGGGAGGGGTCAAAAAGACGTGGAACGACTCCGGCATGGAATCGCGCACCTGCCGCGCGCCCTGTAGGTCGATCTCCAGCAGCACCGGGTGGCCCGAGCGCAGCCACTCCTCGACCGGGCGTCGCGGAGTGCCGTACCGGTTGCCCGCGAACGAGGCCCATTCCAGGAGCTCACCCTCGGCGACCATCCGGTCGAACTCGGCGTCACTGGTGAAGTAATACTCGACGCCCTCGGTCTCCCCCGGCCGTGGCGGACGGGTCGTCACCGACACCGACAGCCAGACCTCGGGTTGCCGCTGCCGCAGCTTCCGCACGACTGTGCTCTTTCCCACGCCGGAGGGGCCGGACAGCACGATGAGGCGTGGGGCCGCCGGGGAGACGGCGTCGCTTCCGGGCGCAACAGGCAATGACGATCAGACTCTCAACGAACACCCGCGGGCGCGGGGACAACGGGACGGACGGCCTCCGGTCCCAGGAGGCCGGCCGAAGCGCCAGCTCCCCAGGGACTACCGGTCCGGTGGTGATTGGTCTTTTATACCACCGAGCCGCGGCGCGGCCGGGGATCTCACCCGTGAAAGGGGCGATACTGGCCGCGCCGCGGCCAGTATCCGTCACGGATCCCGCCATTGTTCGCCGAGAGCCGATCGCGGTGCGGTTCCCCTCGAGGGGAACCGCACCGCCGCTTCTAGCTACTCGACGCCACCGAATTCGCGCTCGAGAGCCGAACGCTGGTTGGCGCCGAGCCCGCGAACGCGCCGCGACTCAGCGATGTTCAGACGCTCCATGATCTGCTTGGCTCGCACCTTGCCGACACCCGGAAGCGATTCGAGCAGAGCGGAGACCTTCATCTTCCCGATGACGTCATCGGTCTGTCCGTCGGAGAGAACTTCGGACAGCGACACTCCGCCGTGCTTGAGTCGGTTCTTGACTTCCGCGCGCTCTTTTCTGGCCTTCGCGGCTTTCTCCAGAGCCGCGGCGCGCTGTTCTGGTGTGAGGGGAGGAAGGGCCACGCCGGGTCACCTCGGTTTTCTCTCGTTTGTAGAGGGCGGACGCCTGCGCAAGTTAGTAGGTTCGGACCCCGTTCGGCAACGCAAAGTGGCCTTTCAAGCGCCATTTCATCCGATTAATTACGCTGTGCCACAATCCGATTGCGCAGAGATATTGAATCCGGGGCTTCCGGCCTGCCCGGGGGCGCTTTCGCGGGCTCTCAGCCGCCCCTTCCCATCGTGACCCACCTCATGGCGGCCACTTTCGGCCGAATTATGGTCACACACCAACGCGGTACCTCTCACACCCAAAAATGATCACACAGTGACAGGCATCGGCGCCCCCGGACGCCGCGCCCCTCGCGCACCGGTAGCCCCGTCGGCTCGGCGCGGCCATCACGCCGACGCGGTCTCCGAACGGCGCAGGGCGGCCGCGATCGAGGCGGCCGCCGCGCCCGGATCCGGGACCTGGGTGATGGGGCGGCCGATGACCAGCAGGTCGGCCCCCGCGGCGAGTGCCTCCTCGGGCGTGGCGACCCGGGCCTGGTCCCCCCGATCGGTACCAGCGGGGCGCACCCCCGGCGTGATCAACGTTACGTCCGGCCCAACCTCGGCACGCAGCGCGGCGACCTCGTGCGGCGAGCACACGAGCGCCTGCGCCCCGGCGTCCACCGCCAGCACGGCGAGCCGCCGAACCGCGTCGTGCGCCGGGCCGCGGATCCCGACCGTCTCGAGCGCGGCGTCGTCCAGTGACGTGAGGATCGTCACCGCTGTGATCCTGGTTTCGGGGGCGGCCTCGACCGCCGCGGCGATCATGTCCCTGCCGCCCGTGGCGTGCACGGTCAGGTAGGAGGGCCGTAGGCGGGCGACGTTGCGGGTCGCCCGTGCGACCGTGTCGGGGATGTCGTGCAGTTTCAGGTCGAGGAAGATCGACACCTTGTTGGCGCCCCGCACTGTGGTGATCACCTCGGGGCCATAGCGCAGGTACAGCTCCAGGCCGACCTTGACCGTGCTGACGTGTGGCGCCACAGCCGATGCCCACCGGGCTGCGGTCTCGATCTCGGGTGCGTCAATGGCGACGGCGATGGGCGCGGCCACGTTCGTCCTCCTTCTGGGCGTCATGGATAAGCGGGGCGGCGCGGGCCCGCAGCGAGATCCTGCGGTCCCACCAGTGAACAGCATTGATCGCTGCCACGTGCGGTTCCCCGGTTGCACCGGTTCATGCACGCGCCCGGGCCCCACTTCGCTTTCCGAGCCCCCCACTCGGCGGATCCGTGCGGACCGCCCTCGCGGTCGTGGACGCGCGTGCGGCCGGCGGGGTCCCAGCTTTCCCCGTCCGCCAGCTTCCCGGGGCCGCGCCCTATCCTCCCAGGGAGGCCCCGGTGGGCCGGTGGGCCGCCCCCACCAGCTCGCTCACGCGGGCCACCCCCCGGCCCGCGACGGACTCCTCGAACTCACGCAGGATACGCGCGCAGGCGGAGGGGTCGGCGAAGTTCACCGTCCCCACGGCGACCGCCGTCGCCCCGGCCGCCATGAACTCCAGGACATCGGCCCCGGTGCGTACCCCGCCCATACCGATGATGGGGACGTCCGGCAGCGCGGCCCGCGCCCGGTAGACGCAGTTGACCGCGATCGGCCGGATCGCCGGCCCCGAGAGCCCGCCCAGCCCGCCGGCCACCGCGGGGCGCAGGGTCGCGGGGTCGATGGCCATGCCACGTATGGTGTTGACCATCGACAACCCATCGGCGCGCGCCTCGACACACGCCGAGGCCAGGCCAACGAGGTCGGCCACGTCCGGGGCCAGCTTCGCGAACACCGGGATGTCGGAGTGGGTGTGGGAGCGCACGGCGTGCACCACACGCGCCGCCTCGGCCGGGTCGTCGGTGAAGTCCCGTCCCTGGTCGGCGGGGTTCGGACAGGACAGGTTGATCTCGACCACCGCGACCCCGCCCGCCTCGGAGAGGCGCCGCGCCAACTCGGCGTACTCCGGGGCGCTCCCGCCGGCGATGGAGACCACCGGGGTGCCGCCCCGGGAGAGCAGCCAGGGAAGGTCGCGCTCCAGGAAGACGTCGATCCCCGGTCCCTGCAACCCGATGGAGCTGAGCATCCCGCTCGGTGTCTCGGCCATGCGCGGCGACGGCCGTCCGGCGCGTGGTTCCAGCATGACCGATTTCGTGGCGATCGCTCCCATCTGGGCGATATCCACGAACCGCGCGAGCTCACGGCCGGTTCCCGCGCATCCCGCCGCGGTCATGATGGGGTTGCCCAACTCCACCCGGCCCAGTCGGATCCGCAGGTCGGAGCTCATTTGGCGGTGCAACCTCTCATCGGGGACTCGGTTCGCGCCGCGGCACCGTACTCTGAGGCCACCCGGCGCGCGGACGGCCTCACCCGGCCTCGCGGTCGGCGCCGCGACCGTCGGGCTGGGCCTTCCACCCGGGCGCGCCCAGCGCGTCGAAGGGAATCGTGCCAACGTCGTCGAAGCGCACCCGTTCGCCGCGGAACACCGGGCCGTCGACGCACGCCCGCGCCATACGCGTGATGCCGTCGTCGCCCACGATCGGGACGACACAGCTCATGCAGATCCCGGTGCCGCAGGCCATGCTCTCCTCGACCGAGACCTGGGTGGGCAGCTCGTAGCGGTCGGCCATGGCGGTCACGGCCCGCAGCATCGGCATGGGGCCGCAGGCGTAGACGACATCGGAGCGGGTCTCCTCGATGACCCGCCCGAGTGGGTCACTCACCCGGCCGCGCACCCCGAACGAGCCGTCCTCGGTAACGAACGTGGCGGTCTCGGCGACCCGGCGCGCGGTGATGGAGCCGCACACCCGGTCGGCCGTCGCGGCGCCGAGCACGAGGTCCACCCGGCAGCCACGGCGGCGCAGCGCCTGCGCCAGCGGGAACAATGGGGCACACCCGGATCCCCCTCCCACCAGGACGCAGTTCACGGGGTCACGCGGCAGCGGGAAGGGGCGACCGAGCGGGCCGACGATGTCGAGCAGGTCCCGGGAACGGCGCTCCGCCAGCCAGGAGGTGCCCGCGCCCGCCACGGAGAACAGGAACTCCACAGTGCCGCCGTAGTCGGGTTTGACGTCGTGGATCGCGAACGGGCGGCGCAACAGCATACCCGAATGCTCCCCGCCGACCGCCACGGCGAGGAACTGGCCGGACCGGAACCGTTCTGCGATGTTCGGCGCCACGACGGTGATCGCGTGGTAGGCGTCCACACGGCGCACCGTCAGAACGGGGCTCCGCATCTGCACCGGTCCGGAATCGCTCACCCGTGGGTCCTTCTCTCGAACGGGGCGTCACGCGGGCCACCACGACCGCGCGCGTCCTCCTCAGCCCTCGCCGCCGCGCAGCGTCTCGGCGTGCTGCTGCAGCGAGCGCACACCGATGTCGCCGCGAACCAGGGCCTCGATGCCCTGCACGGCCGCGGCCAGTCCCTGCACGGTGGTGACGCTCGGCACGCTGCGGACGACGGCGGCGGTGCGGATCTCGTAGCCGTCCAGCCGCGGACCCGCCTGCCCGGCACCACCGAACGGGGTGTTGACGATGAGGTCGACCTCACCGTCGTGGATGAGTTGCACGATAGTGCGTTCCCCGTCGGGTCCGGGACCCGCGCTGTGTTTGCGGACGACCCGCGCCGGAACACCGTTGCGCCGGAGCACCCACGCCGTCCCCTCGGTCGCCAGGATCTCGAAACCGAGGTCGGCCAACCGCTTGACCGGGAACACCATGGTCCGCTTGTCCCGGTTGGCCACCGAGACGAACACCGCGCCCGACCTCGGCAGCGACCCGACCGCGGCCTGCTGCGACTTGGCGTAGGCGGCGCCGAAGTCCGCGTCCAGCCCCATGACCTCGCCGGTGGAGCGCATCTCCGGCCCCAGAACGGTGTCGACGCCCTCCCCCTGACGGTCGAGGAACCGGTTGAAGGGCATCACCGCCTCCTTCACCGATATGGGGGCGTCCATGGGCAGTGTGCCACCGTCGCCCTCGGCGGGCAGCATGCCCTCACGGCGCAGCTCGGCGATGGAGGAGCCCAGCATCACCCGGGCCGCCGCCTTGGCCAGCGGCGCCGCGCTGGCCTTGGAGACGAACGGTACCGTTCGCGAGGCACGCGGGTTGGCCTCCAGGACGTAGAGCACACCCGACGCCAGTGCGTACTGCACGTTGAGCAGCCCGCGAACACCGCAGCCGCGGGCGATGCCCTCGGTGGAGTACCGGATTCGCTCGAAGTCCTCGTGGCCCAGGGTCACCGCCGGCATCGCGCACGCGGAGTCGCCGGAGTGGATCCCGGCCTCCTCGATGTGCTCCATGATCCCGCCGAGGTAGAGCTCGTGGCCGTCGTAGAGCGCGTCGACGTCGACCTCGATCGCGTCGTCCAGGAACCGGTCGATCAGTACCGGGTACTCCGGGCTGACCTCGGCGTTGCGTGCGATGTAGTCACGCAGCATGGTCTCGTTGTAGACGATCTCCATACCGCGTCCACCGAGGACGTAGGAGGGCCGGACCATGACCGGGTAGCCGATCTCGTCGGCGACCGTGCGGGCCCCGTCGAACGAGTGCGCCGTGCCGTGCTTGGGCGCGGGCAGCCCCGCGTTGGCGAGTACCTTGCCGAACTCGCCGCGGTCCTCGGCCAGGTCGATGGCCTCCGGGGTGGTGCCGACGATGGGCACGCCGGCCGCCTTGAGTTCACGCGCCAGCCCCAGCGGGGTCTGTCCGCCCAGCTGTACGATCACTCCGACGACGCTGCCGGTGCGCTGTTCCGCGCGCACCACCTCCAGAACGTCCTCCAGGGTCAGCGGTTCGAAGTACAGCCGGTCGCTGGTGTCGTAGTCGGTCGAGACGGTCTCGGGGTTGCAGTTGACCATCACGGTCTCGTAACCGGCCTCGGACAGCGCGAAGCAGGCGTGGACGCAGCTGTAGTCGAACTCGACACCCTGCCCGATCCGGTTCGGGCCGGAGCCGAGAATGATCACCTTGGGTCGGGTTCCCTCCGGGACCTCGGTCTCCTCGTCGTAACTGGAATACAGGTACGGCGTCTGCGCGGCGAACTCCGCGGCGCAGGTGTCCACCGTGAGGTAGACGGGGTGCACCCCCAGGGCGTAGCGCAGTTCCCGGATCACCTCGGCGGACTTGCCGACGACCTCGCCGAGCTGCTCGTCGGAGAAGCCCTGCCGCTTGGCCGAGCGCAACAGCTCGGCGTCCAGCTTCGGCGCCGCCGCGACCTCACGCGCGGTCTCCTCCATCAGCAGCATCTGGTCCAGGAACCACGGGTCGATCCCGGTGGCGCCGTGCAGCTCGGCCACGGTCGCGTCGGCCCGCAGCGCCTGCTGGAGCTGGCGTAGCCGGTGCTCGGTGGGGGTCGCGACGGCGCGCAGCAGCTCGTCCCGGTCGCCCGGGTCACCGGCCCAGGTGAACCCGACGCCGCGCTTCTCCACCGAACGCACCGCCTTCTGTAGCGCCTCGGAGAACGACCGTCCGATCGCCATGGCCTCGCCGACCGACTTCATGGTCGTCGTCAGCGCCGGATCGGCGCCGGGGAACTTCTCGAACGCGAACCGCGGCACCTTGACCACGACGTAGTCGAGTGTGGGCTCGAAGCTCGCCGGGGTCTCGGCGGTGATGTCGTTGGGAATCTCGTCGAGCGTGTGCCCGACCGCCAGCTTCGCGGCGATCTTGGCGATCGGGAACCCCGTCGCCTTCGAGGCCAGGGCGGAGGAGCGCGAAACGCGGGGGTTCATCTCGATGACGATGATCCGCCCGTCCCGCGGGTTCACGGCGAACTGGATGTTGCAGCCACCGGTGTCGACCCCGACCTCGCGGATGACCGCGATTCCGATGTCACGCAGCCGCTGGTACTCGCGGTCGGTGAGGGTCATCGCCGGCGCTACGGTGACCGAGTCGCCGGTGTGCACGCCCACGGGGTCGAAGTTCTCGATGGAGCAGACGACGACCACGTTGTCGTTGCCGTCGCGCATCAGCTCCAGCTCGTACTCCTTCCAGCCGAGGATGGACTCCTCCAGGAGGACCTCGGTGGTTGGGGAGAGCGCCAGCCCCTGCCCGGCGATGCGGCGCAGCTCCGCCTCGTCGTGGGCGAACCCGGAGCCCGATCCGCCCATGGTGAACGACGGTCGCACCACCACCGGGTACTTCAGCTCCTCGGCGGCGTCCAGGCACTCCTGGAGTGTGTGGCAGATGCGCGAACTCGCCGAGTCGGCACCGATGCGGCCGACGATCTCCTTGAACGTGTCGCGGTCCTCACCGGCCTGGATGGCGTCGATGTTGGCGCCGATCAGCTCCACGTTGTACTTGGCGAGCACACCGGACTCGTACAGCGCGACCGCGGCGTTAAGGGCAGTCTGGCCGCCCAGGGTGGGCAGCAGCGAGTCGGGGCGCTCCTTGGCGATGACCTTCTCGATCATCTCGGGGGTGATGGGCTCCACGTAGGTGGCGTCGGCGAACTCCGGGTCCGTCATGATCGTGGCCGGGTTGGAGTTCACCAGGATTACGCGAAGCCCCTCCTCCTTGAGGACCCGGCATGCCTGGGTCCCCGAGTAGTCGAACTCGCACGCCTGGCCGATGACGATCGGCCCGGATCCGATCACGAGAACGGAGGTCAGGTCACTACGGCGCGGCATTGTTTCCTCGTTGTCCTCTACGGCTGGGCGGGCTGGGTGGGCTGGGCGGAGTGTTGGGCCATCAGGTCGCGGAACGCGTCGAACATCTCGGCCGCGTCGTGCGGCCCGGCCGCGGCCTCGGGGTGGTACTGCACGCTGAACGCGGGCCGGTCCAGCAACCGCAGCCCCTCCACGACGTTGTCGTTGAGCCCGATGTGGCTGACCTCGGCGCGCCCGTAGGGCGTCTCGAACGGCCCGCTGGCGGGCGCGTCGACCGCGAACCCGTGGTTCTGGCTGGTGATGTGGACACGCCGGCTGTGTACCTCGCGCACCGGCTGGTTCACCCCTCGGTGACCGAACCGCAGCTTGTAGGTGCCCAGTTCCAGCGCCCGGCCGAGGATCTGGTTACCGAAGCAGATCCCGAACAGCGGGATCCCGGCGTCGAGCACCCCGCGCATCGTCGCCACGGCCCCGTCCATCGCCGCCGGGTCCCCCGGCCCGTTGCTGAAGAACACACCGTCGGGCCGCATGGCCAGGAGGTCCTCGACGCTCGTGTTCGCCGGCAGCACCGTGACCTCGCAGCCCCGCTCCGCCAGCCGCTGCGGTGTCATTGCCTTGATGCCGAGGTCGACGGCGGCCACCCGGAACCGCGCCGGCACCCCCTCGGGTGGGCTGACGACGTAGGGCTCGGTGACGGTGACCTCGCCTGCCAGGTCGGCCCCACCCATCTGTGGGCTGTCCAGCACCCGCCGCAACAGCCGATCCGGTTCCGTCTCGGTGCTGGAGATCGCCGCCCGCATCGCCCCGCGGTCCCGCAGGTGCCGGGTGAGCGCGCGGGTTCCCGGAATCGCGATACCGACCACACCCTGGCGGACCAGTTCCTCGTCCAGTGTGCGCCGGGACCGCCAGTTCGACGGGATACGCGCCGGCTCACGCACCACGTAGCCCGCGACCCAGATCCTGCCCGACTCCGGGTCGTCGTCGTTCACTCCGGTATTACCGATGTGCGGGGCGGTCATCGTGACGATCTGACGGTGGTACGACGGGTCGGTGAGTGTCTCCTGGTAGCCCGTCATCCCCGTGTTGAAAACGATCTCACCGAACGTCTCGCCCCGCGCTCCGAAGGAGCGGCCGTGAAAAACACGGCCGTCCTCAAGAACGAGAATCGCTGGATCCTCCACCTCAAACTCCCCCTCGCTTCGGGCGGCCAGGCGCCGCCCTCTCGTTTGCCACTACTCGCTCACCCCACCGCCACAACGACGTCACTGGACCTTCCCGTCGAGCACCGTGGGGGTACCGCGCAGCAATGTGGCGACCACCCGCCCCGGCAGGCGCATACTCCGGTAGGGGGTGTTGCCGCTCTTGGAGACCAGCGCGGCCGGGTCGATATCCCTGGTGGTACCCGCGTCGTACAGCGTGATGTTGGCCGGCTCGCCGGGCGCGATCGGTCGGCCGTGGCCTCGCACGCGCCCGATGCGCGCCGGGGCGAACGACATGCGGTCGGCCACGCCGGACCAGTCGAGTAGGCCGTTGTCCACCATCGTGTGCTGGACAACGGACAGCGCGGACTCCAGCCCCACCATCCCCATCGCGGCGTTGGACCACTCGGTTTCCTTGGCCTCGACCGGGTGCGGCGCGTGGTCGGTGGCCACACTGTCGATCGTGCCGTCGGCGAGTGCCTGGCGTAGCGCGGTGACATCCTCGGTGGTGCGCAGCGGCGGGTTGACCTTGAAAACCGGGTCGTAGCTCTCGGCCAGGTCGTCGGTGAGCAGCAGGTGGTGCGGGGTCACCTCGGCGGTGACGTCGCAGCCACGGTCCTTGGCCCACCGGATGATCTGTACCGAACCGCTGGTGGAGACGTGGCAGATGTGCAGCCGCGAGCCCACGTGCTCGGCGAGGAGGCAGTCGCGGGCGATGATCGCCTCCTCGGCGACGGCCGGCCAACCGCCCAACCCCAGACGATCGGAGACGACCCCCTCGTTCATCTGGGCGCCCTCGGTCAGTCGGGGCTCCTGGGCGTGCTGGGCGATCACGCCGCCGAACGCCTTGACGTACTCCAGTGCCCGCCGCATGAGCAGGGCGTCGGAGACGCACACGCCGTCGTCGGAGAACACCCGCACCCCGGCGACGGAGTCGGCCATGGCGCCGAGCTCGGCCAGCTGCTGGCCCCGCAGTCCGCGGGTAACGGCTCCCACCGGTCGCACGTCGCAGTAACCGGCGTCGTGTCCGAGTCGCCAGACCTGCTCCACGACACCGGCGGAGTCGGCCACGGGGTCGGTGTTGGCCATCGCGTGCACGGCGGTGTAGCCGCCCACGGCGGCGGCGCGGGCGCCCGTGGCCACCGTCTCGGCGTCCTCGCGGCCCGGCTCGCGCAGGTGGGTGTGCAGGTCCACCAAGCCCGGCAGGGCGAGCAGTCCGGTGGCGTCGATGACCTCGACCCCACCGGCGTCCGCCTGCGCTCGCGCGTCGGACCCCACAGCGGCGATGACACCGTCGCGAATCACGATGTCGCTGGTCTCCTCGGGGCCACCGGCGATCCGCGCCCCGCGGATCACCCGCACCGGCGCGTTCTCGGCCGTACTGGTCTGGGTCATCCCTGCGCCTCCTGGTTACCGATCGCGGACTCGGATCCGCCGAGCAGCAGGTACAGCACCGCCATGCGGACGCTGAGTCCGTTGGTCACCTGCTCGGTGACGGTGGACCGCGGGGAGTCGGCGACCTCGGCCGAGATCTCCATGCCGCGAACCATGGGACCCGGGTGCATGACGATGGCGTCCGCCGGCAACCGGGCGAAGCGCTCACGGTCCAGGCCGTAGCGGCGGCTGTACTCGCGCGCGGTGGGGAAGAACTCCCCCTTCATGCGCTCGGCCTGCACCCGCAGCATCATCACGACGTCACTCTTGGGAAGGACGTCCTCGATCCGGTACGAGACGGCGCAGGGCCAGGTGTGCACCGAGACCGGCACCAGGGTGGGTGGGGCGACCAGGGTGACCTCGGCGCCGAGCGTGTGCAGCAGCAGGACGTTGGAGCGCGCCACCCGGCTGTGCAGGACGTCGCCGACGATGGTGACGCGCAGCCCGGCGAGGTCGCCCATGCGCTCGCGGATCGTGAACGCGTCCAGCAGGGCCTGTGTGGGGTGCTCGTGCGTGCCGTCACCGCCATTGACGACGGCACCGTCGACCCAGGTGGCCAGCCGGTGGGCGGCACCCGAGGCGCTGTGCCGGATGACCACGCCGTCGGCGCCCATGGCCTGCAGGGTGAGCGCGGAGTCCTTGAGGCTCTCGCCCTTGGAGACGCTGGACCCCTTGGCGGAGAAGTTGATGACGTCGGCGGAGAGGCGCTTGGCCGCCAGCTCGAAGGAGGTGCGGGTACGGGTTGAGTCCTCGTAGAAGAGGTTCACCACCGTGCGGCCGCGCAGTGTGGGGAACTTCTTCACCGAGTGCCCGCTGAGCTGGGAGAGCTCCTTCGCGGTGTCGAGCACCTGGGTGGCCTCGTCGTAGGAGAGGTCCCCGGCGGAGAGCAGGTGGCGCATCAGCGGTCCCCCTCGGCGACGTTGCGGGGCTTGGCGGGGCCGACGAGCACGGCGTCGCGGTCGTCCAGCTCGTCGAGCAGCACCGTGACCTTCTCCCGCAGTGAGGTCGGCAGGTTCTTGCCGACGTAGTCGGCCCGGATGGGCAACTGGCGGTGTCCCCGGTCGACCAGGGTCGCGAGCTGCACCGCGCGGGGACGTCCCAGGTCGTTGAGCGCGTCGAGCGCGGCGCGGACGCTGCGGCCCGAGAACAGGACGTCGTCGACGAGGACCACGACGCTGTCGTGGATGCCGTCGGCGGGAATCTCGGTTCGCCCCAGCGCGCGGGCCGGGGCCAGACGGAGGTCGTCGCGGTACATCGTGATGTCCAGCGACCCCCAAGGGACGTGGCGGTCCTCGACCCGTTCGATTCGCTCGGCGAGTCGCCGGGCCAGGGGCACCCCGCGGGTTGGGATCCCGAGCAGGATGACGCCCTCTCCCCCCTTGGTACGCTCCAGCACCTCGTGAGCGATTCGGGTCAGTGCCCGGGAGATCTCGGGGCCCTCGAGGACGGCCCGGCTTCCTTCGGGTTCCGTACGGGAGGGCGGGTCTCCACCGCCACTCTCATCACCATTCGCGCGCTTTTTTGCACACACAGTGATGACCTCCTTCCCTGCCTCACTGGACAGGTCGTTAAAGGATGTCGATTGGTTTTTACGTTACCAGCGCACCTCAGCCACCCTTTCCGGTGCGCGACACCAAACTCCGTAAAAATATGATCCTGATCACCCGTGTACGACTTGACCTCGCCCTACACAGGGCCGTAGTGGCGACCGGTCAGTCCGCCACTCCGACACCACCCGACACACGGGAAACCCCCGTGACTCCGGGATCGTGGACACAGCGCGATGGGATGAATCGTCCACTTCGATCCCGTAATGAGAGTCCCCTCACTTACACACAGTTTGGCCACTGAATAGTCGCATTTTCACTCAACGGCTTGACCTGGCGCCCCCACAGCCTTACGGTCACTGTCCGTAACCAATCTGGGTGGTTAACGCCGGGCCTGGCCACGTGAAGCGACGGAGTCGTGGATTCCAGGGCTCACCCAACGGAAACAGGCCCGCCAACCACGCCAGCCACCTTCACGGCCGGGGAGCGACGAGGAAGATGCCATCCGAATACGCGAAGTCTCTCGGTGCGCGACTGCGCGCCATCCGCACCCAGCAGGGGCTGTCCCTGCACGGGGTGGAGGAGAAGTCCCAAGGGCGCTGGAAGGCCGTCGTGGTGGGCTCCTACGAGCGCGGTGACCGTGCGGTCACCGTCCAGAAGCTCGCCGAGCTCGCGGACTTCTACGGCGTCCCCATGTCGGAGCTGCTGCCCGGCGGCGCCGCGCCGACCCCGCTCGGGCCCACACCCAAGCTGGTCATCGACCTGGAGCGGATGCAGCAGCTGCCACAGGAGAAGGCCGGGCCGCTCGCGCGCTACGTGGCCACCATCCAGAGCCAGCGCGGCGACTACAACGGGCGTGTGCTCTCCATCCGCCAGGAGGACCTGCGCTCGCTCGCGGTGATCTACGACCGCTCGCCCGCCGACCTCACCGAGGAGCTCATCAACTGGGGCGTCCTCGATCCCGAGGCGCGCAGGGCCGTGGACGCCTTCTAGAGCGCCGGACCGGGCCGGGACTCCCGGCCGCGACGTCCACGCCCCCCTGTCCCAGGGGCTTGTGCGTACGAACACGCGAACACCGCGCGGTGCACGTACCTCGTACGAGTGCGTGGCATTCGGTGTGTCCGAGGTGCCGTGCCAAGCGACAGCCACGCTGCGGGTGTTCGCGGCCGGGAAAGGGGCTTCCCCTCCCCCCTCCCGGCCGCTTCCCACGCGGGGACGCCGATCGACGACGCCCCAACGCGAGCCCACAAGGGTCTCACTCGAACACGAGTTCGAAATGGCGAGTCCAGTAAACCCCACGGCCACGCCCCCGTCAACACCCCCATCTCGGGGGCGGCTGCCCTAGGGTGAGATTGTGGAGACCGACGTCGAGCTGCGTGATCTCGCGGCGCCCGCGTTCCGCCACGCGTTGCCCGCTCTGCTGGAGATCTACGCGGCCGCCATGGACCCGCCACGGGAGCAGCTCGCCGGGCGCCGCCTCATCATGGAGCAGCACGCCCAGAACCCGCGGTTCACCTCGGTCGTCGCGCTCACCGCGGACGACTCCCCGGTGGGGTTCGGCTACGGGTTCCACGGACACAACGGCCAGTGGTGGCACGACGTCGTCACCAGCGGCCTCCGCGCCCGCTCCCCCGACGCGGAACGGCACTGGTTCACCGACGCCTTCGAGATCGCCGAGCTCCACGTGGTGCCACAGTGGCAGGGACGCGGAATCGGACGGCGACTTCTCGAACGACTGACGGCGGCGCGCGGGGAGCGCACCGCCGTCCTGTCGACCCACACCGGCCCCACGGCCGCGCACGGGCTCTACACCTCGTACGGCTTCACCGATGTGCTGACCGGGTTCTACTTCCCCGGAAGCCCCCACCAGCCGTACACGATCATGGCCGTGCGCCTGCCATTGCGGGAACGCGGTAGCCGGCGACCCGTTCGTAGAGCTCGCGCGTGGCTGTGGCCTGGTTGAACGTGATGAAGTGGATACCGGGCGCGCCCTCGTCGAGCAGCCGCTCACACAGCCGCTGCGCCTGGTCCATGCCCAGCTCCCGCACGGCCTTGGGGTCGTCCTTGACCTTCTCGAACTCCTCCGCGAGGTGCGCCGGGAACGGAGCACCGGAGAGCTTCTCCGACATCTCGATCGTGGAGTACTTCACCACCGGCATCAGCTCGGGGATGATCGGGACGTCCCGGCCCCTGGCCGCCACCCGGTCACGCAGCCGCAGGTAGTCCTCGGCGTCGAAGAACATCTGGGTGATGGCGAAGTCGGCACCGGAGTCGAACTTGTGGATGAGGAAGTCGACGTCCTCCTCGACACTGGCCGAGCGCGGGTGCTTGAAGGGGAACGCCGCGACACCCACGGAGAAGTCGCCACTCTGCTTGATCAGCTCGACCAGCTCCGATGCGTACTCCAGCCCCTCGGGGTGCTTGACCCACTCACCCAGCGGGTCGCCGGGCGGGTCCCCGCGCAGGGCGAGCATGTTACTCACTCCGGCATCGGCGAACCGGCCGATGAGATGACGCAGTTCGGCCACCGAGTGGTTGACGGCGGTGGTGTGCGCGACCGGAAGCAGGGTGGTGTCGGTTGCCAGTCGCTCGGTGATCTCTACCGTGTGGTCCCGGGTACCACCGCCGGCTCCGTAGGTGACGGAGACGAACGAGGGAGAGAGCGCCTCGAGCTCCCGGATGACCTGCCAGAGCTTCTGCTGGCCCTCGGCGGTCTTCGGGGGGAAGAACTCGAATGAGAATGTCGGTTCGCCCGTTTTGAGCAGGTCGCTGATGTGCCGCGGTCGCTGCGCGGCGTCGTGCGCTGTCTCTGTGTGTGACGGTGACCCAAACATGGGTTACACCTTAGGCCACGGAGTCGCCGCACATAAGGGCCCACCCCCCAGATACCCACAATATTCCCAGGTCACAGCGTTACTGCGTGACGGGAGACACCCGGATCCCCCAGGTGAGCAGCGGATACCCTTACCCTTCCGGTATGGCCTTCTCGTCACATACCTCACCCATCTCCTTCGTCGCCACTCCGGTGGACGCGGAGATCTCCCGTTTCCTCGAGCGTCGACGCGCCGAGATGGTGGAGGTGGGTTCCGAGTTGGCTCCCGTGCTCGACGCGTTGGAGGCGATGCTCGCGGGCGGCAAGCGGCTGCGGCCCGCCTTCTGCTACTGGGGGTGGCGCGGCGCGGGCGGTGAGGACGACGCCGGGATCCACACAGCGGCGGCCTCACTGGAGTTCCTACAGGCGTGCGCCCTGATCCACGACGACGTCATCGACAGCAGCGACACCCGGCGGGGCCTCCCGGCCACACACCGGCGACTGGCCGAGTTGCACGCGCGTTCCGGCTGGCGCGGCGAGTCCGACACCTTCGGGAACGGCGCCGCGGTACTGGTCGGTGACCTGTGCCTGGCGTGGTGCGAGGAGATGTACCAGGCGAGCGGGCTGCCGCCGGAGGCGCTCAGCGAGGGGCGGCGCCCCTTCGACCTGATGCGCACCGAGGTCATGGCGGGCCAGTACCTCGACCTGCTGACACAGGCGCGGGCGACCGAGTCCGTCGAGGACACGCTGCGCGTGATGCACTACAAGGCCGCCAAGTACACCATCGAACGGCCCCTGCACCTGGGGGCGGCACTGGCGCGGCGCCACACCGACCTCGCCGACGTCTACAGCGCCTACGGGCTTCCCCTCGGGGTCGCGTTCCAGCTGCGCGACGACATTCTGGGCGTCTTCGGCGACCCCGAGCAGACCGGCAAGCCCGCCGGCGACGACCTGCGCGAGGGCAAGCGCACCCTGGTCGTCGCCGAGACGCTGCAACGGGCCGGCCGCGCGGACGCCACCGAGTTCCGTCGCCTCCTGGGCGAGCCCACCCTCGGCCTGGACGGGGTGGAGTGGATGCGCGGGCTCATCTCCGGCAGCGGCGCGCTGGAGGCGTGTGAACGGCGCATCGACTCCTATGTGGCCCAGGCCACCCGTGCCCTGGAGAGCGACCTCATCGCCGGTGACGCCCGCGCCGCCCTGTCCGACCTCATCGTGGCCGCCACCGCCCGCAAGCACTGAAGGTCCTCAAAGGATCCCGGAGGGTGGTAACCACACCTCGTGGGAAAACACTCCGGTATCCGCCGAAGGTGGCCCGACGGCAGCGCCACTCGAAGGAGGTGCCGTGCCGGACACCCCAGGACCCATGCCGCGCGCTCCCGTACGCGCCGACGAACGGGCACTCGCTCCCGACCTCGCCCGCGGTGTCATGCTGCTGCTGATCGCCGTGGCGAACACGACGTTCTATCTCTGGGGGCGCGAGAGCGGGGCGTTGAACGCCCACCCCGCCCACGGCTCGCTCGCCGACCAGGTCACCCAGACACTCATCATCACCGGTGTCGACGGGCGGGTCTACCCCATGTTCGCGTTCCTCTTCGGCTACGGGATGGTGCAGCTCCTGCTGCGTCAGGAGGCGGCCGGCGTCACGCGCGGATCCGCGTTGGCGCTGCTGCGGCGGCGCAACCTGTGGTTGATCGTGTTCGGTCTGGTGCACGCCCTGCTGCTCTGGACGGGTGACATCCTCGGCGCCTACGGGCTCGCCGGGCTCGTTCTCGCCTCCCTGTTCCTCCGGCGCTCCGACCGGACCCTGCTGACGTGGGCGGGTATCGGCACCGGCCTCCTCGTCGCGTTCAGCGCGCTCGCCGTCGTCGGCGCCATCGGTGCGGCGGCCACCGACACACCGGCGCAGCAGGGACCCGACGTCACGCGGGTGATCATGGACACCATCAGCGAGACAGACCCGCTCGCCGCGGCGCTCGGGCGGTTGGCGGTGTGGCCGTTGATCGTGTTCGCCCAGGGACTGCTCACGCTCGTGGTGCCGGTGGCGATCCTGCTGGGGTTCTGGGCGGCGCGGCTGCGGATCCTGGAGGAGCCGCAGCGCCACGTCGCGCTGTTGCTCTGGGTGAGCGTCGGCGGGATCGCCATCGGCTGGCTGGGCGGGCTGCCCAACGCCCTGCACCATGTGGGCGTCCTGCCCGTTCCCGACACCGCGAGCTGGGTCTTCAGCGCGACACAACCCACCACCGGCCTGGCGGGCGGGATCGGCTACGCCGCGCTGTTCGGGCTGTTCGGGTATCGGCTGCGCGAACGCGCGCGGCACGGGTTCGTCGTCAGCGCCGTGGCCGCTGTCGGCAAACGCTCGCTGTCGTGCTACCTGGCCCAGTCGGTACTCTGCGCCCCCGTTCTGGCCGCCTGGGGGTTGGGGCTCGGGGCGGCCCTCGGCAGCGCGCAGATGGCCGGCTACGCCGTGGCCACCTGGCTCGTGACGGTGCTCGGCTCCGTCCTACTGGAGCGGGCGGGGCGCCGCGGCCCCGCCGAGGCCCTGTTGCGCAGGCTCAGCTACCGCCGTCCGAATCCCGGGACCACGGCCGACGTGTCCCGGAGCACGACACGCTGAGAACATTCGGTGTACCTGCGGATCCGTGTCCGACACGCCCTGGTGGGTGCGCCGGGCCGAAAATGACGTGAAAATGGGGAGTCATGGGGGACGACCAGGAGATAACGCACACCGTCGGCATCACGGGCGCGACCGGCGCGCTCGGGGACCTCGTTGCCGGCCGCCTGGCGCGGCTCGGCGTCACACAGCGCCTCATCGTGCGCGACATCAACCGCGCTCCCGAGCTGCCCGGCACCAGCGCCGCCATGGCCGCCTACGAGGACCGGTACGCCTTCGAGCGAGCGGTGAGGGGAACCACCACCCTGTTCCTGGTGTCGGCCACCGAGGCGGCCGACCGGCTACAGCAGCACATCAGCGCCGTCAACGCCGCCGTGGCGGCGGGCGTGACCAGGATCGTGTACCTCTCCTTCCTGGCGGCGGCGCCCGATGCGACGTTCACCTTCGCCCGGACCCACTTCCACACCGAGGAGCACATCCGTTCCACCGGGGTGGCCCACACGTTCCTGCGCCCGAGCCTGTACCTCGACCTGCTGCCGCACTGGGTGGACAGCTCCGGGGTGGTTCGCGGGCCGGCGGGCAACGGTCGCGTGGCCTGGGTGGCTCGCGAGGACGTGGCCGACGTCGCCGCCGCCGTGCTCACCGGCGGGGCGGCCCACGACGGGCGGACCTACGACGTCACCGGTCCCGAGGCGGTCACGCTCGGCGAGAGCGTCCGGAGGCTGTCCGCGGTGACGGGTAAGACCCTGCGGTACCTGCCGGAGACGTGGGAGGAGGCCCTGGAGTCGCGCCGCCCCTTGGGCGCGCCGGAGTGGGCCATCGAGGGTTGGGCCAGCTCCTACGCCGCGGTCGCCAACGACGAGCTGGACGTGGTGGCGCCGACCGTGCCCGACATCACCGGCCACCCGGCCCAGTCGATCGAGGGTCACCTGCGCCGGCGTCCCACCGCGCTGGCCCACGTGGCGGCCTGAGCTCGGGCTCAGCCCGCTCTCACCTCGTCCGCGTTCTCCCGAGTCGCCGACGGAACTCGGCGGCGGCGGCGTGCGGGTCGTCGGCCTCGGTGATCGCGCGCACCACGACGACGCGGTGCGCGCCGGCGTCGAGAACCCGGCCGAGGTTGTCGAGGTCGATCCCGCCGATGGCGAACCAGGGCCGCGGTGGGCGCAGTGCCGCCGTGGCGCTGACGAGTTCGAGTCCCGCGGCCGGTCGCCCCGGTTTCGTGGGGGTGGACCAGGTGGGGCCGACACAGAAGTAGTCGACGCCCGGCTCGCGGGACGCGGCCAGGGCCAGCTCCGCGTTGTTGTTCGAGCGGCCGACCAGTGGCTCGTCCCCGACGATCTCCCTGGCCGTCGCCACCGGAAGGTCGTTCTGGCCGAGGTGCAGGATGTCGGCACCGGCCGCCCGGGCGATGTCGGCGCGGTCGTTAACCGCCAGCAGTGCCCCATGGCGCTCGCAGGCGTCGCGCACCACCCGCAGGTACTCCAGCTCCTGACGGGCTTCCAGCTCCTTGTCGCGCAGCTGGACGATGTCGACGCCGCCGGACAGCGCGGCGTCGAGGAACGCGGCGAGGTCGCCCCGCTCGCGCCGGGCGTCGGTGCACAGGTAGAGGTACGCCGCGTCGAGGCGATCACGCAGGCTCGAAGTCACCGTTCCACGGTAGACGGCGACACGCCACACCACCAGCACGGCCCCGGAGCAGACGGCGTCCCGTGGCCCGACCCCGGTACCCCACCCGTGTGCCCACGGCGCCTTCCTACAGCGCCATCGCCTGCGCCCGGCGGCGCACCTCGGTTCCGCGGTTCTCCCGGATCGCCTCGATGGGGGCGCCCGGGAGGGTGTCGTCGGGCGTGAAGAGCCAGCGCAGGGCCTCGTCGGTGGTGAATCCGCAGTCGGCGAGCACCGTGAGGGTGCCCGGGAGTCCCTTGATGACGTCGCCCTCGGCGATGAAGGCGGCCGGAATCGAGAGCTCCCCCTGGCGCTTGATCCCGAGGAGCTTGTGGTCGCTGATGAACTGCTTGATCCGATTCGGGCTGACGTTCAGCGCCTTGGCGGCGTCCCGCACCGACAGCCAGTCACCGACGAGTGTGTCGATGTCACGGTCGTTCTCTGTCACGCAGCCAAATGTCCCACATCCGGGCCCGCCGCAAACCCCGGTTTCGCGCGTTATCGCTGCGGGCTTAGAACAGGCCCCCGACCGATTCGGCCAGATAACGGTAAAATCGGGGGTGGACAAGGGAGACATCCCCGCGGGAGCCGGGTGGGACCCGGCTGAGAGGGAGGCTGTGAGCCTCCGACCGCACGAACCTGATCCGGGTCATACCGGCGAAGGGAGAGGCACCGTATCGTGCGCAGCGACACGCCCGACCTCATCGTGGTGGGAAGCGGGCTCGTCGGGTTGGTCAGCGCCTGGCGAGCCGCGCAGCGCGGCCTGAACGTCACCGTCATATCGCGGGAGAGCGGCAACGCGGCCTCCAGTGTCGCGGCGGGCATGCTCACACCCGCCAGCGAGGCCACGTTCGGCGAGGAGCCGCTCATGCGGCTCGGTGCCCTCTCGCGCGACCGCTACCCCGCCTTCATCACCGAGCTGGAGGAGGAGAGCGGGCTGTCCGCGGGGTTCCGAACCGCCGGCACCCTGCAGATCGCCTTCGACACCGACGACCTGGCCCGGCTGTCCGACCTCGGCGAGTTACAGACACGCCTCGGCGTCAAGACCGAACGGCTCACCAGCCGCGAGTGCCGCAGACTGGAGCCGATGCTCGCGCCGTCGGTGCGCGGCGGGATCCTCGCCCCCGACGACCACTCGGTCAACCCGCGGCTGCTCGCGGATGCCCTGTGGGCGGCCGCGGAACGCCGCGGCGTGGGCGGAATCCGCGACCGGGTCCGTGGACTCCTGACCGACGGCGACCGGGTCCACGGGGTGCTCCTGGAGTCCGGCGGCGAGATCACCGCGGACCAGGTCCTGCTGGCCGCGGGCGCCTGGACCCCCCATATCAGCGGAATCCCCGAGGGTGTGCTGCCTCCCCTGCGGCCCGTCAAGGGCCAGCTGCTGCGGCTGCGCACGCCCGCCGACGAACCCCCGATCGTCTCCCGCACTGTGCGCGGCCTGGTCAAGGGTTCCCCCGTCTACCTCGTGCCACGGGAGAGCGACGAGGTGATCCTGGGTGCCACCCAGGAGGAAATGGGCCACGACCTCCGGCTGACGGCCGGCGCCCTCTGGGAGATCCTCCGCGACGCCCACGAGCTGGTGCCCGGCGTCAGCGAGTTGGAAGTGGCCGAGACCTGCGTGGGGCTGCGCCCCGGATCCCCCGACAACGAGCCGCTCCTCGGCCCCACCCGGCTCCCCGGCCTGCAGGTCGCCGTCGGCCACTTCCGGCATGGTGTGCTGCTCACCCCGGCGACCGGCGACGCCATGGCCGAGGCCCTCACCAGTGGACAGCTACCGGACTTCGCGCGGCGGTTCGCCGCCACCCGGGAATTCGACAGCGACAGGAACGAGTGACACCAGTGGACGTGATCATCAACGGGGAACGCCGCGACCTGGCGCCGCGCACGACGGTGGCCGCCGTCGTCCGTTCCCTGACCGAACAGACCAGCGGAATCGCCGTGACCGTCAACGACGAGGTGGTCCCCAAGGCCAGCTGGTCCGGGACCGAGGTCACCGAGAACGACCGGGTGGACGTGCTCACCGCGGTCCAGGGAGGTTGAGCAGTGACGACGCGGATCAGCGAGGCCGAGAGCGGCACGGCCGCCGCGGGTGCCCGCGACCCCCTGGTCATCGCGGGGCGGGAGTTCGGCTCGCGCCTCATCATGGGCACCGGTGGGGCGCCGTCGCTCCAGCTGCTGCGGGAGGCGCTGACCGCCTCCGGAACCGAGATGACCACGGTCGCCATGCGCCGGGTGTCCACAACGACGCAGGGGTCGGTGTGGGACGTGTTGCGCGACAACGGCATCCGCCCCCTGCCCAACACCGCCGGCTGCTTCACCGCGACCGACGCCCTGCGCACCGCCCGGCTGGCCCGCGAGGCACTGTCGACCGACTGGGTCAAGCTGGAGGTCGTGGCCGACGAGCGCACACTGCTGCCCGACCCGGTGGAGCTGCTGGACGCCGCCGAACGCCTCGTGGACGACGGGTTCACCGTCCTGCCCTACACCAACGACGATCCCGTGCTGGCTCGGCGCCTGGAACAGGTGGGCTGTGCCGCGGTCATGCCGCTGGGATCGCCGATCGGATCCGGTCTGGGAATCCGCAACCCGCACAACATCGAGCTGATCGTGGAGCAGGCGGGGGTACCGGTCATCCTCGACGCCGGGATCGGCACAGCGAGCGAAGCGGCCCTGGCCATGGAGCTCGGTTGCGACGCGGTGCTGCTGGCGTCGGCGGTGACCCGCGCCCACGATCCCGCGCTCATGGCCGCCGCCATGCGCGACGCCGTCACGGCCGGGCGGCGGGCGCGCATCGCCGGGCGCATCCCGGTGCGGCGCTACGCCGAGGCGTCCTCCCCCGCGCCCGAGTGAGTGTGTCGCGTCCGCGGCGCGGCCGATTGGCACTACACTGACGGAAAACCGCGACACAGCCACACAACGGGACCGTACGCCGGTCACACCGGCATCGTTCGCCTCGTGCGTCGCGTTACCCGCTGGAGGGGCTCCTCCTCACCCACCGTATCCCCCTTACACTCGCCCTCGTGGACATGACGACTGCGGACCCGCTCGTTGGCGCGACGCTCGACCGGCGTTACTACGTCGAGTCGCGGATCGCGGGAGGCGGTATGGCCACCGTCTACTCAGGGCGCGACCTGCGGCTCGACCGCCAGCTGGCGTTGAAGGTCATGCACCCGTCGATGGCCCGCGACCCGATGTTCGTGCGCCGGTTCATCAACGAGGCGCACTCCGTCGCCAAGCTCTCCCACCCCAACGTCGTCCAGGTCTACGACCAGGGCAACGACCAGGGGCACGTCTTCCTGGCCATGGAGTACGTGCCCGGCAGCACGCTACGCGACAGGCTCGGCGAACGAGGCCGGCTCGACCCACAGCAGGCGCTGCAGATCATGGCTCCGGTGCTGGCGGCGCTCGGCGCCGCCCACCAGGCCGGAATCGTGCACCGCGATGTCAAACCCGAGAACGTCCTGCTGACCCGGGACGGCCGGGTCAAGGTCGCCGACTTCGGCCTGGCTCGCGCGGCCGAGGACTCCCAGCAGAGCATGACCAGGACCGGGACAGTCATGGGCACGGCCGCCTACCTGGCCCCGGAGCAGATCGAGCACGGCAGCTCCGATGACCGTTCCGACGTCTACGCGGCCGGCATCATGCTCTACGAGCTGCTGACCGGCAGCCAGCCACACACCGGTGAGAGCCCCATCGCGGTCGCCTACCAGCACGTGAACACCGACGTTCCGCGCCCCTCGTCGGTCGTACCGGGCATCCCCCCGGAGGTCGACGAGCTGGTCACCAGGGCGACCGAGCGCGACCCCCGCTACCGCCCGGGCAACGCCGGCCAGTACCTGGCCGCGATGCTGGAGGTGATGCCGGCCGGCTCCGCTCCCGCTGCCGTGCCGAGCGCACCGGCCCCCGGTGCTCCCGCCGCCCCGGCACCGCCACGGAATCACGACACCATCGAGGTGGATCTGGAGCAGGTCCCCCTGGACGACGAGGACGACGGGGAACTCCCCCCTCTGCCCTGGTACCGCCGGGTTCCGGTGCTGGTCGGTGGCGCGCTCCTCCTCGTCGTGTTCCTCGGCCTGGGCTGGTGGCTGCTGTTCGGCCGCTACGAGAGCGTTCCCGAGCTGGCCGGCATGGAGGAGGAGGCCGCCGAGGAGCGGCTGAACCAGCTGGAGCTGGGGCTGGTGGTCGCCGAGGAGCGGGCCTACGACGACGACATCGACGAGGGCGCGATCGTCGAGACCACCCCCGGCGTCGACGAGCGGATCCTGCCGGGCGAGACGGTCACCGTGACCCTGTCGAAGGGGCCACGGATGGTCGAGATGCCCGACGTCGTGGGCGACCCCGTGAGCGAGGCCCAGAACCGGCTGGAGGAGGCCGGGATCAGCGAGATCGAGGAGAGCGAGAAGGCTTCGCACGACCAACCGCCGGGAACCGTGCTGTCCAGCGACCCGGAACCGGGCGCGGAGGCCGACCGTGAGGAATCCGTCACTCTTGAGGTCAGCTCCGGTTTCGACGTGCCCGACGTCGTCGGGAGTAAGGAGCAACAGGCCCGTGAGCGGCTGGAGGAGCTCGGGCTGAACGTCGCGGTCGAGCGGGAGCCCAACGAGGACGTCGACAAGGACGAGGTCATAAGCCAGTCTCCCGACGGTGGAACGACGGTCGGCGCCGGCGACACGGTCACGCTCACGGTCTCCAACGGCGACAAGATCGAGATCCCCGACGTCACGGGGTGGAACGTTGACGACGCCAGGGAGGAGCTGGAGAACCTCGGCTTCGAGGTGGAGGTCAAAGAGACTCCCCTCGGCGGTGAGCGCGTCGCGAGGTACGAGCCTCAGGGCGAGGCCAAGCCGGGTGACGAGATCGAGCTGCACGTCTCCCCGCTCCCCCCGGACCAGGGCGGCGGCAACGGCGGTGGCAACGGCGGTGGCAACGGGAACAACGATGACGAGGACGACGACTAGACGGTATGTAGGAAGGGTTCGCTTAAAAGGCCGGGACCACGCTCGATCTCCGGATGCGTGGTCTCGTTCCCGCCGAACGGTCCGTCCCGCGGTAGCCAACCCGCGCATATCAGTCTGACCACGCGTCGGGCGTGACACGCGAGCCCCACGGTGTTCTGCCACCGGCCCTATACAGCACCTGCCGGGCCTTCTTCACCGGCCCAGGTTCTCCGGCCCAGGATGGCCACGCCTTCACGGGTGCTCGAGGTCGTTCGTCCCTCGCTGACGCTCGGGGCGCTCCACCCTGACCACCCGATCAGCGCGGCGTGGGGCAGCTGACCCTCGAAGAAGCGGGAGTGGCCCCGGCCCTCCTCGGCCGCGACCAGGGCGGTGACGCCCGTTGTTCCCACGTCGAGCGCGGGCACCGACATCGGGTTGGCCTCCAGCAGCTTGGGCGACTATGGTCTAGACCACGTGGCCGGCGTGGAACGGAGCGCACTACCTCGCCCCGGGTCCTCACCCGTGGCACCTCCCCCGTGGTAGCCGCCTCCCAACGCCACACGGACGCCTTCCGTGACACGGTTCACACCGCCGTCTCCGGCGGCACATTCAACGAGGTTCGAGGAGGTCATGCGCCAGCGCAGCCACACTCGCTGGCCATGGCGTCGAGTCACAATTCGAGGAGAGTACACATGCGAGTCGGGGTGCTGACCGGTGGCGGCGACTGCCCGGGTCTGAACGCGGTCATCCGCGCGACCGTCCGCAAGGGCATCAAGGACTACGGGTACGAGTTCGTCGGTTTCCGCGACGGCTGGCGCGGCCCTCTCGAAGGCGACACCATGCCGCTGGACCGGGCCGCCGTGAGCGGGATCCTGCCGCGCGGTGGCACGATCCTCGGGTCGTCGCGCACCAACCTCATGAAGATCGACGGCGGGGTGGAGCGTGTCAAGGACAACATGGCCGGGCTCGGTGTCGACGCGCTGGTGGCCATCGGCGGCGAGGACACGCTCGGTGTCGCGCGCCAGCTCCACGACCACGGCGTCAAGGTCGTCGGGGTTCCCAAGACCATCGACAACGACCTGAACGCCACCGACTACACGTTCGGCTTCGACACCGCGGTGAACATCGCCACCGAGGCGATCGACCGGCTGCACACCACCGCCGAGTCGCACCACCGCGCCCTGATCGTCGAGGTCATGGGCAGGCACGCGGGCTGGATCGCGCTGCACTCGGGTATGGCGGCGGGCGCCAACGTTATCCTGATCCCCGAGCACCCCTTCGACATCGACGACGTCACCGCCCACGTGGAGAGCCGCTTCAAGACGAACTACGCCCCGATCGTCGTCGTCGCCGAGGGAGCCCACCCCAAGGAGGGGCAGATGGAGCTCGCCACGGGCGACAAGGACGCGTTCGGGCACGTCCGGCTCGGCGGCATCGGCCAGCGCCTGGCCGAGGAGATCGAGACACGCACCGGCAAGGAGTCGCGGTCGGTCGTCCTCGGGCACGTGCAGCGGGGCGGCACACCGTCGGCCTTCGACCGGGTGCTGGCCACCCGCTTCGGCGTGAACGCCATCGAGGCCGTTCACAACGAGGAGTTCGGCACGATGGTCGCCCTCCAGGGCACCGAGATCGCCCGCGTTGGCCTCTCTGCGGCCACCGACAAGCTCAAGACGGTCCCCGACGAGCGCTACGCCGAGGCCGAGGTCTTCTTCGGCTGAGGCCCCCGCGACGCGCAGACGCGCGCACCGTCCCCGCGGGGACGGTGCGCGCGCTCACGCGGACCAAGGGGCGCTGTGGCGCGAACGGTAATCCGGGTGCCCGATACTGGGAGGGGACGCTCCAGGAAGCGGCCCGCCCCGCCACGGACCACGAACCACCAGGGAGGTGCCCCTCATGTCCGCGTCGCTCGAAACCGCGACCAGCACAGCGGGAGGGGGCAACGCAGGCACGGCGACACCGGCCGGGGTGCCGGAGTCCGAGGCCGCGCGGAAGCCCGGCGCCCACTCCGTTGGGCCGAACGAGCTCTGCGTGCTGATGAAGCTGGGCGAGATCGTGCTGAAGGGCAGCAACCGCAAGCTCTTCGAACGCCGGCTGCACAACAACATCCGCAACGCCACCCGTGACCTTGGCGACATCAGGCTCTCCCAACGGGGCTCCGGCGTCATCGTCCTACGCATGCCGGGCGCGTCCGACGCCCAGGTCACCGAGCTCAGTGAGCGCATGCGCCACGTCATGGGCGTCGTCTGGGTGCACCTGGTCCGCAGGGTCGCCAAGGACGTCGACACGGTCACCGACGTGGCGCTGAGCTCCATGGCCGGACGCTCCGGCAGCTTCGCGGTACGCGCCCGGCGCCGCGACAAGCGTTTCCCGATGACCTCCTCCGAGCTGGCCGGCTACGTGGGCGCCCGGATCAAGGAACGCTACGACCTCCCGGTCAACCTCAAACACCCGGACAACACCGTGTTCATCGAGGTGGACAAGGACGAGGTCTTCGTGTTCACCGAGGGCATCCCCGGCCAGGGCGGACTGCCCGCCGGGATGAGTGGCCGCGCGCTGGTGCTGATGTCGGGCGGGATCGACTCGCCCGTCGCGGCGCACCGGATGATGCGCCGCGGGCTCAAGGTCGACTTCCTGCACTTCTCCGGTATGCCGTTCACCGGGCCGGAGTCCATCTACAAGGCGTACAGCCTGGTACGCGAGCTCGACCGGTTCCAGGTGGGGTCGCGGCTGTTCGTCGTCCCGTTCGGCAAGGCCCAGCAGCAGCTGCGGACCTCCGGCTCGGAGCGGCTACAGATCATCGCGCAGCGCCGGCTGATGCTCAAGACCGCCGAGGCGATGGCCGACAACCTGGGAGCCGAGGCGCTCGTCACCGGCGACGCGCTCGGCCAGGTCTCCAGCCAGACGCTGACCAACATGACGGCCCTGGACGACTCGGTCGACCTGCCGATCCTGCGTCCGCTGATCGGCATGGACAAGGCGGAGATCATGGACCAGGCCCGCGACATCGGCACACTGTCCATCTCCGAGCTGCCCGACGAGGACTGCTGTACGCTGCTCACCCCGCGCCAGGTCGAGACCGCCGCCAATGTCGGCGACCTGCGCCAGATCGAGAAGCGCCTGGACGCCGAGGAACTGGCCGAGTACCTCGTCAGCACGGCCCAGAAGCACCGGCCCAGTTTCCTCGGCGACTCCGAACCGGCGGCCGGGGCCACCGCCGCCCGCTGACCACCGCCGCGGCGGTGGCCCCGGGCGGTGGTGGGTCAGACCGCCGCGGGCTCCGGCGGCACGGCCATGGTGCGTCCGAGCACCCCCGAGAGGGTGCCCACAACGTCGGCCAGCTCGGCCAGGTCGCCGTCCACCAGTGCCTGCGGGCCGTCGCACAACGCGGTCTCGGGCTCGGGGTGCACGTCGACGATGACGCCGTCGGCGCCGGCGGCGACCGCCGCGCGCGACAGGGGCAGCACGAGGTCCCGCTTGCCGCCCGAGTGTGAGGGGTCCACGATGACGGGCAGGTGGGACAGCTGCTGCGCCACCGGTACGGCGCTGATGTCCAGGGTGTTGCGGGTGGCGTTCTCGAAGGTCCGGATCCCGCGCTCACAGAGGACGATGTCGAGGTTGCCGCGCTGGGCGATGTACTCGGCGGCCATCAGCCACTCCTCGATGGTGGCGTTCATTCCCCGCTTGAGCAGCACGGGCCGGCCCGCCTCGCCCGCGGCGCGCAGCAGGGCGAAGTTCTGCATGTTGCGGGTGCCGATCTGCAGCATGTCGGCGTAGGAGGCGACCAGCTCGACGTCGGCCGCGTCGACCACCTCGGTGACGATGGGCAGCCCCGTCTCGTCACGCACGTCCGCGAGGATCTTCAGGCCGGCCTCACCCAGCCCCTGGAAGGCGTAGGGCGAGGTGCGTGGCTTGTAGGCGCCGCCGCGCAGCAGTGAGGCGCCCGCGTCCCGGGCCATGCGGGCGGCCGCGCGGGTCTGCTCCGGTGTCTCCACGGCGCACGGACCGGCGATCATGGTTGTGGTGGCGCCGCCGATGGGCACGCCGCCAACGCGAACCACCGAACGGTTCGCGTTGTTCTCCCGGCTGACCAGTTTGTAGGGCACCGAGATCCGCAGCACGTCACTCACACCCGGTTGCGCGCGCAGGTCGAGGTTGGCGAACCGCTCGACATCCCCGACGAGACCGATGATCGTTCGGCTGACCCCGCGGGTCACGTACGCCTCGCCCCCCGCGGAGGCGACGAGTTCGACCAGGTTGTCGATATCTTCCGGGGTGGAATCCGGCCCCATCACGATGACCATGTGTTCGTTCCTTCGTCACTTCGAGGATGTACCCCCGGGTCGCGCGGTAGGCCCGCCGGGCGAACAAAGAAAGAGCCCCGGGCCGGCACCGGCCCGGGGCTCTTTCGACGTCGTCCGTGTCAGCGCAGCGCTGTTACGGCGACCGTCCCACCCGCGGGCCGGTAGCCATAAAAGCGCCAAAAGTTTCGCTGCATGCCTGCGACTATAACGCATCCGGCGGACCGACGTACGACTCGCCCCCTCCACGACCCGTGCGCGGCGCCTGGCAGTATTTCAACGAGCGTTAGGAGACGGATTGTCCGAGGATCGACTGCCGCCGGGGCAGTACGTACCGCGCGACTGGTCGGCCGTGTACTACGGCCCGGTGCCGCGATTCCGTCCGCAACGCTGGGACCTGCGTGTCTACGGGGCCACCGAGTCGCTGGGCGAGTACCGCTGGTCGTGGCCGGACTTCGACCGGCTGCCGCGGGTCGACTCCGTCTGTGACTTCCACTGCGTGACGAGGTTCACGATCCCCAACGTCCGCTGGAGTGGGGTTCGCGCGTCGTCTCTGGTCGAGCTGGCCCCACCGGCGCCCGAGGTGACGCACGTGATGGTGTGGGCGGAGTACGGCTACAGCGCCAACATGCGTATGCTCGACTTCCTCGCCGAGGGGGTGCTGCTGGCGACGCACCGTGGGGGCGAGCGGATCACTCCCGAGCACGGCTACCCGGTGCGACTGGTGGTGCCGCACCTGTACGGCTGGAAGAGCGTGAAATGGGTGCGTGCCATCGAGTACCTCACGGCCGACCGTCGTGGTTTCTGGGAGGAACGGGGCTATCACAACGTCGCCGACCCCTGGCGCGAACAGCGCTACGCCTACCAGGAGGAGCCCGGACAGGGACCGCCGCTCTAGCCGAGCGCGGCCCCCGAGTCCCCACGGTCGCGGAGGTGAGCCCTCCGGGCGCGGCACACACCGTCACACCACGGCGCCGCCGTCCCCCGGAGGGCGGTGGTCGCTCATACGCACGACCAGGACCACGAAACCCGCGATGAACGCGGCCACGGCGCAGAACGCGAGCCATCCGGGCAGCGAAACACCGATCATCATCGAGCCGAGCAACAGCAGGGGACCACCGAACAGGCCACCCCACGACAGCCGGCTGACCAGGTCACCGCGCGGCAGTGGCGGGGGCTCGGGCGGTATGTAGTGCTCCTCACCGTCGGCACCATCGCCCGCACCGCCGTCCTCGCGGGCGGGGCGCACCATCCGGGAGCCAGGGTCACCGTCGAGCACGTCCGTGTCCGTCTCCTCGCCGGTGCGGTCACCGTCCCCACGCTCGCGCCGCTCCTCGGCGCTCAGGTTCTCGGCGTCCGGCCACGACACGTCGGAGTCGGTATCCCGCTCGTAGAAGCGCGCCACCAGGTCGGACCAGACGTCGTCCTCGGGGGTGGGCTCACGCGTCGACGTACGCTCGGACTGGCCCGTGTCGGATCCGGTCGCGAGGTCGGGCTGTTCCGCGTGCTCGGAGGACTCGTACCCGCCACCGTCGATCGCGCGCTCCCCGACGTCGGGCAGCTCCTCGCGGAGGACCCCCTCGGCGGCCCCGCGCTCTGCGGCGTCGACGTAGAGGTGATCGGTGGGTGCCTCGCCGGCCCCGGCCGGTTCGAGTACGTCGCCGGGAACGTCCCCCTCGAGTGGGGCCGCGTAGGCCGCGATCCCCGCCCGCCGCAGGGCCTCGAGCATGAGGTCGGCGCGCGAGCGCGGGAGCTGGACGAGCGGAGCGTAGGTGTCCGCGAGCAGGCCGTTGCCACGGCGTTGCGTCATCGGTGTGTTCCTTCCCCGCTTGTGCTGTGCTCGCGCACGAACGCGAGGCTCCCGTCGAAGATCGTCGCGGAGTCGTGGTCCAGGGTGGCGACGTGGTAACTGTGCCGCAGTGTGCGCACGGTCACGGTGGTGGCCACCTTACTGTCGAGCATACGCAGGCTTCGTGGACCTATCACATGGTCCTCGGCGCTCCGGTAGACCAGGAGCGGGACGTCGACCCCGGGGAGGCCGCGCCGGGTGGCTCGCCACAGTCTCGGGAGTGTCGCGGCCGCGGCCGTGGGCACACGGTCGTAGCCGACCTCGTGGACGCCGGGCTTCTTGATGTCACTGGCGAGCCCCCTCGTGGTGGGCAGCACCCACCTCAGTAACGGAGCGAGCGGGAGTAGCGGGTTCTCCATCACCAGTGAGGGGTTGACCAGCACCACGCCGGCGACCCTGTCGGGGTGGACCGAGGCCAGCCGCAACGCCAGGCAGCCGCCCAGCGAGAGGCCCATGACGAAGACGTCGTCACAGTCGCGGTGCAGCCGCAGCAGGGCCGCCTCGACCTCGGCGAACCAGTCGTCGCTGGTGGTCGTGCTCATGTCGCGCCAGCTGGTCCCGTGTCCCGGGAGCCTCGGTAGCTCCACGGTCAACCCGGCCGCGGCGAGGTGCTCGGCCCAGGGGCGCATCGACTGCGGGGAGCCGGTGAATCCGTGGCACAGCAGTGCCCCGGTGCCGTCGCCGCGATGGCTGAACGGTTCGGCTCCCGCCAGTACGGGCATTGCCCCTCCTCGCCTCTCGGGTGCGACACCGGATGTAGGAAAACTAACCTTGGTTGGCCGAACCTCAAAAGACCGGATATCGCGGCCGCCGCTGGGCCCGTTGCGGGCACCAGACCCAAGGGAACCCTCCCGCTTACTGGCTGGTAGCCCAAACCGGCGTTGGTCGGCGCGTCCCACCGGTGCGAAGATTGGCGGAAACAGTCGTGCGAGCGGGAAGGCGAACGTAGTGAAACAAGCCGTACGCTCCCTCCGCGTGCGGGGGTGAAATCCGTTGTTCTACTGGGTGGTCAAGGCGATCCTCGGGCCGATTCTGGCGGTGCTGTGGCAGCCACGCGCCTACGGAGTCGAGAACGTACCCCGCACGGGGCCGGCCATCATGGTCAGCAACCATCTGTCGTTCGCCGACCACTTCTTCGGCCCCCTCCCCCTCCCCCGCAAGATGATCTCGCTGGCGAAGTCCGACTACTTCACCGGAAGCGGGATCAAGGGGCTGGTCAGCCGGCTGTTCTTCAGTGGGGTGGGGTCGGTGCCGATCGACCGCTCCGGCGGCAAGGCGAGCGAGGCCGCCCTACGCACCGCGCTCAAGCTACTGCGGCAGGGGCACCTGGTGTGCATCTACCCCGAGGGCACCCGCTCACCCGACGGACGGCTCTACCGTGGCAAAACCGGCGTCGCGCGGATGATCCTGGAGTCCCAGGCGCCGGTGGTCCCCATGGCGATGATCAACGCCGACAAGGTCATGCCTCCCGGACGCACCGTTCCGAAGCTGGGCGTCCGCCCCAAGGTGGTCTTCGGTGAGCCCCTGGACTTCTCCCGCTACTACGGGATGGAGAAGGACCCCCGGATCCTGCGCGCCGTCACCGACGAGATCATGTACGCGCTGATGCAGCTCTCCGGGCAGGAGTACGTGGACCGCTACGCCCAGTCGGTCAAAGCCGAGATCGAGGCGGCGGCCAAGGAGGAGCGGCGCGAGCAGCACGCGAGCGAGAAGGACCGCAAGCGGGCCGAACGCGCCAAACGCAAGGAGGAACGGCGGGCCGAACGCGAGAGGCGCAAGGCCGAACGCCGGGCGGGGAAGACGGCCACGCGGAGCGGCACCACGCCGGGAGCCGACTCCTAGGTACCGTGTCTCTTCGAAGCGCGGTGTCTCCTCCAAATAGGGCAGAGCCGTACTTGTGTTCTCCGGCGTCTGGCACCCAGCTATCTGCACGACAGGTCGGCCGCCCCGACGATGCCGGCCTGTGAGCCGAGTTCGGCCACCCGGACCTGGGCGAGGCGGCGCACCGCCCGGCCGGTGACGTTCTCGTGGAAGGCGTGACGCGCCGGTTCCAGCAGCACGTCCCCGGCGTCGGAGACCCCACCGCCGATCACGAAGCACTCGGGGTCGAGGATCGCGGCGAGATCGGCCAGGCCCATACCGACCCACTCCCCCACGGCGCGGAAGCACGCCAGGGCGCCCTCGTCGCCCTCGGTCGCGGCCTGGGTGATCTCCCTGCCCTGGATGGCCCCGGGGTCGTTGTCGGCCAGTTTCAGCAGACGCTCGGCCCTGGTCGGGTTGGTCGTCGCGAGATCCCGCGCCTCGGCCACCAGCGCGCGGCCACTCGCGTACTGTTCCCAGCACCCGCGGTTGCCACAGCCGCACCGCCGCCCGTAGGGCACGACGCGGTAGTGGCCGATCTCGGCGGCGACCCCGTGCCGTCCCCGGTACACCTCGCCGTTCACGATGACCCCGCCACCGACCCCGGTCCCCAGCGTCACGCAGATGACGTGGTCACTGCCCCGGCCGGCGCCGAAGCGGGCCTCGGCCCAGGCGGCGGCGTTGGCGTCGTTCTCGATGACGACCGGCAGGTCCACACGCTGCTGGACGCGTTCCTTCAGGGGGTCATCACGCAACCCGAGGTTGGGAGCGACCACAACGGTGGACCGGGCCTCGTCGACGAACCCGGCCACGCCCACGCCGATCGCGACGATCTCGTCCTCGGGCCGGTCCCAGCCCAGCTCGTCCACGGCGCGCGCCACGGAGTCCGCCAGGGCCACCGGGTCCCCGTCGGGGGTGGGGTAGGTGTTCCGCCGCAGCAGCCTCCCCTGGGGGTCGACGACGCCGGCGGCGATCTTGGTGCCTCCGATGTCCACACCGATGGTCAACCGCATGCGGCGGCTCCTTATCCTCTGTCACACCCGCGCCCTCGGGGCGTCGTGGGCTCCGTTCACACCTGGCGGAGATCCCGATTAAACCAGGACAGTCGGCCCGTGTGCCTCACTCACCGCGCGAGATGGGGCGGGGTTCCCCGGCCCCGGAGGAGTCATCGGAGCCCTGGGTGCCTCCGCCCTCGTCGGCCTTCTGCCGCATGGCGCGCTCGATGATGCCCAGCGACTCGCTGACGGCCCCGGCGAAGGTCGCGCCCGCCCGGCCGAGATGGCCGACGACCTGGGGACCCGCTGTGCGAACCACGCCCATGAGCTGGTTCATCGGTGGCTCTTCGGGCTGTGGTTGCTCGCGCCTGATGGCCTCCGACCACACGTCGTCCTTGTTGGAGGTGGACGTTGTGGTGCCCCGGCGCACGCCCTCGACGAGCAGCTTGCGCTGCAACGCGTCGACCAGACGGAGGGCGTCGTCGATGATGTCCTGGGAACCCGAGGTATCGCGGTTCGACTCTGCCATGATCCTGCCCCTGTTTCCTCGGCTATTCCGGCGGTCCTGTCCGAGTCCGGTCCCTCTGTCCGATACGTTAGCCGCCCAACCCGGGTTCCGGCTCGGATTACCCGGATGATTCCGTGGATATTGTCCGGGCCGGGGAGAGGCACGTCACCATGCGGGGGAATCGGCCCCGCCCGCACTCCCCGATGGCGGCGCCCGCGGGGAACCTCACACCTCGACGGAACCGCCCTCATGGGGGTTCCGGTCATATGCGCACGTCAGGGGCGGTACTGTCGAGCTTCGTGGCACCCACGCGCGGGGGGCGGCCCGGCGACGGGCCGGTGCGGGTTCCAGAACACGTCCCTGTCGGTGGCGCGCGAGAGCGTGGAGCGGCCGTTCGTCAACCTCTTATTACCATCGAGTAGCAAACTAGAACAGATTCTACTCAGGAGTAGCGAAAGTTGTTACGGTCGGGCACATCCGCCGTAGAGCCCCAATGTCCAGGAGCGTAAGCCGTGCGCGAATACAGTCGTCCCGTAAAGGTCGAGATCTCACAGGACGCGCGTTTGCCGGACACCGTCTTCGCGCGCGCCGCCGAAGAGCCCGACACCGTGGCGCTCCGCCGCCAGGAGTCAGGCCAGTGGCGCGATGTGACCTGCCAACAGTTCCGCGACGACGTGGCAGCGATCGCCAAGGCGCTGATCGCCGCCGGCATCGAGCACGGTGACCGCGTCGCCCTGATGTCGCGCACCCGCTACGAGTGGACCACGATCGACTACGCCATCTGGGCCGTCGGCGCCGTCACGGTCCCCATCTACGAGACCTCGTCAGCGGACCAGGTCGAGTGGATCCTCGGCGACTCCGGCAGCAGGGCCGTCTTCACCGAGACCACCGAGCACGCCGACCGGGTCCGCACGGTCCAGGGGTCCCTTCCCGAGCTGCGCGACATCTGGGTGATCGAGGACGGCGCGTTGGCCGAGTTCACCGAGACGGGCACCGGGATCGAGGATTCCACCCTCGAAGAACGGCGCACGGCGGGCGACGTGGACGAGCTGGCGACGCTCATCTACACCTCGGGCACCACGGGCCGCCCCAAGGGGTGCGAGCTGACGCACCGCAACCTCCTCTTCACCATCGCCAACGTCAACGACGGCCCCCTGCAGGCCGTCTACAGCCAGGCCGACCGTTCCACGATCCTGTTCCTGCCACTGGCGCACTCGTTCGCGCGGATCATCCAGATCGGCTGCATCGAGTCGCGCACCGTCATGGGGCACTTCCCCACGACCGGACCCGAGCTCATCGACCAGTTCGGCGTCTTCAAACCCACCTTCCTGCTGGCCGTACCCCGCGTGTTCGAGAAGGTCTTCACCAAGGCCGAGCAGAAGGCCGTCTCCGAAGGCAAGGGCAAGATCTTCAACGCGGCGACGGAGACCGCGATCGCCTACAGCCGCGCCCTCGACAACGGGCACGTCCCGTTCATGCTGCGCCTCAAGCACGCCGTGTTCGGCAAACTGGTCTACAGCAAGCTCATGGACCGCATGGGCGGACGCGCCCGGCACGCGGTCTCGGGTGGCTCCGCGCTCGGCGACCGGCTCGGGCACTACTTCCGCGGCATCGGGCTGACCATCATCGAGGGCTACGGCCTCACCGAGACCTCGGCGCCCACCGCGGTGAACAGCCCGGAGAAGAACAAGATCGGCACCGTGGGCGCCCCCTTCCCCGGCGTCAGCATCAGGATCGCCGACGACGGCGAGGTGCTGTGCAAGGGCGACCACATCATGCGTGGCTACTGGAACAACCCGAAGGCCACCGAAGAGGCGTTCGACGAGGACGGCTGGTACCGCACCGGTGACCTCGGCTCCCTCGACGAGGACGGCTACCTGACCATCACGGGCCGCAAGAAGGAGATCATCGTCACCGCGGCGGGCAAGAACGTCGCGCCCGCCGTGCTCGAGGACCGGATCCGCTCGAACACCCTCGTCAGCCAGTGCATGGTGCTCGGGGACAACCGCAACTTCGTCTCCGCGCTCATCACCGTCGACCCCGAGGCGCTGGAGTTCTGGAAGCAGCAGAACAACAAGAGCGGCGACACCGCCGACCTGGCCGAGGATCCCGACCTGGTCGCCGCGGTTCAGGAGGCCGTCGACCACGCCAACGAGGCGGTCTCCAAGGCCGAGTCGGTGCGCAAGTTCAAGATCCTGCCCACGGACTTCTCCGAGGAGCAGGGCCAGATGACGGCGTCGCTGAAGCTCAAGCGGCACGTGGTCGCCAACCAGTTCAGCAGGGAGATCGAGGAGCTCTACGCCGGTTAGCTCCCAACGCCGGTGGCCCGGGAACGCGGGCTCCCGGGCCACCGGTCCCGAGACAATCCCGAGACAACGCCTCACGCGCCCGTGAGGAGGTCGTCGAGGCGACGGGAGACCACATCCCAGGTCCACGCACGTTCCACCCAGGCGCGGCCGCGCTCGCCCATCTCAGTGGCGGTCGTGGTATCGCCCAACAGCCTGATGAGGGCACGCGCGGTGGGGCCGGGCCAGTGCCCGTCCACCACCAGGCCGGTCTCCTCCTCGACCACAGTGTCGGGGGCACCACCGGAGTCCCCGGCGACCACCGGAAGCCCGGTCGCCGACGCCTCCAGGTAGACGATGCCCAGCCCCTCCACGTCCAGGCCACCGTTGCGCGTACGGCACGGCATCGCGAACACGTCGCCCGCGGCGTAGTGGGCGGGCAGCTCCGCCGAGGGCACCGAACCGGTGATGACCACGGAGTCCTCGACGCCGTGCCGCGCCGCCAGTGCCCGCAGCCGTCGACGGTACGGCCCCTCACCCACCAGCAGCAGCACCGCGCCGGGAATGTCGGCGAGCACCCGCGGCCAGGCCCGTATGAGGGTGTCCTGCCCCTTGCGGGGCACCAGGCGGGACACGCAGACCACCACGGGACGCCCGCCGAGGCCGTGGCGCTCGCGGATCTCATCGCCCCCGGCATCGGGGCGGAACCGGTCCGTGTCGACTCCCGGCGCGAGGCAGCGCATACGCGCGGCCGCGGCGGGTGAGACGGCCCGCGCCACCCGCTCGCGGGTGTAGTCCCCCAGATAGGTGAGGACATCGACCTGGTCGCCGACGCGCCGTAATGCCTGCCGCGTGCCCGGCAGCGCCGACCAGCCGGTCTCGTGGCCGTGGGTCAGCGCCACGACGCGCTCGACCCCGGCGCGACGCATCCCCTCGGTCATCAGGCCGAGTGGGGCGGCGGCGCCGAACAGAACGGAGTCGCAGCCCTCCAGGCGGGCGATCCGCCGAGCCCTGCGGAGGACCCCCGGGGTCGGTAGCAGCACGGAGGTGTTCTCCCGGATCACCGGGAAGGGCTGGCGGACGTCGAACGCGGTCGGATCACCCCACCGCCGTCCCGGGTTCGAGCAGTACACCACCACGGAGCCCGCGGGCCTGCGCGTGGCCAGTTCGTGGACGAACGCCTGGATGCCGCCGGGGCGCGGTGGGAAGTCGTTGGTGATGATCAACGTAGCCGACACGGCCCCGAGTCTAGGGACCGTTCGGACGTTCACGATGGGTCCCGCCCCGGCACCCGCGGCGCCCCGACCCCCGGCTGGGGGCCGGGGACCGGGGGTCGGTCGGCGTGCCTCGGTCACGCGTGCGCGCGACGCGGAACCGGCGGGGTCAGGGCCGTACGCCGCCGACGAAATCGTTGCGGCGGGAGTCGTTCAGCGCGACCTCGTGCACCGGCTTGGACGAGGTGGAGGCGTGCACCATCATGCCGTCGCCGGCGTACATCCCCACGTGGCTGGGTTCCTCGCTGTCGTAGAAGAACATCAGGTCACCCGGCTGCAGCTGGTCCCAGGACACCCGCGAGCCCGCGTTGAACTGGTCCTCGGAGACGCGTGGCAGGTTCACCCCCGCCTGCTTCCACGCGGCCTGGGTCAGGCCGGAGCAGTCGTAGCCGTCCGGGCCGGTACCGCCCCAGACGTAGGGCTTTCCGATCTGGGCATAGGCGAAGTCCAGAGCGGCCCGGGCGTCGCCGGACGCCGAGCCGGTGTATGACGCGCCGCCGGAGGAGTCGGTGGCCGAGTCGACCTCCCGCTGCTCCTCGGCGGTGAGGTCGGCGAGGAGCTCCTCCTGCTCCTCGATCTTCTCCTCGCCCTCGTCGCGTGCCTCCTCGGCCTTGTCGAGGTCCTCCTCGGCCTGCTCCTCGGTCTCCTCGGCCTCGGTGGTGAGGGTATCCAGCTTCTCCTTCTCCTCGGCGTACCTCTCGAAGCTCTCTTCCTGGTTGCGCGAGAGGTATCCGAGGTCGGCCGCCTGCTGGAGCGCGTCCTCGGGGCCCGAGGCCCCCACGAGGAAGGCGGGAGAGCTGTAGTCCACGCCGGTGTAGGCGGCACCGGCGATGGCGCTCACGTTGTCGCGCAGGTCCGCGATCTTCTCCTCTGTGTCCGCGAGTTCGGACTCGAGGTTCTCCAGCTTCTCCTGCGCGGCGTCGTAGTCCTCCTTGGCCTGGTTGTACTCCTCGTTGAGCTCGGAGAACTCCCGTTCGAGAGACTCGATCTCCTCCCTGACCTCGTCCGGGCTGGGATCCGCGTGCGCGACGCCGGTGGAGGCCAGCAGCGCGCTGACGAGGGCAAGACTCCCGGCCGCGAGGGGCCAGCGGTATGAGCCACGTTCATGGCGTTCGTCCACGTTGGTGGCACCTTTCTGGCGAGGTCCGCCTACCGGGAGCACGTGTCCGCGGGGTGAAGAGGCGCGCGTCTCCGTGCGGGAGTACGCACGGCGATCCCCGGATCCGTGGGCGCTTTCGCCACGCACGGTCGAGGGCGGGGGGCGTACACGCTCGGGGTCCCGGTCTCCGCGGTGTGGCACGGGGTTGGCAACGCGGAGCTCGGCGGGAGTCGGGCCGCTGCCACCTGGTGATAGCAGAGGGACGGCTCGCTCAGCGCGTGACTGTAGTACACCACCGCAGCGACCTCAACCGTTCCGTTATCTTTCCCATGTTCACGCGAGACAGCAACGGCCGATTCCGGAGGGGAGCGGTACCGCGCGGGATCGCCCCTCAACCCATCGGCCGGGCGAATTCCCGGATCCCGCTCCCACACGCCGCTCCGTGGGCCCAACCAGCATGCTGGTTGGGCCTGACGCATCTGGGCTGTCCGGGACAGCACGGGCTCGGTTACGGCCGCGTACCGAACTGGAAGTGGCCGTCCCAGTAACCCGCCAGCGAGACGACCTCGACGTTCCTGCCACTACGGGGGGCGTGCACCATCTGGCCGTCGCCGGCGTAAATCCCCATGTGGCCCAGGTCCTCGTAGAAGAACACGAGATCGCCGGGCTGGAGCGCGCCCATGCTGTTGATGCGCTGGCCGACCTCGGCCTGGGCGTAGGTGGTGCGCGGCAGGTTGACGCCGGCCGAGCCCCAGGCGCGCATGGTCAGACCGGAGCAGTCGAAGCTGTCGGGGCCGGTCGCGCCGTAGGAGTACGGCTTCCCGATCTGGGCGTAGGCGAAATCCAGGGCGGTCCGGGCGTCGCCCGAGGCGCTCCCGTTGTAGCTCCCCCCGGAGTCGTCGCCGGAGCCCGCGGGATCGGCATCGGGGAACTGAGCGAGAAGCTCCTCCTGCTCGGCGATCTTCTCCTCGACGTCCTCCTTCTTCTCCTCGAGCTCGTCCTTCTTCTCCTCGGCGTCCTCGAGGGCGGCGTCCGCCTCGTCCTTGAGCTCGAACAGTCGCTCGGAGGACCCGGCGAACTCGTCGAGCTTGGACTTCTGGGACTCGGAGAGGTAGTCGACATCGGAGGCGTTGTCGAGCATGTCCTCGGGCTCGTCCACCGTCAGCACGTTGGAGCTGGCGTCGAGATCGTTGCCCTTGTACGCGGCCGAGGCGAAATTGGCGACGTCGTCGCGGAGCTCCTCGTACTTCTCCTGCTCGTCGCCGACCTTCTCCTCTAGGTCGTCGGCCTTCTCCTTGGCCGCGTCGTACTCTTCCTCGGCCTCGTTGTAGTCATCAACGATGGAGGAAGCTTCCTGGTTGAGCTCGTCGAGCTTCTCCTCGACGTCCTCCTGGCTCTGCTCCTCCGGATCGGCGTAGGCGACTCCGGAGGGCACGAGCAGTCCACCAGCGGCCACGACCCCGACACCGGTCGCGAGCCGGCGGGCCGTGCGCCGACCACCTGTACTGGTCATGGGGGGTCCACGCTCCTTTTGCCTCAAGTCCGCATAGGGGGATGGTCGGGTGCCGGTCAGCACCACGGTGGGTCTCACACGGCGACCGGACGAGCGGGATCACGGCCACCGGACACCACACGTGCCGTTTGGCGCGGCAGCACGACCGCTCCATCCCCAGGGGGGGCTCCCGCATCGAGGGGTGGGCTGGACGAGCGGTGCACGAACTGTCCGACTTCCAACCCGATAACGGGAGACGATCAAGCTCCGCGTAGAACCTAGCGGAACGCCCGCCCCACCTCAACCATCACAACGAATAAGTAACGGCGAACACAGTCGCCCCCGTGACGTTCTCGCAGCACAGGAGGGGTCAATCATCTCTGTAACATCACGGTCACACTCGCACGGTCCCGAAAAACCGGACGCACCCGAGCGACGATACCCGAGTTCTTGGGCTCGCTGTGTTGTCTGGGCTCGCTGGCGCTCGCCTGAGGTCGGGTGCCCCAAAGCCGGGAACCTTCGGGTCCTACGGTGAGGTCGCTCGTGCTTGTTGGGGCTCGCTGGCGCTCGCCGGGGTCGGGTGCCCAAAGCCGAGAACCTTCGGGTCCTACGGTGAGGTCGCTCGTGCTTGTTGGGACTCGCTGGCGCTCGCCGGGGTCGGGTGCCCAAAGCCGAGAACCTTCGGGTCCTGCGGTGAGGTCGCTCGTGCTTGTTGGGGCTCGCTGGCGCTCGCCGGGGTCGGGTGTCTGGGTGCCGGGAACCTTCGGGTCCTGCGGCGCTGGTCGCTCGTTCCTCACTCCCGCGCCTACGGACCCTCCAGAACCCCGGCGGCCCCCGATCCACTCACTCCCCCACCTACGGACCCTCCAGAACCCCGGCGGCCCCCGACCCACTCACTCCCGCGCCTACGGACTTTCCCTTAGCCGGATCCCTCGAGCCGTCGCAGCAGCATCGCCGAGGCCACGGTTCGCGCCCCGGCCCGGCGCACAGCGCTGACGACCTCGTTGTCCGAGGTGACCACGGCGAGTGGGCGTCCCGGAGGTTCGGCGCCGACCAGTCTGATGATCAGGTCGTCGGCGGTCTCGTGGGCGGCGCTGAACAACAGCCGCACCCGGCGTGTGGCGGGTCCCACCGGCGGAGTGGGCACGTCGGCCCCGTCGAAGACGCAGGTGATCTCGGCCTTGGTACGGCTCGCCAGTCCCTCCAGGGCCGACATCAGGCGGTTGCGCTGGTCCGCCAGCGGTAGCGTGCCATAGCCCGCCTTGGTGACGTTGTAGCCGTCGATGAGAAGGTGCACGCGCGGCAACGTGAGCAGGTGGTCGATCAGACCGGGGTCGTCGTCGGGTAACCCCCGGCCGGGAACACCGCCCGCCGCCGGCTGTCGCTCACCGGTGACCAGGTCGGCCGGGCTCTCGATGGAACTCGGGAGCGCCAGCTCGCGGCGCATCCCGTGGGCGGCCCCGAGCAGGACGTCCAGGAGCACACGCAGTCGCGCCTCGTCCGCGTTCCGCTCGTCGCGGGCCGCGCGTCGCGAGTTCTCCAGTTGGGCCTCGCTGGCCTCGAGCCGGTTACGCAGCCGACGGTTCTCCGCCTCGAGCTCGTTGACCCGGCTCGCCAACGACGCGCTGCGCTCCTCGGCCTCCTGGTCGGCGCGCTCGACCCGCTCCTCCGCCTTCTTGGCGCGCTGGCGCTCCGCGTGGACCTCGCGCCTCAGCTCGGCGGTCGTGCGGCGATACTCGCGCAGCTCGGACCGTGCCTGGTCGAGTTCGGCACGCTGGTCGTTCTTGGCCTCCTCCAACCGTCGACGAAGGTCGGCGATCGTCTCCGCGGCCTCCTCCGCTTCCCGGGCGGCCTCACGCTGTTCCAGCTCCACGCGGATCCGATCCACGATGTCGGGCCAGCCCGGGGGTCGTAGGAGGTAGGCGGCCGCAGCCACGGCGACCGGATCGGCCGCCGGGGGGACGGTCCCGTGGCCCAGTTCCCGGGCCAGCTCCGGCCAGGTGTGTTCCACCCGCGCCGCGACCCGTGCCCGGAACTCGGGATCGCTCTCCAGATGAGCGGCGATCTGCGGCCCGGCCAACCGCGCGCGGCGCCGTGGCTGGAACTTCGCGACCCGCCGCAGCCCCGAAGGCACCTCGGACGCGCGTAACCCACCCAGGACATCCGAGCCGTAATCGATCACCCGGGACCGGACGCTCTCGGGCAGCGGCCGCCGCGGCTCGCCCGCTGCCGGCTCCTCCCCGGATCCGGGTGCCTGCCCGTCCGGCTCGCCGGGGCCGGTGACCGCCTCGTCGGAGTCCGAGCTCATGCCCGCTCCGCCGCGAACGCGAGCGGAAACGCCCAGCGGGAGGCGGGAGCGGGGCCGGTGCGCGGACGCTCGCCGGGGCCGTTCCCACGCTCTACGACGGACCCCACCAGCGCGCCGCGCGGCGCGCGCGACCGACGCACCAGTGCGGGCCGCTCCCCAGTACGCAACACCAATGTCCCTCCCTCTCCCCTCCGAGCCTAGGTCCTGAGCGCACGGCGCGGCCCACGGAACACGGCCACCGCGGGACCGGAGGCGTCCCCGTCAGTGGTCGCGTTTACCCTGTTCGGGTGGCAGACCAGCGGCAACACGTCCAAGGAACCCTGAGCGAGCTGGGAACCCCGCTGGCACGGTGCACGTTCGTGATCGTGGACCTGGAGACGACCGGGTCCCGCCCGGGCGAGGCCCGGATCACCGAGATCGGCGCGGTGAAGGTATGCGGTGGTGAGATCCTCGGTGAGTTCTCGACCCTGGTCGACCCCGGGGTCGCCATCCCCCCCTCCATCACCCTGTTGACCGGGATCACCCAGGCTATGGTGGCCGAGGCGCCGCGCATCGAGGCGGTGCTGCCCGGGTTCCTGGAGTTCGCGGCACTGGACCGGGGAACGGTCCTGGTCGCGCACAACGCGCCGTTCGACACCGGTTTCCTCAGGGCCGCCTGCGGCGAGCACGGCTATGACTGGCCCGCTCCGACCGTCGTCGACACCGTCACGCTCGCCCGCCGGCTCGTCACCCGCGACGAGGTCAGCAACCACAAGCTCGGCACGCTCGCGGGGTTCTTCGGTGTCGGCGCCCAGCCCTCGCACCGCGCGCTGGACGACGCCCGCGCCACCGTGGGGGTACTGCACGGGCTCTTCGAACGGCTCGGCTCGTTCGGCGTCGACACCATCGAGGAGGTCCGCGGGCTGCGCGCCACCCCCACATCGGCGCAGCGCGGCAAGCGCCACCTCGCCGACGACGTCCCCGAGTCCCCCGGGGTGTACGTCTTCACCGACGCCAAGGGGGATGCCCTCTACATCGGCAAGAGCGCGAACATGCGCAAGCGCGTGCGGTCCTACTTCACCGCCGCGGAGACCCGGGGCAGGATCCGCGAGATGATCCCGCTCGTCGAGGGGGTTACGGCCATCGCCTGCGGCACCGGGGTCGAGGCCGAGGTCCGCGAGCTGCGGCTCATCGCCGAACGCAAGCCGCCCTACAACCGCCACTCGCGCAACCCCGAGCGCTCCGTCTGGCTGCGGCTCACCCGTGAGGCGTTCCCCCGACTGTCCATCGTGCGCGCCGTCCGCGACGACGGCGCTCCCGTCGTCGGCCCCTTCCGTTCCTCTCGTGAGGCCGAGCTGGCACGCGAGGCGCTGCACCACGCCCTGCCCCTGCGGCAGTGCACCCAGCGCCTCTCCCCCAAGAAGACCGTGCCCGCCTGTGTCCTGGCCGAGATCGGCAAGTGCGGCGCGCCCTGCGAGGGCCACGAGTCCCCCGAGGACTACGCCAGACACGGCGAGGCCGCCCGCGAGGCCATGACCGGCGACCCCCACCGGGTCGTCGAGGCGCTCACCGAGCGGATCGCTGCGCTGTCCGCCGAGCTGCGGTACGAGGAGGCCGCGCTCTACCGCGACCGGCTCGCCGCGTTCCTCAGGGCGGCGGCCCGGTCCCAGCGGCTCTCGGCGCTCGCGGCAATCGGTCACATGGTCGCGGCGCGCCGCGAGGAGACCGGTTGGGAGATCTGCGTGGTCCGCCACGGTCGGCTGGCCGCGAGCGGCCTCATGCCGCTCGACTCCGACCCGCACGCCTACGTGCGCGCCCTGGTGGCCACCGCCGAGACCGTCCCGCCCGGCACCGGCCCCACTCCGCGCGCCCACGCCTCGGAGATGGAGTGCGTGCTGCACTGGCTCGACGCCCCGGGGGTGCGCCTGGTCGAACTCGACCACCCCTGGACATGCCCGAGCAGCGGCGCGGAACGGTACCGTGACCTGACAGACTGGGACCGCGCGTCACCGTCCACCACGCGGAGGTGAGGCGGCCGCGGTCGTCATTCACGCGCCGGGGGCCATGCGAACGACCGTGTCCGCCGGCCGAGTCCCGGCAGAACGGCAACGGACGGATCGATGGCAGGCATACCGCTCAGCGACGACTACCCGGTCCGCCGGGTACCGGCCGTCACCTACCTGCTCATCACCGCCAACGTGACCGTCTACCTACTCTCTCCCCTCTCCGGCCTGGCCGTCTGGTACGGGGCGGACATGGTCGAACGTGGCTGCGCCATGGAGCTGTACCTGCTCCGCTGGGCCGCCATTCCCGTTGAGCTGCTCAGCGGGGAGCAGCTGACCGGGGCGACGGAGTGCGCCGGCGCCGACTTCACGAAGATTCCGTGGCTGTCGTCGATCACGTCCATGTACCTGCACGGTGACGTCGTGCACCTACTGAGCAACATGGTGTACCTGTTCGTGTTCGGCCCGGTCGTCGAGGACCGGCTCGGCCGTGTGCGGTACCTGTTCCTGTACACGGCCACGGGGGTCCTCTCGGCGTACGCGTTCGCCATGACCGAGCCCGGAGCGGAGGTGCCGCTCGTCGGCGCCTCGGGCGCGATCTCCGGTGTGCTCGGCGCCTACCTCGTGGTCCAGTACCGCAGCAGGGTCACCACTCTGGTGTTCTTCGTGATCCCGATGCGGCTGCCCGGCTGGGCGCTGGTCGCGACCTACTTCGTGTTGCAGTACTTCCTCTATGTCAGCACCTCGCTGTTCCCCGGTGGCGAGGAGAGCGGAGTCGCCTACGCGGCCCACGTGTACGGCTTCATCGTCGGCACGGTCGTCGGGCTGCTCATGCATCGGATCCGCTGGCGTTCCGGCACCCGTCTGTCCGACGTGTACTAGGGCCGCGTGGCCGCCCACCCCACCCACCCCGGTTCCCGACACCACGAGGAGGTTCGTAAGTGATCACCGCGATCGTCATGATCAAGGCCGACGTCGACCGGATCCCCGATGTCGCGGAGGAGATCGCCGCGATCGATGACGTCAGCGAGGTCTACTCCGTCACCGGGAACATCGACCTGATCGCGATCGTGCGCGTGCGCCGGCACGAGGAGCTCGCCGAGGTCATCCCGGGGCGTGTGAACAAGGTGTCGGGGGTGCGCTCCTCCGACACGCACATCGCGTTCCACGCCTACTCGCGGCACGACCTGGAGACGGCATTCTCGCTCGGGCTGGACTAAGGGACGTATGGGCGGTTACGGGGTTATGGGGATCAGGTCGGCTCGGGTGCCGCCGGGGTTCTGGAGGACCCGTAGGCGCGGGAGCGAGTGGGTCGGGTGCCGCCGGGGTTCTGGAGGGTCCGTAGGCGCGGGAGCGAGGAACGAGCGACCAGCGCCGCAGGACCCGAAGGTTCCCGGCTTTTCGGGCACCCGACCCCAGGCGAGCGCCAGCGAGCCCCAACAAACACGAGCGACCCCACCACAGGACCCGAAGATCCCCGGCCCCCAAGCACCCGAGCCAGGCGAGCCCAAACCCCTAACCGGCGTGGCCTCGGCTCACCTCGACCCAGCGTTCCAGGGTGGCCGCGGCGGCCCCACTGTCGACGGCTTCGGCCGCCTTGGCGTAACCGTCGCGCAGCGACTCGACCAGTGTCTTGGGGATCCTCTCGGAGGCCGCGATCACGGCCGCGGCGTTCAGCAGGGCGGCGTCGCGGATCGGCCCCGGTTTGCCCGACACGAAGTCGCGCACGACCCGGGCGTTGAAGTCGACGTCACCGCCGCGCAGCGCCTCGGGTGAGGCCGGGGCGATTCCGAGGTCCCCGGGGTCCAGCGTCTCCCGGTGCACCGCGCCGTCACGCACCACCCACACCGAGGATGTGGTCGTGGTGGTCAGCTCGTCGAGGCCGTCGTCACCTCGGAAGACCAGCGTCGACGTCCCGCGTCGCGCGAAGACGCCCGCGATGGTCTCGCACAGGGCCTCGTCGAACACCCCGACGGCGCCGGCCGAGGGGCGGGCGGGGTTGGTCAACGGACCGAGGAAGTTGAACACCGTCGGGACCGCCAGCTCGCGCCGTGCCTTGGCGACGTGGCGGAACGCGGGGTGGAACAGTGGTGCGAAGCAGAACGTGATCCCGGCTCGCTCGGCCACCCGGGCGGTGTGCTCCGGAGCCAGGTCGATCACGACTCCCAGGCGTTCCAGGACGTCCGCCGTACCGCAGGAGGAGGACGCGGCGCGGTTGCCGTGCTTGACGATCGTGGTCCCGGACGCGGCCGCGACGATCGCGGCCATCGTGGAGACGTTGACGGTGTGTGCCCGGTCTCCCCCGGTGCCGACGATGTCGGCCGCCGGTGACGGCGCGGAGATCCGCACCGCGTTGTCGAGCATGCCCTCGGCGAGCCCGACCACCTCGTCGACGCTCGCCCCCTTCGCCCGCAGCGCGATGGCGAACCCGGCGATCTGGATGTCCGTGGCCGAGCCGGACATGATCTCGTTCATCGCCCACTGCGTCTCCTCCCCCGCCAGGGAGGAGCCTTCGAGCAGCGTGGTGATCAGCTGGGGCCAGGTCCGCGTCGGGGAGCTCACGTCGTGTCCTCAGATCCTCGTGGTACGGCACAGCGTGCCCCGGCGACGGTGACACGCTGGCCGTAGGCTACCCGAGTGCCGGGGTCGCGCTGGCGCGCTGGCGCATGAGCTCGGCGAGCGACTCGGCGAGCGCGACCGGGTCGATCGGGTGCGTGGTGACCCTGTCGGCGCGCGACCAGGTGGCCAGCCAGCCGTCGTCGCGGCGTCCGATCACCAGCAAAACCGGGGGGCTGTCGAAGATCTCGTCCTTGATCTGGCGGCACACCCCCATACCGCCGGTGGGGGTGGCTTCGCCGTCGAAGACGCACACGTCCACGCTCGTGTCGCGGTCCTCCAGCCGCTTGATCACCGCGGGGGCGGTCGCGCACTCGAGGAACTCCACCTTGGGGACGTCGGCCGCCGGTCGCCGGCCGATGGACAGCCGGATCTGCTCGCGCACATCGGCGTCGTCGCTGTAGATGAGAACGCGCATCGTCGAACGCCGCTCCGCGGCGTTCGCGTCGTTGTTCGCCATGCTCAACCGTCCCTCACATCGGATTCGTCCCCGCGGGCGCGGGCCGCGGTAGCCGGGGCGAGCCCGTCACGGCCACCGGGCCGTCGCGGGTTTACCCCGCGGTGGCCGGGTTATGCCACATCCCAATGACGGGTGCGCCACACCCCAAGCCTATTGCTAGTGAGACCCACGCCACGACAGGATGGTGCTGGTGGGGCGGCCCCGCGTCCCGCGGTGTCCCAGGCCACGCGCCGAGACGCCACCGTGGACGCGAGACGAGACCATATCGATGTGGTCCCTGGTGAGGCGGGCCTCGAGCCACGGGTGATTCCACCGCAACCGGGGGGTCGTGCAACGACCCTCGTCAGATACCGTAATAATGCTCCCGTGGCGACAGTAACCGCGAACCAAGAAACCCAACCTGCACCGATGCATGGTGCGGCAAAGCGACCTGATCTGGTGAGCGTTGGCACCATCGTGTGGTTGGCCAACGAGCTCATGTTCTTTGCGGCGCTGTTCGCGATGTACTTCACCATCCGATCGGTGACCAAGGGAGATCCCACACTCGGTGAGTGGCCGCAGACCCACCACGGGGACATCGTCCTCAACGTTCCGTGGGCGCTGGCCATCACCGTCGTCCTGGTGGCCTCCAGCTTCACCGCGCAGGCCGGCGTTTGGGCCGCGGAGCGCGGGGACGTACGGAAACTCCGCTTCTGGTTCTTCGTCTCGTTCTTCATGGGGTTGGCCTTCGTGCTGGGCCAGGCCTACGAGTACTACGAACTCATCGCGCACGCGGGGCTGACACTGCAGTCCAGTCCCTACGGCTCGATGTTCTACCTCACCACGGGTTTCCACGGCCTCCACGTCATCGGTGGGTTGATCGCGTTCCTGATCATGCTGGGACGCACGTACGCCGCGAAGCGCTTCACCCACCAGCAGGCGACCAGCGCCATCGTCGTGTCCTACTACTGGCACTTCGTCGATGTCGTCTGGATCGCTTTGTTCGCGTCCATCTACTTCATCCAGTAACCCGAAACGGGGAAACCGTGAAATGGATCACCGCGCGGCGACGGCATCCCCTGGCGGGGTACGTCGTCGTCACACTCGCGTTGGCACTCTTCGGGCTGGGCTACGCCGTCGTGGCCCCCGACTCGGAGCGGGCGCAGGCGCAGGAGCTCGCCCAAGACGCTGAGGACGGCAACCAGGTCGACATCGCTCGGGGCAAGCAGATCTACACCGAGAGCTGCGCGAGCTGTCACGGGCCGGACGGCACCGCCTCGGACCGGGATGACGTGCCCGACATCACCGACGCTGGCGGCGCGGCGGTCGACTTCCAGGTCAGCACCGGCCGCATGCCCTCGATGGACCCGGACGCGCAGATGCCGCGGAAGCCTCCGGTGTTCGACCAGGACGAGATCGACGACCTGGTCGCCTACTACAACCAGGAGCTCTCGACCGGCGGCCCCGCCGTGCCCACGTCCGTTCCGGCCGACGTCCCGGAGGAGGTCCCGGAGGAGCCCGAGCGTGCCGACTTCGAGGACACCGCGTCCTACGAGGAGGCCCACGCGGAGTACGAGGAGGCCAAGGAGGCAAGGGACAACTACGAGTCCTACATCCGGGGCGCCGACGACACCGCCGCGGGCCAGCAGCTCTACCTGACCAACTGCGCGCACTGCCACAGCTGGTCCGGCGGCGGCGGCGCGCTGACCGGCGGCGACTTCGCACCCCCAATCCGCGAGGCATCACCGCGCCAGATGTACGAGGCCATGACCACCGGCCCGGGGGCGATGCCGGTCTTCAACGACTCGACCATCACTCCTGAGGAGAAACAGGAGCTGATCGCGCACGTCAAGACGCTACAGTCCGAGCCGGACGCCGGGGGCTTCTTCGACCTGAACCGCGTCGGCCAGGTGGCGGAGGGCTTCATCGGCTGGACCGTCGGACTCAGCCTGATCATCGCGTGCGCGATCTGGATCACCGCGAAGCAGCGAGCCCATGACTGATAACACCAGCAACCACGACAACGAGGCGGGTGGCGAGGATCGCGACCGGGTCATCGGCACCCCCTCGCCCGCCGAGAGCGAGGCGATCGTCGCCGGCTCCCAGGAGCAAGAAGGCGGGCACGACGGCCCGTATCCGTCGGTCGAGACACACCGGCGCAGCGAGGAGGAGCAGCGCCGCGGCGAGAAGGTCGCCGCGCTGTGGTTCACCCTCGCGTTCCTCGCCGGCGTCGGCTTCGTCATCGCCTTCTTCGTGTACGGCCCGGAGGAGATCTCCACCCCGCAGATGGGCCAGTACTCCACCATCGCCCTGGGTGCCACGCTGGGGCTCGCGCTGTTCGGGATCGGCGCCGGTATGACCACGTGGGCGCGCCGTGTGATGCCGCACTACGAGGTGTCCTCGCCCTACGACGAGCTGCCCTCCGCTCCGGAGGAGAAGAGTTCGTTCGGCGAGTTCTTCGCCAAGGGAGCCGACGAGAGCGGTTTCACCCGCCGGCCGCTGATGCGCCGCACCCTGATCCTGGCCATGGTGCCGCTGGGGATCGCCCCCATCGTCCTGCTGCGCGACACCGGCCCGCTGCCCGGGGATAAGCTGAAGCACACCATGTGGGAGAAGGGGATGCACATGGTCGCTGAAGGCACCCACCGCAAGCTCAAGGCCGAGGACCTGGAGAACGAGCCCGGAGGCATGATCTCGGCGTTGCCGCACGTCGAGCCCACGCCGGAACACCCGCACGGGGTGAGCCTCGACGAGCAGGCCAAGACCTCGATCATCCTGATCAAGATGCCCGAGGAGGACTGGAAGCCGGGCATGTCGCGTGAGCAGCTCAACTGGACGTACAACAACATCATCGCGTACTCCAAGATCTGCACGCACGTCGGCTGCCCCGCGGCGCTGTACGAGCGGACCACGCACCGCATCCTGTGTCCGTGTCACCAGTCGACCTTCGACGCGGCGAACGGCGCGGAGGTGTTGTTCGGCCCGGCCCACCGGCCGCTTCCCCAGCTTCCGATCTCCGTGGACGACGAGGGGTACCTCGTCGCCGACGGTGACTTCTCCAGCCCGGTCGGGCCCACCTTCTGGGACGCGGAAAGGGGTGAATAGGCGGTGAGCACCAACACGGAGACCCCGAAGGCGCTCCGCGGTGTGGGCAACTACATCGACGACCGCTTCCACCTGGCCAAGACCGGTGAGAAGAACCTGCGCAAGGTCTTCCCGAACCACTGGTCGTTCATGCTGGGCGAGATCGCGCTGTACTCGTTCATCATCCTGCTCATCACCGGTGTCTGGCTCACGCTGTGGTTCAAGCCGAGCATGGCGGAGATCGTCTACGACGGTTCTTATGAGCGGCTGAACGGTGTCGCGATGAGCGAGGCCTACGCCTCCACGCTCTACATCGACTTCGAGGTTCGCGGTGGGTTCCTGATCCGGCAGATCCACCACTGGGCCGCGCTGATCTTCGTGGCCGCGCTGGTGGTGCACATGCTGCGGGTGTTCTTCACCGGCGCGTTCCGCAAGCCCCGCGAGATCAACTGGCTGATCGGTGTCGCGATCTTCGCCCTGGCCATGGTCGAGGGGCTGTTCGGATACTCGCTCCCGGACGACCTGCCCTCCGGTATGGGTGTGCGCATCCTACAGGGCGTCATACTGGCACTCCCCGTTGTCGGCACCTATCTCAGCATGTTCCTGTTCGGCGGGGAGTTCCCCGGCGAGGACATCATCACCCGGCTGTACATGCTGCACATCCTGCTGATACCGGGGATCCTGCTCGCGCTGATCGTGGCGCACTTCATGATCCTGTGGCACCAGAAGCACACGCAGTATCCCGGTCGGGGGCGCACGGACCGAAAAGTGATCGGTACGCCGATGTTCCCGGCGTTCGCGGTCAAGGCGGGCGGGTTCTTCTTCTTCACGTTCGCCGTGATCACCCTGTTGAGTGGGTTCGTGCAGGTGAACCCGATCCACCTGTTCGGGCCGTTCACCCCGACCTCCATCACCTCCGGGTTGCAGCCCGACTGGTACATGGGCTTCATGGAGGGGTCGCTGCGGATCTTCCCGAACTGGTTCGACATCAACATCGCCGGTTACGCGATACCGACCGCGGTACTGGTGCCGGGTCTGGTGATACCGGGGCTCATCTTCGGCGCGCTCGCGCTGTGGCCCTTCGTGGAGCAGTGGATCACCGGCGACCGCAGCCACCACAATGTCGCCGACCGTCCGCGCAACGCCCCGGTGCGTACCGGCCTCGGTGTCGCCGGCGTCGTTTTCTACGGTGTGCTCTGGGCGGCGGGGGCGAACGACGTCCTGGCGGAGACGTTCCACATCAATCTCTACTGGACGACGTACTTCTTCCGTGTGGCGGCGATCCTCGGGCCGATCATCGGGTTCGTGGTCGCCAAGCGCATCTGCCTGGGGCTGCAACGGCGCGACCGCGAGGTGCTGGAGCACGGCTACGAGAGCGGCATGATCCAGCAGCTGCCCAGTGGCGAGTTCATCGAGGTGCACCGGGAGTCCTCCGAGGACACCGCCAGCGTGCTTCGGGCCAAGATGGAGCAGGAGCGGATCCTCGCCGCTCATCGGAGCGTGACCGTCGACCGGCACGGGGTGGAGTCGCCCGAGTCACGCAGCCTCGTCGGCCGGCTCCGCGCCCGACTCTCGCACTGGTACACCAAGGACAACGTCTCCTTCGCGGACATCGAGCCGCACGGTGGCCACCACGTGGAGCACGGGACGCACGAGGAGGAGGCCGAGGCCGGCGGGCCGGAGGAACCGGAAGAGGCGCAAGAGGCCGCCAAGAGCCACTGAGTCGCCGAACACGACTCGCGAGGACCCGGCCGGGGCAAAGACGCCGCGGCCGGGTCCTCGTTTTCCCTCGTTGATCTTGTAGCTGTCGAGAGTCTCACCGAGTGACCGTGTCGACAGCTACAAGATCTATTGGTTCATCCTGGAGAGGTCGGCGG
>RJMB01000029.1 GCA_003725585.1 Halostreptopolyspora alba | reverse complement strand
GCACCCAGGTGAGCACGGTCTCGGTGGACACGTGGAACAGGGCGGCGACCTCTTTGACGGTGACCAGGGGCTCGGGCGGGCCGTGCTCGCTCATGGCGCCCCTGCCGTGGTGAAGGGGGCGGCCCACCTCGGGGGCGGGTCGGCGAGCTGGGCCTCGAGGTCGCCGGGGGTGTCGGCGTACAGGGTGGGCGCCCGGTCGCTGGAAGGATCGAGGTTGGTGGCGACCCACCCGGCGGGGCGGTCGCCACGGCGGGACCGCCAGATCCGCCAGCCGGGATACTCGGAGCTCAGCCGAGCCAGAACGTCCCGCTCGGGGGATGCCTTGTCACTAAGCATGCGGTGACCGTAAGACGCCGCCCAAGCCGTGATCTGCACTAGCGCGAAGGTAAAAACCCCGCACTATGGTGCGGGGTCAGGCCACCCCGGCACGCTTCGCCAACGGCCGCAACTCCGGCGTGGACCGGCGATGCTCCCTGCGCAGCAACTCCGCCAGCACATTGGCGGTCTGCGGGTCATAGCGCACCAACTGCGGGGCGATCCGCTCCGCGGACAACAGTGTGTTCACCGCTGCCGCATCCATGCGCCGCTGGGTGTAGCCGCGCGCCACATCCAAATGCACCTGCGCGCGGCGCCCCACAAGCCCAGTGGGAAGCGCGTCCACATCCAACTCCTCCCCGGCGTCCACCGCAGTTTGGGCGTCTCCGATCTGCACCGAGGTGGAGATGGTGTGGATCGTGACGTTCGTGGGTCCGAAGGCGGTGCCCTGAAGGTTGGCGTCACGCCCGAACCGCTCAGCCACCCTTTGCGCGCTGCGCAGGAACCGCGGCACCGCGGCCCGGTCGAACTCCGAGGCGGCCGCGGTGGCCGCCGCCAGGTGCAGGCCGCCGTAGACACTGAGCTGGTCCGGAGTGGGGGTCCGCATCGTTCGCTCTAGCGCATGAGCGGCGCCCATCGCCAGCTCAGCCGCCTCAGCCGGGCGCTGGCGGGAGATGAACACATAGCTAAGCCGGTAGGCGCCGACCGCCGCCAGAAGGGTTTCGTCAGCCCATTCCGTGGCGCTCATCGCCCGATCCGCGGCAGTCCAGGCCAGATCATGCTCCCCGACACGGCGCAGCACCGCGGCAGCGGTGTTGTAGACCAGGGCTCTCGCTGAACACACTGCTGGCCGGTCGCCGCCGCGAGTGCGGGCCGCGGCTTCGACGTCGCGGATGAGCCGCGGTAGGCGCCGCCCGACTTCCTCGTAGCGGGTGGCCTGGTAGGCGGCGTAGGTTCGAATGGCTTCGGCGCGGAGCCGGTCCACGTCGACAGCCGTGGCCTCGCCGCGGTCCTCAATGATGGTTTCCAGGCTGGCGTAGCGCATCATGGCGCGCTCGACGTCACGGGCGGCGCTGTAGCGCCCCCCGTTCTCCGCTGAGTCGTCGCCGGTAAAGTCGGGAAGCTCGACGCGCAGCACGGCAGAGAGCCGGGTGAGGACCTGATGGGAGTCCACGTTGCGCTTGCCGCGTTCGACCTGAGACAGCCAGGATTCGGACCGGCCGATCAGCCCGGCGAGCGCGGCCTGGGAGAGCCCGCGGCGTTTGCGGTGGCGGCGGATGAGCTGGCCGCGCGTGGCTGCGTCCACGGCGGTGCCTCCTTGTTCAGGTGCGGGCGGTGGTGTGGAGGGTGTCGGTGACGTTGCGCCAGGTGGGCATGCGGTGTTCGTAGGGGGCATCGGGGTCGTGCAGCACGGTCACCGACGGCATCGACCGCAGGGTGTCCAGGGAGGCCCGGAACGCCGGATGCGAGGCGAGTTGGGGTTTGCAATGGGGGACCACCACGGTGGGCACGGCGTAGCCGACCATCTCGCACAGCAGCCCGATGGCGAAGTTGTCGGCGATGCCCTGGGCGAACTTGTTCACCGAGTTGAAGGTGAGCGGGCAGGCCAGTACCGCATCAGCCGGCGGGAGCGGCGCGCCGGTGCCGGGCATGCGGTACTCCACCCGCACCTGCTCGCCGGTCAGCTCCGCCAGGGCCTCGAGGCCGTGGAAGCGCACCCCGTTGGGGGTGGATAGCACTGCTACCTGGTACCCGTCGCTGTGGAGGAGTTTCACCAGCTCGGGCACACCCTCGGGGGCGGGTGCGGCGGAGAGCACGAGGTAGAGGGTTCTTGCCATGGTTGGCAGTGTAGAGGGCCGTTGTTGGGTACTAGAGTTGTTCCGTCACTAAGCAAGGGCCTCCGCCGCTGCGTCGGCGGGGGTCCTTCTCTATGTCCGTTGTGGCGCCGCGATGGGCCTGGGAGGCTGACCCCCGGGCACACGCAAGGCCCGGCACCACGTGCCGGGCCTCTCTAAAACGACGGCTCGAAAAGCATCAAGGCTGCTTACCCGTGCCCCCACAGCCGGTACACGGAACCTGCACCTCTTCGTTGTCCTTGTTGTAGGTCGTGTACCCCTGCCCGTTACACATCGAGCAGTCCACGGAATCCTGCCGGTGCTTGGCCATCACACCACCATCTCTCGGATGCGGTTATCAGGAGTGTCCAGCCACACGTGTTGCCCGGAAGCATCCACGGTGACGCCGAACCGGCCCCGCTCGGGCTGCCCCCAGCCCACCCATGCCAGGTACGCGGCCTCCACCTCATCCCACAGGTCGCGCGGTCCGCGCTGAGTCACCTCCACCTCGCCCCCCTCGGATTCCCGCACGGCAAGGGCGTGGGAGTCGCTGGGCAGATGCCGCAGGGCGTAACGATGCTCCCCGCCGGGGTGATCGGAACCACCTGCGGACACCCCAGGCATCAGGCCCGCCAGGGCCACCTCGAAGCCGCGACCGGCACGGGCGATACGCCGCGGATCGACACGAGCGGTGCTTTCGCGTGCCTCACCACGAATGGGCAGCAGTTCGGGCCGTTGAGCACGCAGCAGCATGTAGGCGGCGTTGCCGTGAAACCGCCCCACCGCCTCTCCGTTGGCGACGACAAGGCGCAGCTTGTGGCCACCGGAGCCATCCGGCGCCCACGGGGCCACGATCACCCCACCCGGCCGTGTCTGCTCGATCCAGGCATAAGGAACTTCACGAACCCCGCACGTTACGTGCACCCGGTCATACGGTGCCCTGTCAGGCCACCCTTCGGCGCCGTCACCAACGACCAGATTCGGGGCGTAGCCGGCGCGTTCCAAGTTGGCCGCTGCCTGCTTGGACACCTGGTCGTCCACCTCCACCGAGGTGATGTGGCCTACGCCCAGGTGCGCCGAGAGCAGGCCGGTGGTCCACCCGGTTCCGGTGCCGATCTCCAGCACCCGATCCCCGGGGTAAGGGTCCAGCAGGTCCAGGAAGGCGAAGACCATGTTCGGTGCTGAGTTGGAGCTTGACCAGCGCAGGGTGGCCCACGGGGAATCGTTGGTCAGCTCGGTGTTGCCGTCGTCGATCTGGGTGACGATGGCGTCGTCGGTGTAGACCGTCGCCCACCAGGTGTCGGAGTCGGTGGTGCGGTCGATGAGTCCCTGGTTGACGGTCCATGCGCGGTCGGGGATGAACAGGTGGCGGGGTGTCTCGCGCAGCGCCTGTTCCCATTCGGGGGTGGGGGCGAGGTGGGCGAGGTCGTCGGGGCCGGGCGAAGCCATAGGGTGACGGTAACCCGGCGACCGCGCAGTGTCAGGAGAACGGCCGAAGCCGGCAACAAGAAGGCCCGCACGTGTGGTGCTGGCCAGAGCGGCGGGGAACCTACAGCGGCCGCTGGGGCACCTCCTCACCGCCAGACACCCCGCTGGGGGTCAGCACGGCCGCCCACAGCGAGCTTACCGACATCTCCGCAATCCGATCCGTCACCAGATCGAGGAGTTCCCCGTCCTCGAGGACCTCGTACCCGCGTGCGAGGGCCTGAGCCTCACCAACGTTTCCGGGTTCCGTTGATGGCCCATGCGGCGGCAGCGGGGGATCAGTGACGACATCCCGGACGACTACGCCTTCTTCGCCTCGATCACCGCGACGTCAGGCGCTTCCCACGCCGACAGCTCCATCACCGTGAACTCGGTGTCCTTGGGCGCGTCGAACACCACCTCGTACTCCGTAGAGTTTCCCGGGTTGGTCTCGTCAGCGAACGAACAGATACCCGTATGCGTCTCGAACGCCTTGCCGTCCTCGGTGTAGCCCGTCACCTCACCCGGGTCCACCGCGGGCATCGACGCCGAATCCCCAACATTCTCCGCACTCAGGGTGACCACCAGAAACTCGCCCCCATCGGGCTGGTAGGTCTCCCCACAGTCCTCATCCTTGTAGGTGTCCGTCCGTTCAGTGCCGGTGACCTCGTAGGAGAACAGTCCATCGTCGGGGGAATCAGCCTCGGGTGGTCCGGCGGGTTCGGTGTCGGCCTCCTCAGCGTCTGCTTCCTCGGTGTCGCCGTCGACGTCTTCTCCGGCGCCCTCGAACGCCGACTCCAGCTCGTTGATCATGTAGGCGCGGTGGCCGAACCAGCCACTAGTCAGGCCAACACCGAGGCACACCACACCGGTGATGATCGCGACGATCCAGGTAGTCCTGTTTGTGTTCATGGGGCTCCTTCGGTTGCGAGTCCTGGGGACGTTACGTGGGGGAGTTCTGGATTCGTTGGGGTTTGATCAGATTGAGATGGGCGGGGTCATCCCATGGGGGAGAGGCGCGCTGAGCGAGGCCCTCCGGGCCAGGCGAAACTATGGGGCGGATGTAACCCGGCGACCGCGCAGTGTCAGAAGAACCACTCGAAGACGGCCGCACCACAGGCACCGAGCCGCCCCCACGCGGCCCACCCACCCATTCACACAGCGCTCATCTGTGGTGACAGCACAACGAAACGTCGCTGTCACAAACGACTGACGGGGCGGAAACACCCTCCCGGTTGCCTGGGACACAGCACAGACCCACCCGCGCCAACCCCCGAAGCGAGGAACAGGACCCGGCATGAGACAACTCGTCGTCATCGGAAACGGCATGGTGGGACATCGCCTCGTTGAGGCGGTCCTCGACCGCGACCCCGACGGCACCTGGCAGATCACCGTCCTCGGGGAGGAACCCCGCCCCGCCTACGATCGTGTCTCGTTGTCCACCTACTTCGACGGCGCCACCGAGACCGACCTGCGCATGCCCGACCTGAGCGCCACCGGCAACGTCGAACTGCGGCTGGGCCAACGCGCCACCGGTATCGACACCGAGTCCCGCACCGTGACCACCTCCACCGGTGACACCCTCAACTACGACGCGCTGGTCCTGGCCACCGGCTCATCCCCGTTCGTTCCCCCCGTACCCGGCCACGACCTGGACCTCTGCCACGTCTACCGCACCATCGACGACCTGGACGCCATCAGCGAGGCCGCCCGCGGCGCCCGCACCGGCGTCGTCATCGGCGGCGGGCTCCTGGGCCTCGAAGCCGCCAACGCCCTGCGGCTGCTTGGCCTCCAGGCCCACGTCGTCGAGATGGCCCCGTGGCTGATGCCGCGCCAGGTCGACGAGGGCGGCGGCGCCCTGCTGGGACACCTGGTCGAGGAAACCGGGGTGCGGGTGCACACCGGAGCCGCGCTGAGTGCCATCGAACCCGGCGACGAGCACGCCGCGCGGGTCCGGCTCGGCGAAGACCACATCGACACCGACATGGTCGTGTTCTCGGTGGGGATCCGCCCCCGCGACGAGATCGCCCACACGGCCGGCCTGCGGATGGGTCCTCGCGGCGGGGTGGCCGTCGACGCCACCTGCCGCACCAGCGACCCCGCCATCTACGCCGTCGGCGAGTGCGCCAGCGCCGCGGGAACCGTCTACGGGCTGGTCGCCCCCGGCAACGCCATGGCCGAGGTGGTCGCCGACCAACTCGCCGGTGGCGAGGCCACCTTCACCGGTGCCGACACCTCCACCAAGCTCAAACTCCTCGGGGTCGACGTGGCCAGCTTCGGCGACTGCCACTGCGAGACTCCCGGCGCGCTCGAGGTCGTCCTCAACGACCCGCCCGGCCGCCGCTACGCCAAACTGGTGGTCTCCGACGACGCCAGCACCCTGCTCGGCGGCATTCTCGTGGGTGACGCCTCGGCCTATGCCGGGCTGCGTCCGCTCGTGGGCCACCAGCTGCCCGGCGACCCCCTGGAGCTGATCGCCCCCGCCCGCGAGGGCGGCGGCGGACTCGGTGTGGACGCCCTGCCCGACGAGGCCCAGGTGTGCTCCTGCCACGCCGTCACCAAGGGCACCATCCACTCGGCCATCGCCGACGGCAACGACGACGTGGGGTCGCTGAAATCCTGCACCAAGGCCGGCACCGGCTGCGGCTCGTGCGTGCCCATGCTGAAGAAACTGCTCACCTCGGCCGGGGTGGAACAGTCCAACGCCCTGTGCGAGCACTTCACCCACTCCCGCGCCGAACTGGTGGAGATCGTGCTCTCCACCGGCATCACCACCTTCTCCGAGCTCATCGCCAAGCACGGCACCGGCGGCCGCGGCTGCGACATCTGCAAACCCGCCGTCGCCTCCATCCTCGCCTCCGTGGACGGCGGCCACATCCTCGAAGGGGAACAGGCCGCCCTACAGGACACCAACGACCACTTCCTGGCCAACCTGCAACGCAACGGCACCTACTCCGTGGTCCCGCGCATCCCCGGCGGCGAGATCACCCCCGACAAGCTCATCGTCATCGGCGAGGTGGCCCGCGACTTCGGGCTCTACACCAAGATCACCGGCGGCCAGCGCATCGACCTGTTCGGCGCCCGCGTCGAGCAGCTACCCGCCATCTGGGGCCGCCTGGTCGAGGCCGGATTCGAATCCGGCCACGCCTACGGCAAGGCGCTGCGCACCGTGAAGTCGTGCGTGGGCACCACCTGGTGCCGCTACGGGGTACAGGACTCGGTGGCCATGGCCATCGAGCTGGAACTGCGCTACCGGGGGCTACGTTCCCCACACAAGATCAAGGCCGCCGTCTCCGGCTGCGCCCGCGAATGCGCCGAAGCGCGCAGCAAGGACTTCGGCATCATCGCCACCGAGAACGGCTGGAACCTCTACGTCGGCGGCAACGGCGGCTTCAACCCCCGCCACGCCCAACTGCTGGCCTCCGACCTCGACTCGGCGACCCTCGTCCGCTACATCGACCGGTTCCTGGTGTTCTACACCCGCACCGCCGACCGGCTACAGCGCACCGCCGCCTGGATCGAGGACATGGAGGGCGGGCTGGACCACCTGCGCTCCGTCATCGTCGACGACAGCCTCGGCATCGCCGCCGAACTGGAGCGCGCCATGGACCGCCACGTGTCCAACTACTCCGACGAATGGCGCGGCGTCCTGGAGGACCCCGACAAGCTCGCCCGCTTCGTCTCGTTCGCCAACGCCCCCGAAACCCCCGACCCCACCATCACCTTCGACACCGAACGCGACCAGCCGGTCCCCGCCGGCCCGGTCCCCCTCGGCATGCCCGAAACACCACCCGCCACCTCGGGTAGTGGCCCCACCGAAACACCCCACCCCAACCCACGGGAGGCGTGAGAAAATGACCACGACAACCCTGCCCACCAGGGCCGACACCGGAACCGACGTCTGGGTCGCCGCCTGCCCCACCAACAGCCTCATCCCCGAACGCGGGGTGGCCGTCCTACTGCCCAACGGGGACCAGGTGGCCCTGTTCCGCACCCACGACAACACGCTCTACGCCATCGACAACATCGACCCCTTCACCAACGCCGCCGTGCTGGCCCGCGGGATCGTCGGCGACCGCGGCGGCGAGCCCACCGTGGCCTCACCCATGCTCAAACACGTCTTCGCGCTGCGCACCGGCATCTGCCTGGACAACCCCGACGTGGCCCAACGCACCCACCGCGTCCGCGAACACGACGGCCAGATCCACGTCCGCGCCCAACCCGACCAACACCACGATGTTCGGTGACCCGCCACCGGGATCCCGTTCCCAAGACGCGGTCCCACACCAGGCGCACCCACACCCACGTGCGGAAAACCTCACCGCCCGCGCCTCACGGTCCACCGCGCGCTTGTGTAAGCCCAGCCAGGAAGGAGGAGGGCGCTTCCGCCCCCGCCTGAGGGCGGGGCAGCAACGCCCGCATTCCCGATGAGCGCAACCGCCCCGGAAACCCGCGCCGAACCGGTGTCCACCGTGGCCCCACTCGCCGGATTCACGGTCGCCGTCACCGCCGCCCGCCGCGCCGACGAAATGTGCGCCCTGCTGCGCCGCAAAGGAGCCGAGGTCATCGCCGCACCGGCGTTGCGCATCATCCCCCTGGCCGACGACGAGCGCCTGGCCACCGCCTCCCGGGAACTCATCGACCGACCCGCCGACATCGTCGTGACCACCACCGGCATCGGCTTCCGCGGCTGGGTCGAGGGCTGCGACACCTGGGGGCTGGCCGAACCACTGGTCGCCTCCATGCGCCACTCCCGACTGCTGGCACGCGGCCCCAAGGCCAAAGGCGCGATCCGGGCGGCCGGGCTCACCGAAGAGTGGTCCCCACCCTCGGAATCCTCCGCCGAGGTACTGGACTACCTGCTCGACAAAGGGGTCGAGGGATTGCGCGTGGCCGTCCAGCTCCACGGCGAGCCCCTGCCCGACTTCTGCTCGGCCCTGCGCGCGGCCGGCGCCGAAGTCGTCGAGGTCCCCGTCTACCGGTGGAGTGAACCCGAGGACGTGGCCGCCCTCGACCGGCTCATCGAGGCCGTGCTCACCCGCGCTGTCGACGCGGTGACCTTCACCAGCGCCCCCGCCGCCGCCGGGCTGCTGGGCCGGGCCAGCCGCACCGGGGTCCACGCCGACCTCGTCACCGCCCTCCGCGGGGACGTGCTGGCCATGAGCGTGGGACCGGTCACCGCCAACCCCCTCATGGAACAGGACATCCCCAGCGTGTGGCCGGCCCGCGCCCGCATCGGCGCCCAGGTCCGCAAACTCGCCGAGGAACTACCCGAACGCTTCCCCGTCCTGCCCGTCGCCGGACACCAGCTGCGACTGCGCGGACACGCGGTCGTGCTCGACGGGATCCTCCGCCCGGTCTCACCCGCGCTCATGCGGGTGTTGCGCGCACTGACCCGCCGCCCCGGCCAGGTGTGCGACCGCGCCGAACTACTCACCTGCCTCGACGGCGACGCCGACACCCACGCCGTCGAGACCGCCATCGCCCGGCTCCGCACCACCCTGGGCGACCCCAAGATCATCCAGACCGTGGTCAAACGCGGCTACCGCCTCGCCCTCGACAGCGACCGCCCCCGATGAGAACCACGATGACACCCACACTCCTGCTCGCCGTGCACGGCACCCGCGACCCCCACGGCACCGCCGTGGCCCGGGCACTGGCACGCGAGGTCGCCGACCGCGGCGAGACCCCCGTGCGGCTGGGATTCGCCGACGTACTCCAGCCCGACGTGGGCACGGTGGCGGCCACCATCGACGGTCCCGTCGTGGTCGTACCCGCCTTCCTGGCCGCCGGCTACCACGTCCACGTCGACATCCCCGACCAGCTCGCACGCGCCGGACGCACCCCACTCCCACCGGCCCACCCCCACTCCGGCCCCCTCGACGACCCACGCGCCGCCGTCATCACCGACGCTCTGGGCGGTGACGACCGGCTGATCACGACCGCGGCCCGCCGCCTGCGACAGGCCGGATGGCGCCCACACGACGCGGTGGTGCTGGCCGCCGCCGGCTCCTCCGACACCAGGGCCCTGGCCCACGTCGCCGACGCCGCCCACCGGCTCGGCACCACCCTCCCCGCACCCACCGGGGTGGAGGTCGCCTACATCGCCACCGGACACCCGACCGTGCCCGACACGGTGGCCCGCCTCCACCACCGGGGCCACCCCCGCGTCGCCGTCGCCTCCTGGCTGTTGGCACCCGGACTGTTCCACCAGCGGCTCGCCCACACCGGCGCCGACACGGTGGCCGACCCGCTGTGCCCCGACGCGGGAATCGCCGATGCCGTCATCGCCCGCTACCGCGCCGCCACCACCCGGCACCCGGCCCACACCTGACATCCGTAGGCGCGTCCCTCACCCACGGCCCGAGCCCTCACGGTGGGGCACTCAACGCTGGGCCAGGCCCATGGCCTCGGCCACCAACTCGAGCGAGCGAAGCTGGGCCGACCCCCCGTCACTACGGGGAGCGATGATCAACTCGTCGGCACGGGCGTGCTTGGCGAACCACTCGAGATAGTCCTTGACCTCACCGGCATCGCCCACGGCCGAGTAGGTCGCCATCTGGGCGACGTGGCGCCCCGCCGGGGACTCCAGCGCGGCCTCGGCCTCCGCGTCGGTGAGGCTGCGTCCCCGCCCCAGCAGCCGGGCCGCCATCTGGCGCTGGGCACGATGGAACTGCTCACGCGCCTCCTCGGTGGTCGGCGCCGCGGTGACACCCACCCCCGCGATGACATAGGGCTCGACACACCACTCGGAGGGGGTGAACTCGCTCCGGTAGGCGGCCACCGCCTCCTCCAGCGCCTGCGGCGCGAAATGGGAGGCGAACGAGTACGGCAACCCGAGGGTGGCCGCCAACTTCGCGCCGAACAGCGAGGACCCCAGAATGTACAACGGCACGTCGGTGCCCCTGCCCGGAACGGCGTTCACCCCCGGGATCCGCGACTCGCCCGTGAGATAGCCCTGCAGTTCCAGCACGTCCTGGGGGAAGCTGTCCGCGGCGGCGGGGTCGCGGCGCAGCGCCCGCATCGTGTTCTGGTCACTGCCCGGCGCACGCCCCAACCCCAGGTCGATGCGGCCGGGATGCAGCGTCTCCAGGGTGCCGAACTGCTCGGCGATGGTCAGCGGGGCGTGGTTGGGAAGCATCACACCACCGGCCCCCAGCCGGATCCGCCGAGTGTGGGCCGCCACGTGGGCGATCAGCACGCTGGTGGCCGAGGAGGCGATGGAGTCCATGTTGTGATGCTCGGCGTACCAGACACGCTCAAAACCCAACTCCTCGGCGTGGCGGGCCATGGCGACACTGGCGTCCAGGCTGTCCCGCGCGGTCATGCCTTCGCCGATGTGGGCCAGATCGAGGATCGAGATGGGCACGGACACCGCTACCGGCCTTTCGTGACGGGGAGGGGAACCCGACGCACCCGCCGGGCCGGCGACCCGGATCGCCGGACCCCACCCACGGAAAACGGCGCCGCACCCGCCACCATTCCCCACCCCCGGTCACGCCAGGCGTCCCCCCGTATCGGCGCGGGCCAGCCCACCACCGCGCCACCGCGGGTGGCATAACCTCCACGGTGAGCGACACCGGAAGACACCGACCCACGGAGTCGAACGGAGAGCGATGCCACCCCGCAACAGCCACACCGTGACCACCCCCAACGGGAAGTGGACCCCCGAGGACCCGCGCTATGACCGCGCCGCCGGAGCATGGCTCGGCGCGGCCGCCATGGCCCATCTCGTGAACGCCCCACCCTCGATGGTCGCCGAGCTCGCCCACCCCGACAGCCACGGCGCCGCCCCCGCCCGGCTGGCCTGGCTCATCGACACGGCACTGCGTGAGGTGCGCACCCCCGCAACCGTGACCCGCGACGTGACCCGGCCCCTCGAACGTGCCTGGACACGTGCCCTACGGGCCACCGTCGTCGAGGGCAGAATCCCCGCCCCGGCTTCCGAGGTCGGCCAGGACGACCCCTTGTCCACGGCCTGGCGGGCGGTACTGGCCACCCCCGTCCCCTCACCCGATCCGGCCCACCGTGTCTTCCCGTGCTCCCATCTGGTGGACACGGCACGGGCGGCCCACACCGCCGCGGGGGAGGAGGCGGCCATGTACGCCGGAGCACTGGCCGGCGCCCGCTGGGGCGCCTCGGCCGTTCCGCTGCGGACCCACCGGCAGCTGGCCGACATCGTCGACCCTGGCCCGCTCGTGCGGCGGGCTGTCGTGCGGGCCCGCGGCAGCGCCCCCTGGACCTGGCCGGAGCAACACCACCACTACGAGGGGGAGGGCGAGGACAGCGTGCGGTCCCCCTTCAGCGTGGCCCACCCCCACGACCCGAAGGTGGTACTGGCCAACCTGTCCCACATGCGCGGGCAGGACCACGCCGACGCGGTGGTGTCGCTGTGCCGGATCGGCACCGCCGACATCCCGACCCGCGTGCCGGCGCGCGACCGCGTCGAGGTGTGGTTGGCCGACACCGACGGCGCCAACCCGAACCTGCACTTCGTCCTCGACGAGGCGGCCCGTACGGTGGCGGCACTGCGCCGCGAGGGCAAGCGGGTACTGCTGCATTGTGCCGCGGGACAGTCACGGACCCCGGCGGTGGCGGCACACTACACGGCCCTGGCCCACGGCGGTGACGTGGTCGAGGCGCTGCGCACGGTCATCCCGGTGGTCGGGGGCCACCTCGACACCCCCGACCTGTCGCGTGCGGTGGCCGCTCTGAACGGGGTGCGGCTGGCCGCCCCGGAACGGGAACTGTTTCCGGCGGGGATGCCGCCCCGCCGTGCCCCGGCCTCCTCGGGCTGAGACCACCACCGTGCCACGACCCGCGGCGCGTTCGTTGACCACGCTCCCCGGCCAACGGTAGACACGGGAAAAGCTCAACGGCTCCGGGTTGCCCGCACCGATGGGAGCGCGACGGCCACCTCGTGACCACCCACGAAACCAAACGTTATCGACTCGTGATAATCTTCACAGTAGGCCGCAACGGGTTCTCCTCATCCACCCGTTGTGTCTACGCTCGGCCCGGAGGTCTGGGAGCCAACCCATGGCTCGACCCCGCACCGAGACCACACCACCCCACCCCGGGTGGATCGTGCTGCGCCTCGCCCCACACGCCCCACCGAAACCGGGCCCGTCGCGCAGCCGCGGACCTGACCCCGTTCAAAGGATCCCGTCGTGGGCAAACACCAGCCCTTCCGCACCTCACTGTGGGAACGCGTGAAAAGCAGCCGCGTCGTGGCCGCCACCGCCGTGGGAGCCGTCCTCATCGCCGGCGGAACCGCGGGGGCCGCCGTCGTCGGGGACACCGGCACCACCGACAACACCGGCGCGCCCCCGGCCAACACCGCCGAACCCCACGAACCCACACCGCAGTCGGCCGACGAACAACGCCAGGCCACCCAACAGCGCGACGAGGCCACCTCCTCGGCACACCAGAGCTTCACCAGCTCGCTCACCCCCGAGGAACAACACGACGAGGGCCAGGACTCCCCAGCCTCGGGCTCCGCGGACAACGACACCGCCGAGCACAGCCCCACCGGCCAGGGAGGCAGCTGCGAAGCATCCAACTACAGCGAGCCCCAACCCACCGCCAACGGCGAGACCTTCGACCCCAGCGCCATGACCGCCGCGCACAAGGAGCTTCCCTTCGACACCATGGTCGAGGTGACCAACCCGGCCAACGGGTCCTCGGTAACCGTACGCATCAACGACCGCGGCCCCTTCATCGAGGGCCGCTGCCTGGACCTGTCCACCGCCTCCTTCGAACAGATCGCCTCACCCAACCAAGGGGTCGTCGACGTCGAGTGGCAGGTCGTCGAGTAGACCAACCCACCCCCGACACAGCGGGGGTGGCCATTCCCGCCCGCCTCACCCCCGCTCCCACCAGCGCCGGGACCACCGCCCTGCCAAGAGCGCCCCCACAACGGCGCCGCCACGCCCGGTCACCACGCCCCGCCGACTTGATCAGAAAGCCCGGGCACAGTTGGATGACCGTGTGACACCAGCGCGCCGACCAACCCCGACCGGGACCATCCCACAGCGAACCGCGGACCGCCCCCACCCCGCGCTCCCCAGCACGGCTGCGCGAGACGCGTCCACGTGGCAAACTCCGGGCACCACCCATGCCGGGGCCGCCGAAGCACCGCACTGGCGCCCTTACCACCAGCGATTCAGCTGAAAGGCACCACCGTGCTCCATCGTCCGCCCCCGGTACACAGGCCCGGCCCACGACCGTTGACGCCCTTGCAGGGGAAAGGTGCGTTCCACGTTGCCCATTGATAACGAGGGCTCCGCCGCCGGCAACGGCGACAAGCCCACCCGCAACACCCGCCACCCCACCGGCATCCGCCTCACCGTGGCCCTGCTCGCCGCCATGTGCGTGCTCCTAGGCCCCGTTGGCTACGCCAAGGGCGTGGCCTCCGAGAGCAACTCCGCGGCCGAATGGTTCACCCTGGGCTTCGGCGCCTCCGTGGGGTTGCCCCTGCTGGGCGCGGCGATCGCCACCGTCGCCGGCGACCGCCGCGCCGCCCTGTACTCGCTGGTGCTGCTGGCCTGGCCGGTCGTGTTCGTCACGGCGATCCACATGCACACCGGGAGTTGACCGGCACCGCCCACCCGCAGGGAGAACACGTGTCACCCAGGAACAGGGCCCACCGCCACCCCACCCGCACCACCGCCGCACACGACGACACCACCGTGCTCGGGGACCCCCGCCGCTGGCCCCTGGCACTGTGGGCGGTGCTGGTGCTCACCTGGCTGCTGGGCTCGACCGTGACCTTCGCGCTCTTTCTGGTCGAGGCCGCCCACATCACCAGCGGCGCCGAGGTCACCACCCAGTCCCGCCGCGACGTCGCCGCCTACCTCATCGGACTTTTGGTGTTCGCCCTGGGCACACCCCTGGCCGGGGCCATCACCGCCGGTGTCCTGCGCCGCCGCCTGGCCACGGCCCTGTTCGCCACCCTCCTGCTGGTCTCCGCCGGAATCCTGTTCTCCCTGATCCCACCCAGCGAGACACTCCCCGCCATCTGGGGGGCCTACCAGTAACGGGACCCGCCCGCGGACGGCCCGCCACACCCCACACGGCGCCCTTGGCCCCGGCCGGCGATAAGCCACAATAGGGCCGTGAGCACCCACACCCCCACCGAGGCCGACCATCCCACGACCCCGAACCTGCCCGCGGAGGTACGCTCCCGCCTGGAACAGGGCACACACAGCGTCCTGGTAGACACCCGGGCGCTCGACGCCGTGCGCCAACGGTTCGACGACGAGCAGGCCGCCGCGCTGGGCCGCTACCTCTCCTCCGCCCAATCACCGAACACCCTGCGTGCCTACCGCTCCGACTGGGTCGCCTTCACCGCCTGGTGCCACCGTGGCAACCACCGCTCACTGCCCGCCGACCCCGTCGACGTCGCGGTCTACCTGGCCGCCGCCGCCGACACCGTCACCGACGACGCGCCCGCCCGCTGGGCCCTGTCCCCAGCCACACTGGAACGCAAAGCCGCCGCGATCGCCGCCGTGCACGCCGCCCACGGCCTCACCTCACCCACCCGTGACGACGTTGTGCGCATGACCCTGCGCGGCATCCGGCGGCGCCGCCGCACACCCCCCAACCGCAAGACCCCCCTGCTGCTGGGCTCCCTGGAAGCGCTCCTGCAACAGCGGCCCGCCCCGGGCCACCCCTCCGGTGTGGCCCGTCGCCGCGACACCCTGCTGCTGCTGGCCGGATTCGCCGGTGCGCTGCGCCGTGGCGAGCTCGCCGCGCTCACCTTCGACGACATCACCGTGCGCACCGACCCCACCAGCGGCGCGCCGCTACTGACCGTGCAGCTAGGGGCCACCAAAACCGACCAGGACGGACGCCACCTGGCCCAGGTCGCCCTGCCACGGGGGCGTCACGCCCACACCTGCCCGGTGTGCGCCTTCGCCGACTGGGCCGACCTCGTCGAGGCCCACCGCGACGGTGGAACCCCCGCCACCCGGGCGCTACTGGACCACGCCAACGACCCCGACCCCCAGACCCACCGGTGCCACACCTACACCGGAACCACCCTCTCCGACGGCACCGCCCACCCTCTGTTCCCCGCCGTCTCCCGCCACGGCCACATGGGGGAGCGGCCCATCACCGGGCGTTCCGTGGCCAAACTCGTCAAACGCTACGCCGAACGCGCCGGCCTGGACCCCGCCGCCTTCAGTGGCCACTCGCTCAGGGCGGGATTCGCCACCCAGGCCGCACTCGGCGGCGCCGGCGACCGCGAGATCATGCGTCAAGGCCGCTGGACCAACCCGCGCACCGTCCACGGCTACATCCGCACAGCCAACCCACTGGAGGACAACGCGGTCACCAGCCTGGGTCTCTGACCCGCCACCGAATGCCCCGACACCGAACGCGATATGCGAAAATGCCCAGGTGATCGATGAGTTTCGCGCCGCGTTCCAGGAGCTGATCGACGCCTCCGTCGCGACCGACACCCGGCGGTTCCCACCCGCCGTTCACAAGGTCTATACCCTGGCCTCCCAGGTCCCCGCCGAGGAGCGGGAACTCGCGCTGGAGGCGCTCGTGCCCCTACTCGGCGGCGCCCACGCCACCCCCGGCGCCACCGCCGACCTCACCGTCGTCGCCGGCGCCATGGTCGAGATGGGCACCCCGCCCGGCGAGACCGGGGTGGCCGTGCTGCGGCGGCTACGCACCATGGGCCAGGGCGCCACCGTGTTCCTGCGGGCATGGCAGCAAAGCGGCAACGGCGCCCCACCCGATCCCGAAGAGGTCACCTCGGCCACCGAGCAGCAGGTCGCCGCCGAACTCGGAGACACCGCCCCCCAGGCCGCCGTGTGCTGGTGGACCATCCGCCGCCACGGGCTGGCCGCCAAGACCATGCTCAGCGACAGCGGCGTGCGCGCGGCGGTACGCGCCGACCCCGAGCTACACGCCGAACTCACCACACTCGCTGGCCAACTGGGGTGGGCCCTGTGGGAGTTCGAGGACGTCAGCGCGCTACTGCGGATCGCCCAGGCGGTCAACGCGACCGTGCTCGACCGCGCCTCCGGGCGCGGGTTCCAGGTGCGCTTCGACGGGATCAGCGACAACTACCAGCTGCAGACCCTGCTCGCCGACGCCCTCGTGGGCCAACAGGGCCAGGGCCTGGCCGGACACCGCCCCGACGAACGCTGGAGCGCGGCCTACCGCGGCTCCGCCACCGACCCCGAGGCGCCGACGGTGCGGGGCTGGTGGAAGCTGACCGCCGCCGACGGGTCCGCGGTGGCCGACGAGGACGCCCCCGCCGACATCCCCACGCTGGACGGTGAACGGGTGCTGGTGCTCGACGAGCCGGACCTCACCCGCACCTGGACCGCCGGACGCCAGTACCCTCAGGTGACGGCCTCGCTGGAGGTCAGCCACGAGCTCTCCCCGCACGAAGCCGCCCAGTGGTGGCAACGCGTAGCCGGACAGAGTACCACCACATCCCAGAACGAACCGGTCGCACCGGCCGAGGAAGCGCCGGCCGAGGAAGACGAGGACCCCACCGAAGCGCCCGAGGAGCCGGCGCGGACCGCTGGGGCGCCCACCGAGGAATTTCCCGTCGTCACGCACTTAGACTCCGACGACGACACGAACCCCGACACGTCCCACCACGCGGCCGACGACGGTGAGGACACCAGTGCCCCCGCACCGGGAGCGCGCCACCTGCCGCCACTGCCACCCGGGGTCTCCGACAGCTCCGGCTGGGGCCCGACCTGGCTTTAACAGCCAACGCCGGCCTCAGGCCGTCCGCCGACGGCGCCCGCCCCGACGCGGCTGGGACTCGCCCCTCTCCTCCTCCTCGTCCTCATAGAGCCCGTCAAAGTACTCATCGGGGGTGACGGGAGTCTCCTCGTAGGTGTCGGTCTCCTGCCTCCACCGGTGCGCGACGAACATCGGTATGAGCAGAGCGAGCGCCAGCGGGAGGTACAGCCCCAACCCGGTCAGTGTCAGGGCACCCTCCAGCCCGGGGACACCGGGCAACCGGTCGAGCACCTCCGGACGCAGCACGTTGACGGCCGTGAATCCGGCCAGGGACAGCCCCGTGACGCCCGGCAGGAGGGGAGTCAGCCGGGGTGGAACCAGGACCAGGGCCATGAGCAGGGCGAGCCCGAACAGGCCAGCGAGGGTGATCAGACCCGACGTGCTCAGGAATGCGGTCTCCCCGCCACCGAGCCCGGACACGCGGGCGAAGGCCCATCCGCTGCCCAGCAACACCACAGGGGCAAGGATGAGTCCTGCTAAGAATCCGACGACATGTCGCACAGAAGCGCTCCTCTCAGTTGGGGATGCACCATAGCGAGAAAACGACCCATATGGGCACCTGGAACACATCGAGTGGCCGCACGTACCGTACTGACCCCGGCAACATTCGCACCACAGTTCCCACGCATCTCACGCCGACGGTGACCGCCAGTGACCGGAACTGCCGGGCGGAGCGCACACTCCAGTGACACACCGGAACCGCGCCCACCGCGGCCGCACCCGGGGCCGGCCGTGATCCATGCCGCACTCGTTCGGCGGTGGCCGACGTGTCCACTGAGCACGATCGGCACCGGTGTCTAAACTGTGGACGTGAGCACCCACGGTCCCGATCCCGATCCCGACGTCGTCGAACTGGCGAGTCGGGTCTTCGACCTCGCACGGCGGGGCGACACCACCTCCCTGCGGGCCTACCTGGATGCCGGGGTGCCGGTGAACCTCACCAACGACAGCGGCGACACGCTCGTGATGCTGGCCTCCTACCACGGCCATGCCGCCACGGTGCGGCTGCTGTGCGAACGGGGCGCTGACGTCGACCGGCTTAACGACCGCGGACAGTCACCACTGGCCGGAGCGGTGTTCAAGGGGGAGGACGCGGTGGTGACCACTCTCGTGGAGCACGGCGCCGACCCCTCGGCTGGCACCCCCTCGGCCCTGGAGGCCGCCCGGTTGTTCGACAAGGAACACTATCTGAGTCAGTTCGGGTCGCACAGCGGCTGATCCCACGACCGGCCGGTTCGACCGAGGCGGGGGAGGGGAGCGGTGTCGAGGCCGGCTCACCCGTCCCAGTCGACGGGGTGGCCGTGCTCCAGATAGACGGTGTTCCCACTCCGGGCCGCCTCGACGGCGCGGGCGATCCTGCGGTCGGGTCCGGGGCGCAGGTAGCTCCCCGCCTCAGCGGGATCGGTCAGCACCGCGTCGGTGAGTTCCTCGGCCGGCAGCCGCACCGCCTCGAAATCACCGGGCGCGAGCCGGCCCGCGAACACGAAGACGGTCGCCGGCCGACCATCGGGGCTCAGCCGTGGCGGCATCCAGTCCACACACACCAGCCCGGAAAGCCGCGGAGCGAAGCCGAGCTCCTCGAGACACTCGCGCCGACACGCCCCCAGGGGGGACTCGCCCTCGTCGATCACCCCACCGGGCAGGCTCCACCCCGGCTTGTACCCGGGTTTCACCAGCAGCAGCCGCCCGTCCGCCCCACGCAGCAGCGCGCTGGCCGCGCCCCGGCTACGCGGCAGGCTCTCGAAGAAATCGAGCTCACTATCGGCCATGGCACGACCCTACGGGGAGCGGGGTCACACCGGACGGGTGTCCCGCTGGGCGGGCTCGATCTGGAGCTGGTCCAAAAAGCACCAGGCCCACCGCTCACCCGGCTCGGCCGAGACGGCGATCGGGTGCCCGGACTCGGCGCTGTGGGCGCTGGCGTGGCGCTCGGGGGAGGAGTCGCAACACCCCACATAGCCGCACTGGGCGCACACCCGCAGGTGCACCCAGTCGTGTTTGCCCTGTCTCAGACACCCGGTGCATCCCGACGTGCTCGGCAACACCGGACGGATGTCGCCCACGTGGGGGCAATGGGTGTCGGGGTCGGGATCGAAGGCCACCACACGGGTGGGGTCGGGCTTGCCCGGGTCGGCGTGGTCGATGTCCAGCATGTCCAAAACGGTGCGGGCCAGCGGCTCGGTCACGGACCGCTCGGTGTCGACCACCCGGCTCACATCGGCCTCATACAGCCCGGCGACGTCCAGCGCGTCACGCGGACGAGCCACGATCGCACCCCCCGGAGCCACGTTGTGCAGCGCCTCGGCGATGTGGGTCGTCTCCTCACCACTGTTCTCACAGACCACGATGAGCCGCACCGAGTCCATACCCACCTCGTGCAGCACACCGGCCCGGACCGCGTCGCCACGCACCACGACGTGGCCCTCGGCCTCGGCCTCGGCTGCCAGGTCCGGGCTCAACGTGGTCACGGTCACCGGGATGTCGTTGGCGCGCAGGTACCGCCCCAGGTTCCGGGCCACCCGCCCCCATCCCACGATGAGCACCCGGTCGCCCTTACCCTCGGGACCCGTGGGGGCGCCGCTCTCCTCGGCGGCCCCCGGGCGGCGCGCGGCGCCACGCGTGCCCAGCATCCGCGCCAGCCGCTCACCCGCGGCGGCGAAGGCCGGCGTGGCGGTCATGAGGACGACGGTGACAGCCACGAGCAGCTGCCCGCCCCGCTCACCCATACCGGCGGGAGTCAGTCCCACCTGCGCGCCGGCCTGCTGCAGCACGAACGAGAACTCCCCGATCTGGGCCAGTAACAGGCTACTGGCCAGCGCCGTGGGCGCACCGACCCGCAGCACCGCCATCGCCGCGTAGCTGGTGACCAGCTTCACCGCGACCACGGCCACCGCCAACGCCAACACCAGCCACCACAGTTCCCCCAGCAGGCGCACGTCCAGCAGCATCCCGATGGAGACGAAGAACACCGCGCTGAACAGCATCTGCAACGGCATGATCTCGCTGAGCGCGTGCGCGCTGTGCCGCGACTCACTGAGAACCATCCCGGCCAGGAACGCGCCAAGCGCGTCGCTGACCCCGGCCACCGAGGTCAGATAGGCCACCCCCAGGGCGATGGCGATGATGGTGAGCAAAAAGATCTCGGGCGAGCACAGCCGGGCCACCCGTTCCAACAGGGGAGGCATGAGCTTGCGCGCGAGCACGATCACCGCGACCAACACCAGCGCCGCCGTGCCCAACGCCCGGACAATACCGAAAGGACCGCCCCCGCCACCGTCACCCGTCAGCAACGGAATCAACAGCACCATGACGATGATCGCCAGATCCTGGAAGATCAGCATCCCCACCGAGACCTGGCCGGCGGGTTGGGTGGTGATGCCCTTGGCGGCGATCACCTTGAGTACGATCGCGGTCGACGACAGCGCGACCAGGAACCCGGTGAACACCCCGATCCGCCAGTCCTGCCCGAAGGCCACGACCACCCCGGTGACCACGGCGATGGTCAGTCCCACCTGGGTGGCGCCGCCCACCAGCACGAACCGTTTGATCTGGGCCAGCCGCTCCATCGAGAACTCGATACCGATGGTGAACAGCAGCAGCATGACCCCGATCTCGGCGGCGGTCTCCACATAGGCTTCCTCGGAGACCAGACCGAGCTGGTGGGGGCCGATCACCACCCCGGCCAGCAGGAACCCGACGATCGGCACCACACGCAGCCGAACGAACACCGCACCGATCAACCCGGCCACGCACACCAGCGCGACCACCGGCCCGAGGAACTCGGGCGCTTCCCCCGCTGCCAGAACCATCCGCAATCCCGCTCGCCTCGACAGCCCGACTACTCCCGGGCACCACGGCCACACCACGAACCACGAGGGTGCGTGCACCCCCCACCACGAACAGCTACACTAAGTCAATAAATGATCGCAGTTCGTGATTGGAGTGGGTTGTGCGCCGCCTCGCCGTCCACACCGCCACCGTCACCATCACCGCCTGCGCCGCGGTCCTCGTCCTCACCCTCCCGGCCCAGGCCGCCCTGGAGCCCCTCCCGACCGACCACGAGCTCCAACTCGAACACGACTTCCTCACCCCGCTGAAGGAACTGCTGGCCGGCCAGAACCCCCTCGACGACCTCCTACGCGAAACCAACAGCGACCTGCCCATCCCCGTCAACCTCGCCTAATCACCCCCCAGCCCGCACCCGCAACCCACCACCCTCGGACCACACCTCAACCGAGCACAACCCGGGCACCACAACATCGGCGTCCAACTCTGAGTCCACATGGGTCGTGGCCACACCGACCGTGGCCGCCCCCGCCGCACGCCCCGCGGCCAACCCCGCCGGAGCGTCCTCGAACACCACACACCGCGACGCCGGCACCCCCAACATCCGCGCACCCAAGACGAACGGCTCCGGATCAGGCTTGCCACGCGAGACATCATCAGCGGTCACCAACACCGGAGCCGAAAGCCCGGTCGCCCTCAACCGCGCCTCGGCCAACGGACGTGTGCACGACGTCACCACCGCCCACACACCATCGTCCAACGTGGCCACCAGCTCACGAACCCCCGGCAACACCACCAGCCCAGCAACACGGTCGATCTCCAACCGCTCGATCCGGGCCACCGCCTCCGGCACCTGAGCCCTCGGAAGCAGCCGCTCGGCGATCTGCCCCGCCGGGATCCCATGCCCCATCACACCCGCCAGCCGCTCGGCCGGTACCTCGTACTCCAGGGCCCACTGCGCCCAGGCGTCCTCCACCGCCCACGTGGAGTCCACAAGGGTCCCGTCCATATCGAACAGGAGGGCATCGGCCAACAACGAACTCGTTTCGACACTCACCCACGCGAGTCTAGGAACCACCCCACAGCGCTCCCGCCCCCCGGGCCACCCTCACGACGCCGAATCGGCCTCGCGCACCGCCCCCGGACCCAACCGCGACGACCCATCCGAGCCCCGCGCCTCACGCACCGACACCACGTCGGCCGCATCAGAGACGATCTTGGTGAAGTTCTCCGGCTGGTCCAGACTCACCATGTGCCCGGCCCGCGGCACGTTCAGCAACCGCCCGTCACCACAGGCGTCCAAGAACCGCTTCTCGTGAATCCGGAAATGGTCCCGCGCCCCATTGATCAGCCACACCGGCCCCGGATACGCCCGCAACGACCCCAACACGTCCATCTCGGCGATCTCATCGATCACCGCACGCGCCGCCTCCATCGCCAAACCACCGTCCAGCACCGCCTCGGCCCCCTCGTCAGGCAGCATCAACCGGTGGAACCGCTCGTTCACCGCCTGCCCCTTGTCGGGAAGCCGATCCAGCAACACCGTCGGTACCCGATACATGTGCGTCAACGACTGCACCGGCCGCGCCGTGCAACTCGCCGCCACCAACCCCGCGACCCGCCCCGGAAACGCCGCCGCCGTCGCGATCGAGACGAACCCACCCAGGCTCAACCCCACCACCAGGGCACGCCCACCAACCTCGTCAACCGCCCCCGCCACCGCGTCCACCGCCGAGCCCAGCGTGAACCCCTCACCCCGACGCCCCCCGTGCCCCGGCAGGTCCAACGCCACCACACGCCGCCCACGCTCCCGCAGCATCTCCACCTGCGGACGCCACATGCTGCCCGAAACCCGCAACCCGTGGACCAACACGATCGGAACGCTCATAGCACACTCACTCCGAGACACACGACTGCCAATCCGCGAACCACCCAGCCCACACCACCAACGGCCACCCCACACCCGGCACTCACATCGGCACGTAATCCACCGTCACCGGCGCGTGATCCGACCACCGCAGCTCATGCGACTCCGCCCGTTCCACCCTGGCCGCCTTCGCCCGCTGGGCCAACCCCGGCGTCGCCACCTGGTAGTCGATCCGCCACCCCGCATCATTGTCGAACGCCCGTCCCCGATACGACCACCACGAGTACGGCCCCACCTCATCCGGGAACAACGCACGCACCACATCGACATAGCCCGCCTCCTCGAACACCCGCGACAACCACGCCCGCTCCTTCGGCAGAAACCCCGACGTCGCGCGATTGTTACGCCAGTTCTTCAGGTCCGCCTCGCGGTGGGCGATGTTCCAGTCGCCACACACCACCAACTCCCGCCCCTGGGCCTCCACCTCAGCGCGCCGCCGCACCAGGTACGGCAGGAACGCCGCCATGAAACGCTCCTTCTCCTCCTGACGCGGTGTACCAACCTCACCCGAAGGCAGGTAAAGACTCGCCACCGTCACCCGGCCCAGGTCGGCCTCCACGTAACGCCCCGCGTCCGCGAACTCCGCCGCCCCGAACCCCACACGCACCGCATCAGGCTCCACCCGCGAGTACAACGCCACCCCGGCACGCCCCTTGGTCGCCGCCGGCTCCAGCACCACATGCCACCCGGCGGGCTCGACCACCTCCGCGGCCAGCTGCGACCGTTGCGCCCGCGTCTCCTGCAGACACACCACATCCGCCGCGGTGGCCCCCAACCACTCCAAGAACCCCTTGCGCGCCGCGGCACGCAGCCCGTTCACATTCACCGTCGAGACCGTCGAGATCGTCGTGTTCGCTACCACGCGGGCAAGCGTAACCAACCCCACCCCCTCACCACCCAGCGCACAGCCCCAACACAACAACGGGGCCGGCGCACGCCAGCACCGGCCCCGATCGAGCCCCACTACCGCGACGCGGCACACCGCTCACGGATGCAAGACGACCTTGGTGAACCCGTCCTCGTGCCGATCGAACTTCTGGTAAGCCATCGGCGCGTCGTCCAACGACACCTCGTTGCTCACCACGAACGACGGCGTGGCACGACCCGCCGTGATCATGTCGCGCAACTGCCGGTTGTACCGCTTCACGTTGGCCTGGCCGGTCCCCATCCGCAGACCCTTCTCGAACATCTTGCCGATGTCGAACAGCAACCGCCCCTGCCGGGCGTTGGCGTCGGTACCCCCCGGGTCCGAGGGCAGGTACAACCCCGGCACCCCCAACGCCCCCGTGGCACGCACCGTCTGGACCAACGCGTTCAGCACCGCCGCCGGCTCCTCACGCTCGGGATCCTCGAACCCGTGGGCCTGGTACCCCACAGCGTCAACCCCGGCGTCGGTGCCACCCCCGTTGAGATCCCAGATCTGCTGGGCGGGATCGGCCTGGCTGAAGTCGATCGGAGTCGCCCCGATCTGCTCGGCCAACCGCAACCGCTCGGGCACCTGATCCACCGCGAACACCCGCGAGGCACCACGCAAAAACGCCGAGTACGCCGCCATCAGCCCCACCGGGCCACAGCCATACACCGCCACCGTCTGCCCCGGCGACACCCCCGCGAGCTCACAACCGTGATACCCCGTCGGGAAGATGTCCGCCAGCATCGCGTAGTCGGTCTCGTTCTCGGTGCCCTCCGGCAACGTCAGACAGTTGAAGTCAGCGAACGGCACCCGCAGATGCTGCGCCTGCCCACCGGTGTAGGGACCCATGGCCACATAGCCATACGCCCCACCAGCGAATCCCGGGTTCACCGTCAGACAGAACGCCGTATCACCGAACTGGCAGTTCCGGCAGAACCCACACGCCACGTTGAACGGCATCACCACACGCTGGCCCACACGCAACGTGGTAACCGCCGAACCCACCTCCTCGATGACACCGAGGTTCTCGTGACCGAACACGATGCCCGGCTCCGCGGCCGTGCGCCCCTCATACATGTGCAGGTCGGAACCGCAAATACACGTCGACGTCACCCGAACCAGAACATCGTTGGGATGCTCGATACGCGGGTCGGGAACCTCCTCGACCGCCACGTCGTACGGCCCCTGGTACACCACAGCCCTCATGGGAACCCCCTTGTCACTCTCGGGTAACCGGCACCAACCCCCACTACCCAAAGCGTGACTCACATCACGCGAAGAACTCACTCCTCATCACCGGCCAACCGCCGCAACACGCCATACGTCCGGTTCGACCGCGCCGCCTCACGCTGGGCCCCCGCCGTCACATCGATGTAGGACTGCGACGACGTGATCGAGGAGTGCCCCAACAACCGCATGATCTCGCTCACCGACGCCCCATCCTCGGCCAACCGCGTGGCGAAAGTGTGCCGCAGCGCGTGCACCAACGTCCCCCGCGCGACCCGATCGTGCACCCCGGCATGCTTGTAACACTGCCGCACCAGATACTGCAGCCCACCACGACGCAATCCCCGCCCCCGGTTGTCCACCAACAACGGATCCGCCCCACGCAGCGGCCCCCCGAAACGCTCACGCCGCGTGGCCAGATACGCCTCCAACAGCTCCTCCAACGGCGGCTCGATCGGCAACGACCGCGTGCCGTCCCCCTTACCGACCACCCGCACCCGCCGCTCACCCGAACGCCCACTGACCGAGTCCACCCGCAGCGCCAGCATCTCCGCCGACCGCAACCCCGTCAGCAACGCCAGAGCCAGAACCGCCATATCCCGCTCCGGCCACGGGTCACGCGCCCGCCGACACCCCGCCGCCAGCGCCTCCAACAGTCGCTCCGGGGTGTCCTCACCCAACAACGGCTTCGGCTGGTGCGGCCGCACCCGCGGCCGCCGTACCGCCGGCATGGGATTGCCCTCCACAACCCCCTCGGCGACCCAGAACCCGAAGAACCCGTTCCACGTCGACCACGCCCGCAGCACACTGGAGGGCGCCCGCTCCGCGGCGAAGTCAGCGAAGGCTCGCCGCAACGTGTGCCCGTCCAGATCCGCCAGGCGCAGCTCACCACGATCACACCCACAAAGGCCGGCGACCCGGTCCAGCACCCCCAGCAGATCCCGCCGGTAGGCGGCCACCGTGTGCGGCGACGGCTTCTCCGACCGCCGCGCCACCAGGTACTCTTCGACAGCGTCCACCGCCAGCATCGGCGACGCCCCAACCTCCGCAGCGCTCTCGGTAACACTCATGCCCCACAGCTTTCCCGATACAGCGGGGCAGTGAGCGCCTCAGTCACCCCTGACACGAACACGCCCCGCCCGTTAACCGCCCCCATGAGGGCCGGGCGCCAGGACAGGGGAGTGCCACCACCTCAGGGGATGCGCTTGGCGCCCCACATCGACACCGCGTGTAGCGGCCCCTCCAACGGCCCGCGCCGTACCAGCAGGGTCCACACCGTGGCGAACACGAGCGACCCCAGCAGCACCGAGACCTGCAGGTTGTCGGTGATCGGTCGCAGCGGAGTTGAGACCAGCCACCCCCGCTGCTCCACCCAGATCAGCAGGATGTGGCCCACGTAGGTCGTCAGCGCCAACGCCCCGACCGCGGCCAGCGGGTAGAGCACCCACCACAGGTAACGCGACACCAGCAGGAACACACCCAACACCGCGATGGCGACACCCCCCGCCCCGTACACCTCGAACGGGGACCCGCTGTGCGGCGCCGCGGTCAACAGCCACGCCCAGTCGTTCAACGGCACCGTGCCGGGAAAGCCCTCGCTGATCGCGTCGTCGACACTGGCGGCACCGCCGTAGTCGGCCATGGCGCCCGCGTCGAACGAGGACTCCAGCCGTGCCCGGCCCCCGAAGACGTTCAGCGCCAGCCACGACCCGGTGTAGGCCAGCGCGGCCAGCGCGCCGCCCACCCCTACGAGCGTCCACCGTACCCGCACCGACCACAGGTTCAGCCGGCCGATGGCCAACCCCGCCAGCACGAACGGCATCCAGGTGATGGCCGGATAGGCACCGGTCAACAGGAAGTTGACCACGCCGTCGTTGGCCCAGGCCACCAACGGGTCGTAGGAGTTGATCGCGGCGACCGGACCCGCCAGCGGGCCGTCCTCGGCCAGCCCGCGCAGGTAGAACGACGCCACCGGCCCCACAAGGCCCAGGGTCGCCGCGATCCCGGCGACCACCTTCCACCGTTCGTCCATGAGCGGAGCGGCCAGGAAGAAGAACACCGCGTAGTAGGCGAGGATCACCGAGACCGGGGCACCGGTCATGGTCAGCAACGTGCCCACCGGCAGCATGAGCAGACCGCGGATGAGCACCCGCCACAGCGCGACGCCCATGTCGCTTCCGGTCTTGGGCCTCGAGCCGCCCGAGAGCAACGCGATGGACACTCCGGCCAGCAGCGCGAACAGGGCCGCCGAACGCCCCGACACGACGGGTATCAGGGCGTTGCTGCCGTCGGCCAGGGTCCAGCCGACCCCGACGTGCACGACGAACATGCCCAGGACGGCGACCCCCCGGGCGACGTCGATGCCCATCAGGCGGTCGGCGTGCCGTCCGGGGGTGGGCCGGCCGTGCCGCGGGCCGGGGGAGCGGGGCGTGGTCGAGGTGTTACCGTTCGTACCCCTCACCTCGGGGGAGGGACTGGCGGCCGCCCGTCGGTGGTTCACGACACCGGGGGCTGTTGGGGCGCCCGCGCCCGTGGAGGGCTCCGTGGTCGCCTCGCCGTGGGGGGAGGGGCTCGTACTGTTCGACACCCTTCGATAATCCCCTTACTACCGCGCGAACGCAGGGCCTTTGACGACATATGACCACTTGTGGCCCGATTTCGGGTTCGGGGCAACGAACCCGCCGAGCGGGACGTCCCACCGAACCAGACAACCGGACATCACAGTAAAGACCATGAAAAATGATGCATAACGCAATTTATGCATCAAACATGACAGCACCGGGCGTGGTCGTCCCGGGGAGTCACACGCGGCGCCAACCCAGCGGGCCAACCGTGGCAACGCTACTCGAACGCCCGCGCCAAGACCAGCACACGCGAACCCGGCGCGTATCCGGACAAGGCATTCCAAGTCATCTCCGCGCCGCGAACCCGACACGACCCGTCCATGCGGCGCGTTCGGCCACAGCTTCCAGGCCACCCGGGCAAGACACGCGCCGGCCACGGCCGAGAACCGTCCGCCAGCCGCCCGGCCACGGGTCACGCGCCCGCCGACACCGCGCACCAACACGCGCCACCCACGCGCAAGCGACCCCTTCCCGCCACCCCAAAAATGCCGATAATGTATCTTATGTAAAGTAAGCCGTGTTGGCTCCCCCGAGCGGAAGCGCGCCCGGCGCTCGACGCCCTAGAGTGACCCCCATGTGGCTGCGTGATGTGGATCTGGTGGTGCCGCTCTGGCAGGGCGGCGACAACGTCCGTACCGGCCAGGGAGCCGCGGCACTGGCCCGACTGGTTCCCTCCTCGGGCGGCCGCCGGCTCCACGTCTCGGTCAGCGACGGCACACAGACCACCGTCGACGGGGTACGCAACCTCGAGGTGCTCGCCGACACTCTGCGCCAGCTACGCGAACGCGTGGCCCACAAGAACCCCACCCGCACACTGACCCTGGGCGGCGACTGCCTCAGCGACCTCGCCGCGACCGAACACCTCGCCGCCCACCACGAGGGCCTGGTCGTGTACTGGGTCGACGCCCACGGCGACCTCAACACACCCGCCTCCTCACCCAGCGGCCGGGCCCACGGCATGGGGCTGCGGCTCCTGCTCGGCGAGGGACACCCGCGCCTGACCGGCCCGGGACCGGCCCCACCCCCCTCACGCGTGACACTGGTGGGAACACGAGAGCTCGACCCCGGCGAGGAGGCGTACCTGAGTTCGACCGGGATGGTGCGCGTCTCCCCCGCGGAGCTCACCGCGGCCCCCGAGGGCGTGGTGAGCCCACACCCCGCCCGGTCACCCGCCTACGTGCACCTCGATCTGGACGTGTGCGACCCGGACGAGCTGCCGGCGGTGTCCTGCCCCACACCCGCGGGACCCAGCGTGGCCACGGTGGCGGGGGCGCTACGGGCCATCGCCGACCACCACGAGCTCGTGGGGGTGGGCGTGTGCGAGTACGTCCCCGTCATCGAGCACGACCCTCACACCGTGGCGACACTGCTGGAGGCGCTGGGGCTCACCACCAACCAAGAGGGATGAGACCGGGCAGTACCGCACTGTCCCGAAACCGGCCTCCCACCCCCCGCAACTCCTCCGGGGGTGGCGCCGTTGGATATCGGGTGGCCTGAGACCACTCCCCTCTCGAAGGACTCCTCCCCACGAGAGGGAACCCCATGTCAAGACGCTTCGTGACGCTGCGCGTCGTGGTCCTGGCCGCGGTCATGGACCTCACCACCGCCGCCGGCCACACCCCGGGGCCGGGATCGCTCCTGACCCTCGGCGGGCGGAGGCGACGCCCTGGGTGCTGACGCGCGCGCTGGCCGTGGCGCGCCCGTGCGGGTTCTCGGGCGTGGCGGGGCCGTGGTCCCCTATCCTGAACGGGATGGACATCGCGATCGTGTGCCAGGGGTGTCAGGGCAGCGGCCTGCGGGTGAACGTCGTCGGCTACCACGGCCACGACGTCAACGGTGAGATGGTGGTTCCGCGCCCGTGCCACGACTGCGACGGTTCGGGCCGCGTCCCCTCGTTCGGATGGTCCTCCTCGGCTGGGACCGCCGACGACGGGTGAGACCGCCCCGAGCCGGCGCGGTTGACGCGGCCCCTCACGGTAGCCGCAGCCACCCCGTACGCACGTGCCAGCTACGGCCCGCCGCCACATGCTCCACCACGGCCCGTTCGAGTCGCGTGTTCCGCGGCGCCCTGTCGGGCAGCACCTCGGGCATGCGGAACACGAACCGGAACACGTCAAAGTCACCCGGTGAGGGTGGGCCCGCCAGGGTGAAGCGGCGCTGGAAGGCCATGATGTTGGAGGTTTCGGGCAGCGCGCGGGCCAGCTGCGGGTCCAACAGCCAGGAGGTGCAGGTCGCCAGAGGGTAGTCCACCCCGGTGTGGCGCCGGAAGAAGTCCCGGGCCCCCTCCAGCGAGGCGTCGATCGCTGCGGGATCCAGCGGACCCTCGGCGGGGATGTGCAGCCGCAGCACCGGGGCGCCGTGCGCGAACCGCGGCCCCATCTCGGCGGCCTCGTGTGGGGTGTACCAGGTGACCGCGCCCTGGTTGCCGAGCGTGGCGGGCTCGTACTGCAACCGGCCCAGCTCGAACAGGCCGGCCCTGAAGTGCAGCGCGATCCAGGTGGCGGTCTCCAGGCCCACACACCCGAACATCTGCCGCGTGTGGGCGACGTGCCGGCCGACATCGGCCAGCGTGGCCGCGGTGATCTCGGGGGGCACCCCCAGCCGGTGGTGCTCGGCCCGCAACAGCGGCACCGCCGCGGCGAAGGCGAGGATCGGCGCGCAGCGCGCCCGGTCGTCGCCCACGTGCACCAACGAGGGCCAGCGCCGCCACACCCCTGCCCGCAGGTCGGTGACCAGCCGCGCATACATCCGGTCCACGAGCCAGCGCAGTTCGGGGGGCCATGTCTCGTCGGGCCACAGCCCCACGAGTTCGGCCTCGTCGACGGGCGCGAGAGCGAAGGGGGCCAGGGCCGCTCGGGCGTTGGGCCGGGCCGGCAGCGGCGCACCGCCGTGGTGATCGGGGGTTCCCGCCGGGCCGGCGGGGATACGCGCCAACCAGGCGCGCGTCTCCTCACCCAGGTCGAACCGGTCCGCGAGCGCGGTGACGTCCATACCCCCATCCTGCCCGCCCCCGCGCCCGAACCAGACCCGTCTGGCGGGGGTGTCGCCGTGCTGGGCCGGATCCGGCCCAGCACGGTCGAACCGAACGACCGAGGTGGAGGGGCGCGTGGCAGCCCCGACGAACGGCATAGTCTTGAGGTCGAACACCACCGCAATCCAAGCGAACAGGGGACAGCGCGACGATGTCAGACCCGGCGCGGCAGGTGCGCGACTGGCTTTCCACCTACGAGGACCCCACCACCTCGGTGGCTTTCTTGCTGTGCGACCGCCACCCCGCCGACGCCGTCGCCGTGACCGAGGTCGGCCCCGACCTGCACCCGCGAGAGGTCACCTTCGGCGAGCTGGGGCAACGCTCGGCGGCACTGGCCGCCGGGATGGCCGAGGCCGGCGTCGCCGCCGGCGACCACGTGGCCACCCTCATGGGTAAGGGCATCGACCTCACCGTCACCGCGTTGGCGATCTGGCGGCTCGGCGCGGTCCACGTCCCCCTGTTCACCGCGTTCGCGCCCTCGGCCATCGCGTTCCGGCTGCGGCACTCGGGCGCCCGGCTGGTCGTCTGCGACGCCGACCAGCGCGCCAAGCTCGACCCGGGCGAGGACGTCCCCGCCGAAGCCCCTTGGGAGGTCGCCACGACCGCCGCGGCGCCCCAGCGCCCGGGGGACCACACCCTGGACAGCCTGTCGGGGGCGGGCGGGTCGGCACCCACCCCCGTGGCCACCGGGGGTGATGCCCCGTTCATCCTGGTCCACACCTCGGGAACCGCCGGGCCGCCCCGGGGTGTTCCGGTCCCGGTGCGCGCCCTGGCCGCGTTCCACACCTACCATCACTTCGGTCTGGGCATCACCGATGACGATGTCTTCTGGAACACCGCCGATCCGGCCTGGACCTACGGGTTGTACTACGGGCTGGTGTCACCGTTGCTGGCCGGGCACCGCTCGCTGCAGTTACGCGCCGGTTTCGACCCCGAACTCACCCTGGAGGTGCTGGCGACCTTCGGGGTTACCAACTTCGCCGCCGCCCCCACGGTGTACCGCACCCTGCGCGCCACAGTGAAGACGATGCCCGTCGACATCGACGTCCGGCGGTTGTCCAGCGCGGGCGAACAGGTCAGCCCGGATGTGGTGGAGTGGGCCCAGGACGCGTTCGGGGTGACGGTCCTGGACCACTACGGACAGCCGGAGCTGGGTATCTGTGCCGGGGACCAGCCCACCGGCGAGGGCGGCACGGCAGGGGCCGGACGCCCCCTGCCCGGGTGGGAGGTGACCGTGCTGGAGCCCACCGCCGACGAGGAGGCGCCGCCGGGGACGTTGGGGCGTGTGGCCGTCGACACCACCAAGAGTCCCCTCATGTGGTTCGAGGGCTACCGCGACAGCCCCGATGCCACCGCGGTGCGGTTCAGCCCCGATGGCCGCTGGTACCTCACCGGCGACACCGCCACCCGCGACCGCGACGGCCACCTGACCTTCGCCACCCGCGACGACGAGGCGATCCTGACCTCGGGTTTCCGGGTTGGGCCCTACGACGTGGAGGCGGCGCTGCTACACCACCCCGCGGTATCCGAGACCGCGGTGTACGGTCTGCCCGACGAGCTACGCGGCGAGGTCGTGGCCGCCAGCGTCGTGCTGCGCGAGGGCGTCTCCGCCGGCGACGACCTCACCGAGGAGCTACGCGAGACCGTGCGCACCCGGTTCGGGGAACACGCCTACCCGCGACGGATCACCTTCGTCGACCAGCTACCCAAGAGCCCTTCGGGTAAGATCCGGCGTTCGCGGCTGCGTCCCCGCACCGGGTGAGCCCCTCGGGGGCGGGCCTCTCAGTCGGCCGGGCCCGCCTCGGCCACGAGCGCGTCGATGCGGGACGCCATGTCCACGTCGCGCCGGGTCACCCCACCCACGGCGTGCGTGGTCTGGTGAAAGGTGACCTTGTTGAACCGGATGTCGATGTCGGGGTGATGGTCGACCTCCTCGGCGACCCGAGCGACCGCGGTGACCAGGTGGATCCCGCTCATGAAGTCCGGCATGTGCACGGTGCGCCGGAGCTCGTTGCCCTCGGGGTCCCATTCCCACCCCTCGAGCCGCCCGAGCCCTTCGGTGATCTGGTCGGCGTCCAGCAGCGCCATGGGTCACACTCCCCGTCTCGCTCGTGGGTCGGGCAGGGGCCGATTGCGCCCTCACCACGACCCTAACCAGTCACGGCGCCCACGCCGGGGCTCCCGCGCCAACCTCAGGGAATCTGCTCGGGGTTCTCGGTCAGCCCCTCGCCTGCCCCGTCCTCCCCGTCGAGGGGCACGGAGGGAACGTCGCCGGTGGGGGACTCCACGGGTGAGGGCTGGACGGTCTCCTCCCCACCACCCCGGCCACCGGAGGACTCCTCGGGCGATGCCTCCTCCCCCTGCACGCCTTGGGGCGACTCCTGGGGCGAGGGTTGGGGCCGCTCGGGCATGGCCTGCGGGGGCACCTCGGCCAGCCACATGTACAACGCCACCAGCAACGCGACGATCAGCAACAGCAACCCGACCAGCCCGATGACGATCCCCCGGTTGGAGCTGGTCTCGGCCGCCGTGGCGCCGCGCCCCCTACCGCCCTGCCACGACCACCGCGCCGAGGCCGGGGCCTGCGCCCCGGCCCAGTAGGGCGCGTACCCCGGGGTGGTCCCCGACGCGCCGGAGGAGCCCACCCCCACCGGATCGAGATAGGCGCCAGCGCCGGCCCCACCGTGGGGTGCCGCCACCCAGCAGGCCGCCGGGTTGGAGGTGTTGGCGGCCAGCACCCGCGGTGGGCCCTCAACACCGTCCCCCTCGGTGACAGCCGCGGTGAACCGGTCCCGGGCGGCGGGGTCGGCCGCCGCGCCCTCGCTGAGCATCGCCACGCTCACCGGCGCCCCGGCGGAGTCGTGGGCGAGGTAGACCACACCTTCGGGGCGAGCGTTGAGGCGCTCGCTCAACCGGTACGCGCCCAGCTGGCGCGGGTCGTTGTCCCGCAGCGGCTCAGACACCTACTCGCCAACCCCTCCCCAACGGACATGATGGTCGATTCGGTCTTGGGATGGTTACGAACCGTAGAGACCCAGGCAACCGTTTCGCCGCTTTCCCAGCCACCTAGAGTGGGTAGTCTCACCGGTGCGTGTTCATCAACGTACCCGGCGTGGAGCCCAGGTGGAGCGCCCCAGCATCGCGAAAGGTTGGTAGCGATGGCGGAAGCCACACCCGCCCCCGGCCCTGAGAACGCAGGGCCTGCACCACCGGAGACATCCGAGGCCGTTGGCGATCCAACCCAGTTACTCCGGGCCACTTTGCAGGAGATCTCCACCGTCATCGTCGGTCAGGACCAGATGGTGGAACGCATCCTGATCGCGCTGGTGGCCAAGGGGCACTGCCTACTGGAGGGGGTGCCCGGAATCGCCAAGACACTGGCGGTGTCCACACTGGCCACGGTGACCGGGGGCTCGTTCACACGACTCCAGTTCACCCCGGACCTGGTGCCCTCCGACATCGTGGGCACCCGCATCTACCACCCCTCCACCGAACAGTTCGACGTCGAACTCGGCCCGGTGTTCAAGAACTTCGTACTGGCCGACGAGATCAACCGGGCACCAGCCAAGGTGCAGTCCTCCCTACTGGAGGTCATGGCCGAGAAGCAGGTGTCGCTGGGCGGGACCACCTACACTCTGCCCGACCCGTTCGTGGTGATCGCCACCCAGAACCCGGTCGAGTCCGAAGGGGTCTACCCACTCCCCGAGGCCCAACGCGACCGGTTCCTGATGAAGGTGGAGATGACCCACCCCCGCGCGCACGAGGAGATGGAGATCCTGCGGCGGATGAGCACGACCCACCCCGAGGCCCACCAGCTCCTCGACCCGGTCACCCTGCTGGAGCTACAGAAGGACGCCGAACGCGTCCAGGTGCACCAACTCGTGCTCGACTACGTCGTACGGCTGGTCATGGCCACCCGCGAACCGGAGAACTACGGCGTGCCCGAGCTACGCCGGGTCCTGGAGGTCGGGGCGAGCCCCCGCGCCACCCTGGGTCTGGTGGCCTGCGCCCGCGCGCTGGCCCTCATCCGGGGCCGCGACTACGTGCTGCCCGACGACGTGCGACTGCTCGCCCGCGACGTCATGGCACACCGCCTGGTGCTGACCTTCGACGCCCTGGCCGACGGCACCACCACCGGCCAGGTCGTCGACCGGATCCTGGCGGCCGTCCCACCACCGCGGGTCATCTGGGACGGACCCTCCACCGACGCCGGTGACGGGGCCGCGGTCGCAACCCGGTAGGAGCCCATGACCGAACACAGCACGCACCCCAGCTTCGACCCGCGCCTGCACGCCGCGCTACGCCGCCTCGACCTGCGCATCGTGCGGCGCCTGGAAGGCTTCCTGCACGGTGAACACCTAGGGATGCGGCTGGGACCGGGCAGCGAGTCCGCCGAGGCACGCCAGTACCAGCCCGGCGAGGACGACGTCCGCCTCATGGACTGGTCCGTTACCGCCCGCACCACCCAACCCCACGTGCGTGACCTCGTCGCCGACCGCGAGCTGGAGAGCTGGACCCTGGTGGACATGTCGGCCAGCATGGACTTCGGCACCGCGGCCCAGGAGAAACGCGACCTCGCCCTGGGGGCGCTCGCGGCGGTCAACATCTTGACCCAACGGATCGGCGACCGGTTCGGCGCCCACATCCTGCACCGCGGCCAGATCCGCCGCTGGCCGGCGCGTTCGGGCAAGGCGGCACTGTTGTCGCTGCTGTCCACGGTCGCCGCGGCCCCGCGCGCACACGCCAACGAGCCCGGCGAGGGCGGGGCCACGCTCAGCGACGCCATCACCGACCTGGCCCGGATGCGCACCCGCCGCGGCCTTCAGGTGGTCATCTCCGACTTCCTGGAAACCCCACTCACCGCCACCGAGCAGTCCCCCGCCCCCTGGGAGCGGGGACTGCGCCAGCTCGCCCTGCGCAACCAGGTCCTGGCGGTGGAGGTGATCGACCCCCGCGAACTCGACCTGCCCAACATAGGCTTGGTCACGATGCAGGACCCCGAGACCGGGCACACCCGCGAGGTCCACCTCAACCAGAAAGTACGCCAGCGCTACCGCGAGGCCGCGGCGACCCAGCGCACAGCGATACGCGCCGGGCTACGCCGGTGCGGCGTCCCACACCTGGTACTGCGTACCGACCGCGACTGGATCATGGACATGGCACGTTTCGTGGTGGAACAACGACGCACGGCCCACCGGCTCGCCCGGCACACGCCCGCCATTCCCCGCTGACCAGCCCCGCAGAGCACCCAGCCAGCCAAGCGAAAGGACGACCGTGTGACCTTCCTCGCCGCGGGCCAACTCTGGTGGCTGCTGGCCCTGGCGGGACTGGCCGCCATCTACGTCTCGGCGCAGTTCCGCCGCAAGAGCTACGCGGTCAGGTTCACCAACCTGCACCTGCTCGACCAGGTCGCACCGCGCCGCCCCGGCTGGCGACGCCACGTCAGCGCCGCCCTGTTCGGCCTGACCATCGGTGTGCTGATCGTCGCCCTCGCCCAGCCGGCCAAACCGGTCGAGGTGCCACGCGAACGCGCCACCATCATGGTCGCCATCGACGTGTCACCATCCATGGCCGCCACCGACGTCGACCCCGACCGGATCAGCGCCGCCCAGGAATCCGCGCGTGCCTTCATCGACGCCCTCCCCGACCGGTTCAACGTCGGGCTGGTGCAGTTCTCGGCGACCGCCGGGGTCGTGGCCGCCCCCACCCAGAACCACGACGCGGTGGCCGACCAGATCGAGGGGCTACAGATGACATCGGGAACCGCCATCGGCGAGGGGGTCTTCACCTCACTACAGGCCATCCACTCCTTCGACGAGGACGCCGGCGAGAACCCACCCCCCTCAGCCATCGTGCTGCTCTCCGACGGCGAGAACACCAGGGGACGCCCCGTCCCCTCGGCCGCCAACGAGGCCGCCAACAGCGGAGTGCCCGTCTCCACCATCGCCTTCGGCGCCGGCGCCTCACTCATCGAGATCAACGGCCAATACGTCGAGGCCGACATCGACAAGGACGCCCTGGAACGCCTGGCCACCACCACCAACGGCAACTTCTACGAGGCCGAGTCCGAGGCCGAACTCACCGAGGTGTACGAGGACATCGGCTCCTCCCTGGGCACCGAGACCGAAAATGAGGAGATTGTCACCCGTTTCGTGATCGCCGCCCTGGTGCTCGCCTTCGCGACGGCGTTCACATCGCTGCTGTGGTTCCAGCGGATGCCCTGACCCCAGGTGGGGACCACCACCCGGCCGGTGCGCCATCGTTCCAGCTCCAACGGTAACGTGGGAATGTTTTCTGCCGTGCCACACGCGATGAGAATGGGAACGATGCCGGACCCCACCGCGCCCGCAGCGATCTTCTTCGACCTCGACGACACGCTGCTCGACGACCACGCCGCCAGCTCCGCCGGACTGCGCACCATAATGGAGCGCCTCGGCCACCCCGAGTTCACCGCCGCGCGCCGCCTCTGGGACATCCAAACCGACATTTCCCTCAACGCGTTCATCGCCGGACGCCTCACACTGGAGGAACAACGCCGTGAACGCGTACGCGCCCTGGCCAGCCAGGCCGGCCACCCCCACATCGGCGACGAGCAGTGCGACCAGCTCTACAACGCCTACCTGGAGGCCCACCGCGCCGCCTGGAAAACCTTCCCCGACGTGGTGCCCACCCTCACCCAACTCACCTCCACCGGTGTCCCCCTGGGCATCATCACCAACGGTGTCCAGGCCATCCAACAGGACAAACTCGCCACCCTCGACATCGCCCACCACTTCCAGGTGCTCGTGTGCGCCGACACCGCCGGAGCCGGCAAACCCGACCCCCGGATCTTCCACACCGCCTGCGAACGCCTCGGCCTGACCCCCAGACAGTGCTGGCACGTCGGCGACCAACTGCACGCCGACGCCCTCGGCGCCGTCGCTGCGGGAGCACGCCCCATCCTGCTCGACCGCCACGGCACCAACCACGACCAGGCCGACATCCCCACCATCGGCCGCCTCGACGAACTGGTCGCGATGACCACCGGCGCCGCCGCGCCACGCCCCCACCTCACCCAGACCCACAACATCCACGACCCCGCGGCCCCACCCGCCAACAACCCCATGCCCGCCAACATGGCCTGGCACGCCACCCCCGACGGCCACCCCGGCCCGGACCCACGGTGAACACCGAACCCCCCACACCCACCCACACGCCCCGGCGCGTGCGTCGGGCCAGCGCCCACACCCTCAGCCGCACCCCCAACGGCCGAACCGAGACCACCGCAACCGTGCCCGGCGCCCGGGTCCTCTTCGGCGCGGACCCCGCCGACGTGGCCCGCGCCGCGGCCAACCTGCCCCCAACCACCCCACTCACACCCCACGCCGTGCGCACCGAGCTGGCCACCGAGACCGGCCCCACCGGGGCCATCGAGCTACACATCGACCGGATCTACTACACCCACCCCGCCCCGAACCCGGCCGGCCCCAACCACCCCACCATGGCGTTATCCCGGGCACTGAGGCTGCCCACCACCCCCACACCGGCCGAACTACTGCCCCCCGAACCCGAACGGGGACGCCCGTCGCTGCGGCGACTCGGCGCCTACGGCATCGTCACCGACCCGGCCGGGCGGCTCCTGCTCACCCGCATCGCCGAGGGATTCCCCGGCGCCGGGTGCTGGCACCTCCCCGGAGGCGGGGTCGACCACGGTGAGGAGATCCACGCGGCACTGCGCCGCGAGCTACACGAGGAGACCTGCCAGCACGGCCATCCGGGCGAGATCATCACGATCACCCACCACCACCGCTCCGGCCAACCCGGCCCGGACAGCGACGACACCGACATCTACGCGATCTGGGTGTTCTTCCACGTCCACGTGACGAACCCACACACGCCCCGGGTGCGCGAACTCGCCGGCTCCACCGACGACTGCGCCTGGTTCACCCCCGAGGACCTGCCCCACATCAGGCTCTCCAGCACCGCACGACGCGGACTGACCGCCCTGACCCCATAGACCCCCACAGACTCAGCGGAAGCCGCTCCAGTCCACCCCGCGCCGCAGCAGCCACACCGCCACCCCGGCCACGACCACCGCGACCCCCGCGATCACCGAGTCCAACGGCAGGCTGAACGCCAGAACCACACACCCGGCCAGCCCCACCACCGGCACCAGCAACAAGGGACGGTTCTCGTCAGGACCCAACAACAGCGCCGAGGCGTTGGCGACCGCGTAGTAAACCAGCACCCCGAACGCTGAGAACCCGATCGCCCCACGCACATCCATGGTCAACACCAGCAGCACCACCACGGCCCCCACAGCGACCTCGGCCCGGTGGGCACCACCGAACCGCGGATGCACCCCGGCCAGGTAACCGGGCAGGTGACCATCGGCGGCCATCGCCGCCACGGTGCGTGAGACCCCCAACACCAGCGACAGCAACGCGCCCAGGCTGGCCAGGGCAGCGCCCACCACCACCGCGGGGACGAGCTGGGGCCACCCCGCCGCCACCACCGTGTCGGCCAGCGGGGCGGCACTGTCGGCCAGCGCACCCCGCCCCATGACCATCAGTACCGAGGCGCCCACCGCCAGGTACACCACCAGCACACCAGCCAACGCGAGCGTGATGGCGCGCGGAATCGTTCTCCGGGGGTCGCGCACCTCCCCACCCAGGGTGGCGATACGGGCATATCCCGCGAACGCGAAGAACAACATGCCGGCGGCCCCCAGCAACCCGAAGAAGCCCGGCCATTCGCGCGAGACCGCCAGGTGGGCGGGATCCGTCTCCCCACTGCCCAACGCCACAACCACCACGGCCCCCAGCACCACCAGCACCACCGCCAGCAGCACCCGGGTCAGCCACGCCGAGGAACGCAGCCCGAGATAGTTGACCGCCGTCAGTACGACAACCGCGGCCGCGGCCGCGGGGCGCTCCCACTGCTGCGGCACGGCATAGGCCGCGAACGTCAACGCCATCGCCGCGCACGAGGCGATCTTGCCAACGACGAACGCCCACCCGGCCACATAGCCCCACAGCTCGCCCAGGCGCTCGCGCCCATAGACATAGCTACCCCCCGACTGCGGATGGCGGGCCGCCAGCCGCGCCGAGGAAGTCGCGTTGCAGTAGGCGATCACACCGGCGATCAACAGCGCCACCGGCAACCACGCCCCAGCGGAGTCGGCGGCCGGGGCGAACACGGCGAACACCCCGGCCCCGATCATCGCCGCGACGCCGATGACAACGGCGTCGACAGTACCCAGGACCCGTGCCGGCTTCGCCTGCGAGTGCGAACCTTCAGAGGTGGTCATACTCGCCGAGTGTGCCCCAGCATGATCACGCCGCAGTGAACTTCGGGCATGCCGGCGGCGTCCACAACCGGCCGATCGGCGTCACGGACGCCATGGTGTCCCGGTGTGATCGGAGATGTCCTCCGCGGCGACCTGACGGAGCTGCCGGGAAAGGTCGGCCAGCGCGCGCGACACCGCGAGCTCGTCACCGATCTCGGGAACGTCCTCGTCGGCGGGGTGCTTGCGCGCCATACCGTGCCCCCGCAAACTCGACCCGTCCTCGGAGGCCAACCCGGCCTCGGCCCAGGTACGGCTCGACTCGCCCTCGGACTCCTCGGACAACAGGATGTCGATATTCCATCGCTTCATCGCGTGCATGTGAAGCTCACCCCCAAATACCCCGTGGCCGGGCCCGGGCACCGCCCGGCTCAGCGGACCAGCGCCCGACCCCGGCCGGACCGGTGCCCGATCGTGGGCACGGCCCTCCCCAACCGGGCCTGCTGCGCCGTGACCCGTGGGGATTGCATTCCTACCCCAGACACCGGCGGCCACACGCGTTTCGGGACCCACGAACGGGTGGTTGGGCACCGAGCCGCACCGACGCGGCGCTTGTCCGAGCGCGGGGGCGTCAACACAGCCCCCGCCCCGGGCTCACTCCACGCCGGCGTGCAGCGTGCGCCCACCGTCGAGGGTGTGCACCTGCCCGGTGACCCAGGCGGCGTCCTCGGAGGCGAGGTAGGCGATGGCCGCGCCGATATCCTCGGGCACACCCAGCCGGCCCACCGGGTAGGCCGCGGCGGCTTCCTCCTCACGGTCGGAATACAGCGCCTCGGCGAACTGGGTCTTCACCACACCGGGGGCGACCGCGTTCACCCGGACGCCGCTGTGCGCCAGCTCGTAGGCCAACTGCTGGGTGAGGTTGATCAGTGCGGCCTTGCTCGCCCCGTACACGCCCAACCCCGGCGAGGGGTGCTGACCCGCCAGTGAGGCCACGTTGACCACCGCGCCGCCGTTGTCCTTCATCCAGGCGGCGTGAGCCGCCGCGACCCACTGGGCCGCCGCGATCACGTTGACCTCGAAAATCTTGGCCATAGCGTCACTGTCGACATTGACGACCGCGTCCAGGACGGGGTTGATCCCGGTGTTGTTGACCAGGACGTCGATCCTCCCGAAGGTGGCCATGGTGCGCTCGATCGTCTCGGCGCGGTGGCTGGCGTCCTGGGCCTTGCCCGCCACAGCCAGCGCGTTGGCCTCCCCACCGAGGTCGGCAACGGCCTTCTCCAGCGTCTCGGGGTTGCGTGCCGTGATGACCGCCTTACCGCCCTCACTCACGATGCGCTGGGCCGCGGCCAACCCGATACCGCGGCTGCCACCGGTGATGATGGCCACCTTCCCCTCGAAACGTCCCACGACCATCGTCCTTTCCTCTTGACGTCGGTGTGCCAGGTACGAACCCACCCAACAGTACAGACCAACCGGTCGGTCATGACACGGGGTGCGGCAACCCCCACCCCAACCACAAACCCCCTGGTAACGTCACCACGTGGCCCAGCACTACTTCGACCCCAACCCCACCTCCGCCAGCCGCCCCACCACCGTCAACCTGGTACTGCCCGACCTGCACCTACGGCTGACCACCGACAGCGGCATGTTCTCCCCCACCAAGATCGACCTGGGCACCCGCATCCTGCTGGAAACCGTCCCCCCACCCCCCACCACCGGCACCCTCCTCGACCTCGGATGCGGCTACGGCCCCATCGCCCTGACCATGGCCACCCGCGCCCCACAGGCCACCATCCTGGCCATCGACACCAACACCCGCGCCCTCCAACTCACCCGCACCAACGCCCACACCAACCACATCGACCCCGACGGCACCCACCTACACTGCGTCCACACCACACCCACCGGCACACCCACCGGCCAGCTCGACCCCACCACACGAACCGCCCTCGACGGCCCCCTCGAAGCCATCTGGACCAACCCCCCCATCCGCATCGGCAAACCAGCCCTCCACACCCTGCTGGCCACCTGGCTCAACCGCCTCTCCCCCACCGGCACCGCCCACCTGGTCGTCCAACGCGACCTCGGCGCCGACACCCTGCACCGCTGGCTCAACAACAACGGCTACCCCACCGAACGCGCCGCCTCCCGCGCCGGATACCGCCTCCTACGCACCCACCACCCCTAGGCCACCCAACCCCTCACACACACCACCCCACCGGCCGGTATCCTGGCCCAACGAACCACCACACCACCCACGCGCGAGGAACACCCAGGTGAGCACCCAACTGCGCCCCACCGAGGTCAAACGACTCAACCGCCAATGGCGCAGGCGCACCGAGAGCCGCATCGCCCTCATCGCCGAATCGATCAGCCAACCCTTCAACCTGGGCTCCATCCTGCGCACCTGCTCCACCTTCGGCGTCGACACCGTCTGGCTCACCGGCAACACCGCCGACACCACCCACCCGGGCGTCGGCAAAACCGCACTGGGCACCGAACGCAAACTCACCCTGCACCGCACACGCACCAGCAGCGAGGCCGCCACCACCGCCCGCGCCGAAGGACTCCGCCTCGTCGCCATCGAACTCACCAACGACGCCACCCCCCTCCACGAGGCACCCCTGCACGGCGACATCTGCCTGGCCATCGGCGCCGAAGACCACGGCTGCTCCCGCGCCCTCCTCGCCGAGGCCGACACCACCAGCTACATCCCCCAAATCGGGCGCGTCGGCTCCCTCAACGTCGCCGTGGCCGCGGCCATCGCCATCGCCGAAACTCGACGCCGCGAATGGGACCCCACCGCCACGGCCCCCCACGACACCGCACCCACCCGGTAACCCACACCCCACAACACCACCACCCGAATCCCCACCACACGGGTTTCGGCCACGGTGACACGGGAATTTCTCAGCACCACCCGACGTATCGTCCTAAGACACCACCAAAGAGAGGAAACGTGGACCCGGCCCGAAGTATCAGCAGCGTCCCCACCGGACGCTGCGCCCCCGACCCCGAAGAACCTCCCTCACCAGGAGGCGCACGCACCGATAACCGCTCCGAGGCGGCGCGTGCGAAATGAGCATCATCGGCAACATCCTCCTCGGAGCACTGGTCGTACTCGCGATCACCGCCGCCACGGGCTACTTCGTCGCCCAAGAGTTCGGCTACATGGCGGTCGACCGCTCCCGCCTCAAAGCCCGCGCCGCCTCCGGCGACACCGGCGCACGCCGCGCCCTGGCGGTCACCGGCCGCACCTCATTCATGCTCTCGGGAGCCCAACTCGGCATCACCGTCACCGGCCTACTTGTCGGCTACGTCGCCGAACCCCTGATCGGCAACGGGCTGAAAGAACTCCTCGGCGGCATCGGCGCCCCCACCGGCCTCAGCGTCGCCATCGGCGCCGCGACCGCGATACTGTTCTGCACCATCGTGCAAATGGTCTTCGGTGAGCTGTTCCCCAAGAACCTCGCCATCGCCCGCCCCGAACCCGTGGCCACCGCACTCGCACTGTCCACCCACCTGTACCTACGACTGTTCGGCTGGCTCATCGTCCTGTTCGACCAGGCGGCCACACTGCTCCTCAAAGCCGTACGCATCGAACCCGTCGAGGACGTTCAACACGCCGCCACCCCGCGCGACCTCGAACGCATCGTCGAGGAATCCCGCGAAAGCGGCGACCTGCCCGACGAACTGTCCACCCTGCTCGACCGCACACTCGACTTCCACGACCGCACGGCCGGCCACGCCATGATCCCCCGCCCCCAGGTCACCACCGTCGAAATGGACGCCCCCGTCAGCCGCGTCGTCGAACTCATGGCCGAGGGCCACTCCCGATTCCCCGTCCTCGGCCACGGCGTCGACGACATCGTCGGAGTCATCTGCCTACGCGACGTCCTCACACTGCGCAACCACGACCTCGACCGCGTCGAGGTATCCGAAATCGCCCAACCCGCGGTCATGGTCCCCGCCTCACTGCCCCTGCCCACGGTGCTCGACCACCTCCGCGAGGTCGACAGCGAGTTCGCCTGCGTCGTCGACGAGTACGGCGGCCTCGCCGGCGTCATCACCACCGAGGACCTCGCGGAGGAACTCGTCGGCGAGATCGCCGACGAGCACGACCCCACCGAACAACGCCCCCGCGCCGTCGGAGAGGGCCACTGGCTACTCCCCGGCGCCCTGCACGTCGACGAGGTCGAACGCCTCATCGGCCACGACCTCCCCGAAGGGGACTACGAAACCATCGGCGGTCTCGTCATCAACGAGCTACGCCGCCTGCCCGAACCCGGCGACACCATCACCGCAGAGCTCCCCCGCCCGCCCGGGGCCGACGACACCGAACCACACCGACTCGTCGTACTCAGCGTGCAAAGCGTCGACCGCCACGTCCCCGAAACCGTGCGACTCGAACTCTCCGAAACCCCAGCCGACCCCACATCCTCACAACAACCGGAGGTCAACGCGTGAGTGACCTCAACCCACTACTCGCGCTCGCCATCTCCGCGGGCATCATCATCCTCAGCGCGTTCTTCGTCGCCATCGAGTTCGCGCTGGTAGCCGCGCGCCGCTACCGGCTGGAAGAAGCCGCCGAAACCAGCGCCTCGGCACGGGCCGCCCTCAAAAGCGCCCGCGACCTGTCCATGCTGCTCGCCGGATCCCAGCTGGGCATCACCCTGTGCACCCTGGCCCTGGGCGCCATCACCAAACCCGCGGTCCACCACCTACTCGAACCCCTCTTCGGCGGCTGGCTGCCCGGCCCCGTCTCCGCGGTCGTCTCCTTCGTCCTCTCCCTGATCCTGGTCACCTTCCTCCACCTGGTCGTCGGCGAGATGGCCCCCAAGTCCTGGGCGATCTCCCACCCCGAGAAGTCCGCCACCCTACTCGCGCTTCCCATGCGGTTCTTCATGTGGTGGACCCGCCCCGTACTCGTCCTGCTCAACGGCCTGGCCAACTGGTGCCTACACCGGGTGGGCGTGTCCGCCGTGGACGAGGTCGCATCCGGACACGGACCCGAGGACCTACGCGAACTCGTCGACCACTCCGCCAAGGCCGGAGCGCTGGACGAGGACCGCCGCGACCAGCTCGCCACCGCCATCGAGTTCAACTCCCGCCCCCTGCGCGAGATCCTCACCCCCAAGGAACGAGTGGCCGGGGTCTCCCCCACCGACTCCGTCGAAACCATCAAGCAGGTCTCCCGCGATTCGGGCCACCTCCGCCTCGTGGTACGCGAACACGGACGCCCCACCGGAGTCCTGCACGTACGCGACGCCCTGACCAACACCCCCGACACCACCGCCGCCGACCTCATGCGCCCGGTCCTCACCCTGGATGCCGACACCCCCATCTACGCCGCCCTGAGCACCATGCGCGAGGGCCGCGCCCACCTCGCCCTGGTCGAGAACGAGCAGGGACTGGTGGGACTGATCACACTGCAGGACATGCTCGACCGACTCCTGCTGGTCGAACCCGCCGCCTGACCTGCACCCCTCACCCACCACCGAACGCGCGTACCCGGCCCCACGGCCGGGAATCGCGCGCGAACCACCACCGTTGACACAGGCGCCCCGAACCCCCACCCATGACATGAGGCGCCCCACCGTGAACACCAGCACCCCGAACACCCCGAGCGTCCCCCGTGGCTAGCCGCCCCGCCGACCGCATGTGGGTGGTCGCCCTCGCCGCCGGCCTGTGGGGAACCTCGGCGCTCATGCGCGACCCCCTGGCCCAGGAGCTACCCGCCCCCACCATCGTGCTCTACGAGCACGCCATCATCGCGCTCCTGCTGAGCCCGTGGATCATCCCCGCATTCAGCGCGCTCGCCCGCTCGGGACCCGGCACCATCACCGCGATGGTCGTCGTCGGCGGCGGATCCTCCGCTCTCGCCACGACCCTGTTCACCATGGCCTTCGCCACGGGCGACCCCGTCACCCCCCAGGTGCTACAGAAACTGCAACCCGTCTTCGCGGTCGTACTCGCCGTTGTGCTCCTCGGCGAACGCCTCACCCCGCGCTTCGCCTGGTTCGCGCTCCCGGCACTGGCCGGCGCCTGGTTCCTCGCCTTCCCGGACCCGTTCGGGGTGGGCGTGCACACCGCCACGGCCGCCGTTCTCGCCGTAGGCGCCGCCGCGCTCTGGGCCTGCGGGACCGTGCTCGGCCGGCTCGCCGGGGCACGACTACCCGCGACCCACGTCACCACCCTGCGCTTCACCATCGCCCTACCCGTGGCCCTGAGCATCACGGTAGCCACCGGATCCCCGCTGAGCGTCTCCCCGTCCCAACTGCCGTCGCTCCTCGCGCTCGCCGTAATCCCGGGGCTGGCCGCCCTGGCGCTGTATTACTGGGGGCTGGCCCGCACCGCCGCGAGCCGGGCCAGCCTCGCCGAACTCACGTTCCCACTGGTGTCGGCCCTCGTCGGGGTCACCGTGCTCGGCGCGTCGCTGTCATGGAGCCAGTGGGCCGGGGCGGCGCTCGTGCTGGCCTCGGTCACAGCGATGACACTGAGCCGCTCGCGCACCACTCCCACCGGGGTGGCCGCCCCACCCATCCCCGAACCCACCCGCGCCTGACCTGATACCTCAGGCGGCGATCGCGTTCAGCGTCACGTCAATGTTGCCCCGCGTGGCCCTGGAGTAGGGGCAGACCTGGTGGGCGGCCTCCACGAGCCGCTCCGCCTCGGCCTGCTCCACACCCGGGATGGTGACGTTCAACTCGACAGCGAGGTCCAGGCCGTCCTCACCGGAGCCCAGGCTGACCCGCGTGTCGACCCTGGAGCCCTCGACACTGGTCTTGGACTGGCCCGCGACCTTCCTCAGCGCACCGTGGAAGCAGGCGCCGTACCCCACGGCGAACAGCTGTTCCGGATTGGTGCCCGGCCCGTCGTCGCCGCCCATGCCCTTGGGGACGGACAGATCGACGTTGAGCCGGTCGTCGTTGGTACGACCGCTCCCCTTGCGTCCCTCGCCGGTGACGTTGGCCTCAGCGGTGTACATAACGTTCATGGCACTCTCCTCATGGTTGACAGCTACGAAGGGGGGTCAGCGGGCCGCGTACGTCCCGGAACCGCCGGCGTACTCGGCGATCCGGTCGAGTAGGCCGCGCAGCTCCTCCGCCTTGTCGGCAGGGATGCCGGTACCGCGCAACACACGCGCCGGGATGTCCAGCGCGCGCTCCCGCAGCGCCGCACCCTCCTCGGTCAGGGCGACCAGCACCACGCGCTCGTCCTCGGCGCTACGGGAGCGCCGAAGCAGTCCCCGTTCCTCCATCCTGCGCAACAACGGCGACAACGTGCCCGAGTCGAGCCGCAGCGCCGCACCCAGGTCCTTGACCGGCATGGTGGCGTGCTCCCACAGCACCAGCATCACGAGGTACTGCGGATAGGTGAGTTCCATGTCGGCCAGTAGCTCGCGGTAGAGCCCCGTAACGGCCCGAGACGCGGCGTAGATGGCGAAGCAGAGCTGGTTGTCGAGGGAGAGGGGGTTCTCCCCCTGGTGTGCGGTCATGGTGTCGGCTCACCCCCACAGTGAAAATAGCACAATTTGATTGTGCACAACTGGTTTGAGGAGCCACCTCCCAGAACCACGTCCCCTTTGGACACCGGAGACTTCCTCCTTCGCTGCTTGTGTCTTGTTGGATGGATGTGTGCTAAAACACAACGACCTTTACATCGTAGATTTACAGCGAGGGAGGAGCGAACGAGACACAAGCGCCCCCGAAATGCCGAGATTTTGGAGTGGAAACGGTTATCAATCGCCTACACTGGGAGTATTCGCCACGGCGCACCGTCCCTCGACGAACCGAGGACGACGGCTATGGCACGCTCCGACTCTTCGCTGAGGAGGCCACTCCCATGAAACCCGGTATCCATCCCGAGTACCGCCCTGTCGTGTTTCGCGACCGCGTGGGCGAATTCGCCTTCCTCACCCGCTCGACCACGACCAGCGACCGGACGATCGAGTGGGAGGACGGCAACACCTACCCGCTCATCGACGTTGACATCTCCAGCGCGAGCCACCCCTTCTACACCGGTAAGGGCCGGGTCATCGACACCGCCGGGCGCGTGGAACGCTTCGAGCAGCGTTACGGGCGGCGCAGGCGCTGACCCCCCAGGGGCGAAGCGCCGGGTACCGCCCCGTCGGTGGTTGGTGAGGCACCGGGCCCCTCCCCCGGTGCCTCACCAACCACCGGCACGTTGTCCACTCCTCAGATCGCCTCACGTCGCTGCAGGTAATGAAACGCTCCCCAACCGGGAAGCGCCGGCAGCCAGAACGTGAGCAACCGAAACAGCAGCACCGCCGGCAACGCGATCGCCGCCGAAAGCCCGGCGACCGCGGTCAGACCGCCGAGCAGCGCCGCCTCGACCGCGCCCAGCCCACCGGGAGTGGGCGCCGCCGACCCCAGCGCGTTGCCCGCGAGAAACACCACCGCCACCGCCGCCACGCTCGCCGACCCGCCGAACGCCAGTACCGAGAACTGTAGGCAGGCGATGAACCCGACGGTGAGCAGGAACGTCCCACCGAATCCCATCGCCAGCCGGCGCGGGTTCTGCAACAGGTCCAGGAACTGCGGCAGCACTCCCCTGAAGTAGGGACGCACCCGATCCAGCACGGCTCTACGCAGCGCGGGAAGCAGCAGGACCGCGGCCACCCCGACGGAGAGCACCGCGCTGACCACGACCAGGGTCAGCGACGGGGAGAAATCCGCGAAATGGGCCGAGCCCGTGAGGTAGGCGAACACCAACATCATCGGGACGTGCATCAACAGCCCCACGGCCTGGGAAAGCCCGACAGCGGACAGTGCGAGCCCTCCCGAGGCGCCCATCCTCGACACGTAGCGCGTGTTGAGGGCGATCATGCTCACACCCGCCGGTGCCGCGATACGCACGAAGGCCACCGCGTACTGGGCCAGAACCGTGGGCCAGAACGGCAGCCGGATGGGGACGAAGCCCATGAGGGCCATCGCCGCGGCCAGCATGCACAGCAGCGACGCCCCCAGGGACGCGGCCGCCCACCCCAGGTCCGCCTGCTGGATCGTGGCGAGGTTGACGTCGACAAGCTGGTATACCAGCACTATCCCGACCACGGTGGCCACGACGACGCTCACCACGGTGCGCGGCTGCATGCGTTCCAGCTTCGCCGGACGGGCCGGAGCCTCCGGCGCGATTGCGGTGATCCGACCACGGATGGCCCCCAACAGGCCGGGGCGCGAACGCAGCTCGGTGCGCAGCTCCTGGGGCATCCCGGCCGGCTGTAGGAGCGATAACGCCCCGGCCACCGGCTCCACACCCAGCGCCCGTACGGCCGTGTGGACCGCGCGTTCCTCCCCCACACGCATGGCCAGCGTCGTCAGCAGGGCGGCGAGGTCCAGGGAGGTACGCAGGGGCGACGCGGCGACGCTGCCGGCCGCCAGGTCGGTGAAGATCACACGGCCGTCCAGGCGCACGCCAACCGTCGCACCACTGAGGTTGCCGTGGGCGATGCGGTTGCGGTGCAGCAGGAGAAGGGCTGCCCACGCGCGTTCCAGCAGGTCACTGGTGACCTCCTGGTCGCTGAGGTCGTTGAGCCTGCGTACCGGCACGTGTTCGCGCACCAGGGCGATCGTCCCGGCGCCGAGCTCGGTGATGGCGAGGATTCCGGGCACCGCCGCACCCGCTTCGCGCGCGGCGAAGTGCATGAGCGCGGCGTGCTCGACCCTGCGGTGCAGCCCGACCTGCAGCGGCGGGGCTACCGGTGTGCGCAGCAGCAGCACGCCCAACAGGCGTTTCCAGATCCCGGCCGTGTCGTCGGCGCGCATGAGCACGATGTCGAGTCGCCGGTCGACCGTGTCGGCGACGAACCGCTGATTGCCGTTGGCGTCGCTGTCCCGCGACATCAGGTTCAACGGCTCCAGGTCGAAGCGACGCAGTTCCCGGACGAGGCGGTCGGTGGCCGGAACCGGTGCCGACATCCCGACCGCGTAGCGGGCCACGGAGGCACACATCCAGCCGACCAGCAGGGTCAGCAGCAGGGCGAGCGAGGTCGTCACGCCCGCCAGTAGGACCGAGGCCGCGGTGACGGCGATCCCCGACCACATGACACCCCGTATGCGCGGCAGGTGTCCGAGCGGCATGGCGCGGACGTAGCCGATGGCGGCGGCCAGGTATCCGTGCAGCGGAGTGGTGAAGATGCTTTCGGTGCCGGTGCCCACCAGCACGTCGGGTGGGGCTGCGGGCGCCGAGGTCGCGAACACGGCCGCGTTGATCGCCCCGGCGAGGCCGTACCCCAGGGCACCCGCGACGAGGCCACGTACGACCTGGCGGAACTCGCGGCGGATGAGGGCCTCCAGTGCGGTGATGCTCACGAGGATGATCACCGTGAGGTTAGCGACCGCCACGAGCAGGGCAAGCAGGGAGGGGGGTACGAGCGCGCGTAGTTCGTTCGGGTCGGTGGTTTCGGCGGCGTCGGTGTCGGTGACCATCCACACGAGGAACAGCACCAAGACCACGAGTAGTGCGCTGCCGAAAGCGAGCAGCAGATCTAGCGGTCTTCGCGCCGCCGGGCGGATCTCCTCAAGCGCCGCCACACTGTTCGTGAAGCTGGGTCCTCCTTGTTCCACGGTTCCAGCGTGCCGTACGTGAGATGAGGAACGTGTGAGGGCCGATGCGTGTTCGTCCCGCCCTCACCCGAAGGACCAGCCCGACCAACGGCGCACGTCGACCAGGATCACCGGCCCGTTGGGGGGATTCCGCTCGTAGGGGGGATAGCGCCGGGTGAGCCACCGCAGCGCGTCGTCGCGTTCGGGGCCGTCCGCGACGACGCGCGCCTCACCGTCGGCGCGGGCCCACCACAGGTGCTGCCAGTCCTCGTCGTACTCGTCGGCCAGCAGGCACACCCCGGGGTTGGCGGTGATATTGGCCAGTCGCTTGAGGTCGGCCGTACGTTTGGGTTTGGCGTCGACGGCGGTCGCGATCGTGTTCCCCCGCACCGCGAAGGTGACCGGGACCAGATGGGGTTGGCCCTCCGCGGAGACGGTGGCCAGGCGCGCCACCCGACTCGCCGCGAAACGGTCCCGGGCCCGTTCTGAGCTCCAGCGCATGTGTGCGACGGTGCCACACGTGCCGCGCCGGTGGCCGTTCCCACGCGGGCTCTCCTACACCCCCGCGGCCAGTTCCGCGATGACGTCGCCCGCCGGGCGGTCGCGAGCGGCGCGGAATCCGGTCCCGGCCCACAGGTGCAGGCTTTCGAGGTCGGCCGCGCGTGCCGCGGCGGCACGGATGGGGCCGGTGAGGTAGTGCACGTGGGGGTAGGCGGCGGGGGCGGCCGGCCCGTGCTCGCGCAGGAACCGGTTGGCCAGGCCGCGGGCGCGCCGGCCGCTGAAAGCGCGTGTCACGGCGGTGTGGGTGAAGCGAGCGTCAGCGAGCGCGTCCTTGTGGGCGGGGTTCGCCCCACTCTCGGGAGTGCGTAGAAGTGCCGTTCCGAGCTGCGCGGCGACCGCCCCGGCGGCCATGGCCGCGCGGATGTCGCCGCCGGTGGTGATACCACCGGCGGCGAGCAGCGGAACCTCGACCGTGGCGCGGACCGTGGCCAGGAGCTCGGACAGGGGTGTGGTCCGTTCCTCGGTGTCGTCGAACGAGCCCTGGTGCCCACCGGCTTCGACGCCCTGCACGCACAGCATGTCGGCTCCGGCGTCGACGGCGGTGCGCGCCTCGGAGGCGCTGGTGACCGTGACGATGACCGTGCTGCCCGCCGCGCGCAGGGCCGCGATGTCCGTCGCTGCCGGACAGTTGAAGGTGAAGCTCACGTAGCCGACCGGGTCGGCGACGAGGGCGGAGAGCTTGGCCGGATAGTCATCGTCGCTCCAGTACGCGCGCCCGGGTTCGGTTCCCAGGCGTTTGGCCTCGGGCAACAGCCGGTCGCGGTAGTCCTCGAGGGCGAGCGGATCGGCACGGTCGGGTTCCGGGACGAACAGGTTCACGCCGAACGGACGACCGGTGAGTTCCCGGGTGGTGTGGATCAGGTCCCTCATTCGCTGGACACTGGTGTATCCCGCGGCGAGAAAACCCAGCCCGCCGGCCTGGTTCACGGCCGCGACCAGCTCAGGCGTGCTCACACCACCGGCCATGGGAGCCGCGACGATGGGTGTGTCCAGACCTGGGATACGTGACACCGTGACCTCCTTCCCGGCTGGCGACAGTGCCGTGCTGCGGCGTCAGTCTGGCAGGTCCCAGGCGTGGTGCCGTCGGGTGGTCCGCCCAGTCCGCTGGGAGACGAGAGGAACGTGGGCGCCGCGAGGCGCGGCCGCCCCCGGGGGGAACACCCCGACGACACCACGGAGGTCTCAACGGCCCCGACCAGCCCCGCGTACCCACACACGCCCGGCTCGGCGCGAGAGCTCTCCTGAGCTCAGCCGCGGCGCTCACTGGCCACCACCTCGGACAGCAGCGACGGTTCGACGTTGCCACCGGAGACCACCGCCACGGTCGGCCCCTTCGCGGGCACCCGCCCCGCCATGACCGCCGCGAGTGCCACTGCCCCACTGGGTTCGGCGACGATCCGGGACTCGCGCGCGATCGTGCCCATCGCCGAGCGGATCTCGTTCTCGGTGACCGTGACGATCCCGTCCAGACGCGCGCGCAGGTGGGCGAATGTCAGCTCCGAGAGTCCCACCCGCGTGCCGTCGGCGATGGTGCGCCGCGTCCATTCCGGCGACCAGGTGACGAGCTGGCCGACCCGCAGGCTCTCGGCGGCGTCGCCGGCCAGCTCCGGCTCGACGCCGAGCACGCGCGTCCCCGGACTCAGTTGCCGCACCGCGGTCGCCACCCCCGAGGCCAACCCTCCGCCGCCGACCGGTACGAGCACGGTGCCCGGTTCGGCCAGATCCTGGCATATCTCCTCCCCCACTGTGCCCTGCCCCGCGATGATCTCGGGGGCGTCGAACGGGGGAACCAGGGTCAGCCCACGCTCCTCGAGTAGCTTCCGGGTGGTGGCCTGCCGCTCGGCCGGCGGGACCGTGACGATCTCCGCCCCGAACCGGCGCATCGCTGCGACCTTCACCCGCGAGGCCCCCTCGGGAACCACCACGACACAGTGGAGTCCCCGGGCACGCGCGGCGTAGGCGAGCGCCTGGCCGTGGTTACCGGAGGAGTGGGTGACGACCCCGGCCTCCCGCGCCGCCGCGTCGAGGTGGGCCAGCGCGTTGACCACGCCCCGGATCTTGAACGCCCCCACCGGTTGCAGGTTCTCCGGTTTCAGCCACAGCGGAGTCTCGCTCCACGGGCAGGAGAGCAGGGGTGTGCGCACCACATGGCCGCGAACCCGGTCGGCGGCGGCACGGATGTCGGCGAGTGAGATCAGATCCATGCCGGCAGTATGCCGCCGGTCCCGCGGGTACGGGCCAACCGGGACGGGCTGGAGGGACACCTCGGCCACGTGGGGCAGCGGTACCGCCGCGCCTCGCGTCCCGCGAGGCGCGGCGCGCACTGCTCCTACCGCAGGTTGCCATCGGCGTAGGCCCGCATCGCGTCGCGGATGAACGCCGCCGTGCCCTCGCCGTGCCTGTCGTAGGTCGCGGCGAATCGGGGATCGTCGACATACATCTGACCCAGCCCCGCGAACTGCTCCGCCGTTGGGTTCCGGCCCTGCCAACCTCGGCTCACCCATGTGTAGTGGCGCTGGGTGATCCCCTGTACCTCCTCACCCTCGGGTGGTGCCCCGGCCGCGTGGGCGGCGCCGAAGGCGGAGGCGATCTCGTGCTGTTCGCGCTGGATGCCGTCGCGCTCCTCCGGGGAGAGCCCACGCCACCACTGGGCGCCCGACTCGTAGGCGTCGCGGCCCCATCGTTCGATGACCTCGTCCCGGTAGCGCTCGTGGTTGAACCCGTCGAGGATCTCGTCTGCCATAAGTCGTTCCCCTTCCTCCGTTTTCCGCAGGGTCGTGCGTACCGACTCGATGCGGCGCTCCAGGCGGTCACGCTCACTCTCGAGAAGTGCCAGGTGGGTGCGGAGCGCGGCCGCGACGTCCCGCTCACCGGTCAGCACATCGGCGATGTCGGACAGGCCCAGCCCCAGCTCGCGGAGCAACAAGATGCGCTGCAACCGCACCACACAGTGCTGGTCGTAGAAACGGTGGCCGTCCGGTCCCACGCGGCTGGGTCTAAGCACCCCGATGTGGTCGTAGTGCCGCAACGTCCGGCTCGTGGTCCCGGCCAGGCGCGCGACCTCCCGGATGGGCCACTCCGTGGGCATCGCCACCGCCTCCCTCTCCCGATCGACGATGCCGACGTTACGGATTGACGCGACGTCAACGTCAACGGCTTTCGGGCACGCGACGGCTGTCGCCGGTGATCGCGGAGCACACCGGAGGGGCACCACCCCGCAGACCCGGGTGAATCAGCGACACGTCGGCCGCGGGCACTCCCCTCCCCCGGCGTGGCCGCCGTACTCCTGCCCCGGGTGGGTCCCTAGTCGAAGAAGCCGAAGGCGAACAGGGCACCGTTGGTGCCGGCGATCACGATCAGCGCGAGCACGACCCCGGTGACGAAGCTCGTCCGTGCCGAACGCACCAGGTACTCCAGGGACACCAGGTTGTTCAGCAGGAAGTAGCCCAGGTAGAGGGCGTGCAGGCTCCCGCTCTCGCTCAGGACTCCGTCGTAGTGCCAGGGCGTGTCCCACATCTGGGTCGAGGTGAACCACTGCCAGGCGTAGCAGGCGGCCACCCCCAGTGGGAACTGGATGAGCGGCAGGACCAGCAGGGGGATGAGCTTGAGGAAGCTCCACAACCCGGGTTGCTCGGCCTTGCGCGCCCGGGCCTGGGCGTGTTTCGCGGCGCGTTGCTCGGCGCGCACCCGTTCCTGGTGCGCACGTTCGGCTTCCTGACGGCGGCGCTGCTCCTCACGCTTCTGCTCGAAATAACGCTGCTCCTCGTGTTCGCGGCGGCGCTGCTCCCGCTGTCGCCGGGCCTCGTCCTCGGGCGATCCCCGGTAGAGGTCTCCGTAGGCGTCCCCGCCGCTCCTTCCCGGAGGTGTCTGGCCACCGCTCGGTTCGTGCCGTCCGTAGACCGCCGTGGACCCGGACTGCGCCCCGTCCTGGCCGTACCTCGCGGTTGGCTGCTGGTCGCCGTGACCCGACTGCGCGCCCAGGACCGAGGTCGGATCCGCGCCGGCCCGCTGGGGCGCCTGTCCGTCGCTCACCGTGGAGCCGACCGCGGCCCCGGCGGTCCCGCTGGTCGCGGCGCCGCTCAGCGCGCTGTTGACCTTGGTGACCTGCTCTTGCACCTGGCGCATGAGTTCCGGGGGTAGCCAGGACTGGCCGATGGGAACGTCGCCCAGCGCGTCGAGTATGGATCCCGGTCCCGGACGTCGGGTGGGGTCCTTGGTCAGACAGGCGGCCACCAGCCGTTGCAGCGCCGGCGGCACCGTGGAGATGTCCGGTTCGTGTTGGATCACCCGCATGACCATGGTGTGCATCGCACCCTCACCGAAGGGGCCGACGCCGCGCGTGGCGTAGACCAGCACCGCGCCCAGGGCGAAGACGTCACTGCTGGGCGTCATACGCTCGCCCTGGACCTGCTCGGGGGACATGAATCCCGGGGTACCGACGATCGACTGTGTGGCCGCGGTGCCCTCGGTGGCGCGGGCGATACCGAAGTCGATGACGCGCGGCCCGTCCTCGGCCAATAGCACGTTGCCCGGCTTGAGGTCGCGGTGGATCAGGCCAACGCGGTGAATCTCGCTGAGCGCCTCGGCGAGTCCGGCCGCCAGTACACGTTGGGTGTGTTCCGGAAGCGGGCCACAGCGCCGGACCGCCTCGTCCAACGGGAGCGACGGGACATACGAGGTGACCAGCCACGGCATCTCGGCGTCGGTGTCAGCGTCGATCACCGGCGCGGTGAAGGCGCCGCTGACCTGGCGTGCCGCTGCCACCTCACGGGTGAAACGCTCCCGAAACGAGGTGTCGGTGGCCATGTGCGGGTGGATCCGCTTGATGGCCACGGCACGACCGCCCGGCGATCGCCCGAAGAACACCTGACCCATGCCTCCGGCCCCCAGACGTCCGATCAGCCGGTACCGGCCGATCCGTTCCGGGTCGGCGTTCTCCAGTGGGCCCACGTCTGAACCTCCGCAATCGCTGCCGTGCCCGTCGAACCCGTTGAGATCGTAACCAAGAACCGCGGCCGCGCCGATTGGTTCGGTTGGTGGGCGGGTGGTTGTTGGTGTACAGGGCGTCCAGTCTAGGGCTGTCGGGGACTACACAGAGGTACCTTTACAACGTAGATCAATATGGGGTGAGGGGGAGACTCCGAGACCCACTGAGCTAGCCTGCGGCCATGCCGCAAGGATTCCTCCCACCCGAGCAGTGGTTCGCCTCGCTTCCCACCGCGTTCCTGGCCGCCTCCGGCCTGGTCACCGACCAGGCCGGCAGGGTACTGATCGTCGACCCCAACTATCGGGAGGACTGGACGCTTCCCGGTGGTGTCGTGGAGGACGGGGAGCCACCCCACGTCGCCTGCGAACGTGAGGTCGCCGAGGAGGTGGGGTTGGACCTCACGGCCGGCGCCCTGCTCGCGGTGCAGTGGAGCGCCCCCTCCGGGGCGCGCCCCAAGCCGTTCCTGGCCCTCGTATTCGACTGTGGGACCGTCGCCCCCGACACCACCATCACATTGCAGGAATCAGAACTCGACGACTACGCCTTCGTCACACCCGAGGACGCGGTCGGCCTATTGTTCCCACCCATAGCGCCACGCCTTTCCGCGGCCCTTCGTGCCCGCGAGACGGGAAGCGCCATCTACACATCGTGACCAACAAATCCGCACTGATTTCGACGGAGGGCAGCCACGAGACCGGATAATCAAATCTAAACGAAACTCCGAAATAATATGCACCACGAATAGCGGTGACAAAAGGAGGTGTCTCCCGCCGACGCGCCGTGCCCACGCCCACGGCGCACGACACACCGTCGGGCTCACTGGCGGATGTCCGGAGTCCGTGGTATTCACGTATCCATCACGTGCCGCCGCGCTCACTGCGGTGGGTATCCACACATCGGAGGATTCGACACCGGTCCGGCGCCCCACCGCGCTCCCCTCCCGGCTGGAGGGGGTTTCGGTCTGGCCGGCCTTCACGGAAGGACGCGGTACAGATGTACAAGCCCGACGACGGACACCTGTCCCCCGACGGCTTCGCCGACATCATGCGCTCCCTGCTCGCCGAGCCGGATGTCCACGCCACCCTGCAACGGATCGTCGGCCTGGCGGTCGAGACGATTCCCAGCTGTGATTACGCCGGTGTCTCGGTGGTCGACAACCACAACAGGATAGGCACCCCCGTCAGCACGCACGAGGCCGCGCGCGCGAGCGACGCCCTGCAGTACCGGTTACGCGAGGGCCCCTCGCTGGACTCCATCTGGGACGACGACTACGTCTATCTGCCCGATGTCGCCCAGGGCAGCCAGTGGCCACGCTACGCCGAGGAGGCGTCCAAACTTCCCATTGGCAGCCTGTTGACCTTCCGGCTGTTCACCTCCAGAGAGACGCTGGGCGCGCTGAGCCTGTACGCCCGGACGACCCACGCGTTCGAGCCACGGGACCACGACCTGGGGGTGGTCTTCTCCGCGCAGGCCGCCACGACGCTCGCCTCCACGCGACGGCTGTCGAACCTGAACCGTGCCCTGGAGACCCGCGAGACCATCGGGCAGGCGCAGGGCATCCTGATGGAGCGGCACCGTATGACGGCCCAGCAGGCGTGGCAGTGCCTCAGCTCGGCCTCACAGAACCGCAACGTGCGGCTCGCGGAGCTGGCCGAGCGGGTCACGCGCACCGGCGAGGACCCGACGGGAACCGACGGCGAGACCGGTTCCGGTGAGTAGCACAACACCCTCAGCCTTAGTCCGGAACGGAACCGGCCTCGGCTTCGGTGGTCGTGGCTCCGGTGGTTCGCCCCTCGGACGCGAAGTCCCGGTTTCCCGCGTCCGCCAGTGACACCACCAGCACCAGCACCAGGATCGTCCCGATAACCCAGGCGCAAACCAGCACGAAGGTCGACTGGGTGGCTGAGGCCTCGTCCGGGGGTGCCGGCTGCTCGGGGAGGTCGGCCGCGGAGCGCTCCACCCGCCGGACATAGCCGGGGTCCTCGTCGCGGAGGTACTCCTCGATCGCGCGCAGCCGTTCATTGTCGTATCGCGGGGTCGCCATGCCACGACCTCCCTTCCGCCTTGACGCCCGACGGTCGAGAGTGGCCTACTACCCCGGCCCATTTGCGGGCTAACCGAAGCCGGTAGCCGCTCCGGGTGAGCAGATTCACCGCGACAGCCCCTCGCTTGGCGGGTTTACACATTTCTTAATTCGATAGTGGATGCCATGTCGGGGTGACGGACACGCCTATCCGGCATCGCACTCTCCGGTGAGCGTACTCGGCAGGACGTGTTGGAAACGCTCCGAAGAGGGCCGCCCGAGTTTCCGCCCCCGTAAAACCTGGATCATTTACCAAACATGAACTGCAATCCCTCTGTTGTTTGTCATAGGGTCGAAATTGTTGTGCACGAGGTCCGACAGCGTGGCCTGACGAACCGCCTGCCAGTCCTGCCGCCCAAGAGCTAGAGGAGGCAGCGGATGCGACGGGAAGAGTCACGCCGAGTACGGCGAAACGCCGGAGTGGGTGAGCGCGCAACCTCGACCGTCCATAACCACTGGGCTCTGAGCGGCGAACGTATCCGTAGTGGCGAGGAGGCCACCGATGATGGCATCGAGTACGCTTCGCAGCCGGACAGAGGCCACCCCGCGTCCCACATCCGCCCGTGACGGGAGATCGGACGAGGTCTACTACACGAGAACGAAGGAACTATTCAAGGAACTTCGAGACGCCGAGGATCACCACAGGCGCAACGATGTCTACCGCGAGCTCGTCGAGCTGCACACACCCGTGGTCCGCCGT
>RJMB01000028.1 GCA_003725585.1 Halostreptopolyspora alba | reverse complement strand
CAAGCGCTCGCTCATCGCTTACGACCACTGAGCCGTACCCACCATTTCCCATCAACGATCTAGCGCGTCGCGGGGCCGCGCCACCGCGATGTGGTGATCCGCGCGGTGGGTGGCGCCGCGCGGCCGCACCCGGACACTTGGCCGCGGCGTGTCATCCAGGTGTGGCGGCACGTGATGGGATTGAGGTATGACGACCCCCACCGAACAGCGAGCCGTGGATCTTGTCAGCGCGTTCGTCACCACGGGCGACGCGTTGCACGACCGCGCGGATCTCGCCAAGTTCCTTCGTGACCAGCGTCTCATCACCGACGAGGCCGTACCGATCACGCTCGCCGACTTCGACGAGGCGATCGCGCTTCGCGAGGGCATGCGCGCGCGGCTGCTGCGCTCAGCGGGCCAGCAGGGCGACGAGGCCGCCCTGGAACGGGGCCAGCGCGTCCTCGACGGGCTGCGGGTCACGGCGCAGCTGGTGCCGGGGCAGGGGGCCGTCCTGGCGCCCGCCGTGGTCAGTGAGGTCCGCCGCGGCCTGGCACGCATCGCCGGCGCCTGGGCCGAGGCGATGGTCACCGGCGAGTTGTGGCGGCTGCGCCCCACCGATTAGGCGAGCAGGGGCGTGGGCTCGGCGGTCGTCGAGCCCACGCCACCGCGCTCACCAACCGTTCGCTAACCGCGGCCCCGGCGCTTGAGGTAGCGCTCGAACTCGCGGGCGATGGCGTCGCCGGAGGCCTCGGGCAGGTCGGCGGCGTCCTTGGCCTCCTCGAGACTGCGGACGTAGCCGGCGATGTCCTCGTCCTCGGCGGCGAGTTCGTCGACACCGCGCTCCCAGGCGCGCGCCTCCTCGGGCAGGTCCCCCAGCGGCACGGTGGCGTCGAGGACATCCTCGACCCTGCGCAGCAGGGCCAGGGTGCCCTTCGGGCACGGCGGCTGGGCCACGTAGTGCGGCACGGCCGCCCACAGCGAGACCGTCTCGACCCCGGCCGAGGCGAACGTGTCGTGCAGCACGCCGACGATGCCTGTGGGTCCCTCGTAGGCGGTGGGCTCCAGGTTCAGCGCCGTGCCGAGTTCGGTCGGGAACGCAACGCTGGTGACCGGCACGGGACGGGTGTGGGGGGCGTCGGCGAGCAGCGCCCCCAGCAGGATCACCCGGCGAACCCCGAGGTCGCGGGCGACAGTGAGCAGGTCGGCGGCGAAGCCGCGCCAGCGCATGTTCGGCTCGGCGCCGCTGACCAGCACGACGTCGGAATGGCTTCCCGATGGTCGGGCCAGGGATATCCGGGTCGTGGGCCAGGTGATTCCCCGGTTCTCGCCGTCGACCACCGTGGCCCGCGGCCGGGAGACCTGGAAGTCGTAGTAGTCGTCCGGCTCCAGAGCGAGCAACTCGTCGGCGTCCCAGATCGAGGCCAGGTGCTCGACGACGGCGCTGGCGGCCTCGCCGGCGTCGTTCCAGCCATCGAACGCGGCCACCATGACGGGCTCGACGAGCTCAGGGTCGCTGCCGAGCTCAGGCACCGGCCGCCTCCTCACATTCCGGGGACCTTAGGATGGTCACCCGGTTGGTTGCACTGACACTTGAAAACGCGCGCGTGGACGCGTTCCCAGCCTTACCATGTTCCGCCCGGTCTTACGACGGCGAACTGCCGTTCCGCCGGGTCCGTGTGACACGGACAGCTCCACCCTATGGGCTTTGAGTCGGTCATGGCGTAGCCACGGAGCGCGTCGGTCCCCGATCAGGTGTGGTTCTGCCAGACTCGCCACACCGCAACGCTGTGACCTGCGAATAGTATGGGGAATTCGCGGGAGAGGCCCCCCATGCCCGGGGCGTGAAGGGGCGCGACAGTACAGTTGGAAGACATGAGTTCTCGACTCTCCTTCAGAGATGCCCTCGCCCAACGTGTAATCGTCGCCGACGGCGCGATGGGCACGATGCTTCAAGCCCACGATCTCGGCCTCGACGACTTCCAGGGGCACGAAGGCTGCAACGAGATCCTCAACGTCACTCGCCCCGACGTCGTGCGCTCGACCCACGCCGCCTTCTTCGACGTGGGCGTCGACTGCGTTGAGACCAACACCTTCGGCGCCAACTTCGGAAACCTCGGCGAGTACGACATCGTCGAACGCACGTATGAGCTCGCCGAGTCCGGCGCCCGGATCGCCCGCGAGGTCGCCGACGACTACTCGACAGCCGATCACCCCCGCTATGTCCTCGGAGCCGTGGGTCCCGGCACCAAGCTGCCGACCCTCGGCCACGCACCGTTCACGACCCTGCGCGACTACTACGAGCAATGCCACAGGGGCCTCATCGAGGGGGGCGCCGACGCCATCCTCGTCGAGACGTGCCAGGACCTGCTGCAGACGAAGGCCGCCGTGATCGCGGCACAGCGCGCCCGGCGCGCCACCGGCTCCGACATCACGATCATCGCCCAGGTCACCATCGAGACCACCGGAACCATGCTGCTGGGCTCGGAGATCGGTGCCGCCGTGACCGCGCTCGAGCCCCTCGGTATCGACATGATCGGCCTGAACTGCGCCACCGGGCCGGCCGAGATGAGCGAGCACCTGCGCTACCTCTCCCAACACGCCCGGGTCCCGATCTCCTGCATGCCCAACGCCGGCCTCCCCGAGCTGGGCACGGACGGCGCCGTCTACCCCCTGCAGCCGCACGAGCTGGCCGACGCCCACGACACCTTCACCACCGACTACGGCCTGTCCATGGTGGGTGGCTGCTGCGGTACCACCCCGGAGCACCTGCGCCAGGTGGTCGAGCGGGTCCAGGGGCGGCCCGTGGCCGACCGCGCGGCGTCCAATCCCCCTTCGGTGGCCTCGCTGTACCAGAGCGTGCCCTTCCGCCAGGACGCCAGCTACCTCGCGGTCGGGGAGCGCACCAACGCCAACGGTTCGAAGAAGTTCCGCGAGGCGCTGGTCGAGGAGCGCTACGACGACTGTGTCGAGATCGCGCGCGACCAGATCAGCGACGGCGCTCACCTGCTCGACCTCAACGTCGACTACGTCGGCCGCGACGGTACCAAGGACATGCGTGAGGTGGCCTCACGGCTGGCCACCGCCTCCACGCTGCCGATCATGCTCGACTCCACCGAACCCGCCGTGATCGAAGCCGGTCTGGAGCTGCTCGGCGGGCGTGCGGTCGTCAACTCGGTCAACTACGAGGACGGCGACGGCCCCGACTCCAAGATCAACAAGGTCATGCCGATGGTCAAGGAACACGGCGCCGCCGTGGTCGGACTGACCATCGACGAGGAGGGCCAGGCCCGCACCTGCGAGTGGAAGGTCCGCGTCGCGGTGCGGCTCATCGATGAGCTGGTCGACAAGTGGGGTATGAACGTCGGGGACATCGTCATCGACGCCCTGACCTTCCCCATCGGAACCGGCCAGGACGAGACGCGGCGCGACGGTATCGAGACCATCGAGGCCATCCGTGAGATCAAACGCCGCTACCCCGAGGTGCAGACCACGCTCGGGCTGTCCAACCTCTCCTTCGGGCTGAACCCGGCGGCCCGCATCGTGCTGAACTCGGTGTTCCTGCACGAGTGCATGGAGGCCGGTCTCGACTCGGCGATCGTGCACGCCTCCAAGATCCTGCCGATGAACCAGATCCCCGACGACCAGCGCCAGGTCGCCCTGGACATGGTCTATGACCGGCGCACCGAGGACTACGACCCGCTGGGGAAGTTCCTCGACATGTTCGAGGGAGTCGACGCCCAGGCGCTCAAGGCCTCCCGCGCCGACGAGCTGGCCAAGCTCCCGCTGTGGGACAGGCTCGAACGGCGGATCATCGACGGTGAGCTCAACGGGGTGGAGGACGACCTCGACGAGGCGCTGCAGGAGAAGAAGGCGCTGGAGATCGTCAACGACCACCTGCTCGCCGGTATGAAGGTCGTCGGTGACCTATTCGGCAAGGGCGAGATGCAGCTCCCCTTCGTACTGAAGTCCGCCGAGGCGATGAAGAGCGCGGTCGCCCACCTCGAGCCGCACATGGAGAAGAGCGACGACGGGGGCAAGGGCCGCATCGTGCTCGCCACCGTCAAGGGTGACGTCCACGACATCGGCAAGAACCTGGTCGACATCATCCTCTCCAACAACGGCTACGAGGTCGTCAACCTCGGCATCAAGCAGCCGGTCTCGGCGATTCTGGAGACCGCCGAGGAGGAGAAGGCCGACATCATCGGGATGTCCGGGCTGCTGGTGAAGTCCACGGTGATCATGAAGGAGAACCTGCAGGAGATGAACTCCCGCGGGATCTCCGAACGCTACCCCGTGCTGCTCGGCGGCGCCGCCCTCACCCGTTCCTTCGTGGAGGAGGACCTCGCCGACATGTTCGAGGGCGAGGTTCGCTACGCCAAGGACGCCTTCGAGGGGTTGCGCCTGATGGACGCCTTCATGGACGTCAAGAAGGGCGTCGAGGGCGCCGAGCTGCCCGCACTGCGCAAGCGTCGGGTGAAGGGCGGCGCCAAGCTGGATGTCACCGCGCCCGAGGACATGCCCGCGCGCAGCGACGTGGCCACCGACAACCCCGTTCCGACGCCCCCGTTCTGGGGCGACCGCATCTCCAAGGGCATCCCGCTCGCGGACTACGCCGCGTTCCTCGACGAGCGCGCCACGTTCATGGGGCAATGGGGCCTGAAGGGCTCCCGAGGGGACGGCCCGAGCTACGAGGAGCTGGTCGAGACCGAGGGCCGGCCACGCATGCGGCGGTGGCTGGACCGGATCCAGACCGAGGGACTACTCGAAGCCGCGGTCGTCTACGGGCACTTCCCCTGCTACAGCGAGGGCGACGACCTGGTCATTCTCGACGAGGACGGCAACGAGCGCGAGCGCTTCAGCTTCCCGCGCCAGCGGCGTGACCGCCACCTCTGCCTGGCCGACTACTGGCGCCCCAAGGAGTCCGGTGAGACCGACGTGGTGACCTTCCAGGTCGTCACGGTCGGCGGCGGGATCAGCCGGGCCACCCAGGAGCTGTTCGAGAAGAACTCCTACCGCGACTACCTGGAGCTGCACGGACTGTCCGTGCAGCTCACCGAGGCACTCGCGGAGTACTGGCACACCCGGGTCCGCCGGGAGCTGGGCTTCGGCGGGGAGGACCCCGACGAGCTGGAGAAGTTCTTCAAGCTGGGATACCGCGGCGCGCGGTTCTCCCTGGGGTACGGCGCGTGCCCGGAACTGGAAGACCGGGCCAAGATCATGCGGCTGTTGGAGCCCGAGCGGGTCGGTGTCACGTTGTCCGAGGAGTTCCAGCTCGTTCCCGAGCAGGCAACCGACGCGATCGTCGTTCATCACCCGGAGGCGAAATACTTCAACGCATGACCTCACACCACACGGGAGCGGCGCCGGACCGCTCCGGCGCCGCTCCGCGGGCCGTCCTCGTGGACATGGACGGCACGCTCGTCGACAGCGAAGAGCTGTGGGGACGGGCCGAACGTGAGGTCGTTTCCGGTCTGGGCGGCGTGTGGACCGAGGAGGACCACCGCCGCAACGTGGGCGCCGCATCGGTGCCGGTCACTCGCTACATCATCGAGCTGACCGGCACCGATGTGCCACCCGAGGCGGTCGCCGGGCGGCTGCGCGCGGCGTTCCTGCGCCAGTTGGCCGACGGGGTGGAGCTGCGGCCGGGTGCCAAGGAGCTCGTTATCGAGGTAGCGCGTTCCGGCGTCCCCCTGGCGCTGGTGACATCAACGGAACGGGCCGCCGTCGACACCGCGATCGGTGGCATCGGTGCCGACAGCTTCGACGTGACCGTCGCCGGAGACGAGGTCGAGCGGAACAAACCGGCGCCCGACCCGTACCTACGGGCGGCCCACCTGCTGGGCGTCGACCCGAGGCGGTGTGTGGCGTTCGAGGACTCGCCCGTTGGCGTCGCCTCGGCCGTGGCGGCCGGCTGCGTCACCGTCGCGGTGCCGGCCATGGCGCCCATCGCCACGGCTGAGGGCCTCACCGTGATCGACTCCCTGGCCGGCGTCGACCTGGCGTGGATGGGCGCGCTCGTGCGCGAACAGCGCGACTGAGCCACCAACCCCGCGCGCCACGGCGGTCGAGACCGCACCCTTGACACGTTCGCCCCCGTGTCCTGGGCGCGTGGGGCGGCCCCGAAGCTACCGGTGGCCGCCGGAGGTGAGTTCCCTCCGCCAATGGCGGGAAGGCACGGGGAAAGCGGATACCGTGCTGGTCCAAGGCGAGGTCCCGGTCCAGCACGGGGCCGGTTCCTTAGGGGATCGACCTGATGCGCAGCGTCACGGCGGAATGGGAGACTGAGGAATATGGAAACGTTGCCGATCGCAGGGTGGATCCTCGGTGGCGGCCTCACGGCGGTGGGGCTGGTCATCTCCTGGTTCGTCTGGCGGCGTAGGGGAGCGGCGTCCGGGCTGCGTGGGGTGGCGTGGTCACTCCTGCCACTCGCGGCCGGCCTGGTCGGTCTCCTGACGACCATCTGGCGCGTCGGATACATCCTCGTCACTGACCTCGTCGGGTTCTTCGTGGGCCTGGCGCTCAACCCCGTCGTGTGGGCCGGCGTGATCCTGGCGGGCCTGGCCGTCGTGCTCTGGATCGCCTCGGGTGTCATGCGCGCACGCGGGATCGGCACCACCTCCCGATCGAAGGCTCCCAAGGCCGCCACGGACGGCGACAGCGGAACGGCGGTCACCTCCGGCCAGAAGTCGAGCTCGGCCTCGCAGCAGAAGTCGGGTGGAGGAGACGAGGACTTCGGCGATATCGAGGACCTGCTGCGCAAGCACGGGATCGAATAGCCCGGTGGTGCCCCGCTCATGGGTGGGGCACCCGGGCACCGTGTGCCCCCGGGACGTGTCCCCGGTGGCCTCCCCCCGGGCCGACCGTGGATGGGTGCCCGTGTGGCCCCAACCGGGGCGTGTCGCTGGTGACGGTTGGGTGGCTCACCCTGGTAAGCCACGCACTGACGGTCTCGGCCGGATCACACCGCCGGGGCGACGCCTCGGGTCAGGGCGGTGAGGAGAGCCTCCAGCCCGGCGCTGAAGCTACGCTCGTGGTCGGGGGAGACCTGTTGGGCCATGTGCGCCACGGTGGGGAAGCGCCCGTCGAGCGCGGCGGGATTGGGGCTGCTGATCCCCTCGCTGCGCACCTGGTGGACGACGGCGCCGGTCACGTAGGAGTCGAGTGCGGCGGCGGCGTCGACGATGGCGGAGCCGCGCAGTCCCGCCTCCGCGAACGCGGCGTAGTGGCTCTCCAGGGTACGCATCGCCGCCGCGGACTCGGGGCGGCGGTTGATGAGCAGCGCCAGCGCACCGGAGTGCCGCAGCAACGCGGCACGGTAGTCATGGGCCCAGACCCGCAGTCGCTCGTCCCAGGGGCGGTCGTCGACCGGGGGAGCGGTCTCGTGTGTCTGGTCCCCTTCCTCGGCCTCCCACGCTTGGGTCCTCCCGGCCGGTTCGGTGGCCTCGTCCTCGTCCGGGGTCTGGGAACCGTGGTTGCGTGTGACGTCGGTGACGTACTCCACGATCGCGTTGAACAGCTGCTCCTTACCCAGGGGGAAGTGGTGATAGATCGCCATCGCCTCGACCTGGAGGGTGTCCCCGAGCCGTCGCATGGTCAACCGACGTAGGCCCTGGCCGTCGATGATGCGCAGCGCTTCGGTGATGATGCGTTCGGCACTGAGTCCGGCGTTGTTTCGCGTCACCCGACCAATTGTAGGCTTACTTTGTAAAGGTGGTGGTTCGTGACACACCCACTGCGCGAAACCGGCCCCACCACCTCTAAAGTGGGCACGCGACCAACGAGAACACGCCGGAATGGAGCGAGCATGGGGTTGTTGGCCTCCCGGAAGGTCGATGAGGAAGCGCGACGCCGTCACGCCGAGGACCAGGAGCTCGCCGCGCGGCTTCCCGCGTTGCTCGAAGCGGTCGCCTCCGCCGAGCGCGAGCTCTACGAGGCCCAGGAGCGGGCAGCGGACTACGAGGAGCTGAAGCAGCGCGGGATGGAGCTCGACCGGGCACTGACCGAGGCGATGCGCGCCGCCTACGCCCGCGAGCGGGTACTGATCGGCCCGCGTGGCCGCACCGATCGCATCTACCGCCGCAAGTGTCTGGCCCGGCCCAAGGTCAGGGAGGCCACCGCGCTCGCCGAACGGTTGCTCACCGAGCGAGAGACCCACCGCCTGCACGGGATCGAGCGGGCACCGCGGAGCCTGCAGGTCGGCTAGGCTCGGTTTTCCCGGGCGCGGCGAAGCCGCGTTTCGGGGCTCGGGCCTGGGCGGGCGGGCACCTTCGACGTTTCCAGAGCCCCGCCGGCCCTCGAAGGGGACCGATCAACGGGCGGCCACCACGGTTCCGCGACACACGGCCTGGTCGACGGGTCGGTGTGTGCGTACCGGGCCCGTGAATGGCAGGATCACGCAACACAGGGCCCGAGTCCGGGCATGAACCACGGCAGGGAATGGGGACGAGGATGCCGGATTTCATCCGGGTTGATCCAGCGTCGAAGGTGCCCCCGTACGAGCAGATCAGAGCCTCGGTGGCCAACGCGGCCGCGAGGGGCGACATCCCCGTGGGGTTCAAGCTGCCCACCGTCCGCGCCCTCGCGGAGCGATTGTCGGTCGCGGTCAACACGGTGGCGCGTGCCTACCGCGAGCTGGAGCAGGCCGGTGTGGTCGAGACGCGTGGCCGCTCCGGGACCTTCGTCGCCGCCGGTGGCGACGACCAGCGAGCCGAGGCAGTGACCGCCGCCCAGCAGTACGCCGACGTCGTGGCCCGGCTCGGACTCAGCTCCAACGAGGCACTGGATATCGTGGCGGCGGCGCTGCGCCAGGCGCCGCACCGGAGCTGATCCGCCCTCGGGCCACCGCGTACGCCTCGCGACAGCAACGCGCCCGCCCCCACGAGGGGAGCGGGCACGAGGCCGGTCGTGGTGGTCGCGTTGCTTTGGCTAACTCGCGAAGTCCAACAGCTGCTGGGCCCGGCTGGGATGACGCAGCTTGGACAGCGACTGCTTCTCGAGCTGCCGGATCCGCTCGCGGGTCAGGCCGAGATGCTTGCCGATCTCGTCGAGCGTGCGGGGCCGGCCGTCCATCAGGCCGAAACGCAGCGACATTATGGTCGCCTCACGCGGCTCGAGATCGTCGAGCGCGCTGCGCAGCTGGTCGGCCATGAGCTGGCGATCGACCACCTCGGACGCCTCGGAGGCGTCGATGTCCTCGATGAGATCGCCGATCCGGGTCTCCCCGTCCTCCCCGATGGTGGAGTCGAGGCTGATGGGCTGTCGAGTCACCCGCAGCAGCTCCTCGATCTGGTGCGGGGTCTTGTCGAGCTCCTTGGCCAGCTCCTCGGGTGTGGGCTCGCGGCCCAGGGTCTGGTGCATGTCGCGCTCGAGCCGGCTGACCTTGCTGAGCAGCTCCAGCACGTGAACGGGAAGGCGGATGGTGCGCGCGGAGTCGGCGAAACCACGCTGGATGGCCTGACGGATCCACCACATCGCGTACGTGGAGAACTTGAACCCCTTGGTGTAGTCGAACTTCTCCACCGCGCGAATGAGCCCGAGGTTGCCCTCCTGCACCACGTCGAGCAGGGACATACCGCGGTCGCTGTACTTCTTGGCGACCGAGACGACCAGCCGCAGGTTGGCCTCCAGCATGTGCGCCTTGGCCTGGCGACCGTCCTCGGCGACCCATTCGAGTTCCTCGCGCTCGGCGTGGCTGAGCTCGCCGGGGTCAGGGGACTCCTCGAGATGCCCGAGCCGGTACTCGGCGTAGAGGCCCGCCTCGATGCGCTTGGCGAGATCGACCTCCTGCTCGGCGGTGAGCAGCTGGCGACGGCCGATGGTCTTCAGATACGTGTGCACGGAGTCGCCCATGGCGGGCGACTGGTCATCGAGGTCGGCCTCGGGTAGGTCCGGTTCCTGGACCTCCTGCCGCTCGTGAACCTCGACGGCCTCGGCGTCCTCCTCGGCCTCCTCGGTCTCGGTGGCGACGCTGGTGGTGGCGAGGGTTTCCTCCAGCACTTCGTCTTCGGCGTCGGCGTCCACCGACTCGACCACCGCGGCGTCGTCGCCCCCGTTGGCGAGCCGCACTCCGGCGTCGGTGAGCTCACGAAGGATGGAACGACCGTCGGCGGGGCTGATACCAGCCGCCGTGAACGCGGCGCGGAGCTCCGCCAGGGACAGGTGTCCCTGGGAGCGTCCTCGGGTGATCAGCTCGTCGAGAGCCGCGGACGCGACCTCGGTGCCGTCTGCGGACTCCGCCACCGTGGGAGAAGTGGCCAGGGCAGTGCGCGTCATGCGGGCACCTCCCTCCCTTCCAAGACGTCAGGCACGCGGCGGCATTGATCCCCGCCGACTTGGCGCGCCATTATGTCTAACGTGTCAGAGAGTCAAATGTTCCCGGTCTCGATTGGATATCGGCGATCGTGGTATAGGTCACGTTTGTCGAACTGGCGACAACACCACCGAGCAGGTATAAGCGGTGGTCTGTGACCCGCCCCCCTGGCACACGGCCCGCGCGCACGGTGCCCCTGGAATTGGGCAATCAGCACGGTACGCCCTCCTTCACGGGGGAGAAAAAGCAGGATGCCCTAGTAGACGCCCGCGGACGCGAGGAAGTTCCCCCCGATCGCGGAGCGCGCAGTATACAACCGCGCAGGCTGAATCATCCTGCCCACGCGCGCACAGGTCAATCTAGGGCCGTGTGCGGGCTCCTGAGTGCCTCGATGTCCGGTTTTCCAGTGGCGAGCACCGGGATCTCCGTCCGCAGTTCCAGTTCCCGCGGTGCCGCATAGCGCGGTAGGTGTACCGCTACCCAGGAGCGCAGTTCGTCAAGTGTGGGTGGGACGTTCGGATCGTCGGGGACCACGACGGCGGTGACACGCTGCCCCCATTCGTCGTCGGGGCGGCCCACCACGACGGCGTCGGCCACCGACCCCAGCCGCGTGAGCACGCTCGCGACCTCGCCGGCGACGACCTTGTGTCCACCGGTGTTGATCACGTCGTCGGCCCGGCCCCGCACCCGGAGACGGCAGCCGTCGAGGTGGCCCAGGTCGCTGGTGCGAAACCAGGTACGGCCGTCGGCACCGGAGACCAGGTGCTCCCCGGTCCGTCGCGGGTCGAGCCGGTACCGCGAGAACAGGGTCGGACCCGACAGCAGAACCCGGCCCTCCTGGTCGACGTCGACGCGCGTCCCGTCGAGCGGGACCCCGTCGTAGACGCAGCCGCCACTGGTCTCGCTCATCCCGTAGGTCGTGATGACCCGCGCTCCGGTGTCGCGGGCCGCCGTCAGCAGGTCCTCCCGCGCCGCGGCCCCGCCCAGGAGGATGGAGCCGAACGCGGCGAGGTCGGTCCCGAAGGCGAGCAATCTGTCTAGCTGGGTGGGGACGAGGGAGACGTGTGGCCCGCGTTCCCGTGCCATGGCGGCGACCGTGTCGGCGTCGAAGTCGGCGAACACCGGTTCGCGCCCGTTGACCAGGGCGCGCAGCACGACCTGGATGCCGGCGATGTGCGCGGTGGGCAGCACGCAGAGCCAGTCGGCGTCCGGGCCCGCGCCGATCCGGCGTACGGACGCGCGGGCCGAGGCCAGCAGCGCCTGGGAGGACAGCTCCACACCCTTGGGCGTCCCGGTCGATCCGGACGTGGTGATCACCAGAGAGGTGTCCTCGGCGGTCGCCGCGGCCCCCTCGAGCGGGTGGACGCCTTCGGGAGTGCGCAGTGAGGCGGGACGCATGGCACGCAGCAGCTCGCGCGTACGCCGCGGTGGGGTGTCGGCGCCGATCGGCAGCAGCGCGGGGCCTCGTCCCTCCAGGGCCTCGGACAGGAGCGCGGTGAAATGGGAGGGCTCCAGCCCGGTCACGGCTTGCAAGGGTCGGTTGGGCACGTCCCCACGGTAACCACGCTCCGGCGGGATCCGCGGCTCCGGGGCGAGTCCCCGGCACCGGTGCGCCTGGGGTGGTCCGGAAGTACTAAGCTGGTCACCTTGCCGGTAGCGCGTTCGGGCGTGCGCATCGCGCGCCGCCGTGGGCGCGAGCCGTGTTGTCCGCGGTGTCACGTAAGGAGAACCCTCAGTCGTGAGTGACGTGAATTGGCAGCGGTCGGGCGAGTATTCCGACATCATCTACGAGACCGCCGAAGGTATCGCCAAGATCACGATCAATCGGCCCGAACGGCATAACGCGTTCCGCCCGCAGACCCTCTTCGAGTTGCAGGAGGCGTTCAACGTCGCGCGCGACGACTCCGAGGTCGGTGTGATCATCCTGACCGGCGCCGGCGACCAGGCGTTCTGCTCCGGGGGTGACCAGAAGATCCGCGGAGACGACGGCTACATGGGCGACGACTCCGTGGCCCGCCAGGGCATCGGTCGGCTCAACGTCCTCGATCTGCAGGTGCAGATCCGGCGCCTGCCCAAACCGGTGGTCTGCATGGTCGCGGGATGGTCGATCGGCGGTGGCAACGTGCTCCAGGTCTGCTGCGACCTCACGATCGCCGCCGACAACGCCCGGTTCGGCCAGACCGGACCGAAGGTGGGCTCGTTCGACGGGGGCTACGGGTCGTGGCTGCTGGCCCAGACCGTCGGGCTGAAGAAGGCGCGCGAGATCTGGTACCTCTGCCGCCAGTACGACGCGTGGGAAGCCCGGGACATGGGCATGGTCAACACGGTGGTGCCGCTGGAGCGCCTGGAGGCCGAGACCCTGGACTGGGCCCGGGAGATGCTGCGGAAGTCGCCGCTGGCGCTGCGGATGGTCAAGGGAGCCATCAACGCGGTGAGCGACGGGGCGGCCGGCATGCAGCAGTTCGCCGGTGACGCCACGATGCTCTACTACATGAGCGAGGAGGCCCAGGAGGGCCGCGACGCCTTCCAGGAGAAGCGCCGTCCGGAGTTCGACAAGTTCCCCCGCCGGCCGTGACCCCCGAACGGGCGTTCTCGATCCCCATGCGGACCCGGTTCCGCGGGGTCACCGCCCGCGAGGGCGTCCTGGTGCGCGGTGCCGTGGGCTGGGGGGAGTTCTCCCCCTTCGCCGAATACGGCCCCGCGGAGTGCGCGCGTTGGTGGGCCGCCTGCCACGAGGCGGCCGAGACCGGGTGGCCCGAACCGGTGCGCGCGTGGGTTCCGGTGAACGCCACGGTGCCGGCGGTCGGTCCGGAGGAGGCCGAGCGCATCGTCGCGAGTTCCGGCTGTCGAACCGCCAAGGTGAAGGTGGCCGATGCCGGCCAGTCGGTGGCGGACGACATAGATCGGGTCGCCGCGGTGCGCGACGCCCTCGGTCCTCAGGGGCGGGTCCGGATCGACGCCAACGGCGCGTGGGACGTCGACACCGCCGTTTCGACACTCGATACGTTGCGCCGCTTCGACCTCGAGTACGTCGAGCAGCCCTGCGCCACGCTGGCGGAGCTGGCACGGGTGCGTCGCCGCGTCGGCGTTCCGGTGGCCGCCGACGAGTCAATACGCCGGGCGGAGGATCCACTGCGGGTCAGTGCCGCCGGAGCCGCCGACATCGTGGTGCTCAAGGTGCAACCGCTGGGCGGGGTGCGCGCCGCGGTCCGTGTGGCCGAGGAGTGTGGGCTGCCGGTCGTGGTCTCCAGCGCGGTGGAGACCAGTGTCGGGCTCGCCGCGGGAGTGGCCCTGGCCGCCGCGCTGCCGCGGCTGCCGTACGCGTGTGGGCTGGCGACGATGCACCTGCTCACCGCGGACGTGTGCGCGGATCCGCTGCTCCCGGTCGACGGTCAGCTTCCGGTGCGCGTCCCGACCGTGGACGAGCACCGGTTGCGCGCCGTCGAGATCGCTCCCGACGCCTGGCGGGAGCGTGCCGCGGCCGCCCGTGGGGAGTGGCATCGCCAGGCGGCCGGTGGATGAGGGGCACCTCCCGCCGGGGTGAGGGTGGGTGCCGCGGCCGGGTCGTGGCGCGACACGGTTTCCCACCGCTCCTCGGGCCGGTGGGATCGTTGTGTGGCCGGTGTCGCGTACGGATGTGAGATGTCCGGGTGGGGTGTACACGTTGGGAGAGGTACGGGGCCGGTCTCCCGGCGGGAGCCGTGGCCAGGGCGGTGACCGTCACCGGAGGCCCGGCACGCCGCCGGGCCGCGTGTGGGCGGGAAGGCCACGGGGGAGCGGTTGAGACCGGAGTCCGCGCACGGACCGGGAGCCCGGTGACAGAGCCTCTCGGGCGCGGGTAGGGGCTCTGGTGGGTGGGCGGCCCGCCGTTACCAGCACCAGCCACCGCAAAAGGAGGTGACCCGATGGCTTCGTCCCACGGGGCGGTGCCTCCACGCGGCAGTGTTCGCCGGGAACGGCGCGTGTCGTGGCTCCCACGGGGACGAGAGGCGCCGGGACCCACACCGGCCGGATCGCGGTGCGCGCCACAGGTACCCGCGACGTCGCCACCGCCCGCGACCTTGTCCAGGACACCAGGCACCACCCCGTTCGCCCGTGGCAACCCGCGGACGGCCAAACCCATACCAGGAAGAAGGAGGAGGGCGTTTGCCTCCCGGCCTGCCGGCCGGGGATCGCCACGCCCGACACATAGATGAACCCGTCAACCGCCCTGGCGCGTGTCCTCGTCGACGAGCTGGCCCGTTGCGGGCTGACCGAGGCCGTGATCGCCCCCGGGTCGCGATCCACTCCCTTGGCGCTGGCCCTGGTCGGTCACCCGGACATCCGGGCGCACGTGCGCATCGACGAACGCTCCGCCTCCTACCTGGCTCTCGGGCTGGCACGTGCCTCCCGACGCGCGGTCGCGCTGGTGTGCACCTCCGGTACGGCCGCCGCCAACTTCCACCCGGCGGTGCTGGAGGCCGACCAGAGCCGGGTCCCGCTGTTGCTGCTGACCGCCGACCGGCCGCCCGAACTGCGGGGGACGGGCGCGAACCAGACGGTCGACCAGATCCAGCTGTACGGGACCGCCGTGCGCCTCTTCACCGAGGTCGGGGTTCCCGAGCCGGTGCCGGGGGCGGTCGACTACTGGCGGTCGTTGGCCTGTCGCTCCTGGGCGGCGGCGCAGGCCGAGAGGCCGGGCCCCGTCCACCTCAACCTGGCTTTCCGTGACCCGCTCGTTCCCGATGAGTCCGACGGCGCGGACTGGCCCGAACCGCTGGCGGGCCGCGCGGGCGGGCGCGCCTGGATCGCGCGGCCCGCCACCCCGCAGGAGCCCACCCCCGTGGAACTGCCGCCGGTGGAGCGCGGCGTCATCGTCTGCGGTGACGGCGACTACGACCCCGTTGACTACCTCGCCCTGGCGGCCGAGACGGGATGGCCGCTGTTGGCCGAGCCCACGTCCAACGCCCGCCGTGGCGAGTCGATCTCCTCCTATCGCCAGCTGCTGGCCAGTCCCGAGTTCGTCGCCGCGCACGAGCCGGAACTCGTGGTCAGCGTCGGGCGCCCGGGTCTCTCGCGCCAGCTGCTGTCCTACCTGCGACGTTCCCCCCGGCACGTCGTCGTGGGTGATCCGCTCTCGTTCGACGATCCGGTCCGTACCGCCACGGACGTCGTCCCGGCGGTCGCCGCCCCCAGCGGTGCGACTCCCGACAACGAATGGTCCGCGTCGTGGCGGTCCGCCGAGACCGCGGCGCGGGCGGCCATGGACGCGGTACTCGACGAGGACGAGGCGCTCAGCGAACCACGCCTGGCCCGAGACCTGGTCGGACAGCTCCCCAACTCCTCGCTGCTGTTCGCGGGCTCCAGCATGCCCGTCCGGGACATGGACGCCACCATGGGGGCCCGGTGCGGGGCACGGATCATCGGCAACCGCGGGGTCAGTGGTATCGACGGCACGGTGTCGACGGCTGTCGGGGCCGCACTGGCACACCAGCGCGGTGGCGGCGGCCGAGGGTACGCGCTGCTGGGTGACCTGGCCCTGCTGCACGACCAGAACGGCCTGGTGATCGGGGCCGAGGAGGAGCGTCCCGAGCTGACCATCGTGGTGGTGAACAACGACGGCGGGGGGATCTTCTCCGGGATGGAGCAGGCCGGCCGTCCCGATTTCGAGAGGGTGTTCGGCACCCCGCACGGGGTGGACATGGCGCGCGTGGCCGCGATGGCCGACCTTGGTTACACCCGGCTCGAATGGGCGAGTGACCTGCCCAAGGCTCTGCTGGGTGAGGGGATGTGCGTCGTGGAGGTGCGCACTGGTCGCGTGGACTCCGCGGCGCTGCGCCGTCGACTGCAGGAGGCGGTGAACCACGCGGTGCGCCGCTGAGAACACACCCCGATCCCTAGGCCGCCGACGTGGGGGCGATACTGGTCACATGCGCTATGTGCTGCACATGACCGGGATCAGCCAGTGGCGCGAGACCGGTGGGAACCTCGTTCCTGACTCGCTGCGGACCGAGGGGTTCGCGCACGCGTCACCGGACTCGGCGACCATGGTGGCCGTGGCCAACGCGTTCTACCGCGACGTCACCGAGCAGCAGGTGGCCCTCGTCCTCGACACCGGGCGGCTCGACGCCGAGGTGCGCTGGGAGGCGCCGTCCCCGGGCCCGCCCCCCGGTGTCGCCGACGGTGTGCTGTTCCCGCACGTGTACGGTCCCATACGGCGCGATGCCGTCATCGGTGTGCGCTACCTACGGCGCGACCCCGCGGGCGTGTTCACGGCCGTGGAACGGCGGTGCGGTACGGCTGAGACGCTGGATCTGCTGCCACACCCCGAAGGGGGGTGGTACCGCTCCACGTGGCGCACGGGGCTCGAGGTCCACCCGCGGGGGTACCCGGGGCAGCGCGACACCGCCTCGGGGATTCATTTCCTGCTCTGCCCGGGGGAGTGGTCGCGGTGGCACCGGGTCCGCTCCGACGAGGTGTGGGTGTTCAACCGTGGCGGCCCCCTGCGGTTGAGCCTCGGCGGAACGGGGGACCGGCCCGGCGAGGAGCGTGAGTGGACGCTGGGTCCCCACATCGACGCCGGCCAGTACCTACAGGTCGTGGTCCCGGCCGGGACGTGGCAGGCGGCGCGCCCACTGACCGGTGAGGAGTCCGTGGTCAGCTGCTTCGTCTCACCGGGGTTCGAGTTCGCCGACTTCGAGGTCGAGCCCGACTGAGCACTACCACCACAGGGAGTAGACCGTTCCGGTGGCGATCGCCGCGACCAGGACCAGGTTGACCCCGAGGTCACGCCAGCGGTGCCACGCCCGCGGCCCACGGGTGAGGGGAAGCCCGCGCCAGCGCCACACGCCCAGCGGCACGGACGCGGCCAGCGTTCCCGCGCCCAGGGCCCACACGCCCGGGATGAGGTCGGCGTCGCCGATCCGCAACGAGGCCACCCACAGGGCGGCCCCCACCAGCAGGGTGCTCACCACGGCCACCCTGTCCAGCTGCGGTGTCCAGGCGGTGACCCGCCGGCGTGCCATCCGCAGCAGCACCACGAACGGGACGACCCCGCCAAGGAGGTATGACAGGGCCGTGGCCAGGACCGGGATGTTCGATCCGGTGCCGAGCTCGGGCGTGTCCAGGTCGAGTAGCCCTAGACCGATCGTCTCGGCGGGGACACGCGCGCTGTTGGCGAGTACCACGACCCCGCGTCCGTCGTCGGTGCGCGCCACGAACGACCGCGAACCGGCCGTCCCACCGTTGTGCCAGGTCACCTCGGTCCCCTCGACGTTCCACCGAATCCACGCCAGGCCGACGCGCTCGTCGTGGGAGGACCCGGTGTCGCCGCGCGCGCGGGGTTCCTGTGCCGCCGCCACGGCCGGTGGCTCCTCCGCCATGGCCGCCCGCAGCAGTGTCACCATGTCCTGGCTGGTGGTCCAGGTGCCCAGGCCGGCCGGCGCGTTCTCGGGGGTGAACGAGGGCTGCACCCGAATCCACGGGTTGCGGTGGGGTTCGGCTCCGCCGGGTGGCACCTCGGGGCTGGTGGGGAGCGTGGTGTTGGCCATGCCGAGTGGTTCGAGTACGCGCTCGGTGAGCACGGTCGGGTAGTCCTCACCTGCGACCTCGGCGAGCGACTGGCCGAGCAGGGCGAAGCCGAGGTTGGAGTAGGAGTGGCCGGTGTCGTCGTCGGGCCCCGCGTCGGTGAGGTCCGCGGCCGCCTCCACCGGGTCGCTCATCCCCCGGTACGGGTCGGTGCCGAAGTAGTTGTGCAGCAGCAGGGACGACACGTACCCGAGGTCGGTGTGGATGTTGGGCAGGCCCGCGCGGTGGGTGGCGAGTTGCTCCAGGGTGATGTCGGCGACGTCGCCGTCGGCGAAGTCGACATCGGTGAAGATCTCCTCCAGCGTGGTGTCGAGCCGGACGTCGTCGGTGCGCACCATGTCGGCGAGCAGCGTCGCGGTGAGGACCTTCTGCACCGAACCGGTCTCGAAGGCGGTGTCCGAACGCACGGGGGTGCTGCCGTCGGTGGTCCCGATGGTCGCGTGGGTGGTCTCACCGTCGTCGATCACGGCGGCGGAGACGCCCACGGCCGAGTCGTCCGGGACGAGACCGGCGAGCTCGGCCGCCAGGTCCGGATCACCGTCCTCGACCTCCACGGCGGGAGCGGAGGGCAGGACCGGGAACGTCAAGAGCGCGCCGGCGACGGCCGCGGCGCCCATCCAGCGCCATACGCTTCGCGGCGGGTGCGCCGTGGTGGCCGGGTCGCTCGCCCCCATGGTGGTGTCTCTCCTCGTCTTGGGTCGTCTTGGGGTTCTCAGTGGCGCGTTCTCAGCGGCGCGCCACGCGCAGCGTGGTGAACACGCGGGACGAGCCGATCCGGGGTGCCCCGACAGTGACCGCGTCCCTCGGTGCGCGGCCACCGACGGCGACGAGGCGGCGCGGGTGGTGGAGCTGGCCGGTGGTATCCGGCCCCGGGGTGCTGTCGCGATTCGCCACGCCGGAGATACTACGTGTCAGGTGGTGCGCGTCGGGGTGCTGGTGGGGGTGTGCCCCGGTTGCTGGGGCACGTCGAGCAACGTGGCCACGGTCGTGCGTGCGTGGTGGGCCGAGGCCGGGTCACCACTGATCCCGGCGGTGACGATGGCTCCCTCGGCGAGTAGCAGGACGGGTTCGACGACCGGCACCTCGGTGGCGTGGACCCACGCGGCGACCTGCTCGTGGAACGCCCGCTTGTGCGAGTGCACCTCCGCCAGCACCGCCTCCGAGGCCGTGCCGAGCTCACCGTGGGCGTTGATCCAGGCGCATCCGCGGAACCCGGGCTCGGCGAACCACTCGGCGAGCCAGTCGAAGATCGCGAGTACGCGTTCGCGGGGATCCTCGACCTGCTCCACCCAAGCGGCCAGGCTCGTTCGCCACCGCGTGTCGCGACGCTGGAGCATCGCCACCACGAGGTCCTCCTTCGTCGCGAAGAGCCGGTAGATCCGCTTCAACGGCAGCCCGGAGGCGGTGCGAACCTCGTCCATCCCCACGGCTCGGATCCCCCGCTCGTAGAAGAGCTCCTCCGCTGTGTCCAGCAGGGTCTCGCGGTCCGCGGCGTTCTGTTCCTCGGTGATCGGGGCCGGCATCCGGGACTCCTTGACTTTGAGAACGATCGTTCCCTATATTACGGGGTACCGTAGAGAACGGTCGTTCTCAATGTGAGGAGTGCGCAGTGTCCGAGGACCGTCCGCCCCACCCCCCGTTCACCCAGGAGACCGCCCTACAGAAGGTTCAGGCCGCCGAGGACGCGTGGAACACCCGCGACCCCCGGCGGGTGGCGCTGGCCTACACCCCGGACTCGGCGTGGCGCAACCGGGACGTGTTCGTCACCGGTCGCGAGGAGATCGTCGCCTTCCTGACCGCGAAATGGGAGCGCGAGCTGGACTACGCGTTGCGCAAGAGCCTCTGGGGGTTCCAGGAGAACCGGATCGCCGTCCGCTTCCAGTACGAGTGTCACGACACGCGAGGCCAGTGGTGGCGCAGCTACGGCAACGAACTGTGGGAGTTCGACGAGCGCGGACTGATGCGACGCCGCGAGGCGAGTATCAACGACGTCGCCATCGCCGAGGCTGACAGGCGTATCCGTGGTCCCCGACCCGTCAACGAGCGCGGTGTCGACATCCCGCTCCGGTAGCACCCGCCGCGCACCGTGGGAGGTGTCACGGTGCGCGGCGGCCCCCATATGGCTGGGTCCGGGAGCCGTGGCCGGCCGTCGGGGACACTCAGTCCGCCAGTGCGGAGCGCATGGCCCGGAACTTGGAGTCGGCCTCCGCGATCTCCGCCTCCGGGTCGGAACCGGCGACGATGCCGCACCCGGCGAACAACCGGGCCCGGGAGCCCTCGACGTGCGCGCAGCGCAGGGCGATGCCCCACTCCCCGTCGCCGCGCGTGTCGAGCCATCCCACGGGTCCCGCGTAGCGGCCCCGGTCCATGCCCTCCAGCTCGCGGATGACGTCCATCGCCACACGTGCCGGGGTACCGCCGACGGCCGCCGTGGGATGCATCGCCGCGATCACGTCGAAGGTGGAGACCCCCTCACGCAGGGTCGCGCTGGCGGGGGAGGCCAGGTGCTGCACGTTGGACAGGCGCAGCAGTTCGGGATGGTCCGGCAACCGGACGGAGGAGGTCAGCGGGGTCAGCGCGGTACGCAGTGACTCGACCGCGTACCGGTGCTCCTCGGTCTCCTTCGCCGAGGCCAGCAGATCACCGGCGATGCGTTCGTCCTCCTCGGAGGTGCTCCCGCGTGGCCGGGTCCCGGCCAGGACCAGCGAGGTGACGTCGCCACCGGCGCGGCGCAGCAGGAGCTCCGGCGTGGCTCCCACCAACCCGTCGACGCAGAAGGTGTAGCAGTTAGGGTAGGCGCGCGCGAGCCGGGAGAGCAGGGTCCGGACGTCGATCGTTCCGCCGGCTTCGGCGTGGATGTCGCGGGCGAGTACCACCTTGTGCAGCTCCGCCGCCCTGATGCGCCGAACCGCCGCGGCGACGGCCCCACCCCATCCCTGAGCCGAAAGTGAGCCGTCGCTCCAGGTCAGCGGGCCAATGTAGCGAGTCGAGGTTACGGAGGACAGCAGTGCGTCAGGATGGGAGCCCGGGTGGTCGCAGATCGTGGTGAGCCAGACGCGCCCGGCGCGGCTCCCCACGACGACACGGGGAACGACGAGCGTCGAGCCAGGGGAGCGAGGATCGAATGTGAACCCGCCGAAGGCCACCGGCCCGGTGCCGGGAAGCCCCACCGCGTCCTCGACGTCAGCGGCGGCGGCCAGCTCCGACATCCAGCGCGCCGCGGTGTCGAACCGCTGGCCATTGGGCTCGTTCTCCGCCGGCAGGTCCAGCCGGGCGGCCTCCCCCCACCCAACGAGGCCGTCGCCGTTGTGTAACCAGGCCAGTGGGGCGGTCTCGGGGAGGTGGCCGAGCAGCTCGTGGTGATCCCGCAGCGCAACGGTGCGGACGATCAGGCGTGGCGCTTCACTGGCAACAGTCACGACATTCCAGCATAAGCGCTCGCGTTCGATGTCCAGCGTACGGAATCGCGGGCGTGTCACCGATTTGACCGAGATGTCTAAGATGTCCAGAGATGTTGCGGGATAGTTGTAATCGAAGGGGTTGTTCGGGTGTGCGGATGGTTGGTGCGTGGAGCCGTGGGAGGCGCGGTCGCGGCACTCCTCGCGGGATGTGTGACGAGCCCGGGTCCCGGTGACTCCAACGCCGACGCCCCCGGGCCCATTCCGGAGGACTGCGAGGTCGACTCCGATCTCGGCAAGCGCGACCTGCGCGGTTCCTGGATCACGACGGTCCGCAACATCGACTGGCCCTCCGAGCCCGGACTCAGCGCTCAGCAGCAGCAACAGGAACTGCGTGACCAGCTCGACACGCTGGACCACATGGACTTCAACACCGCCTTCCTGCACGTGAGGCCCACCGCTGACGCTGTCTACTCCTCCGACAAGGAGCCGTGGGCGCGCTATCTGACCGGCGAGCAGGGCGGTGACCCCGGATACGACCCGCTGAAGTTCGCGGTGGAGGAGGCCCACAAGCGTGGCCTGGAGCTCCACGCCTGGTTCAACCCGTACCGGGCGGGCCTGAAGGAGCCGGACCTGGAGAACCTGGTCGAGGATCACCCCCTCGAGCAGCACCCGGAGTGGCTCGTCGAGTACGCCGACGAGGGGTACTTCGACCCGGGCGACCCCGAGGTGCAGCAGTGGGTCAGCGACGTCGTCCTCGATGTCGTCGAGCGCTACGACGTCGACGGGGCGCACTTCGACGACTTCTTCTATCCCTACCCCGACGGCGACGCGCACTTCGACGACGACAGGACCTGGGAGGAGTACGGCGACGACTTCGACAGCCGCGCCGCCTGGCGCCGGGACAACGTCAACACCCTGCTCGAGGACGTCCACACCAGGATCGGCGAGACCAAGCCGTGGGTGCAGTTCGGGGTGTCGCCGTTCGGGATCTGGCGCAACGACACGACCGACCCCAGTGGCTCGGCGACCAGCGGTCTACAGTCCTACGACGACCAGCACGCGGACACCCGCGCCTGGATCGACCAGGGCCTCGTCGACTACGTGCTCCCGCAGCTGTACTGGCAGCGCGGCAACGAGGCGGCCGACTACGAGGAACTGGTCGACTGGTGGTCCGAGCAGGTCAGCGACAGCGACGTCAACCTCTACATCGGCCAGGCCGCCTACATGCACGGCGAGGAGGAGGACTGGACGGGTGAGGACTCCCTGTCCCGCCAGCTCGACTTCAACGAGGAGTACTCCGAGGTCGCCGGCAACGTCTACTTCTCCCAGAAGGACCTGACCGGCCGCGCCGGTGATGCGATGGACCGTGTCGCCGAGGACCACTATCGTGCGCCCGCCCTCCCACCCGAGGTGAGCGGGGGAGGAGACGGCCCGGGCCGTGTCACTGAGGTGAACGCCGAGCACACCGGGGACTCGGTCGAACTCGGGTGGGAGCCGGCCGAGGACGCCCGCTTCTACGCGGTGTACCGCGTACCGGGGGAGGACGGCGCGCGGCCGTGCGACCTCGCCGACGCCACGCACCTACTCGACATCGTCGGCCCTGATGGGGACGGCGCCGTGAGCTTCACCGACGCTGAACCGGCCGACGAACCCGTCGAGTACGTGGTGACCGCGTTGGACAACCACCGTACCGAAGGCGCACCAAGCCCAGCGGCCCCGGTCGAGCAGGGGTAGGGCGTGGTCGAGGCGGCGCTGTCGCGCCGGGTGGCACGTCACGCGCCGCAGGTGGGATGGCGGAGCCATTACTCGCCACATAGCAAGTCCGGAACCGGCCAGCGAGGTAATGCCCCCGAATCGGGGATAGAGAACCCGATAACGGGGGAGGTCTCCGACACACCTCGGTGCGTGACGGACACCCACTGGCCCAAGGGGGCGCGATGGCTCTGCGAGAGTACGAGCGACGGATCCTCGCCGAGATCGAGCAGTACCTCAGTGCGGACGATCCCGAGCTGGCTGGTCGCCTGCAGATGTTTGGCGCGGCGACCTCCTCCGACGAGGGGGAGGCACGCGGGAGCCTCTGGCGGCCGTGGGCGGTGTGCGCCGCCATCGCGGTGGCGGTGATCGGGCTGCTGGTGGTGCTGGTCGCCCTCACACCGGGCGAGCAGACGAGTGGCGAGACACCCGCCAGGGACGACACCGATGTCGTCTCGCCCGCGCCCGGCGGCACCGCACCATAGCGAGCGCCCTCCACGGGGCGGGGCCGCGGCCCTCGACCGGTTCCCCGGCGACGTGTGCCACGGCGGGCCCCTCGTTGCCGGCGGCCGGTCACGCGTGTCAACCGGCCCCGCTGGTCCACCAACCGGTGGCGGGGCACCGGCCGGTGTGTCTGCGGCCGGTAATCCCCCGCGAGCCATTGAGAGCCCACTCAGAGGGCGTTCGCGAAGTCCGCGGCGATGGGCGCGGCGACACTCCCGCCACCACCGCCGCCCTCGACGACGACGGAGAACGCGAGATCGCCCTTGTAACCCACGAACCAGGCGTGCGTGTCGAGTTCGTCGTCCTCGTCCTCGGCCGTGCCGAACTCCGCCGAACCGGTCTTGCCGTGGACCTCGCCGGTGAAGCCCGCCTCGTCCGCGGTGCCGTTCGTGACGACCTCGCGCATCATCGGGCGCAGCTGGTCGGCGTGCTCGATCTGGGTCGGCTCGGGCTGGTCCGGCATCTCGGGTTCGCTCACCAGGGTCGGTGACCGCCACGAGCCGTCAGCGACCGCCGCGGGCACGGTCGCCATGTGCAGCGGGGAGGTCAGGATCTGGCCCTGCCCGATGCTCTGCGAGGCCACCATGGTGGTGTTCTCGGGCTCCGGGAACGACGGTTCGATGGTGGGCACGCCGACATCCAGGTCGCTGTTCATCCCGAACCGCTCCGCCGCCGCGGTGATCGTCTGCGAGTCGAGCCGGTTGGCGACCTCCTGGACCAGTGCCGTGTTGCAGGAGGTCGCGAACGCCTCGGTGACACTCTGCTCGCCGTACGCGGCGTCCCCGGCGTTCGTGAAGTCCCAGCCACCCACGTTGGCCTCCTCCGGACAGTGCATCGTGGCCTCGGCCCCGAGCCCGTTGGCCAGAAGCGCCTGGTAGGAGACGATCTTGAAGGAGGAGCCGGGAGCGTACTGTCCCTCGAACGCCCGGTTGTACCCGCCCGGGGCGTTGGCGACCGCGAGGATCTCGCCCGTGGACGGCCGGATGGCGGTGAGCGCCGTGGGATCGTTCTCGCCGACGACGGCCCGCGCGGCGGCACTCTGGATCGCCGGGTCGAGGCTGGTGGTGACGTCCTCGCCGTCGGATCCCTCGATGGAGTCGACGACCGTGGGGTCCTCCTCCTGGGCCGCCTGCTCCTCGTCGCCCTCGTCGACGAGGTGGATGGCGATTCCGGCCTCGCCGGCCAGGCGCTCCTCGTAGGCGTGCTGCAGCCCGCTCACGCCGGTCGGGTCGCCGACATCGTAGGCCGGGCCGAGATCCTCCAGATCCTCCTCCTCGACCGCGCCGACCTGGCCGACGATCATGCCGACCGAGCCCCCCGCCTCGTCGGTGTCCAGCCGGGTCCCGTCGGCGGCGAGGATGTGGCCGCGCTCGCCCCAGGCGTTGACCCGCGTGAGGGTCTGGCCCTCGCCGAGCTCGGGGTGCATCACCTCGGGGCTGAAGTCGACCAGCCACTCGCCGTCCTGGCGGGTCAACGGCAGCTCACCCTCGTACGCCCAGTCACCGGCGTTCTTCAGGGAGAGCGTGACCTCGTAGGGGGCGGTGGCTGTGTCGCCGTCGGCGCTGACCTCACCCACATCCACCTGGGCCCCGGTTACCCCGAGGTTGTCGGCGAACCGGGTGAGGGACTGCTCGGCGTCACCGCCGGTGGACAGCCCCGCCATCGCCCCATAGTCGCCCTCGCCCCAGGCGGCGGCGTACGACTCGGCCGTGTCCTCGGGCTTGGGCAGGGCCAGTACGTACCACGAGATCCCCCCACCGATCAGGGCCAGGACCACCGCCGTGCTGACGATGCCGACGACCAGCCCCTTGCGGGAGCGGCGCGGGCGCGCGTCGTCACCCGTGTCGAGCTCCTCCTGCTCCTGAGAGGGAGGCCCCGGGTCCCGGGGCCTCAGAGCCTGGTGAGAGGCGGTGGCGGCGCCGGCGGGTTCCTCAGCGGGCACGTACGGGCCATGAGATGGGAGGTCCCGGTCCGGTTCCGGTCCCGCGTGGTCGGTATCGCCATAGGGGCGCTGCGCGCCGGCGGTCGTCCCGACCTCCCCCGGAACGTCACCGGGAGGCGGTGACGGGGCGGCCGGTGCCTGGTCGCCGTACTGGGCCACGTTCGGGCGGTCGCCTGCCCACGGGCGGTCCGGCGAGTGCGTGCCCACGTGGGCCTGGTGGCCGGGGTCGGGACCGTGCTGTGGCTGTGGGGAGGAGGGGGGCTCGTGACGGGGGGCGGCGAAGCTCGCGGTGTCCTCGAGTGAGGGAGGTCCCGTGGCGCCGGGCTCGTGGGTCTCCCGAGGCGTGGACACGGTGGGGAACCGTCCCGTGGGGGGAGCTTCCCGCCAGGAGGGCCGTTCCCCCTCGTCGGTGTGTTGCCACGCGTGGGGCGTGGGCTCGTTGGTGTGCTCTGGTGTCGTGTGAGTGTTCTCCCCGGAGGATTCCCAGGGGCGTGGGTCCGGGGTGTGTTCCCGCTGGTACGTGGGGTCGTCGGTGTGTTGCCACGCGTGGGGCGTGGGCTCGTTGGTGTGCTCTGGTGTCGTGTGAGTGTTCTCCCCGGAGGATTCCCAGGGGCGTGGGTCCGGGGTGTGTTCCCGCTGGTACGTGGGGTCGTCGGTGTGCTGCCACACGCGGGGCGCGGGCTCCTCGGAGGAGGAGGGTTCGCCCGCGGAGTCCTGCCGGGAGGCCGCGGAGTGGTCGGCGTCCACGGCGTAGCTGTGGGGCTCGTCGGTGGCGGACGGCGGGGAGCCGACCGGGTCCCCGGATGGGGCCGGCTCGGATGTGGACTCGGGCTGTTCGGGGGGCGCCGCCGGCCGTGGGGGGTCGCTCTCCTCACCGCCGGGGCGCGCGAACGGTGTTCCGGAGGGCTGCCACTCGGGCTCCGGTACGCCCGCGGATGTCCAGTTCCACGAGGGGGCGGGCGTGTCCGTGGCGCCCGGAATCGTGTACGGGCTCCTGGGGCGCGATCCCTGGGTGTCAGTGGGATCCGCGCTGGCGTCCGACTCGTCGCCGTCACCGGGGTTCGCGGGTGGATCCGTACCGTCGCCTGCGCCCGGCGACGCGTCCGTCTCCCACCCCTGTTGCGACTTCGCGTCGCTCGGGAGTGGGTCCGCGGGGTCGGGCGGAGGCGAGGGCTGATCGTCACCCTGGCCCGGGGTCCACCTCTCGTCCACGCCGATTCGTCCTTCCGCTCGCTCATACGAAACCGCCCCGCGTCCCTAGACCCGGGACAGCGGGGCGTGAGTATCCTCGGTGGCCGCTGCGGCGGTCGCCTCTCGGTGCGGGGAACGACGCGGTTCCGAGGCCGTGCGCTGGCCCCTCGGGGCGGGACGCACGCGGTATTCCACGAAGGCGACGGGTGAGGCCCGGGGGACGCTTGCTACCACACCGGCCACCAGCGACTGTAACTCATCGGGTGTGTCCGATGTTCCCGGATCAGGTATCGAAATGGTGCGGGTCGGGTCACAACGGGCCCCAACGGTGGCCCCACGCGGCCTTGACCCGCGACGGTCCGCACGAACCGGATGCGGCCCCGGGCGAGGAGGGGAGGAGAGGAACAGCGAGGTCCGCTACGACCGCCGTCGCCGTTCCCGCTCCGCCTTGACCGACGCGGCGAACCGGGGCACCTGCTCCTGTCCGGAGAGTCGTTGGATCGCGGCCATGATCGCGTCGGTGGCGGCCCTGCGCGAGCGCGCCCGGTCGGCCTCCCCGGACCACGTCGAGAGGTCCACCGGTGGGCCGAAACGGACGCCGATCCTGCGGAACGCGGGAACCCGGGCCCCCTCCGGCAGGATGCGATTGGTGCCGGCCAGGGCGACCGGAACCACGGGCGCCCCGGAGCTGAGCGCGAGCCAGGCAAGCCCGGTCTGGCCCCGATGCAGCCGACCATCGGGGGAGCGGGTGCCCTCCGGGAAGATGCCGAAGACGGTGCCCTCCTTCAGCACCCGCAGGCTGTTCTCCATGGCCTCGCGGGAGCTCTGGCCGGGGCGGCGGTCGACGGAGAGCTGACCGATCGCCCGCAGCGCCCGGGTGAACGCGCGCTGGGCGATGTTGCCCTCGGCGAAGAGTTCACGCTTGGCGATGAAGACCACCGGGCGTGGCACGGCCACCCCGATGAACAGCGGATCGATGTTGGACAGGTGGTTGGAGGCGAGGATCACCGGCCCCTGCCGGGGAATGTGGTGGGTGCCCTCCACACGCAACGGCCATATGACCCGCGTGGCCGGTGCGATGACCGTCTTGGTGGCCCCGTACAGCGACACTGCTCGTGTCCCTCCTCGTTGGACGTGTGAGACGGGTGGGGTGGGGGTTCTGGAAGTTTCGGGTTCCGTGCCGCACCGACACTATCGGTGCCCGACACGCGCGACGGATCCGTGGCCGTCCCGGGGCACGAGACGGCCGCCACAATGGTGCGCACCGCGGCACGCTGGTGGCGAACACCGCCCTCAGGGGAGAGAATCCCCTTTCAGCCGGGAAAGAGAGAAGGCAGCAACCACACCAACCAGCTCTGGCCCGCGCCGGGGATGGCGCGTGCCGCGCACGGAAGGCGGGAACCTTGTCGCACCTGATCGACGTCAGTCACCAGATCACCGCCGGGATGACGACGTACCCGGGGTTGCCGGGGCCCGTCATCGAGGACTACCTGACTTTCGAGGGGTCGCAGCGTGTCTACGCCCCCGGAACCGAGTTCAGCATCGCCCGCATCTCCATGGTGGCCAACACCGGCACCTACCTGGACTCGCCGGCCCACCGCTACCGCGAGGGGGCGGATCTCGCCGACCTCGACCTGGAGAGGCTCGCGGATCTCCCCGGTGTGGTCGTGACCCCGGGGGTCGACACGGGTCCGGTCGGCCCCGACGCCTTCAAGGACGTCGACGTCGAGGGCAAGGCGGTCCTCATCCGCACCGGGTGGGACCGCCACTGGCGTACCGAGCGCTACGGCGACCCCGGCCATCCCTACCTGACCGAGGAGGGAGCCAGGGCACTGGTGGACGGCGGCGCCACGCTGGCCGGCATCGACTCGGTCAACATCGACGACACCTCGCCCGAGAGCGGTGGCGCGCGCCCGTCGCACTCGACCCTCCTCGCCGCCGGGATTCCGGTGGTCGAGCACCTGCGCTCCCTCGAACGACTTCCCGCGACCGGTTTCACGTTCTTCGCGGTGCCGGTGAAGGTCCGCGGGATGGGGACGTTCCCGGTGCGCGCCTTCGCCGTGGTGGAGTGAGCCGTGCCGCCCGGGGCACCCCAACGGTGTCCCGGCCCCGCTCCCTCACAGGTCGGCGTCGACCTCCTGCTGCGCGTGGTACCTCTCGCGCTGGGCGCGACGCTCCTCCTGCATCGCGGCCGCCCGAACGTCCTCGGCCACCGCGGTGCGCATCGACGACGACAGCGCCCGCAGCTCCATGTTGACCCGCGGGTAGTCCACGAGCCGGGGCAGCGCCCCCAACCGTGGAGTCCGACGGTTCAGGAGCGCGTCGCTGAGTTCCCGGAAGGCCAGGTCCAGCCGCTGCACCGTGATGTGGGAGGCGACTGGCGGGTTCTCCAGCGCCAGCGCCGCCAAGGCCAGGTACCCGGTGCGTTGGGTGGCGACCACCACGGGCCACAGTGGGCGGGTGGTGGTGGCGCGCGGAACGTCACCGATCGCGCTGTCGTAGACACCGCGCAGACTGACCAGGGCCGCGCGCAGGTCACGCCGTAGCCGGTAGCGTCGTTCCGCGGAGAGCCCCACGTCGGGGTCAAGCACGGCCGTGATCGAGATTCGGGCCTGGTCGAGCACATCGGCGATGGTCTGTGGCAGGCGGGTGGCCGAGGCGCGGCGCCACAGCAGCAGAGCTCCCAGCATCCCGGCGACCGATCCCAGCACGGTGTCGAGTACGCGCGCCCGCGCGAGCTCTTCCACGGGGAACGGCGCGGCGGTGTGGGCCAGCAACAGTGCCATGGGGGTGATCAGGACCGTGCCGTAGAAGAAGTTGCGCGTCAGGGTGAACTGGGCCAGTCCTTGGAACAGCGCGGCCAGCCCGATGATGGTGGCCAGACCGAGGTCGAGGAGCAGCGCGCCCGCGCCGATCACCACGCCCAGCAACGTACCGAGCGCGCGTTGCGTCGAGCGGTTCACCGTCAAAACCACGTTGCCGCCCTGCAGGACCGCGGTGGCCGTGATCGAGATCCAGTAGAACCGATCCATGCCCAGCGCCAGGCCGAGGACGCCCGCCAGCGCCACCGTGATGGCCATTCGCAACGCGGTCGGCCGGATCAGCGACTCCCGGCTCAGGCTGGAGCGCAGCGAGTTTCCCACCGAGGGAAAGCTCGTGTCGTACAGTTCCAGACCGCGGTCCCGGTTCTCGTGCTCGTTCCGGCGGGCCGCCTTGGCCGCGCGGGAGAGCCGGTTGTAGAGCTGGGTCTCCCACGAGCGCGGGCGCAACCCCCGTCGTAGCTCGTCGAGCGCGTCGGGGTCGGGTGCGCGCTCGGGCCGGGCCACGGCCTCCGCCAGCGCGTCGGCGAAGCGTGCCGCCTCCTCGGGAAGAGGGCTGGTGCGGGCCATGGATACGTCGGTGGCCGCCAGATGGATGTCGGACACCCAACGGAGCAGGGCGCGTAGCCGCGCCGCCTTGGGCGTGTCGCGATAGCCGCGCGCCTGGGCCAACAGCATGATGCGCCACGCCTCGGCGACCGCGACCGAAGCGTCGTGCTGCACATGATCGAGCCGCTGCGTCCCGACAGCGCGCAGCAGCGCGCCCAGCTGGGTGAACGCCTGCGCGACCGCGCGGTTCTCCGGGTGCCGCCCGCGTACCAGGGCACCCGACATCGACACCAGCCAGCCGATGGCGGCGCCGAACGCGGCGATCCCGGTGTGTAGCCAGACCTCGGAGAGGCCGCCGGGGACGATCGTCGCGATCGCGCCGACGAGCACGAAGAACAAGGGGCCGGGCCGGTCGACGCGCAGTGCCTGGCACAGCCACGTGGCCACGCCCGCGATCCCCCCGACGGCGACCGCGGAGGCCCACGGGTTGAGCGCGGACAGCGAACCGACCGTGACACTGGCGACGAACCCCAGGCCGACGAAGCCGAGCGCGATCGCGCGGTACCCATAGGGCGTGGTGCGCTCGTACAGCACCGTCATGGACCCCAGGGCCGCGAGCGTGGCGAGCGAGGGTGTGAACAGGTACGACCCCAGCGAGAAGGAGACGGCCATGGTGATCGCGGCCTTGACCCCGATGGCCCACCCCCACTGGCCGCTTCCCAGCCCGAAGATCGCGGTGGGACTCACCCGGTGCCGCGGCCGTTCGGCGACGGCCGGCCTTGCCCGCCCCGATGTTTTGGGCTCGGCGTCCTCGGACGTGGGATCGTCGGACTCGTCACTGGTCTCCTGATCTCGCACGTTCCCAATGGTAAAAGGGGACTTCGCTGGGTACGCCTTGGAGTCCCGGTGGGCGGTCGCCGGTGGTGGGTGGGATCGGTCTCCCTCGCGTCCGTCGGGGCGGGGACGGCCGTCCCCGCCCCGACGGACGCGAGGGAGGGTGCTGGTCAGCTACGCATGGCGGTACGGAACGCCTCCAGCGCTTCCTCCTCGGTCGCTCCGAGATGCCGCACGGTCCAGGCGAAGGTGCGTGCGGCGTCGTTGAGCCCGGAGTGGCTGCCGTTGGCGATAATCACCGCGCCGCGGCCGCGACGCAGCTCCACCAGCCCCTCGTCGCGCAGCTGCTGGTAGCCGCGGAGTACGGTGTGCAGGTTGATGTCGAGTGTGGCGGCGACGGTCCGGGCGGCCGGGAGCTTGTCGCCGGCCTGCGCGGTCCCGTTGGAGAGTGCGGCCCGTACCGACGCCGCGACCTGCTCGGCGAGCGGCTGGGACGACTCCGGGTCAATCGTGATCAACATCGGTGCGCTCCCGGTGCAGGTAGCCGTTGACCAGGCTCGCCGCGGTCTCGGCCTCGTGGGTGGAGAACACGAAGGCGCGACCGTCGCTCAGTTGGAGGTGGAGGGCGGGCCCCGTGCCGGTGGTGGCGCCCCAGCCGTGGCCACTGCCCGAGGGGAGGAATGCCCGTTGGGGTGACCTCTCCAGGACGGTGGCCCTCGCGATGTGGCCGTAGGGGATGGTCGAGCGCAGGGTCCCCGCGGTGGTGAGCGCGACTCCGTGGTCGTCGATGAGCAGCCGGGTGTGGGCCTGCGCGAGGGTCCACACGCCGATGACGGCGAAGAGCACGCCGGGGGCCAGGGTGGTGTCGTTGGCCCCGTTCGCGACGATCACCGCGCCCCCGAGGACGAGCATCGCCGTCCCCGTCAGCAGGTTCGCGCGTATCCAGGTCGTGGTGGCCAGCATGGCCTTCTGCTTGGGCCCCAGGTGAAGCGTGGGAGCGCCCTCGGGCGGTGTCGTGGTGGCCTCGGGCGGTGGGGCGGTCGGGGTGAGCGCCCAGGCCAGGGCGCCCAAGGCGGCGGCGACCGGGAGGCCCGCGATCCAGAACCAGCCGGTGGCTTCGTTCAGCCCGAACCAGCGGATCTCCTCGGCCGGTACGGGCGCGTCGATGAGTGTGACGATGTGCAGGGTGATGTGGGTTCCGAAGAGTCCGCTGACGGCGGCGCTGAAGGCGGCGACCTGGCGCTGGAGCGCCGCGCTGCGTTGGTATCTCACGAGGGACAGTGCCGCGGCACCCGCGATGACGAGTGCCATCACCACGGTGGCCATGACCCCGCCGACGAGGAACTGGTGGGTGATGCGGGACTGGAAGATCAGGGCCACAACGCAGGGAACGGCCGTCATCAGGGCGACGGGGACGAGGGCCACCAACCAGCGGCGCCCTCGGCCGGTGTCGGGATTCGGATACATGTGCACCTCCTATTGTTTGAATAAGACTATAACAATAGGAACTGTGGGAGGGAAGGAGTCGGGCGGTGGTGGTCAACGGCGCGGTGGGCGAGAGGCGGCACCGGCGGGCGTGGGGTCGGGCGAGCGTGTCGGTTCCGCGCGCCGCTATCGACGAAAGTCGTCCCTCGCCGCGGCGTGAAGGCCCGACGTCCCGGACAGCGGCGCTCCCACACCACGGCGTCCGAGGGCTTCGGGCGTGCGCGTGTCGACCCTCGCACGCGTAACTGCGCGTAACTATGAGTAACTAGATGCGGTCCGGGTCGCCCGAGGAACCGGTACCGCCCTCCGTGCCCCGCCCGTCAGCAACGGGGGCCGCGCTGCTGTGGGCGGAGTCGTCCGTGGAGCCCTCCGCGGACTCGGGCCCCTGCGTGGGCTCCTCCGCCGCGCGCCTGCTCCGTAGCTCCGCCAGGGCCTCGTCGAGCTGTCGCTCGGCGCGTTCTGCCCGGCGGGCGGCCTGCGAGCGCGCGTCCTCGAGGGCCGCGATCCGCTCGGCCGCGGACTCCCGCGCCTCGGCTAGGCCACGTTCCGCGGCGGCGCGCTGGTCGTCCACCTCGGCCCGCAGGCGCGCGCGCTCCCGCTCGGCCTCGGTGCGCAGCCGTTCCACCTCGGTACCGAGTCGGTCCCGCTCCGCGGTCAGGTCAGCGGCGCGGGTCTGGGCGTGCTCGGCGGCGGACTCGGCACGCGCGGCCCGATGCTCGGCCCGCTCTCGGGCGTCGCTCTGTTCGGCCAGCGCGGTTTGCAGCCGGTCCCGCTCCTCCGCCGCGCGCTGGCGCGTCTCGGTGAGCTCCCGCTGGGCGCGTTGTCGTTCCTCCGCCAGCGCCGCGGCGGACTCCCGCTCGACCGTCTGCACGCGGCGCTCGGTCTCGGCCAGAGCCGCGTTGCACTCGGCGAGGGCGGCGTCGCGCTCCGCCGCGAGTGCCTCGGCGCGCGCCAGCGCGGTGTCCCTCTCGGTCAGGCCGGTATCGCGCGAGATCCTCGCCTCGTCGGCGACCCGCTCCGCGGCCCCCGCCGCGGCGATCGCCGACTCCGACGCCTCCCGCGCCCTGACACGCTCCCGCTCGGCCTCCCGGCGGCGGTTCTCCGCCTCCAGCCGTGCGCTGTCGGCCTCGGCGACCCGCCGCGCCGCGTCCAGCCGGGCCGCCTCGACCTGGGCCTCGACACTGGCCGGGTCGGTCATGGTGCCGAACGCCCGCCGCGCGTCCTCCAGGGTCGATGCGAGTTGTTCGGCCTGGACCGCGAATCGGGTCAGCAGGTCGTCGGCGCGCAACCGGGCGTCGCTGACGGGGGTGGCAGCGGTCCCCGCCCCCGACTTTGAAGCGTCGTCCGATGGGGCGGTGGTCTCGGTCTGGCTCTCCTGAGCGGCGGCGTGCGTGCCCGATTCCTCCTGCTGCTGTATCCGCTGCCGTTCGCGCCAGGCACGCCAACGCGTGTGCTCGGGCAGGTCACAGTACTCGGGGGGCCGCCCGGGGGCCGAGCCGCGCGGGACGGTCCGCTCACACCCGGGGAAGTTGCAGGTGTTCGCGTCGGGGCTGGCTTGCGCGCTCACGTTCCTCGCTCTCCGTGCCGCCTGCCGTGGGGATCTCGGCACGAGAGTAGTGGTCCTGGCCCGGCCCCGTGGTTTCGGCGGGCGGCGTGGCCGGACCTTCGAGCGCCCCGCGGCGGGGACACGGCCGCGGGCGCGTGGGCACGGCGCCGGTGTCAGTATCGCTCTCCCCGCGGAGCGGGCAGCGCGTCGAGATCGGCCAGGTCCTCGGGGGTCAGTGTCACCTCCGCCGCCGCGGCGTTGTCCTCCAGGTATCGCGGGGTCTTCGTGCCCGGGATCGGTACGACGTAGCGGCCCTGCGCGCGAACCCACGCCAGCGCGACCTGGGCGGACGTGGCGCCGCGACGCTCACCGATCTCTCGCACCCGATCCGTGAGCGCCTGGTTGGCCTCGATCGCCTCCTGCTGGAACCGTGGGTTGTTCCGTCGCATGTCCCCCTCCTGGAGATCCGCGGCCGATTGGATGCCTCCGGTGAGGAAACCACGGCCGAGTGGGGAGAACGGCAGGAACGCGATCCCGTTCGCCTCGCAGAACGGGACCACCTCGGACAGCGCGTCGCGGGTCCACAGCGACAGCTCGGACTGCACACTGGTGACCGGGTGCACCGCCGTGACCCGCTCGATCTCGGGGACGCTGACCTCGGACAGCCCCAGTGCGCCGACCTTGCCCGCTGTGACCGCCTCGGCCATCGCGCCCCAGGTTTCCTCGATCGGGACATCGGGGTCGACCCGGTGCAGCTGGTACAGGTCGATGTGATCGGTTCCCAGGCGTCGCAGACTCGCGTCGACGGCGGCGCGGACGTGCTCGGGACGCCCGTTGCGGACCAGCTTCTGCTTCTCTGGGGCCACCTCCAGCCCCACCTTGGTGGCGAGGACGGCCCGGTCCCTGCGGTCGGCCAGTGCCCGGCCGACCAGTCGCTCGTTGGTGTGGGGGCCATAGACGTCGGCGGTGTCGATCAGGGTCATCCCCAGGTCCAGGGCCCGGTGGATGACCGAGACGGACACGTCGTCGTCGCGGCCCGCGGGGTCGTAGGCGAAGGTCATTCCCATGCAGCCGAGGCCGATGACTCCGACCTCGGGTCCGCCGGTTCCCAGAGTGGCACTACGCACGCGGTTGCTCCATTCGTGGTCAGTGGCGGCCCCACGGCCACCGTTGACCAACCCTGGCCCTTGGAGCGCGCTTCAACGCAAGCCCACACCCCCCGAGATTGGCTAGATTCGGGGTATGACCGCCACCATGCCCCGCGGGCTCTCCATCTCCGAGGCCGCGGATCGAACCGGCCTGTCCACCGACACGCTGCGCTACTACGAGCGAATCGGGCTCATCGACCCCGTCCCGCGCTCGTCCGCGGGACACCGGGTCTACGGCGAGGCGCAGCTGGAGCAGGTGTCGTTCGTGCTCCTGCTACGCAACACCGGGATGCCGATCCGCGACATGCTCAGGTACGCGCGACTACGGCGCGAAGGGGAGTACACGGCCGACGAGCGCCGCGAGCTGCTGGAGGAGCACCGCGGGCGACTCCGCGCGCGGTCGCGCGAGCTGGAGTCCAGCATCCGGTTCCTGAACGTCAAGATCGACCGCTACGGCGGTATCAGCGAGTCCTGCCCGGCGGCGCCCCCCGCCGCCCCGCCTTGCCCCGAGACGGTGGGGACGGCACGGGCGGCAGGGCACGTGTGAGGGGGCGCGCCTCAGTCGTGCGCGCCGACCCCGGCGATCCGGCAGACCATGGTCGTCACGAAGGGACGGAACCCCTCCTGCTCAAGGAATTGGATGTCGTCGGAGCTCGTCGCGAGTGCCGACAGCTCGATCTCGCGGATCCCCAGGGAACCCAGCTGGCGGCGCACCTCCTCGAGCAGACCGGAACCAACCCCGGTGCCGGTGTACTCCTCGGGGACGGCGAGGGTCTGCACGACACCGACCCGTTCGCCCCGGTCCCACGACCCCTGCTGGCTCGTGCGGACCGTGACCATGGCGTAGCCGACCGGGTCGCGGTCACGCTCGGCGACCACCGCCAGGGTGTCGGGGTCGCTCAGCCAGTCCAGGTACTGCCTCCTCCGGCGACGCCATGCCTCGTCGGCGTCCACGGAGGTGATGACGTCCTCGAGGTGCGGGGCGACGGCCGTGTGCCGCTCGTGTACGGCTCTCCAGAGCCCGGCGAGCTCGTCGATCTCGTTGGGGCCGAGGTAACGGAAGCGCAGGACACCCGAAACACCTGGGCTTGGTTTGGTCGCCAATGAAGTTTCCATATTCTTCTCACTCATTTCACCCGCATCGGCGCCGCTCGACCTTCGAGTTGGCCAGTACCAGTCTCCCGGATGAGCTGTGTCTCCGACACTAAGTGCCGGCTCGGCGCGCATGTCCAGCGACACGAAGAAAGTAGGGGTTGTGATGACGAAAGAAAAATATTCGCTATCTTTCACGATTGTGGGGCCGGGAGGTGTTGGTGGGCTGCTGGCCGGGCTCCTCGCGCATCGGGGACACCCGGTCACCGTCGTGGCCACCGAGTCGACGGCCACGCGCATCGCCACGGAGGGGCTTCGTGTGGAGTCGCCGACCTTCGGTGACCTCACGGCACGCGTGACCGCCCTGCCGTCGCTGGCCTCGCCCCCCGACTCCGACGGGGGGAACCACGTGGTCTTCGTCACGCCCAAGGCGACCACCCTCGAGGCCGCGCTCGACCGGGTCACCGAGGAGGCGACCGCCGGTGCGGTCGTCGTGCCCCTGCTGAACGGCTTCGAGCACATGGACCTCCTGCGGCGACGCCTCCCGCGGGCGCACGTCACCGGTGCCGCGATCCACGTCGGCGCCACCCGCGACGCGCCCGGCCACATCCGCCACACCAGCCCGTATACCCGGATCGAGATCGCCGACTCCGACGCTCCCGAGGACAGCGTCGCCGACCTGGCCGCGGCCCTGCGCGACAGCGGAGTCGAGGTCGAGCTCGGCGCCTCCGAGGACCGCGTCCTCTGGGAGAAGTACGGGTTCCTGCTGCCGACCGCCCTGGTCTGCGCGCACTCGGGACTGCCCATCGGCCAGGCCCGCACACGGCACCGCGCCGATATGCTCGGCATGGTGGCGGAGGTCGCCGCGGTCGCCGAAGCCAGGGGTGTCCCGCTCGACACCGAACGCGTCATCGCCATGGCCGACGACCGCCCCGCCGACACCAAACCGTCGATGCTCTTCGACCGGGAGACCGGGCGTCCGATGGAGCTCGATCCCCTGGGTGGCGCACTGCTGCGTGCCGCGGAGCGGGCCGGTGTCGACACCCCCGTCACCGCACGCATCGTGGCCGACCTGGAACGGGTCGACCGTGCGGCCACCTCCGCGGCACCCTGAGGGAGACAGTGTGACCGAGACAGCACGGGCCGACTCGGACGGGGTCGAGTCCGAGACGAGCACGCAGACCGACCACGAGCTTCTCCGGCGGTACGAGCCGGTGCTGCGCTACACCCGCGGTGAGCTGTTCTTCCCCACCGACATCGAGGCGTACCTGCGCTGCTGCAGCCTCTACGTCCAGGACGACAACGGCAGGGAGTACCGGGCGGTCCCCGAGGGGGAGCTCACCGCGCGACGCCTCGCCGGTGCCGAGGAGGAGTGGCCGGGCCGGATCAAGCACCTGCGGTTCGTCCAGGAGGAGTCACTCAACGCCGAGGCGCGCCGGTTCCGTCATGCCACCCGGCCGCAGATTCCCAAGAGCGGCCGGCTGGCCGCCGTCGGGGTGTTCGGCCGTGTCCTGGACGTCCTGGTCAAGATCTCGCTCCTGGTCCGGGGAGCGGTGCCCGGCGGGGGCGCCGCGGCGGCGGCCACCCGCTACCGCGAGCGTGTCGACGACGGAGGGGCCACCTACTACGGGCGGGTCGTCCGCGACGGCGGCTACATCATCCTGCAGTACTGGTTCTTCTACGCGATGAACGACTGGCGCTCCATCTACGGCGGCGTGAACGACCACGAGGCGGACTGGGAGAAGGTCTTCGTCTACCTAGTCGAGACGCCCGAGGGTGGGACACGGCCGATGTGGGCGGGCGCCTCCTCCCACGAGTACACCGGGGACGACCTCCGGCGCGGCTGGAACGACCCGGACTTCCAGCGCGAGGGCGACCACCCCGTGGTCTTCGTGGGCGCCGGGTCGCACTCGCACCAGATGCTGCCCGGTGACTACCTGATCCAGGTTGACCTTCCCGTGCTGCGGGGAGTGGTACGCGCCTGGCGACGCCTCACCGAACGGCTGTTCCCCAGCACCAGCGCGATCGTGCGCCACGGGATCGGTGTCCCCTTCGTCGACTACGCGCGCGGCGACGGCGCGCGGGTGGGCCCCGGCGGGGACCGGGAGTGGCGGGCCATCCTCGTCGACGACGACACCCCGTGGGTGCGCGGGTTCCGTGGCCTGTGGGGACGTGACACACGTGACTTCTTCGAGGGGGAGCGCGCGCCCAGCGGTCCGCGCTACGAGCGCGACGGCTCCATCCGCCGCTCATGGGCGGACCCCCTCTCCTGGGTGGGCCTGCACAAGACCGCCCCGAGCGAGGCGGCCACGCGCGCCGAGCTCGCCGAGCACGTGAGGGACCTCGAGGAACGGGTCGGGGAGGTCGACGCCGACATCGTCCGGCGGCGGGCCGAGTTGCGGCGCCTGTCGGCCGCCCAGCTGGTGCTCTCGCGGGACGTCCACACCGAGGCGCGCTCGCGTGAGTACGCCGAGCGGCTCCGTTCCGCCGAGAGGGAACTGGCCGAGCGCTACCGGGAGCGCACCCTGACGGTCGACGAGCTCGACGTGCACCGCAGTGCCCTGGACAGCGACGAGCCGCTGGAGCCGGGGCCAACGGACCATCTGCGCTCGCCTCACCTGCCCTACGCCTCGGGTGAGCATCGCACCACCCGCTTCGTGCACGTGTGGGCGGCGTTGAGCACCCCACTGCTCATTACCTCGTTGGGCGCCGTGCTGCTGCTGCAGGGCCACTACACGGTCCCGGCGATGATCGGTGTGGTGCTGCTGTTCGCGATGTTCGACAGCTTCGCGCGCCGCAAGCTGCTGCCGTTCCTGGGTGGGATGGCGATCGTCACGGTGATGCTCGCCGCGCTCGGCGGCATCGTCTGGGCGTTCATGGCGCAGTGGCGGATCGCGCTGATGGTACCGATCATGGTCGTGGTCGCCGTCCTGCTCGTGGTGAACGTCCGGGACCTGCTGCGGCGGTGATCGGGTGCCGCCGACGGCGCCGAGAGGGCGCGGATGTCAGCTCATGCCGGTGGCGCGGATCGTGATGTTCAGCCGGCCGGACGTGAGCCCGCAGGCGGGGTCGGCCGAACCGGGCCGGGTGCGCGGAACCCCGTGGTAGGCCCGCCGCGCGGGACCGCCGAAGACGAACAGGTCGCCGCTGCGGAGCTCGACGTCGGTATAGGGGCGTCCCCGCGTCTCGGTGTTGCCGAACCGGAACACGCAGGTGTCACCCAGGCTGAGCGAGACCACGGGGACGTCGGCCAGCTCCTCGCGGTCCTGGTGCATCCCCATCCTCGCCTCGGCGTCGTAGAAGTTGATCAGGGCGACGTCGTAGTCCGCGGTGTCGGTGGGCGGGTTGGTGCCGTAGGCGTCCCGTACTCCCGCGTGGGCGAGCGCGCCGAGATGCTCGGGGAACGGGGCCACCGGCCCGGCCTCGGGGACCTCCCGGGTGTAGCGGTAGGGGCGCCAGTACCAGCCGAGAGCGGCCATCCGGACACTCATGGTGCCGCCGCGCGGGGTCCGGTGCCGGCGCATCCCGCCGGGTCCGCGGGCCCATTCACGACACCGCCGGACCAGGTCACGTTGGGAGTCGAGGTCGAGCCAGCCGGGCACGTGCACCGCGCCGGGGGCGATGGTGACCGGGCGCGCTCCGAAGAGGGGTTCGCTCATACCGGTGCCACTTCCGTGCCTGTGCCGCTGGTGGCGCGGCCCCCCGGGACTTCCGGTGCCCCGGGAAGGTCGGCGCCCACCCGCAGCGCTCCTCACGGCGCCATGATACGGGCGTTCACGTGGCCGGGGCGTGAGGGCGCCGGGTGGTTCGGCGCCCTCACGGAGGCGGGTGCCGCCCGAATCGTTGCGATCGCGTTACCGTCGCCGGATCGTGCCGGTCGCACCCTGGTGTCGTACTCGGGGTGGCGTGCCGCTGTGTCGCGCCATGGACATAATCCGAGCACACCACAGCGGTGACAGGTACCGCCTCGCGTGGCCGGGGGTGGGGAGGCCGCCGGTCCCGATGGGGTATCCGGGAAGTGAACCCTACGAAGGACCTATGGCCCGTGTGACACGGCGAGGCGATTAGGACAATATGATCCCGATACCCACTCGTGCCGAGATGTCGCGCCCGCTGCTGGTATCCGCGCGCAAAAGACCATGGTCGGGTGTGACATGGAACCTGGGGCGGTGTTGCGCCGTTTTGTCTAGAACACGGATTTTGTGGAATTCCCCCCGCGTGGACTCAGAAGCGCTACGATCATCCTCGCGGGGTTGTAATGGAGAAGTCACCAGGGGTTGCAAGGAGAGGCGGAGCTGCGTGTCCGGACGAGATCGGGAGCGCTTCGAGTGTGCTGAGGCCATAGTTGTCCCCGTCACCGGTGAGATCGACATCGCCACCGCCGACGGGATGCGCGACCAGCTTCTGCATGCCGCGACGCGGTCTCGCGGCGCCTGCGTGGTCGTCGACCTCGCGGGCGTGCACTTCTTTGACGCCAGTGCGGTCCGTGCCCTGATGGCCGTCTACCGAGTGCTGACCCGCGATGGCAGGCACATGGTCCTCGCCGAGCCGGCTGACGTGGCGTCGCGCACCCTGCAGGCGCTCGGTCTGGATCGCATCTTCGAGATCTATCCCATCGTGGAGATGGCGCTCATGCACGCCCGTAGCGCTCGGTTGACCAGCGGCAGGCGTTCGGCGGGACCGGAGTGACCGTGGTGCGGGCGGGGAACCGGACCGGTGGCCCCGACCCGCGCCCTCCTCGGTCGCCCACGATTGTGGTCGGGCTTCTCGGTCCACCCATTCGGTGGTTCGCGAACACGCCTCGAGGGAGGGCCGCGCGCCTTGTCCGGGCGGAGTTCACCGGGTGCTCCACGTTCTCGCCATTCTCGGTCGTGCCTTTCCGGACCGATCCCAGCCCCCACGAGGAGGCGTGGAAAGTAGTGGCCCTTCCTGGGAAGTATCCCCTCGATCCGTTATGACCAGGAAGAACGCAATTCGGAGCGTTGTTTTCGGCGGTGCGCGTTCCTCGGTTTCCCGGCCCTCGCGAGAAACTCCCGGCGTCTTTCCGCCACCGCCCCGAACAGCGGCGGAACAGCCCCGACCCACGGTTTTCACGCGGGCTGCCGGGGCCGAGCGCGGTGCCTCCGCCCGCCGAACCACCGAATTCGAGCCGGGGCGGCGCTGGGCCGGGGTTCCCCACGACTTCGCAACGGGGCTGACCGCGAGCGCACCCGGACGCGTCGGAACGGGGTGGCCGGGACCGTGACTGTCCCGGCCACCCCGTGCCCGCTCACTCTCCCAACCAGCCGTAGCGTCGCTTGATGTCCTTCTTCAACAGCTTGCCGGCGGCGTTGCGTGGCAGCTCGTCCTTGGTGATGTGGACGTGCTCGGGAACCTTGAACGCCGCGATCCGCGGTTCCAGGTAGCTGCGCAGCTCCTCGGGGTCGAGGACCTGGCCGGGCAGTGGACGCACCACGGCCCCGACCTCCTCGCCGTAGACCTCGTGCGGGACGCCGAGCACGGCGACCTCGGCCACCGCGGGGTGCTCGTGGATCTCGGCCTCGACCTCGGCGCAGTAGACGTTCTCGCCCCCGCGGATGATCATGTCCTTGGCCCGGTCGACGATGTAGAGAAACCCCTCCTCGTCCAGGTATCCCAGGTCGCCGGTGCGTAGCCAACCGTCCACGAACGTGTCCGCGGTGGCCTCGGGGCGCTCCCAGTAGCCGATGACCACCCCGGGCCCGTACAGCCAGACCTCACCCACGTTTCCCGGTGGGAGCTCGTTGTCGGCGGGGTCGACGACCTTGACGTCGACGGTGGGGGCGGGAAGTCCGCAGCTCTCGGGCCGTATCTGGTAGTCGGGCCCGCCGTTGGTCACGGCGGCGGCGGAGCACTCGGTCAGCCCGTACCCCTGGCCGACCAGGACGTCGTTCAGGTTTCCGCGCACCCGTGAGGCCATGGCGGGGGGCGCGGGAGCGCCGCCGCTGCTGAGGGCCAGCAGGCTGGACAGGTCGTGGTCGGAGAGGTGGGGCGAGGTCATGAGCTGGGTGATCATGGCGGGCACGGCGGTGACCGAGGTGACACGCTCCCGTTCGATCAGCCGCAGGGCCTCCTCGGTGTCCCATTTGTACATCAGGACCAGCGCGCCGCCCCGGTAGAGCGTGGGCAGCATGACCGACTGCGCGCCGGTGGCGTGGAACAGTGGCAGCACGCACAGGATCGCGGGGGTGGGGAGCGCCTCCGTGTAGGCACGGAACTCCGACAGCTCCAGCCCGAGCCGCAGGAAGGTGCGAGCGCGGGTGTACTCGCCGGTCACGATGTTCTGGATCATGTTGCGGTGCGAGCCGACGGCCCCCTTGGGCAGGCCGGTGGTCCCCGAGGTGTAGAAGATGGTCGCCGGCCCGTCCGGGTCCGGGGCGGCCTCCGGCAGCCGCGCGTCGGGGGACACCTCGGCGAGGACCTCGCCCCACGGCCGCGAGTTCGTGGGGAGCGGTGCGTCGGCGCGCACGGCGATGCTCGGGACCCCGATCTCGGACAGTACCCCGGACAACCGCTCCAGCCGTTCGCCGTCGGCGACGAGCAACTTCGCGCCGCTGTCGGTCAGCCCGAACCGCAGTTCACTCGCGCTCCACCACGAGTTGAGCGGTACCGCGATCGCGCCGATGCTCACCGTGGCGAAGAACGCGACCACCCACTCGGGGTAGTTGCGCATGGCCACCGCGACCCGGTCGCCCTCGCCGATCCCGTACTCGTCGACGAGGCGGTGCGCCAGTGTCGCCGCGGTTCGGTAGTACTCGGCGTGGGTCAACCGTTCCTCGCCGTACACCACAGCGGTGGCGTCACCGTACTCCAGGCTGGCTTCCAGACACGCACGCAGCGTCGCCGGGGCGTGCTTCCACACCCGGGTGGGTCTTCCCCGGATGTCGACCATGTCCATCTCGAAGGGGCTACCGCCGACGAGGAGCCGGCTGGTCACCGCTGTCAGTGAGCGTAGGGGGCGTGGGCTCTCCGTATCCGTCATCGGATCTCCTCCGGGAGGTTCCCTCCCTCAGGCAGGAAGGGAAACGGACTTCCTATGGAGCGGGACAGGCGGCGACGTGCCGCTGGTCCTGGTGGCTAACTGGGCGCGAACACGCGCGTAACTCGGGCGGAGGCGTGGCCGGTGCCAACCGCGCCGGCCGCTCCCGGCCCCCTCGCGTGACGAGGACCGCGTGGATACGGGTGGGAGGCTGGTATCGGACACGGGGGCGTGGCAACGGTCCCGGCCCTGGGCGGTATGCCCGCAGACGGGAGGACGGACGGTGTGGTCCGCCACGATGGTGGGGCCCGTCGCCGTGTCCGGGGAGGTACTCACGTCCGCTCCGATCGGTCGGTTGACCGTTGCGCTCCGGGAGGAGAGGCGGCGACCGTGGGCTGGTGCCGCCGTCCTCGTCAGTCGAACCGGATCAACGAACGGCCACCCTTGCCGTCACGCATCCGCTGGAACGCCCCGGGAACGTCGTCGAGGCCGATCTCGTCGGTCACCATGCTCGCGAGATCGAGGTCGCCGTCGCGCACGTGCGCCGCAAGAACGGGGATGTCACGGTCCGGATCGGACGATCCGTACACGCAGCCGCGCAGGGTGCGGGCGAAGTGGAACAGCTCGAGGGCGCTGAAGTTGACCATGTCGTCCTTAGCGCCGACCCCGACCACGGTCGTGGTGCCGCCGCGTCGGGTCATCCCCCAGGCGGCGCGGATGGTGGCCGACGCTCCCACCACCTCGAAAGCGTGGTCGACACCGCGGCCCCCGGTGAGCCCGCGCACCTCCTTGGACAGAGTGTCGCTCGAGGTCACGAAGTGGGTCGCGCCCAGTTCGCGGGCCAGCTCCTCCTTCGCGGGGGAGAGGTCGACGGCGATCACCGGGTCGGCTCCGGCCAGCCGCGCGGCCTGCAGGGTCGCCAGGCCCACCCCGCCCAGGCCCACGACCGCGACCGACTCTCCGGCGGCCACCGTGGCGGACTTCGTGACGGCCCCCCAGCCGGTCAGCATCGCGCACCCCAAGAGCGCGGCGGCGCCGGGGTCGACACCGTCCGGGGTTGGCACCACCGCGTTGGCGGGTACGACGGTCGCCTCGGCGAAAGCACCGGTACCCAGCCCCGCGTACACCGGTGTCCCATCGGGCAGTTGCGCGTAGGGACGCTGGGCGGCATCGGAGGAGCGCTCGCACAGGTGGGGCTCACCGTTGCCGCAGAACCAGCAGGAGCGGCACGGCGGCGCCCAGTTGAGCACGACCTGCTGCCCCAAGGGCACGTCCTCGACATCGGGACCGACCGCCTCGACCGTGCCCGCCCCCTCGTGCCCGAGAACCGCCGGCATCGGCTGCGGGAGAGTTCCGTTGGACAGGGACAGGTCGGAGTGGCATGCTCCCGCGGCCGACAGGCGGACACGTACCTGTCCCGGTCCCGGCTCGGGTAGTGCCACCTCGCCGACGCGCGGCGCTTCCCCCCGCGCGCTGAAGATCGCGGCCTTGACGGTCGTGCTCATCGATGTTTCTCCCGGGGGTGGCTCGTGCTCGGTTCGACGCGATGCCGACCCTACAAGACCAACTGGTCGGTATCTATCCCGGGTTTGTGGTGGACAGCCGGGGATGGGGGAATGGTGCCCGGGGGCCGGATCCGGCCAGGCCAATACGGGGTGGTGCGGTGGGAGAGTGTCCTCGGGCTCGGTTGCCGCGACGGCGCGTGGTACACCCACCCGGTGGTAGTGGGCCGCGAGCTGGATCGCGAGCGAAGCGGAACCGGGTACCCCGTGTGGAGCGTCGGTAGTGTCGTGGACCATGGGTGAGAGGCGGAGCCGGCATTGACCATTGTCGAATTCCTCGAAGAGCGCCTCGGGGAGGACGAGTGGAACGCCTATCGCGGAAGCTTTCCGGCGCGTCGCGACCGTGACCGCGCACTCGCCGACATCCAGGCGAAGCGCCGCATCGTCGCCGGCTACAGGAATGCCTACCGCGCTTGCACGTCGGTGGTGGCTACCCAGGCCAGGGCCTCCGCCGGAGGGTCCGCGAAGCCGGACGCCGCCGAGACCGACGGCACACTCTCGGCGCTGTGGGCCTGGCGCGAGGTGTTGAAGCACCTCGCCTCGGTGTACTCCGACCACCCCGACTACGACCGCGCCTGGGCGCCTTGAGCGTGGACCACCCCCGCGACTCGCCGAGGAGGACACGTACGCCCGGAGGCGACCGGTGGCCGCGCCGCGCGCTCCTCCGCGCCGAGCCGGTCCCACGTGTGGCGTGCTCATCCACCCAATATGCCCGCGACCGAGGCACGGCGCCAGACTCGCCGCCCGGGGTGGTGGGCGCGCTCAGCCCGTGACCAGATCCAGATCCCACCTCTGCAGTGCCGGATCGAGTGGCTGGAAGAAGGTCGTGGCCTCGGACCCGCAGTCACCCGAACCGCCCGAGGTGAAGCCCTGGGCCTGGTCGTCGCTGAGGAAGGGCCCTCCGGAGTCACCCGGCTCGGCGCAGGCGTCGGTGCGCGCCAGCCCGGTAACCGTTCCCTCGGGGTAGACCACGGTCTGGTTGCGCGCCTCGATGGTGCCACAGCGCCACCCCGTCGTCGTCCCCGACCGGCAGACCGAGGAGCCCACGGGTGCCTCCCGGGCGCCGGAGACGGTCACCGCGCCCCCCTCGTGGTCGGTGACCCGCGCGGTCGGATCCCAGTCGTCCTCGGTGCGGACCCAGGCCATGTCGTCCTCGGGGAACACCGAGTCGGCGATGACCCCGCTACCCCCGTGCTCACCCGCGACGGCGCTGCCGGCGTCTCCGCAGTGCCCGGCGGTGACGAACCCGTTCTCGAGGTCGCTCTCGACCGAGAAGCCCACCGAGCACACGCTGGAGCCGTCGACGGTGAAGGCGTTGCCCCCGACGATCGGAGCGAACGTCCGCGGCGCCTCGGCGGTCGGCTCGACCCGGACGGTCGCCTCGTCCACCCCCGCGGTGGCGATGAACTCCCGGGCCTGGTCCACCGCGCCGTTGGTGACGGTCACGACCACGGTGTCGGCGACGATGTCGGGATACCACCCCGTCACGTTGGGACCGGCGGGTGGCCCCGCGGCGTTGAGCCGCGCGACGACCCTGTCGAGCTCCTGCTGGCCGTGGGTGACCACCCGTGGCCGTACGCCGGGACGCGTGACGGCCGGAACCGCCGAGGCGTCGGTGAGCGAGACGGTGAGCTCGCCGGATCCGGGGTCGAAGGCCGCGCCGGCGAACGCGTCTCCGGCGGTGTCGCGGACCCGGTGCTCGTGGGCACGCGCGTTCCTCTCCTGGTCGAGCCGGCGTGCCACCTCGCCCCTCGCGAGGTCGAGGTCACGCTGCAGGGCCCGGCCCAGGTCGTTCACATCGGGGTGTGACGAGGCCACCGCGGACCCCGGTGCCACGGCCACCAGACCAGCGGCGATCGCGACGGCACTCAGGGACGCGATCAGCGGGAAGGCGCGTGCCCTTCGCGTCACCCGCCCGACCGCGGTCACTCGGACCCCCGGTGAGGAGGAGCTGGCCCTGGGGCGGGCGGGGGAGGAGGATACTGGGGTGCGCTGTTCGCGGTGTGGTGCCGACACGCTGCTCGCCTCGTGCCCATTGCGGGCCCCTCCTCGATTGCCGCACGGTGTGCACGTGTGACGATTTCCGCGAGTCATCGAATCGCCTCGCAATGTGGTCACAGCTCAGAGCTAACACACGAACTGTGACCATTCGAGCGCGAAACGCTGGGCCGGGGTGGGAATCCGCGCCGCGCGGGGCGGCCGACACGCTGGGGACCGTGAGAGTCAGCTCTGGGACCGCGTCTCCGGATCCGGGGGGCGGCGTGCCCAGAACGAAGCGATCAACGCTCCGGAGATGTTGTGCCACACCGAGAACAGCGCCGCCGGTAACGCGGCCAACGCCGCGAAGTGGGAGGCCGCGAGAGTGGCGGCCAGCCCGGAGTTCTGCATCCCCACCTCGACACCCACGGCGCGGCGGGCCGACTCCGGCAGCCGCGCCAGGCGGGCGACCACGTATCCCAACGCCACCCCGGCGCTGTTGTGCAGTACCACCGCAAGGGCCAGCGGCACACCGGTTCGCAGGATGTCCGTGGCGTTGCCTCCGACGACCGCCGCGACGACCACGACGATCCCGCCGACCGAGACCAGCGGCAGGAGGGGGAGCACACGCTCCACCACGCGTGTCGCGACCGCGCGAATCACCAGGCCACCCAGCACCGGCCCGATGACCACCTGCAGGATCGTGAGCAGCATGGCCCCGGCGGGCACGGGAAGCTGGGAACCGGCCAGCCACAGCACCAGCAGCGGCGTCAGCAGCGGTGCCAGCAGCGTGGAGACCGAGGTCATCGCCACCGAGAGGGCGACGTCGCCGCGAGAAAGGTAGACGATCACGTTGGAGGCGGTGCCGCCCGGTGCCGCCCCCACCAGTACCATCCCCACCACCAGGAGCGGCGGGAACTGCAGCAGCACAGCGATGCCGTACCCGAGCAGTGGCATGACGAGGAACTGGGCCGCGAGCCCGATGGCCACCGCCTGCGGATGGTTGAGCACCACCGCGAAGTCGGCCGGGCGCAGTGTGAGTCCCATGCCGAACATGATCACGCCCAGCAGCACCGGGATCGCCGGCGTGATCCGCGTCGCCTGGTCCGGAAACGCGAGTCCGGCCACGGCGCCGAGCAGGACCAGTACGGCGAACCAACGTCCCACGAACTCCGCGATCCGGATCACGATCGTCACGCCGCTCCCTTCGCCTCGACGGCCACGCGCACCAGCATCCCAGGTCGCCGGCCGATGCGCTCGCCCCGGTTGCCCGTCCGGGCTCGGCGCCACTCGGGCCCGACGGGAATCGCCGCGACGTGACGCGTGCTCGGCCACCGGATCATCAGTGGAACAGCGCGGAAACAATGGAAACGTTCATGGGGCGTGCGGATCACCGACTATTCCCCAGCGCGGCATCGAGCGCGATTGACCCCTCGCCGAGCTCCGATAAGGATGGTTGTTCCCCTCCGGAGGCGTTTCCTCGGCGCGTGAAGCGTCCGTCCCGCACAGGCGAGCCCCGAGGCAGCCGGGACGTTCGCGCATCGGGCGCCGAAGGAGCCACCGAGGGTCGCTGACACGCCAGTGAACGGCATCGCCATGCAACAGCAACTCGACACCGCCCTGCCCGCGGGCACGGATCTGCGCGCGTACGCACGGCTGTTGCACCGTGTCCACGCGGCTGTGCTGTCCGGGAACGCGCCGCCGGCGCTTCCCCGTCCCGTCATCGCCGACTCCTGGGACCGAGCGCGGCGGCTCGGTGTGCGGGCCGAGTGGCACCTTCCCGGACGCCTGCTGCCCCGGGAGGAACTGGAACGCCGCCGTGGGGCCTCACCCCTGGGTGACCTGCTTCCCGTGCTGCGCGCCTCGCTCCTGGCCGCCTCCGAGGACACCGAGAACGCCATGCTGGTCACCGATGAGGACGGGTGGCTCCTCTGGAGGGAGGGGCCGCCACAGGTATGCCGCCTGTGTGAGGACCTCGGGCTGGCTGAAGGGGCCTGTCTGCAGGAGTGTGTGGCCGGTACCAACGGGGCCGGGACACCGCTGGCACTCGACCGGCCCCTTCAGGTCTACGCCGCCGAGCACTACGTGCGCAGCTTCCACGCACTGACGTGCTCCGGTGCCCCGGTTCACGACCCGCGCGACGGCAGGCTGGTGGGAGTGCTCACCCTCAGCGGAACGGCCGACACCGCGCATCCCGCCACGCTCAGCCTGGTCAACGCGGTGGCCCAACTCGCGGAGTCGCAGATGCGCAGCGCCCACCACGCCCATCTGGAACGGTTGCGGGTCGTGGCCGCCCCGCTCCTCGCACGCGCCCAAGAGCGCGTTGTCGTCGTCGACGGCAACGGCTGGACGGCGGCGGTGGCGGGAACGGAACCGGTCCGCAGGGTACCGTTGCCCAAGCGTCTGCAGTCGGGAATCAGCTGGATCCCGGCGTTGGGCGAGTGCCGGGTGGAACCACTGCCGGGTGGCTGGATGCTGCGGCCGACGGGGTCGGGACCTGAGGCGGCCACCCGGGTGGTGCTGGACCTGTCCACTCCCTCGGCACCCTCCATATCGGTCATCAGCCCGAGCGGGGAGTGGACGCGTCGGCTGTCCGGTCGTCACGCCGAACTGCTGTTCCTGATGGCCCAGCATCGTGAGGGGCGCAGCGCCGCGCAGCTCGCCGAGGACCTCTTCGGGACCAACGACCGTGAGGTCACGGTCCGCGCGGAGATGTCACGCCTGCGCCGGAACCTGGGTCGCGTGATGCAGAGCCGCCCGTACCGGTTCAGCGAGGCGCTGCACGTCTCGGTGCGCGGCCCATCCGACACCCGGGAACTGCTTCCGGGCTCGTACGCCCCCGCCATCCGCCGTGCGCGCGCCGCACTCGCCACGGAGCCGCGGCCTGGATGAGGTGAATGTCGGCTGTTACGAGCGGGAATAACGCGCTGTGTTTCCGTTGCAACCTATTGCAACCTTTGTTGGTTTCGGGGTGGTGGGGTGAACTGGGCCGTGGGTGCGGGAGGAGCTTCCCACGCTTCACACAAGGTCCGCCGGCGTCCCGTACGAGAGGGGCTACGGGAGCCATTGCAGGCGGGCCGCTCGCGGCGGCCCGAGGGGACAAGGGGGAGCACCCCTCGGCCGCCGCTGCCCGAGCGTCGTGGCGACCGGGGAGCAACCAGGGGGAATCGGCCCGCCACCCGCGTCCTGGCGGCGAGAGCCCGCCGGCCGGGACTGGCCGCCCATACGGGGGCGGTGGTCACAGGTCATCCACCGGTGCGTACACTGTCGGGTAACTCTCGGTTCGCCCGAGCTGAAGCGGCCGAGACCTCTGGCGCGCGGAGGCACCACCTCCCGCGGCTCGGGCCGCTGGCCGCGGTACGAGTCCCGAACCGTTCCTTCAGGCGTCCCAGCAACCTGGTCGAAACCGCGGAGGTGGATCGTGTCCGTTGATCCCCACGAGTCCCAACGCCAGCCCTCCCAGCAGGGCTCGCGCATTGATCGCTACGTCGACTCCTACGCGGAACGGGCACAGGGCATGGTTGCCTCCGAGGTCCGGGCGCTGTTCGCCGTCGCCTCCCGCCCCGAGATCGTCTCGCTCGCGGGCGGGATGCCCAACGTGGGCGCGCTGCCGCTGGACGACATCGGCGAGATCGTGCAACGGGTCGTGGCCGACCAGGGCACCGTCGCGCTGCAGTACGGATCCGCCCAGGGCGACCCCGTGCTGCGCGAGCACATCTGCGAGGTCATGCGCCTGGAGGGCATCGAGGCCGACTCCGACGACGTCATGGTCACGGTCGGCTCCCAGCAGGCCCTCGACCTCGTCACCCGGGTCTTCATCAACCCCGGCGACGTCGTCCTCGCCGAGGCCCCCACCTACGTCACCGCGATCAACACCTTCGCGGCGTTCCAGGCCGACATCCGCCACGTCGCCATCGACGAGGACGGCGTGATCCCCGAGGCGCTGGAGGAGGCCCTCGCGAACCTCGCCGCGGCCGGGCGCAGGGCCAAGTTCTTCTACACCGTTCCCAACTTCCACAACCCCGCCGGTGTCACCCTCAGCGCCGAGCGTCGGCAGCGGGTGCTGGAGGTCTGTCAGCGCTACGGTCTGCTGGTGTTGGAGGACAACCCCTACGGGCTGCTCCGCTACGAGGGAGAGCCCCTTCGCGCGCTGCGCGCCGATGCCCCCGACAACGTCATCTACCTCGGCTCGTTCTCCAAGACGCTTTCTCCTGGATTCCGCATCGGCTGGGCGCTGGCCCCGCCGGCGGTGCGCGACAAGCTCGTGCTCGCCGCCGAGTCCGCGATGCTGAGCCACTCCACCTTCAACCAGATGGTGGTGCGCCAGTACCTGGCCAGCCACCCGTGGCGGGAGCAGATCAAGGACTTCAACGAGATGTACCGTGAGCGCCGCGACAGCATGCTGTCGTCCCTGGAGTCCCTCATGCCCGCCGGTTGCTCGTGGACCGTCCCGCAGGGCGGGTTCTTCGTCTGGGTCACGTTGCCCGAGGGGCTCGACGCCAAGGCCATGCTGCCGCGCGCGGTCACCGAGCGCGTGGCCTACGTGCCCGGAACCGGCTTCTACGCCACCGACGAAGGGCACCGCTGTATGCGGCTGTCGTTCTGCTACCCCACATCCGACCAGATCCGCGAGGGGGTACGCCGCCTGGTCTCAGCCATCGAGAACGAAATCGCACTGCGTGATACCTTCGGCGGCGCGACGTCGTCGACCACCGCTGGACCCGACGCTCCCACCCCCGACCTTCCCTAGGTCCGGAGACGAACCCCCGTGGCAGCAGAACAGGAAGCAGGCAGGACCGTGGCCGATCTCGACCGGGTGCTCGTACTCGCCGGCGGCATGACCCCCGAACACGAGGTCAGTGTGCGTTCGGGGCGGCGTGTCGCCCAGTCGCTGCGCCGGCTCGGCGTCGAGACCCAGACCGCCGATGTCGACTCCGCCCTGCTGGGGACACTGTCGGAGGACCCACCGCAGGTGGTGTTCCCGGCGCTGCACGGCGCCGCGGGTGAGGACGGCGCGGTCCGGGAGATCCTCGAACTGTGCGGCGTTCCCTACGTCGGAGCGCCGCCCGCCGCCTGCCGGGTCGCGTTCGCCAAGCCGACCGCCAAGGCGCTGGTGGCCCAGCACGGCGTGCACGTGCCCCGAGGGGTGACGCTGCCGAAGTCCGCCTTCCACGACCTGGGGGCTCCCGCGCTGGTCGAGCGCGTCGTCGCCACCCTCGGGACGCCGCTGTTCGTCAAGCCCGACCAGGGAGGTTCCGCCTTCGGCGCCACCTCCGTCGACTCCACCGACGAGCTCTCGGCGGCACTGGTGAGCTGCTTCGCCTACAGCGACGCCGCGGTTATCGAGGAACGGGTGGCGGGCACGGAGATCGCCGTCGGCGTCCTCGACATCGGGGACGGCCCGTTCGCGCTCCCGCCGGTGGAGATCGTGCCCGATGGCGGGGTCTACGACTACACCGCCCGCTACACACCGGGCCGCACCGAGTTCTTCTGCCCGGCGCGACTGCCCGACGAGACCGTGCGCCTCGCCACCGAGACCGCGCTGACCGCGCACCGCGCCCTGGGGCTGCGTGACGTCTCGCGTACCGACCTCATCGTCGACAATGACGGGCGGGCGCGATTCCTGGAGGTCAACGTCGCCCCCGGAATGACCGAGACCTCGACCTTCCCGCTCGCCGTGTCGGCCGCCGGGTTCGACTTCGACGTCGTCTGCCGCGACCTCGCCCACCGCGCCCTGCTGCGTCGCTGAGGGCGCGCCGCCACGGCACACTCGGAAACCGCGGGCCCGTGACGTGGCCGAAACCCGGCCGTGGGCACGATAATGGCCCCATGACGTTCACCCAAACCGAGATCGAGTACCTCGCGGACCAGCGCCTGGGGCGTATCGCCACCGTCGCCCCTGACGGCTACCCCCACAACCGGCCCGTTGGGGTGCACTACAACTCCACCGAGCAGACCATCGACGTCGTGGGATACGACCTCTCCGACAGCGGCAAGTGGCGCAACGCCAAGGCACACCCTCGCGTCTCCTTCGTGGTCGACGACCTGGCCTCGGTACAGCCGTGGCGGCCGCGCGGCATCGAGGTCCGGGGCGACGCGGAGCTGCTGCGCGGCTCGGGCGTGTCGCCGTTCGGCGACGAGGTGATCCGGATCCACCCACGGCGGATCCTCAGTTGGGGGCTCGACCCCGACGAACCGCGTGGCATGGCCAAACGCGACGTGGCGGCGCCCACGGGGTGACCGCCGGTGGCGCCGACCCGGCGCCGTGGCCATGCCCCGAGCCGGCGCCGAGGCCGGGAGGATCGCCGGGGGAGGAGCCCAAGCCGACGATGTCCTCCGGTCGAAGGGGGACGCGTGGGGGATCGCCGGCCGGTGGTGTCCCCCACGGTCGCGACGATCGCCGGGTCGGGGACAGCGGTGGTGGCTCTCGGCAGACCGTGGGGGCGTGGATGCCCCAGTCCGCGACCCGCGCCTCCCCGGCGCAACTCCGCGTGGACGCCGCGATCCCTGCGAGGTCGCGAGCGACGGTGTGGCCGTACGCGTGGCGGGTGAGTACTCGCTCGTTCAGGCGCGGTTTGGCTTTCACCACGCCACACTCGGAGCAGGTCTTCGAGCTGACGAACCACCGGTTGGCCACCACCGGAGCGTGCCCGTGCCGGGGGTTTCTACAGTCGAGCTGGCGCCACGTCCCACCCATGTCCACCTCGGGGACCGGCTGGTCCAGGTGCCGGTCGCGGCGCGTGCCGGCCACGTTGAGGTTCTCGGCCACGATGGTGGCGAACTCTGCCACCGGCCAGGGGCGAGCTTACGCGGACCCCAGTCGCGGGTGCGGCCTGTCGGGGCCGCACCTGGCCGGCTCGGGCACCCGGCTGAGGCCGAGCCGCGCGGAAGGACGGCGCCGGTCGAGGTTGAGCGCTACCATCACCTCGGTTCCGCCCGTGCTCGGTGCCGCGTTGGGGTGCGTGCGCTTGGCGAAGAGCGCCTCGCCGAGCGTTGTGGGCTTTGGGAACTCCACAGCCGTTCTCGGTGTGTGAGGTGGGCCACTTTGTGTCGCCTCCAGGTCGGAACGTGGTGGCCCGGACCGGGCACGAACCGGCATGCGCGTGTTCGCCAGGTCCCGGAGGATAACCCACGGGCGCGAACCGTCTCATGTGCGTGTCCGATCCGCTACCGTGCGACCATGGTGACGCAAGGAAATGTCCATGCAGATCAGTGAACTACTCGCGAGTCCGCATCTGGATCTGCGCTTTCTCCGTGGAGCCGGGCACGCGCACGGCTCGATCCGTTGGGCCTGCACCACGGAGCTGCTCGATCCCCGGCGCTACCTGCGCGGCGGCGAGCTGGTGCTGACCACCATGGTGTGGCGCTCGGGCGCCGAGGACTCCGAGACGTTCGTCAGTTCCCTGGACGAGGCGGGGGTGGCCTGTCTGGCCGTGGGCACGGCCCTGGGTTCGGTGCCGGCGGACCTGATCGAGGCGTGCGAGCGCCACGACATGCCGCTGATCGAGGTCCCCGCCGAGACCTCCTTCGGCGTGGTGACCGAGGAGGTCATGCGGCTGACCCACCAGCGCGCCAGCAGCATCGCCGAGACCCGCGACCGGCACCGTCGGCTGATGGTCGAGGTCGCCTCGGGCACGGACTTTCCCGAGGTCTTCGCTGAGACGGCCGTGGAGGCGGGGATCCGCGCCTGGGTTGTCTCCAGCACCGGCAGGCTGGTGGCCTCCTCGGGCGAGGACCTGCCGGGCGCCGACCGCGAGCGGCTGGTCTCCCGGGTCCTGGGCTGGTCGAGTTTCCCACGCGCGACGGAACTCCCGGCCTCCCCCGGAACCGAGGGTGCCACCGTGACCGTTTTCCCGGTGCAGACCCGCGAGTCGCACCCGCTCACCGGTTGGCTGGTCGGCTGCGTCGGGGACCACACGCAGTGGTCCGAGGAAACCCACGAGGCGGTGGCCGAGCTCGTCTCGATCGCCGTGCTGGCCCGCAGCCGTGTCGAGGAGCGTTGGCTCAGTGACACTCGGCACGCGGCGGAGCTGCCGAAGCTGCTGGACGCCCGACGCCTCGACGAGGTCGGGGCCCTGTTGCGCGCCGCGGCCGGTCCTGAGTCCACCGACCGCGTGCGGTGGGGCTACGTCGCGGTGAGCGCCTCCCTGCAACCGGAGCCGCGACTGCCCGACCTGGCCCGCCGGATCGTGTCGGAGCTGGTCGCCGAGTGGCCGGGAACCGTGGTGGCCGGCGAGAACGAGACACTGGCCGTGGTCCCTGTCTCCAGGGGCGGGCAGGAGGGCACGTCCGCCGCCGAGCGGCTGTGTACCGAGATCACCCGGGGGACCCGCGTCCTGGAGCCCGGGCTCGACGAGTACCGGCTCGCGGTGGGCATCAGCTCCACCGCCCTCGACGTCGCGGAGCTGCGGGGCGCGGCCGTCGAGGCCCGCCACGCGTGCCACCTCGCCCAGCTGCGCGAAGGGCGGTCGCGGGTCACCACGGCCGCCGAGATCGACTCGCACGAACTGTTGCTCGCGTCGGTACCGGAGGAGGTGCGTACCTCCTACCGCGACCGGCTGCTCGGGCCGTTGGTGGAGTACGACCGGCACCATCGCTCCGAGCTGGTGCGCACCCTGGAGCGTTTCCTGGCGCACTCCGGGGCGTGGCAGCGGTGCGCCGCCGCCATGCACGTCCACGTCAACACACTGCGCTACCGGATAGGTCGGGTGGAGGAGCTCACAGGGCGTGACCTGAGCAGTCTGGAACACCGCGTGGACCTGTTCCTCGCGCTGAGGCTGCGGTCCTGACCCGGCGGCGGGGCTAACGTCTGGTGTGCTGGCCCGGCCTCCAGGACCAGATTCAAAATCTACGATGTAAAGGACGCTTGTTCGTAAACCCCCGAAAGAGCCACCGAGATTCATAGGCATATCACCGCCGACACTGGATAGCAGCCCCACCAGACGCGACGACGCTCACGGTTGCTCCTCGTCGCAGGTGGGTGCGCGGGGCTCCCGCGCACCCACCCAACAGCACAGCGGGCTCCGGCCGCTCGCCGACCACGACCGTGTGGCAGCGGAGTCCGACCGAGCCCGGCACGCGTGAATCTCGGGGGGCACGCGGATGCCGGTACCGGAAGCGCGACGGCGCTTCCACCGGTGGGCACGAAGCCCACCGGAGAGCGGGGGGAAGGGCCACGGGGCCGCCGTTGACTGCCCAGTCAACGGCGGCCCCGTGCTCGCCGAGCCCTAGCCGGGCAGATGGTCCCGGAACCAGCCCATCGCCGCACCGGTGACCTGCTCCATGGCCCCCGGCTCCTCGAAGAGGTGCGTGGCCTCCGGGATCACGTGTACGTCGCTGGCGACGTGCAGTTCACGCTGCGCCTCGAAGCTGATCCGCACGATGGGTTCGTCCAGGCCGCCGGCGATCATCAGGATGGGGCAGGACAGCGCGCCCAGCCCGTCGGGGGCGAGGTCGACCCGGCCACCGCGGGACACGATCGCGTACACCTGATCGGGCCGTTCCGAGGCCGCGCCCACCGCGGCCGCCGCTCCCGTGCTGGCGCCGAAGAGCCCCACCGGTAGCCCAGCCGTCCGCTCGGAGGTGGCCAGCCAGTCGATGGCACCGATGAGCCGCCGGGTGAGCAGTGAGATGTCGAACCGCAGATCGCGGGCCACCTCGTCACGCCGGCCCTCCTCATCGGTGAGCAGGTCGATGAGCAGGGTCCCGAATCCGGACCTGTGCAGCGCCTCGGCGACGGTCCGGTTCCGCGGGCTGTGCCGTGAGCTTCCGCTGCCGTGGGCGAACAGGACGACACCGGCGGCCTCGGGGGCGAGCGCCAGGTCACCGGGGAGCTCCGCGTCGCCGGTCTTGACCGTCACATCCCGCACATCCATCGCAAACCCCTTCCCGTCGTGACTACCGAACCACTACCGGCCGCTGGTCCGCCCAAACCTCTCGTGGTGACGCTCCCACCAGTGTCCTGACGGGACGCGTGCTGTCGGGTGCCACACGTGGTCCGCGCCTCGCGTGGCCGATCGGCGTTGGCGGCGTGCTCGCCCGGAGCGTCGTCTCCGACTACTCCTGGGCGGGATCGTGCGTGGGACGCGAACCTGTCAACGAGAGAGCTGTCTTCGTGGGGGACCGCTGGGCGGGACCGACATCCGCGGCCCCCCCTGACACGCCCCTCGTTCCCCGATCGACGGAGGGGGCTCCCGTCGGAGCCCCCTCCGTCACCTCCGAGCCGGCCCCTCGGCGATGGCCGCGCACGCCGCCGGGGGAGTCCCTCCTGGCCCCCCACAACACATTGTTCAGGAGGGACCGATCCACCCTGGCCCAGCGTGCCACCCCTCCCCGGAACATCGCCGTTCCACCGGTACTACAGCGCCTACCGAACCCGCGGTGCGCTGAAACCTCCGGCCGCGCGGTTGTCCGCGTCAGCTCGCCGGGCCACTGGCCGTTCCCCTCACAACCCCCGCGCGCCCCGATCCGTGACACGCCGGACATCCAACCGGCGCCTCACCGCGGGACCGGGAGAACCTTCAATGTGTCGCGTAGCGGACCTCGAGCGAGAGACGAGATCTCCGATGACCAGGATCGAAGGGGCAGAGCAGCCCGCACCCGCCAGCACCACCAAGGGGTCGATCGTCGTCTCCTGGCTGTCGGCCACCGACCACAAGATCGTTGGCCACCTCTACCTCATCACCGCGTTCGGTTTCTTCATCGCCGGAGGAGTCATGGCGATGCTCATCCGCGCCGAACTGCTGTGGCCCGGTCTCCAGGTGGTGACGCTGCAGGAGTACAACCAACTCTTCACCATGCACGGCACGATCATGCTGCTGCTGTTCGCGACGCCGCTGTTCGCCGGGTTCGCCAACGCGATCATGCCGCTGCAGATCGGCGCCCCGGACGTGGCCTTTCCCAGGGTCAACATGTTCAGCTACTGGCTGTTCCTCTTCGGCGGGCTCATCGTCATGGCCGGATTCCTCACCCCGGGCGGCGCCGCCAGCTTCGGCTGGTTCGCCTACGCCCCGTTGAACGACTCAGTGCGCAGCCCCGGGCTCGGCGGCGACCTGTGGATCCTGGGGCTCATCGTGGCGGGCCTGGGCACGATCCTGGGCGCGGTCAACTTCATCAGCACGGTCGCGGTCATGCGTGCCCCCGGGATGACCATGTTCCGGATGCCGCTGTTCACCTGGAACACGCTGTTCACATCGGTGCTCATCCTCATCGCGTTCCCGGTTCTCACCGCGGCGCTGGCGGCCCTGGGCGCCGACCGGATGCTCGGCGCCCAGGTCTACTCGCCCGAGCACGGGGGCGCGATCCTCTGGCAACACCTGTTCTGGTTCTTCGGGCACCCCGAGGTCTACATCGTCGCGTTGCCGTTCTTCGGCATCATCACCGAGATCATCCCGGTCTTCTCGCGCAAGCCGCTGTTCGGCTACACGAGCATGGTGGGGGCGACGATGGCCATCACCGGGCTGTCCATGACCGTGTGGGCCCACCACATGTTCGCCACCGGCGCGGTGCTGCTGCCGTTCTTCTCCTTCCTCTCGTTTCTGATCGCGGTGCCCACCGGCATCAAGTTCTTCAACTGGATCGGCACGATGTGGCGCGGGCAGCTCACCTTTCCCACACCCATGCTGTTCGCCCTCGGGTTCCTGGTCACGTTCCTGTTCGGCGGGCTGACCGGGGTGCTGCTGGCCTCACCACCGATCGACTTCCACGTCACCGACAGCTACTTCGTCGTCGGCCACATGCACTACGTCCTGTTCGGAACCGTGGTGTTCGCGATGTTCGCCGGGTTCTACTTCTGGTGGCCCAAACTCACCGGCCGGCGACTGCACGAGGGGCTCGGCAAGCTGCACTTCTGGTCGCTGTTCCTCAGTTTCCACGCCACCTTCCTGATCCAGCACTGGCTGGGCGCGGCCGGCATGCCGCGCCGGTACGGCGACTACCTGGCCAGCGACGGGTTCACCGCGATGAACCAGGTGTCCAGCGTCGGCTCGTTCGTGCTCGGCGCGTCCACGCTGGTCTTTCTGGCCAACATCGTCCACACCGCCCGCCACGCGCCCCCGGTGGAGGAGGACGACCCCTGGGGCCACGGCGCCGCCCTGGAGTGGGCCACCGGCTGTCCACCACCCCGGCACAACTTCGCCTCACTGCCCCGCATCCGCAGCGAGCGTCCGGTCTTCGACATGAGGCACCCATACCTGGCGCCGGACGAGAACATCCCCGAGCGCCCCGGCCGAACCCCATGACCCGCGCACTCGGGGGAGCGGGCGGGCACGGCCCGGGGCGTTACCCACCTCGGGAACCGGGTAGCGGACCGTCTGCCCCGGGGACAGGTCCCGGTGACCGTCGACCATCGCCACGCCGCCCAACAGGGAACGCGGGCCCGCCGCTTGCGAGGAGGCACTCCCGCCCAGAGAGGAGAGACCAATGACGCACGATTTCCCGGGCCCGAGTGGCTACGACCCGCGCTCGTTCGAGGAGTTCCTGGCGCGCTTCTTCGGACCGGGCGGGCCGCGCCGCCCCACCCAGCGTGTCGACCTCTCGCGACTGATGGACGAGCAGGCGCGCGAAGTGGTCGGCACGGCGCTCAAGCGCGCGGTCGAGTCCGACCGGACCGACCTCGACGCGCCGCACCTGCTGTGGGCGCTACTGCAGTACGAACCAACCCGTACCCTCGTTACGCGTACCGGCGCCGACGCCGACGAGCTCTCCCGGGCCGCCTCCGACGCCGCGCAACAGGCACCGCAGGCTAGGCCGGACGTGCCGATGCTCACCCCGACGGCCAAGCGCACCCTGCTCGACGCGCACCAGATCGCCAGAGCCCTGAACCAGCCCTACATCGCCCCCGAACACCTGCTGTTCGCGCTCGCGGTGAACAGCGAGTCGCCGATGGGACGCCGGCTCGGGGAGTCCGGGGTGACCCCGGACGCGCTGCAGGCGGCGGCACGTTCGGGTGAGGTGTCCGGGGGTGGCGGAGGCCCGCGTACCGAGACGAGCACGACGCCGAACCTTGACGAGCACGGCACCGACATCACCGCCATGGCCTCGGAGGGCCGCCTCGACCCGGTGGTCGGCCGGGACGACGAGGTGGAGCAGACGATCGAGGTACTCGCCCGGCGCAAGAAGAACAACCCCGTGCTGATCGGTGACCCGGGGGTGGGAAAGACCGCGATCGTCGAGGGAATCGCGCAGCGCATCGCCGACGACGACGTTCCCGGGACGCTGAGTGGGCGCAGGCTCGTCCAGCTCGACATCGCCGGGATCGTCGCCGGCACCCGCTACCGCGGGGACTTCGAGGAACGCCTGAAGAGCCTCATCGACGAGGTCCGCGCCCACGCGGACCAGTTGCTCATCTTCATCGACGAGATACACACAGTCGCGGGCGCGGGCGGAGCCGAGGGCTCGATGAGCGCGGGCAACATGCTCAAACCGGCGCTGGCACGGGGAGAGCTGCACGTCATCGGCGCGACCACCATCGACGAGTACCGGAAGAACATCGAGAAGGACGCGGCCCTGGAACGGCGGTTCCAGCCGGTCGTGGTCTCCGAGCCGAGCGTCGCGGACACCGTCGAGATCCTGCGCGGCCTGCGGGACCGGTACGAGGCGCACCACCAGGTGCGCTTCAGCGACGAGAGCCTCAACGCCGCCGCTGAGCTCTCCGACCGCTACATCTCGGACCGCTTTCTGCCGGACAAGGCGATCGACCTGGTCGACCAGGCGGGTGCGCGCGTGCGGCTGCGCACCAAGACCCCCAGCGGCGACCTGCAGCAGCTCGAGCAGCAGCTGCGGGAGCTGGAGACCCGCAAGGAGCAGGCGGTCCGCAACGAGGACTACGAGCAGGCATCCGAGGTGCGTGACGAGATCAACCGCACCCGGGAGGCCATCGCCCGGGCGCGCTCCGAGGGGACCTCCCAGGTTCCCGAGGTCGAGATCGTCGACGTCGCCGAGGTGGTCTCCCGGCTGACCGGGATCCCCGCCGCCCAGCTCACCCAGGAGGAGCGCGAGCGGCTCACCCACCTCGAGGCGCGGCTGCACCAGCGCGTCGTGGGCCAGGACAAGGCGGTGCGCGCCGTCGCCGAGGCGATACGGCGCTCCCGGGCCGGCCTCGCCCCACCCGACCGCCCCATCGGGAGCTTTCTGTTCCTGGGGCCGACCGGTGTCGGAAAGACCGAGCTCGCCCGCGCGCTCGCCGAGGCGCTGTTCGGGTCGCAGGAGCGGATGGTTCGCTTCGACATGAGCGAGTTCCAGGAGCGCCACACCGCCAGCCGCCTGGTCGGTGCCCCACCCGGATACGTCGGATACGAGGAGTCGGGGCAGCTCACCGAGGCTGTCCGGCGGCAGCCCTACTCGGTGGTGCTGCTGGACGAGATCGAGAAGGCCCACGCCGACGTCTTCAACCTGTTGCTGCAGCTCCTCGACGATGGCCGGCTCACCGACGGGCAGGGGCGCACCGTCGACTTCCGCAACGTTGTGGTCATCATGACCAGCAACCTGGGCTCGGAGTTCACCACCGGGGGCGGCCCCATCGGATTCACCGGGGACGAGGACAGCGAAGCCGCCACCCACGACCGGATCATGCGCCGGCTCGGCGAGGAGGTCCGTCCCGAGTTCATCAACCGCATCGACGAGATCATCGTCTTCTCCCGCCTGACCGGCGAGGAGCTCAGTGAGATCACCCGGATGCTGCTGGACGACACCGAGCGCAGGCTGCGCGCCCAGGACATCACGATCAGCTTCACCGAGGACGCCGTCCGCTGGCTGGCCGAGGCGGGCCACCAGCCCGACTACGGGGCCAGGCCACTGGCGCGCACGATCCAGCGCAACGTGGGCAACCGGTTGTCGTCGATGCTGCTCGAGGGCCAACTCGAAGCCGGGGCCCACGTCACGACCTGGGTCAACGACGGCGCGCTGGAGTTCTCCGTCGTCCATGCCAGCGGCACCGCGGCGGACGCCCCGGAACGGGCCACCACCTGAGGTCCGTCACGGCTGGCGGGACCTCGCCCGCCGGCCGTTCGGAGGAGCCGGCGGTGTCCGTTGGTGAGGATGGGCGGGACTGAGACCCGAACGGGTTTCCACGGCGCAGCCGGTGGCTCCAATGGAGCCACCGCGGGGGAGGGGCTGGCCGTGGTCTGGCTGTCGGCCGTTGTGGCGCTCCTGGCCGGTGCGGGCCACCCGCACCGAACGCGTGCCGCGTTCGAACACCGGTTGGGACCACGCGCGCAGACCTCCCGGGCGCTGGGCACCACCCACCGGGGCCGGTGCCGGAAACACCGGCCCCGGTGTCACGGGAAAACGCGGGCGCGTCCGGGGCCAGGGCGCCCTCAGACATCCGGGTTGAGCTGTGTGCGCAGGTTGGCCAGGGCGGCCGAGAGTCTGCGGGAGACATGCATC
>RJMB01000027.1 GCA_003725585.1 Halostreptopolyspora alba | reverse complement strand
CTACTTCCCTACCGCTACTTTTCCGGATTTACCGCGACTACTAGTCGACGTTGCCCTGCTGGGGGCCGTTGATGCAGTCCCTGGCCTCCGAGGAGTTCGCGCCCAGAAGCGCGACATTGGTGTTGCACAGCTGGACCGGGACCAGCTGGGTGTTCTGGTTGGACTGCTCGTCCGCCCCACCACCGTGGGCGTAGGCGGGAGCACCCATCAGCACGGCACCCATGGCGGCACCGGCGACAACGCCGGCGATGCTCAACTTCTTCACAATTCCCCCGAATATCTAAGCGAGGCGGCTTAATAAGGACACGCACAGCGCGCCTTGATGCGGTGGACTTTGATAATCATCGGGGCAGCAACAGCTTCCTGTCAACGCCAAACTAGAAGAAGTAAGTATGTCCGTTTCGCCGGCATGGAGACATTTATTCCAAGAGCCCGAGAACGACAAGATCGAAAAATTACCACCCCGGACCCCCTATTTTTCGCGTTATTGAGATCGCACCCGTCGCGGCAAAAACGGATTTAATACCCGGGAGGATGGCGGTGGGAGACGCGGCGACACTCGTGGCCGCCTCAGATTCGGGGGCGGGACTGGGGACACGCCAGTCGCGAAACCGGGTGCGAGCCGCGACAGCGCTGGCCGTCGTTGATCTTGTGGCTGTCGTGAGTGTCACCGAACGACCGTGTCGATAGCCACAAGATCAACGGATCTCACGCACGGGAGCCGGAAGCGCTGCCCGATCATGGGCGGGCGCGCCGAGCGGGTCGGGGCTCACGCGACACGCCCTCGGTCGCGGGAGGACCGTGGGACGACGAGCCGTCGCCGTCCGGGCTCCCCGGACACTCCGGACTCTCGGACACCCAGTCGACACAAGAACGCCCCCTGACCGCGAACACGCTGGTCAGGGGGCGTTTCCCGTGGGTGGCAGGTCAAGGATTCGAACCTTGGAAGGCTGAGCCGGCGGTTTTACAGACCGCTCCCTTTGGCCGCTCGGGCAACCTGCCTTGGGGTGCGCGGCGGTGTCGCCGCGCTGCGGGAAAAAGCATAGCGGACATGGGCGGGAGACACGAAATCGATTCCGCGCCGGCCCTTCGAGCCGCGTCGAACGCGCCCGAGGACGAGACTAGGCTCGGGCCTTACCGTGGCCGGACGGCGCGTCAGCGTCGGGACGGCCCTTGCCGTGAACCATTGGGCACCCGCTCGGGTGCCCGCGACAGTCTCGGGGGTGTGTGCGCACGTGGCCGCCGAATCCAGTTTCGACGTCGTTTCCAAGCTCGACCGTCAGGAGGTCGACAACGCGCTGAACCAGGCCGCCAAGGAACTGTCACAGCGCTTCGACTTCCGGGGCACCGGTACGGACATCACCTGGTCCGGCCAGCAGGGGGTGGAGATCAGGGCCAATACCGACGAGCGGGTCCGGGCCGCCCTGGAGGTGTTCAAGGAGAAGCTGGTCAAGCGCGGTGTGTCGCTGAAGGTCCTGGACCCCGCCGACGAGCCCAGGGCCTCCGGTAAGGAGTCCCGCCTCCCGATCGGCCTGAAGGAGGGAATCTCCACCGAGGACGGGAAGCGCATCTCCAAGATCATCCGTGACGAGGGTCCCAAGGGGGTCAAGGCCCAGGTCCAGGGTGACGAGGTACGGGTCAGCTCGAAGAAGAAGGACGACCTACAGACGGTGATGACCCTGCTGAAGGAGAAGGATCTCGACCTCGCCCTGCAGTTCGTGAACTACCGGTAGGGCGGTCGCGACGGCGTGGGATCCCCGGTTTCCACGAATGACGGCGTACCCGCCGCCTAGCGCATCCCCCACTGCTCGGCCAACCGTTGGAGCCGGCGGATACGTTCCGGGGTTGGCGGGTGCGCGGCGAACAGTCGACTCATGCCGCGTTCCGGGAACGGGTGGGCGATCATCAGGTGGCCCGCGGCCAGCAATGGACGCTCGGCCGGCAGCGGGTGGGTACGGGTGCCGACCTCGATCTTGCGCAGAGCGTTGGCCAGACCCATCGGGTCGCCGGTGAGCTCCACGGCCGCGATGTCGGCCCGGTGCTCGCGGTTCCGGACTCCCCCGGCCTGGATCACGACAGCGGCGAGCGGGCCGAGCAGCAAGAACAGCAATCCGCCGAGCACACTCGGCACGTCCTGCTCCTCGGAGTCCCCCAGGGGAAGCAACAGCGCCAGCGCCGTCAGGGACGTGATGATCGTCGCCACCGTGGCCACGACCGACGACAGGAGCGTGTCGCGGTACCGGACGTGCGCGAGCTCGTGGGCCAACACACCGCGGAGCTCGCGCTCGTTGAGGGTGCGCAACAGGCCGGTGGTGCAGCAGATGCCGGACGTGCGCGGGTTGCGGCCGATCGCGAACGCGTTGGGGGCGGGCGTCGGCGAGAGGTACAGCCGAGGCATGGGCTGGCGCGACGCCGTGGCGAGCTCGCGCACGATGCGGTAGAGGTCGGGCTGCTCGATCTCGCTCACGGCGCGGGCACGCATCGCCCGCAGCACCACGGAACCGGTGAAGAGGAAGACCGCGCCATTCAGTCCGACCGTCAGCACGATTCCGAGCTGCAGTCCGGCCAACCCGCCGCACATCCAGCACACCGCGGTGAGCAGCACCGAGACGCCGGTGAGCAGGCCGGCCACACGGATCGCGTTACGGTGCACGTCGGCTCCCGGTCCCCTTCTCTCACGGCCCCCAGGCGGCTCCCAGGCCCGTCCACCGTTGTAAACGTGCGGGTCGGGGCCTCGCGTTCCCGTCGGATCACCGTAATCCTCACGCATACCAGGAACGATCCGGGCACTCGGAGCACCATCCCCATCTCGGGGGGCCTCGCTCGTGAGGGGCGCCCTCGCTCACGCCCCGCCCTCACACGGACGTCCCGAGCGTGTGACTTCTCCCACCCGAAGGTTCGGCCCGTGGGGATACCGCCTATAGTGGTGGATGTGGCCGCTATGACCTTGATTGTCTCGCCGGGAGCGCTGCTCGTCGGCCGGCGGCACGTGGACTTCGGACGCCTGGCCAGCGACCTCTGTCGCGGCTGACCGGATCCCGAACAGCCGCCACGGTGTCCGCGCCGCGGCCGCCGCCCACCAGGGCGAAACTCGCATTCCGACAGCCATACGGCGGCGCAGGCGCGCGTGCGTAGGCTGACGTTCACGACCCCGACCGCCCGCCCGGCTGACGCTGGGCTCGTACGCTGGCGGTAAAGCCTTAGGCAACCTGAGCCGCCGCCCCGCCAACGGCGGCTCTGACTTGGAGGTTGGCGATCTCAGTGACCAAAGAGGTCAAGCAAGTCGATCGCGTCATCATCCGCATCGCAGGCGACTCCGGCGACGGCATGCAGCTGACGGGCGATCGCTTCACCCAGGAAACCGCGTCGTTCGGGAACGACCTGTCGACACTGCCGAACTTCCCCGCGGAGATTCGCGCTCCCGCCGGCACGTTGCCCGGTGTCTCCAGTTTCCAGCTGCACTTCGCCGATCACGACATCATGACCCCCGGCGACGCTCCCAACGTGCTGGTAGCCATGAACCCGGCCGCCCTCAAGGCCAACGTCGAGGACGTGCCCAAAGGGGCGACCATCATCGCCAACACCGACGAGTTCACCAAGCGCAGCCTGACGAAGGTGGGCTACGAGAGCGACCCCCTGGAGGACGGTTCCCTCGGGGAGTTCAAGGTGAGCCGGGTGCCGCTGACCTCACTGACGGTCAAGGCACTCGAGGAGTTCGACATCTCCAAGAAGGAGGCGCAGCGCGCGAAGAACATGTTCGCGCTCGGCCTGCTGTCCTGGATGTACAACCGGCCCACCGAGGGGACCCGCGACTTCCTCAAGTCCAAGTTCGCGAGCAAGCCCGAGATCCTCGAGGCGAACCTCGCGGCGTTCAACGCCGGGTGGAACTTCGGTGAGACCACCGAGGACTTCGCCGTCTCCTACGAGGTCAAGCCGGCCGAGCTCGCCCCCGGCACCTACCGCAACATCACGGGCAACCTCGCCCTGTCCTACGGGCTGATCGCGGGATCGCGGCTGTCCGGGCTCTCGCTGTTCCTGGGCTCCTACCCGATCACCCCGGCCTCGGACGTCCTGCACGAGCTGTCCAAGCACAAGCGTTTCGGGGTGCGGACCTTCCAGGCCGAGGACGAGATCTCCGGCGTGGGCGCGGCGCTGGGCGCGGCGTTCGGCGGGTCGCTGGGGGTGACCACGACGTCCGGGCCGGGCATGGTGTTGAAGGCCGAGACGCTCGGTCTCGCTGTGACGACCGAGCTTCCGCTGCTCGTGATCGACGTGCAGCGCGCCGGCCCCAGCACCGGGATGCCCACCAAGACCGAGCAGGGCGACCTGCTGATGGCGATGTTCGGGCGGAACGGTGAGTCCCCCCTTCCGGTGCTCGCTCCCCGCTCGCCGTCCGACTGCTTCGACATCGCGATCGAGGCCACACGCATCGCCACGAAGTACCGGACCCCGGTGGTCGTCCTCTCCGACGGTTACCTCGCGAACGGCTCCGAGCCCTGGAGGATCCCGGATGTGTCAGGGCTTCCGGACCTGACGGTGCCCTTCAGCACGGAGCCCAACGGCGACAACGGGGAGTTCCTGCCCTACCGGCGCGACCCCGAGACACTGGCGCGCCCGTGGGCGCTGCCCGGCACTCCCGGCCTGGAGCACCGCATCGGCGGGATCGAGAAGAGCGACGGCACCGGCAACATTTCCTACAGCCCGGCCAACCACGACCTGATGGTGCGCTCACGCCAGGGCAAGATCGACGGGATCGCCCGCGACATCGAGGACCTCCAGGTCGACGACCCCACGGGCGACGCCGACGTGCTCGTGCTCGGTTGGGGCGGCACGTACGGCTCGATCGGGGCGGCGGTGCGCCGGGTACGGCGCGCGGGCGGCAGGGTGGCCCAGGCCCACCTGCGCCACCTCAACCCGTTCCCGCAGAACCTGGGCGAGGTGCTTGGCCGCTACGACCGTGTCCTCGTCCCCGAGATCAACCTCGGCCAGCTCGCGCTGCTGCTGCGCGGGAAGTTCCTGGTCGACATCATCAGCTACACGAAGGTCCGCGGCCTGCCCTTCAAGGCCGAAGAGCTGGCGGGCGTGGTTCAGGAGGTCATCGACCGTGCCGAGTGAGAACTTCTCCGACGCGCACGCCGGGGGCAACGGCGCCGTTCCCAACGGCCTCAAACTGGTGCCCCGCAGCGACGTCGAGTACAAGATGAAGGACTTCAAGTCCGACCAGGATGTCCGCTGGTGCCCCGGGTGCGGCGACTACGCCATCCTCGCGGCGTTCCAGGGGTTCCTGCCCGAGCTGGGGGTGCCCCGGGAGAACATCGTCATCGTCTCCGGGATCGGCTGCTCCTCGCGGTTCCCGTACTACCTGAGCACCTACGGGATGCACTCGATCCACGGACGGGCGCCGGCGATCGCCACGGGGCTCGCGTCGAGCCGGCCGGACCTGTCGGTGTGGGTCATCACCGGCGACGGCGACGGGCTCTCCATCGGTGGTAACCACCTGATCCACGCGCTGCGCCGCAACGTCAACATCAACGTGCTGCTCTTCAACAACCGCATCTACGGGTTGACGAAGGGGCAGTACTCGCCGACGTCCGAGACGGGGATGGTCACCCGCTCCTCGCCGATGGGGTCACTCGACTCGCCGTTCAACCCGGTCTCGCTGGCGTTGGGCGCCGAGGCGGGGTTCGTGGCGCGCACCATCGACTCCGACCGCAAGCACGTGACCAGTGTGTTGCGCGCCGCGGCCGACCACGAGGGGGCGTCGTTCGTGGAGATCTACCAGAACTGCCCGGTGTTCAACGACGACGCGTTCCAACCGTTGAAGGACCAGGAGGAGCGCGACTCCCGGCTGCTGCGCCTGGAGCACGGGGAGCCGCTGCGCGTTGGGGCCGACCGCGGCGTCGTGGTCGGTGATCACGGGGAACTGACCGTCGCCGACATCGCGGAGGTCGGGGAGGACCGGCTGGTGCGCCACGACGCCCACCGCGCCGACCCCGGGTACGCGTTCGCGCTGTCGCGGCTGGACCAGCCGGCGTTCGAGCACGTTCCGGTGGGGGTGTTCCGTGACGTCCAGCGGCCCACCTACGACGGGCTCATGGCCGAGCAGCTCGCGACGGCCGGGGCCGACCAGGGCGAGGCCGACCTCGCCTCTCTGCTGACCAGCGGCGACACCTGGACGGTGGGCTAGTCGCGAGAGAACCCGACAGGGCCGTTCCCGACCGCGCGCCGGTTCCCGGCGCGCGGTCGGTTCATTCTCTCGCCCCGTGCGCTCAGGGGTATCAGGTGGTCGAGCGGTCCCCACCGCGTGGTGTGGGGAGTCTCAACGGGCCGTAGCCGCTCGGCCTCGGCCATGTCGTTGGGACGCGCCCCACCGAGCCACTCGTTGTTCCGTTTGGATTCACCCACCGGCAACGTCACGGTACGCTTCGGTTCCTGTGATCTCCGTTTCGACACCGGACCCGGACCGCACCGACGCCGCGAACCGCGGGCGTGCCCACCCGAACGCCACCCCGTTGCCCGCGCGGCGCCGCGCGCTGACGGTGGTGATGGCGGTCGCGGCGGCACCCGTGCTGACCCTGTGGGCACTGGTCGTCGCCCAGTGGGATCCGCTGGTCTCCCTCGACCGGGAGATCGCCACCTCGCTGTACGCGTTCATGCGTCCCCTTCCGGAGGCGGCCCATCTCACGGAGGTGTGGACGGAGACGTTCGGAACGTGGTCGATGCGTGTCGTCTCGCTGCTCGCCGCGTGCTGGTTGCTGCTCCGGCGCTGGATCAGCGCGGCGGCCTGGGCCGCGACCACCGTCTTCCTGGCGAACCTGTTCGGACTGTTCCTGAAGCTGACGGTCGATCGGTCGCGGCCGGAGTTCGCCGACCCGATCGGCACCGGGGTGGGACCGTCGTTCCCGTCGGGGCACGCCCTCATGGCCGTCGTCGGCACGGGGATCGTGCTGTTCGCCACGTTGCCGCTGCTACGTGGCCGGGCACGCCCCCTGGCGTGGGGGGTGGCGGTCGTGATCGTGCTGAGTACCGCCCTGAGCCGTCCCCTGCTGGCCGTGCACTGGACGAGCGACATCGTGGCCGGCGTGTCCCTGGGGGTGTTCACCCTGGCCGGGACACTGCTCCTGTGGTCTTTTCTGCCCCCGATCGCGCGCCGCTGGGACCGTCCCGCGAACACCTCGGCGGTGAGAGCGTAGCCTGCGGGTATGCGCATAGTCATAGCCGGGGGCCACGGGAAGATCGCGCTACGACTGGAGCGGCTGCTGGCCGAGCGCGGCGACAGTCCCGTGGGGCTCATCCGCAATCCCGACCACGCTGACGACGTCCGCGCCGCCGGCGCCGAACCGGTCGTCATCGACCTGGAGTCCACCACCGTGACCCAGCTCGCCGAGCGGCTCATGGGAGCCGACGCGGTCGTGTTCGCCGCCGGGGCCGGCCCGGGCAGCGGCGCGGCCAGAAAGGAGACCGTGGACCGTGCTGCGGCGTCGCTGCTGGCCGACGCCGCCTCGCTCGCGGGGGTTCGGCGCTACGTCATGGTCTCCGCGATCAGTGTCGACGAGGGTCCGCCCTCCGACGCGGAACCGGTGTGGGAAGCCTACGTCAACGCCAAACGCGCGGCCGACGACGACATTCGGGGGCGCGACGAGCAGCTCGACTGGACCATTCTGCGGCCGGGCGGCCTCACCGAGGAGCCCGGAACCGGGCGGGTACGCCTGGCGTCGAAGCTGGAGCGGGCGACGGTTCCCCGTGACGACGTCGCCGCGGTGATCGTCGCCGTGCTCGACGAGCCGGCCACATTCGGACATGTCTGGGAGCTCGTCTCCGGTGAAACCCCGATCACCGAGGCGGTCCGAGCGGCCGTCACGTAACCGGAAAGCCCGCGTGCGCACGGGACGCGTCAGCAGGTCACCGCTTCCCCGTGTGGCCAGAATCCCCTAAAGACGGCATTATTGGACCATTGGCCCGGCGAAACGCCTCCGCAACGGACGTGGATGATCGGCGACGCTCAACGGGCATACGAGGTCCAACAGGGCAGATAGGTACGGTTGAACAATGAGCGTCACGCAGGTCGTGAGGGACAGCACCGTCGTCGAGCACGCGAAGGTCGCCGCGCAGCAGAAGCGCAAGATGTTCATCGTGCAGCTCGATGTGAACAGCTACGACGACTCCTCGAGCAAGGTCCGCCCGGGGCTCACCCGCATTCTCGAGGGAATCGAGGAGGCCGGGTGGAAGCTGGACCAGATGGCGCCCACGGAGGACTCGGAGGGAGGATCCGTCCGGCTGTTCATCTTCCGTCCGGGCCCCGCGTCCGCGTCGGAGGAGTCGGCGAACTTTCCCCAACAGCACCAGACGGGGCAACAGCAGGCGTACCAGCCGCAGGGGGCTCCTCCGCAGGACCCGTACGCCGGCTACCAGTACCAGACCGGCCAGCAGTACGCGCACGGCTACCAGCAGCCGGGCTACGGCCAGCAGGGCTACCAGCAGCAGTACCCCGGCTATCCGCAGCAGCCGGGTTACGGCCAGCCGGGCTACCAGCAGCAGTACCCCGGATACGGCCAGCCGAACTGGTGACCCCGGACCTCACTCGCCCCGACGGCCCGTGCGCGATCCCGCGCACGGGCCGTTCGCGTTCGGGTCGCACATGGCCGGGTCCCGCGTTCGCCCGCTCTCTCCGCGCTTGAACCCCACGTCGCGTGAGGTCCTAGCGTCCGTACCAGTGCCGCCGCGGCAGTGGCGGCCGGTCGGTTCACGACACTGAGGAGGAGGGGCGCGGTGCCCGAAAGCGGTGACACGACGTGGAAAGTCGGCGAGCTGGCCCGGTTCACCGGACTCACCGTGCGGACGTTGCACCACTACGAGGACGTCGGCGTGGTGGTTCCGTCGCGGAGGACGGCCTCCGGACACCGGCTCTACGACGAGCGGGACCTGCGGCGGCTGTACCGGGTGGTGGCACTGCGCGACCTCGGCCTGTCCCTGGAGTCGATCCGCACGCTGCTGGCGGACGAGGTGGACCTCGCGGGACTGCTTCGGGACCAGCTCGACCACGTCCGGCGCCGGCTCTCGGCACTGCGGGCCCTGCGCACGCGACTGTCGACGCTGGTGGACACCGCGGACAGCGCCGGTGACATCGCGTCCACCGACCTCCTCGCACTGATCGAAGAGGTGTCACAGATGGAAGAGACGTTCGCGAACTACTTCTCGCAGGACCAGCGTGCCCGTCTCGAGCAACGACGCGAGGAGCGGGGACAGCGGGTGATCGACGCCGAGATCGCCGAGTGGCCCCAGCTCATCGCGCGTGTCCAGGACGAGATGGACGCCGGTACCGACCCGTCCGACCCGAGGGTTCGCCCCTTGGCGCGGCGCTGGACGGAGCTGCTGGAGTCCTTCCACGGCGGCGACGAGGGGCTGCGGGACTCGCTGTACCGGATGCAGCGCGAGAACAGCGAGACGATCCGGGAGCGGCACGGCGGACCCTCACCGGAGATGATCGCCTTCATCGAGCGGGCGAACGCCGCGGACTGATCCACCCCGAGGAGAGGACTCGGGGCCGGGTGCCGGCCGCGGCCGGCACCCGGCCGTATCCGGTGGTCCGCCGAGTGTGGCGGATCGGTGGGCATGGGTGCCCTCCCCGAGCACGTCCGGCCGTGACGGGGGCAACCGGTCGAACGGAGGTCCGGTTTCCCCCATACCCGCCCGTAACCGGGCATTGGTGCGGCACTCTCGTCACCATGCGATCGAGGAGGCATCATGAGTGTTATGAGCATCGGTGGAACCGAGGAGCGCGACCGGCCACTGACCGTGGACGACCTGGCGGGGACCCCGGACGACGGGCGCCGCTACGAGCTGGTCGACGGGAGGCTTGACGTGTCTCCCGCGCCCGTGTCCATCCACACCCTGATCGACTCCCGGCTTACGTGGCATCTGACGAACGTCGCCCCCGACGGCTACACGGTGCTTTCGGGGCCGGGCATCAACCTGAACGCCGAACGCACGCACCACCGCGTTCCGGACCTGGCGGTGGTGCCAGACGAGGACTTCGAGAGTCCCTACCTCACCCGGCCACCGCTGCTGGCCGTGGAGATCGTCTCGCCGGAGAGCGTGCTGCGAGACAACCACACCAAACGCCGCGAGTACGCCGACTTCGGCGTCGAGTCCTACTGGATCGTCAGCCCGTCGCCGGACAAGACCGGTCTGGTAGAGCTGCGCCTGGAGAACGGCGGCTACGTCGAGGTCACCCAGGCTTTCGGGGAGACGGTTTTCGCGACCGAGTACCCGTTCCCGGTGCGGCTGGTTCCCCACTGGCTCACCGCCGACGGTCCCTGGCGCGCGCACATCGCCGGCGGGTGAGCCACGGCCGGGCCGGCCCCGGGTCCGCTCCTCAGGCGCGGGCCACCCCCACCGGGCACGAGGCCCCGGTCCCACCGACACCGCAGTACCCGTTCGGGTTCTTGGCCTCGCTCAGGTATTGCTGGTGGTACCCCTCGGCGAAGTAGAACGGGCCCGCGGGTGCGATCTCGGTGGTGATGGTGCCGTAGCCGGCGCGGGTCAGCACGGGCTGGAACGCCTCGAGACTGCGCTCGGCGGCGGCCCTCTGCTCGTCCGAGTGGTAGAGGATCATCGACCGGTACTGGGTACCGAGGTCGTTGCCCTGCCGCATGCCCTGGGTGGGGTCGTGCCCCTCCCAGAAGACCTTCAACAGGTCGGTGTAGGAGATCGTGGCTGGGTCGAAGACCACGCGGACGGCCTCGGTGTGGCCGGTGAGCCCGCTGCAGACCTCCTCGTAGGTGGGGTTGGGGGTGTATCCCCCGGCGTAGCCGACGGCCGTGGTGATGATGCCGTTGTCGGCGCCGAGGCGCCAGAAGGTGCGTTCCACGCCCCAGAAGCAGCCCATGCCGAAGTCGGCGATCTCGCTGCCCTCGGGGTAGGGGGGCGTCATCGGGGTGCCGAGTACCTCGTGGCTGTCGGGGACCGGAATCGGGGTGTCGCGACCCGGTAGCGCGTTGGCCGGGTCGACCATGGTCAGCTTCTGCCCGAACATGCTTCCAGCCTATCCGCCGCCAATCATGCCCGGCCGCCCGCCTGCCCGCCTCGGGCCGGGGAGTAAGCAGAATTACCTATTCATGGGATGATTCGTTCTCTAGGCTGACTCTCGTGTCTGATTCCACGAAGGGTCTGCTGATCGGGGCGAGTTCCTATGTGCTGTGGGGGCTCTCCACGCTCTACTGGCCACTGCTCTCCTCGTCCGGCCCGATCGAGATCCTCGCCCACCGGATGGTCTGGTCCCTGGTGGGCATGCTGCTCGTGCTACTGGTGATGCGGCACTGGCAGTGGCTGGTGGGGCTGGCGCGCTCACCCCGGCAGCTGCTGCTGGTGGCCGGCGCGGCGACGGTGATCTCGGCGAACTGGGGCATATTCATCTACACGGTGAACAGCGGCAACGCCCTCCAGGCGTCCCTGGGTTACTTCATCAACCCGCTGGTCAGTGTGGTTTTCGGGGTGATCATCTTCAGTGAGCGGCTGCGGCCGTTGCAGTGGGTCGCCGTCGCGCTCGGCACCCTGGCGGTGGTGGTACTCACCTTCGACTACGGCGCTCCCCCGTGGTTGGCGCTCGGGCTGGCCCTCTGCTTCGCCCTCTACGGCGTGTTCAAGAAGTTCGTCCGCCTCGACGGGTTGGAGAGCCTGACCAGCGAGACGCTACTGATGTTGCTGCCCGCTCTGGGGTACCTGCTCGTCCTGCACGCCATGGGGACGGGTACCTTCGGGCAGACCTCGCCGGCCCACACTCTGCTCCTGGTCGGCACCGGCGCCGTCACCGCGCTTCCCCTGCTGTGCTTCGGTTTCGCGGTGGTCCGGCTACCGCTGAGCATGCTCGGCCTGCTGCAGTTCATCGTGCCGGTGATGCAGTTCTTCATCGCCTGGCAGGTCTTCGGGGAACAGCTCCCCCTCAGCCGCTGGATCGGATTCGCCATCGTGTGGGTCGCTCTCGTGGTGTTCGGCACCGACCTGGTGCGCAACGCCCGCGACCGGGCAACGGCACGGAGGGCCGCCGGGGAGACCGCGGATCCCGAGCCGGAACGTCGCTGACCTCGCCGCGTCCGCGCTCTCCCGTGTTGTTCGGTGGGTCCTCCCATCGGTGGCCCCGCCCGGCACGAAGCCGGGACCTGGGAGGTCACGCGGCCACTCCCCGGTTGGCCGCGGCCGATCCCCGGAGGGCGCCGGGTCCACGCGGTAGTGCCACCGTAAGGCGGGGCTTCCCCGGCCGCGGGTCGTGGTCGGTGCGCGGCACCCCCGCTGTGTCGACGTGGACGTCGAACCGTTCGGCGATCGGGCTACCTCCCCGCCCGCCTCGTGTCAGGAGGCGGAGGGCGGCTCGCCGCTCTCGGGCCTGAACACGCGTACTCCTTCGCGTTCGCGCTCGGAGGGGTCACCGTCTCCGTGTGGCCGGCGCTCCTCCATGTTCGCGACCCAGGCACGCTCGACCGGCTCCGGCGCGTGCTCCCGGTACCCCGCCGGCGTGGCGTCGGCGGCCTGCCCGGGCCGCGCGTGCCGGCCACGCTGTCGCCGGGGCCGCTCCTCAGAGCCTCGCTGGGCGGGCACCTCGGCACCGAGCCCGTAGTGCTGATAGATCATGTCCTCTTGGTGGACCGAGAGATGCTCGTCGATCGCGAAGCTCGGCGCGGTCCTGATCTGCTCGGTCGTGTACGCGGCCCGTAGGGCGTCGTCGACCATGCGCGCGCCGCGCAACGGCACGAAGTTCTCGTTGCTGCCGAGCAGTCCGGTGCGCACGGTCACCCATTTCGGCTGGTCGGTCTGGTCGTCGAAGAACACCTGCCCGATCTTGCCGACACTGTTGCCGTCCCGGTCCAGCAACCGGTGCCCGATCAGGTTCTGCGCTCCCATCTGTGCCGCCACGGCGATTCACTCTCCCCCGTATCGCGAATCTCGCCGACCCCCGTTGTCCGAGACTTTTCGCGTTCGATCGACAACAGAGTGTTATTGGCACAGATTCCCTGTACGGTTGGGCGCCACTCCACTATTACCGGGGCAATAGCAAGAACGAACCTTCTGGTTACATCCGGCGGCCCGAACATGGGTCCACCGACGGCGGCGGCCCGATCACGCCTCGACGCTCCGGGCGGCCGCCTCCAACCTGTCGCGGATCCCCGATCAGTCCGGACGCTCCAGGACGCGAAGGCGTCCCCTATGCCGCGATCTGCCCGTGTCTGACGAGGATGGCGCGGAGCGCTTCTGCGTTTCCTAACGCGTCGTTGACCGGGTTGTGGTCATGGGGGGTGCGGCGGTGCTTCTTCCATTCCGAGGTGTTCTTCCAGTTCCCCGACAGGCCGGCGGCCAGATCGCCGATGCGGCGTGCGGAGTGCCCGAAGGGGTTCACCATACCCGCGCGGTCGAACCCTTCAGCCATCCACATGACGTCGTAGCCCGGGTTGTCGGAGACGAACACGGGTCGGTCATCGTGTTCGGTCAGCTGGGCCATCCACTCGTGGAGAGAGGTGAATACCTCCCGGGCCGTCGCGACGTCGTGTCGGGGCAACCTGTTCGTGGTCCAGCCGGGAGCCTCCCGCTCCGCGACCGGCCGAGCCGGAACCTCCGGATCGGGGTGGGAGTCCCACAGATGGCCGTGGAACCAGTCCCGGGTCTCGAAGCCGACGACTCCGAACTCGGTCATCACGCCGCGGTACGGAGTCGGCGCACTCGCCTCGACATCGACGAGGAACAGCCGTTGGGCCATCAGTCACTCTCCTCGAACAGGGGCACGTCGCTCGTACCACCGGCGGGCACGCGCACCACGTTCTCGCTCCGTACCAGCGCGACCCCGTGAAGGGGGCTCGCCCCTTACACACGTACCCTCCCCCTGCCCGCGGATCTGGCGCTGACGGTGGGGGAGCCGCGATGGCTCCGTCGCGGTTGACGGCCGTGCCGGCATCGGCCCCTCTCTACAGTCGGTCGTGTTCGCGCGCGTAGCGCGCCACCTCCCGCCGGGCGCGGGCCTCGCTCCTCTGTTCACCGACCCCGGGCCGCCGCCCGCTCGGCCGAGCGGCGGGAGCACGGCCGTGGCGCCCGTCGGCGGAAGGCGCTGGGACCGAGGACGCAACAGGGATCTCCGGGGTCGAACGGCAGCGGTGGGTCCCATTATCTTTCGTGTTCCGGGGTGCCACCAGGGATGTCGCGTCAGGTTTCCCCGAAGAACGTCACGGCGGCGCGCCTTCGCGCACGACCCGCCGGACGCCGAGATCCACCCGGCCCCCCAAGGCGGCCACTTCCCACGCGAAAGTCACCTGGACACCGCGGTTGGCTACATCCGGGACTTCCCGCCCCCCACATTGGCGGCGAGCTGAGCAGGCCACCGTCGGCCACGGGTGTCAGGTGGTGCGCTCCACCACGAAGTCGCAGAGCGCCTCGAACGCCCACCTCGGTGCCACGTCGGGCAGGGTGGCGAACTCGGCGCGCGCCTTGTCGGCCCAGGCGCGCAGGTCCGCGCGTGCCAGCTCCATCGCCGGGTGGGCACGCAGCAGGCGCAGCGCGTCCTCGGCCTCATCGGCGTCGAGCGGACGCCCCAGCAGCTCCAGTAGCCGCTTGTCCTCCGGGGAGGTGCTGCGCTGCGCGTAGAACATCGGCAGGGTCAGCACACCCTCGCGCAGGTCGGTACCGGGGGCCTTTCCCGACTCCTCGGGGTTACCCGCGACGTCGAGGATGTCGTCGGAGAGCTGGAACGCCATACCCAGCGCCTCGCACGCCCGGGTGACGCTCTCGACGACCCCGGAGCCGGCCCGGCCGAACATCGCGCCGAACCGGGCGGACGAAGCGATCAGCGACGCGGTCTTGTCCGCGATGACCTGGAGGTAGTGCGTGAGCGGGTCGGTGTCGCCACGCGGCCCCGAGCTCTCCAGCACCTGCCCCTGGACCAGGCGGCCGAACGTCTGCGCCTGGAGCCGCACCGCCTCGACACCGAGGTCGGCCAGCATCTCCGAAGCGCGCGCGAAGACGAAGTCGCCGGTGAGGATGGCGATGCTGTTCCCCCAGCGGTGGTTGGCGCTGTACTCACCGCGGCGCATGTCCGCCTCGTCCATGACATCGTCGTGGTACAGGGTGGCGACATGTGTCAGTTCCACGACAGCCGCCGCCGGGACCAGCTCCTCGGCGGTGGGGTCACCGAAATGGGCGGCGAGCAACACCAGTGTGGCGCGGAACCGTTTACCCCCCGCCGACAGCAGGTGGTTCGCGGACTCGGCGAGCATGGGGTCGCTGGCCGCGACCGTTTCCCGGAGCACCTCCTCGACCCGCTCCAGATCTTGTTGGATCTCCCGGGCGAGGGTCGCGTCGACACTCGGCAGAGCGAGGAAACCGCTCGGGACAGCACCGCTCACCTGAAAGCTCCACATGTCAACCGGCGCGCGATACGCCCGCGCCGGACGCATCGCGCGCACCGAAAAATGAACACAAACCGGGTAGCCAAGCTATCTGACCCCGATAGCGCTGCCAAAGCCCCCCACCGGGAGCGCGTGCCTACCGGGTGAACCCGTCTTCGGTGGCCATACCAGGTTCCAGCGCCGCCTCCACCGGCTGCGGGAGCAGGGTGTCCAGTACCGGGGTCGGATAGACCCCCAGCAGGAGGGTCGCGGCGACACCGAGGCCGATGACCGACCCGGTCAGTGTCCCGGCGCGGATGACCGAGGGGCCGGCCCCCTCCGGCTCGGCGAAGTACATCAGCACGATGATCCGGACGTAGAAGAACGCCGTCACCGCGCTGGCCAGCACACCGACCACGACGAGCGGGGTCGCGCCCGCGGCGACCGCCGCCTGGAACACCGCGAACTTGCCGATGAACCCACTGGTGAGCGGGATGCCCGCGAACGCCAGTAGGAACAGCGCCAGCGCGCCGGCGAGCAGCGGCGAGGTGCGCCCGAGTCCGGCCCATTGCGAGATGTCCGCCGCCTCGGGGCCGTTCTCGTGCGTCCGGACCAGGGTGATCACGGCGAACGCCCCGATGGTGGTGAACCCGTAGGCCGCGAGGTAGAACAGCGCGCCCGCGAGCCCCTCCGGAGTCGCGGCGACCACAGCGGTCAGCACGAACCCGGCGTGCACCACCGACGAGTAGGCCAGCAGCCGCTTGATGTCGCGCTGGGTCACGGCGACCACCGCGGCCAGCACCATGGTCAGGATCGCCACCACCCACAGCATCGGGCGCCAGTCCGCCACCGCCGCGCCGAAGGCCATGAGGAACACCCGCAGCATGGCGCCGAAGGCGGCGACCAGCACCCCGGAGGCCATGAGCGCCGTGATGGGGGTGGGCGCCCCCTGGTACACGTCCGGTTTCCAGTTGTGGAACGGCACCGCGCCCACCTTGAACAGCAGGCCCACGGCGATCATGGCGATACCGACCAGCAGCAACGGTGTGGCGGTGCCGCCGACGAACAGTGTGGAACCGCCCGTCTCGATCGCCTCGTGGATGTCGGCGAAGTTGACCGAGCCCGCGTAGCCGTACACCAGGGCGATGCCGAACAGGAAGAACGCCGAGGAGAACGCGCCGAGCAGGAAGTACTTGACGGCCGCCTCCTGGGAGAACAGCCGCCGGCGGCGCGCCAGCCCACACAGCAGGTACAGCGGGAGGCTCATCACCTCCAACGCGACGAACATGGTCAAGAAGTCGTTGGCGGCGGGGAAGAGCAGCATGCCCAGCAGCGCGAACAGCACCAGCGGGTAGACCTCGGTGTGGCGCGATCCCGCGAGGACGTGCGAGCGCTCCTCCTCGCTTCCCGGAACGGTGGCCGCCTGCGCGGCGAACGCGCTCTCGCCGCTGCGCCGCTCGGCGACCAGCAGCAGGCTGATGAACGACAGCACGAGGATCGTTCCCTGGAGGAACAGGGTCGGCCGGTCGATCGCGACACTGTTCATCGCCGTCGTCACCCCGGCGACCTCCTCGGGCGCCATGCCCGCCTCGGCGTCGGGCATCGCGCCCACCTGGAGCACGGTGAGCACGAACGCGCCCAGCACCGAGGCGAGCGCCAGCCCGAGCTGGATCGAATGGCGCCGCGCCGCGGGGGCGAACGCCTCGATCAGCACGGCCACCACGCCCGCGGCGAACACCACCAGCATCGGCGAGAGCACCGCGTAGTCGATAGATGGCGGTTCCTCGGTGATGACGGGCGAGGCGATCGCAGCCGCGGGTACCGAGTCGGTCAGGGGGATCACTCGCTCGCTCCTTCCTGCCCGCTGGCGGACTGGTCGGCCGGGTCGACCGCCGGTTCGGGGTCGGTGGCGTCGATCTGGTGCATGGTCTGTTCCACAGCGGGGTTGATGACATCCAGCAGTGGCTGCGGCTGCACGCCGAAGAGCAGGATCAGCGCGATGAGCGGGCCGACCGCCCACGCCTCGCGCCCGGTCAGGTCACGCAGGCCGGTGAGCTCCTCCCGGACGGGGCCGGTCATGGTGCGCTGGTACATCCACAGGATGTAGAGCGCGGCCAGCACGACACCGACGGTCGCGATGATCGCTGGCACCGGGTGGAACGCGTAGGTCCCGACGAACACCAGGAACTCGCTGACGAAGGGGGCGAGCCCGGGCAGGGCCAACCCCGCCAGGCCGGCCACCAGGAAGACCCCGGCGAGCTTCGGAGCGAGCCGCTGCACACCGCCGTAGTCGGCGATCGCCGCCGACCCCTGTCGGGCGATGAGGAAGCCCGCGATGAGGAACAGCGCGCCGGTCGCGAAACCGTGGTTGACCATGTACAACGTCGCGCCCGCCTGGCTCTGCGAGGTCATCGCGAAGATGCCCAGGGTGATGAACCCGAAGTGCGACAGCGAGGTGTAGGCGATGAGGCGCAGCATGTCGCTCTGCCCGATCGCCAGGATCGCGCCGTAGACGATGCTGACGAGGCTGAGCACCACCACCGGCCAGACGAACCAGTGGGCGGCCTCGGGGAACAGCTCCAGGCAGTACCGCAGCATGCCGTACGTGCCGACCTTGTCCAACACGCCCACCAGCAGTACCGCGGTGCCCGGGCGCGAGGCCCCAGCCGCCGAGGGCAGCCAGGTGTGCACCGGCCACATCGGAGCCTTGATCGCGAACGCGACGAAGAACCCGAGGAACAGCCAGCGCGCCGTTGTGGTGTCGACACCGGCGAGCCCACCGTCGGGGCCGACCAGGTCGGCCCACAGGAAGGTACCGCCCTGGACGTACACGGCGATCACGGCGACCAGCATCAGCAGCCCGCCGAACAGGCTGAACAGCAGGAACTTGATCGCCGCGCGCCGGCGGTTCGGTCCGCGCCCGTAACGCCCGATCATGAAGTAGACCGGGATCAGCATGGCCTCGAAGAGGACATAGAACAGGAAGACGTCGGTGGCCGCGAAGACCCCGATCATCATCGCCTCAAGGGCCAGGATCAGCGCGAAGTAGCCCTTGCCGCTGTCGTCGGTCTCCTCGTTCTCCCGCCACGCGGCCAGCACCACCAGGGGAACCAGCACGGCGGCCATCAGGATCAGCACGAGCGCGATGCCGTCGACACCGAACGCGATGTTGACCCCGAAGCGCGGGATCCACGGATAGATCTCCTCGAACTGCAACCGCCCGGCGCTTCCGGGGTCGAAACGCAGCGCCATGGAGCCGACGAGCAGCAGTGTGCCCAGGCTGACGCCCAGTGTCAGCCGCTTGACGAGCTCGCCGCAGCCGGGCGGGACCAGCGCGACGGCGAGCGCCCCGACGGCGGGCAGTGCGATGGCGAGTGTGAGCCAGGGGATGTCCATCTAGAACCTCACCACCAGAATGGCGACGACGATCGCCGCGCCGAACAGCATCGTGAGCGCGTAGGTCCGGGCGAATCCGGTCTGCAACCCGCGCAGGCCCAACGAACTGTCGCGCGTGCCGGTGCCGACCCCGTTGACCACGCCGTCGACGACCCTGTCCTCGACGACGACCATGGCGCGCGTGAGCGCCTGGCCTGGGCGCATGAACAGCTCCTCGTTGATGGTGTTGCCGTACAGCTCGTTGCGGGCGGCCACCGTGACGAAGTTGCCCTTGGGCGTGGTCTCGGCCACCGCGGACCGGCCGTAGCGCAGCCACGCGATGACGACGCCCACGACGAGCACCCCGACCGCGGCCAGCGAGTACGGGGCGGTGAGCATGTGCGCGAGGTCGAACTCGTGCTCGTGGTGGTGGATGGCCGGGGAGAGGAACTCGGCGAACCGGTAGCCGAACACCAGGACCGCGCCAAGCGCCACAGATCCGACGGCCAACACGATCATGGGGATGGTCATGGAGGCCGGCGACTCGTGGGGGTGGGCGTCCTCGGCCCAGCGCTTCTCACCGAAGAACGTCATGAACATGATCCGCGACATGTAGAACGCGGTCAGCCCGGCCCCCAGCAGCGCCGCCGTGCCCAGGAGCTGCCCCGTGAGCCCTCCGTAGTCGAACGACGCCGCGATGATGCCTTCCTTGGTCCACCAGCCGGACAGGAACGGGACCCCGATGATGGAGAGGTACCCCAGCCCGAACGTGGCGAAGGTGGTCGGCATGGCCCTGCGCAGCCCGCCGAACCGGCGCATGTCCACCTCGTCGTTCATGCCGTGCATCACCGAGCCGGCGCCGAGGAACAGCCCGGCCTTGAAGAAGCCGTGCGTGACGAGGTGCGCGATGGCGGCGGCGTAGCCGATGGGGCCGAGGCCGGCGGCCAGCGTCATGTACCCGATCTGGCTCATCGTGGACCCGGCCAGCGCCTTCTTGATGTCGTCCTTGGCGCAGCCGATGACCGCGCCGGCGAGCAGCGTCGCCGCCCCCACGATGGCGACGGTGAGCTGCGCGGCGGGGGCGGCCTCGAAGATCGGGCCGACACGGACGATCAGGTAGACACCGGCGGTGACCATGGTCGCCGCGTGGATCAGAGCCGAGACCGGTGTTGGGCCCTCCATGGCGTCCAGCAGCCACGCCTGCAGCGGGAGCTGCGCGGACTTGCCGCACGCGCCCAGCAGGATCAGCAGCCCGACCGCGGTCAGCACCCCCTGGCCGACCTCCCCGGTGGCGCCGAGGACCCCGCTGAAGGCGACCGTCCCGAACGTGGTGAACATGATCATGATCGCGATCAGCAGGCCGAGGTCACCGACCCGGTTGATCAGGAACGCCTTCTTGGCCGCCACCGCCGCCGACGGTTTGTGCTGCCAGAACCCGATGAGGAGGTAGGAGGCCAGGCCCACGCCCTCCCAGCCGAGGAAGAGCAGCACGAAGTTGTCCGCCAGCACCAGCACCAGCATGGCCGCGACGAACAGGTTCAGGTAGGCGAAGAACCGTCGCCGATCCGGGTCGTGCTCCATGTAGCCCACCGAGTAGATGTGGATCAGCGAGCCGACACCGGTGATGAGCAGCGCGAAGGTGATGGAGAGGGGGTCGATGAGCAGCCCGACGTCCGCCGTGAGGTCGCCGGCGGCGAACCACGTGTAGACCGTGACCGGGACGCCGCGGTCCTCGGGGGCCATACCGAGCAGCTCGACGAGGGTGAGGACCGCCCAGGCGAAGCTCCCCAGTGGGAGCAGCACCGCGAGCCAGTGGCCCCAGCCGTCGGTGCGCCGGCCCCCGAGTAGCAGGATCGCGGCGCCCACGAGGGGGAGCGCGATCAGCAGCCAGGAGTTGGTCAGTATCGCACCGCCGGCCTCCGTCGCGGCCGTGGGAGGCGCGGCGAGGTGCACGTCAGTATCCGCAAACACAGCCACGTCGCCTTCTAGTGCTTGAGCAGGTTGGCGTCGTCAACCGACGCCGACCTGCGGGTCCTAAAGATCTGCATGATGATCGCCAGTCCCACGACGACCTCGGCCGCGGCCACGATCATCACGAAGAACGCGATCACCTGGCCCTCGATGTCTCCGTGCATTCGAGCGAAGGCGACGAACACCAGATTGCACGCGTTGAGCATCAGCTCGACGCACATGAAGACGATGATCGCGTTACGTCGTATCAGCACGCCGGCGGCACCGATGGTGAACAGGACCGACGCGAGCAGGATGTAGTTCATCGGGTCCATGTGGGCCCATCCTCCCCTCCATCGGTCTCGTCATCGTTGTCGTCCGTGGCGTCCCCGCCCGGGGGTGGCTCGTCCCCGGAGTGCGCCTCCTTGGACCACGCGGAGTCGGAGGCGCCCCCGGGTTCGGGGATCGCGCCCGATCCCATCTGGACGTCGCGCGGGACGTCCGACTGCAGTGCGGGGTCGCGCGCGGTGAGCACCGGGTTGAGCGACAGGTGGGAGACCGAACCGTCGGGGAGCAACGCCGGCATGTCGATCGCGTTGTGCCGGGCGTAGGTGCCGGGCCCGGGCAGCGGCGTCGGATGGTCGCTGCGGATCCGCTCACGCGAGATCGTCTTCTGGGTGCGCGGCCCCTTGGTCCGCGCGGCGTGCGCCAGCACCAGGGCCCCAAGGACCGAGGTGATCAGTAGCGCGCCGGTGGCCTCGAAGGCGATGACGTAGCGGAAGACGACCTCGCTCGCGATCCAGGGGACGTTGCCGCCCGCCGCGGCCGTACCGTCGTCGAGGTTGGCCATGTCGCCCACGGCGATGCGGGTCAGGCCCAGGACGAGCGCCAGCACGAAGCCGGCTCCGACGAGCGCGGTCAGCACGCGCTGTCCCCGCAGGGTCTCGACGAGCGAGTCGGCGGAGCTGACCCCGACGAGCATCAGCACGAACAGGAACAGCATCAGAACGGCGCCGGTGTAGACGACGATCTGCACGACCATCAGGAACGGGGCCTGGTTCATTCCGTAGAACACGGCCAGGCCCAACATGACGACCGCCATCATGATCGCCGAGTACACGGCCCTGCGGCTGAACACGACGCCGAGCGCGGCGAGAACCACCACGGTGGCGATGGTCCAGAAGGCCGCGCCCTCCGCGCCGGAGACCGTGGCGTCGGCCAGGGATGTCGCTTGTAGGGGATGTGGTGCGGTCACTGCACCGCCTCGCTGTCGTTCTCCGCCGACCGGCCGTTGTCACGGCCCAGCCGGTAGTAGTCCTCCTCGGTGTCGCCGAGCCGCATCGGGTGCGGCGGCGCCTCCATGCCCTCGCGTAGGGGGGCGACCAACTGCTCCTTGGTCCAGATCAGGCTCTCCCTGTTGTCGTCGGCGAGCTCGTACTCGTTGGTCATCGTCAGCGCGCGCGTGGGGCACGCCTCGACGCACAGCCCGCACAGGATGCACCGCAGGTAGTTGATCTGGTAGACGCGCCCGTACCGCTCGCCCGGCGAGTACCGCTCCTCCTCGGTGTTGTCGGCACCCTCCACATAGATCGCGTCGGCCGGGCAGGCCCAGGCGCACAGCTCGCAGCCGATGCACTTCTCCAGGCCGTCGGGCCAACGGTTCAGCTGGTGCCGCCCGTGGAAGCGCGGCGCCGTGGGGCGCGGCTCCTCGGGGTACTCGATGGTCGGCACCTTCTTGAACATCGTGTGGAAGGTGACGCCGAACCCCTTCACGGGGTTGAGCCACTCAAGCACCGGTAACCTCCTCACGCTTGCCGGTCGAGGCCGGTGGGGTGTTTCGGGGTTCCTCGGCGGGGACGCTGCTGCCGTAGTGCGGCGCGCTCGCGGGCGGCACCGGGAAACCGCCGTACTCAGCGGTCTCGCGCATCCGCCGCATCTCCTCGGTGTGCTCGGCGGCCTCGGCGGCGCGCTGCCGCCGCACCGCGCGGTTCCAGCCGATGATCGAGGCGACGACCACCACCGAGAACCCGACGACCACGGCGCCGGTCACCGCGGGGTGGGCGCCTTCGTTGACGAGCATCCGCACGACCGCGACAGCGGTGATCCACACCAGCTGCACGGGGATGAGGACCTTCCAGCCGAGAAGCATGAGCTGGTCGTAGCGGATCCGGGGCACGGTTCCGCGCGCCCAGATGAACAGGAACATCACGCCCATGAACTTCAGCAGCCACCACAGGACCGGCCACGCGCCCTCGTTGGCGCCCTCCCAGACCATGGTGATCGGGGGTGGCGCGTGGTAGCCGCCGAGGAAGAACGTCACCGAGATCGCCCCGACGGTCAGCATGTTCACGTACTCGGCGAGGAAGAACATGGTGTACTTCATGGACCCGTACTCGGTCATGAAGCCGCCGACGAGCTCACCCTCGCCCTCGGCGAGGTCGAACGGCAGCCGGTTCGTCTCACCGAGCATGGTGACCAGGTAGACCGCGAACGAGGGGAAGAGGATGAGCGCGAACCAGATGGGCTGCTGCGCCTCGACGATCCCCGACGTGGTCAGCGTCCCGGAGTACATGAACACCGCGACGAAGGACATCGCCATGGCGATCTCGTAGCTGATGACCTGCGCGGAGGCGCGCAGCCCGCCGAGCAGGGCGTAGGGCGAGCGGGAGGCCCACCCGCCGATCACGATGCCGTAGACGCCCATGGCGGCGGCGGCCAGTACCATCAGCCCGGCGACCGGGAGGTCGGTCAGCTGCAGCGGGGTCACGAGCCCGAAGATCTCGACCTCGGGTCCGATCGGGATCACCGAGAACGTCATGAACGCCGGAACGGCGGAGATCATGGGGGCGGCGATGTAGAGCGTGCGGTCCACGCCCCGGGGGATGATGTCCTCCTTGAGGGAGAGCTTCACGCCGTCGGCCAGCGACTGCAGCAGCCCCCACGGGCCGAACCGGTTGGGGCCGTGGCGCATCTGCATGCGCCCCATGACCTTACGGTCGGCCATGATCATCATCAGCACGCAGACCATCAGGAAGACGAAGATCACGACCGACTTGATCAGCGTCACCCACCACGGGTCGTGGCCGAACGCCGCGAGCGGGTCGTCGGTGGCGGCCAGGAGGAGGCCGCCTCCCGCGGTTTCCAGGGCAGTGGGGGTCACTTCTCGCTCCCAGCACTTGTTGTCGCCAGCGACACGATCGCTCCGGGGGCGGCACCCAGGTCCCGGCCGATGTCGCACTCCTGGGCGTTGGCGGGCAGCCACACCACCCCGTCGGGCATCTCGGTGACGGCCGCTGGCACGGTGACGGCGCCCCGCTCGCTGGTGACCTCCAGCGAGTCGCCGTCAGCGAGCCCGATCGCGGCCGCCGTGGCCGCCGACACCCGTGCTGTGGCGGGCCTGGCGGTGCCGGCGAGGTAGGGCTCGCCGTCCTCCATGCGCCCTTGCCCCAGCAGCTGTTTCCAGGTGGCCAGGACCGCCTGGCCCTCGCGTGGCTCGGGGCGGGCTTCATCGGGCCGGGTGACCGGGTCCGGGCAGCGTTCCCCGGACCAACCGCCGATCCGGGCGATCTCCTCGTGCGCGGCCTCGGCGTCGGGCAGCCCGAGGTGGACGTCCATCTCGTCGGCGATAGAGACGAGCACCCGCAGGTCGGAGAGCACACCCTGGAGCTTCAGGGCGTTTCCGAAGGGCCGCTCACGTCCCTCCCAGTCCACGAACGTCCCGGACTTCTCCGCCACCGCGGCAACCGGGAACACCACGTCCGACCGGTCGGTGACATTGCTCGCCCGCAGTTCCAGGCTCACGATGAAGGGCACCCTGGCCAGTGCCGCGCGCGCGCCTTCGGGGTCGGGAAGGTCGTCGAGGTCGACCCCGGCCACCACCAGCGCCTCCAGTTCCCCGGCCGCGGCCGCGGCGAGAATCCCGGCGGTGTCGCGGCCCTCGGCCTCGGGTAGCGCGCTGGTCGACCAGACCCGGGCCACCTCGGCGCGCGCGGTGGCGTCGGACACCGGCCGCCCACCGGGAAGCAGGTTGGGCAGAGCCCCGGCCTCGACCGCGCCGCGCTCGCCGGCCCGGCGCGGGACCCACGCGAGGCGGGCGCCGGTACGGTCGGCCAGCCGGGTCACCGAGGACAGCGCGCCCGGGGTCTCGGCGAGCCGCTCACCGGCCAGGATGATGGCGCCGGTGGTGCGCAGCGCCTCCATGGCCTCCGGGTGGACCTCGCCGAGGTCGGAGAGCACGCGGGCCTCGTCACCGGGAGCGGTCGGGATGAGTGTCCCGTGGGTCTTGTCCAGCCCGCGGCTCGCGTAGGGAGCGGTCGCGTACACCGATACCCCGTTCTTGCGGGCTCCCTTGCGGAGCCGCAGGAACACCACCGGGGACTCGTCCTCGGGTTCGAACCCGGCGAGCAGCACCGCTGGTGCGGTCTCCAGGTCCTCGTAACGCACGTCCATTCCGGTACCGGCCACCCGGGAGGCCAGGAACTCGGCCTCCTCCCGGGAGTGGGCGCGGGCCCGCATGTCGATGTCGTTGCTGCCCAGTGCCACGCGGGCGAACTTGGAGTAGGCGTAGGCGTCCTCGAGGGTGAGCCGGCCCCCGGTGAGGACGCCGACACGGCCGTTCCGGCGTGCCCGGTCGAGCCCGCGCGCCGCGAGGGTCAGCGCCTCCGGCCACGAGGCCACCTCCAGGGCGCGGCTCTCGCTGTCGCGCACGAGCGGCCGCTTGAGGCGGTCGGGCCGGGTGGCGTAGGTGAAGGCCCACCGGCCCTTGTCGCAGTTCCACTCCTCGTTGACCTGCGGGTCGTCCCCCGCCAGGCGCCGGGTGACCTTGCCGCGGCGGTGGTCCGTGCGTTGGGCGCAGCCGGCCGCGCAGTGCTCGCACACGCTCGGTGTACTGACGAGGTCGAACGGGCGTGAGCGGAACCGGTAGGCGGTGCCGGTGAGCGCCCCCACCGGGCAGATCTGCACGGTGTTGCCGGAGAAGTAGGACTGGAAGGGTTCACCTTCGGCGATGCCGACCTGCTCGTCGGCCCCGCGCTCCAGCAGCTCGATGAACGGGTCGCCGGCGATCTGGGCGGAGAACCGGGTGCATCGGGCGCACTGGATGCAACGCTCGCGGTCCAGCAGGATGCCACTCGACAGCGGGATCGGTTTGGGGAACGTGCGCTTGGTGTCGGTGAAGCGGGTATCCCCCTGGCCGGCGGACATCGCCTGGTTCTGCAGCGGGCACTCGCCCCCCTTGTCGCAGATGGGGCAGTCCAGCGGGTGGTTGATGAGCAGGAACTCCATCATTCCCCGCTGGGCCTTCTCCGCCATCGCCGAGGTCAGCTGGGTCTTGACGACCATGCCGTCCATGACGGTGATCGTGCAGGACGCCGCCGGTTTGGGCATCGCGCGCCCGTTTCCGGCGTCGGGGATCTCCACCATGCACTGCCGGCACGCTCCGACGGGCTCCAGCAGCGGATGGTCGCAGAATCGGGGGATCTCGATACCCAGCAGCTCCGCGGCCCTGATGACCAGGGTCCCCTTGGGAACCTGGATCTGGAACCCGTCGATGGTGACGGTGACGAGATCCTCGGGCGGCACGGCCGGGGTTCCGCCCGATGTCGTGTTCGCCGTGACGGTCAATTCTTGCCCTCCCGTGTCCGGTTCGGCTGGCGGGCGCTCGCCTGGTCCGCGGGCAGGTTCATGAATCGGCTCCCCACACGGTCGACTTGCGGTGGTCGAAGGGGCATCCGCCCTGCTCGACGTGGTCGATGTACTCCTGACGGAAGTGTTGGATGGAGGACATCACCGGACTGGCGGCACCGTCGCCCAGGGCGCAGAACGCGCGGCCGAGCAGGTTGTCGCAGATGTCCAGCAGCTTGTCGAGCTCGTCCTCGGTGCCCTCCCCCTTCTCCAACCGGTCGAGTACCTGCACCATCCAGAAGTTGCCCTCGCGGCACGGCGTGCACTTGCCGCACGACTCGTGCGCGTAGAACGCGATCCAGCGTCCGACGGCCCGCACGACGCAGGTGGTGTCATCGAAGATCTGCAGCGCCCGTGTGCCCAGCATCGACCCGGCCGAGCCGACCGACTCGAAGTCCAGCGGGGTGTCGAGGTGCTCGTCGGTGAGGATCGGTGTCGACGAGCCGCCGGGGGTCCAGAACTTGAGTTCGTGCCCGGCCCGAACCCCGCCGGCCATGTCCAGCAGCTCGCGCAGTGTGACACCGAGCGGGGCCTCGTACTGGCCCGGCCTGGCCACGTGTCCCGAGAGGGAGAAGAACCCGAAACCGGCGGACTTCTCCGTCCCCATGGCGGTGAACCACTCGACACCGTTGGCGACGATGCTGGGCACACTGGCGATCGACTCGACGTTGTTCACCACGGTCGGCGAGGCGTAGAGCCCCGAGACCGCCGGGAACGGCGGTTTGAGCCGGGGCTGGCCCCGGTAGCCCTCCAGTGAGTCGAGCAGTGCGGTCTCCTCACCGCAGATGTAGGCGCCGGCGCCGGCGTGCACCACCACGTCGAGGTCGAACCCGCTTCCGAGGATGTCGCGGCCGAGCAGTCCGGCGTCGTACGCCTCGGCGACGGCGTGCTTGAGCCGCCGGATCACGTGCAGCACCTCACCGCGCACGTAGATGAACGCCTGCGAGCTGCGGATCGCGTAGGCCGAGATCACGATGCCCTCGAGCAGCACGTGCGGGTTGGCCAGCATGAGCGGGATGTCCTTGCAGGTTCCCGGCTCGGACTCGTCGGCGTTGACCACGAGGTAGCGCGGCTTGGGGTTGTCCGCGGGCAGGAAGGACCACTTCATGCCGGTGGGGAAGCCAGCGCCGCCGCGCCCGCGCAGCCCGGAGGACTTCACCATGTTGACCAGGCTGTCCGGGTCCGTGTTGAGCGCCGTGCGTAGCGCCTCGTAGCCACCGGTCTCGCGGTAGCTCTGGAGCGTGAACGAGTCGGGACGGTCCCAGTTGCGCGACAGCACCGGGGTCAGTGCCGTCGCCGGCTGCGCGTCCGTGGTCATTTCGTTTCCCCCTCACCCTCGTCGAGGACCGGTGCGGGCGGTAGGTCGTCGGGGTCGGGAGCCGCCCAGCCGCGCTCGCGGGCCAGCTCCAGCCCGACGAGCGAGGGGCCGGCCGCTTGGGGGCCCTCGGTGGCGCGGTCGTCGGCGAACCCGGCGAGCAGGCGGGACGCCTGTTTGAAGGTGCACAGGCTGTCGGGGCCGCGGGTCGGCCGGACATCGTTGCCCAGACGCAGGTCGTCCACGAGCTCCTTCGCGGACTCCGGGGTCTGGTTGTCGAAGAACTCCCAGTTGACCATGACCACCGGGGCGAAGTCGCAGGCCGCGTTGCACTCGACGTGCTCCAACGAGACCCTGCCGTCCTCGGTCGCCTCGTTGTTGCCGACCTCCAGGTGCTCCTTGAGCGTCTCGAAGATCTCGTCGCCGCCCATGACCGCGCACAGCGTGTTGGTGCACACCCCCACGTGGTAGTCGCCCACCGGGCGCCGCTTGTACATCGTGTAGAAGGTGGCCACCGCCGTCACCTCGGCCTTGGTGAGCCCGAGCTGCTCGGCGCAGAACGCGATGCCCGCGGCGCTCACGTACCCCTCCTCCGCCTGCACCAGGTGCAGCAGCGGGAGCAGCGCCGAGCGCGACTGTGGGTACCGGCCGATGATCTCCTTGGCGTCGACCTCCAGCCGGGCCTTGACCTCGTCGGAGAACGTCGTGGTCGTGCTCACCTGTCCACCCCTCCCATCACGGGGTCGATGCTTGCCACCGCGGCGATGACGTCCGCGACCGACCCGCCCTCGCACATGGCGGCCACCGCCTGCAGGTGGGTGAACGAGGGGTCGCGGAAGTGCACGCGGTGCGGACGCGTCCCGCCGTCGCTGACGGCGTGGCAACCGAGCTCGCCCTTGGCGCTCTCCACCGCCGCGTACGTCTGGCCCTCGGGTACCCGGAACCCCTCGGTGACGATCTTGAAGTGGTGGATCAGCGCCTCCATCGAGCCGCCCATGATGTGCGCGATGTGGTCGGGGGAGTTGCCCAGACCGTCGGGACCGAGGGTGAGCTGGGCCGGCCAGCCGATCTTGGGGTCGTCCACCATCACCGGCCCCGGCTGGAGCCGGTCCAGGCACTGCTCGATGATGCGCAGGCTCTGCTCCAGCTCGGCCACCCGCACCCGGTACCGGGCGTAGACGTCGCAGCCATCGGAGACCGGGACGTCGAACTCGTAGTTCTCGTAGCCGCAGTACGGTTTGGCCTTGCGCAGGTCCCACCCCAGTCCCGAGGCGCGCAGCATCGGGCCGGTCACTCCCAGCGACATGCACCCGGCGAGGTCCAGGTAGGCCACGTCGCGCGTGCGGGCGAGGTAGAGCGGGTTGGAGTCGAGGAGCTTGCGCAGGATCTGGATGCGCTTGGGCATCTCCCTGAGCAGCTCCCGGATCTGGTTGATCGCGCCGTTGGGGAGGTCCTGGGCGACGCCGCCGGGTCGGATGTAGCCGTGGTTCATCCGCAGCCCGGTGATCAGCTCGAATATGTCGAGCACCATCTCGCGTTCGCGGAAGCCGTTCGTCATGATGGTGGTCGCGCCGAGCTCCATGCCGAACGTCGCCATCGCCACGAAGTGCGAGGACATCCGGTTGAGCTCCATCATCAGCACCCGGATGACCGTGGCGCGGTCGGGGATCTCGTCGGTGATGCCGAGCAGCTTCTCCACCGCCAGACAGTAGGCGGTCTCGTTGAAGATCGGCGTCAGGTAGTCCATGCGGGTCACGAACGTGGTCCCCTGGGTCCAGGTCCGAAACTCCATGTTCTTCTCGATGCCGGTGTGCAGGTAGCCGATGCCTACGCGGGCGTCGGTCACCGTCTCACCGTCGAGTGTCAGGATCAGCCGCAGGACACCGTGCGTGGAGGGGTGCTGTGGCCCCATGTTCACCACGAGGCGCTCGGCGCCGCTCTCCTGCGCCGCGGCGATGACCTCCTCCCAGTCACCACCCGAAGCGTCGATGTAGTCCTCGGTCACGTTCGTGCTCACGGTCGCGCTCCCCTCCTTCCCGGCTCAATCACGTGTAGGACCTCCGCTCGTCGGGCGGCGGGATGGTCGCCCCGCGGTACTCCACCGGGATGCCGCCGAGGGGGTAGTCCTTGCGCTGCGGGTGCCCGTGCCAGTCGTCGGGCATCTCGATCCGCGTGAGCGAGGGGTGTCCGTCGAAGACGATCCCGAAGAAGTCGTAGGCTTCGCGCTCGTGCCAGTCGTTCGTGGGGTACACCTCCACGATCGACGGGATGTGCGGATCGGCGTCGGGGCAGCTGACCTCCAGCCGCAGCTCGTTGTTGTGCGTGATCGAGCGCATCCAGTAGGCCGCGTGCAGCTCCCGACCGGTGTCGTCGGGATGGTGCACACCCGACACGCCCAGGCACAGCTCGAACCGCAGCGCCGGGTCGTCGCGCAACCGGCGGGCCACCTCGACCAGGTGCTCACGGCGCACGTGCAACGTGAGTTCGCCCCGGTCCACCACGACCCGCTCGATGGCGGTGTCGAAGTCGACCGGCCCCTGGGCCAGCGCCTCCCCCAGGGCGTCCGCGATCTCGTCGAACCGGGCGGTGCGCGGGTCGTCGGGGTCGGTGAACGGGGGTTCGGAGACCTTCGGCGGCTGGCGCCGGACGAGCAGCCGCCCGTAACCGGAGGTGTCCCCGGTCGTGTTGGCGCCGAACATGCCTTTGCGGGCGACCGGCGAGTTGAGACGCTCCTCACCCGCGCGGGCGGGCAGCTCCTGGCCCTCGTTTAGGGTAGGCTCACCTTCATGAGCATTCATGAGGTCGTCTCCTGCTCGATCAACGGGAGGCTACGGCGCAGCCGACGCTCTTCCTCCTCCTCGATCTGGTCCTGACGGTGCGTACCGAGCTTGGTGTTCTGCACCTGGTCGTGCAGCTTGAGGATGGCGTCCATGAGCATCTCGGGCCGCGGCGGGCAGCCCGGAAGGTACATGTCCACAGGAACCACGTGGTCGACCCCCTGCACGATGGCGTAGTTGTTGAACATGCCGCCGCTGGAGGCGCACACCCCCATCGAGATGACCCACTTGGGTTCGGGCATCTGGTCGTAGATCTGCCGCAGGACGGGGGCCATCTTCTGGCTGACCCGGCCGGCGACGACCATCAGGTCGGCCTGACGCGGGGTGGCGCCGAACTTCTCCATGCCGTACCTGGCGAGGTCGTAGTGCGGCCCACCCGCGGACATCATCTCGATGGCGCAGCAGGCCAACCCGAACGTCGCGGGCCACATCGAGCTCTTGCGGACCAGACCCGCCGCCTGCTCGACGGTGGACAGCAGGATGCCACTGGGAAGCTTCTCCTCAACTCCCATTCGGCGAACCCCCTTTCCGGTTTCTCACTCGGTTGCTGCTCTGCGCGCGTAATGGACGCTCGCCACGCCACGCGCGCCCAATGCGGCGGGTCAGGCCCATTCCAACCCCCCGCGGCGCCACTCGTAGGCGTAGGCGATCGACACGTTCACCAGGAAGAGGAGCATCGCCACCAGGCCGAACACCCCGAGCGCGTCGAAGTGGACCGCCCACGGGTAGAGGAAGATGATCTCGATGTCGAAGACGATGAAGAGCATCGCCGTGAGGTAGTACTTGATCGTGAACCGGCCGCCGCCGGCCGGCTGTGGCGTGGGCTCGATGCCGCACTCGTACGCCTGCAGCTTGGCGCGGTTGTAGCGCTTGGGGCCGGCGATCGCCCCCACGACCATCGAGACCACGACGAAGGCCGCGCCTATCCCGCCGAGCACGAAGATGGGTCCGTACAGCTCCATCGTTAACCGTTCCCCTCCAGGCCGTCAGCCAGCGTCAGCGCGCTCGCGCGCACGACGGCGCCCCCGCATGTGATTACTTTCACTTGCGGGGCCAACCGATGGTTCAGAGTCGACATGCGGTTCCTCCGGCGTTGCCTAGGCCGCGGGGGTCATCTTGTTCAGGCCGTTGATGACGCGGTCCATCGCGTCACCGTCCCGCGGGTCCGTCAGGTTGGCCAGCATCTTGAGCATGAACGTCATGAGCGTCCGCTGCGGCAGCCCGTAGCGGGTCGCGTACTTCATGAACTCCGGATTGCCGATCATCCTCACGAAGACGCGGCCCAACGTGTAGTAGCCGCCGTAGGCGTCGGACAGGATCCGCGGGTAGCTCAGCAGCACGCGCTCGCGTTCACGTTGGTTGGGGCGCGCCATCGCGTGCGTCACCACGTCGGCGGCGAGCCGTGCCGCCTCCATCGCGTAGGCGATGCCCTCGCCGTTGAACGGGTTGATCATCCCGCCGGCGTCACCGACCAGCATCAGCCCGCGTGAGTAGTGCGGCGTGCGGTTGAACCCCATCGGCAGGGCCGCGCCGCGGATCGGACCGCGCTGGTTCTCCTCGGCGAAGCCCCACTCCTCGGGCATGCCGTCGGTCCAGCGGCGCAGCAGTTGCCGGTAGTCGACATCGCGGAACGACGAGGTGGAGTTCAGGATGCCCAACCCGACGTTGCTCGTGCCGTCACCGACCCCGAACACCCAGCCGTATCCCGGTAACAGGACGTCCTTGTCGCCACTGCGGTCCCACAGCTCCAGCCAGGACTCCAGGTAGTCGTCCTCGTGCCGCGGGCTCTCGAAGTAGGTGCGCACGGCCACACCCATGGGGCGGTCGTCGCGCTTGCGGATCCCCATGGCCACCGACAGCCGCGAGGAGTTGCCGTCGGCGGCGATGACCAGGGGCGCGCGATAGCGGAGCGTTTCGCCATCGGGGCCCTTGGCCGTAACCCCGACGATCCGATTACTCCGCTCGTCGATGATCGGCGCGCGGACGTTGGTGCGCTCGCGCAGCCGCGCACCGGCGCGGGTCGCCTGCCCGACCAGAAGCTCGTCGAAGTCGTAGCGCGTGCGAACCAGGCCGAACCCCGGGTACTCGGTCAGGTCCGGCCAGGGAAGCTCCAGGCGCACACCGCCACCGATGATGCGCAGGCCGTGGTTGCGGATCCAGCCCTCGTCCTCGAAGCTGATCCCCATGGCCGTGAGCTGCTTGACCGCGCGTGGGGTGAGCCCGTCGCCGCACACCTTCTCCCGGGGGAACGCGGTCTTCTCCAGCAACAGGACGTCGAGTCCCGCCTGGGCCAGGTGGTAGGCGGTCGTGGAACCCGACGGGCCGGCTCCAACGACGATCACATCGGCCTCGTCACTGGGACGTGGTCGATCGGGCAGTGGGCTCAGTGCCGTCTCGCTCACGAATGGTCCTTGGTACTTCCGCGCAACTGTGCGCATTGTTGGGGGTGCGGCTGTCGACGCTTGTTCGCACGGGGCCTGTTACAAGCACCTCGTACGCTTGTGAAGTCCTTCACAAGGTTCTTTCCTCGAAGTCTAGACCTTTCGCGAGGCGAGAGCGACCCCCGGGGGGTGGCTCATCGCCGCCAACCGCGCCGGTTCGGCCTCCACCACCCGCGTGGTCGGGCGCTGAGGGCGCACCACCGGCGTCCGAACGACGCGGCCGCACGGCCTCTAGCTTTACAGTTGGGGCATGACGCGCGCCGAACTCGACAAGTCACCCAAGGACGTCGCGGCCATGTTCGATGGCATCGCCGGGCGCTATGACCTGCTGAACGACGTCCTCTCACTCGGTCAGGACCGCGTGTGGCGTCACTCGGTGGTCCGCGCGGTCGACGCCTACAGCGGCGAGTTGGTACTCGACCTGGCGGCCGGGACCGGGACCTCCTCGGAGTCCTTCACACGCAAGGGCGCGCGCGTCATCGCCTGCGACTTCTCCCAGGGAATGCTTCGGGTCGGCGCCGAGCGCCGCGGCGGCGCCTCGCGTCGCGGTGTGACCTTCGTCGCCGGCGACGCGTTGTCGCTGCCCTTCGCCGACGAGACATTCGACGCCGTGACCATCTCGTTCGGCCTGCGCAACGTCAACGACGTCGACCGGGCCCTGCGTGAGCTGCGCCGGGTGACCAAGGTCGGGGGGCGAATGGTGGTGTGTGAGTTCAGCCACCTGCCCATTGGCGTCCTCGACCGGATCTACGGCCGCTATCTCATGGCGGCGCTGCCCACGATCGCGCGCTGCTTCACGGCGAACACGGCGGCCTACGAGTACCTGTCCGAGTCGATTATGGACTGGCCGGACCAGGCCGGCCTCGCGACGCGACTGCGCGCCGCCGGGTGGACCAGGGTGGCCTGGCGCGACCTCACGTTCGGCGTGGTCGCCCTGCACCGTGGCGTGCGCGCGTCATAGGCGCGTCATAGGCGGTGTGGAACAGCCCTTCGTTCCCCGGTGCGCTGGCGCGAGCGTCCCGGGATCAGCGCGGGGGTCGCGCGTCCTCGTCGTCCTCCTTCGCGGCCCCCTCCGACAGGCGGTCGGCGAGGCTCCGCCGTCGCCTCCGCCACTCCACGATCGCCGCGGAGATCGAGTCACGCTGCTCCGACAGCAGGACGTAGCTCACCAGGCCGCTCACCAGGAAAGCCAGGATGAGGCCGAGGGCTCCGCGCGCCCCGAGAAGGAAGATCACCCCATACGCGACCGCGAAGATCAGAATGCGACTCGCGGTGTAGGTGATGACGCTACGCATGAAAACTGCCTCACAACGGACGGTTCGCGGGCTAGATTGGGCGTGGGTGACGGGCGGCGTCCCTGTGTGACCGCTGCCGGCCACACCGTCGCCCCACCGGTTCGTCCGGCGTCGTGCCGTTGGCGGTCGCCCGTCGTGTCGTGCCTTCTCACAGGATAGGCCCCGGGTACAGCTGGTCTCGCGGGACCGTGGCCCCAACGGCGAGCGAAGTGGCGCCGCACCGTCGGCTTGGTGGTCGGACTTCCGCGGTAATCCGACAACTCGATTGAAATGTTACGTTCCAATCACACATCACGCATTTGCCACGTGTTCCGCGCAATCTTTACCAAAACTAGGGAGGAAACGGACTGGCTCGTGCACACTAGGGGACCAACCAGCCCGCCTCCCCCAAGTACAGCGGCGGGCGTGAAGGGGGATTCTGAAGGTGGACAGAGGAAGCGAACGCTTGTTGACCCCCGGAGAGGTGGCTTCGCTCTTCCGGGTCGATCCCAAGACCGTCACCCGGTGGGCGGCCTCGGGCAGGATCAGCAGTATCCGGACTCCGGGGGGCCACCGACGGTTCCGCGAGTCGGAGGTGCGTGCCCTACTACACGGAGAGCCAACCGAGACGGCGCACTGAACTGGTATTTCGCCCCAATGCCGGCGACGTCACGGTTCGCCGGTCGCACCCCAGCGACGCCCCACACGAGGGGCCGATCACGGATAGAGTGGGAACATGGTGTGGCTCGGTGGCCTAATCACGCTGGCAACGATCGTGCTCTGGGTGTACGCGTTCTTTGACGCGCTCACCAGTCCTTCATCGGAGGTACGGAACCTACCCAAGGTTCTCTGGCTGGTCGTCATCGTGCTATTCACGCCGGTCGGTCCGCTCCTTTGGCTCTTCCTCGGGCGTCCCCGGGCTCCAGCTGACACGGACCAGTCGGCCGCTACAGCACAGAGCGCCTCGACCGACAGCCTCGACCCCTCCGACTTCAACAAACCGTCCGGGCGTTCCACCCCTCTCGGGCCCGATGACGACCCGGAGTTCCTGCGCCAGCTGAACCGGCGCATCAATCCCGAGGATTGAGCGCGGGACCTGCCCGCGCGTGCTGAGCCGCGTATCCACGTGTGGGGGAACATGACTCAGGTGTCCCCCACACGGGTGCGGGCGGGGTGAGGGGCGCGACCGCCCCTCACGCGTAACTGTGCAAGCCGCTGAACAGGTAGTTCACCCCGAAGAAGTTGAACAGCAGACACGCGAGCCCGGCCAGCGCGATCCAGGCGGCCTTCGGGCCACGCCAACCCGCGGTGGCGCGGGCGTGCAGGTAGGCGGCGTAGACCACCCAGGTGATGAAGGACCACACTTCCTTGGGGTCCCATCCCCAGAAGCGGCCCCACGCCTCGTCGGCCCAGACCGCGCCCGCGATGACCGCGAACGTCCATATCGGGAACGCGAAGAGGACGAACCGGTGCGCGAGCTGGTCCAGCAGGCCGGAACTCGGCAGCGCGGCGGCGATCCCGGTGACCCTCTCGCCCGCGGCCCGCTTGATCTCGGTGCGGTACGCCACCAGGTAGGTGACGGTGGCCGCGCCCGAGACCGTGAACGCGCCCGACGCGATGATCGCCGCGGTGACGTGGATCGCGATCCAGTACGAGTCCAGCGCCGGGATGACCGGCCCGGTTTCGGTGTAGAGCCACTTGACCCCGATCCCCAGCAACAGCACCACCGGGATCAGCACGAACATGCCGAGGTAGCGGGCGTTGTGGCGGAAGGCGGCGTAGAGGAACGCGCCCACCCCGCACAGCGAGATCGCGACCACGAACTCGAACATGTTGCCCCACGGCCAGCGGTCCGCCGCTATGCCACGGCTGACGATCTGCGCGAGGTTGAGCAGGAACCCGAGCGAGGTCACCGCGAGCGCGACCCGGCCCACTGCGTGCGTCGACACGTACGACTGCGGTCCCGTGTCGCGCACGCTGACCGCGATGTCGTCGGCGACGCCGCGGGCGGTGAAGTCGTCCCCGTCATCCCCTTTGTCGGCCCCTTTGTCGACGGTGCTCGACGAGGCCGCCGCCTTGGCCGGAAACCGGTCGTCGCTCCGCAGTGGCTCCCGGCGCCCGTAGGCGGCCTCGATCGCGAACAGGAACAGACCGACCGCGTACGCCACGATCGTGGCGACGATCAGCCCGTCACTGAACGACGCCAAACTCCCTGCGGCCGCGGTGGCGGCGAACGCGTGCGTCACGGGTCACTCCTTCGTTGCAGTATCGACAGTGGTGCGTTCCCGCAGCCGGTCGCGTAGCCGGACGGCGAGCGTGTGGAAGTCCGCGGCGGTTCCCGCGCCCTCCGTTTTGCTCAGCCCGGCGACCTCGACCACGGTGCGCCCGTTCCCATCGGGTCGCGCGCGGACCCACACCCGGCGGGGCCGGACGAACAGGGTGGCGACCAGTCCCAGTACCGCGGCCGAGGCCGCCACGAGCGCGGGCAGCCGCGCCGGATCACTGTTGACCTGCAGGCTCGCGTAGTCGCTGTAGCCGGTGAAGGTGATCGTCCCGGCACCGTCGGGAAGTGTCCAGGTGTCGCCGGGGGAGAGCGCCGGCGACTCACCCATCGACTCCATGTCCTCGGTGTAGAGCTGGTACACCGACTGCGCCCGCCCACTGTCCATACCGAGGTCGCCCTTGTAGCCCTCGAGGGTGACGACGGGATCGCGCGGGGCCGGGAAGTCCGAGACCAGCTCCCCTTCGGGCGACTCCGAGGCCGATGGCAGGAACACCGCGCTGAAGCCGAGCTGCTCGTCCCCGGCGTCGGGGACCTTCACCACGCCGTCGGAGGTGAAGGTGGCCTCGTCGCGGCTGAGGAACGGGACGGGCTGGTCGAACACCACGTCCCCCTCGGCGTTGGTGACCCGGAACTCGGGCGCGTACCCGTGGCCGAGCAGGTACACCTGAGCGCCGTCCACCGAGAGCGGCTCGTTGACCTCCAGCTCGTGCCGCTCCTCGGGCGCGTCGGGGGCCTCCCGATAGGTGAGGTCAGCGGTGTAGCTCTCCGCCTGGCCACCGAAGTTCCCCTCTTGGATGAACTCGACGTCCATGCTTTCCACCGTGAACGAGAACGGCTGTAGCTCGTTGTCGTTCACGGCGATACCCGGATCGAACGAGTCGTAGGACGGCAGGGTGTTCGCGAACCCGTCCCCCTCGACCACGAGCATGTTGCCGCGGTAGCCCAAGAACGCGCCGGCGGCCAGCGCGAGGAGCAACGCCAGCAGGGCGAGGTGGAACACGACGTTGCCGGTCTCGCGCAGGTGTCCCCTCTCGGCCGCCACCGAGTCCTCTCGGGTGTCCACGCGGTACCTCGTGAGCAGGCCACGGGCCTCGTCGAGGACGGTCCGCGGTTCCGCGGTGGAGGTGAAGCGCGCCGAGTACGGCATCCGGTCCAGGTTGCGCGGTGTCCTGGGAGGCCGTGCCCGCATCGCCCGATAGTGCGCGAGCGCACGGGGGATCACGCACCCCGTCAGCGACACGAAGAGCAGCAGGTAGATCGCCGCGTACCAGGGCGAGGAGTACACGTCGAACAGTGAGAGGTGGTCCAGCCACGGCGCCAGGTCGGGGTGGTCGACGTAGAAGTCGCGCACCTGCTCCTCGCTCACCGTGGTCTGCGGCAGCATAGAGCCGGGGATCGCGCCCACGGCGAGCAGGAACAACAGGATCAGCGCGGTGCGCATCGAGGTGAGGACACGCCACGCCCACCGGGCCCATCCCAGTGCGGAGAGCCGGGGTGGGGGTCCCGCTGTCTCGGATTCACCGGCCGTGGCCGCGCCTTTGGTGCCGTCGAGGTCCCGCATCGCTATATCACCGTCGTGAAGCTGGCGGTCCATTGCTGCACCCCCGCGGTCATCGCGGTCCAGAGGCCGGTGACCAGGAGTAGCCCCACCGCGACGAGCATCGCCCCGCCGGCCACCACCACAGCGTGGTAGTGCCGCCTCACCCAGCCGAACGCCCCCAGCGCTCGGCGGTACAGCACAGCCGCCAGGACGAACGGCGAGCCGAGGCCCGCGCAGTACGCCAGTGAGAGCACGGCCCCGCGAACCGCGGTGCCCTCCTGGAAAGCGAGGGTCTGCACGGCGGCCAGGGTGGGGCCGATGCACGGGGTCCAGCCCAGCCCGAACAACACCCCGAGGAGGGGAGCGCCCGCGAGCCCGGCCCTCGGGAGCCAGTGGAAACGGAACTCGCGGCGCAGTCCGGGGAGTACTCCCATGAACGCGAGCCCCAGCAGGACGGTCAGCGCGCCGAGTACCCGGGTGATGGGGTCGGTGTAGTCGAGCAGCAGCCCGCCGATCCCGCCGACGAACGTTCCGACCGCCACGAACACAGCGCTGAAGCCGCTGATGAACAGCACGCTTCCGGCGAGCATGGACCACCGGCGGCGCAGCAGAGCGTTGTCCGCCGCCGCTGTCGCGGTTTCGGCGGCCGCGATGCGCCCCCTGTCCGCGCCGGTGGCTCCGGCGGGGACGGCGTCGGCGGCCCGCTCCCGCTCGGCGGCGATGTCGGCACCGCTCAGGCCGGTGACGTAGGAGAGATAGCCGGGCACCAACGGAAGAACGCACGGGGAGAGGAACGAGACCAGGCCCGCGGCCACCGCCAGGGGGAACGCCAGTAACAGCGAGCCGGAGAGAACGGTGTCGGTGATCACGCCTGACCAGCACCCCCATTGTTGGCGGTGCCCTCGTCGAGTACCGGCTCCACGAGCCCTCGCAGCTGGTTGTAGGTCGTCGGGCCGATGACCCGGGCGGCGATGCGGCCCTGGCGGTCGATCACGAGCGTGCTCGGGATCGCCTTGGGGGGGACGGTGTCGCGGAACGCCTGGGGCACCTCTCCGGGCTGGTCGTAGAGGCTGGGGTAGTCGAGCCCGTAGTTGTTCGCGAACGCCTCGGCGGCGGTCCGATCGTCCTTGATGTTCACCCCGAGGAACGCCAGACCGTCATCGGAGAACTCGTCGTGCACCTCGGTGAGGACCGGCATCTCCTCGCGGCAGGGGCCGCACCAGCTCGCCCAGACGTTGAGGACGAGCACCTCACCGTGGTGGTCGTCCAGGCTCACCTCGTCGCCGGCGAGGGTCTCGCCGCTCACCTCCGGGGCGGGCTCGCGTTCCTCGGGGGCGAAGGCGGTGCTGGAGCCGTCGCCCTCGATGAAGCGTTCGTCCTCGTCCCCGCTGGTCCGTGCCTCACCACCACCGGCGCATCCCGCCAGGAACGCCAGAGCCGCGGCGACGGCGGCACCCGCGAGCACGCGACGCCGGCGCGGACCGGTACCCACAACAGACATCGGAGAGACCCCAAAGCGGGAGGCGGAGCAGGCCACACATGTACAACGACAAAGTGTAGTACTCGCCACCGCAGGCCAGACCACGCCCCCGGCCCAGCTTGCCGGCTCTCAGGCGCTCGACCCTTCAGCTCGTGGTGGAGATCGGTGTTACCCGCCGTCCCAGGGCGGGGCGGGGTGGCGCGGGCCGGGCGCGTGCACGCGTGCGACACCGCGCGGGGACCGGCCTCCGCGAGTACCGGTGCGGCACCGAAACGGCCCTTTTCGAACACGCCCTTCCGACACACCCACCCGCAGGGGCGATGGGCGGGGCGTACACCGCCCCATCGGGTGCGCGCCGGCGGTCGTCACCCAGCTTCGACGAACGCCTCGCGGAGGTAGTCGTGGACGGCACGTTCGGGCACTCGGTAGGAACGCCCCACACGGATCGCGGGGAGCGCACCACTGTGCACCATTCGGTAGACGGTCATCTTGGAGACGCGCATGATCGTGGCGACCTCGGCCACGGTCAAGAACCTGACCTCTTCCAGAGGAGCCTTACTCCCGTTCATCTTCCGACGCCCTCATTTCCGGACGTGAGCGTGGTCATCCCTGCCTCTGCCAACCGGCGCGGAGAACCCGTGCGGCCGTGCTAGCGGGATCCGGCCACCCACTGCCACGCCGGTGTGTCGCTGACGAAACTGCTGAACTACTGACACGTCCGGTTTCAGGGTAGGTCCAGGGGCCACGCGGGGAAAGGTCGGTTTTGCTGTCCCTGGCGCTACATGAGTCCCCCGGGTCTCGTGAGGTTTAGGGGGTGGGTAAACCCACGGGACGCCTCATAACAGCCCGGCACGATGCAGCACGAAGTCGGCGAGCGGCCGGTAGTCAACGGTGCTGTATCCGTCGTCCAGGGGGACGGTGGTGTGCTGTTTCCCCTCGTACTCGGCGAGGAAAAGCGCCGGATCGTTGCAGTCGGCCAGCCCCACGGTACTGATACCGGCCTCGCCCGCGGCGCCGGCGAACCCGTGGTCGGCGATGACCAACTGCGGCCATTCCTCGCCGCGCTCGGTCAGGTCCCGCAACGCCGCCCGCATCCCGAACGGGTGGTGGCTGTGCCGGGGGACGCCGTCGACGTCACGCACCAGCCCCACACCCCCGTCGAAGACCAGCACCCTGCGGAAGGGCGGCTGCTCGTTCATCACCTCGTAGGAGTAGCCGGCGCCGCCGGTGACCACCTCACACCCGTGCCGCTCCAGGGCGGCCCCGAACACCTGGTAGGTCTGGAGCAGGTTCTTGGGGTGGCCCGTGGCCAGCATCACCCGTTCACGGCGGTTCGCGGCGTCGCGCATCCGGGTGGCCATGGACTCCAGCGCGTCGACCGTGCGGTCCGGATCGATGGTGTCGACCCCCCACTGGTGCCCCTCGTCGGCCACGACCCCGCACCGTTTGGCCATGAGAGCCAACACCTCGGAGAAGCTCCAGTCGTGTCCGAACGTCAGACCGAACTGGTAGTAGGGATCCTTGTGGCAGAGCCGCCGGAAGTGTCGAAGGTTGTTCTGGCGAGAAGTGTCCACATGTCCCGCGATCCCCGTTCTCACGAGGTGCGCGACGAGCTCGGCGCGCGACGGCGGTGCCACCAGCGATCCTCCCTCTTCCTCCCGGACCGGCGACGCGCCGGCACAGCGATCGGACCCGACCGCGGGGGTCACAGGCTCGGGTCGATGCCGTGACTGGGGAAAACCGCATTACGCGTGGCCTGGATGGCGCGGTCCACCGCGTCGTCCGGATCGAAGCCGTCATCGAACGACCGGAACACCTGGGTCCGGTTGTCGGTCATGTACAGGGGGGCGACCTCCCCGGTGCGGGTGCGCACGAAATCGCGCCATTCCTTTGGGGTCTCGGCGTCCGGGTCGATCCCGGAACCCGCGGCCTCGGCCAGCAGGTGCGTCCACGCGCGCGGGACGACCTGGACCAGCTCGTATCCACCGCCGCCGAGCAGTACCCAGCGGCCGCCCGCGGACTCCCTGGCCAGCCGGTGCAGCGCCTGGTACGTGCGGTGCTGGCCGTCGAGGCTGAGAGTGAGGTTGGCGAGTGGGTCGAGCGTGTGCGTGTCGGCCCCCTGCTGGGTGACCAGCACCTCGGGCTGGAACTCACGCAGCAGCGGCGGGACCGTCGCGTCGAACGCCCGCAGCCAACGGGCGTCGTCGGTCCCGGCGGGCAGCGCCACGTTCACCGCGTACCCCTCGGCGGCGCCCGTACCCGTCTCGCTGGGCCTTCCGGTACCCGGGAACAGGGTCAGGGGCGACTCGTGCAGGCTGATGGTGAGGACGCGGGGGTCGTCGTAGAACATCCGTTGCACGCCGTCGCCATGGTGCACGTCGACGTCGACGTAGGCGACGCGTTTCGCTCCCTGCTCCAACAGCCAGGCGATGGCCAGTGACGCGTCGTTGTAGACGCAGAAGCCCCACGCGTGGTTCGGCATGGCGTGGTGGAGCCCGCCGGCGATGTTGGCCGCGTGCTCGGCCTCCCCGTTCCACACGGTGCGGGCCGCGGCCACGGAGGCTCCGGCGACCAGCGCGGAAGCGTCGTGCATCTGCGAAAACACCGGGTTGTCCGGGGTCCCGAGGCAGAAGGGGATGTCGGATTCGAGCGTGGTACCGGCCCGCTTGACGGCCTCGATGTAGCCGGGCTCGTGAATCAGCTTGAGCTGCTCGTCCGTGGCCGGTTCGACGTCGGCGAAGCTCACCCCCGGCGCGTCGAACACGCCGAACTCGCGGCACAGCGCCATGGTCAACTCGACCCTGACCGGGGCGAGCGGGTGGTCAGGCCCGAAGTTGTACGAGGTCAGGCCGTTGTCCCACGCCACACGAAGCGAGGAGCCCATGCGCCCTCCAAGCCAACGAGAAGAATGTGCTCATGTACACAGTAGTCAAACGCGCCGGGGCGGCGGTGCCGGGGTCACACCCGGGGCCTCCCCCGCTTACTCACCCCTCGGACAGGTCACGACTACGGCTCCGGGCGGCGTCGACCGCTTCGGTGACCGCGGTCCGCACCCCGTGCCGCTCCAGTTCGCGGAGCGCGGCCGCCGTGGTACCGCCGGGTGAGGTGACGTTCTCACGGAGCACTACGGGATGCTCACCGGACTCCTCGAGCATGGCCGCCGCGCCCGCGATCGTGCGGCGGGCCAACGCCTGCGCCGTGGCCCTGGTCATGCCCATGGCCACCGCCGACTCGATCAGGGTCTCGGTGAGGAAGTAGAAGTAGGCCGGACCGCTGCCGGAAATCGCCGTGACAGTGTCCATGTGCCGTTCCGGCACCCGGACCACCTCGCCCACCGAGCGGAGCATCCCCTCGGCGCGGTCGAGCTGCTCGTCCGTGGCGTGCGTGCCACCGGAGACAGCGGTCATGCCCTTGCCGACCAGCGCCGGGGTGTTGGGCATGGCCCGCACCACCGCGACCTCACCCGCCAGGTGCTTCTCCAGAACGGAGGTGGTGATACCGGCCGCCACCGAGATGACCAGGTGACGCGCGGTCAGCGTGGCGGCGACCTCGTCCACGACCTCGACCATGTCCTGCGGTTTGATCGCGAGAATCAGTGTCTCGGCGCGGCGCGCCGCCTCCGTCGCCGGCACGTCGTCAACACCGTAGCGCTCCCGCAGCTCGTCGGCGCGCTCACGCACCGACTCGGAGATGAGCACCTCCGAGCGTTCGTACCCCGTTGCCAGCAGACCGGCGAGCAGGGCCTCGCCCATCTTGCCGGCACCAACTATCGCGATCATTCACCCACACCTTTCGGACGCTCTCAACGGTATAGGGCGGGCACACTACCGCGCACCCGTGGCCGCCCCCTGCGACCGCGCCACTCCGCCCCTGGGCTCCGACGGCTCGCGGACGCCTATCCGCGGGACGCCACGGCGCGCGCGGCGAAGGCCAGGTTGGCGGGTCGCTCGGCGATGCGGCGCGTGAGGTAGCCGTACCACTCGCGACCGTAGGGAACGTACACACGGACCCGCGCGCCGAGGCCGGCCAGCCTGCGCTGCTCGGCCGGACGCGCCCCGAAGACCATCTGGTACTCGAAGTCGGCGTGGCCACGCCCGTTGCTCCTGGCCAGAGTGCCCGCGATGGCGATGAGGCGCGGGTCGTGCGTGGCGACCATCGGATACGCCCCGCTCTCGAACAGGTGCCGCAGCGAACGCACGAACGCCCGATCGACCTCGTGCCGACCCAGATAGCCGGTGCCGGCGCTGGGAGCGTAGGCGCCCTTGCACAACCGGATCCGCGCTCCGGGAGCGGCCATGGCCGCCACGTCACCCTCCGTACGGCGCAGGTAGGACTGCAGCACACACCCCAACCACGGGTACTCCCGGCGCAGCACCGTGACGACCCGCAGGGTCGCCGGAACCCAGACCTCGTCCTCCATGTCGACGGTGACGGTGGTTCCGGCGGCGCTGGCGGACGCGCAGAGGCGGGCGATGTTCTCCGCGGCGAGCGACTCCCCCTCGCCCCCCAGAGCGAGCCCCACGGCGGTCGGCTTCACCGACACCTCGGCCCAGGGCGCGAGCCCGGCGCCGTCGAGCCTCTCCAACAGGCGCAGGTACTCGCGGGTGACCTGGCCGGCCTGTGCCGGGTCGACCGTGTGCTCGCCGAGGTGGTCGATGGTGGAGTACACACCCACATCCGCGAGCCCGGCGGCCGCCCGCACCGCGTCATGGGCGCCCTCCCCGGCCACGAACCGGTTGACCACACCACGGGTGACGGGTGTACGCGCGACCAGCGAGCGCAGCCGCTCGTTCTGGGAGGCGGCGATGAGAGCGCGCCGCAGAACCATCTCGATAGCTCCTCACGTCCGCGGGGATCCCGAGCCTACGCGGACGGCACCACGCCGCGGCGCTCTGTGTCCAGGGGCGCGCTGCCGTCCGGGCACAGTGCGCGACGGCCTCGTCACCGCCGGCCGGGGCGGTCGCGTCGACACCGGAGCCGCCATGACGCGCGGGATCCTCAGTGGGTGATCGTGCCGTCGCTGGCCACGGTGAACACGCGCGGTGGCGCGTGTTCCTCCCGGCGGCGCATGGCGACGCGTTCGCGCCGGTCGCCGCCGTTCTCGTGGTCGCGGCGCGGCCCGGCGAAGTGCAGCCGGGTGAACGCCAGCGCCTCGGCCAGCTCGAGCTGGCGGGACTCGCGGTCGGGGGACTTGCGGGTGTTCACCTCCAGCACCAGCTGGCCCTCGTAACCGGAGGTCGCCAGGTGCTCCAGCAGCTCGGCACACGGCTGGGAGCCGCGTCCCGGGATGAGGTGCTCGTCGAGGTTCTGCCCGCCGTGGCCGTCGGCGAGGTGCACGTGCGACAGCCGCCCGCCCATCCGCTTGGCCATGTCCATCGCGTCCGAGCCGGACATCGCGGTGTGCGACAGGTCGAGGGTCATGTCGGTGTAGTCGCGCTCCAGCGGGTTCCAGCCCGGGAAGTACGGCACGACCTCCCTGTCGGCCATGCGCACCGGGTACATGTTCTCCACGGCGAAGGCGATGTCGGTCTCCGCGCTCATGCGCTCGATCCCGGTCTCGAACTCCTTGGCGTAGTCGCGCTGCCAGCGGAACGGGGGGTGCACGACGATGGTGTCGGCACCGACCGCCTCGGCCATCTCCCTGGAGCGCTGGAGCTTGCCCCAGGGGTCGCGGCCCCACACCCGCTGGGTGAAGATCAGGCACGGGGCGTGCACGGCGGTGATCGGGACCTGGTGGTAGTCGGACAGCCGCCGGAGCATGTCGACGTCCTGGCTCACCGGCTCCGAGGTGACCATCACCTCGATGCCGTCGTAGCCGAGCTGCGCGGCGATCTCGAAGGCCACCGGGGTCTTCTCAGGGTAGACCGACGCCGTCGAGAGGACGACGGGCGCGTCTGGAACCTGGATAGCGCTCACCCGAACCACACTATGCGGTCCCACCGCCGATTCGCTCACCCAAGCCCCCGCTCGGTAGCCTCCGACGGGTGAGCGCCGCGATGCGGGGAGCCACCCCCAGTCCCAACATCTGGCACAGCCCTCGGGTATACGAGCTGGAGAACAACGCCGTCGACCCCGACGGCGTGATCGACTCCACCATGCGCGGTATCCGCTGCGTGGACGACGCGCACGTCCTCGACATCGGCTGCGGGACCGGGTACCACCTGCCGCGGTTCGCCGAGACCGCGCGGCGTGTCACCGGCGTCGAGCCGCATGCCGGCCTGGCCGACCAGGCCCGGGCCCGCACCCGCGGGCTGAGCAACGTCACCGTACGCACCGGCGTGGCGCAGCGGCTCCCCGTGCCCGACGCCTCCGTGGAGGTCGCGCACGCGCGCTGGGCGTACTTCTTCGGCCGGGGGAGCGACCCCGGCCTCGCCGAACTGCGGCGCGTCATGCGGCGCGGCGGGGTCGCCTTCGTCATCGACAACGATGCCACACGCAGCACGTTCGGCACCTGGTTCCGGCGGTTCCTGCCGCGCTACGACCCCCATGACGTCGAGCGTTTCTGGCAGGCGCGGGGGTTCCGGCGCGAACCGCTGACCATGCGTTGGCTGTTCGAGCGTCGCGCCGACTTCGAGGCGGTGGTGCGTATCGAGTTCCCACCGAAGGTGGCCCACGAGATCATCGCCACCCATCCGGGGGTGGAGGTCGACTACGCGGTCAACCTGTGGTGGCGCGAGTACTGACGAGAGCTCCCGGTGAACGGGACGGTCAGCCATCAACGCGCGGGGTCGTGGCGAGGCCCACAGCGGCCGGTCACCGCCGTGACGAGCCCAGGGTGTCAGGAGAACTCGGTGTCCTCACCGACGAACGTCGGCGCACCGCTCTCGGTGGGCAGGATCGTGTAGCTGACGACCGTCCCCTCCTCCTCGTTCAGGGCACGGCACTCGATCCCGGTGTCCTCGTTCGGTGTGACGAGTTCCACCTCGTCCATGTCGCACACCGTGTACTCGGACTCCTCGAAGTTGCGCAGCCCGGCCTCCATGACCTCCCGCAGCAGCGGCATTCCGTCGGCCGTGGACTCGTACCTGAGGACCGAGTCGTTGTCCTCGATGTCGATCTGATAGTCGATCTCCTCGTCGAGGTAGGTGACCTCGCAGGTGACCGACTCCCCGCTCTCGCCGTCGATCTCCGGGCACGACGCCTCGGCGTCCGGATCCACCTTTCCACCGAACTCGGTGATCTCCCGCAGCGCCGTCCAGGCCATGCGCTCCTTCAGGGAGTCGTCCGGTTCGGGCTCTCGGGGCAGGTCGGCCTCGTCGATCTCCGGGTGGAGCTCGTCGGGGATGGCGCCCTGGTGGAACTCCGAGGGATCGGGGGACGCCCCCGAACCCCCCGCGCCCCCACCCTCGTCCGCCGCGACCCCGGTGTCGGGGGCCGTGCCGCACGCGGAGGCGCACAGAACGGCGCCGAGCGACACCAGGGCCAACAGGGGGCGGGCACATCGCGGGCGGCGGGCAGGGGGGAGCATGCGGGTCCTCTCGGTGGCACGGGGGGTGCACAGGGCCACGGCCGCGCTCGGGCGCGGCTCGTTGGCGGAGATCCTATGCGGTTCCGTCAGATGACCGGACTGACGGAGATGGTGCCATAGGTGCTGAAGCTCACCTCGTACTCGGTGTCGTCGCCCTCGGCGTAGCAGGCGACGTCCTCGACGGTTTGGTCGATCGGGACCAGCTGGAACTCGTCCATCGTGCAGTGGACCGACGGGTTGTCGGAGATCCACCGTGTCTGGTCCTCGACCTTCTCCCGGTTGGCCACCATGCCCTCGGTGGCCCTCATCTCGTAGCTGAAGACGTAGTCCCCGCCGGTGATGTCGACCTCGAACGGCATCTCCTCACCCTTGAACGTGCTGGTGCAGTGGGTGGTGCCGTCGACGGAGGAGTCGAAGCTGTCGCAGGTCGTGACGACGGAGTCGTCGATGGTCATCGCGAACTCTTGGACCGTGGCGGAGATGGAGTTCTCGACCTGGGTGACCGGGTCGTCCGAGTCCGGTTCGGGGACCTCCTCGTCGAAGCTGACGCTGGAGGCCGGGACGTCACCGGTGCGGAACTCGAGGTCGGATCCGCCGCCCTGGGGCTCCTCCTCCTGGCCACCACCCGCGTTGTCGCGAGGCGGCGGGTCGCCGGGGGGCGGGCCCTGTCCCGGGATCGGGAGAAAGGCACAGCCGGACAGCGCGAGGACGGCGGTGGTGGATACGAGTCCCGCCGCGAGACGTGACACACGCGAGGTGAGGGGGGAATGCATAAGTGGCCTTTCGGTACGGACGCGTCCCCGCACGACCGGGGCGCGCACGTTCGGGGAGGGGCCTCGGGAAGTCCACAGCACACGGCGGGGGCAGGCGCCGGCCGTCAGGCACCCTGGGAGGGACGACTTTACCCTAGTCCGCGCGGCGCGCCCCAAACGGGACCGGAGACGCCGTTGCCTCCGATCACGCACGGGGGCGTACGGGTCGGTTTACATCGGTCGTCCTCTCTGACGCCCGCTCGAGACCGACGGTTCCCGCTCCGTCGCCCGAACTTCATGCCCGCCCCCGTAGAGGACGCGCGGCCACACCGGTTCCGCTCCCGTCCCCTACCGGTGCCGTGACAGCACCCGAACCGTCGTCGGGGGACGTTAACGTGCGGCCATGGCCAAAGCTGCGAAGAGCACGTTCCGCTGCGCCGAGTGCGGGTGGACGACCCCGAAGTGGGTGGGGCGCTGCGCCGAGTGCCACGCGTGGGGCACCGTTGAGGAGGTCGGGGCCCCCACTTCGGCGACCTCCGCGGCTCCCGCGCGGGTGTCCGCTCCCGCCCGCCCCATCACGGAGATCAACGTCGACACCGCCCACGCCAAACCCACCGGGCTCGACGAGCTCGACCGGGTGCTCGGCGGCGGGATCGTCCCCGGCGGGGTGATGCTCCTGGCGGGCGAACCCGGCGTGGGCAAGTCGACGCTGCTCCTGGAGGTGGCCGCGCTCTGCGCCGCCACCGGTCCCGTGCTGTACGTGACGGGCGAGGAGTCCACCGGGCAGGTACGGCTGCGGGCCGAGCGTCTCGACGCGCTCTCCGAGGAGCTCTACCTGGCCGCCGAGACCACCGTCGGGGCGCTGGCCAGCCACGTCGACGCGGTCGGCCCCGGGCTGCTGATCGTCGACTCGGTGCAGACCATGACCGCCCCCGACGTCGCCGGCGCCCCCGGAGGGGTGACCCAGGTCCGCGAGGTCGCGGGGGCGCTCATCCGGCTCGCCAAGGAGCGCGGGATCTCCACCGTCCTCGTCGGTCACGTCACCAAGGACGGCTCGATCGCGGGCCCCCGCCTGCTGGAGCACCTCGTCGACGTCGTCCTCCAGTTCGAGGGTGACCGGCACTCCCAGCTGCGCATGCTGCGCGCGGCCAAGAACCGCTACGGCCCCACCGACGAGATCGGCTGCTTCGAACTCACCGACTCCGGGATCGTGGGCCTGCCCGACCCCAGCGGCCTGTTCCTCACCCGCCGCGCCGAACCGGTGTCGGGCACCTGCGTGACCGTGACGGTCGAGGGCCGCCGCCCCCTCATCGCCGAGGTGCAGGCGCTCGTGGCGTCCTCGAACCTGCCGCAGCCGCGCCGGGCCACCTCGGGTCTCGACAGCGCGCGGGTGAACATGGTCACAGCCGTCCTGGAACGTCGGGCCCGCATCCACATCTCCAACGCCGACATCTACGTCTCCACCGTCGGTGGGGTGCGGCTCGGCGAGCCCTCCGTCGACCTCGCGTTGGCGCTGGCGGTCGCCAGCTCGAACCGCGACGTCGCCCTCCCCCGGGGGTTGGCCGCCATCGGCGAGGTCGGGCTGGCCGGCGAGGTCCGGGCGGTCACCGGGGTCTCCCGGAGGCTGAGCGAGGCACAACGGCTCGGTTTCAGCCGCGCCATCGTGCCCCACGACAGCGTCGAGCCCTGCGACGGTATCGAGGTCGTCGGTGTCAGTGACCTCGGCGAGGCGCTCGTGGCCGCGCTCCCCGCCGACCAGCGTTGACCCATGACGGGCCTCGTCTCTCCTCAGTTCAACCGGAACACCTGCCGCTCCGCGCCCTCGGTGTAGTCGCCGTGCAGGCTCGCCACGTAGGTGCCCGACGAGGCGTTGACCTCGCGGTCGCGGCAGTCCTCCCATGAGCGCGTGCGGTCCCAGGTGACGGTGGTGGTCTCGGGAACGCCGCGGCTCAGTTCGCGCTTGTCGCTTCCCTCCTTCCCCTTGACGCAGTCGGCCGAGGAGAATACGCGGTCGTCACCGGAGGTGATCCGCACCTCCATGGCCGTGGGTCCGACATCGACGGTGCACGTCTGGTCGCCGGTGTTGACCACGGTGACCTCGATCTCGGGTTCCTCGTCCCAGGCGTAGTCCTCCTTGTCGGTCTCCGCGGTCACCACCACGTCCTGTGGCTGGCACGGGTCACCCGGTTCCTCGGGCGCGGGGATGTCGTCGCCGCCACCGGCGGAGGAGCCCGCTCCCCCGCCTTCGCCCCCGTCGCCGCTGCCCTCGCTGTCGCCGCCGGATTCCTCCCCGTCTCCTTCGTCGTCGCCCCCGCCCTCGGGGCTCGCGTCGTCAGTGGGGGGCGTTGAGGGTGGGACACTGGTCGGCGGGGAGGACTCCTGCGAGGACTCCGTGTCCCCGCTCGCGGCCTGTTCCTCGCCCCCGGTGAACTGGTTGCACCCGTAAGCGATCAGTGCCACGACAAGGAGTAACCCCGCCAGCACGAAAACACGTCGCCTCCTGTAGGTCTCTATACTCACGGGTCCAGCACTTGAGGCCATGCGCGTAGTATTCCGTCTTCACGGACCCCACACATACCCAACCCGCCGATTCACTCTTTGCCCAACTATGGACCAGAATCCCTACAGCACCGCGCTTCTCGCCTGGTACCAGGCCAACGCACGTGACCTTCCCTGGCGCCGTCCGGACGCCAGCGCGTGGTCCATCCTGGTCAGCGAGATCATGCTGCAACAGACGCCCGTGACGCGGGTCCTTCCCGCGTGGGAGGCGTGGATGCGTCGCTGGCCCACGCCCGCCGACCTCGCCACCGAACCCTCGGGGGAGGCGGTGCGCATGTGGAACCGGCTCGGGTACCCGAGGCGCGCGCTGAACCTACACGCCTGCGCCCGCACCATCGTGGAACGCCACGAGGGCGAGGTGCCCAGCTCATACCAGGATCTGCGCGCCCTTCCCGGCGTTGGCGCGTACACGGCCGCAGCGGTGGCGAGCTTCGCCTTCGGTGGGCGACACGCCATCCTGGACACCAACGTCCGGCGGGTGCTGGCGCGCGCCCACACCGGTGTCGAGTACCCGCCCAAGACCCCGACCAAGGCCGAGACGGAGCTGGCCGAGTCGTTGCTGCCCGCGGACGCCACCGTCGCCGCGCGCTGGGGTGTGGCCATCATGGAGCTGGGTGCCCTCGTGTGCACGGCGCGCTCCCCCGCGTGCGCGGAGTGCCCCATCGCCAACCAGTGCGCCTGGCGGTTGGCCGGCAAACCCGCCCACGAGGGGCCGCCCCGGCGCGGCCAGACCTACGCCGGCACCGACCGGCAGGTGCGGGGCCGGCTGCTGGCGGTGCTGCGCGACGCCGAAGGCCCGGTGCCCAAGGACGACCTCGACACGGTGTGGCACGAGCCCATACAGCGCGAGCGCGCCCTCGACGCCCTCGTCGCCGACGGCCTGGTGGACCCGCGCGAGGATGGTACCTACGCGCTGCCGGGGTAGCCGACCTCGCTGGTCGGCTCCCTTCGATGGGCGCGTGCCCGGTCGGGCGTCCTGCTCACTTTCGCCTGCGGAACGGCTGGTCGAGGTGCCAGGCGAGCTCCCTCTCGGCCTTCTCGCGGGCTTTTTGGGCCGCGTCCAGCTCGGACCGCCACCGCTCGGCCTCGGCACGCAGTCGCGTGGCGGCCTCGGCGCTCTCCCGCAACGCGGTGTCGACCGCCGTCACCAAGACGTCGATCTCGCCGAGGCGTTGCTCGTAGCGCAGCCAGTCGGGCCTCTCCACCGCCATGTCCACACGGTCGAGCTGGCGCCGCAGCTCCGTGACCGTGTCGGTCATGGGGCTCGCGGCCTCGTTCTCCCGGACGTTGCGTTCCAACGTCACAACGCGGGCGAGCACCCGCTCCTTGTATCCGGGCAGGGATCCGCTCAGCTCGCGTACGGTCGCCAGCCGGTCGCCCGGTACCCCCAGTAGCTCGGTGGCGGTTCCCAGTTCGGTCTCGGCGGCCTCGGCCTTTCGCTCGCCACTGCCCACGTCCCCCCGGTGCAGGGCGTCCTCAGCGGCCGACAGCTCGGTGCGCGCTCGCTCCAGGTGGGACCGCCCCTGGGCTGTGGTCTCGGCGAGGTCGGCCCAGATGCCGGGGGCGTAGTTCTCGGTGAGGGTCTCGCGGTGCTTATCGGCCTCGCGCGCGCGTTCCTCGGCGGCGCTGAGCGCGTCGTGGATGCCGGCGACTCGGGTGGTGAGGTCGGATCGGCGCCGCTCCAGGGAGCGTAGCGTGTCGCGGCTCCGCGCCAGCTCGTCACTCAGCTCCGAGAGGGAGGTGTCGGCGGCGTGCAGCCGGTTCTCACGTACCAGGCGCTCCGCTTCGGTGACGCGGTCGGCGGCGTCGTCGAGGACCTCGGCCTCGGTGCTCACCACGAACCCCTCCGCGGCGCTGCTGTCGGCCTCCGCGCGCACTTCCTCCAGCTGCGCGCGGACGCGTGCCAGTCGCCCCGCCACGCGGTCACCCATGGTCAGTGCCGTGGACAGGCGCTCCTCCTCGTCCCGCAGCAGCGGCAGCAGCTCCCGCACGGATGTTTCCAGCTCCCGCCAGGACTCGACCGTGCGGGCGATCTCGTCGACGCTTCGGCCGGCCAGGCTCTCGCTGGTGTCCCCGCTCAGCTCGGAGCGCTGACGCAGCAGCGTGTCGGCCCGCGAGAGGCGTTCCTCACAGGACCCCAGGACCTCCGCCACCTCATCGGCGGCGAAGGCGCCCCGCACCAGCTCGACATCGCGGCGCAGGGTCCGCGCGGCCTCGCCCAGCTGTAGCGTGAGCGTGTCGATCTCCGCGGCGACCTCGTCGAACCGCGCGAGCAACCGGTCACGCCTCCGGCGGGCATCGATCCGATCGCGGCTCCAGTAGGCCAGGATCGCACCGACCGCCAGCACCGCGATGGCTGTGAAGACCAGTTCGGTGACCGGAACCATGTCTCTCCCTAAGTCTCGGCGGGTCTCCGGGACGTCCCTCCTTGGACTCGGCGTGGCCGCTGTGGGTTCGGTCCTCCCGCGTTGATCGTGGCAGAACCGGCCCGCCCCGCGGCACCCGAGTCTCGTGGGAGCCGGCCACGCGAAGGGGCGGTGCGCCGTCCGGCACGGGTGAGGCGTACGCCGCCATGGGTGACGTCGACCGGGCGCGCCACCCTCTTGGCACCCCGCTGAGCGTCCCGTGGGCGTTCGAGGCACCCCGGCCCATCCGTTCGTTGACACCCATTGGATACCTGTACTATCCATAATTAGATAGTATTGGTATCCAATTTCAACGAAAGGGGCACCCATGTCCGTCTTCGTCGTTCTCGTGGTCGTCCTCCTGGGGGCGCGCCTGCTTGGCGCGTTGGGGGTCCGGCGACTCGCCAGCTGGCCGGACAGTACGGCGTACGGGCTGGCCGCCATGCTCGTCCTGACCGCCGGTTCCCACTTCGTCCCCGGGGGCACCACCACCATGCCCGACCACGCCGACCTGGTCGCCATGGTTCCGCCGTTCGTGCCGTTCGCCGACGTCGTGGTCTACGCGACCGGAGTGCTGGAGCTGGCCGGCGCCGTCGGGCTGGTAGTCGCGGCGACGCGCAGGGCCGTCGGTGCCGGCCTCGCCGCTCTCTTCGTGCTGCTGTCGCCCGCCAACGTCTATGCCGCCGTCGCCGACGTGCCGTTCGACGGCGGCGAGGCGACACCGTTGTGGCTGCGGCTCCCGCTGCAAGCCGCCCTCGTCGCCCTCGCGCTGTGGGTCGCTCGGCGGGCCGGCCGTGCCGCTGTCGGCGATGTCGCGGACAGTGGAGAGCGCGAGAACACCACCGAAAGTGGATCGGGCCTCGACCGTATCGCCCACCGCGGGTGAGGCGACCGCCTCCGGCACCACCGCCGGGAACGTCCCGTCCTCCACCCCGTTGCCCGGCACCAGAGCCCCTCCGACAGCGGCCCCTCGGGGCGGCGGGCGAGCCGGAGCGGGTTCTCCTCGACGGAGAGGTCCGGTCGCCACCGGGTGAGGTGGAGGGGATTCCGCCGACGACGCCATACACCAGGGCGGGCCGGGCGTCCGCTCTCTCCCACCACCCCCGGAGCCGCCCAAGCTCACCCACCCGGTCACGGGACGCCGTCACACGCCCACTGTCACTGGCAGGGACTGGCAGGGGGTGCCAGTGTCACGAGTCTCTACCCCCACCGACAACAACGGAAGGGGCGGCCCGTACGGGCCGCCCCTCCGACATGTCGCCGCTCGTTCTGTCGTGTGGCCGCTACTCCGTCTGGGTGGACGAGCTCGCCGTCTCCTCGACCTCGGGAGTGTCCGGCACGGAGTCGGGCTTGGGGACGCCGCGGAAGGTGAACCGGGCGTCGGCCCCCTCGCCCTCGGCGTCGATGACCACGATCTGGCCCGGCTTCAGCTCGCCGAACAGGATCTTCTCCGACAGCTGGTCCTCGACCTCCCGCTGGATCGTCCGCCGCAGCGGGCGCGCGCCCAGCACGGGGTCGTAGCCGCGCGAAGCCAGCACCTTCTTGGCGTTGTTCCGCAGCTCCAGCCCCATGTCGCGGTCCTTGAGCCGCTCGTCCAGCGCCGAGACCATCAGGTCCACGATGTCGACGATCTGGTTCTCGTTGAGCTGGTGGAAGACGATGACGTCATCGACACGGTTCAGGAACTCCGGCCGGAAGTGCTGCTTGAGCTCCTCCTGCACCTTCGCCTTCATCCGGTCGTAGTTCGTCTGCTCGTCGTCCTCCTTGGCGAAGCCCATTGCCTGGCCCTTGGAGATGTCCCGGGTGCCCAGGTTGGTCGTCATGATGATGACCGTGTTCTTGAAGTCGACGTTGCGACCCTGGGCATCGGTGAGCCGGCCCTCTTCGAGCACCTGCAGCAACGAGTTGAAGATGTCGCCGTGGGCCTTCTCGATCTCGTCGAAGAGGATGACCGAGAACGGCTTGCGCCGGACCTTCTCGGTGAGCTGGCCACCCTCCTCGTAGCCCACGTAGCCGGGCGGCGAGCCGAACAGCCGCGAGACCGTGTGCTTCTCCATGAACTCGCTCATGTCGAGCTGGATCAGCGACTCCTCGTCGCCGAACAGGAACTCCGCCAGCGTCTTGGAGAGCTCGGTCTTCCCAACCCCGGACGGGCCGGCGAAGATGAACGAACCACCCGGGCGCTTGGGGTCCTTCAGCCCGGCGCGGGTACGCCGGATCGCCTGGGACAACGCCTTGATGGCGTCCTCCTGGCCGATGACCCGCTTGTGCAGCTCCTCCTCCATGCGGAGCAGCCGGGAGCTCTCCTCCTCGGTGAGCCGGAAGACCGGGATACCGGTGGCCGTGGCGAGGACCTCGGCGATGAGCTCCTCTGTGACCTCGGCGACAACGTCCATGTCGCCGGCCTTCCACTCCTTCTCCCGCTGCGCCTTCTTGTTCAGCAGCTGCTTCTCGTCGTCGCGCAGCGAGGCGGCCTTCTCGAAGTCCTGCGCGTCGATCGCGGACTCCTTGTCATGCCGCACACTGGCGATCTTGTCGTCGTATTCGCGCAGATCCGGCGGCGCGGTCATGCGACGGATCCGCATCCGCGAGCCCGCCTCATCGATCAGGTCGATCGCCTTGTCCGGCAGGAACCGGTCGCTGATGTAGCGGTCCGACAACTGCGCGGCGGCCACCAGGGCGCTGTCGGTGATGGAGACGCGGTGGTGCGCCTCGTAGCGGTCGCGCAGCCCCTTCAGGATCTCGATCGAGTGCGAGATGGTGGGCTCGTCGACCTGGATCGGCTGGAAGCGGCGCTCCAGCGCGGCGTCCTTCTCCAGGTGCTTGCGGTACTCATCCAGCGTCGTGGCACCGATGGTCTGCAGCTCACCGCGCGCCAGCATCGGCTTCAGGATCGACGCCGCGTCGATGGCCCCCTCGGCGGCCCCCGCACCGACCAGCGTGTGCAGCTCGTCGATGAACAGGATGATGTCGCCGCGAGTACGGATCTCCTTGAGCACCTTCTTCAGGCGTTCCTCGAAGTCGCCCCGGTACCGGCTGCCCGCAACCAGCGCACCCAAGTCCAGCGTGTAGAGCTGCTTCTCCTTGAGCGTCTCGGGAATCTCGCCCTTGACGATCTTCAGTGCCAGACCCTCGACAACCGCGGTCTTGCCGACACCGGGCTCACCGATGAGAACCGGGTTGTTCTTGGTCCGGCGCGACAGCACCTGCATCACGCGCTCGATCTCGGTATCGCGGCCGATGACCGGGTCGAGCTTGCTCTCACGGGCGGCTTGGGTCAGGTTGCGACCGAACTGGTCCAAGACCAGCGAAGTGGACGGGGTTTGCTCCGAGGACGCACCGGTGGCCTGTGGTTCCTTGCCCTGGTACCCGTGCAGCAGCTGAATGACCTGCTGACGCACCCGGTTCAGGTCGGCGCCCAGCTTCACCAGAACCTGAGCGGCCACACCCTCACCCTCACGGATGAGGCCGAGGAGAATGTGCTCGGTGCCGATGTAGTTGTGCCCCAGCTGCAAAGCCTCTCGCAGGGACAGCTCCAGAACCTTCTTCGCGCGCGGAGTAAAGGGGATGTGACCGGACGGGGCCTGCTGACCCTGGCCGATGATCTCCTCTACCTGCTGCCGAACCGCTTCGAGGCTGATTCCCAGGCTCTCCAGAGCCTTCGCAGCGACGCCCTCTCCCTCATGGATGAGGCCGAGCAGGATGTGCTCCGTACCAATGTAGTTGTGGTTGAGCATCCTGGCCTCTTCCTGGGCCAGGACAACCACGCGCCGTGCGCGGTCGGTAAACCTCTCGAACATGTCTCGTCGCTCCTCACAGAGCGGTCAGGCAGGGACGGCAGTTCCGACCCTCACTTTTCCGCATTTCGGCCCTTCAGGGGAGAAGCCCTGGAGGGCGCTACCGCACCCGTCCACCAAGCCGCCCGGCTCTACGGACCGACCCGACGAACACATCCCACACGACGACCATTCCACAGCCGTCCGTGCAAGAGACTTTCCCCGACGATAGGGCGTTCATCCACATCCAACTACCTATCGGGCCTTCGGTGTTCCAGCTACGCCGCGAGCGAACGGCCCGTGTACCTCCCCACTGGGAGGGCACACGGGCCGTTCCGGGCCACCGGTTTGTGCGGTTTGCTCTGAGCGAACGCACCTCAGCGGGATTCGAGACTTCGAGGCCCGTTCGGCCCGGCTCGTCGTGGGACACGCGCCACCCCTCCCGGGCAGGTCGGCCACGCAGCTAAGGCCCCGACGACAGCGCGATCCGTGGGGGCTGTGGAGACGCATGATCTCGCGGGAGCCTCCCTCGTCCGAGAACCCCGCGAAACCATGCAGGGAATCGCCCTGTCCGCCTCGTGTCCGAGGCAGTACCCGGCGCGGGGCACGTCCCTCCGTCGAATGCGCCCCGCGGCTACGCACCATTGGGAGCCCCGCGAGGAAATCACGGGTTCAGCGCTGGGCTGCCTCGTACTCGGCGACGATGGCGGCCGGGATGCGGCCACGCTCGTTGACCTGCTTGCCCGCGGCCTTGGCCCACGCGCGGATCTCCGCGCTGCGCTCGCGACTGGGAGCGCTACGCTGCTGCCGCTTGCCGCGGCCCGTCTTCTGTGGTGCCTTCCGTGCGACCTTGACGTACGGCGCCAGAGCCTCGCGTAGCTGCGAAGCATTGTCGGCGCTGAGGTCGATTTCGTAGGACGTTCCGTCGACTCCGAACGAAACCGTCTCCTCGGCCTCACCGCCGTCGAGATCGTCCACGAGAAGCACTTGAACCTTTTGTGCCATGGATACAGACCTTTCACATAGTGGTGCGGGGCACCTAAATATAAAGCTATCGGGAGTGCAGCCGAAAGACAATTCCCAACGCGGCAAAATCCCCCGGGCTAACCGAGCCCCACCATCCGAAAGCTCTCACTCCCGTCATAGTCCGCCGCCCCAGTGGGACTCCGGTCAGATCTCGTTAACGCCCGGACGAAGCCTCACATTCCCGCGTCGCCGTTAGCGATCGTCGGTTCCCGACTCATGGTCGCGAACTTCCACGGAAGGACTCTCCGCACCGTTTGCCCCACCTTCCGGCGTGACAGTCCCCGTGTTCGCCTGAGACTCGGTTTCGGCCTTGACGGTTCCGGTGCCCGAGGGTTCGTCCACCCCCTTGGCGAGCCGTCCGTCCGACGTTCTGGGAGCCATCTCCCTACGGAGCAGCTTGATGATGAACGTACAGAACACCGTGGCGACAACAGCGGGTGGGAGCAGCGCCGACAAAACGTCACCCATCGAACGCACACCCCTTCCTTGTTGTTACTTTGTGCAGCAATTACCCCACGTAGGGGTGTGGTGGTCTCGCCCCGACTTCTTGATCGCCCAACCCGGCAGACCTCGGTCCCCGACATCATAGACACCATACGAGACCTGCTCAGCCCACTCCTCGGACGGAAGGGGATTCGGACTCCCCACAAAACCGTCACGCCACGGCGCCCGACCTCGGGCACTCGCCCCTGAGACAGGAGATTGTGGCCAATCACCCGCGAAATGGCAACGCTTCGTAGCCGCACGCAAACGACCCGCTCTCTCCTCGGGCGGGAACAGGTATATACATCCGGGTGCGCACTCCGCACCAGGAACCGGTCCGAGACGACCTAAGACGTGTTCTCCCCACAAACACAGATTACCCATCTGTATGCACGCGGCTCACATCGGTGACCATATACGCCGAAGGGCACTCATCAGATGCCAGATCGTTGTCCGGCTTCGAACCACTCGGCCCACTCCGCGCGGTCACGGCCAGACTTCTGCGGGGTTAGACGTCGCCGCGCGACTCTTCCACGCGTTGAGTTCCGTGCCGCTCTTGATATCGGGACCCGCTGGGACACACGGATTGCCGCCCGAAGCCTCACGTCCGCCCCCGGCCGACAACTGTCGCGCGCCACACGCCCGGTGATTTCACTCACTCCGGCCGGGTGCCGTATCCGAATCCGCCGCCGGGTGGCCCGTTCTCTGAACGTCGCGAAATCACTCCGGCGGCCTTCGCTTACCGCGCGAGGACGAGGACTTCCGAGGCTGACAGGATCTCTCCGCCGGTAAATACCCCGAACACCCACGAATGGTACATCGTTGACCCGGCTCTCCGGTACGCGCCCCGGATGCCCGCTACCCCGTGGAGAACGCGCCAATCCCCGTCTCCACAGACCGAGATTCGCGACACAACAGGGGTATCGTACGAACCGCGGCACTTCGGGCGCGTGCCGCGGAACGCGGTTCTCATCCCTCGGTGTCGAGATGCAGCAACATCCGCGTATTGCCAAGGGTGTTGGGCTTGACGCGTTCCAGGTCCAAGAATTCCGCGACACCCTCGTCGTAGGAACGCAGCAGCTCCTCGTAGACCCGTGGCGAGACGGGGGTTCCCTGGATGGGGTGGAAGCCGTGCCGGCTGAAGAAGCGGGGCTCGAACGTCAGGCAGAACACCCTGCGCACCCCGAGCTCACGCGCCGTGACGAGCAGCTCCTCGACGATGCGGTGGCCGACACCGCGCCCCTGCACCGCCGGGTCGACGGCCACCGTTCGCACCTCGGCCAGGTCCTCCCAGAGGACATGAAGGGCGCCGCAACCGACGACAGTGCCCCTGGCACTGTCGTCGGCCTCGGCCACCCGGAACTCTTGGACGTCCTCATACAGGTTGACCGTGCTCTTGGAGAGCACACGCCGCTCCCCGCTGAACTCGTCGATCAGGCGGCGGATATGAACGACGTCGCGTGTACGCGCGCGCCGGACGGTGATCTCGGGCAGGGACATGGCCGGACCCAGCCTACTCGTCCGCGGAAGCGCACGGCACGCTCGAACACGGCCGTTCCGTCCAAGCGGGGGCTCCCGGACGAAACGGCCACCTGTTCTCTGTCGCTCGTCAGATCAGCTGTCTGCGCGCGGCCCACACGACCGCCTCGATCGGGGTGTTCACCCCGAGCTGGTCGCAGATGGCACGAAGCCTGCGGCGTAGCGTACGTGCGCTGAGCTCCAACCGCCGTGCGGCAACGTCGGTGGTGACACCCGTGGCGATCTCCGCCAACAGTTGGAGCTCGTCATCGGCCAGGTCCGTCGCGACGTTGGGGAGCCCATCACGCGGCGGTGGTGTCGACACCTGCGACATCGCCCCTTCACGCACGGGCGTGATCGCCGGTTCCCTGACACCCTCACGCAGAGGCGTGATTTCCGGTTCCTTGGCACGACGTACGAGTGTGGCCTGTTCCACTCCGTCCTCCCTCATCCCTGTGAGCGCGGAACATCGACTCGTCGCCGCAGAGACCTGAGGCAAGCAGAGGTCGTCACCTCTTGACACGCGGCTGGGATGCCCCCGGACTCACCCCACCGGCCCCGGCACTCTCGCTCCCCTGGCAAGAAGCGAGAATCCGGCACCGGCATGACTCCGGGGCCCGGTCGCGGCGACCTGGGACGGACAGGCCACCGCAATGGCGCACACGGCAAAGGAAGGTCAACACCGCCGAAGCTGTGTTTGGCCATCCTCACTTACCGTCTTTCGATCCACTACGGCAAACACACGGAAATCTCCGCTTGTTTTCGAAACGCTAAGCGGAGCGGATCAGGTCGTCAAGGTCAATACTTTGACCCAGAGTGAGAAAATGGCGACCCAGAGTACTTTACTTGCGCGGCAAGAACCTACGACAACCAAACTGACCTGCGAAGACAACCTTCGACAGAACAGTCGGCCGCGGCACGCGCCACACAGCGGAGTATTCCGAAAGTGACCCTCGGGACACCCCGACTACCCTGGCGCTTCACCCGCGCCACGACAATCGCGAGGCGCGGGTGTGTCTCACCCCACACGCGGTTCTCACGGGCGCGATCCTACCGGGCCGGGTGGGGTGCCCGAATTCGTTCGGGGCGACGGGCCGTCGCGGGCACGCTATTCGGTGTTGCGCTCGAAGACCAGCCGCAGCCCGACGAGGGTCAGCCAGGGCTCGTGCACGTCGACCGTCTCGCACTCGCTCACGACCAGGGGGGCGAGCCCACCGGTGGCCACCACGGTGACCTCGTCGGCGTCGTCGGTGAGCTCCTGGACCATCCGATCGACGATCCCGTCGACCTGGCCGGCGAACCCATAGACGATGCCGGAGCGCAACGCCTCTGTCGTGTTCTTGGCCACGACGGAACGCGGTTTCGCGATCTCCACCATGTGCAGCTGCGCGCCACGGCGCGACAACGCCTCCACCGAGATGTCGATGCCGGGGGCGATGGCACCCCCGATGTACTCGCCCTTGGTGCTGATGGCGTCGAAGGTGGTCGCGGTACCGAAGTCCACGACAACGCTGGGGCCGTCATAGAGGCGCACCGCGGCGAGCGCGTTGATGATCCGGTCGCTGCCGACCTCCTTGGGATTGTCCATCCGGATCGGCACCCCCGTCTTCACCCCGGGCTCCACGATGACGGCGGGAACGTCGCCGTAGTGCCGCCGGAACATCGCCCGCATCTCCAGCTGCACGGTCGGCACGGAGCAGCACAGGGCGATCCCGTCGACATCGTTCGGTCCCAGTAGGGAGCTGGCTCCGATGAGCCCCTGTAGCACCACGGCCCATTCGTCGGCGGTACGCCGGTAGTCCGTGCCGACCCGCCAGTGCTCCAGCAGGTGGTCGCCATCGAACAGGCCGAGAACCGTTTGCGAGTTGCCCACATCGATCGCGAGCAGCATCGGGGCCCCTTTTCGCGGTTGTCCGGGAGATCGGGATGGTTCGTGGTCAGTTTTCGAGGTCGAGCGCGATGTCCAGCGCGGGGCTGGAGTGGGTCAGGGCCCCGACCGCGAGGTAGTCCACCCCCGTGGCCGCGACTTGGGGGGCGGTCGTGAGGGTCAACCCACCGCTGGCCTCGAGCCGGGCGCGGCCCGCGACCAACGTCACGGCCTCGCGCAGTTCCGCAACGGTGAAGTTGTCCAGCAGGATCTCCTCAGCCCCCGCTGCCAGGGCCGGTTCGATCTGGTCGAGACGGTCCACCTCGACCTCGAGTGGCACGTCCGGGTGGGCCTCGCGCACCGCGCGGACCGCCTCGGCCACCCCGCCCGCCGCGACGATGTGGTTGTCCTTGACCAGGGCCGCGTCGCCGAGCCCGAACCGGTGGTTGACCCCACCACCACAACGCACGGCGTATTTCTCCAGGACACGCAGTCCCGCGTGCGTCTTGCGGGTGTCCCGGATCCGCGCCCGGGTTCCCGCGACCGCGGTCACCCAGCCGCGGGTGGCGGTCGCGACACCCGAGAGGTGGGTCAGCAGGTTCAGGGCGGTGCGCTCGGCGGTGAGCAGGTCGCGGGTGCGTCCGGTGACGCGCATCAACGTGTCGCCGCGCTTGACCTCGTCGCCGTCGGCGGCCTCGCGTCGCACCTCGACGACACCCTCGGCCACCTGCCAGAACGCGGCCTCGGCCACGGGAAGGCCGGCGACCACCCCACCAGCGCGGGCAACGATGTGCCCGGTGCGGATCTGGGTCTCGGGAATAGTGGCCACGCTGGTGACGTCGACGCCGATTCCCGCTGGCAGACGACACTGACCGGGGCCGAACGCCACGTCCTCGTGCAGTGCCTCCATCACCGTCCGCGCGGCGAGCACGCCGGCCTCCTCGCCCAACGCGGCGACGAGGGGGCCGGACCGGAGCCGCTTCGGCCCGCCGCGCGGGATCGTGTAGCTGGACGGCCGGCCGCGGCGCAGCTCGACGGTGACGTGCTCGCGCCGCCCCTGGGTGGATCCGGGGTGGTCGGCGCGCCAGTGCGCGCCGCGAGTCTCGGTGCGCGCGGTCGCGGCGCGGGTCAGCACGGCCGCGACGGTGAGCATGTTGGTGGCCTCCCAGGCGGGGACCCCGGCTTCGACGGACCTCGCTCCGCTCCCGGCGAGTTCGGCCAGCCTCTCGGCGGCGGCGGCGAGCCCCGCGCCGTCGCGCAGCACGCCCACGTGGCGCGACATGATGGCCCGCAGCTCCGGCACGATCGAGGGGTCGACCAACCCGCCCGCGTCGAACTCCGCTGGCCAGGTACGCGTGGGGGGCTCCTCGGCGATGGTCCGCGCGATCCGGTCGGCGAACACCACCCCCTCCAGCAGCGAGTTGGAGGCCAGCCTGTTGGCGCCGTGTACCCCGGTGCGGGCGACCTCTCCGACGGCGTACAGCCCGCGCAGCGAGGTCCGGCCGTTCAGGTCGACCTGAACACCACCGGACGCGTAGTGCGCGGCCGGCGCCACCGGAACGAGGTCGTGTACCGGATCGATACCGTGTTCGAGGCAGCTCGCCAGGATGGTGGGGAAGCGGCCCCGCCACGTGTCCGAGCCGAAGTGCCGGGCGTCGAGGTAGACGTGCGAGGACCCGGTGGCCTCCATGGCGCGGGCGACGGCCTTGGCCACCACGTCACGCGGGGCGAGGTCGGCCAGTTCGTGCTCGCCCAGCATGAAGCGGCGCCCGGAACTGTCGACCAGGAAGGCGCCCTCGCCGCGCACCGCCTCGGAGATCAGCGGCTGCTGGCCGCGCGCCTCGGACCCCAGCCAGAGCACGGTCGGGTGGAACTGTACGAACTCCAGGTCGCGGACACCGGCTCCGGCCCGCAGTGCCAGGGCCAACCCGTCTCCGGTGGACACGGCGGGGTTGGTCGTGGCACCGAAGACCTGCCCCATGCCCCCGGTGGCCAGCACCACCGCCCGGGCACGCACGGCACCAACGCCGTCGCGCCGGCCCTCGCCCATGACGTGCACCGTGGCCCCGCAAACGGCGTGGGGGCGTTCGGCCGGCTCGCCGCGCATGGCGTGCTCCGGGTTGGGGCCGCACAGCAGGTCGGGAACGAAAGCGTGCTCGATCACCTCGATCCGGGGCTCGGCTCGCACGGCCGCCGTCAGGGCGCGCTCGATCTCCGCGCCGGTCGCGTCCCCACCGGCGTGCGCGATCCGGGCGGCGTGATGACCGCCCTCGCGGGTCAGTGCCAACGCCCCGTCGTCCCCACGGTCGAAGGCCGTTCCCAGGTCCAGGAGCCAGCGCAGGGCGTCCGGCCCCTCGTTGACCAGGGTGCGCACGGCCTCGGCGTCACACATTCCCGCGCCGGCCGCCATGGTGTCCACCATGTGCGTAAGGGCGTCGGAGGGGGCGACGGCAGCGGCGATCCCGCCCTGGGCCCACCGGGTGGATCCGTTGGAGATCGTGTCCTTGGTGACGAGGACGACCCTGCCCTGGGGGGTGCTCCGGGTGTACCGCAGGGCCGTGCTCAACCCCGCGATCCCGGAGCCGACGACGACGACGTCGGTGTCGACCGTCCAGCCGGCCGCGGGGGCGGCCAGCCGGTCGGGTAACGGGATGGCCGTCTCGGTCACCGGGCGCTCTCCTCGTTCCGCGTGATACCACTGGCAGTCACAGTGTGAGCGGCACATTATCAATCAACCGGGTCCCGCCCACGCGCGCGGCCACCGCGAGCACCGCCTCGCCCCGGTAGTCCCCGGGGACCTCGGTGAACGTCTGCGGGTCCACCAGGGCGAGGTAGTCGACGACGAGGGGCGGGTCCGCGACGGCCGCCCGGTCGAGCACGGATCGGGCGGCGCTGAGAATGCCGACCGGCCCCGTGACGGAGGCGTCCGCCCCGGCCAGCAGCGCCTGGGAGAGCGCGAGCGCGCTCTGGCGCTCACGCGGGTCCAGGTAGGCGTTGCGGCTCGACGTCGCCAGCCCGTCCGCGTCACGTTCGGTCGGCACGGCCACGACCGAAACGGGCATGCACAGGTCCCGCACCATACGCCGGACCAGGGCGAGCTGCTGGGCGTCCTTCTGCCCGAAGACCGCGATGTCCGGCCGCACCAGATGGAAGAGTTTGGCCACCACCGTGAGCACCCCGTCGAAGAATCCCGGCCGAAACTCGCCCTCGAGCACCCGACCCATGGGCCCGGGGTTCACCGTGACGATCTGCTCGCCCGGGTACATCACCTCCGCGCTGGGGGCGAACACCGCGTCCACCCCCTCGTCGGCGCAGGACTCGAGGTCGGCGTCGAGGTCGCGCGGGTAGCGGTCGTAGTCCTCTCCCGGCCCGAACTGCAAGGGGTTGACGAAGATACTCACGACGACCGAGTCCGCCTGCTCTCGCGCCTCGGTGATCAGCCTCCGATGCCCCCTGTGCAGCGCCCCCATCGTCGGAACCAGGGCCAGCCGGCCCAACTTCTCACGCAGCGGGCCGAACTCCTCGGTCGTACGGGCGACCTGCGGGACGGTGCGCGGGGTGACGGTCGGCTCGTCCATACCTGTCCTCCAAAAGGGTTGTCGGCTCACGCCCGGAGGACGTCCAGCAAGCGCTCCGCGTCGTTCGGCTTGAGCATCCCCGCGTCGAGGGCCCGGCCCGCGGTCAGCCGCGCCAGGGCGACATAGCTCGGCACGCTCTCCGGGGAGTGCGCGCGCAGCTGCGCTATGTGCCCCGCGACGGTCTCGGCGTCCCCACGCATGACCGGGCCGCTGAGACCATCCGTTCCCAGGCGCAGCGCGTTGTCCAGGGCCGCGCCCAGGAGGGGGCCGAGCACTCGCGAAGGGCTCTCCACCCCGGCCTTGCCGAGCAGGGCGGCGCTTTCCGTCACCAGTGTGACCAGGTGGTTCGCTCCCCCCGCGAGTGCGGTGTGGTAGAGCGCGCGGTGCTCCTCGGCGATCCACACGGGGTCGGCGCCCATCTCCACGACCAGCGCCTCGGCGATGGGCCGTAGGGCCTCCGGGGCGGTCACCCCGAAAGCGCAGCTGGCGAGGCGGTCGAGGTCCTCGTCGCGTCCCGTGAACGTCATGACCGGGTGCAGCGCCAACGGGAGCGCGCCCAACGAGGTCGCGCTGGAGAGAACGCCGTAGCCGTGGCTGCCGCTGGTGTGCGCGAGGATCGTGCCCTCGACCCGGGCGCCGGTGTCGGCGAGACCGTCGACCAGCGGTGCCAGGGCGTCGTCGGGAACCGTGAGCAGCACCAGGTCGGCCGCCTCGACCACGCCCGCGGGCTCGCGGACGCGGGCGTCGGGTAGTCGCCGCTCGACGCGGTCGCGAGAGGTTTCGGACACGGCGGACGCCGCCACGACACGGTGCCCGGCACGTTCCAACGCCGCTCCCAGGACCGAGCCGACACGGCCCGGACCGATGACACCGACCGCCAGCCGGGCTGGCCGCTGACGCGTAGCTTCCGTGGGTTCCATGTCCTCGTTCCAGTCCACCCGGGGTACCGGACGTCTCGGGCCCAACCCTACTGGCCGGCTCGAGTGGCGCGAACTCCGGTCGTCGCGGCCGCCCTCAGCTCGGGGGACCGGGTCGCTCGCTCCGGGTCGCCCATCGTTCCGGGCCCGTGCCCGACATTCGTGCCCCCTGCCCGCGTTCGGCGATCCCGTCGACGATCCGCCGCGCCTCCCCGATGTCGCGTCCCGCCGCGTGCGCCCGGATCGGGCCGGGTGGGGTGTCCACGTGCACGGTGGCGATCCCGCGCCACCTGCTCAACGGGCCCGCGGTGAGTCGGACCGTCTGTACGCGGGCTTCCGGAACGATCTCGACGACCCGGGTGAAGGTGCCGTGCGAGGTCACCACCAGGCCGCCGTCGGTGCCCACCGCCTCGTTGCCGGAGCGGCCACGCGCGGCCCGGTGCAGGGCCACCCGTGCGGCGTCCGTCCCCGGGAACAGCTCGTTGACCAAGGCGAACGCCGTCCGTCGCGGAGCCACCGGGAGCAGGGTCGAGGAGTCCATCTGGCGCTCTCCCACATAGCCCGCGACGTTGGCCTCGACCCGGGCCACGCCCAGAACGCGCCAGAGCATCGGCTCCACGATACGGACCGCCTGCACTCTGCCCGGCGGCACCGTCTGCATCCGCGCCTGGAAGATTCCGTACCGCAGGCGCAGGCCGTCGGGTGAGAGCGAGGAGTAGAAGTCCGTGTAACGCAGTAGCGGGCCGTGGAACCCCCGGATCAGTCCCAGCAGCAACGGGACCGCACCCCCGAGCACGCCCAGTTCCCGGAACATGTAACCGGCGACCAGCAGTGCCACGAGCAGCGCGAACGCGCTCAACACCGGGACCCGGAACGTGAGCGCCCCCAGCAGCAGACCGAACGGAAGCCGGTAGAAGGGCCACTCCGGAGCCTCCGGTGTCCTGCCGGACAGCCCGGCCGCGTGCGCGAGCAACGAGGCCCGTAACCGCTCCGCGGTCCCGTGGGAGAGGTACCGTAACCTGATTTCGCCGGAGTCGCCGCCGGCCAGCTCGACTCGCAGCTCGGCGAGCCCGAGAATCTGCATCAACAGCGGCCGTACCACGTCCACGGCCTGCAGCCGGCTCAGTGGGATCTCTCGGGAGAGCTGCCGCACCAGCCCGGTGTGCACGATGAGATGGTCCTCGTTCAGCTCGAAGAACGAGCGCGACCAGGACAGCACCGCGTAGCCGGTCGCGCCGAGAGCGGCGACCGACATGATCGACACGAACACGATCGCGCCGAACTGCATGAGCATCACACCGGGCAGCGCCAGGAACACCACGGTGAACAACAACACCTGGAACGGCACCGTCGACCAGTGCATCCGGTGCCGACCCCGTGTGACGTCGACCTCCGGGGGGCGCTGTGGTGGCGTGGGCGGCGCCACCGGTGGTGGCGGAGATGGCGAGGCGCCGCTGCCTCCCGGCGGTGACGGCGGTAGGAAGCGCACGTTGCCACCGGCGTGGTACGGCGAGGCGGGACCGGGCGCGTACCCGGAGGCTGCGGCACCGGGATGTGGCTGGGCACTCGGGGGCCGCGCCCCGGGCGCCTGCGTGCCGTGCGGCGCCGCCCCGGGGTGGGGAGGGTGCGCCGGAGGCGAGGGCGCCCCCGGAGGGGGTGTGGTGTTCGGTGGTGGTGCCCCGGGCGGAGGCTGTGGCGCCCCGGGAGGTGGCTGTGGCGCGGCCGGCGGCCCGGAAGGGCGGTACCCCGGTGGGGCGGGCGCGGGCCGTGCGGCGTACCCGGGGGGGCGGTACGCCTGCCAGGCGGGGCCGGGCGCGGCTGGCGGCGGTTCGAAGGTGGCGGGGCGTGCCCGTTCGGGTTGGCTTCGGCCGTTCCGGCCACCGGGAGGGCCGGTCTCGGCGCGCTCCTCGGCCACGTGTGGCCCCAGAGGCGTCACAGCGCCGGCCCGCTTCGGCCCCTCGTGGGTTCTCTCTGGGTCGGGGATACCGTTCTCCCCGCCCGCGGGCGAAGGGTCACCCGCCCCGTTATGGTCGTACTCGCGCCGTGCCGGCGCTCCCTCCCCGCCGTGCTCCGACGCCGCGCCGCCACGGGGTTCATGGTCGTTCCCAGCGGTGGCGGCGGAATGGGCCTCGCGGGGTCCGGGTTCCGCGGCGGGCGGCGTCACCTGCTCGGCGGCGTGCGACTCCGTGGGGGCGGTCACCTCCCGCAGGGGCGGCAGGGCCGCCCCGGTCGGCGGCTCGGTGAACCAGCCGCCTTCCCGCGTCGCGGGCTCGTCGGGCTGGTTGTCAGACGCTCGCCCCCGCGCGGAGCGTTCCTGGGGGGACGGGCCGGTGTCGAACCAGGCGTCCCCGCACGCGGGCGGATCGCCCGCGCCTCCATCGCCGCCACCGCCGCCCGGCACCGAGGACTCGGGCGGGTCGCCAGCGGACGGACCCTCGTTCGCTTCGCTCACGCGTTACAGCCCCGTTGAGAACGTTTCGCTTCGTGTCGCCAGCCGGTCGCGCAACACCACGGCGTCGTCGAAGCGCAGGCCGGGAATCCGGGGGTCGACGGTGGTCGCCGCCGTCCGGACCCGCACGGTCGCTATCCCCAGTACCTGCTCCAGCAGGTTGGAGGTGACGTCGACCACCTGCATACGCCCGTAGGGAACGACGATCAGCTGGCGCACGATGACGCCATAGGTCAGGTAAAGATCGGTGTGGCCTTCGGCGTACCCCCACGCCCGCGCCTCCGAACGCGCGGCCAGCCAGCTCACCGCGACCACGAGCGCGACGAGTCCGGCCAGCGCACCCGCCCACTGCCAGCTCCACCACAGTCCGACGACCGCGCCACCGAGCACGACCACCGGCAGCGCGGGAGCGAGCAGGAGCAGCCTGCGGTACCAGGCCAGCCTCGGTGACACCCGGGTCCACGTCATGTGCGCGGGAGCGGCGAAGGCCGCCGCCACCGAGGACACAGGGGCGGCCGCCACGCTCGCCTCCTCCGCTGACTCGCGCCGCGGCCCGGTGTTCTCGGCGGAGCCCCCGGGTTCCGTGTCGGTCGCGACCGGTGAGGCTGATTGCTCAGACGCGTCAAACTCCACGATTCCAGTCAATCATCCTCATGCCAATCCCGTGTGTAGGAGCGGCACGGGGTGTGGACCTCGATCACCTGGTGCGGTTCTCGCGTGCGCGGGCGGAAGCCCGTTCACGGCTACTCGCCGTGCGGCTGCTCCTCACCCTCGTCCCCGTCCGGGACACGGCAGGAGTACTCCAGGAACAGCGCCGCGGCCAGCACCAGGCCCGCCGCGAGAAGCGTCCCGGAGGCGGTGAGGGCGTCGGCGCGCGACGCCGGCGCGTGCAGCCGGCTCAACAGCGCTAGCGCCATCCCCCCGAACGCGCCGATCCCCAGTGAGGCCAACACCGCGCTGGCCTTGGCCAGCGCGACCAGCCGGGCGGCGCTCAACGGATCGATCGGGACCGTCCCCGCAACCCGGCGGATCCGGCGGCGGGTGTGTACGGCCGTGATCCCCTCTCCGACGGCCAGCAGCGCGAGCGTGGGGATCGCCGTCCACGGCAGCAGGGGAAGGCTCGCGTACGCCTGGTCCACCACGACATAGCACAGCATCCCCGTGATCAGGATGGTCCCCAGCACAAGCCGCCAGCCTGTCGGCCGCACGCTGCCCTGGTGCGTCTGCCTGTCCATGTGCTCCCCGCCGGTTGTCGATGTGGTCACTCCGGCACGCGCAGAACGAGGTCGTCACGTCGGCGCATTCGCTGCTCCGCGACGCCGGGACCGCCCAGCAGCTCCCGCGCGTTGCCCTTCCCCGGGATGGTGGCCTCGGGCTCGACGTCGGTCCAGGGGGACAGCACGAACGCCCGCTCGTGGGCGCGCGGGTGCGGCAGGGTGAGCTCCGGGGAGTCGCGGACCTCGTCGCCATAGGCGATGATGTCGACGTCCAGGGTGCGCGGTCCCCAGCGTTGCGCGCGCTCACGGTGAAACGCCAGCTCGACGTTCTGGGCGCGTTCCAGCAGCAGGTCGGGGCCGAGGGTGCTGTCGGCCACGACGATGGCGTTCAGGAAGGCGCCCTGCTCCGGACCGCCCACGGGAGCGGTCTCGTACACCGGCGAAAGCGCCACCGGGGTGAGACCGTCGGCGTCGAACAGCGCGTCGACCGCGCCCTGCAGGTGCTCCATGCGTTCGCCGAGGTTGCTGCCCAGTGACAGCACCGCCCGGCGCGTGATGGCCGGGGTCCCCATCAGCGGTCCCGCACGATCGTGATGGTGACGTCGGAGAACTCGTGCGGAATCGGCGCGTCGGGTTTGTGCACCGTCACCTCCACCTCGTGTACCACGCTTTCGGCGAGGCAGGTGTCCGCGAGGCGCTGTGCCAGCGTCTCGATGAGGGCCACCGGCTCGCCCTCGACCGCGCCGACCAAGCGCTCACTGAGGACCCCGTAGTGAACCGTGTGGGCGAGGTCGTCTGTACGCGCCGCCTCCCGGGAGTCCACCCCCAGCACGACGTCGACCACGAACGTCTGGCCCTCACGCCGCTCCCGCTCGAGGACGCCGTGGTGGCCCCACGCGCGAAGTCCCCGCACAGCTATCCGGTCCAGGCGGTCCCGGGGGTCGGCCCGGGCCGCAGGTCCTCCCGCGCCGGTCACCTCACTCCTCTTCGTCATCGTCGTCGAGCATCACCGGCGAGGCGTGGTGCGACCACATCCGCCAGCCGTTCGTCGTGTGCACGAAGAGGTTCGTGGCGACCACCCGGCCTCCGGCGACGAAACCCGGGCTGTCGTCCTCGGCGGTGAGCACGTTCTCCTCGCAGGTGACCATCGCGGTGTCGCCGCTCACGCCGATGTTGGTCTCGGTCAACACGTACTGGATGTAGGGCACGTTCGCCATGACCAGCATCCACGCGCGCATGATCTCCGCGCGGCCACGCAGCAGCGGCCAGCCGGGGTTCACGCACACGAGGTCCGGCGCCTCGTCCTCCTCGGCCCACACCCGACGCATGAGGTCAATGTCGCCGTCCTCGATCGCCCCGTAGAACTGGGTGTTGACCTCAGCCACCCGATCAACGATCTCCTGGCGGGACTTCACCGGACGCTCCGCCCCACCGGGGTGCCGCGCCCCTGGTCCAGCCGGGCGCCGCCCGTGTTCCAGGCCGCCGCAACCCGCACCGCGTCGGCGCTGGGCCGGACGTTGTGCACCCGTACGCACCAGGCGCCGCGATCCGCGGACAACGTGGTGAGCGCGAGGGTGGCGTCGTCGCACTCGGTGAACACGCGTTCGTTGCCTTCGGGGTCGGTGAGCAGCCGGCCGAGGAAGCGTTTGCGGGAGCCCGCGATCAGCAGGGGACGCCCCAGAGCGTGGAACGTGTCCATGTGGGCGAGCAGCGCCCAGTTGTGGGCGTTCTCGGGGCGCTTGGCGAAGCCGAGACCGGGGTCGAGAACGATCTGGCCGGGATCGACCCCCTCGTCGACCATCGACTCGAGGCGCGCGCGCAGCTCGTCGTGCACCTCCTTGACCACGTCGCCGTACACGGCGCGGTTCTCCATCTCGTGGCTGTGGCCGCGCCAGTGCATCAGCACGTAGGCCACTCCGGTCCGCGCGACCAGCCGCGCCATGGCGGGGTCGGCGAGCCCGCCACTGACGTCGTTCACCAGGAGCGCGCCCGCGTCCACGGCGTGCCCGGCCACCTCCGCGCGCATGGTGTCGATGCTGACCGGAACCCCCTGCCGGGCCAGCTCCGTCACGACCGGGCCGACCCGGCGGATCTCCTCGTCGCACGTCACCCGCTGCGCCCCGGGACGGGTGGACTCGCCGCCGACGTCGACGATGTCGGCCCCCTCCTCGGCGAGGCGCAGACCGTGCTCGATCGCCCGCCCGGTGTCGAACCATCGCCCACCGTCGGAGAACGAGTCCGGGGTGACGTTCACCACCCCCATGACCAGGCAGCGATCAGCCTCGGGAAGCCCCGGTGGCTTGTACATCGACGTCATGCCGTCACCCTATGAGACACGGGGCTGGCCGGGCGACCCCACGACATCGGGGTTGTCTCGGATGCCGCCGGGGTTCCGCAGGGTCCGTAGGCGCGGGAGCGAGTGGGTCGGGTGCCGCCGGGGTTCTGCAGGGTCCGCAGGCGCGGGAGCGAGGAACGAGCGACCAGCGCCGCAGGACCCGAAGATCCCCGGCTTCCCAGGCACCCGAGCAGGCGAGCGCCAGCGAGCCCCAACAAACACGAGCGACCAGCGCCGCAG
>RJMB01000026.1 GCA_003725585.1 Halostreptopolyspora alba | reverse complement strand
GACGGCGCGCTGGTGGGCGAGCGCGGCCCAGTGATAGACAACCGTGCCGGGGCGGCTCGTCGCCTACCGCGTTGACCCTCCGCGCCAGCTCCTCGCCGCTGAGACGCGCTTCCCACCGCAGCGCTATCAGATACTGGTTCGAGGCTGATTCCCCTATCGTTTCCGACCGCCCTCATGGGTCGCTTTGGAACTCCGGACAACCGGAATAGGGAATTTGGCGCGCTGGCCTCTGACATCATCGCGATCCCATCGTTCCGAACCTGTCCACTCGCTATCTGGTACGCCATAAAAATGTCATTGAAAGGTGACATGTTCCTGGCGCATATGCAAGAAATTTCTGGGCTGTGGCCATTCCGCCCTTACCCGTCGCCGTCTACGACATCCGCGTGGCGCGCACTCACGGGATCATCGGCGTATTGGCCAACGAAGACGTGGCCTGCTGGGTCGACAAGTGCTATCGGGGGGCCGGCGGCACCGTCATGGTGCCCTTCCGCGGCAGCTGGGAGAACCTCTCCGCGGGGCAGCGGCCCCTCAACCGCTCCCACGCCAAAATCCGTGCCCTGGGCGAGCAGGCCGTGGCCACCCTCAAGCACTGGCGGCTGCTGGACAAGCTCCGCTGCTCTCCCGCGTGGACCACAGTACTCGTCCGGGCCATTCTCACCCTTCACCTGACCAACTCGATACCGAAGATGAAAAGAGCTCAGTGAGTCGATCACGCATGTGTACCAGTCGTGTTCGCCGTGGGGCCGAGTTCGTCGAGCAGGCCGGTGGTCTCGCGTGTAGCACCAGGTAGTGATCGTAGGTCCGGGCTGGACTGCGACGGCAGGTGACAGTGGCAGGTGACAGTTATATTACCAGCCCTCCTGTGACGAATCCGGAAGGTAGAATGGGTGAGTATTTCGGTGTACCTGTAGACTCTGGCGGGAGGTTCCTATGCAGGCACCTTATGAGATCCCTACCTTCTATTGCCCGCTTCCACCGAACCGCCCGCATCCTCACCATGCACAGGTGGAGCAACGCTCACTGGACTGGATGGAATCATTCGACCTTTTCGGATCCCCAACCGCGCGTCGGCAGAGCGCCAATACTGACTCGGCCAGACTGATTTCCTACATGATGCCAAACAGCGCGCCTACGGACCTCGTCCAGCTCGGTTCCGACTTATTCTACCTCGCGTTCTCATTCGATGATCACCGAACTGACACCGGCTCCACAAGCAGAACGACCGACGCGCTGGTCAACTGGTTCCATGATTTTATGTACGCGATCACTGTAGGAACACAAGGATGCCGCTTCCACGACCCTTACCACCGGGCTGCCGCCGAACTCTCACAACGGATCAGGGAACTGACCCCACCGAAGCTGTGGCGGCGGTGGCTTGACTTGTGTCAAGGGGTCGCGTGGGCGGCTGCGTGGGAGGCGGCGCAGCGACACACCGGGACGCCGGGGACTCTCGATGACTTCCTACTGGTACGCCGTGACCTCGGTTTCGCCACCGGCGCTACCATACACATCGAGATCGCCGCCGAGCTAGCCGTGCCCGAATCGGAGCGCTACGACCTGCCCGTCAAGGCGGCGGTGGAGGCCGCCGAGATGCTGCTCTGTCTAGACGACGACATCTACTCCTACCCCAAGGAGCACTGGCAGGCAGAACATGAGGACCGGAGGATGCCGCACGAGCCGACGGCAATCCCGCTGCTGATGCGCGAGCACGGATGCGGAGTTACCGAAGCGTTTCATCACCTCGCGGACCTCCGAAACCGGATCATGCTCCGGGCTGTGCGGCTTGCTGAGCGCGTCCGAAGCGGTCAGTATCACAGGGACACCCGCACCCTGGTCGACCTGTCGCTCGGCTGCGTGCGCGCTGGCCTGGACTGGGCCCCCAATGCCAAGCGCTACACCGACCCCGACGGCCAGTCCGAAGTCGAGATCGAACTCGTTTGGACCGGCATCACAGACCGCCCCCTAACAACAGATGCCCCCGCACCGTATCCCACAATCGCTTGGTGGTGGGATGTGTGACCTAGATCGCGTCTGGAGTTCAGATCACGAGTTTGGTGGATCGCCTGCGCCCAGGCCGGAGAGCTTGATAAATCCTGAGCCATGGCCCGAGGTGGTCTCACTGATGAACAGTGGGCCTGATCGAGCCCCCTCTCCCGACCGCTGCGGTCTGACCCATTTCTGACCCGCGGAAACACTTCAGCGCGGTGATGTGGAGATTCCGCATCGGCAACCCCTGGCGCGACCTGCCGAGCGAGTCCGGGCCCCGGCAGAGCGCCTATGACCGCTTCCGGATCTGGACGCGGCAAGGCATCTTCCAGCACCTGCTGGAAGCGATGATCACCGAGGTCGCCGCCCGCGTCCGGATCGACCCGGAGCTGGCCAGCGTGGACTCGGCCACGGTCCGTGCCCACCACCACGCCGCCGGGACGGCTCTGGCCCCGGAGTAGACGGCGGCCGTGGAGTCCGAAAAAGGGGTGACACGAAGGGACAACAGCCGCACAACGAACAACGCGACGGCGCGAGCGTTGAGCGCCGGCGGGTCCGCCGGCGACTCCGCCGACGACGTGGGGCCCGCTTGAAGACCCCTGAAGGGGGCGGTCCCGAGGCGGGTTGACCAACACGATCCCTCCCGCGGCCGACCGACGATGCCACCCCCTGGCCTTCCTGCTCACGCCCGGCCAGGCCGGCGACAGCCCGCAGTTCGTTCCCGTCCTGATGCGTGCGAGCGGAGTCCGTCGCCCGCGTGTGGCCATGGGGAAGAAGTAGGCGGTCATGTTGGCCACGCGCGCCCTTTTGAAGCACGATGTCCGGCGCCACCAGGCCCTGGTATTCGCCGTCGGCCCAGTGTCGCTCGGGGTGCTTTTGCATCTCCGACGCGTGCTCGTTGACCAGAGTCGGGAAGGGATGGCGAAGGGGTTTGAGAAGTTGAGGATCCGTCACCGTTCTAAGCTCTCATTCCCCCTTGACCGGAATTCTCGGAACCCGCCCCGATGGTCTCAGAGGTCAGGGCTATTGCCTCTTCGAGCAGGGTCTCGACGATCTTGGATTCCGGGACCGTCCTGATGACTTCGCCCTTGACGAAGATCTGGCCCTTGCCATTGCCGCAGGACACGCCGATATCGGCTTCTCGGGCCTCGCCAGGGCCGTTGACGACGCACCCCATGACGGCCACCCGCAGCGGGACAGGGAACCCCGCAAAGGCCGCGGTGACCTCCTCAGTCAGCCGGTAGACATCTACCTGGGCGCGTCCACAAGAGGGGCAGGACACGATCTCCAGCCGGCGCTCGCGCAGCCCCAAAGCTTCCAGGATGAGAATGCCGGTCGTCACTTCTTCCACCGGTGGTGCCGAAAGGGAGACGCGCAGGGTGTCGCCGATGCCCTCGGACAGCAGCGCTCCGAAGGCGACCGCTGATTTCGCGGTGCCCTGGGGAGGAGGCCCTGCTTCGGTGACACCCAGGTGCAGCGGGTAGTCGCAGGCCTGGGCCAGCTGTCGGTAGGCGCTGATCATGACCATTGGATCGTGGTGCTTGACCGAGATCTTGATGTCGTCGAACCCGTGCTCCTCGAACAGCGAGCACTCCCACAGCGCGGACTCCACCAGCGCCTCGGGGGTAGCCTTGCCGTACTTGGCGAGCAGCCGCCGGTCGAGCGATCCGGCGTTTACTCCGATACGGATTGGGACTCCTGCGTCGCTGGCGGCCTTGGCGATGTCGCCGACCTTGTCGTCGAACTTCTTGATGTTGCCCGGGTTGACCCGCACCGCCCCGCAGCCGGCGTCGATCGCCGCGAAGACGTACTTGGGTTGGAAGTGGATGTCGGCGATCACCGGGATCTGCGACTTCTTCGCGATCGTCGGGAGCGCGGCGGCGTCGTCGGCCGAGGGGACTGCCACTCGCGCGATCTGGCAGCCCGCCGCTGTCAGTTCGGCGATCTGCTGCAGCGTGGCGTCGATGTCGGCGGTCAGGGTGGTGGTCATCGACTGCACCGACACCGGCGCCGACCCACCCACCGGCACGTCACCCACCACTACCTGGCGCGAGACGCGCCGGGGACTCAACCCCGTGCTCGCACTACTGGGCATGCCCAGATCAACGGCGCTCATGGCTGTTCTCCCTTCACAGTTCGTCGTGGGGGTCGTGAGGTCGGTAGCCGTGCGGCGATCCGTGGAGGAGGCGCCGGGCCGCTTGCGCGATCGCCGGTCCGGTCACCCCGTGTTCGGCCAGCAGTTCGCCGCGCGCACCGTGCTCGATGAAGTGGCGCGGCAGACCGAGGACGCGAACGGGCGTGGTGATCCCAGAGTCCGCGCACGCCTGGGCGAGCATCGTGCCCATCGCTCCGGTGCGGGTGGCGTCCTCGACGCACACCGCGCTTTCGTGCCGGGCCGCCAGATGGACCAAGGACGGGTTGACCGGGATGATCCACCGTGGGTCCACTACGGTGGCGCCGATGCCCTCCGCCTCCAGTTCTCGGGCCGCCTGCAGGCACGGGTCGGCCATCGGCCCGGCCGCCACGAGCAGCACGTCCAGCCCCAGCCCCCGGGACCGGTGCAGGAGGTCCAGACCGTCCATTCGAGCGACGGCATCGATGTTTGGGCCCACAGCGGACTTGGGGAAGCGGATGGCGGTGGGACCATCGTCGATACCGATCGCCTCGCGCAGCAGGTCGCGCAGCCGCGTGGCGTCTCTGGGTGCGGCCACGTTCATCCCGGGAACCACCGACAGCAGCGTGATGTCCCACATGCCGTGGTGGCTGGGGCCGTCGGGCCCGGTGATCCCGGCCCGGTCGAGCACGAACGTGACCGGCAGGCCGCGCAAGGCGACGTCCATGAGCACCTGGTCGACCGCGCGGTTGAGGAACGTCGCGTACAGGCAGACCACCGGGTGCAGGCCGCCGGTGGCCAGCCCGGCGGCCGAGCACACCGCGTGCTGCTCGGCGATACCGACATCGAAGACCCGGTCGGGGAAGCGGTGCGCGAAGGTGCCCAGTCCCACCTGGTGCACCATGGCCGCACTCAGGCAGACCACATCAGGGCACTCGGCGCCGATATCGGCGATCTCCCTACCGAACACCGACGTCCACGTGGACAGCGGCGTCTTGACGGGGCGGCCGGTGGTCGGATCGAGGACTCCCACACCGTGCAGGTGATCGGCCTCGTCGTTTTCGGCCGGCGCGTACCCGCGCCCCTTGGCGGTCGAGCAGTGCACGACGGTGGGGCGTCCCCGATCGGCCGCCGCGCGCAGGGCCGCCTCCAAGGCGATGATGTCGTGGCCGTCGATGGGGCCGGAGTAGGCCAGCCCCAGCGCCTCGAACACCGTGGCCTCGGGCGGTTGCGCGGAGGTATCCCGGTCCCCGTGCAGGCCCTCGCGCAACCGGGCCAGGTGCTCGAACAGGCCGCCGACGGTGGGCGCGTAAGAGCGTCCGTTGTCATTGAGCACGATGACCAGTCGCCCGTGGTCGCCCGCGCCGATGTTGTTCAGCGCTTCCCATGCCATTCCGCCCGTCAGGGCCCCGTCACCGATCACCGCGACGACGGTCCCCTCCGGGCGACCGCGGTGACGCAGAGCCGTGGCGATGCCCTCGGCATAGGACAGCGCGGTCGAGGCATGGGAGTTCTCGATGACATCGTGGATGGATTCGGCGCGGCTCGGATAGCCGGACAGGCCGCCGCGCTGCCGCAGAGAGTCGAAGTCGCCGGCTCGTCCGGTCAGGATCTTGTGGACGTAGGCCTGGTGGCCGGTGTCGAACAGCAAGACATCGCGCGGAGAGTCGAAGACCCGGTGCAGTGCGAGAGTTAGCTCCACCACCCCCAGGTTGGATCCCAGGTGCCCGCCCGTGCGACACACCCGGTCCACGAGAAAGGCCCGGATACGTGCGGCGAGATCGTCCAGGCACTCAGTGGGAGTCGCCCGCAGGTCGCCCGGGACCTCGAGTTCCTCGGTCAACGAGGGGTAGGGGGGCTGGGACCTGGTCGTCATACTTCTCGCACCTCCCGGGGCAGAGCGAAGAGCACGTCCTCGGTGGCCACCGAGTGCTCGCTGACGATCGCCGGTCCGAGGTCGGCGAGGGCATCGATTACCTCTTCGACGAGCCAGGGCGGGGCCGAGGCGCCGGCGGTCACCGCGACCGTTCGGGCGCCCACAACCCAGTCGGGATCGATGTCGCGGGCGGAGTCGACGAGGTGGGCGGGGGTGCCCAAGCGTTGGGCGAGTTCGGTCAGTCGCACGGAGTTGGAGGAGTTGGCCGAGCCCACCACCAGCACCACGTCTGCTTCCTGCGCGACGGCCGCCACAGCGTCCTGTCGGTTGGTCGTGGCATAGCAGATGTCCTCGGAGCCGGGGCCGCGCAGCGCGGGGAAGCGGGCGCGCAGCGCTTCGATCACCTCCCGTGTCTCGTCGACTGCCAGAGTGGTCTGGGTCAGATAGGACACCTTCTCGGGATCGGCTACCTCGAGTCGGGCCACGTCCTGGGGGGTTTCGACCAGGACGGTGGTTTCGGGGGCTTCGCCCAGGGTGCCCTCGACCTCCTCATGGTCGGCGTGGCCGATCAGCACCACGGTGTCGCCGCGGGCGGTGAACCTGCGGGCCTCGGCGTGCACCTTGGTGACCAGCGGACAGGTGGCATCGACGACCTCCAGCCGACGCTGTTCGGCCGCGGCGCGGACCGCGGGAGAGACGCCGTGGGCGGAGAAGACCACCGTGGATCCAGTGGGCACCTCGTCGAGCTCGTCGACGAACTCCGCGCCACGTGATTCCAGGTCGGCCACCACGTGGGAGTTGTGCACGATCTGCTTGCGCACATAAATGGGCCCAGGTCGGTCCCGCAGCAGGCGCTCAACGATCTCGATCGCGCGTTCCACGCCCGCGCAGTAGGAGCGAGGATCGGCCAGTACCACCCGGCGCGGCGTATCTCCGTCCTCTTGCGGATCTCCTTCCGTTCTCGGATGGTCGGATTTTTCGGTGATCGGGCCTGCGACTGGGTCTGGCATGCGTGCCTCCATATGGAAGCGAGTCGTGACTCCCGGGCCGGGCTTTTTGACCTTGGGCGTCTTACTCCCGTTAGGGGATATGAATTCTCCAATACTTAATCTCACAGATCACGGAAGTGAAGCCAAGGATCAAGGGTCAACGGATACGTCTAGTTCCGTCGCGAAATTGACGATCGAAACATTGAGGTGATCCCAGCGATTTTCACGTCAGTCGACCACGCTCGATGTGGGTGAGACCGAGAGCGGCTCTGGCGATATCGTCGATCCGGCTCGGGGCGGCCTTCACGTGCTGCAGCAGCCGCCACCGCTGGGTCAGCAGCGCGAACCCGCGCTCGCCCACGCTGCGCAGCCCGCGTTGCGGCCGGTTGAACGCCCGCGCATCGGCCGCCGGGGCTCGGCCGCTCCAGGGGCGTTTGACCGGGTGATGACGCCGATGTCCGCCCCGTCGTATCCCAGGTCGGCCAGTGTGGGCAGGCCGCGGGCCGTCGCGGCGTAGAGGGCGGGCGGCAGGTGGAGGCGCGCCGCGGTGAGGTCGTGCACCGATCCGGGCTGCGCATCGGAGATGAACAGCGGGAAGCCGGCGGGGTCCATCAGCCCTTGCGGGTTGCCGCCGTGCATACCGGCTTTCCCGGAGTACCAGAGGTCGATGCGCTCGCCTTCTCGGCGCGGCGGTCGGGGGGATGGCGGTTCCCTTCAGCACGAGGTGCGAGGCCTCCTCCCGGTGGGCCTGCTCCAGCATCCGATCCAGCTCGGGCGCCCGCTCGGCCAGTACGTCGGTGCCCTCGCCGGTGTAGCGGTAGGCGGTGGAGCGGTCGATGCCGGCGTCGGAGGCGAGATCGGCGGGGCTGGTGGCGTCGCGGTAGTGGCACGGCACGAGTACGGCCTCGTGGAAGCAGGTCAGAGCCCGGCTGCCTCTGGGATTGCCGCGCCCGGCGGCGTTCGGCGACCAGCAGCGTGGAGACGAACAGGGCGGTTTCCCTGGGAACGTCGAGGGTGGCACGATAGGTGACCACGTGGAGCCTTTCACGGTAGTCCGGCGGAGATTAGTCACTTCGCCTTCTACTTGGGGCTCCACATCTATGTCTGGGGAACGGACGCTCCTACCCGTCTGTCGCTTCTGCGCGCTTCGTTGGTTCCTGGAACCGAATTCGCTGGGATCACCTCAGTGAGCCCCGTCCAGCACGAACAGCCCCGGGCCGCAGTTCCCGGGGAGGTGGCTACGGTGCGGCGACCCAACCTCGAACCGCGGAACGCGGTCCGCGACGAGCCGGCATCGTTTCCTCGGGTCACCACGACGCTGACATACTCGCTGGCGACCTCGTGGGGGCCTACGTTGGCGGGCCCGCATCGTCACGGCAGCGGGCGGCCCGTGCTGGCTGACAGGGGCCCGCCCATCGCTCCTCTCAGCGGTCGCGGTGGGTGATGAAGTCGGCCAGGTCAGTCAGGCAGCGAGCGGGGCCCTCGGCCGGGCGAGCGCGCTGGAGGGCGAGGGAAGCGTTCCGCAGTGCCGCGGTGGCCTGCTGCTCGGCCCATGCGCGCCCGCCCGCTTGGACGACCAGCTCGGCCATACGGGTGAGGTCCGAGGCGGCAAGGGTCTCTTCGCCCCGATACTGTGCGGCCAGCTCGTACGCCGCGGGGGTATCGCTGGTCAGGGCGGCGACCACCGGCAGGGTCTTCTTCCGAACGGCTAGATCGGAGTGGGTTGACTTGCCGGTCGTGCCGGGATCACCCCAAATGCCGAGTACATCGTCGACGAGTTGAAAGGCGTGGCCGAGCTGGCGTCCGAACTCCGCGAAGCTCTCGGCACGGTCCTCATTCGCACTGGCGGCGAAGGCGCCAAGGGCGCAGCAGCAGCTGATTAGGGTGCCGGTCTTGGCCTGGGCCATAGCCTCGCATTCGGCTAGTCCGACGTCATGGCGGTGCTCGAAGGAGATGTCAGCGATCTGCCCGTTGACGAGCTCGAGAAGGGTGCGGTTCACTACCGCCAACTCATGTGCGGGACGGTCGGCCACCACCTCCAGCGACAGTGCCAACAACGCGTCGCCCGCCAGCACAGCCTGCGGGATACCGAAGACGGTCCACGCAGTCGGCCGATGCCTCCTCACACGGTCGCGGTCCATGATGTCGTCATGCAGCACGGAGAAGTTGTGGAGCAGCTCCATCGCCACCGCCTCCGGAACCGCGTCGGCCTCGCTACCACCCGCGGCTCGGGCGCTGAGTAGAACAAGCGCGGGACGAATCATCTTGCCGGCCCCTGCCTCGGTGGGCTTACCGTCCGCGCTGCGCCAGCCGAAGTGGTACTCGGCGATGGTACGGACAGGATCACCCAACCGCTCGAGCGCGGCACGTAGCGCGGGGCGCACAAGCTCGTCGACCCCGCTCGGTTTCCAGCTCGGGCCGGGCGGGGACGCGGGGCGGGATGTTGGACCGGTGGTCCTCATGCTGCCCTACCTTCCGGGGCGCAGCCCAGACGTGCGCGACGGGGGATCCGCGGGAGCGGGACGAGCTGCAGCTCGCTCTGGAGATCCTTGGTGGGATCGCCGGACTGCTCACCGCGATGCTGCTCGCCCCCGTCCCGGCCTGACGCGGTACTCGCGGCGGCGAGAACGAATCCGCCCGCCGGGATGCCGAGGTCATCGCCTCGGCACGAAGGCCGGCCAATGCCCTTGGCGCGATTCTGCGCGACCGAAGGCCCTACGCCGACGGCCCCGCGCTTCGCCCCGTGGTTCGGCGAGAGCATGCGGCGGCCTCTTCCGCCTCCCAGCTCGCACTGTCCGTGTGGTCTGATCGGTGCCGGGAGGGTACGGGCGGTAAAGCCACGCAATAGGCAGACAGCGGATCCCCGCCCCCATGAGCCGATCGTGCGACAACACCGCCCCCGCCCTCCAGCCGCGCGGTACTCCCTGCGCGCCCGTTCCGGCGCCCGTGCGTCGTCTCTCGTCATCGGCCAGGGCATGCACCCACCACCTTGTATGTTCGCCGGAGCTTGGCGTGCCGCGTGAACCTCCTTCACCAAAGTCCGTGATTACCGTGTCGTCGCCAACCCCGTGGCGTCGCAGGATCTGTCAAGTTTCCGGGCAGGCTTGACACTGGTTGGGTCGGGAGCCTGTAACCTCAAGTGTGTAAGTAGTTCTGTTTTGTGTTTCTTTATTCGATTCGTCCTGGGTAGGCCGGGTCGAGTTCGGTGAGGACCTATTTCCAGCCTGGTGTGCGTTGGCCTTCGATGAGGCGTTGGGGCGCGCAGCCTTTGGCGGCGGGGGGTGCCGTGGCGTCGGGCGTTCGCGAGCGCGTTTGTCCTCGATGTTGATGATGGCCAGCCAGAGCAGCTTCACGGCGGCCTCGTCGCTGGGGAGGTGGCCGCGAACCTTGGTCACCTTGCGCAGCTGGTGGTTCAGCGACTCGATGCTGTTGGTGGTGTAGAGCAGGCGGCGCACGGCCGGGGTGAAGGCCAGAAACGGGACGAAGCGCTCCCAGGCCCGTTCCCAGACCGCGACGGCCTGGGGGAGCGCCGGCCGGCCTCGGTGTCGGCGAAGGCGGCCAGGGCGTTCCAGGCGGCCTCGACGTTGGGGGCGGGGTACCTCCCGTTTGCGGAGGCGAGACGGGCTTGAGGCCCGCGGCCACCCCGGCTTGTTCGCGGCGGCACCAGGCGCAGGCTGTTGCGGATCAAATGGACCACGCAGGTCTGCGCCGTGGTGTCGGGGAAGACCGCGCCGATGGCGTCCTCGAAGCCGGACAGGTCGTCGCAGCAGGCGATGAGGATGTCGGCCACCCCGCGGTTTTTCAGGTCGGCCAGCGCGTGGCGCCAGAACTTCGAGCCTTCGCCGACCACCGGGTCCGGGCTGGGGCGGGAGACCCAGATGCCCAGCACGTGCTTCTCGCCGTCGGTGTCGATGCCGATGGCCAGGTAGGCGGGCTTGTTGGCCACCGCGTGGTGGTCGCGGACCTTGACCACGACCGCGTCGAGGAACATCACCTGCAACCCACCCTCGCCCTGATGACCGCCGCGCGGATGCTGGGCATCGGACGCACCGAAGCCTACGAGCTGGCCCGCGACGGTGAGTTCCCCTGCCACATCATCCGTATCGGGGAGCTGTACCGGGTTTCCACGGCCGACCTGCTCCGCGTGTTGCGGGCTACCACCGATGACCGGTGACCGCCAGACAGGGCCGGATTTGAACGGCCACGGATGCCCGATGGCGTTCAATCCCACGGTCAAATCACGGTCAAGCACACAGAAGGCTGACCGCGATCCCTCGCGATCAGCCTTCTGACCAGGTCGTTCGTGGTGGGCGATACTGGATTCGAACCAGTGACCTCTACCGTGTCAAGGTAGCGCTCTAACCAACTGAGCTAACCGCCCCTAGTGAGGGGTGAGGATGGAGGCGGAGACGGGAATCGAACCCGTGTACAGGGATTTGCAGTCCCTTGCCTAAGCCACTCGGCCACTCCGCCACGAGACGGACTCGAGACCGTTGAGTGTAGCCCACGCGGCCTCTCCGAGCGGACGACGGGATTCGAACCCGCGACCCTCACCTTGGCAAGGTGATGCTCTACCAACTGAGCTACGTCCGCCTGTCACGTGGGCTGGGCCCCGTGAGGTCTCGCTCGAGCGGACGACGGGATTCGAACCCGCGACCCTCACCTTGGCAAGGTGATGCTCTACCAGCTGAGCCACGTCCGCTAGGAGGGGATGGGCGTTCGGGGTCTCCGAAGGCACCGCCCTCACTGCGGTTAGAACTCTAACGGATATCGGCGATCAGACGAAATCGAATTCGCTGGTGGGTGTCAGTGGGACGTCGTGGGGACGGGAACCAGATGGGCTGGCGGGACACGTGACCATGACGCGGGCGTCAGCCCTCCAGGGTGCCCAGTGAGCTGGATGAGGCGTCGGGGCGCGGTGGAGCCGAGAGGTACTGGCCGACGCGCTCGATCACCTTGTTCATCTCGTAGGCCACCAGCCCCACATCGCTGTCGGTGTCGGAGAGCAGCGCCATGCACGCCCCCTCACCGGCGGCGGCGACGAACAGAAACGCCTCGTCCATCTCGATGATGCTCTGGCGGACGCTTCCGGAGGCGAACTGCTTGCCGGCGCCCGTGGCAAGACTGTGTAACCCGGAGGCGATGGCGGACAGGTGTTCCGCGGTCGAACGTTCCAGGTTGCTGGAGGAGGCCATCAGGAGTCCGTCCGTGGAGAGCACGATCGCGTGGCGCGTGCCCTTGGCGCGTGTGAGGAGGTCGTCGAGCAACCAGCTGAGTTCGGAGGAGGCGGTACTCGGTGAGGTCATGGCTCTCTTGCTCTGTCGTCGTCCGGAGATGGAAAGTTGGTGCACCGCACGAGCACACCAACGTGGGCGGGCACCTCGGGTGTCCGTAAGCGTTGCCCAGATGATAGCGATCCGTGACTCGGCTGTCCGGTTTCTGGTGTGCTGACGGGGTGGGGGTTTCACGATTGGTGGGCCGGTTGGCCTGCGCAGTCACGTTACCCGCCGGTTGCGTTACCCATACGTAATCGGCCGGTGCTGGTCACGGGGATTGCGTGGGGGGTGTGAGCCCGTATAGAAGGGCGGGCTCGCAACGCGGGAGTGGCAGGATCGAGGGCCGGACATGACCCGAGGACGAGGGGACATCAGAGCATGCGGGTGTGGATCGCGGGAGCCGGACACGGCGATGGGCGGCTACTCGATGTCGGGGAGGCGCGGGTTCCCGCGCTGGACCACGGCCTCACGGTCGGGGACGGGGTTTTCGAGACGGTCAAGGCCGTGGGGGGCGAGACGTTCGCCCTTTCCCGACACCTGAACCGGCTCGCCCGGTCGGCTCGGGCACTCGGGCTCGCGGAACCGGATCTCGACCTTCTCCGGGACGGTGTGCGGCGGGCTCTCGAGGCCAACCCCGATGCGGAGCCGGGGCGGGTCCGCATCACGGTGACCGCCGGAGTGGGCCCCCTCGGTTCGGAACGTGACGCGGGAGAGCAGACCCACGTCGTCGCGGTCGGCCCACTGCCGCCCGCCGCCCCGCACGTCGACGTCGCGGTGATGCCGTGGACGCGCAACGAGAACGGTGGGCTCACCGGGGTGAAGTCGACGTCCTACGCGGAGAATGTGCGTTCCCTCGCCCACGCGGCCGAGCGTGGCGCGGGGGAGGCGATTTTCGCCAACACCGCGAGGAACCTGTGTGAGGGCACGGGCAGCAACATCTTCGTGGTGCTCGACGGGAGGCTCGTCACACCCCCGCTTTCGGCCGGCCCTCTGGCCGGCATCACCCGCGAACTGGTCCTGGAGTGGGCCGGCGGTGAGGAGAGCGACGTGCCCATGTCGCTGTTGCCGGAGGTCTCGGAGGCGTTCCTCACCTCGACGGGGCGTGATGTCCAGCCGATCCGCGCGATCGACGGCCGGTCCCTTCCCGCGGCCCCGGGGCCGGTCACCCGCAAGGCGGCCGAGGTGTTCACGCAGCGCTCGGCGGCCGACCTGGACCCGTGAGCCGCGACGTTCGCGCCGTGCTACCCCGCTGAACGGGTTTACGGCACGTGCTGGTGGGTAGGGCAGATCCCGGCCGTGTAGCCGTGCTCGGCCGCACGTGGGCATGTCGGAGCACACCCGCGCGATCGGTGGGACGGAGCCCCTCAGGACTGCAGGTGCTGCTCGATCTCGGAGTCCAGGTCGACATACTCGGCCTCCTGGCCCGCTGGCACGATCTCGTAGGTCTTGTGGAGGAACTCGGCCAGCGGCGAGACGGGCGCGTCGAAGTGCGCCTGACCGAACGGCGACGACAACGAGATGTTGATCATCCGATCGCCCTCGTCCTCGCCCGTGCCGGGCCACACCTGGACGTCTCCCTCACCGGCGGGACGCACGATGCCCACCGTCAGCAGCTCCCGGGCGAAGATCCACTCGACGGGGTCCTCCTCGCCGGTGTGGAAAGCCACCTTGATGGCGTACGGGTCACTCGCTGTGTAGTCGAGCCGGGCGACGAGGGGGACCGCAGTGCGGTCGGGGACCACGAGCCGGAGGCCCACCTCGGCGGTGGCGGTGATGCTGCTACTGTTCATGCTTCGCCAAACCTTTGTCTCGTCCGCACGATGCGGGGGTCGGGTAAAATCCGCTTACTCCCCGCTCCAACGCGGCCGACCGCGGGTTATGACGCGCGGTCGGGGCTGTAATCGGTGGATCATCAGGGGTAGGGGCGCTGCGCTGCGACCTCCCCACGCCCTCCGTCAATGTAATGAGCTGCGGAAACCAGTAATTTCCGGATAATATGTGGGCCCGGTCACCCACCAGCCATCCGGGGGGTGCTCCTCCGGGAGTGGCGGTGCCACGAACGGCCAACTGCGAGGGGGTTCGCGTTTTACGGGGGCGTGAACGGAACCTGTACAAACGTGATGTGATGTCGATCACGCCATCGTGGTTCGCTCGTGACGGGGTGAGTGCGCACGCACCCCGCCAAATGCGCTACAGTTCTAGGTGTTCGCCCCGCCGGACACGGTGTGGGGCGTCCGAACGGGCGATTAGCTCAGACGGCTAGAGCGCGTCGTTCACACCGACGAGGTCACTGGTTCGAGTCCAGTATCGCCCACGAACCGGCCCACGCTGGTTGGTGACCGTTGGTCATCTCCCGGTGTGGGCCGTTGTGCTTTTCGGTGACCCCACAGTGGGGATATCGGACACTCTTGTGGTGGGGACACGGTGCTGACGGGCTGACCGCGACGGTCCGGTTGATGGTGGGTCGCGCCGCTGCCCGTGGCTGGGCCGCTCCTCAGCCGTTGGTGGTGGCTCTCTTACGGGCACGCCGGCGCCGCTGCCTCTCGAGGGCGAGCTTCTTGGCGCGGCGCGCCCGGTCGCGGGCGAACCGAAGCACGCCCCGTGCCCACGCGAACTCGGTGGCCAGGACAGCCAGGCCCAGGAGGATACCGGCCAGCCCCGGCCCCGGCGTAACCGACATCACCAGACCGGCCAACAGGATCGTGCCGCCCGTGAAACCAACGACGGTGCACCAGGTCCAGTGCAGCACGGGGTGAGAGCGCATGCGCACCCGCCAGATCCGCAGCCGGGCCCGGAACCGTCGCCAGCGCCGAGCCCGAGCCGGGGAATCGGGAAGGATGGGGGATGTCGCCGGGTCCGATGGGCCGGAAGCTGGGCTCGGTGACATGGGCACACAATATCGGTCAGGTGACGTACTGGTATCGGATCGGGAATCGGTCGCGACAGGATCCAGCCGCCCGTCAGCGCCCCTCATTGGCTGTTCCCCGTGGCGGCGTCGGCGTCGTAGGCGTAGACCCACTCGGACTTGGCGCGCTCCGTCCGGGTGATGATCGCGTCGTACTGGTCGGGATCCTCACCGGCCTCGCTGAGCGAGTACGTGAGGTCGCGCGACAACATGTGCACGTGCTCGGTCCGCTCGCGGCGTAGCGACGAGTATCGGGCCAACGCCTGTTCCACGGTGAACGCGGTGGCCTCACGGAGGCAGGACGCCAGCACGATCGCGTCCTCGACGGCCTGGTTGGCGCCCTGCGCGAAGAAGGGCAGCATCGGGTGGGCCGCGTCGCCCATGAGAGCGAGCCGGCCCCGGTGCCAGTTCCGCACGTGGTGGCGGTCGCCGAGGATCCACGTGCCGATCCACTCCGACGCGGAGATGACCGTGTGGACCTCGGGGGTCCAACCCTCGAACGCCCGCTTGAGGTCGCTGATGCGGCCTTGGGAACTCCAGGACTCGGGGTGGTTCAGGTGGGCCGGCACGGAGGCGTTGAAGCTGAGCTTGGTGCCGCTGGCGACGGGGTAGCAGGAGAAGTGCGCGTTGGGGCCCAGCCATATCCGTACGCGCGGCTCGTCGGCGAGCTCGGGGACCCGATCGATGGGCACCAGGCCGCGGTAGAGGATCCGGTTGGCGGAGCCGTGTCGTTCGGTGTTGAGGACCCCGCGGATCATGGAGTGGATTCCGTCGGCGCCGACGGCGATGTCGCCGTGCACCTCCTGGCCGTCCGAGCAGCGCAGGGTAACGCCGTCGCTGTTCTCCAACACGCCGGTGACGTAGCGTCCGCGCCTGACGGAGCCGGACGGCAGGGAGTCGAGCAGGATCCGGTGCAGGTCGGACCGTAGCAGGGTGTAGTGGGGAACTCCGTACCGGCGTTCGAAGGCGGCGCCCATCGGGGTGGAGTGGACCGGCGTGTTGTCGTACCACCGGAGGATGTCCTGACCCTGCGGGCGGACCGCGACTTTGGACAGCGCGTCGTCGAAGCCCAGCCGCCGTAGGGGGAGGGCGGCGTTCGGCGCGAGCTGTAACCCCGCGCCGATGGGCTGGGACTCGGTGCTCTGGTCGAGCAGCACTACGCGCAGGTCGGTGTGCGCGAGCGCGTTCGCCAGCGTGAGCCCGGCGATTCCCGCTCCTACGATGACGATCCGCATAGCTCCCCTGCGCCTCGGAGACCGGCGGCCTCGTGTGCCCCGGTCACCCGCGGTACACCGGGGCCAAGCCCGATCCGTCTCCTTCTCCTATCATGCGATACCAGGCGTGAAGCCAGGGTAAAGATATCCCGTGGCGCGGTGTCGCCGCCATGTGTGTCGGTTGGTTGTTGACGGTCGCGGTGTTTGCGGATGAGGGGGCGGCCGCGAGCCGATAGCATCGATGTCGGGGTGGCCAATCCAGGCACGCAGCGGCCGGCACCCGCCCGGAAGGCCGACGGCCGCCCTTGAGCCGGTTGCCCGCCGCGAACCGGCGCCCGTAACGCCCGACTGATTGAGGAGACATCGTGTCCGCCGACCTTGACCTGCGCATCACCCTCGCCGGAGACGAGCGTGTGGTGGCGGGGGGGACGACGGCCGGGCAGGCACTGGGCGCCGACGGTCGAACCGTGATCGCCGCGCGCGTCAACGGCGAGCCGCGCGACCTCTCCCACGAGGTGGCCGACGGTGACACCGTCGAGCCGATCGCCATCGACTCCGACGAGGGCCGGGCCATTCTGCGGCACTCCACCGCCCACGTGCTGGCCCAGGCCGTCCAGGAGCTGTTCCCCGAGGCCAAGCTGGGAATCGGCCCCCCGGTCGACAACGGCTTCTACTACGACTTCGATGTCGCCGAGCCGTTCACCCCGGACGACCTCAAGCGCGTCGAGAAGCGGATGCAGGAGATCGTGAAGCAGGGGCAGCGGTTCGACCGCCGCGCCGTCGCCGAGGATGACGCCCGCGCGGAGCTGTCCACCGAGCCCTACAAGCTCGAGCTCATCGGTCTCAAGGGCGGTGCCGACGACGCCGCCGAGGGGGCGGGGGTCGAGGTCGGCGCCGGCGAGCTCACCATCTACGACAACGTGCACCCGCGCACCGGTGAGCTGTGCTGGAAGGACCTGTGCCGCGGCCCGCACCTGCCCACCACCCGGGTCATCCCGGCGTTCCGGCTCATGCGTTCGGCGGCGGCCTACTGGCGCGGCAGCGAGGTCAACCCGCAGCTGCAGCGCATCTACGGCACCGCGTGGGAGAGCAAGGACGCCCTCAAGGAGTACCTGACCTTCCTCGAGGAGGCGGAGAAGCGCGACCACCGCAAGCTCGGCGCGGAGCTCGACCTGTTCTCGTTCCCCGAGGAGCTGGGTTCGGGGCTTCCGGTGTTCCACCCCAAGGGCGGCGTGGTCCGCGCGGAGATGGAGAACTACTCGCGGCGGCGCCACGAGGAGGCGGGCTACGAGTTCGTCAACACCCCACACATCTCCAAGGCGAAGCTGTTCGAGACCTCCGGTCACCTACCGAACTACGCCGAGGCCATGTTTCCGGCCATGGAGTTCGAGGGCCAGGACTATTACCTCAAGGCCATGAACTGCCCGATGCACAACCTGGTCTACCGGGCGCGCGGGCGGTCCTACCGCGAGCTGCCGCTGCGGCTGTTCGAGTTCGGCACGGTGTACCGCTACGAGAAGTCCGGGGTGGTGCACGGCCTGACCCGGGCACGGGGGTTCACCCAGGACGACTCCCACATCTACTGCACCAGGGAACAGACTCCCGGTGAGCTCGACAGTCTGCTGACCTTCGTGCTCGACCTGCTGCGCGACTACGGGCTGAGCGACTTCTACCTGGAGCTGTCCACCCGCGGCGAGTCCGAGAAGTTCATGGGCGAGCCCGCGGAGTGGGAGGAGGCCACCGAGTTTCTCCGGCAGGCCGCCGAGAAGCAGGACCTGGAGTTGGTGCTTGACCCGGGCGGGGCCGCGATCTATGGGCCGAAGGTATCGGTGCAGGCCAGGGACGCTATCGGCCGGACCTGGCAGATGTCGACGCTCCAGGTCGACCTGCAGATGCCCAAGCGTTTCGGGCTGGAGTACACGGCCTCCGACGGTTCCCGGCAACAGCCGGTGATGATCCACCGCGCGCTGTTCGGCTCCATCGAGCGGTTCTTCGGGGTGCTACTGGAGCACTACGCCGGCGCGTTCCCGGCGTGGCTGGCCCCGGTGCAGGTGGTCGGTATCCCGATCGCCGACGAGCACGTCGCCCACCTTGAGCGGGTGGCCGAGCGGCTGCGCGCCGAAGGGGTCCGGGTGGAGGTCGACTCCTCGGACGACCGGATGCAGAAGAAGATCCGCAACGCCCAGAAGCAGAAGGTTCCCTTCATGCTGCTGGCCGGGGACGACGACGTCGGCAAGGACGCGGTCTCGTTCCGTTACCGCGACGGCTCACAGAACAACGGCGTTCCGGTCGCCGACGCGCTCGCCGAGATCGCCGCGGCGGTGCGCGACCGGCGGTAGCGGCGGGCACGACGCGGGTGCCCGCCGCGGTCGAACTCAGGGGCGTGGCGCCCGCTCCCACACGGAAGCGGGCACGTGTTCCAGGAAGTCGACGACGAAGTCGGCGTCGGCGGGGATGTTGTCGGCGTCGAGCGTGCCCCTGCGCCAGGTGATCAGGTGCTCGCCGTCGATCCGGATGTTGACGTCGCGGGTGCGCGCCTCGGAGAGGAGCCACTCCATCATGTCCTGGTTCAACACGGCGTGGGCGAACCGGTCGTCCTCGGTGTGAATACGGAAGGTGGAGTCGAACCGCTCGTTGCCGAGCTGTAGGTCGTGGACGCCGACGAGACCGAGGATCTTGTGCCCGATGTGCTCCCGGGTCACCTCCAGCACGGGCTTCGGCGTGGGGACCGGGACGGCGACGACCTCGTGGTAGGTCGTGTTGGAGTTGTTCCGCCCACCGGTGGTGGTGTAGCCGTACTCGAACGCGAGGACCCGGTGGCCGCGGTGGGTCCGGGTGAGCGCGTGCTGGGCCCGCCTCCGGTGCCCGCGGCCGAACGGGTACCCGGCGAACCGGTCGACGAGGTCGGGCCGCCACCGCTCGTAGTGCCAGCCGTTGCTGTCAGCCCACGCGGCCAGCTCCGCGACCCGCTTGCGTTGCCACCACTTGGAGACGCCCAGCGCGATACCGGCGACCACGACGACGATGAGGACTAGTGTCAGCAGCTCCATTACCTCGTCCATCTACGGACCTCTCGTCACGGGTGGCTCCGTGAGGTTCGACGCACCGTACCGGCGCCGGGTTCGCGGATCAGGCGGGCATTCCGAGGTCTCGCGCGATGAGCATCCGCTGCACCTCCGAGGTGCCCTCCCCGATCTCCAGAATCTTGGCGTCGCGGTAGAACCGCCCCACTGGGTATTCGTTGGTGAAACCATAACCGCCGAAGACCTGGGTCGCGTCACGCGCGTTGTCCATCGCGGCGTTGGAAGCCACCAGTTTAGCGATGGCGGCCTGCCGTTTGAACGGCTCACCGGCCAGCATCCGGGAGGCGGCGTCGTAGTAGGCCAGGCGTGCCGTGTGCGCGCGGGTCTCCATGTCGGCGATCTTGAACTGGATGGCCTGGTGACTGCCGATGCGGGCCCCGAACGCCTCGCGTTCGGCCGCGTAGCGCAGGCTCTCGTCCACGCACCCCTGCGCCAGCCCCACCGCCAGCGCGGCGATCGCGATCCGGCCCTCGTCGAGGACCCGCAGGAACTGGGCGTACCCCCGCCCCTGTCGCCCGACGAGATTGGTCCGGGGCACCCGGCAGTCGTCGAACACCAGTTCGCTGGTGTCGGAGGCGTTCCAGCCCACCTTGGAGTACCGCTGCCCCAGGGAGAACCCCGGTGTGCCGGTGGGGACCAGGATCATCGAGATCTCCGGGGCGCCGTCATCGCGCTTTCCGGTCACCGCGGCGACCGTGACCAGTGCGGTGATGTCGGTTCCGGAGTTGGTGATGAAGGACTTCGTCCCGTTGATCACCCACTGGTCGCCCTCCAGGCGGGCCGTGGTTCGTGTGGCGCTGGCATCGGAGCCGCCACCGGGCTCGGTCAGCCCGAACGCGCCGAGCGCCTCACCGGAGCACAGCCGCGGTAGCCAGGTTTCACGCTGCTCGTCGCTGCCGAACCGGTGGATCGGCATGGCCCCGAGGGACACCCCGGCCTCCAGGGTGATCGCCACCGAGGAGTCGACCCGCGCCAGCTCCTCCAGGGCGAGGCAGAGCGCGAAGTAGTCACCCCCCATGCCGCCGTGCTCCTCGGGGAACGGCAGGCCGAACAGTCCCATCCGCCCCATTCTCGCGACGAGGTCGTAGGGGAACGCCTCGCGTTCGTAGTAGTCACCGATGACGGGAGCCACGTGGTCGCGGGCGAACTCGGCGACGGTGCGGCGAAGCTCCTCGTGCTCGGCGGAGAGACCGTGCTGCATGGCGCTCACTCCTCGTGGGTGGACCCGGCGTCGCCACCGGGCGGGGACGGGGCCGGGTCCGGCTCGACCGTGGCCAGGACAGCGTCCATGGCGACGGGGCGGCCGGGGTGCGCCTCGCGCAGGGTCACAACACCGTCGACGGGAGCCGTGACCGTGTGCTCCATCTTCATGGCCTCCACGACGGCGACCGGCGCGCCGACCGTGACACGCTGGCCGTTCTCGACCGGCACCGCCAGAACGGTCCCGGGCATCGGGCTGCGCACCGTGCCGTCCCCGGAGGTGTGGCGCTCGCGGATCGGCGCGAAGGGGGGCTCCTCGCGCACCTCCCACGCGTGGCCGTGCCGACCGAGCCAGCGGCCGCCGTCGTCGGCGGCACGCGCGTAACGCACCGTGTGCCCGCCGAGGGAGACGGTCAGCTCCCGCCCGTCGCCGGATCGGGCGGCGCGCGCGGTCTCGGGGGCGCACTCGCCCACCCGGACCTCGTAGGCCACCGCCCCGCCGGGGGGTGGGGCAGCGGACTCGCCCCCGCCCGCGCGCCGCACAGCCACGGACACCGTGTCGAGGCGGGGCACGCGCAGCCGCCACGTGGTCCAGGCGCGTTCGCCCATCCGCCAGTTGTCGGGCACGTCGAAGCGGTCGGTGGCCGCGCCGGTGGGTTCGAGGTCCAGCTGGTGGTCCAGTGCCGCCGCGGCGTAGACCATGTTGGGAACCTCGTCACCGTCCGGGAACAGCTCGTCGTGGGCGCGCTCTGTGAGGTCGGTGCTGAGGTCGGCCGCGACGACGCGGGGGTGGCGCAGGAGCCGCCGCAGGTAGCCGACGTTGGTCCGGCAGCCGAGCAGGGTGTGTTCGGCGAGTGCGGCGTCCATCCGGTCGAGCGCGGCAGACCGGTCGGGTCCCCACGTGACGATCTTGGCCAGCAGGGGGTCATAGACCGGTGTGACCCGGGTTCCGACGGTCACACCGGAGTCGACGCGAACCCCCTCGCCCTCGGGTTCGCTGAGCAGCAGGACCCGGCCACCGGTGGGGACGAACTCGTGGGCGGGATCCTCGGCGTAGACCCGCGCCTCGACCGCGTGCCCGGACATGTCGACGTCGGCCTGTGAGAACGGCAGGCGCTCGCCCAGGGCGACACGGAGCTGGAGCTCGACGAGGTCGATTCCGTGCCGACCGGCCACGGTGGCAACGGCCTCGGTGACCGGGTGTTCGACCTGGAGGCGGGTGTTCATCTCCAGAAAGGCGTAGTCGGGGGCGGTCGAGGATTCGCGCTGCCCACCGCCCGGGGGGCGCACGACGAACTCGACGGTGCCCGCGCCCACGTAGCCGCAGGCTTTGGCGGCCGCGACGGCGGTCTCGCCCATCGCGGCGCGCTGGTCGGCGGTGAGCAGTGGGGAGGGGGCCTCCTCCACGATCTTCTGGTGGCGCCGCTGCAGGCTGCACTCTCGCTCGCCGAGGTGGACGACGTTCCCGTGGCCGTCGGCGAGGACCTGGACCTCGATGTGGCGGGGGTGGTCCACGAACCGTTCGGCGAGCAGGGTCTCGTCACCGAACGCCGCCCGCGCCTCGCGGCGGGCCGCGCCCGCAGCCGTGGGCAGCTCCTCGGGGGCGCGCACGAGCCGCATCCCCTTGCCGCCGCCTCCGGCCGACGGTTTCAGGAGCAGCGGGTACCCGACGCTCTCGGCCGCCTGACCCAGCTCGGTCTCGGCCATGGGGCGCCCGGGCTCTTCGGTGAAGCCGGGCAGTAGCGGCACCCCCGCGGCCGCGACCGTGGCCTTGGCCCGGATCTTGTCGCCCATCGCCTCGATCGCCTCCGGTGGTGGGCCGACGAACGTCAGCCCGGCCTCGGCGCAGGCGCGGGCGAATCCGGCGTTCTCCGCGAGGAACCCGTAGCCGGGGTGGATGAGCCCGGCGCCGGTGGCGCGGGCGGCGTCGATGATGGCCGCGCCGTTGAGGTAGCTGTCGGCGAGGTCGGCACCTCCCACGCGGACGGCGCTGTCGGCGGCGCGGATGTGGGGCGCGTCAGCGTCGGCGTCGCTGTGGATCGCGACGGAGCGCATGCCCAACCGCCGCAGTGTCCGCATGATCCGCACGGCGATCTCACCGCGGTTGGCCACCAGGACCGTGGTGGTGCCCGCCGGTGGTGCCCCGTTCGGGGATCCGGTACCCATCGCGCCTCACATCCGGAACACGCCGTAGCCGACCGGTTCGAGCTCGGTGCGCCGGGCCGCGGAGAGGGCCAGGGCGAGCACCGTGCGTGTGTCGGCGGGGTCGATCACACCGTCGTCCCAGATCCGCGCGGTCGAGTAGTAGGGGTTGCCCTGGTTCTCGTACTGCTCGCGGATGGGGGCGGTGAACTCCGCCTCGTCGCGCTCGCTCCACTGCGCGCCGCGCGCCTCGGCCTGCTCGCGGCGTACGGTCGCGAGGACCGAGGCGGCCTGTTCGCCGCCCATGACCGAGATGCGCGCGTTCGGCCACATCCACAGGAAGCGTGGCGAGTACGCCCGGCCGCACATGCTGTAGTTGCCGGCGCCGAACGACCCGCCGATCACGACGGTGAACTTGGGAACCCGCGCGCAGGACACGGCGGTGACCATCTTCGCGCCGTGCTTGGCGATCCCGCCGGCCTCGTAGTCGCGCCCCACCATGAACCCGGAGATGTTCTGCAGGAACACCAGGGGGATCCGGCGGCGGTCGCACACCTCGATGAAGTGCGCGCCCTTGAGGGCCGACTCGCCGAAGAGGATGCCGTTGTTGGCGACGACCCCCACCGGGTTCCCGTGGATGTGGGCGAACCCGGTCACGAGGGTGGTGCCGTACTCGGCCTTGAACTCGGTGAACTCGCTGGCGTCGACGATCCGGCCGATGATCTCGCGCACGTCGTAGGGCACCCGGGTGTCGGTCGGGATCACGCCGTAGATCTCGGTCGGGTCGAGCTCGGGTGGGCGCGCGGGTCGCCGTTCCCAGACGGGTTCGGGGCGCGGGCCGAGGGTCGCGGCGGCCTGGCGGACGATGTCCAGGGCGTGCGCGTCGTCCTCGGCGAGGTGGTCGGTGACCCCGGAGACCCGCGCGTGCAGCTCGCCACCGCCCAGCTCCTCGGCGGTGACGACCTCGCCCGTGGCGGCCCGGACCAGTGGCGGTCCGCCGAGGAAGATCGTTCCCTGGTCGCGGACAATCACCGCCTCGTCGCTCATGGCGGGCACGTAGGCGCCGCCGGCCGTGCACGAGCCCAGCACCGCCGCGATCTGGGGGATGCCCCGGCCCGACATGGTGGCCTGGTTGTAGAAGATCCGGCCGAAGTGCTCGCGGTCGGGGAACACCTCGTCCTGCATGGGCAGGAACGCGCCTCCGGAGTCGACGAGGTAGACGCACGGCAGCTGGTTGTGCAGCGCCACCTCTTGGGCGCGCAGGTGCTTCTTCACCGTCATCGGGTAGTAGCTACCGCCCTTGACGGTGGCGTCGTTGGCGACCACCACGACCTCGCGGCCGCGCACCCGACCGACCCCGGTGATCAGGCCGGCTCCGGGGGCATCGTGGCCGTCCTCGCCGTACATGCCGTACCCGGCCAGTGGGGAGAGCTCGAGGAACGGCGATCCGGGGTCGAGCAGGGCGTGTACCCGGTCGCGTGGAAGCAGCTTGCCGCGTTCGACGTGGCGGATCCGGGTCTTCTCCGGGCCACCCAGCGCGGCGGTGGCGACACGCTCGCGCAGCTCGGCGGCCAGGGCACGGTTCGCCGCGGCGTTGGTTCGGAACTCCGTGCCGTTGGTGTCGACCGCGGAGGTGAGAACAGGCGCTCGGGTCATCCCCGCCTCTCTGGTCGCGGCTCGTTAACGGTCGCTAACATGGCCGATGTTAGTGATCATTAACACAGGTGTCCAGGGGTGCGTACATGGCGCGGAACGTGACGGATCACCGACGGTTCGGCACGCGCAGAACCGAGATCCTGCGCGCCGCCGCGACCCTGTTCGCCTCTCGGGGGTTCCACGGGGTATCGATTGAGGAGCTGGGGCGTGCGGTGGGCACCAGTGGTCCCGCCCTCTACCGGCACTTCCCGGGTAAGGAGTCGCTGCTGGCGGCCATGCTGCTGGACGTCAGCGAGCGGCTGGCCATCGGCGGGCGCGAGAGGGTCGCCGTCGCGACGGGTCCGCGCGAGGCCCTGGACTCGTTGCTGCGGGGGCACATCGCGTTCGCGCTGGAGGAGCCGGCGCTCATCACGGTGCATGACCGCGAACTCGGCAACGTCCCCGAACCGGAGCGTCACCGGATCCGCCGGCTGCAGCGAGGATACCTGGAGGAGTGGGTGCGGGTGCTGGCCGAGCTGCGCCCCGACCGCGGCCCGGACCTGCTGCGCGCCACCGTGCACGCCACCTTCGGGCTGCTCAACTCCACCCCGCACAGCGCGGGCGAGCTCCCCGAGGGCCGCATGGTCGCCCTGCTACTGGACATGGGAAGCGCCGCCCTGCTCACCGACGGGCGAGCACCGTGACCGCCCCGGCACGCGCCACCGTTTCCGTCCCGCGTCGTGAAGCCCACACCTGTGGGAGCCCGGCGTAGGTTTGGCGCTCGGGCGCTGGGGCTAGCCGAGGTACCGAACGGTCCGGTTCGCCCGAGCCAGGGGAATCCGGTGCCGGGCCTTCGGGGGGAGTGGTTCGAGGATGACGACGAGGAACAAGCCGCGCATCGTCGTGATCGGCGCGGGGTTCGCCGGTCTGCGCGCGCTGCGGCGGCTCGAACAGCGCATCCCGCGGAACGCGGCCGAGATCGTGCTCGTCGCGCCGAACGACTACATGCTCTACAGCCCACTGCTTCCGCAGGTGGCCTCCGGGCTGCTCACCCCGCAGTCGGTGGCGGTCTCGCTGCACCGGCTGCTGCGCCGCACCCGGATGGTGCCGGGGTCGGCGATCGGGGTCGACACCGAATCGCGCACCGTCATCATCCGCAAGATCTCCGAGGAGCTGAGCTACGAGCGCTACGACCGCCTCATCCTCGCTCCGGGCAGCCTGACCCGGGTCTTCGACATCCCCGGCCTGACCGAGTACGGATTCGGCAACAAGAACCTCGCCGAGGCGGTGGTGCTGCGCGACCACGTGCTGGCGCAGCTGGAGCTGGCCAACGCCACCCGCGACCCGGTGGAGCGGGAGGAACGCTGCCGATTCATCGTCGTCGGCGGCGGCTACACCGGGGTGGAGACGGCCGCCTCGTTGCGGAGGTTGACCGAGGAGGCGGCGCGCCGTTACCCCGAGCTACGGCCCTCGATCCGTTGGCACCTGGTCGACGTCGCCCCACGGGTGCTGCCGGAGCTGGGCACCAAACTCGGCGACGAGGCGCTCGACCTGCTCCGCGGCCGCGGTGTCGAGGTGAGCCTCGAGGTGTCGATCCGTGAGGTCACCGAGAACAAGGTCGCGCTGACCGACGGCCGCGTGCTGCCCTGCCGCACACTGATCTGGACGGCGGGCACCTCGCCGAGCCCGCTGATGTCCTCGCTGGGGGTGCCCACGGACCGCGGGCGGCTGGTCACCCTCTCCGACCTCTCGGTCGCGGACCTTCCCGGGGTGTTCGCGATGGGGGACGCCGCGGCGGTACCCGACCTCACCAGGAACGGCGAGGAGGCGACGTGCCCACCCACCGCCCAGTACGCCCAGCGCCAGGGGGAGGTGGCAGCCGACAACGTGATCGCCTCCCTGCTCGACCGGCCGACGTATCCGTTCCTGCACGAGGACCTGGGGCTGGTGGTGGACCTCAGCGGCCGCGACGCGCTGGCCCGGCCGTTCGGCTACGACCTGTCCGGACTTCCGGCGTTCGCCGTGACGCGCGCCTACCACCTGGCCGCGTTGCAGTCGACACCCGCGCGCGCCCGCGTCATGGCCAACTGGCTGATCCGCGCGCTCACCGGCGGCGAGGTCGCGCGTCTGGGGTTCGCGCACGGCAAACCGTCGACGTTCGTCGACGTCGAGGCGGAGCGCTACCTCGACTCCGAGGCCGCCCGCAGGGAGAGCGCCCGGCTCACCGAGGTGACGAGCGGCTGAGCGGGGCGGGCAACCCGGCCGGGAGCTCGCTCAGGAACCGTCCGTCTCGGAGCCATCGCGCGTCTCCGGTGAGCCGCGCCGCCGAAACCACACGTAGCCGAAGGCGGCCGCGATGGTGCCCAGTAGCAGCGCGCCACACAGCAGAACGGGCCATGGGAGACCCACCCGGTCCACGGCGGTGAGGAGGAGACGGCGGCTGTCCGACTCCGGGTCGGCGAGCACGAACATGGCGAGCGTGCCCGCGGCCAGCGCGCTCGTGGCGAGCAGCGTGATCCGGGCCGTGTCCGACAGCGCCAGCCAGCGCCCCAGCACCCTGCCCACCTTGACCAGCCGGGTCAGGTGCACCAGCCGCAACGTGGCTACGACGTGGACCAGTCGCAGCGCCTGCGCCGGACCGACCATGAAGAGCACCGCCGGGATGGTCAGCAGCACGACCAGAGTGCTCCACTTGTGCTGGCGCAACCACTCCAGCCGCTCCTCGGCGAGGACGATCAACAGGAGCCACTCGACCCACAGCACCAGGCCGGCCACCCTGTTGACCACCGTCCCGACCGTGCCCACCGGCCCCTCGCCCCAAAGCGCGAGCGGAACGGCCGGTATCGACGCCAGCGCGGCCAGCAGAACAGGAACGGCGAGCTTTCGCTCCAGTTGGCTGGAGCGAGAACTCGCCGATGGTTCCTCCATGTCGCGTACGATACGGCGTCTCGGTACGGTCCCCCATAGCGACGGTGGAGCTAGTGGTGGTGTTGGCGCTCGTCGGCGCTGGTGCTCGTCTGGCTCGGGTGTCTGGGGGCCGGGAACCTTCGGGTGCCTTCGGTGGGGTCGCTCGTTCCTCGCTTCCCCACCTCCGGACCCTCCAGAACCCCGGCGACACCCGAGCCGGGACCACTCAGCCCGAAAACGGGACCTGACGGGGCGGGTCAGCCCACGACGTCGTATCCGGCCTCGTCGATGGCGGCCGTGAGCCGCTCGTTGGGCAGGGGATCGTCGCTGGCGACCGTGACCCGCCCGCTCTCCAGGTCGACCTCGACCGACTGCACGCCGGACAGCGCGCCGACCTCCTCCTTGACCGCGCTGACGCAGTGACCGCAGCTCATACCGGTGACGGTGATCGTCGTACTGGCCATCGTCTTCCTCTCTCAGTTGTGACCGGGATCCTGCTGCTCGCGACGTTAGGAGCGCACCAGTCGGGCGATGGCGTCGGATGCCTCACGCACTTTCTCGTCGGCGGTCTCGCCGCCGGTGGCGACGGCGTTACCAACGCAGTGTTTGAGGTGTTCGTCCAGCATCGACAGGGCGAACGACCGCAGCGCCTTGTTCACCGCCGCGGTCTGGGTGAGGATGTCGATGCAGTAGGAGTCGTCCTCCACCATGCGCTGCAACCCACGGACCTGCCCCTCGATCCGGCGTAGCCGGTTGAGGTGGCTCTGCTTGTCGTCGTGGTACCCGTAGGTCGTCATGGCGGCGCTCCCTTGGTCTCCCTGAGCTTCCGCTGCCACTATACCCCCATAAGGTATCTGGGGCCGGAATGTCCGGCGCGGTTCGTGTCCTGTCGAGTGTCGGTCCTGCGAACGACCCGGCACCCATACTCCCGTCCGCGGCGCCCGGTGTGACCACCGCGCGGTGGTGACATGGGGCCTCCCACCTCGCCAGTGACGGCCTACACCGGTGAGGATTGCCTCGATGAGCTGGGACGATGTCGTTTCGACGGGTTGAAAAGCACCGGGGTGACGCAGAGGATTGGTGGCATGAGCGATCCTATGAGTTTCGAGTCCGATCTCCTCGGGCGTATAACCGCGCTGGTCACCGAGGAGCACGACCTGCGGCAGCAACCCGAGCACCGGCTGACACCCGAGGAGCGCCAGCGGATGCGGGAGCTGGAGTCCGACCTCGACCAGTGCTGGGACATGCTGCGACGGCGCCGGGCGCACGCGGAGGTCGGCCAGGACCCGTGGGTCTCGTAGGCGGGAGGCCGCGCCACCTCCGTCGCGCGCGTTCCGCCGTGGAACATAGGGTGCGTGCGTGGCAGAGAACGCGCTTGATCGGGACACCGGGGTCTCGCACATCGTCTGGGACTGGAACGGAACCCTTCTCGACGACAACGACGCCAACATCGCGGCGGTCAACAAGGTCTGCGCGGAGTTCGGAAGCCCTCCGGTGGGGTTGGAGTACTGGCGTTCGGTCTTCCGACGGCCGCTGCGCCCCTGCTATGAGGAACTACTGGGGCGAGGCCTGACCACCCACGAGTGGGAGCGGCTGAACGAGTCCTACGAACACCACTACAGTGCCGCCCTGCCCACGTGTGGGCTGGCCGCGGGCGTCCCGGACGTCCTGGAGGAGTGGAGCGCGGCTGGTGGGACCCAGTCGTTGCTGTCGATGGCCGCGCACCGGCACCTCGTTCCGCTGGTCAACGAACGGGGGTTGGGGCACCACTTCACCCGGGTGGACGGCCGGCGGTTCGACGGCGGGCACGACTCCAAGGCCGAGCACCTGGTCGCGCACCTCACCCGGCAGGAGGTGGATCCGGCCACGGTGGTCCTCATCGGCGACATCGACGACGATGCCGTCGCCGCCCGCGAGGCGGGCGCGCACGCGGTTCTGGTCGCCACCGGGATGATGAGCGAGGAGCGGCTGCGGGCGACCGGTCACCCGGTGGTGCCGTCGCTGGCGGAGGCGGTCGCGGCGCTGACCCGCTGAGGGGACGGCGTCCCGCCACCCGGCCCGCCGCCGTCTGGGATCGCTAACCGATACCGACGATCGATACCCCGGTCAGTGTGGCCACGGCGGCGACGAGACTCCACAGCACCGTCGCGGCGCCGATCCAGGCGAATGAGGCGCGTGAGGTGATCCCCATCCCCACAGCCACGACCGCCGTGACCTGGGTGCCCAGGCCCAGCGGCCCGAGGAGGGCCAGCATGGGCAGGCCCCAGCGCCGCACGATGCGCTCGGCCCGCGCGCTGCGCCCGCCCTTCGGCGCGTCGTGGCCACGTCGGGACCCGCGGCGGGCGCGCCACCAGTCGCGGATGCGCTCACCCGACCACGCCGCGATGGCCACGGTCAGCAGGTTGCCCGCGATGCCCGCGAGGGTCGCGACAAAGGGGTTCAACCCGGCGACGATTCCCGCGGGGATCACGACCACCGCCTCCAGCCACGGGGCCGCCCCGCCGAGGAACACCCCGCCGGTCAGTAGTACGTCACCGAGGTCCATGACGCCGGATTCCCTTCGGAAAGCTCCCTCGCGGCAGCGGGGGCGCGATGCCGGTGGCCGGGGCCGACATAACGAGAGGCGGCGCCGAGCGGCGCCGCCTCACGAGCCGGCCGGACTTAGCCGAGCTGGACCTTGCGGGCGTCGTCGAACCGGCGCTGCACGTCGGCCCAGTTGACAACGTTCCAGAACGCCTTGACGTAGTCGGCCTTGACGTTCTTGTACTGCAGGTAGAACGCGTGTTCCCACATGTCGAGCATGAGCAGCGGGTAGGAGCCCGCCGCCAGGTTGCCCTGGTGGTCGTACAGCTGCTCGATGATCAGCCGCTGGCCGAGGATGTCCCAGGCCAGAATGGCCCACCCGGAGCCCTGTACGCCGGTCGCGACGGCGCTGAAGTGCGCCCGGAAGGCGTCGAAGGAGCCGAACTGGTCGTCGATCGCCGCACCCAGCTCGCCCTCGGGCTTGTCGCCACCGTCGGGGGACATGTTCGGCCAGAACACCGTGTGGTTCACGTGCCCGGCCAGGTTGAACGCGAGGTTCTTCTCCAGCATGTTGACCTTGCCGAAGTCGCCCTTGTCGCGCGCCTCGGCCAGCTGATCCAGAGCGTCGTTCGCACCCTTGACGTAGGTTGCGTGGTGCTTGTCGTGGTGCAGCTCCATGATCTGGCCGGAGATGTGCGGCTCGAGGGCCGAGTAGTCGTACGGCAGGTCGGGAAGCGAATAGGGCGCGGTCATGTACGCACCTTTCTGACACGTTCGAAGGCTGGATTCGAGCGAACTGATCGCTGACAAAAAGCTATCAGCAGGCGGGCGGGCGGGCCGGTGTTGGCCACACGACAGGCCCCGCCCGGAATACGGTGGCCGCTACCCGTGTTTCCCACCCTCATGCCCGAAACCAGCGTTCGGGCGGCGCGTTGGTGCGAAGGCGTGCTACGGGACCATCAGCGCGAGCGCCTCGGCCACCAGAGCGTCGCGCTCCTCGCCCTCGATCTCGAGGGTGTGCTTCGTCGTGACCAGCAGGCCGTTGGACGTCTCCTTCACCTCGACCAGCTCGATGCCGTCGCGGATCCGCGACCCCACCTTGACCGGCTGGAGGAAACGCACGCGGTTCAGCCCGTAGTTGATCCCCATCTTCGGGCGCTTGGCGATCGTGTAGACCTGCGGGCCGAAGTGGGGCAGCAGGGACAGCGAGAGGTAGCCGTGCGCGATCGTCGTTCCGAACGGCCCCTCGGCGGCCCGCTCGGGGTCGACGTGGATCCACTGGTGGTCGCCGGTGGCCTCGGCGAACTGGTTGATCCGTTCCTGGGTGACGGTCAGCCAGTCACTGTAGCCGAGGTGCTCGCCCTCGGCGGCGGCCAGTTCGGTGGTGTCGGCGAATGTCCGCATGTGTCGTGACTCCCTTGCTCCGCGGTTGGACTCGGGGCACGACTCTAGCCCGTACCGACTGGCCGGTCTGTGGGTGGGGTTATATCCGCGAGCCCTGCCGCCGGTCCTCCGGACCGAGGAAGACGGACTCCACGGTGAGCGCGCGAACCGTGTTCTCGTCGATCTCGTGACCGAGACCGGGTTGGGTCAACGGGATCGGGGTGATGCCGTCGTGCGCGCGCACCGGCGGGGTCACGACATCACGGGAGAACCACCCCCCGGCTCCCGGCATCTCACTGGGCAGCGTGATTCCGGGCAACGCGGACAGCGCCACGATCGCGGCCCGGCCGACCCCGCTCTCTCCATCGGAGCCGCACCACACCTGCCAGCCGGCGTCGGCCGCGCGGTCGTGAGCCCGGCGCGCCGGCGTCAACCCGCCCAACTGGGCCACGCGCAGGTTCAGCGCGTCTCCGGCCTCCATACGCATGGCCTCGTCCAGCGCCGCGAGCGAGGTGACCGAGGTGTTCAGCGCGATCGGGGTGCGCAGGTCGCGGCGGAGCCGGGCGTGTGCGGTCAGGTCGTCGTCGGCGAACGGCTGCTCGATCGTGACCAGCCCACACTCGTCCAACGCCCGCAGCCGTTCGAGGTCCTCGGGTGCCTCGGTGTAGCGGCCGGCGGCGTTGACCTGGAGCACCAGAAAGGGGTAGCTCTGCTGCACCGCGCGCACGACGTCGAGGTCCCAACCGGGCTCGACCTCCAGCCGGACGCGCCGGAACCCCGCACCCACCTGCCGGTTGACCTCCGTGACCAGTGTGTCCAGGGACGGTTGGCGGCCCAGTGTGACCCCGGCCGTGATCGCGGTGCGGTCGCCACCGAGCGTGTGCGCGAGCGGGGTTTCGCGGTGGCGGCTCCACAGGTCCCAGCACGCGGCGTCGAGCCCGGCGGCCACGCGCGGCCTCCAGGTGAGGTCGGCCCAGGCGCTCACGGTTTCGGTGGGACGCTGCCAGGGGTGGCGCAGCAGCGCCGGCGCGAACTCCCGCACCAGGGTCAGCCACTCCTCGTCGGAGACCCCGGGCACTTCGCCCCACCCGCTCATGCCACTGTCGTCGGTGACCCGGACCAGGGCGTGTTGGGCGAACCGTGGGCGCGCGCCCGCGGGCCGCTTGCGTGATCCCCGCTGGACCAGCGGCAGCTGGAGCAGGGACACGGTGATGGTCGCGATCCGGGTGACTGTTGCCGGCTCCGTACGTGACACGCGCGCTCCGCCTCCAAGCGAGCAGGACCGAGGGTGTACCCCTCCACTCGACGGTATCCCTTCTCGGTCGCCCCCATCACCCCTGACCGGGGCACCCGCGCGTTGAACCGGGTCAGCGGGCGGCGCTGAGCACCACAGAGGAGGGCAACCTGTCGCGTTCGGCCGCGCCGAAGCGTTTGCGCATCGCAGCCTCGACGGTGTCCAGCTCCTCGGAGGTGAGCGCGAACCGCGGCGGGTACCGGTGCCAGGTGACAACGGCGCGCCCGCCGGGCCGCAGCACACGCTGGAACTCCGCGAGCCCCTCGTCCAGGAACGGCCACATCGCGACCGTGTTCACCGAGACGACGAGGTCCATCGACGCGTCGTCACAGCCGGTGGCCTCCGCACTGGCCCGCCAGAGCCGCACCCGGCCCGCCCGCACCGCCTCGGCGTTGCGGCCGCGCGCCATGCGTACCATCTCCGTCGAGGGGTCGACGCCGGTCACCGTGGTGTCGTACTGCCGCGCCAGCAGCTCGACGAGGATGCCGGGTCCGTGCCCCACCTCCAGGACGGACGTTCCTCCCAGCGCCCGCAGGAATCCCGCGACCTCAGCGTTCTGTGTGCGGTTGGTCCGTGCCAGCACGCGGCCCGCCACCCAGCCCAGCGGCCCGCGGGGGAGCGCGAACGGGTTGGCGCCGGGGGCCGCCCCGGTCCACAGGTCTCGCCGTCGTGCCATTCGCCGCTCCCGTCTCCCGCGCCCGGGCTTACCCGGTTACGTTCCCGGGACGCGGGAGACGATCACCACCCGCCGGCGGGCGAGCGGGACGGCGCACCGCTCCCACCCGCGGGTGTCCCCTCAGCCGGCCAGGGCTTCGCTGACGGTGTGGAACTTCCGGCCGTGCGCATCGGCCACCGCCTCGTTGGTGAGGTGGCCGTCGTGGGTGTTGAGGCCCTGGGCGAGGGCGGGGTCGTCGGACAGTGCCCGGCGCCACCCCTTGCCGGCCAGGGCCAGGGCGTAGGGCAGGGTCTCCTTGGTGAGGGCGTGGGTGGAGGTGTTGGGCACGGCCCCGGGCATGTTGGCGACGCAGTAGAAGATGGTGTCGTGTACCGCGAAAGTGGGGTCGGCGTGGGTGGTGGGACGGGAGTCCGCGAAACACCCGCCCTGGTCGATCGCGATGTCGACCAGCACGGCGCCCGGTTTCATCCGGGAGACGAGCCCGTTGCCGACCAGCGTGGGCGCCTTGGCGCCCGGGATCAGCACCGCCCCGATGACCATGTCGGACTCCAGGACCGTGCGTTCCAGCTCGAGGGTGTTGGACACCACGGTCGTGACCCGGCCGCGGTAGAGCTCCTCGGCGTGGCGCAGCTTGTTGACGTTGAGGTCGAGCAGGGTCACGTCGGCACCCATGCCCACGGCCATCTGGGTGGCGTTCATCCCCGCGACTCCCGCGCCGACAACGGTCACCCTGGCCGGGCGGACCCCCGGAACACCGCCCATGAGCACACCGCGCCCGCCGTTGGGACGCTGTAGCGTGGCGGCGCCCACCTGTGGGGCGAGCCGCCCCGCGACCTCGGACATGGGGGCCAGCAGGGGCAGGGAGCGGTCCGGGAGCTGCACGGTCTCGTAGGCGATCCCGGTCACCCTGCCGTTCAGCAGCGCGTCAGTGCACTCGCGCGAGGCGGCCAAGTGCAGGTAGGTGAAGAGGGTCTGCCCCTCGCGCATGCGGGGGTACTCCGTGGCGACGGGCTCCTTGACCTTCAGTACGAGCTCGCTGTCAGCCCACACGTCATCGGCCGTGGGCACGATGCGGGCACCGGCGGAGGCGAACTCGTCGTCGCTGATGGACGAGCCGGCTCCGGCGCCCTGCTCGATCAGCACCTCGTGGCCGTGGGCGACCAGCTCGTGGACACCGGCCGGGGTTGTCGCCACGCGGTACTCGTGGTTCTTGACTTCTCGGGGCACGCCGACGCGCACTTGTTCCTCCTCGTATCACCATTGATACTTCCCACTGTCGCGCGCGCGGCCCCGGACGGGCCATCCGCAACATGAATGGTGATGCCAACTCTTCCTGACAGGGTGTAAACACGCGTTCCGGTGCGGGCCTCGCTCATACCTCGGCGGGCCGCCGACGACTCCGGGTGAGGGGGGTTTCGGGTGTCGCGGAGCCCTCGCTCGTCTCGACTCCGCCCACCCAGGTCCGCAGTACCCGCCCGGTCAGCTGCCGGCCGGCGTAGGGCCCGCCGTTGTCGTGGGGGACCCGCCACTGGCTGTCGGGACAGAACGCCACCAGGTCGGCGTCGCCGCCGGCGACGATGGCGCCTTTTGTGTCCAACCCGAGCAGTTCGGCCGGACTCGCCGACGTCCACCGGGCGAGGTCGGCCAACCCGCGTCCACGCCGCGCGGCCGCGGTCCACAGTGCGGGCAGCGTCATCGAGAGCGTCGTGATGCCCGTCCCGGCACGGTGCCCCGAGCCGACCGTCGTGATGACCGGGGCCTCACCCAGGAGCGCGTCCCACAGGGCCGCCCGGTTGGCCGCCGGTCGCAGCGGTGGGCGGCACTGGTCACCGGCGGCGGAGGGAGGAGCCTGCTCGGCTGGCAGACACAGGTAGTGCGGACAGGTGTGCGCGCCCACGGTGACACCGAGTGAGCGGGCCGCGGTGACGAGCGCCGCGCACTCGGCCGCGGTGAACGGGGTTACGTGTGCGCGCGCCCGAGGCCCGCGCCGCGGCGACGACCCGCTCCAGGCCACGCCGTTCGGCGCGGGTGGGCCGCTCCCCGGCCACGCCGAGTTCTCCGGCGTCCTCGGTGTGCACGAGGAGCGCGGTGTCGTGCCCGGCTGCCTCGGCCGCCGCCGTGCGAAGCCCATCCCGGCCCGTGGCGGGAAGGTCGGGTGTTCCCCCGTCGGAGAGCGAGCACCAGAAGGCCACGGCCCCCGACGAGCGCAGCTCCGCGAGGCCCGCCCGAGCGCTGTCCCGGTGAAACCCACCGAGGAAGACAACGTTGGGAGCGATCCCCGATGCGGCGGCGTGGTGCCGCCACAACGCCGCGGAGTCGGTGATCGCCGGACGCGCCGGAGCCGGAGCGACGGCGAAGGTGGTGACACCGCCCCTGAGGGCGGACCGGGCCGCTCGCGTGTAGCACTCCCGCAGCGACAGTTCGGGGGGCTGGCCGGCGGGCGGTTGCACCACGACGTCGACGTCGACGCATCCGGGCAACAACGCCACGGCCCCGAGGTCGGTCTCCTGGCGGGCGTCGAGGGTGGCGCCGTAGCCGTGAACCGAGTGCACCCGCCCCTCGGTGACGGCGACCGTGCCCGCGACGACGCCGTCGGCGGTGACGACGCGCCGCGAGCGGACGATGAGGTCGAATTTCGGCACGGATTCTCCCCTTTGACCATTCACGTTTCGTCGCGGAAACGCCGCCGCCGGCCTGCCCTCCCGGCTGGCGGCGCCGGATTCGCTACCATCGGCCCACCCGCGATGACCGGCGGAAATCTCGGATCTCGACCGGTGATTTCCGCGGGAACGCGGGGTGGCTCTCGGTGGTGGTCGACTACTACCAGTTTCCGTGCGGGGGATGGTCGAGATCGTGGGAACTCGGGGTACGGCAGTGCCGCTGCCACGGATGCGGGGGGTGTGGGGTGCCCTCGCCGGAGTGGCCGCGTGTGGGGTTGTCCTGTTCGGCGGGATCGCGGTGGCGGGCGTGCTGGCCTGGGCCGCGGCGGCGCAGCTGGCCGCGACCTGGCTGGTGGGGCTGGGGGTCGTGGGGCTGGGGATCCTGCTCCGCCGCGTCGCCATCCGAACACGGCGACTGCACCTGGCGCTGGAACGCCACGAGCGCGGCTCCGCTGACGCGATGGTCCGGGACCGTGTCGAGCTCCTCGACCGAATCGCCACCGTGGCCGCCCGGGTCGAGGACACCCGGTCGGTCCTGGACGAGCTGCGCCGGGACGACCTGCCCGAGCTGGGGGCGGATATCGTCCAGCGCGTCGAGGACCGGCAGGACCGGCGGTTCGCGTCGCTGACCAAGCACGTGTCCCGGCAGGGGCGGGACGACTACGAGCAGCAGGTCGCCTGGAGGGAGCTGCGCGAGTTCGTGCGCGCGGGACCGTTCATGCCGGCGCTGCGTGGCTGGGCGGCCTCTCCCGACGTCCTGCGGCTGGTCGTGCGCGCCATCCGTGAACGCCCGCGAACACTGGTGGTGGAGTGCGGCAGCGGAGCCTCCAGCGTCTGGCTGGGATACGCGCTACGCCGGGCCGGCGGCGGGCGGCTGGTGGCGCTGGAGCACGACGAGCGCTACGCCGACCTCACCCGCCGTATGGTCGCCGAGCACGAACTGGGCGACATCGTGGAGATCCGACACGCCCCACTGCGCGAGTGGGTCCCGGAGGAGCCCGACGCCCCCAACCCCTCCGGCCAGCCCTGGTACGACCCGCGTGCCGTGGCCGACCTGGTCGACATCGACCTGCTGTTCGTGGACGGGCCGCCGTACTTCACCGCCGCCGAGGCGCGTTACCCCGCCGGGCCGGTGCTGCTGCCGCGCTGTCGCGACAGCGCGGTCGTGGTGCTCGACGACACCTCGCGCGCCGACGAGCGGGCCGTGAGTGACCGCTGGTTGTCCGCGAACCCCGGGCTGGTGTGTGAGGAGGTTCCGGTGGAGAAAGGGGCACACGTGTTCACCTGGGGCGGGCGCTGAGGCGTTGAGCGGCCGGTTCCCGGTGGTGGGCGACCGGGTCCGACGCCGCGTAGTACCGGGCGTACCCTGATACCGGGTGGTCACGGTCGTACACGCGGCCCCGCACCGGTTCCGGTGCCCCGCCCGCCGGGTTGGCGCCGTGACCGTGGGCACCGACCGGTGGCTGGGAGCCACCGCCCCCGAGACAGCAGTGACCTCGACCACGACGGAGCGGCAGCGCGTGGCAGCCACGGACAACCCCGGTACCGGTACATCCCGGCGGGACGACACGAACGCGGCCGTCGACCCGACCACCGCCGTCGTCATCTCCGTCGCGGCGGTCGCCACCGGCCTCATCGCCCTGATCATCGCGCTGGCCGCCGGAGGAGCGGTCACCGCGCGGGTCATTCCCGGCCTTCCGGACGCCGGGCCGGTGACCCGTTGGGGCCTGCCGCTGTCGAAGAACGCGATGGACGTCGCCGCGGCGCTGACGATCGGGTTACTGTTACTCGCCGCGTTCCTGCTGCCCAACGACAACGGCACCCCGAGCACCCAGGCCGTGGGATACGTGCGGGCCGCGTCATGGGCGGGGCTGGCATGGGCGGCCGCGGCCGGGGCGACCCTGGTCTTCCGGCTCTCCGACACCCTGGGCCAGCCCCCGCTCGAGGTCCTCGGGGACCAGCTCAGCAGCTACGCCGGACAGAGCGCCCAGGGAATCGGGCTGACAGTGGTCATTCTGCTCGCCACCGCCGTGACACTGTTCGGCCGTACGGTCGTCTCAGTCTCGGGAACCATCGCGCTGCTGGGTATCGCCCTCGCCGGGGTGGTGCCGCCGGCGCTCACCGGGCACTCGGCCACAGCGGGCAGCCACGAGCTCGCGATCACCGGCCTGGCGCTGCACGTGCTGGCCATATGTCTGTGGGTGGGTGGGCTCGCCGCCGTCACGTTCCACGCGCTGCGGCCGCGCGCCGAGCACGCCACGCTGGCCGTGCGACGGTTCAGCCGGTTCGCGCTGTGGGCCTACATCGGTGTCGCCATCGGCGGGGCGGCCAGCGCCGTCAGTCGGCTGTACGCGGTGCACGAGCTCTTCACCACGCCCTACGGGCGGATCATGCTGGTAAAGATCGCGCTCTTCGGCGTGCTGGGATACCTCGGCTGGTTGCACCGCCGCTCCGTCGTGCCACGGATCGCAGAGGTGAGCGGGCGCGCGCGCTTCGCGCGCCTGGCCGGAGGCGAGATCGTCACCATGGCCGCGGTCGTGGGGCTCTCGGTCGCGCTGAGCCGTACCGCGCCGCCGCCACCGGCGGAGAGCGAGGTCGACCCGGTCACGGCACTGCTCGGCTTCCCGATGCCGCCCCCCATCGACGCGTGGTCGCTGCTCACACTGTGGCGCCCCGACCTGCTCTTCATCATGGTCGTGGTGCTCCTGGGCGGGCTCTACGCCGCGGGCGTCGTGCGGCTGGTGCGGCGCGGCGACCGCTGGCCGTGGGGCAGGTGCGTGGCCTGGGCGTCCGGGCTCCTGGTGATCGTGGCCATGGTGCTCAGCGGTTTCGGAACCTACGCGATGGTGCTCTTCAGCACGCACATGTTGCAGCACATGGCGCTGTCGATGATGGCGCCGCTGCTGCTGGTGCTGGGCGCGCCGGCGACACTGGCGCTGCGCGCCCTCAAACCCGCCCGGCAGCGCGGCGACCGTGGCCCACGCGAATGGCTCAGCGCGTTCCTGGGAAGCGCGTTCGCCCACACCGTGACACATCCCGCTGTGGCGACGCCGCTGTTCGTGCTCAGCCCCTACGCGCTGTACTTCACGCCACTGTTCCAGGCGCTCATGAGCGACCATCTCGGTCACATGCTGATGAACGTCCACTTCCTCGCCACGGGGTTCCTGTTCTACTGGACCATCGTCGGGGTCGACCCGGGGCCACGGAAGATCCCGTTCCTGCTGCGCATCCTGCTACTCCTGCTGACCATGGGAATGCACGCGTTCTTCGGCATCGCGATCATGATGCAGTCCGAGCCGATCGCGCCGGAGTACTACGCCCAGCTCGAGATCCCGTGGAGCTCCAGTGTCGGCGAGGACCAGTACACCGGGGGCGGCATCGCCTGGGCCCTCGGGGAACTACCGACCCTGCTGGTCACGATCGCCCTGGTGCGGCAGTGGGCGCGCGACGAGGAACGCGCCGAGCGCCGCCGGCAGCGTCACAGCAGGCGCGAGGGCTCCGACGACGCCGACATGGACGCCTACAACGCCTACCTGCAACAACTCGACCGCCAGGCGCGGGGAGAACGTTAGGTGGTGTTCTCCGGGCTCGCTGGTGCTCGCCGGGGTGGGTGCCTGGCAAGCCGGGGGGCTTCGTGTGCCTTTAGCGCTGGGCATGTTCCGCATGGCCTCGCCCGACGAGACGCTGCGGCGCGTGGACGGGGTCCGGGAACGCGCCGGCTCGCGCGTGGACGCGCTGGAGTTCAACGTCCTCCTCCAGGCGGTGCTCGTCACCGACGACGCCGAGGCGAAGGCCGCCGAGCTGGCCACGGTGTTCGCGCACACCGGGCTGGACACCGCGCGACGGGTCCTGGACAGCCCTTACGTGCTGGTGGGCACGGCCGAGGAGAACGCCAGGAAACTCCTGGCGAACCGGGAGCGTTACGGGTTCGGCTACGTCACCACCCACGGCCCGGGCCGGGACGCGCTGGCCGAGGTCATCCCGCACGCGCGCCGGCTCGCCGAGGAGAGCTAACCCACCAGGACCGCGATACTCGCGCCCACCAGGCCGAAGGCGGCACAGATCAGTAGGCCGCCGGCGAGTGTGCCCCCCGACGGGTACAGCCGGGACGCCCGCTCCGTGCCGTGCACCGCGGCCACGCGCCGTGACATCAGCGGGAGCAGTGCAACGTTGACCACGTAGGTGAGTGCCACGACACCGAACGCCACCAGGAAGGCCAGCCCGAAGCCGGCCCGGCCACCCGCGGCCACAACATTGGACGCGGCCAGGGTGGGGACCGCGAGAAGTACCGCCAGCGCCGTCGCGCCGAGCGCCACGGGCACCCCCCTCCCGGCGGAGCGGCCCGTGCTGACGAGCAGTAGGCCGAGGAGGGCCGCGATCAGCAGAGCACCGACGGTTCCGAACACGAGCATATTGACCAGCGAATTCACCCCGACATTCTGCCACCGCCGAGATGCGGACCCCTACACCGGTGCCGCGCGGGCTCCGGTGGGAACGTCCTGAGAAAGGAGGACCCATGGCACCCTCGAACGTGTCCACCCTCCGCCTGGGGAGTGGGATCGCGGTTCCCACCATCGGGCAGGGCACCTGGCACATGGGCGAGACGCCCGCCGAGCGGGCCAACGAGGTGCGCGCGCTGCGCCTGGGGCTGGACCTGGGCATGACCGTCATCGACACCGCCGAGATGTACGGCGACGGCGAGGCCGAGACCGTCGTGGGCGAGGCCGTCGCCGGACGCCGCGAGGAGGCGGTCATCGTCTCCAAGGTCTTTCCGCACAACGCGGGCCGTGAGGGCGCGCGGGCCGCGTGCGAGCGGAGCCTGCGTCGCCTCGGCACCGACTACCTCGACGTCTACCTGTTGCATTGGCGCGGGGCGGTCCCGCTGGCCGAGACCGTGCGGGTGCTGGCGGAGCTGCGGAGCGAGGGAAAGATCCGCGAGTGGGGGGTGTCCAACCTCGACACCGCGGACATGCGGGAGCTGTGGGACGTGCCCGGGGCTGGTGACTGCGTCACCGACCAGGTCCTCTACCACCTGGGCTCGCGGGGGATCGAGTACGACCTGCTCCCGTGGTGCCGCGAGCGGGGCGTTCCCGTGATGGCCTACTGTCCGCTGGCTCAGGGCGGCCGGCTACGCCGCGACCTGCTCGAGCACCCGGTGGTGCGCGAGGTCGCGGCGGGCCGGGACGTGACACCCGCCCAGGTGGCCCTGGCCTGGACCGTGCGCCAGGGTGACGTCCTGGCGGTCCCCAAGGCCACCCAGCGGTCCCACGTGCGCGAGAACGCCGCCACGATGGGGCTGGGCCTCACCCCCGACGAGCTCGCCGCGCTCGACACGGCGTTTCCACCACCGAGACGCGCCGAACCGCTGGACATCATGTGACGGCTTCGGCCACGCGCGGTGGGCGCTCACGCGTGGTGGTGACACGGACCGCGGTCGGTGTCACCGATGTGTGGTGGAGGTCGGCGCCCCGGCCGCCACCGCGGGGTCGGGGATCCGGGCTGCCCACACAACGGCCAGGATCATCGTGGACAGCGCGGCGATCCCCAGGTAGCCGGTGGTGATCGCCGTGGCGTCCATGACCGGGCCCAGCAGCAGAGGGGCCAGGACCTGGCCGCCGAACGTGGCCGTGGTGAGCAACGCCACCGCCTGCCCGCGTAGCTCGGGTGGCGCGCTCTCCCCGATCAGCACGGTGAGCGCGGGAATGGCGATCCCCAGGCCGAGGCCGAACACCCCCACCGCGAGCCACATGAGGGCCACCTCGCTGGTCACCCCGAGTATCAGGAACGCCGCCGCCGAAGTGGCGGCCCACACCCGCAGCAGGGCCGCGTAGCCCAGCCGCCGCTTGAGACGCGCGTAGCCCAGCCCGACCAGCGCGATCCCGGCCGACCAGGTCACCGGGAACAGCGACACCACGAGCGGCGAGGTGACCCCGACCTCGGCCAGGCGCTGCGGGATGAACACCACCAGCGCGTACAGCAGCGCCGAGGTGGTCACCATCAGCACCGAGAAACCGAGGGTCGACGGTCGCCGGAGCACCCGCAGCGGGGAGGCGCCGTTGGAGACCTCGTCGCTGGCCGGAGGGGTGGGCAGCAGCACCAGGAGCGCCACGCCGAGCGGGACACCGACCAGGTAGACGGCGAACGGCGCCTGCCACGAGAGCGTGCCCAACGCCCCACCCGCCAGCGGCCAGAGGACACCACCGGCGCTGATCGCGGCGGAACGCCACCCCATAGCGCGGTCGCGCGACCGCCCCCGGTACAACGCCAGCATCGCCACTGTGCTCCCGGTGAACACGGCCGTCGCGCCGAAGCCGAACAGGACGCGGGTGGCGATCAGCGCGGGGTAGGACTCGGTGACCAGCCCGGCGCCGCCCGCGACGCCGTACACCAGCAGTCCGGCCGCCAGCGGCACCCGGTACCCCCACCGGTCCACACACCACCCCACCAGCGGGGACGCTACCGCTATGACCAGGGCGTGCGTGGTGATGACCAGGCCGGCCTGGGTTCCGCTGAGATCGAGGACCTCGCGGAGCACCGCCACAACCGGGGTGAGGATCGCTCCGGCCATGACAGTGAGGGTGGACACGAACAGCAGCAGCACCAGTGCCGTGGTTCCCGCGCCCTCGGTGCCGGGACGTGTTTCCGCCATCGCGTTGACCTTCCCGTCGCCTACTCGTGGCACGGCCGTACCCGGTGCCATCGGTCGTGGACTCCCCGGGGCGGGGGAGGCGCCGCGGCGCCTCCCGGGGCTCAGTCGTCGAGGGTGGGGTAGTCGGTGTAGCCACGGTGGTCGCCCCCGTAGTACGTGGCCCGGTCGCCCTCGTTGAACGGCCCCCCGGCGCGGATCCGGACGTCCAGGTCGGGGTTGGCCAGCCACTCCTGGCCCAGGGTGATCGCGTCGGCCAGCCCCTCGCCCAGGGCGGCTGCGCCGGACTCCGACGTGCGGACCGTCGCCTCCGGGTCCGGGTGCGGGTTGAGCAGCAGTACGCCCGACCACTCCTTGCGGAGCCGTTCGGTGACGTCGCGGACGCCGAACTCCATCACGTGCAGGTACGCCAGTGGCGGCAGCGTGGCCACCAGGGTCGAGTACAGCTCCGCGGTGTCGCTCTCGGTGACACCGTTGGCGGGCAGGCCCGGAGATACCCGCAACCCCGTCCGGTGCGCGCCGATCTGCTCCACCGTCGCCCGGACGACCTCCACGGCGAACCGGATCCGATTGGCGGCCGGGCCGCCGTAGGAGTCGGCGCGCCGGTTGGCGCCGTCGGCCAGGAACTGGTGGATCAGATACCCGTTGGCGCCGTGCAACTCGACCCCGTCGAAGCCCGCCTCGATGGCGTTGCGTGCCGCGCGCGCGAAGTCATCGACCGTGCGCGCGATGTCGTCGTGGGTCATCTCCCGGGGGACCGGGTGCTCCAGTAGGCCGTCGTTGGTGAAGAGCTTCTCCCCGGAGGCGATGGGGGAGGGGGCCACGGGCAGCGCGCCGTCCGGGTAGAGCACCGGGTGACCCACCCGGCCCGAGTGCATGAGCTGCACGAAGATCCGGCCGCCCCGGGCGTGCACGGCGTCGGTGACCGCGCGCCAGGCGGCGACCTGCTCGGCCGAGTGCAGCCCGGGGGTCTGGATGTAGCCCTGGCCCATGACATTCGGCTGGGTGCTCTCGGTGATGATGAGCCCGGCCGAGGCGCGCTGGGCGTAGTACTCGGCGGTGTGGCCGTCCACCAGCCCGCCGTGGGCACGGGACCGGGTCATCGGGGCCATGAGAAGACGGTTGGGCAGCTCCAGGGCGCCGAGACGCAGCGGGTCGAAGTAGTCCGGCATCGTCGTCCTTCCGGTGGTGGCGTGTTCGCTCGGCGGTCGGGAGGCCCCCGACAGCCGAGGCCACGCTAGGAAGCGGTACTCGCCGGCTCCTTGCCGCGCGCTTGCCACCCACTGTCCGCCCTCGGCGAGCGGGCTATCGTGGCGGGTATGCGATTCGGCGTGCTCGGTCCGCTCGCGGTGTGGACGAACGAGGGCCACGCCGTGTCCATCCCGGGGGCCAAGGTCCGCGGCCTGCTCGCGCACCTGCTGGTCAGCTCCGGGGATCCGGTCTCCGCCGACCGACTGCTGGAGGAGCTGTGGCACGGTGAGCCGCCGCCGGACGGGGCCGCCGCCGTGCAGACCGCGGTCTCGCGGCTGCGCCGGGCGCTGGACCGCGCCGAGCCCGGGACACGCGCACTGGTGGAGTCGGGGCCGTCGGGGTACCGGCTGCGCGCCGGCCGAGACGCGGTCGACGCGACACGGTTCGACGACCTCCTCGCCACCGCGCGCTCGGCCGACTCCCCACGGGAGACGGCCGCCCTGCTGACCGAGGCCCTCGACCTGTGGCGTGGCCCCGCGCTGGCCGACCACGCCGACATGGCGTTCGCCGCCGCCTCGGTCGCGCGGTGGGAGGACCAGCGCGCGTTGGCGCTGGAGACGCGGGCCGAGGCCCGGCTCGCGCTGGGCGAGCACGCCTCGCTCATCGGTGAGCTCGACGAGCTGGTCCGGCACTACCCCCTGCGTGAGGGGTTGCGCGCCACCCACATGCGGGCCCTCTACCGTGCCGGACGCCAGGCCGAGGCGTTGGAAAGCTACCAGCGGGCCCGCGCCGTGCTGGCCGAGGAGGTCGGTGTCGACCCAAGCCCGGAGCTCGCCCGGCTGCACCAGGCGATGCTGGAGCGGTCGCCGGAGCTGGCGGCGCCGGAGCCGGCGGTGTCAGCTCCGGAAACGAGGGAGGAGCCGCAGGCACCGCCCGGCAACCTCCCGGCCGCGTTGACCACCCTGGTGGGTCGCGACTCCGCGGGCGACGACGTGCGGGTCCTGCTCGACGAGGCCCGCCTGGTCACGCTCACCGGGCCGGGCGGTGTCGGCAAGACCGCCCTGGCCGTGTCCGCCGTGGGACCCGCTGACCCGCGGCGGTTCCCCGACGGGACCTGGATGGTGGAGCTGGCCGGCGCCCGCCACACACTGGAGAGCGTGGACGACCTCGCGGAGAGCGTCGCCTCCATTCTCGGAGTGCGCGACGACGTCGCGGCCGGGCGCGTCCCGTCCCGCCACACCTCCACCGACCGGCTGGCACGCGGCGTGCGGGACTGGCGAGCGTTGCTCGTGGTGGACAACTGCGAGCACGTGGCGGGTCCGATCGGGGAGCTGCTCACCACACTCCTCCGTGCGGCTCCGGGACTGCGCGTGCTGGCGACCAGCCGTGAGCCACTGGGGGCGCCGGGCGAGCGGCTGTACCAGGTGCCGCCGCTCGAGGCGCCCACGCGGGACGCCCTGGTCGAGGTGCGCCGCTCTCCCGCGGCTCAGCTGTTCGCCCGGCGCGCCGCGGCCTCGGTGCCCGGGTTCGCCGTTGACGCGTCGAACGCCGCCGCCGTGGCCGAGATCTGCCGTCGCCTGGACGGCCTGCCGCTGGCGTTGGAGCTGGCCGCGGCGCGGCTGCGCGCGCTCAGTGTGCGCGAGCTGGCCGAGCGGCTGGACGACCGTTTCCGGCTGCTCACCGCGGGCGGCACCGGGATGCCCGCGCGGCAACGGACCCTGCGCGCCGTGATCGACTGGAGCTGGGAACTACTGCCGGCCACCGAGCAGGTGGTGCTACGACGCCTTTCTACGCACGCCGGCGGGTTCACGCTCGCCGCCGCGGAGGCGGTGTGCGGCGGCGACGGAGTCGAGGCGGCGGGGGTTGTGGAGTCCCTGGCACGGCTGGTGGACCGTTCCCTGGTCGTGGCCGAGACCACGCCGCTGGGAACCCGATACCGGATGTTGGAGAGCGTCGCCGCCTTCGCCCGGGAACGCCTCACCGAGGCGGGCGAGGCGGCGAACGCGCGGGGGCGGCACGCGCGCTACTACGTGGATCTGGCCGAGGACTCCGACCGGCGGCTCCGTGGCCCCAAGCAGGTCGAGGCGCTGGAGCGGATCGACGTCGAGGGCGCCAACCTGCGAACCGCCCTGGACTGGGCCCGCGAACAGGGCGACACCGACTTGGCGCTGCGCCTGACCGGGGCACTGAGCTGGTACTGGTACCTGCGCGGCCGCCACGTGAAGGGGCGCGATCGTCTGGCCACGGCGCTGGCGTCGCCGGGACCGTGTCGGGCGGCGCTGTGGGCGCGCGCGCGGGTCTGGCACGCCGTGCTTGGGCTCCTCGTCGATGCCGCCGACCACACGTTGATGGAGGCGGCCAACGAGGCCCTGGCGCTGTACGGTCGGCTGGAGGAACCCGCTGGCCTGGCCGAGGCGCAGGTCGCGCTCGCGCTGCTGGCGACCACCGCCAAGGGCACGGGCCACGGCCGGTTACCCACCGCCGAGTCCATGGCCGAGTCCGCGGCCGAGACCTTCCGGGGTCTCGGGGACGACTGGGGCCTGGCCGCGGCGCTGCTCGCGCGCGGCTGGGCTGGGATGCGCCGCGGTGACCTCACCGCGGCCAGCGCGGACGCGCACCACAGCAACGCCCTGTTCCATGAGGTGGGCGACCGGTGGGGCCAGGTCCGCAGCTCCACCCTGCTCGGTGTCCTCGCCGAGATCTTCGGTCGCTACGAGGAGGCCCGGCTGCTGCACGGCAACGGCCTGGCGTGCGCCGAGGAGATCGGCTTCGCGCCCACGGCGGCCGAGGAGATGGTCCGGCTGGCCCGGCTCTTCCTGCTGAGCCGGGACTTCGCCGCGGCCGACCGATACAACGAGGAGGTGCTGCGTCGGACGGGGGAGTCCTCGTTCTCCTCCGTGGCGACCTACGCGCGCGGTGGCCTGGGAATGTCCGCGCGCCGGCAAGGGAATCTGGACCGCGCGGAGGAGTACCTCGGGGATACCCTGGCGGTGCACACTGCGGAGGACTACCAGGCGGGGCGCGCGTCGATGCTCGCCGAGCTGGGTTTCGCCGCCGAGATGCGCGGCGACGCCGCGCAGGCACGCGCCCTGCACCTGGACGGGCTGGCCGCCTCCCATACGGTGGGCGACCCGCGCGCGATCGCCCAGGCCCTGGAGGGGGTCGCCGGCGCCGACGTACTCGACGGTGTCCCGGACCGGGCGGCGCGCCTGCTGGGCGCGGCGTCGGCGGCACGGTCCTCGGCGGGCGCGCCCCAGCCGGCCGCCGAGCGGTTCGACGTCGACCGGGTCACCGCCGGGGTGGTGAGGGAACTCGGTGACGAGCGCTTCGCGGCCGAGTTCCACGTCGGGGAGCGCACGGAGCTGGTTCAGGCGGCACGCGAGGCGTCCCTGACCGGTGAGCGGCGGCCCGCCCCGGAGGTCTAGTTTGTTGATGGGGCATCGGCTCGTGGACCAGGCGAAGGGCCTCCTCGCCGCGGGTGATCGTGCTGTTTCGGCTCTCTTGGCGGCGGCTACGAGTAGCCAGAACTTCACGATCGCCGCCATGGCGCCGCGCGGGTCAGCCGGTCTGCTCCAGGTGGGAGCCGGCGGCGGTCTTGCGCACGGTCAGGCGGGTGGTGATGCGGGCGCGGAGGTCACCGACGTGGCTGACCACCCCGACCGCCCGACCGCCGTCGCGCAGTTTGTCCAGGACGTCCAGCACCTCCTCCAGGGTGTCCGCGTCCAGGGTGCCGAATCCCTCGTCGATGAAGAGCGTGTCCATGTCCGCGCCGCCCGCCTCGGCGCTGGCGACGTCGCCGAGGCCGAGGGCGAGTGCCAGCGAGGCGACGAAGGTCTCACCGCCCGAGAGGGTGGCGGGGTCGCGCTCCTGCCCGGTCCAGGCGTCCAGCACGCGCAGCCCCAACCCGCCTCCGGAGCGGGAGCGGTCACCGGCCGCCTTGTCGACGGTGTGGCGCAGCTCGTAGCGGCCCCCCGACATCGTCGCGAGCCGGTCGTTGGCCGCCGCCACCACCCGCTCCAGCTTGGCGGCGAGGACGTAGGCCGACAGCCGCACGTTCTGCCGGTTGTCGGCGGAGGTTCCCGCGGCGAGCCGGGCCAACCCCTCGGCCACCGTGTGCCGTTCGCGCGCGGGCCCGGAGCTCGCCAGCGCCTCGTCTAGCTCGGAGCGCAGCGCGGTCAGCCGGGAAGCCCGTTGGGTGAGACGGTCGCGCCAGCTCAGCGCGTGCTCCGCGCGCCGCTCGGCCGCCTCGAACACCGCCGAGAGGCCGTCGAGGTCCGGTGCGGGCCGTTCCGCCGCGGCGGTGAGCTCCGGGTCGGTGAGCACGGCGCGTACCGCCGCCATCTCGTCGTCGTGGGCCCGCGCACGCTCGTGGAGCTCGGCGCGTTGCTCGTCGTCGCGGTCGGCGGCCCACACCGCGGCGGCGTCGGCGAAGCCGGCCTCCCATTCGGACCGTCGGGCCTCCCGTTCCGCGTCACGCGCCTCCTCGGCCGCGGTCTCGCGCTGCTCCACCGCCTGGACCGCCGCGGCCAGCAGGTCGGCCTCACCGGCGAGTCGGGTGATCCGCGCCGCGAGATCGGGGTCGGAGCCGCGGGCGGCGTCGATCGTCTCGGTGAGGCGGGTCACCTCGCGCTCGCTGGCGGCGCGCCGTTCCTCCAGCTCGGCCAGCTCCCGGGACAGTTCTCCCTCGCGGGAGCGGGCGAGCTCCAGCTGGGAGTCGACCTCGGCGAGCCGTTCCACCAGGCCGGCCACCTCCGCGTCCGCGGCGTCCACCCGGTCCAGCGCCTCCTGCCGGGAGTCGACCTCCGCGCGGGCCTCCTCCTCGGTCATCCCGGCGGCGGCCGCCTCCGCCGCGGCGTGGCGCTCGACGAGTGACGTGACCAGGTTCTCGGCCTCGGTGCGCCGGTCGCGCGCGGTGTCGGCGGCGATCCTGGCCCGCTCCTCGTCGTCGTGGGAGGGGCGCTCGGCGTCGCCCGCGGCGGGATTCGGGTGCTGCGTCGATCCGCACACCGGGCAGGGGCCGCCCTCGGCGAGGCTGGCGGCGAGCTCGCCGGCCATCCCGTCGATGCGGCGCGTTCGGATGTCGAGCAGTGTGTCCGTGGCCGCCTGTGCGGCGTCGACCGCCTCGACGCTGTTCTTCCTGGCCTCGGTCAACTCACGGTCCAGTCGTGTCCGCTCGGCCGCGGCCTCGGCGCGCTTTCGGGCGGTGTCCAGCGCCTCGGCGACGGCCTCGCGCGCGCCGGTGCGGGACCGGGCCTCCTCGAGCTCGGCGACGAGTCCGGAACGCTGTTCGGGAAGCTCCGTGGTGCGCAGCCGCACCCGCTCCAGCTCCTCGCCGGCGGTCCGCGCCCTGGTGTCGAGCTCGGTCACACCGGTGGTCAGCTCGGCGAGCCGGTCGGCGTCACCGCGTAGCTGCTCCAGCCGCGCGATCTCGTCGCGGCGCTCGCGTTCGGCCGCGCGCAGGCGGTCCGCTGTGGCCTCCTCGCCGTCCGGAAGGAGCCCCTCCACCAGATGGAGACGTTCGGTGGCGTCCTGGTCGGCCTTGTCGAGGCGGGCGCGCCGGTACTCCTCGGTGCGCAGCAGCGGGACGACGCGGGCGGCCCGATCGGCGTCGGCCAGTTCGGTGTCGAGCGCGCGACGCGCGGCGGCGGCCTCGGTCAGCTCGGCGTGCCGCCGGGCGGCGTCGGCGTGCCGCTGCTGCTGCTCGGCCAGGGCGCGGGCCTCGTCGAGGGCGGCGCGGGCACGGTCGCGTTCGGTGGCCAGAGTGTCGCTCACCCGTTCGGCGTCGCGCGCGGTGGCGGCGGTGACCGAGGCCACCTCGGCGGCCCAGGGCCCCAGCGCGTGGAGACCGCCGGTCCCCTCGTGGTCCGGGCGCGCGGCGCGCCCCACCTCGGCGATCAGGTCGGCCACCCGGATGGCGGAGTTCTCGGCCTCGTTCGCCTCCCGCCCGAGAGCGCGGGCGCGCTCGGCGAGCCACTCCTCGACCCGGGTGAAGACGCCCGTGTTGAAAATACGCTCCAGTGACTCGCGTCGTTCCTGGGAACCGGAGCGCAGGAAGCGCGCGAACTCGCCCTGGGGGAGCAGCACGATCTGGCAGAACTGCGGGAGCGAGAGCCCCAGAATGTCGCTGACGAGCTGACCGGCCTCGTCGGGCCGGCTGGTCAGGCCACGCCACTGGCCCTCGACCAACTCGGTGACGGTCACCCGGGCCTTCTCCTCGGTGGTGCCCGACCCCCGTTTCTTGGGGCGTTCCCAGGGAGGTGACCGTGTGATGTGCAACCGGCGCCCGCCGATGGTGGCCTCCAGGCGGACCTCGGGGCGGCGGTCCGGTGGCGCGTGGTTGCTGCGGGGCGACCTGGCGGCCTCGCGCGCCCCGGGCACCCGACCGTAGAGAGCGAAGCACACGGCGTCCAGGACCGACGTCTTACCGGCGCCCGTGGGGCCGTGAATGAGGAACACCCCGCCGTCGCCGAGACGGTCGAAGTCGACGGTCTCGGTGCCGGCGAACGGCCCGAACGCCTGGAGTTCGAGAGTGTGCAGCCGCATCAGCGCGCGACCTCGCGGGCCCGGAGGTCCTCGAAGGCGTCGCGCACGAGGTCGCGCTCCTCCTCGGTGCTGGGGGAGCCGCGCGCCCAGTCGACGAAGTCGAGCACCAGCTCGGGGTCGTCGCGACCTGCGACTCGCCGCGTCCAGCCGCCGTCGTCGCCGGGCCGGCCGCCCTCGGGGGCGAACTCCAGGTGCAGCGCGTGCGGGAATCGTTCGCGCAGCCGGTCCATGGGAAACGCGGGGCGGTGCTGGTCGGTCAGCGTGACCTGTAGCCAGTGGTCGGTGTATCGCTCCCATTCGGGCGCGGTCAGCAGGTCGTCGATGCGCCCGCTGATCCGCGCGATCGGTCGCGGCACGGGGGCCTCGGCGAACTCCGTGGTCACGCCGCCCGAGGCGTCGAGGTCCACGATCCAGCAGCCCTTGACCTGGTGTTCCTCGGAGAACGAGTAGGCCAGCGGGGAGCCGGAGTAGCGCGTCGTCTCGCCCATGCGCTGTTGGCCGTGCAGGTGCCCGAGCGCGACGTAGTCGATCCCCTCGAACGTGGCGGCGGGCACGTGCGCGGCACCCCCGACCGAGATGTCCCGTTCGCTGTCGGAGGGCTCGCCGCCGCTGACGAAGGCGTGGGACAGCACCACCGAGCGCGTGCCGGCCGGGCGTGTGGCGAGATCGGTCCGCACCAGCCCCATGGCGTGGTCAAGAGCGGCGCGGTGGCTGCGCTCGCCGAGCCGCCACGGATGCCGCACGATCGCGGGTTCCAGGTAGGGGATGCCGTAGAACGCGACCGGGCCGTGGCCGTCCTCCAGCACCACCGGAACCCCGACCTCGGAGAGCGAGCTGCGCAGGTGTACACCGGCGGCGTCGATGAGGTCGGTCGCGTAGCCGAGCCGCGTCATGGAGTCGTGGTTGCCGCTGATGAGGACGGCGCGCGCCCCGGTGTCACGGATCCGGCGCAGCGCCTCGCCGAACAGCAGCACGGCGTCCGAGGGCGGGAGGGCGCGGTCGTAGAGATCGCCCGACACCAGCACCACGTCGACCCGTTCGGCGCGGACGGTCTCGACGAGGTGGTCCACGAACGCCGCCTGCGCGCTGAGGAGGTTCTCGCGGTGGAAGGAGCGACCCAAGTGCCAGTCGGAGGTGTGCAAGAGGCGCATGGGTCGCGAGGGTACTCCAGTGTGCCCGCCCCCGTGGGGAGATCGGGCGATCGCGCGGCGGGGTTCAGGGGCCGGGAACCACGGGGCGGGTGGTCTCCCTCAGGACCGCTTGCGGGCGAGGGTGAGGCCGTCGCCGATGGGGAGCAGGACCACCTCGACGCGTTCGTCGGCCACGACATGGTCGTTGAAGTCGCGGATGCCCTGAACCGGCGGGGAGGTGTCGGAGTCGTCGACGACCCGACCGTGGGAGAGGGTGTTGTCGGCCAGCAGCACCCCACCGGGGGCCATACGCGGGACCAGCTCGTCCCAGTAGGAGACGTAGCCCTCCTTGTCGGCGTCGATGAAGGCCAGGTCGAACCGCCGTTCGGCCGGGAGGGCGCGCAGCGTCTGCAGCGCGGGTGCCAGCGCGAGCGTCACCCGGTCCGCCACGCCGGCGCGCTTCCAGTAGCGCCGCGCGAGAGAGGTCCACTCCTCGCTGACGTCACAGGCGAGCAGGGTGCCGTCGGTGGCCATGCCGCGGGCCAGGCAGATCGAGGAGTATCCGGTGAACGTCCCGATCTCCACGGCGGATCGGGCGCCGACCATCCGCGCCACCAGCGTCATGAACGTCCCCTGTTCGGGGCCGATCTGCATGTGGATCTGGTCGGGGAAGAGCCGTGCGGTCTCGGCCGCGAGGTCGGTGAGGACGCTGTCGACCTGGGCGCTGTGCGCCACCAGGTACTCGTGCAGTTCCGGGGTCAGGGTTTCGGTCTCACGTGTCACACCGGCCAGCCTAGCCGCCGGGGCACCGGCCGATCACGCGTTGGGTAGCAACTCAGGCCAGGGGAACAGGTACACCGAGTACAGAACCAGGCCGATCGTGAGGATCGGCGTCACCACGTGCCGCTCCACCGAGCCATCGGTGTCGAAGCCGACGTTCTGCCCGAAACGGTAGCCCGCGACCGGCCACAGCAGCGGCACCCCCATCCGGGTGGCGATGTCGCCGACGAAGTGCAGCAGGCATCCGAACGCGACCGCGGTGCCGATCCAGGCGTAGTCCACACCGCTGATGAACAGGGCGAGCGTGATGCCCGCGGTGACGAGGGCGTTGAGGACACCCGAGGCCACCCGGTTCTTCTCCATCCCGAACCCGAGGCCGTTGAACGCGATGCCGAGCAGCAGGAACACCATGACCTGCACCGCCAGCTCCGACCACATCACCAGCGCCTGCGCGAGTCCTCCCATCAGCGCCGCGAACAGCAGCGAGTGGGTGCCGTTGCGGTGCCCACCGAACAACCAGTTGAACAGGGCACTGAGAGTCTTGGTGACCAGCCCGTAGGTCTGGGTGATGGTGGCGCTCTTGTGGTCGAGGTCGGGAACCAGGGCGGCCCCCGCGCAGACCAGGGCGCCGGCGATGATCTCGCCCGGCCCCAGGTCGAACCGGATCGTGAAGAACTCCTGTCCCTGGACCAGGGGGACGATTGCCATCCAGCCGACCGCGCCGCTCAGCGCGTGAGAGTGCCCCATCATGGCCGGAACCGTAGCGGCTCACGCCGTCACGGGCGAATCCCATCCTCGCGGGTTCGCGCGCTGTCGCCGGCTCACCACCGTCGTAAGACCGAGACGTGGGAACACTCGGTGAAGGGGCATTGACGGCTCGTGAGTGCGATGGTAAATATCCAACCACCCAACGTGACGGTTCCGAGTATCCGCCCCGCCGAACAACAAGGGCTGGACACCATTGGTCGCTCCGCATGTGCCACCCGGACCGAGAACCCCCGTCGCGCGCGGCCCAGGCATCGCTCGCGGCCTGGCCGCCACGGGTGCCGCGACCGTGCTGGTGCTGGCGACCATGCCGACCGCCGGTGCCCACGCGGCCGGGGACACCGAGGAGAACACGCTCACCATCGCCGTGTCGCAGCAGGTCGACTCGTTCAGCCCGTTCCTGGCGCAACTGCTGCTGACCACCAGTATCCACCGGCTGACCTACGACTACCTCACCAACTACGCCCCCGAGACCAACAAGCCCATCGAGGGGCTGGCGGAGTCCTGGGAGCACTCCGACGACGGCCGCACCTGGACGTTCGACATCCGCGAGGGCGAGCATTGGAGCGACGGTGAGCCGCTCACCGCCGAGGACGTCGCCTGGACCTACACCACGATGATGGACGACGAGGCCGCGGCCACCGCCAACGGCAACTTCGTCGACAACTTCGCCGAGGTCACCGCGCCCGACGACACCACGGTCGAGATCACCCTGGACGAGCCGCAGTCGACCATGCTCGCCCTGGACATCCCGATCGTCCCCAAACACGTGTGGGAGGACGTCGACGACTTCGCGGAGTTCAACAACGACGAGTTCCCGGTCGTGGGCAGCGGCCCCTTCGTCCTCACCGACCACGAGCCGAACCGCTCGATCACCCTGGAGGCCAACTCCCAGCACTGGCGTGGGCCGCCCAACTTCGACCGGCTCGTCTTCCGGTACTACGACGACCAGGACGCCGCCGTAGAGGCGCTGCGCAAGGGCGAGGTCTCGTTCGTAGAAGGGCTCACCCCCGCCCAGGCCGACGCGCTCGACGGTGAGGCCAACATCACCGTCAACAACGCCACTGGCAAACGTTTCGAGGGGTTCACCATCAACCCCGGCGCCGAGACCCAGGACGGTGTGGAGTTCGGTGACGGACACCCGGCACTGCGGGACAAGACGCTGCGCCAGGCCATCATGTTCGCGATCGACAAGGACGAGATCGTCGAGACGGTCTACGGCGGCTACGCCGAAGCGGCCGAGGGCTACATCCCGGCCCGCTACGAGGACTACACCTGGGAGCCCGAAGGCGACGACCGCATCGACTTCGACCCGGACGCGGCCGAGACGATGCTCGACGAGGCCGGCTACGAGATGGGCGACGACGGGGTCCGGGAATCCCCCGACGGCGAGCCGCTCGAACTACGCATGCACGTGCACAACGACGACCCGGCCAGGGTGGCGATCGGCAAGCTCATGGCCGAGTGGCTGGGCGATATCGGGATCGGGATCGACAACCGGACCGTCGATCCCGGCGTGCTCAGCGACGCGCTCCACGCCGGCGAGTACGACCTGATCTTCACCGGCTGGACCGTCAATCCCGACCCGGACATCGTGCTCGGCATCCACACCTGCGACGCGTTACCGACGGAGCCGGGCACCATGCGCGGCGACGCCTACTTCTGCGACGAGGAGTACGACGAGCTCTACGAGAAGCAGCTCGCCGAGTTCGACGACCCCGACCGGCGCGCCTCCCACATCCGTGACATGCAGGCCATCCTGTACGAGGAGGCCGTGGTCAACGTACTGACCTATCCGAACGCGATCGAGGCGTACCGCTCCGACCAGATCGCCGACATCCAGGTGCAGCCCGACCCAGGCGGCAACATCTGGGGCCAGGACGGCTACTGGAGCTGGTGGTCGGCCGAGCCCGCCTCCGAGCACAGCGGCGCCGGCCCGCCGGGATGGGCGATCGCGGCGGTGTCGGCCGCCGTCGTGCTGGTGGTCGCGGGAACCGCGGCGCTCGTGTGGCGCAGGCGGGCGGCCACGGTCGGGGACCGGGAGTGAGCGGGTGACCGGGGCCGCCACCGTGGGCCGTGCGGACACAGCGGCCCGCCGCTCCCGGGTTCTCCGTTACGTGGGTGGACGCCTGCTCACGGCGGTGGTGTCGCTGTTCGCGGTGATGGTCACCAGCTTCTTCCTCTTCAGGATCCTGCCGGGCGACCCGGTGCGCGCGATGACCACGGGGCGCGAGGTCACCGTGGAGCAGCAGGCGGAACTGCGCCGTCAGTTCGGCCTGGACCAGCCGCTGTGGCAGCAGTTCCTCGACTACTGCGCCGGGCTGGCGCGGTTCGACTTCGGCCTCTCCTACCAGTACCGGGTCCCGGTGTCCGAGCTCATCGCCGAGGCGATCGGCCCCACCGTGCTGCTGGCCGGCACCGGCACGCTGGTCGCCGCGTTGATCGGGGTAACACTGGGCATCCGCGCGGGGTGGCGCCACGGGTCGGTGGGCGACCGCGCCAACACCGCCGTGGCGCTGTTCCTGTTCTCGGTGCCGTCGTTCTGGCTGGGCCTGTTGTTCATCGTCGTGCTTGCGTCGGGCACGGGGTGGCTGCCCGGGCTGTTCCCGACGGGTGGTATGGCGACACCGGGTGTCGACGGCGTCGTCGCCGTCACCGTGGACGTCGGCCACCACCTGGTGTTACCGGTGGCCACGATGGTGGCCGTGGTCTACGCCCAGTACCTGATGATCATGCGGTCCTCCATGCTGGACGAGACGGGGGCGGACTACCTCACGACGGCACGCGCCAAGGGGCTGCGGGACGCCCTGGTGCTGCGCCGCCACGCGGTCCCCAACGCGTTGCTGCCCACGGTGACCCTCATTTTCCTCAATCTGGGCCGGGTGGTCGGCGGGGTCATCCTGATCGAGACCGTGTTCTCCTGGCCCGGGCTCGGGTCGCTTTTCTACTCCGGGCTCCAGGTGCCCGACCTCCCGCTCGTCCAGGCCCTGTTCGTCGTCTTCGCGAGTGCCGTGATCATCATGAACCTCCTCGCCGACCTGGTGTACCCGCTGCTGGACCCGCGGGTGCGGACATGAGCGGGCCGGCCGGCGAGGGGGTCCCCGCCTCCGCCCGCGCGCTGGCGTGGGAGCGCCGCCGCCGCGCCTTGGTGGGATTCTGCCGCCAGTACGCTCGCAACCGGGCGGGGTTGTACGGCCTGGGTGGGTTGCTGCTGATCGGGATGGTCGCCCTGAGCGCTCCGTTGTTCATCGACCAGGCGGCGATCAGTGTCACCGGCGCCCCCGGGCAGCGTTTCGAGTCGCCCAGCGTCGAGTACCCCCTCGGCACCGACGCCTTCGGGCGTTCCGTACTCGACCTGGTGGTGTGGGGGGCGCGAATCTCGCTGGCCGTCGGGTTCCTGGCCACCTTCGTCTCCGTCGCCCTGGGCACCCTGATCGGAATCGTCGCCGGGCACTTCGGCGGTCTGGGCGGGAACGCGCTCATGCGCGTCACCGACTGGTTCATGGTGCTGCCCACCCTGGTGATGGCGATCGCGCTGGCGGCGGTGCTGAGCCGCAGCACCCTGACCATCGTCGTCGCGATCGGCGTTACCGCCTGGCCCGTCACGGCCCGGCTGGTGCGGGCGCAGACCCTCGCGGTCGAGGCGCGCCCCTTCATCGAACGGGCGCGGGCGCTGGGCGGGGGCCACGGCTACGTCATGGTGCGCCACGTGCTGCCCAACGTGATGCCGGTCGTCCTGGCCCAGACCACGTTGCTCGTCGCGGAGGCCATCATCATGGAGTCGACGCTGGCCTTCCTCGGGCTGGGCGACCCCGCCACGATCTCGTGGGGCGGAATCCTGCAGGAGGCCCGCAACGCGGGCGCGGTCAGCTCCGGCATCTGGTGGTACATGATCCCGCCGGGGCTGGCCATCGCGTTGGTCGCGCTCTCCTTCACGTTGTGCGGGCGCGCCCTCGAAGGTGTGCTCAACCCGAGGCTGCGGGAGCGGCGGTGAACTACCTGGAAGTCGAGGACCTGCGGGTCAGCTACCACACGCCCGAGGGCGAGGTCCCCGCGGTGCGTGGGGTGGGATTCGGGCTGGCGGCGGGGAGCAAGCTCGGCCTGGCCGGCGAGTCCGGGTGCGGCAAGTCGACGGTGGCGCTCGCGCTGCTGCGGCTGCTACCGAGGTCGGCCGGGATCCGGGGGCGGATCCTGCTCGACGGTGAGGACGTGCTCACCATGCGGTGGGGGAGGCTGCGCGCGGTGCGCTGGGCCGGCGCCTCGATCGTCTTCCAGGGGGCGATGCACTCGCTCAACGCCGTGCGCCGCGTCGGCCACCAGATCGCCGAGCCGATCCGGTTGCATGGCAGCGTTCCCAGGGACCGGGTGCCCCAGCGGGTCGGGGAGCTGCTGGACCAGGTCGGCCTGCCAGGGTGGCGCGCGCGGTCCTACCCGCACGAGCTCTCGGGAGGCCAACGCCAACGCGTGATGATCGCCATGGCGCTGGCCTGCGAGCCGCGTCTGGTGATCGCCGACGAGCCCACGACCGCGCTTGACGTCATGATCCAGGCGCAGATCCTGCGGCTCCTCGACCGCCTGGTCGGCGAGCACGACATCAGCATGCTGATGATCAGCCACGACCTGTCGGTGCTTTCCGGGAGCTGCGACCGGCTCGCGGTGATGTACGCGGGCCGCGTCGTCGAGGAGGGGCCGGCCCACGCGGTGGTCACCGACGCGCGCCACCCCTACGCGGCGGCGCTCGGCTCGGCCTTTCCCACGGTCGGCGACCCCGCGTCGCGCCGCGCCCCCCACGGCCTCCCCGGCGACCCGCCCGACCCAGCGGATCTGCCCTCGGGCTGCGCGTTCCGGCCGCGCTGCGCGGTGGTCGAGGACCGGTGCGCGGCCATCGACCCGGTGCTGTGGCCGGTGGACAGCGACAGTGCGGGGAGCGCGGGACGGTCGGCCGCGTGCGTGCGGGTGCTCGACTCCGCCGCCCCGGAGGACACCGGAGCCCCGGACGGGGCGGAGACCGCGACCACGCGGGTGGCCGATCCGGACACCACCCTCCCGACCCAGGAAAGCGGGGCCCAGTATTGACCACGCACGCCGGCCGATCCCGGAGCGCGACGCCGGCCTCGGCCCCGGCCGTGGACACCCCCGTGCTCGCCACCCAGGAGCTGCGCGTGACGTTCGCGGGCCGCGGCGGGCGCGCCGGTGCCCACGCGGTTGACGGGGTCAACCTGGACCTGCGCACCGGAGAGATCGTGGCGCTGGTCGGCGAGTCCGGGTGCGGCAAGTCCACCCTCGCCCGCGCCCTGCTGGGCTTGGAGCGGCCGAGTGCGGGCCGGGTGGTCTTCGAGGGTGAGCCGCTGCGTTACGCGACGCGCGCGCTGCGCGCGTACCGGCGCAGGGTGCAGCTGGTGCTGCAGGACCCCACCGGGGCCCTGAACCCCAGGCACACCGTCTACGACGCGGTCGCCGAAGGGCTGCGGATTCACGAGGGGCACGCACGCGACGAGCGAGAGCGGGTCGCGGGGGCCCTGTCGCGCAGCGGGCTGCGCCCGCCCGAGCGGTTCCTGCTGAGCTACCCGCACGAGCTGTCCGGAGGGCAGCGCCAGCGCGTCGTCATCGCGGGAGCGCTGATCCTCGACCCCGAGGTGATCGTCGCCGACGAGCCGGTGGCCTCATTGGACGTGTCGGTGCGCGGGGAGATCCTGCGGCTGCTGCTACGGCTGCGCGCCGACCCGGGGCTGTCCGCGCTGGTCGTGACGCACGACCTCGGGCTGGCGTGGAACATCGCCGACCGGGTGGCCGTGATGTACCTGGGAAGGATCGTGGAGGTCGGCCCGGTGGAGGAGGTGCTCACGGCTCCGAGCCACCCCTACACCCAGGCGCTGCTCTCGGTGCTGCCCGAGAGCGGGGCGAGCTCCCCGGTCGTCCTCGCGGGTGAGCCGCCCGACCCCACGCGCGTTCCCGGCGGCTGCCGGTTCCACGCACGCTGCCAGGTGCTGGCCTCGGGGCGGGCGCAGGGGGTGGCCGACCGCTGCCGTGGCGAGGATCCCGGTGTTCTCGAGGGCGGCACCGAGGCGCGGGTGGCCTGCCACTGGGCCAACGCCGGCGATTGACATGGTTGCGCGCCGGCCGTACCGACCGTACCGCCGGTCACTTGGGGAAGACCGCGGAGCGGAACAGCCGACGGGCGGCGCTGAGTACGGGGTCACGGTGCGTCGGCCGGGTGTTGGCGAGCACCGCGACCCCGGCCACGGCGGTGGGGCTGAACCCGGCGAACGCGGTGAACCCGCCGGTGCCGCCGGTGTGCCACAGCAGTTCCTCCCCGTGGGTGTGGCGGTGGTTCCACACCAGGGCGACGCTGGTGCCGCTGGCTCCGGCCGGCCCGGACATGCGGTGCCGGGGTAGGGCGACGTCGCGCACCGCGTGGGCGAGTGTGGGCGGGAGCCACTCGGGGTGGAGGTGGGCCCGCAGGTAGCACAGCATGTCCGTGGCCGTGGAACGCAGGGCCCCGGCGCCGGCCAGGGCGTCGAAGTGCCAGTGCCCCACGGGACGGCCGCGGTGGTGGCCTGTTGCGTGCGGCGTGGTGGGGGCGATCGCCGGGGGCGCCCCGCTGCCGTCCATGCCGAGCGGGTGCAGCACACGCGTGGCGAGCAGCTGCGGGTAGCTGGTTCCGGCGGCGTCGGCGAGGATCTGGCCCAGCAGTCCGACACCGAAGGTGGAGTAGCGCGGTGTCCCCGCGAAGCGGCCGGGGCGTAGCCGCGCGGTGGCGTGGTACAGGTCCTCGCGGGTGTAGCGGGCGTAGGGGTCGCTGAGCCAGTTCCGGGCCGCGGGCAGGAAGAGGTTGCGCGGCAGACGGGGCAACCCGGCGGTGTGGGTGGCCAGGTCAACCAGGGTGATCTGTGCCTTGCCGGGACGCGGGTGGGCGTGTCGCGGCAGGTGCGTCTCGACGGGGTCGGTGGGGGAGACGTCGCCGTGGGCCACCATCTCGGCCAGCAGCAGGGCGGTGCAGGTCTTGGTGAGTGACCCGGTTTCGAACGCGGTGTGGGCGTCGGCGATCTCCCGTTGGCCCTTGTGTGGGCGCCCCCCGGCGAGCACCGCCGCGTCGTCGCCGCGGACGATGGCGGCCCCCACCGCGGGGGTGCGGGTTCCCACGAGTGGGCCGACGTGCTCTTCGAGCAGGTCGACCAGCTGCCGTGTTGGCGTGGACATCGGGGATCAGGCGGGCTGTGGCGCCGGACGCAGGGCCCGGGCGACGGTCAGGGTGGCGGCGACGACGGCGACGATGGTCGGGTGGTGGTGGTTGCGGAACGCGACCGAGGTGTTCTCGGCGGGGCGGGTGACACCGTTGGGCACCATCCCGTCGTCGTGTTGGGCGTGGGCCAGGTGCGACCACACCTCCCCGAAGAGCAGCGGTCGGCGCAGGCAGGCGCCCACGGCCAGGAGTTCGGCGAGTAGGTCCCAGAACCCGGTCTCCTTGAACACCTCCACCCAGACGCACAGCCACCGGTGCAGATACTCCTCCAGCTCGGGGGGCAACCCTTCGGGGTCGGCGCCCCAGTCGGTGAGGTGGAACACCGTGTGGGTGAGGCCGTAGGCGTTGTTGGCGTCGAGCATCCAGGGTTCGGGGGTTCCGCCGAGCCAGGTCTGCCCGGTGAGGGCGGCCGGGTCGTCGTGCGCGGGCAGCCCGACCCGCCGGGTGGCGGCCACCACGGCGAGCCTGCGGTTGGGCACGTGCTCGGGGACCCGCCAGGCGCGCAGCTCACCTAGGTGGGCCGCGAGCCGTTCGAACGGGGCGTGGCGGTAGCCGACGGCGGCGAACATGGAGTAGATCTCCAGCGGGTGGGTGGCCGCGGGGGTGTGGCGCTGTAGCTGGTAGAGCAGGTCGCCCTCGCGGAACTCGCGCCAGGCGAAGTCGAGCAGACGCTCGGCGGCGCTCGCGCCGCGCGGCCCCGACACGGCCTCGCGCCGCACCACACCCGCTGCGAGGGCGAGTTCGCTCAGTGACTTCAGAGCATCGCCGGTGATCTCGTGGTCGGCGACGTCGCGCGGTAACGCGAACAGGGCGCGGACGCGATCGAGCCAGTCGAGCGAGTCGTCGCAGACGCGGTGGGCGAGTCTGATCGTGGCGGCGTCCGAGTGCGGGGCCGCCTCGGGGTTCCCGTTCGTGACCATTCAGTGCTCCGGTTGCGCGATTCGGCGGGCGAGCGCGATCTCCAGTGCCGTGCGCGACTCGTCGACGCCCAGCAGTGCCAGGTGGTCCAGGGCGGAACCGAGCAGCGGTTCGGGCGCGCTCCGCTGGTCGAGCGCGAGCCAGCGGGCCAGGCGGGCGGCGGTGTGGTGGTCACGGCGCAGCATCGCGCGCGCCATCCCGCGGGCGAGGTCGGTGCGGCGGGCCAGGGCCTGGGTGCGGGTGGCTCCTTCCAGGTGGGGCAGGGCGAGCGTGCTCAGCCGCGCCATGCCCACCGCCCAGGTGGGCCACGGCTCGGATCCGGTGGCGCCCGGGTCGGCGGAGCCGTCCCCGGCCTCGGCGCAGACGCCCTCCCATTCGGTGGCGTCGACACCGAGGACGGCGAGGGCGCGCACCAGTGCCCAGTCGCGGGCCGCCCACACGGGGTCGGGGTGCGGCGCCGGCGGCGGCGCGGGAAACTCCCGCACCGCCGCGCGCACCGCCTCGATGTCGTCGTGCCCGGGTACCCGGTCGCCCAGTAGGTACGGGGCCAGGACATCCGCGCCGACGACGCGAACAGCGCCCGGGCCACCCCCGTCATCGCCGATCTCGGCCACCCGCCGGGCGAGTGGGAAGGGGTGGTCGGGGCTGTTCAGGGCACGGGTCACACTCGCGGCGAGCACACGCGTCGCCGCTTCGACCCTGGCTGGCGGTGAGGTGGTCAGCATGGTCGAACCTCAGAACGCCTGCGCGCAGGCCAGGTTCTGCACCACGCCCTCGTCGTGGTCCTCGATGGGCTCACCGTCGTCGGGCTCCGCGGACAACAGGGCGGCGGCGGCCAGCGCCAGGAGCGCCGCCCCTTGCGGTGCCGCGTAGCTCGGCATCTCGGTGTTCTCGCCGGCGTGCACGAGGTCGTCGACCGTGATCCGGTCGGTGTGGACGGTACTCATCGCCACAGTGATCACCTCCGTGATCGAGGAATGAACGATCGGCTCAACGATGAAACAGGACGAAGTTCACAACAAGGGGGAAATAACTCCTGAGGAACAAACTTTTGCTTCCGGGGGGATGCTCGGAATTACCGAGAGGAGCGCGCAACCCGGATTTCGGAATGGATGCGCGGTGTGGTGTTCGCCGTCGTCCCGCGCAAATCTTCGTAAATTCTTGATTTTCACGTGTTTTCGCGGCCGGAACCGGGGCTATGGGGCTGCGCCATCGCCCGGTGGAGTGGGGAGCGGGGGCCGTTCCGGTGCCGGGAGGGGCGTGGGCGGTAATTGACCCATGGAACACGACAGGGGTGACCGCTCGGGCAACATATCAATATATGCTGATGTTGATATGGGGGTGTCGACGTGGAGAGGAACCAACGATGGACCCAGACCCAGCACTTCCGGGGCTGCTCTCCGACGACGCGGTGTTGGAGCGGGTCGCCGAACGTACCTCCGCCCGGTTCGTCGGGGTGTTCTCAGCGCCGACGATGCACCGGCACGTGCGTGCCGCCTACCGGGATCTCGCGCGGGCCGCGCGCGTCACCACACACCTGGCGATGGTGACCGAGCGGTTCGCCGCCGAGCGGCTCACCGCGGTGGCCCAGGTTCGGGGCCTGCTGCCCAAAACCCGCTACGAGGTGCTGTTCGTCTGCGACCACAATGCGGGGCGGTCCCAGATCGCAGCGGCCCTGCTCCGGATGCGCGCCGCTGAGCGGGTCAACGTGCGCTCGGCCGGATCGGTGCCGGCCGGTGAGATCGACCCCACCGTGGAGCGGGTTGTTCGGGAGGTCGGGGCGGGCCTCGACGAGGACTACCCCAAGCCGCTCACCGACGCCGTGGTCCAGGCGGCCGACGTGGTCGTCACCATGGGGTGCGGGGACGCGTGCCCGGTCTATCCCGGCAAGCGCTACCTGGACTGGAACGTGTCGGAATCCCCTCGGGTGTTCGCTGGAGGAGGTGCGGGCCATCCGCAACGCCATCGACGTCCGGGTGCGCAGGCTGGCCGACGAACTGGGGGCGGGGTAGGGGCGTCTTCGTTGGTGTCCGCGTTGCCCTTGTCGCTGTCGAGAGCGTCACCGACGGAGTGTGCCGACAGCGACAGGAGCCGCGCGCACGGGAGCGTTGCCCGCCCCGTAGGCGCGTGGCCACGGGGCGGTATCGGTGACCGCGACGGCGCCCCGACCTCCGCCCGCCCCCGAGGTCGTCAGAGCACGCTGCGCTTGCCGGCGGTGGAGTCGATCCACTTGTGGAGCTTGCGGGCGATCTTCTCGTCGTCGGTGTCGTCGTGGCCGACGCTTAGCCGCAGGAGTTTGTCGCCGCCCTCGCTGAAGAGGATGCCACGCTTCTTGTCCAGCTCCAGCACCACGTCGATTCCTTCCTCATCGGTGAGGAACGTCAGTTCCAGCGAGTCCAGACCCTGGTACTTTCCAGGAGCGGAGTACTCGAACTCCTGGTAGAAGGGCAGCTTCTGACGGGTGTGGGGAATGGTTCCCTTCTCCAGGTCGACTCCCTTCCGCTTGAAGCCCAGCGAGCGCAGGGCCCGCAGGACCGCGCGCTGTGCCGGGAGCGGCCGGATGGACAGCGGGTCCACGTCGGTGTTGTCCAGGGCGTTGTCCACGTGCAGCCGGGTGTTGAGGCCCACGCCGCGCTGGAGGTGCTTGTTCTTCGTGGCGGTGATCGGCGCTTCCATGGGGATGGTCAGTTCGAAGGGGAGTTCGAGCTCCTGCCCGGGTTCCAGCTCCACCCGCTCGTCGCTGAGAACCCGCTCGGCGACGACCACGTCGATCGTGTACTCGCCCGAGTGCTCCTCGCCTTCGGAGTCGGTGTACTCGTATTCCTTCTCCACGGTGGCACGCAGACCGACGCTGATGCCCTCGAGTGTCTGGGTGACATTGCCTCCGGTGGCCTTGAGCGTGCCGGTGACCTTGCGGCCCGGCCGGACGGTGTCGTCGTCCAGGGTGGTCTCCACTGAGGCACCGCCGATGCCGACGGAGGCGAGCATGCGCTTGAGGACCATGGCGTCTCCTGCCTGTGGCCCGCTGCCGCGGGCGCCGAGGAGGGGCAGCGGGCCGGTACGAGGGGCGTGTGAAGCTCGGCGCGTCTCCTGGGACGCGGTATCGGCGGTGTCGGTTTCCGTGCCGAGGCGGTCGGGGCTGACATCTTAGGAACGCCCCCGGAGCCGGCGCTGGCGGGGTCGGGACGGAAGCGGCGGCCGGGCGCCTGGTTGTCGCCGCGGATCCGGGCGCGCAGTGTCTCACGGTCGCCGCCCGGACCTCGGCGATCTCGGCACGCGTCGCACCGGGCCACGGTGGAGAGCAAGCGCGGACGTAGGAGTTCGGGCACCCCGCCGGCGGGGTGCCCGCCAAGGCGAGCACCTGGCGAGGCCATCGGGTCCGGGGCGAGCGGGACCAGCTCCAGCCAGATCCGGCTGGTACCGCGAAGCCGTGCCGAGGCGGGTCGCGCGCCGGGGTCCTCGGCCGTGCCGACCGAGCCGGCGCGGCCGCGGCTCACCCTTTCCGCACCGTGAGGCCCGCGCCGCTGTTGGGGCCAGGGTCGGCGGGTCGGGACACCACTCAGAACGCCACGTTGCGCCACAGCGCCCGGGTGCCGGTCCGGTCCTCCTCCCGCACGCTCTCTGGGGTGTCCCAGATCCGCACCGGGGTGCTCTCCGGGGTGGCGGCGGGCCAACCCGGGTCGCCGGTCGCGGCGAAGTCCGCCCAGGCGCGGATCATCGTCTGGGACAGGTCCCGCTGCCTCTCGGACGGCGTCCCGTCCAGGAAGAACTTCCCCGCCGGGGTGTCGAGGGTGCCGAACACGAACGGCAGTTCCAGCCCGTGGCAGGCACCCAACGCCCCCTCCAGCGCCGGGCTCTCCCAGGCGAAGCGCGACAGGTACGCCCGGCCACCCGCGCGGGCGTGCTCCTCACCGATGCGTGTGGTGTACTCGGCGAACAGGCCGTCGCTGGCGATCCTGTGGTAGAGGTCGGACACGGAGGCGTCGGGGTACAGCTCGCGGTAGCCCTCGATAGAGCTGGCCGGCATCCCGAACGCCGCGGCGGCGTGCCGCAGCCCCTCCTCGTCGTGGACCACGGGGACGGAGCTGAGCGTGGTGAACATCCGCCACTCGTGCAGCGTGTGACAGACCATCAGGTCCACGTCGCGCGCGGCGCCCGCGGCGATCGCGTGCAACGGGGCGCCCGGCAGTACCTCGCCGTCGATGACCGGCGCGTAGGGCATCGCGGAGTAGAAGCGGAACCCGGCGTCGGGATCATGCCGGAACTGCGCGCTGACCTTCCCGGTGGCCTCGATCAGCACCTCGGGCGGGATGGCGGCGAGCGCCTCACGGGTGAGCGGCACGCCGGTGACCGCACCGATCCGTTCGGAGATCTCGCGGGCGAACTCCGGAGACACGAAGTCGTTGGGCACGCTGTGGGCGATGGCGCGCCGGAACAGTCCGTGAGCGGCGGGCATGGTGAGCAGCGAGACCACCGACCCCGCGCCCGCGGACTGGCCGGCCACGGTCACGTTGTCCGGGTCGCCGCCGAACGCGGCGATGTTCTCCCGGACCCACTCCAGCGCGGCGACCTGGTCGAGCAACCCCCGGTTCTCGGGGCATCCGGGCACGTGGCCGAAACCCTCGAACCCCACCCGGTAGTTCAGCGAGACCACGACGATCCCCGCGCGGGCCAGCTCGCTCGCCTCGTAGATCGGGTCGGAGGAGGTACCGAACAGGTACGCTCCACCGTGGATCCACACCAGGACGGGCCGCCGTTCGGCGCGCCGCTTCGGCGCCCACACGTTCACCGTGAGGATGTCCGCGCCGTCCTGCGGGTTCCACGGTGGAGTCCCGGGCAGCCACGGCGCCTGCGGCGATATGGGGCCGAACCGGCTGGCGTCGCGCACGTCCTCCCAGGGGGTGGGGGCGGACGGCGCCAGGAACCGGGCGTCCTCGATGGGCGGCGCGGCATAGGGGATCCCCCGGAAGACCGTGACACCACCGTCCGCGGCGACGCCTCGAACAGCACCCCCACTGGTGCTTACTCTGCGGTCCATACTCATCCACTCCCCGCACAGATCGCAGCCCCGGGCACGCCCGGGGCTCTGGAGCAGCATATCCGTTCACACGCCGAACCGGCCGCGGTGGTGATGGACGCGGTGGTTACCGGGGCGCCGCGCGGTCAGGTCGTGTAGGGGCCAGTGGGGCGGTCGTGGTACCCCTTGGCGCCCACCTCCCGGGCCAGTGGGCTACGCGGTTCCTCACCGGCGTCGACCCGTTCCAGGATGTGGCGGAAGTCGTAGCGCGGGGTCCAGTCGAGGTCGGCGAGCGCGCGGGCGTTGACGTAGACACGGTCGAGGCTGGGGAACATGGACCAGCCGAGGCGGGCGTAGATGTCCTTGAAGTCCGGGAAGAGTCGCGCGACCACCGAGGGAGCGTCGTGCCGTAGCTCGGCGAGGTCCTGGTGGGTGAACGGCGTCGTCGCGCTGATGATGTACCTGCCGAAGCCGAGTGAGGGGGCGCGGCGCAGGGCGGCTCGGTGGGCGTCGGCGGCGTCCTGGATATCGACCCTGCGGTACAGGAACTCGTTGGCCTTGGCGTTGCTGTCGGGGTAGGTCAGACGCACCTCGTCGCGGTCGTCGCCCTCCGGGAAGAAACGCGACACCCGCAACACCACCACGGGTAGGCCGTGGTCGCGGTGGACGAGCTCGCAGAGGTCCTCGGCGGCGACCTTCGTCGCGCCGTATATGTTGCGCGGAAGCGGGGCGACGTCCTCGGTCACCCACGCGGCCGGTTCGCCCGGCCCCGGTGTGAGGGCGCGCCCGAACGCGCTCGTGGTGCTGCTGAACACGAATCCGGTCACCCCGGCCGCGGCGGCTTCCTCCAGCAGGGTCAGGGTGCCCGTGATGTTGGTGTCGACGAACGCCTGCCGGTCGTGCGTGCCGACGTGGGGCTTGTGCAGGGTGGCTGTGTGCAGTACACCGGTCACGCCGGCCATGCAGCGGCGGACGAGCGCGCGGTCGGCCACCGAGCCCACGACCGTCGTGGTGGGCGAGTCGACGATGTCGAGTCCGATGACGTCGTGGCCGTCGGACCGGAGCTCACGCACCAGGGCCTCACCGAGGTGCCCGGCGCTTCCCGTTACCAGAATCCGTCCGAGTGTCACGGTGTCGCAATGTATGGCACGTGCCGGCCCCGTGCCAACGTGGCCCGGCGCCACCGCCCCGCCCGTGACTCGTACCGTGGCGGGGTCCGTCCTCTGAATTCGGGGATTGAGCCATGATCCGCGCGAGAGCGCTACGCTCGGACTTCATCGACCATCACGGCCCGGCCTGGTGGATCGCCGAGCTGTTGAGCACGCTGCTGTTCGGCTGGGGACTGGTTTCGGCCCTGGCAGGAGACCCCCCGCTGTGGGTGCGGGCCGCCCTGGTCGGCGGCTTCGTCTGCTGGGTGGGTTTCGTCGGGTTGGCGTGGCGGTTCCCGCGCCCGGCCACCGCGGCACTGGCGACGTGCGCCCTGCTGTCCGCCGTGACCGTCGCCTCGGTCGGTGAGGTGGCACTTGTCACGGCGTGCGTCGCGTTGGGGGTGTTCGCCTCGCACCCCACACCACGGGTGTGGACCATCGCCACGGTCGCCGTCGCGGTCCTCACACTGGCGACCGTCACGGAGCTCGTCGCCGGCGTGTATCCCGGCACCGTGCTGGCCACCATCGCCACCGTGCCGGCGGTGGTGCTGATCGGGCTGAACCGGCGGCAGTACCAGGTGCGGGCGCGCCAGACCGAGCTACTGCTGGAGGAGACCCGCCGCGCCCAGCGCGAGCGGGCGCGCGCGGCCGCCCTGGACGAGCGTGCCCGCATCGCGCGTGAGATGCACGACGTGCTCGCGCACTCGCTGGGGGCGCTCCGCGTGCACCTGGAGGTCGCCGAGGCACGGCTCGCGGACCAGGGGGACACCGCCGCGGCACTGCAGAGCGTGCGGCGCTCCCGCCGGCTGGCCACCGACGGGCTCACCGAGGCACGCAACGCGGTGGCCGCCCTCCGCAGGGACGTGCCCGCGCTGCCCGAGGCGGTCGCCGAGCTCGCGGACGGTCACCGCGCCGACCACCACACAGAGGTGTCGGTGCGCGCACTGGGCCAGGCCCGCCCGGTCTCCTCTGCCGCCACGGTGGCGTTGCTGGACACCACACGGGAGGCACTGACCAACGCTGCCAGGCACGCCCCCGGCAGGCCGGTCACGGTGACGCTCGACCACCAGGAAGACCGGGTGCGGCTGCGCGTGCGCAACGCCCCCCGACGGGGACGGTGCCGTCGCGCACCGGCTCCAAAGGCGGGTTCGGGCTCACCGGGATGCGGGAGCGCGTCGCGCTCGTCGGTGGCACGCTGGCGGCAGGGCGGGACCCGGACGGGGGATGGTCGGTGACCGCGGAGGTTCCGGTGGACGGAGGGATCCAGGAGTGAGTGTGGAGCCGGTGCGGGTACTGGTGGTGGATGACCAGCAGGTCATGCGCGAGGGTCTCGTGGCCCTTCTGGGGCTGGTGGACGGTGTCGAGGTGGTCGGGGACGCCGCCGACGGTGCCCGGGCCCTGGAACTGGTCGCCACTACCACGTGTGACGTGGTGCTGATGGACCTACGAATGCCGGGAATGGACGGGACACAAGCCACCCGACGGCTCCGGGCGAGCCACCCGGACGTGGCGGTGCTGGTACTGACCACGTACTCGGACGACGAGTCGATCTCCGGGGCGTTGCGTGCCGGCGCCCACGGCTATCTGACCAAGGACGCCGGGCGGGCGGAGATCGACGCGGCGCTGCGCGCGGCGGCCGTCGGTCAGGTCACCTTCACCCCGGAGGTGTCCCGGCGGCTGGTCGTGGCCATGGCCACTCCCGACACCGCGGACAAGCGGCCCGCCGCGGACCGCGAGCCCGAGGTCGTGGGCGGGCTGACCGGCAGGGAGACCGAGGTGGTCGGGCTGATCGGGCACGGGCTCAGCAACGCCGAGATCGCGTGTCGGTTGTTCATCGGCGAGGCCACGGTCAAGACGCACATCAACAACGCGTTCGCGAAGATCGGCGCGCGCCACCGCGCCGACGCGGTGCGCCACGCCTACCGGCACGGCCTGGTGACCTGAATCCACCCGGATCTCCACCCGTGGCTGGAGCCCTCCAGCCGGGGCGGAACCCTAGCGTTCGTGGCTATGGAGCGACCACCACACACCCGGGACCGCACGCCGGCGGGCGGCCGCATCGAGGGGCTGGACATCGCACGTGGCGTGGCGATCCTCGGAACCCTGGGCACCAACATCTGGATCTTCGCCGACCCGCAGGGCGCGTTCGGCTGGTTGGCGGCCAGCACGCGGAGTCCGGACTCGGCCGGCGACGTCGTCGAGGCGGCGCTGCTGTTCCTGACGAACGGGAAGTTCCTCGCGCTGCTGTCCATCATGTTCGGGGTCGGGCTGGAGCTGCAGTACCAGTCCGCGCGGCGGCGCCGCCAGCGCTGGCCGGGACGGTACCTGTGGCGGTCGGCGCTGCTGCTGGTCGAGGGCACCCTCCATTACCTGTTGATCTTCGAGTTCGACGTGCTGATGGGCTACGCGCTGGTGTCGGTGCACGTGGCCTTCCTCGTCACGCGAAGCCAGCGGGTGCGCCGGTGGTGGATGATCGGCGCGGGCGCGCTGCACGTGGGGGTGATCGGGCTCGGGACACTGGCCATGCACACCGGCAACATGCGGCTGTCCACCCCCGGCGCCGCGGCGACCACGCTGTACACCGAGGGAAGTTGGGCCGAGCAGGTCCTGGCGAGACTGACCGCGTTCGGTGCCTTCCGGACCGAGGTGCTCATCCTCATTCCGCTGGGCACCGTTCTGTTCCTCGCCGGGGTCGCTCTGACACGTGCGGGGGCGTTCGCCGACTCCGAACGCGGCGCGACCCTGCGCTCGCGCATGATCGGGTACGGGTTGGGGATCGGGCTGCCACTGAACCTGCTCACCTCGGTGTCCGGGCCGGAGTGGTTCCTCGTGGACCGCTACGTCCTGCCGCCGGTCGTCGCCTTCGGGCTGCTCGGCGCGGTCGTCACTCTCACGTACCGGTGGTGTGGACCCGAGCCCGGTGCGCTGCGCCGTGGCCTGACGGCGACCGGGCGTGCCGCGATGTCCTGCTACGTCTTCCAGAACCTCGTGTGCGGCGCGCTCTGCTACGGCTGGGGGCTCGGGTTGGCCGCCAGCCTGTCGGACGCCCGCCCGTGGTGGGTGATCGTGGCGTGGGCGGCGATCGTCGCGCTGTTCATGACGCTGTCGGTGTGGTGGCTGCGCCGGTTCTCCCGGGGTCCACTGGAGCTGGTGCTGCACTGGGCGTACCTGGCTCCCCGCCGCTCGGCCGACCGGCGGGGAGCGGGCAGCGGGGAGAGGTGACCCCGGTTCTCGCTCGGGCGGGTGGCACCGGCCCTCGCGGGTCAGCTCGGGCGCATGGGGGAGCGTGGCCAGCCGTGCTCCGTGGGAGCGGTGGCTACGGATCGGAGCCACGCCTGGGTGTCGCGCCCGTCGGGGTCGCCGCGCATCGCGGCGAGCCCGTGGTCGACCTCGCCCAGCCACCGCGTCGCCGCCGAGATCGCGCGTCGTGCTGTGTTCCACATCGTGCCCTCCGGGACATTCGGTAACTATACCGGTCTGTTTACTTAGTACTCAATACTAGGTATACCGGTCGGTTTATGCAAGGTGGGGAAGCGCCGAAAACGGGCCGGATTCGGTGTGGCCACCTCCGGCCGCGCGCCGCGTGTGGGAGAGGGGGCGTGTGAGACGTCGCTTCGTGCGATGACCAGCGGATCCGGCACCCGCTCCAGGCTAGGAGCTTCGCGCGTGTGGTGGTGGAGACACCAGCGGCGGCACTCCCGAGAGCACGACACGGCCACGGTCGCTCCGGAATTCCGCGGAACCGCGCGCACGGCGACTCCGGCGACGTACGATGTCCGCACCAATCCCCAAGAACATGAAGAGGTCTCCCGGATGAGCGCCACCGGCGACACTTCCCCCTCCGGAGAACGCCCCGACGAGAACCCCACCCCGCCTCCCGAGACCGACCTCACGGTTCCCGCCACGGCCCGCGTCTACGACGCGCTTCTGGGGGGTAAGGACAACTTCCAGGTGGACCGCGAGGCGGCCGTCCTTTTCGCGGAACAGATCCCCGAGGCCTACGAGGCCGGATGGGACAACCGGCACGCCCTGATACGCGGGGTGCAGTACATGGCCCGCACGGCCGGGATCGACCAGTTCCTCGACATCGGCAGCGGACTACCGACCGAACGCAACACGCACGAGGCCGCCCAGGAGATCAACCCCGACGCGCGGGTGGTCTACGTCGACAACGACCCGATCGTGCTCGCCCACGGCCGCGCCCTACTGGCGACCAACGACACCACCACCGTCGTTACCGCTGACCTGTACGAGCCGCGAAGCATCCTGAACCACCCCGAGACACGTCGGATGCTCGACTTCAACCGGCCGATCGGGCTGATGATCGTCGGAATGATCATGCTCTTCCGGGACGACGAACGCCCCAATGACCTGATCGCGGAGCTCGTCGACGCGCTGCCGTCGGGAAGCTACCTGTTCATCACCACCTGGCCCGACACCGGAGACCCCGCCCAGGCGGCACTGGAGCGGGGGTGCGTCGCCGCTCTCGGCAAAGGGTGGATCCGCCCCGTCGAGCAGCTGCACGAGCACTTCGTCGGACTGGACCTCGTCCCGCCCGGTCTGCGGTATCTGGCGCAGTGGTACCCCGAGGAGCCCGACGCGCCGGTGCGCCCGTTCGAGGAGCTGAAGCCCTACGAACGCACCCAGATGGCGGGAATCGGCTACAAGCGGTAGCGCCACCTGTCGCGGGCCACGGCGGGCGCGTGCCCGACCACCAGTGCCCACGAAGCGGCGGATCCGCTAACGTCGGGCACCACGGGCGCATCGGCCCCGAGGCCGCGCCGGAACCGCCGAGGGCGCGGCCTCCCGCGTGACGAGTGCGACGAGGTGGCGATGACCAGAACCACGGAACCGGACCCGGAGTGGAGCCACACCCGCGACACGATCACGCGAAAGCCACCGGCCCGGCCCGGCCGCGGAACGAGAGCCGTGACAGTCGTGATCGGCGCGTTCGCCGTGGCCGGCTGCGCCCTGGCCGGCTGCGGGGGCGACACCTCGGGTAACGGCGGCGCGTCGGGAGACGGGGATTCCGCGGAGCACTCCGACCAGCGCTACCCCGACGTCGCGGAGGTGGAGATCGAGAGCGGCGCGGGCGACACCCACGACCTCACGGTCACGATCAGCTCGCCCTACGACACTCCGCAGCGCTACGCCGACGGCTGGCGGGTCATGGGGCCCGACGGCACCGTCTACGGCGAGCACGAGCTCGCGCACGACCACCAGAACGAACAGCCGTTCACCCGCACCCAGTCCGGAGTGGAGATCCCCGAGGACGTCGACGAGGTCGAGGTCGAGGGGCGCGACTCCGAACACGGCTACGGAGGTGACACCGAGACGGTGGAGGTGCCCTAGGTAGTGTTATTCGGGGCGCGCTGGGGTCGGGTGCCTGGGGGCCGGGAACCTTCGGGTCCTCCGGTGAGGTCGCTCGTGTTTGTTT
>RJMB01000025.1 GCA_003725585.1 Halostreptopolyspora alba | reverse complement strand
GATGCATGTCTCCCGCAGACTCTCGGCCGCCCTGGCCAACCTGCGCACACAGCTCAACCCGGACGTCTGAGGCTCCACGTCGGTTGGGCCAGGGACCGCCCCGCCCAGCCACGTGGCCACCGAAGCCGCGATTCTGCGGCTGCGCCGGGAGCACCGCCTGGGAGCCGTGCACGCCCTGGCCCACCTGGCCGACGCCAGTCCGCGCCTGCCTCCGCGCCACGGTCACCGCGAAATCATCCGTGATACCTGATGGCCAGCCCGAACGACTTTCGTATTCCGGGAAGTCGGGCCCACCCCGGCCGCGATCGCCAACGAGGCGGCTGTGCGCCGGAGCCTGTGCGGGGTGAGGCCAAGAGACCGTCGAGGCCGGCCGGTTCCGGGCGGCCCCCGGTTGCGCCGGCTGCGCAGCCGCTCCGGGGTGAGCCGCTCCCGCCGCTCGACCCGGTCGCGGATGTCCCGGCTCCAGTGGGTCGAGGCTCCGTCGAGAGAATCTCCACGCCCGATCGCTTACACGGTTGACGGGTTCATGTTCTGTCATACACGAATGTTTGACCCGGCGAACCCGAGACGGTTCGCGACGCCTATTCCTCGCCGCTTTTTCACGTAAACCGATTTTTACCCCTGGAACGCGAACGCCCGGGCCGACCACGAGGTGTATGCGCGCGCCGCGAGCTAGAATGAAATTGAACACACGTGACGTACATTAATTCCCAAACCCAGGGAAATTAATCTTCAAATCTCTGGAGACACCCGATGGCGATCGATTTCACACTCACCGATAATCAGCGAAACCTAAGAACAACCGCACGCAATTTCGCGCGGAACGCACTGGCGCCAGTCACGGACCAGATTGACCAGGAGCCCGACCCACTGCGCGCCTTCCAGCTCGCGAAACCCGCTTACGCGGAGGCGTGCGAGGCGGGCATCGCCTTCTCCATGCTTCCAGCGGAGTTCGGCGGCGGCGGTCTGTCGAACGTGGACTTCGTCATCGCGGCCGAGGAGATACAGGCGGTCGACCCCGGCTTCGGTACCACCGTTCTGGTCAACGGGCTCGGGCTGATGCCCGTCTGGTACTACGGCACCGAGGAGCAGAAGCGACGTTTCATCAGCACGGCGACCTCCGACCAGAGCGGCGAATTCATCGTCGGATACGCCGCGAGCGAGCCTCCCGGAACGCCCGGAGGCACGGCGAACTTCGACGCTCCCGCGGTCGGCGGAGCGGGAATGCAGGTCACCGCCACTTTGGACGGGGACGAGTACGTCCTCAACGGCCGGAAGTACTGGCCATGCAACGTGGGCGGCTGGGACAACGAGGGCGCCAACCTGAGCCTGGTCATCGTCCGAACCGACCCGAACGCCGGGGGCACCTCGGGGCTGTCCGCGATCATGATCGAACGCGGAACGCCGGGAGTCACCTACGAATCCATCAGCACCTCGGCCCAGCGCGGCGCACCCAACTGCGAGATCGTCTTCGACAATGCGCGCGTTCCCGCGAGCAACATGATCGAGGGAACGAAGGGAAACGGTGACCTCGTCATCAACCGCAATTTCGCGTGGTCGGGTCCGGTGGCCGGGATCGGAGCCGTGGCGATCGCCCGATCGGCCTATGAGGACGCGTTGCAATGGGCGAAAACATACACCGGAGGTGGACCGGACCCCATTATCAGCTACCAGTACCCGGGCTACGTGCTCGGGGACATCGCGGCAAAAATCGAGGCCGCGAGGTATTTCTGCTGGAAGACCGCGCACTACCTGGACCAGCACGGGTACCACGGGGAGATGCTCGGGGCCATGTGCAAGGTGCATTGCACCGAGATGCTCTTCGACTGCGTCTACAAGTGCATGCAGGTGGTGGGGGTCAACTCGCTGGACACGAAGAACCGGTTCCACCGGTACCTGCGGGAGGCGTCTCTCCTTCCGCTGTATGACGCTGGGAACTTCGGAATGCAGCGGCGGCGGGTGCATGGCGTCATGTCCGACGAGAACTTCGATCCTCGCGCGTTCATGGACGACGAACCCGTCGAGTTCACCAAGAGCATGGAGGGAATCGACACGATCCCCGGTCCCCGGCAGGAGGTTCCCGCCCAGAGAGCGACGGAGCCGTCCGCGGCACGCTAGGTGTACCCGGCCAGGGGTTGGTCATAGTCGGCTGGACCGTTCCGGGGTCGGTGCAGCGCTGGAGCCGTGGAAGGACGGCCCTATGCCAACCCCCGACAAGTCCCCGGATGAGCCGCGTGAGCGCGCCGTGCGCATGGTCGTCGAGATCCGTGAACGCGACGGCGAGCAGCGCGGGGGCCTCCCGCGTCGCCTCCCGGCTCGGAGTCAACCGCGAGACGCCGCGCAACCGGGCCTCCCAGACCGAGGTCGACGCGGGGTCCCACCCGTGAGCCTCGACCTGACCAGCTGGTCCAAACCCCCGTCAATGATCGAGGGGTCTCCGTGGGGGAATCGATCCGCGGGCCGACAGGCGCCGTCGCTCCAGGCGGGCTACGACCACCCACCGGGCACGGCGAGGCCGGTCTCGTAGGCGAGGATGACGATCTGCACGCGGTCACGGAGACCGAGCTTGTGCAGGATACGGCCAACGTAGGTCTTCACCGTGGTGCCGGCCAGGGTGAAGTGCGCGGCGATCTCGGCGTTGGTCATCCCCTCGGCGATCGCGGCCATGATCTCGGTCTCCCGCGAGGTCAACGCCGCCAGCGCGGCCCCGGGGTCACGGCGGTTCCCCCCACCCCCACCGGTAGCGTCGTCGTGTCCGGGGGAGGCCCGGGCCCCTTCGAGCAGCTTCCGCGTGATACGCGGGGTGACCACCGCGTCGCCCGCGGACACCGCACGAATGGCGTCCAGGAGTTCGGTCGGCCGAGCGTCCTTCAGTAGGAACCCGCTCGCCCCCGCCCGCAGCCCTTCGAGCGCGTACTCGTCCAGGTCGAAGGTCGTCAGGATGAGCACGCGGCTGTCCGGGCAGCGCGCCGTGATGCGCGCCGTCGCCGAGATGCCGTCCAGACCGGGCATGCGCACGTCCATGAGGACGACGTCGGGAGCATGACGCGCGGTCAGCTCGACTGCCTCCAGCCCGTCGCGCGCCGTACCGAGGACCTCGAACTCCGGCTGCGGGGCCAGCATCATGGAGAACCCCAGGACCGTCGGCTCGTGGTCGTCGACGAGAAGGACACGGATAGCGGTCATGGTTCCGCCTCGGCGGACTCCGCCGAGTGAAGCTCGACGTGGACGTACCAGCCTCCGCCCGTCGCGGGCCCGGCGACGGCGCGCCCATGGTGGTGGGCCGCGCGTTCCTGGATTCCCAACAGTCCGTGACCGGGGTCACCGACGTCCGGCCGCGGCGAACGGCCGTCGTCGCGGACGTGGATCTCCATACCGCCCTGTGTGTGGGTGATCCTCACGTCTATCCCGGTGGCGGCCTCGGCGTGGCGCAGCGTGTTCGTGACGGCCTCCTGGAGGATCCGTTGGGCGCTGGCGAGGACACTGCCACCCGCCGACGACGACTCACCGACCTCGGTGCACTCCACGCTCAGACCGGCGGCGCGGGCGGTGTCGAGGGGGTGTGACAGCCAGCCGCGATCGCCTTCGGGTGTTCGGGGCCGCGTGGCGTCGTCGCTCCGGAGACTGCCCAGGACGGCGCGCGTGTCGTCGAGCGCCTCCCGCGCGATCGTGTTGATGGTGCGCACTCCCTGTCGTGCCTGGTCCGGTGTGTGCGTGAGCGAGGTGTCGACGCCGTCGGAGAGGTTGACGATCGCGGTGAGAGTGTGGCCGACGATGTCGTGGATCTCACGGGAGACGCGGTTACGCTCGTCGGCGCGCGCCAGCCGCGCCCGCTGCTCCTGCTCGCGTTCGGCCTGTTCGGCGCGCTCGACCAGGGCGAGGACGTAGCGTCGCCGTAGCCCGACCAGCGCCCCCAGCAGGGTGGCGAGCGGCAGGACGGTCACCGTGATGACGAGAGCGGAGCGCAGCCCCCCGATGGTGCCGAGACCGAGCGTCACGTCGACCACGGTGAGCCCCGCCGCGGAGATACCGGCCACCGCACCCAGCGCCCCCAGGGCGGGTCCGGGGCCCATGCGCGTACCCACGGTGTAGAGCAAGACCGGGAGGGCGGGGGTGATCAACTGTCCGGTGCTCAGCCCCTGCACCAGGCCGAGCCCTGTCACGGCGCCCAGGACGGTCAGCGGCCGCGCGCGTCGCATCAGCAACAACGCGGTGACCACGGCGGTGAGCGCGAGCCCCACCCAGGCGCGCCAGGACTCCACCTCCCCGGTCACCAGGAGATGGGCGCTTCCCGCGGCGGTGGGAAGTAGGTGCGCCGCCGCCACGGCGACGTCGACCACGCGCGGATGGCGCTGGAGCAACGGCACGGCCGGAGCCGGCCGGACAGACAGGGGCCGCGGGGCATGCGCGGTCGTGACCGATGTCATCACTAGTACTCCCACCGCCGCACGACGCGGGCGCCAGCCCAGGCGAATCCGGTGATGAGCACCAGATTGACGAGTAGGAAGAGCGCTGCCTGCCCGCCGGTGAAGGATTCCAGCGCGCGTGCCCGCATGCCGACTCCGATCTGGGTGTAGGGGAACACGTACGCCGCGGCGGGGACGGGAATGGTGATCAGGAACCCCGCGACCGCCCCGACCACCGCCACCGTGACCGCACTGGCGAAGCTCGCGATGCGCAGGGCGGCGTAGAGCTGCGCGAGGGCCACCGCGCAGGCCCCGACCCAACCGGCCAGCGCCCACAGCAGGAACCGCGCGAGCGTCACGGGGGCGGGATCGAAACCCAGCAGTAGGCCAGTGACCAGGAAAAGTACCACGTGGATCAGCTGGGCCGCCGCACAGAACCGCACGAGCGCACCCACCTTGCCTCGGTATACGGGAACGAGCGCGGCGTCGTAGGAGGCCATGCGGCGCCAGTTGTGGTCGTCGTTCTCCACGCGCACCATCATCGCGGCCCTGACCCCGATGACGATCGGCAGGAACAGGTAGGCGTACAGCAGCACCGACTGGCCCCATACGGCCGGCCACGTCACCCCCTGCTCCGTGAACACCGGCCGGTTCTCCAGGTAGTTCCCGGCACCGTTGGCCAGGCTCAGCGCGACCAGGAGGACGACGACGGCACAGGTCAACCAGCCCTTCGTGGTCTTGGCGCGCTCGATCGCGGTCGCGGACATCCGCTCCTACTCTCGTGCGACTCGTTCGTAGATCCCGAGGGCCACGAGGAACACGGCAGCCCCCACAGCGGCCACGACCGCCACTGTCCACTCGATCCCCTCGACGGGCGCGAACCCGGTGAGCGAACCATCGTCCACCACCATGCGCACCGGGTTGACCACCCCGTAGTAGTGCCACGGCACGGCGAGACTCACCGCGTGGGGGACGAAGCTCACAAAGGTGCCGGCCACCCCTCCGAGGATGCCCACACCGAGCGTCACCACCTGACGCGTGGTCACCAGAGCCAGCAGCAGGTGGATGGCGATGGGCGCGAGGTTGGCGGCCACCAGACCCACCACGAATATCCCGATGGGCTTCCACTGGGCCGTCACCCCGGTCATGGCGCCGAACCCGACCAGCCAGGCGCCACCGACGGCGGTGTAACCGAGGGTAACGAGGAGCAGCGTGGCGAACTTCGCCCGGAACAGGCTCGGCCGGGACTGGTTCAGCGCGAACAGCCGGGGGACCATACGGGCCTCGTGCTCCAAGGCGCTCAGCCGGGAGGCGACGATCGCCACGAGGAGGGGGCCGAACAATCCGTGTAACTGCAGCACCTGACCGAGTACGACGCCCGAGTCCCGCGCGATGTCGCCGTGCTGGGCGAACGTACGAGTCAACGCGACCGTCACCCAGGCGAGCTCGAAGGCGAGGAGTGTGCCGATGGTGAGCCACAGGCGGGTGCGCCGTAGCTTGCGGAACTCCAGTCGCAGCGTCACTGTCACGCCGCCACCAACGGTTCCCGAGGCGTTTCGGAGGTCATTCGTAGGAAGACCTCTTCCAGGCTGCGGCGTCGCACCTCCACACGGTGGAGCTGCGCGCCGGCCTCGACCAGCAGGCGCACCACGCGGGCGATCCGGTCGTCGGGAAGGTGCGGCAGTGTCACCTCACCGTCGGCGACGGCGGTGACCCGCCAGCCCGCTTCCCGCAGCGTCGCGGCCGCCGCGGCGCTGTCGTCCACGGCGATCCGCAGTCGCCCGTGGTCCTCCAGGGAGCGCGGGGATCCCTGGTACCGCAGGTGTCCGTGGTCGATGATGCCGACCGTGTCGGCCATCTGTTCGATCTCGGAGAGCAGGTGACTCGACACCAGGACGGTCGCGCCGAAGCGCGCGGGCAGGCTCACGATCAGCTCGCGGATCTCCTGAATCCCGGCCGGGTCCAGGCCGTTGGTGGGCTCGTCGAGGATCAGCAGCTCCGGCGAACCCATCAGGGCCATCGCGAGGCCGAGGCGTTGTTTCATCCCCTGGGAGTAGGCCGAGGCGCGCTTGCGCCGATGGTCGGCCAGGCCGACGAGCGTGAGTACCCGCTCGATCTCGGCAGCGGGCAGCCTCTTGAGGACCCGGACGATGTCCAGGTTCTCCTCACCGGTCAGGTGCCCGTAATAGGAGGGAGCCTCGATCAGCGACCCCACCCGCGGCAAGACGCGGGAGCGGTGCTCCGGGAGTCCCAACCCGAACACACTGACCTTGCCGGCGCTGGGGCGTGCCAGGTCCAGCAGCATCTTCATCGTCGTGCTCTTGCCCGCGCCATTGCGGCCGAGGAACCCGTAGACACGCCCCCGGTGCACGGTCATGTCGAGCTGGTCGACGACGGTCTGGGTCCCGTACCGCTTGGTCAGTCCCCGGGCGTGGATGACCGGCGCGTCTGAGTCCCGCCGCGCCGTGTTCTCGGCCACGTCGTTCCCCCTTCCCGGTAGTCCCGGGCCATCCAACCGGACCGCGGAGGGGGCGGACATCCGACCGTGGTAGACACTTCGCGCCGCGCACCCGCCCGTGGCCGGGAGGTAGCGCGGCCACACCTCCACCACTGTGGCCCTGTCGACCGGGGCCACGCGCCTGCTCCTCATCCGAGAGGCGGGTCACGAGGGGCGCTCGGTTCTCGGGCCAGCCACACCGCGATCCTGGACGCCCTTCGCTCAGGTCCACCTATCCCCGCTCACCCGCTCCTCACGGAACCACTCGTCTAGATGTCCTCACCATCGGTGGGTCGTCGCCCAGACTCTCCGGTGACCCGAGTGGTCCCCACGTCGACGGTGAACCAGGGCAGGACGGCCTGCGTGATCGGGCCGATCGCGAGTGCGTAGACGAGGGTGCCGACCCCGAAGGCACCACCCAGAGTGAGGCCGGTCGTCAGAACCACCAGCTCGAGCACCGTGCGAACGGTTCGGAGGGAGTAGCCGGTGCGTCGGTGCAGGCCGGTCATGAGGCCGTCCCGTGGGCCGCGTCCAAGCTGGGCACCCATGTAGAGGGCGGTGGCCACACCGTTGAGTACGACGCCGCCGAGCATCAGTCCGACCCTCGATGCCACCGCCTCGGGTTGGTCGAGCACGCTCAGCGTCGCGTCGATGGCCAGGCCGACGAGCAGTGCGTTGGCCAGGGTGCCGAAGCCCGGGGTCTCCCGCAACGGAATCCAGGCGACCAGGACAAGGAGGCTGAACAGGATAACCGCCTGGCCCAGCGTGATCGGCACGTGGCGGATGAACCCGGTATGGAGGACGTCCCAGGGAGACATCCCCAGGGTGCCACGCCACATCATCGCCAGGCTCGCGCCGTAAACGAAGAGTCCGACGAAGAGCTGGGGCAGTCTGCGGGCGAGCCGACCGGCCCGTAGCTGGTCGAACGGGCCGAGATTCGTGAGCGCGACAGCAGGCCGACGCGGAGACCCCTCGTTTACGGTCCCGATGGCCCGGTGACGTCGGCCACCGCCCCCCAGGTAGGTGCGGTATCGCACTGCGATCATCCTCGTGCTGGAGACTTTCCGTCCGGAGGAAGATTCGGAGCCTCCTCCGACGGCCTCACCCAAACCTCACCATTGATGACCTCAGCCTCGTGCACCCGCACGGGCAGCTCCGCGGGTGGGGCCTCCGCCGCTCCGGTCCGCAGATCGAATCGGGACATGTGCAACGGGCACTCCACGCTGCAGCCGTCGATCCAACCATCCGACAGTGCCGCCTCCTGGTGGGTGCAGGTGTCATCGAGCACGTGCACCGTTCCATCCTCGGTGAGGAAGACCGCGATAGGGGGAACCACGGACACGACGCGGTGACCCGCACCGGGGGAAAGATCCGCGAAGTCACAGACCTTGATCAGATCCGCAGCCATGCTCTCTCCTTACAATTCGTTCCCTCTGCCCCAGCGCCTCAATGGCGGATTCGGAACCGATCCCATCGTACGGCTGGCGACCGAATCCGCCCCTAGAGCACGATCGAGTGATTCTGGTGCTCGATCTTGTCTCTATACGTCTTGCGAAGATACGGATTATCCGAAACGACAGCGAGGTTCACCGTTGTCGACACCGAGACACCACAATCGCGTAACCCGCTGGCCTTCTCGGGGTTGTTCGACATCAGAGCGATCGAGCCTACCTCGAAGAACCTGAGAATCTCGGCGGCACGGTCAAACGACCGCGCGTCCCGCCGGAACCCGAGTTGTGCGTAAGCCTCGGTCTGGGGCACTCCCTCGGCCCTGTGTCGTGCGGTGAGAAGCTCGGCCATACGACCGTTTCCCTTGCCGTCCTGGTCAAGCCAGACAATGATACCGTTACCGCACTTCTCTATTTTTTCCTGAGCCATGGACATCTGTTCTCGACAGTCGCATTCGATGCCATTGAAAACATGCGCGGACGTGCAGCTCGAATGTACCCTACAGAGAACATCATCCTGAGCGGAGATTTCTCCCTTGACAATCGCTATCGACTCGCTCTGGCCGTCGTAGAACAGATACTCGGTGAACTCGCCAAACCGTGTGTGCAGCGGCCCCCGGGCCAGCGGAACTATCACTTCGGTCCAATCCCTCACGTGGTCGTTCCCTCAGGTTCGATCCCCTTGGGCAATGTGTTTCGAGCCTCGTGGCCCCGGTTCGGGCCACTCAGGTACCCAAAATGAGAACGCGCCATCATCGCCGCGTACTCGTCGCCCGCGGTCGAGAACCGCTCCGTCAGCTCTGAGTACCGCTCCCCGACACGGACCAACGTGCTCGGCATCTCATCACCGAGGCCATGGTCCTCGGTCCCCACTCGCAGGCGCGACACCCGCTGGATGCCGAGCGCGGTCGACGTGGTGAACATAACCGGGCTCTTTCTCCGCGCGAGCGCGTCCATCACCTCCGAGAGACGAATGTCCCGTTCGACTACTCGCTCCCCCGACCCGGTCAACAGTTCGATGACCGTCTTCCGGGTGACGCCGGGGAGAATGGACCCGAGCTTTGGAGTAACGATCTCACCGTCCAGGAACAGGAATACGTTCATGGTCGTACACTCTTGGATGTGGCCATTACCGTCGAGCCAAAGAATCGTGTCGCATCCGGCCCGGCGCGCCTTCCGCATGGCCAGCGCGGAACTCGTGTAGTTTCCGGCGGTTTTGACCGCCGCGAACATCGGCACCGTTCGGGGCATGGTCTCCTCGACGAGGACACTCATTCCTTCCAGCACGGGGTCGAACCGTTTCACGAGGACCACGAAAATGTATCGGCTATCCTGCTGCGGCATTACGTCACCGCCCGCCGAGAAAACGACGGGTCTGAGGTACAGACGCGTCGCGCCTCCGTCCCAGTTGGCGCGAACTACCTGTTCGATGGCCTCGACGAACACCTCGTACGCCGGGCAGGGAAGCTCCAGCGCCGCGCACGAGGCCATCAACCGCTCGTGGTGGTCGCGCGCCCGAAACACGAGGAAACTCGGATCCGCTACATAGGCGCGCATCCCTTCGAACACCGAGAATCCGAACTGGATCGCGTCCGCGCTGAACCGGGCCAGAGCGCCCACATCGTTCGTCGTGATCGCGGGAGGACCATATTCGGCATCGTCGCCGATACACTCCGAAACCGCGACCAGGGGCAGCCAGAGGTTCCTGTTCCGCGGGGTCATGCTCACCTCCTCCTCACCCCCGTCCACTGGGAGCGTGTTCCCGCCACCTCCGGTTAAAAGGCCCGGACAGGACAGGCACCGACACTCCCGGACTCCCGAACACCGCCCTGGTCGATTACGACCATGAAGTTCGACCGCGAAATATTGTTGAAGTGGACGTCGTTGTCACCGGTGTTGCTCACCCGGGCATCGGGGTGGTTCGTGATGAACTCACTCACGAAGTTCTTGGCCATGATCGTGCCGACGTTACGTCCGGGACAGCTGCGTCGCCCCTTGCCGAACGGCATCACGTAAGGCTCGGACCCCTTCTCCCGCAAGAACCGCCCGGGCAGGAACGCGTCGCCGTACTTGGCGTGCAGCGCATGCATGTTCGGCATCACGCGTGTCCCCTTTTTCAGGTGGTATTTTCCGCCCTCGGCCCGCACGTCGAGGTCGTTGATCACTTTGTTGTTGATGGTCGACCCCGGGGGACTGAGACGAAGCGACTCGCTGACACACGCGTCCACGATCTTGTCTTTCTCCTCATGTGCGCCGGATTCGATGGCCTCGCGCCACTCGGAGTTCTCGGGAAGAAGAACATACCACAGTGTCGCAAGAATTGTGTTCTGGACCGTGTCCAGTCCCGCGATCGAGGCCGTGAGGAGGTCGTCCCGTGTGATCTCGAGCGGGATTCCGATCTCATCGTTGCCCTTGGCGACGTGCTCCCATACGGTTCCTGGTTCGGGCGTACCCCGCAACACCCGGGACAGATGATCTTGGATCTGTTTGATGTTGTACTGCAGATTCCTCGCCTCACGGGTGACCGGCCATGTCGCCATCGGAAAATGGACTCGGTTCCAGAAACGGTTGGAGTAGAACCGCAGGCGCGTGAATGTCGCGTTCAGTGAGTCCATGAAAGGTTCCTGCGACACGTTTCCGGCGTCGTCCTTGTAGGACACGGGCAGGCTCATCGTGTCCCGGCCCCAGACGAACTCCCCGATGACCCCACGGGTGTACTCGGCGACGACCGACTTCAGATCGATCGCGGCGCCATGGGCCAACTCGCCGGAGTACTCGGCCGCCCGTCGGCTCGAAATGGCGAATATGCGCTCCTGGTCGAAGCCCTTACCTATGTTCCGCTTCCGGTCGGAGAAGTGTTCAGACGTGATCGGCTGGAACGTTAGTGCCGACGGCGACAGCTGCCCGAACGAGTACCGTGCCGGCGTGTCCCGGTCGATGTATTTTCCGGTGATCGCCGGATTGATGAGAGCCTCGGCCGCCTCCCTGTTCACCGCGTACAGCTGAATGTCGAACCCGCGGATGCTTCCAACGAAATCCGTGTCCGGATGGTCCAGATACAGGTAGTCCCTGCTCTTGTTCCGATCGATGAGTCCGGACACGGCCCTCTCGGAACCGACAAACGGATAGGTCTTCGTGAACAGGACTCCCTGTCTCTCGTAGTATCTACGGTCTCGAATGGTTCGGACCGCTCTCACCGCCAAGGGGAGGGACGCGGCGCCGGCAGCGACCGCGGAGGCGTACCAGAAACGCACCATGGGCTCCTTTTACTCGCGACTCGGGCCGTGGACCACGCGTTTTGGAAGCCTCACACCACAGCCACTTAGGTACCGGACGCCCATTGGGAACAGGTTGGCTCGACAGCGGACCGCGAACAACCCGGCCAGCACCCCGAGTATCTCCTCCTCGTGGCAGATGTGGAGAGAGGCGACCGACATACCGACCATAGAAGCGGGCCCGTAGACGTGGCTATCCGATATGCGCATAGATTATCCAGCACGCGCGAACCCCGTCGTACGCTGTAATATCAGGGCAAGGAAGTACCCTGACCCGCGATAATTCCTTCCGCTATTCCGGGATGGTTCGCTACTGGGCGTTTCTCGTCCTGACGCGCGGAGCTGAGGTGTCAGCGCGCAAGGGTGTGCGAGGGAGGTTCCCGGTACGTCGCACGGTAGGTCTGAGCGAACCGGCCACCGTGGAAGAACCCCCAACGGGCGGCGACCTCCGTGACAGAGGTCCACCTCGGGTCACCCGCGACCAGGTCGCGGCGTACTCGCTCCATCCGGGTGCGCCGCAACTGCTCGAGCGGGCTGATGCCAAGTTCTCGCCGGAACGCCTCTTGCAGCGTACGCGTGGCGACACTGGCATGACGGGCCAGATCCGCCACCCGCCACGGTCGCTCGGGCTCCATCTCAATCAGCTCGAGAACCTCCCGCACCGTTCGTGACAGAGCCCCGGGTCCTCCTGATTCCTCCCCTATGAAGCCCGATGTCCGCAGTAGCGAGAATATCTTCTGCCACGTTCTGATGTCCCTCTCGCTGACCTGCATCTGCTTGTCGGTCGCCCTGGCGAGATTGAGAACTCGCGCCACCAGCTCCAGCTCCGATGGCTTCACGCCACTTACCCTGCTCGCCTCGGAGATCACTGTGGCCGGGTCACCCTGAAGCTTGGCCCACACCTCTTGGGTGTGACGGACCAGAGTGGCGACGAAGTCGGGATTCCTATCGACGAAGTCGCTGCTCGCCATGAACCCACCGTTCATGACGGCCGGGTCCCCAAAGGACTCGTCGAAAGCCTCTTGGACACTGAAGACAGGACGATAGCCCTTCTCCAGCAGCGACGCGGTGGCCGGCGCCTCCAAGAACGCCGCATCGGCCCGCCCACGAACAACTTCCTCCGCCGCGGTGTCGGTCTCCCTGAGCGCGAAGTAGGATCTGATCGTGCCCCCCGTGCTCGCGAGCACCGCCGCCTCCTCGGCGCCAAATCTACTGTTCAGCGGCGGGATGGCGACTCTCTTACCCTCGAGGTCCGCTATGGACTGGGCAGGGGAGTCCCGGGCCACGAGCAGCTCTGGTCCAGGTGTCCATCTCGCCATCGGGAAGAAGAAGGTCGTGTCGATTCCGTACCGCTCCTTGAGCCGCGGCATGAGAGACGGAACCGTGGTAATGACGTCGAGTTCTCCCCGACCGAAGAGGAACGCCTGCGTGGCGGCACGAAAGACACGAAATCTGACGCTGTATCCGGCGTCCGCGAGAGTGGCCGTGGGATCGGCCATAAGGTAACCGAAGATCGGGTGGAACGGCACGTCAATGCCGATCGTAAGTGAATCGTTCTTGGCGTCGGTCGTGCCGGATCTGGAACCGGTATCGGATGCGCGCTTGGCGACAGCCGGTCCCACACCACTGTCGGAGGTTTCAAGGACGCGTCTACGGAGAGGTGTCCGGTTCACTCGCTTCCTCCAGCCAGCTGCTCCTTCGAATTCGCTGACGCGGGGTTTTGGTGTGCCGGTAGCGGATGAACAGAGATGGCTATACCGAGAAACGCGTCGTCGCGACGCTCCCAACGGATGTCGAGACGTCGCATTCCGTGGTATCAGGTGATTGTACGCTCGGCGCCCCACATCACGATGCCGAGCCCGGAGCCATTCGTCGCCGGCGATCTTGTCCGACCACGGGATCGCGACGGACTCGTCGATCACCACCGCCCAGCTGGGTTCTGGATGCGTTGGGCGAGAATTCTCGCCCTGGCCGATGACGGCGATGGCGAGCGCGCCCACGGTCAGCGCGACGGAGTGACGGTCCCGCGGAACGGACGTTCGCCCGGCTCCGCCTCCAGGCGCCGGACCCGCTGGCTGATCGCGGGCCGCGCGCCCCGAACCGGTGGGCGGTGCGGAGAAACGGCGTTCCTCAGCGACCGCGGCTCAGTGGTCGAGCTGGCGGAGATTCAGGCCAGTGACACGCCGCTGACCGGCCGCACGGACGACGCGGGTTCGCGAACAAGATCGACACGATTCCGAAGTACGTGATCTCCTCCGCCGGCGACGCCCCGTGGCGGAACACCACAGTGCTCGGATCGAACTTCGCCGAAGCGTTCGCCAAGCTGAGGGCGGAGAACGCCGACGATACTCCGGTCAACGGCAGTGGTGAACTGAGGATACCCCGGTCGCGGTAGTGGGCGGGGTCTTGGCGAAAATCCCCACCATCCGCGAACGCGTTCGGTCGTGAACATGGAACGACCACGCGGATTCCCACTGTGGGAAGGTCAATCCGCTGGCAGTGTCTGGTTAATTCGGTGGTGGCCGTGGGTGGTGTTATCCGAGGAGTATGCGGTGACGGAGGTAAGGGAAACTGGCTCGCCCCTACATTCGGCGGCGAATCAGTCTCGCGAGCATGCTCTGTACGATCCTCACGTCGCTCCCTCGGCCACGCGCATATCTGGGATCATCCACACGAGGGACGGACCCCACAGAGGAGTCCGGGGAGTACGCGGAGGCCAGCGGCTATCCGGGTTACACCACGGAGTACGACGGGGCGTGCGATCTGAACGTGGCGCTCTCGGACGAGCGCGAGCTGTTCCTTCGGGCGCAGTCGCATCAGGACTCATGCGGGCTCGCGGTCCGAGGTCACCAAGGACGCCATCGCGAACGCTCCCGAGCTGTGGGGTTCCTCGCCGCATCGCCGACACCGCGCCCCCACCCACCTGACCCGGGCTCTCTCGGCCAGCACGCCGGAGGCGCTCGGCCAGCACGCCGGAGGCGAGGGAGGGGGCGGGGGTGACCAGACAGGCACCCACGAGTGCTCCACCGACCCCGTACCTCTGTGAGACGCTCGTACGGTCGAGGGGGATGCGGCTTTGGCCGGCGAAAACGTCAGGTGGATGGGGACCACTGGGGAACCGGAAGCCGGCGCACCATGCACCAGAGCCGGTCACGAAGTTTCCCCGTAGCACCCCCGAACCGGAAACCACGACACCGACAGCTGGACCGAAGACCATGACTCCCACCGAATCCACCCAACCGTGGCGTGCCATCGCCCGGCCCAACGACCACCACCGTTCCGAGGTCGGGCCCGTCGAGCTCTTCTTCGACCTGGTCTACGTCTTCGCCATAATCCAGCTGTCCCACGTGCTCATCGAGCACCTCAGCTGGCGGGGTTTCGCCGAGACGGCGATCATCTTCGCCGCGATCTGGTGGGGCTGGAACTACACCGCGTGGGCGATGAACTGGCTCAACCCGGCCAACACACGCGTCCAGCTGCTCAACGCCGTCCTCATGGTGGCCTCACTCGGTATGGCCGCGGCCATACCCGACGCCTTCGGCGGATCCGGGCTGCTTTTCGCCGGCTGCTTCGTCTTCATGGGCCTGCTCCGTCCGGTGTTCATGATCGTGGTTTTTTGGGGGCGACAGCTGGCCTCGAACTACACGGCCCTGCTGACCTGGTCGGCGCTGGCGGGTGTGGTCTGGATCGCCGGGGCGTTGTCACCGCCGGACGTACGGCTGTGGGTGTGGTTGCTGGCGGTCGTGATCGACTACGCGGCACCGCTGCTCAACTTCCGCATCCCCGGTGTGGTCAGCGCCCCGATGGAACGGTGGGACACCGACGCCGAACACCTGGCCGAACGCAACCGGCTGGTCTTCATCATCGCCCTGGGCGAGTCGATCCTGCTGATGGGTGGTGCCCTGGTCGACGAGGGGATGCTGAACGCGGGCACCCTGCTCGGTCTGCTGCTGGGTTTCGCGGGGTTGACCGTGCTGTGGTGGAACTACTTCGCGTTGGCCGGCCACGAGGTCACCGGCGGCGAAGGCGGTACGGGTGCGCTGCGCTCCGCGTTCGCCTACGCGCACGCCCTGATGGTGCTCGGCGCCATCGTGGTCGCCGTCTCCATCGAACTGCGGATCACCCACGACCATCCGAGCCCGCCGATCATCATGGTGACCATCGGTGGCCCGTTGATCTACCTGGCGGGTAACCTGCTGTTCCTACGGTCCCGGTTCGGGCGGGTCGCCCGTTCGCGTTTCGTCGCCGCCGCGGCGCTGGCGGTCATCGGGCTCGTCGCGGCCCACTACCACGAGCACCTCCCGATCGCCGCCGTCAGCCTGCCCGTGCTGCTGGTGATGGTCACACTCGCCGTTCTCACCGCACGTTCGCGTGCCCGAACCGTTGATCCGGCACCCCGCCCCGGCGGGGAGGGGACGAGGTCCCGGTGAGCGAGGAGACCACCTGTCGCTCGTGGGGTCCGTGGCGTCGTCACGCACCCTCACGGCGAGGGTGGTCGGAGGCACCACCAGGGTTCGTGACGCGGGTCGGTGAACGCCTTCCCGGCCGACCAGAGGGGATCCGGGGGGGTCGGCCCGTGAGTCCGCGCGGCTTCCGGAGGTGAGACGTGTCCGACGACACCAGAAGAAGGGGAGCCCACCTCCACAGGCTCGGACGCCCGAACGAGGCGCTGCGCCACTTCGAACGGGCGATCGCCGAGAACCCGGACGACACGCTCGCCTGGACACACAAGGCAGAGGTCCACATGAACCTGGGCCAGCACGAGGCCGGGCTGGAAGCGGCGCAACGGGCACTGGGACTGGGGGCGGAGTTCTCGCCTCCCTACATCATCGCCGGAACGTGTTTGGTCTTTCTGGGACGCCCGAACGACGCGCTCGCCATGGTCGAACCTCTCCTGCGCATGGATCCCGACGACTCCAACGGGCACATGATCGTGGCTATGGCCAAGGCGGAGTTGTACCGGCGCGGCGAGCCGGATCGGAAGCCGCTGGCGGCCGAGGCCCGCGCGTACGCCGCGCGGGCGCTGGAGCTGGACCCACACGAGGACCCCGTGCTGCATTACCAGGCGAGTCTGGTCCACCGCTGGCTCGGTGACCGTTCCGCCACGGTCGGCGCCCTACACGAGGTGCTGCGGCTGCATCCCGAGTTCACCAAGGCGATGCGGGGCCTGGCCGACCTTCACGCCCGTGGGTTCCGGCTTCGACGAGCGTTGCGGCTGTACGAGTCGGCCACCGTACTCTCCCCTCACGTGGATCCCACACCTTTGATGCTGGCGGCCTTCCGTCGGGTTCTCCGCTGGATCGTGGCGCCGTCGCTGGCCGTGGGAGCCACGGTCATGGTCGCGCGTTTCGTCGATCCGGCCGATGAGAATCCCGCCCAGTTGTTCCGGTTCGTCGTGGGCGTCGTTCTGGTGTGCCTGGCCGGGTGGCCGGTGTTCCAGGTGGTGGGCGCTCCGGCCTCCTCGCTCCGGTTCCTGCGGAGGGTGCCCGGGTTCACCCCGCACGTGGCGTCGGTGCTGGTGCTGGCGGTCTCGGCACTCGCGCTCGCCTGGTTGTCGGGCTCGATCGCGGGGATCGCCTTCGCCGTGTTCGTCGCGGCGGGTCTCGGGGTGGGGCTCACCCACCGGCGCCTGAGGAGAGCGAGGTGACCGCCCACGCCTCACCGAGTTCCGGCCGCCTCTCGCGTGGCCGCAGCGCCGCCCCTGACGCCGGAGAGGTCCACCCCCTGTGGAGGGCGACCCCACCTGGGAACCTCGGCCCACCGCGGCGCGGCGTTCCCGACAGTGGGTCGGGGGTGGGAAAGCGCGTCCTCTCCGAGGACGGCGAATCCCGTGGGGCGTGTCACCGGCCACGTCAGCGCTCCGCGGTGTCCCGCAACCACTCCCGCCCGATCCCCTCCGGCGCCTCGGCACCGAGGTCGCTGATGTCGTACCCGTGTGGCCAGCCGGGGTAGAGCTGGCTCCTGACCTCGGTGGCGAGGCGGGAGGTGCGGCGGGGCGGCATCTGGGTCTCCACCGCCGCCCGCGCCCGCAGCCCGGTTTCGACGGCGCGAACCACCCAGCCCGGCGGAGCGGCGAACCCGAACGCCTCCCTCGTGCGCGCGTTCAGCAGTGAGCGCACCGCGGCGTCCGCCAGCGGTCGGGCCGGACGCGGAAACCAGGAACGGACCAGGTTGAGGGTGGAGCGTCCCACGCGGGCGTTGGTGTCGGCGTAGCGGAAGTGAGCGTGCTCATAGTCCGTCTTGAACCGGCGGAACGCCGTGTAGTCACCGGGAATCTCCCGGATCCCCATCCTGAGCCCGACCTCGCGATAGTAGTGGTAGGCCGCACGGCGCTCGTGGTGGGAGAGGCGGCGCCAGCCGAACGTGTCGATCCAGTCGACGGGTTCGTAGACGAACGTCGAGAGCACGTAGAGCATATCGTCGTTGGGGATGGCGTACCGGCCGTGCATGCGGTTGATCGAGCGCAGGCTCTCCTTGCCGCGCGGCGAGTCGTACCCGTTCTTGGCGATCTCGGCCATCAGCAGCCCGGTGTCCTCGTAGCGCTTCTGCGGGCGCCACGCGAACTCACCGGTGGCATCCAGCAGCGCCGAGATCGACGGCACGCAGAAGGTGCGGAACAGCGCGAGCTCCAGGGCCCGGTTGTAGTCCCACGGGAACTCGTGGCCCGCCGAGATCCGGTAGATCTCCTGGTGGTCGGTCTCCGGGTCGAGGGCGTGGATGCGTCGGAGCCAGTACAGGCGGTCCCCTCGACGCGGGGGCGGTATCTCCGGGGGTGCGGTGGGCATGTCACAGACTCCTTTCCCCGCGCCCGTACGTGCCGTCATCCGTGCCTCCTGGTCAGTAGGGATCGGGTCAGGGCGATGTCCTTGGGGGTTCGTGCGAACGAGACCACGTTGATCGGGAGGCGGAACCGGCGGCGGGTGACCGACTTGGCCCGCGAGAACTCCCGGAGCCCGTCCGCCCCGTGGATTCGCCCGAAACCGGACGCTCCCGTCCCGCCGAACGGCAGCGCCGGGATCGCGGCGAAGGCGATGACGGCACCGATGGAGACGGCACCGGCACGCATCCGGCGCGCCAGCCGCAGCGCCCGCCGCCGGTCACCGGAGAACACCACTCCCCCCAGCCCGTACTCCGAGGCGTTGGCGCGCCGCAGGGCCTCCTCCGCGTCGGCGACACGGTTGACGACCAGGGTCGGTCCGAATGTCTCCTCCGTGACCGCGGACGCGTCCTCGGGCACGTCCACCAGAACGACCGGGGTGACCATCCTCCCCTCCACCGAGTCCGTCCCCCCGAGAACAGCTCTGCCTCCACGCTCCAGCGCGTCGACCACGTGCCGATGGACGGTGTCGGCCTGGGATCGCGTCGTCATGGGCCCATAGTCCGCGTCGGGCGTCTCCCCCGGCGTGATTCCGGAGGCCAGCGCGACCACCTTTCGTGTGAACTCCTCGTGCAGGTCATCGAGGACGTAGACGCGTTCGACACCGACACATGTCTGCCCGGCGTTGCCCATGGCCCCGAACACGGCCGCCTCGGCGGCCGCGTCGAGGTCGGCCCCGGAGTCGACGATCATGGCGTCCTTGCCCCCACACTCGGCCACGATCGGGGTGAGCGTTTGGGCGCACTGCGCCATGACCGCGCGGGCGGTCTCGGCCGATCCGGTGAAGGCGATCTTGTCCGTGCCCGACGCGCACAGGGCCGCCCCAGCCTCGCCGTCACCGGTGACGGTCTGTAGGACGCCGGTGTGGCCGGTGGCCGCCGCGAAGGTGGTGGCCAGCCACTCCCCGACACCGGGGGTGAGCTCACTGGGTTTGAACACCACGGCGTTTCCCGCCGCGAGAGCGTAGGAGATGGATCCCATCGGCGTGAACAGTGGGTAGTTCCAGGGGCCGATGACACCGACGACACCGAGCGGCTCGTAGCCGAGGGTGGCGCTCTGGTCGATCCCGAGCGGGCCTGATCGAACCCGGCGTGTCCCCAGGACCCGGTGCGAGTTCCTGGCGGCCCAGTGCAGGTGTTCGGCGGTGAGTGACACTTCCAGCAGGGCGTCGGCGTGGGGTTTGCCCGTCTCGTCCGTGATCAGTGTGGTGAGCTCGTCGAGCTTGGCCACCATCAGTCGTTTCCAGCGCGACAGCAGTTCCCGGCGGGTCTTGAACGACAGCTTCGCCCACGCCGGGGCCACGCGGCGGGCGGTGCGCACGGCGTGGTCGACGGTGCCGCGCCTCTCGGGGACACCGGTACCTACCGGGGGTGTGGAGGCGGGGGTTCGTTCCTGTGTCATGGGGAGTCCTCGGTTCGGGTCGGCGTGTTCCGCGTGGCGCCTCTCGCGGCGCGGCTCCGGTGGTCAGTGGGTGCCGATGTCCCGGGAGACGCACCAGCGCCGTGGGCCTCACCGGTGCGTGCCGTGCGCGGCGGCCACGCGCGACGTCGGGTCGATATCGAGCCCCGAGCTGCGGAGGACCTCGGGGTGGCTCCGCGCGACCCCCGTTGGTCTTCCGGTGGCGTCCGGGACGTAGACGAGCGCGGTGTCCTCGTCGGAACAGGGGGGTTCCGGTCGTTGTCGTGTCTCTCGCGGGTCCGCCGTACTCTGGTCGGCCCCGGCCGCGACGAGCTCATTCCAGCTCATCACGCTTCTCGGGCGCGGCGTCGACTGGTCGATCACCACCAGCGCGAGCAGCGAGCCCAGCTCGGGCAGGGCCTGGATCCAGCGCCGTAGCTCCACCCCCTCCTCGACGATGGCGACGACGGCACCGGAGTCGACGCCCGCGTAGGTCACCTGCTCGGCGGGCAGGGAGTCGTGGACGCTCACGGGTCGGGCCCCGAGGTGGATGGTCCCGAGGTAGCCGACGGCGTACTCCGGGCGGGGGGTGGAGATGAGTGCCACACGGTCACCCCGGCGCACTCCGAGGCCCCGTAGCCCCGCTGCTGTCCGCAGGGTCTCGGTACGCGTCTCCGCCCAGGTGAGGCCGGACCGTCGCCCGTCCGCACCGTGGACGGTCAGCGCCGGGGTGTCACCGTGGCTCCTCGCGGTCCTCTCGAGCAGGGCGCAGAGGGCACGGCTGGCGACCATCCCGTCGTCCGCGGCGACGCGTTCCACTCCGTCGTGCTCTTCGTGGTCGCTCATACGGCTCCTCCCGAGTTCGCCCTCCTTTGGTACATAAAAACTAAACATGTTTCATCGTTTCATTCAAGGGGGGTTTCCGGACGAGGCAGGACCGGCGCTCCCCGGCCGTGGGTGGCGCCAGCCCTCCCACGCGCTCGCTCCTCCGGACAGGCCCGGTCACATCCGCAGCACTGGCTTGACGACGTGTCCGTCCGAGGCCGCCCGGGCGGCCTCCTCGATCCGAGCGAACGGGAACTCCGTCACGATGCGTTCCACCGGGAGTAGCCCTTCGTGGTACAGCCGCACCATTCGGGGAACGAGCCCGGAGGGGACCGCGTCGCCCTCGACGGTGCCGCGGATGCTGATGCCGCGCGTGACGATCGCCGACACGTCCACCTCCGCGGTGCTCCCCAACCCAGCCAGCACCAGGGATCCCATGGTGCGCAGCGAAGCCACGGCGTTGGCGACGGCGTCCCCGAGGCCGGTGGTGTCGAGGGCGTGGTGCGCCCCGCCCCCGACGGCTCGGCGGACCTCGGCCGGCACGTCAGCCCCCGTGCCCGGGTCGACCGTCGCGTGGGCCCCGAGCTCGGAGGCCAGCGCACGCCGCGCGCTGACCGGGTCCACGGCGACGACACGCTCGCATCCGAGCGCCACGGCCGCCATGACCGCGCTGAGGCCGACCCCGCCGGCACCGAACACCACCAGGGAGTCCTCCGGGCGAGGATCGATCAGGTTGAACACCGCGCCGACACCGGTCTGGACGCCGCACCCCAGGGGTGCCGCGATCCACGGCGGCACCTCGCTGGGAACCGGGACCGTGTTGTTCTCGTGGGCCAGGGCGTGGGTGGCGAAGCTGGACTGGCCAAAGAAGGCCCCGTAGACCGGGGTGTCCCCGTGGGAGAGGGGAGTCGTGCCGTCCGGCCGCGTCCCGGAGAGGTTCAGCCTGCCCGCCGAGTCGCAGTAGGCGGGATGGCCGGCGGAACAGCGGGCGCACGTCCCGCAACCGAGGTAGCTCATGCACACGGTGTCTCCCGGTTCGACCCGGCTGACCTCGGGTCCCACCCGCTCCACCGTGCCGGTGCCCTCGTGCCCGAGAACCACCGGGGTACGCGCTCGCGGCCACACGTGCCGATAGGTGAGGTCACTTCGGCAGATACCGCAGGCCGTGACCCGTACCAGTACCTCGCGTCCGGCCGGCGGCGCGATGTCCACCTCGCGGATCGTGAAGGGGGCTCCCGGAACCTCGACGACGGCGGCGTGGGCACGCATGGCTGGCCCCTCTCTGGTGTACGGGACAGGGGTTCAGGCTCTGCGGAGCAGGAAGTGGCAGTGCTTTCCCTGGCGCACCACGTCCCGACCGTTCATGACGCCGAGCAGCGTGTCCTCGTCGAGCCTCTTGAAGTGGTCGACGATGGCGCGCCCGTCGTAGACCATCGACGCCGTACTCTGCCCCCGGAACTCGATCATCCACAGGGTGGCCTCCCCCTTTCCCAGGGTCACGTCGGAATGGAGCTCCCCGTGGTCGTCCCTGCAGATCAGGGGCTTGGCGTCCATCGGGGCGTGGAACGTCTTGCCGTACCAGCCGATATCCGAGAGGAAGGACTCGACCGGATGGCCGGTGCGAATGACGCTTCCCCTCCAGGAGCCGAGGATCTCCCCGATCCCCACCGGGCTCAGGTGGTCCCACAGCCGTTCCAGGTCGGCGTGGTCGACGTGGAGGGAACCGTCCTGGTTCGCGCGTAGCTTCGCCATCAGGGTCTCGGGTGGCAGGGAGGTCATCGGTTCGTTCTCCATTCACTCTTCGAGAGTCGGCGACGCGGCGACCAACAAGCTCGACCGGCAGCGGGGTGAGGGTGCGTGGTGCGCGCTCGGGGACGGCGGACGCTCACTCCGCTCCCAGTGGCCGGCGCGTCCTCGGGTCGGTCGCGGGCCCGTGGGTGGCCCAGTAGGCGATGGCCAGGCTTCCGGCGATTCGCAGCGGTGGCGGGACCAGAGCCGAGAGGAGGCGCACCAGCCGGGCGAACCGTCTCAGGGAGCGCTCGTCCCGAGCGCTCCAGTCCAGGGCGAGGCGTTGCCGCAGCACCGGATCCAGGGTGCCGATCGTGACGAGCCTCGCGTAACGGGAGGCCAGCGCCGCGAAGGGCCACCACAACGGGCCGGGAATCCATCGGAAGGGTCTGGCCGGCCGGCGCAATTCCTCCAGCACGGCGCTGACGGACTCGTTGAGTTCGAGCCGGTCCTCGACCATCGTCTCGTAGTACCGGAGGAACCCTGTCCAGTCCCGTGGGAGATGTCGGGGACCGATCCCCCACACGCGACCGACGCCGCGCATCTCCTGGTAGTAGCCCTCCACCTCCTCCTCGCTCATTCCCCGACCGAAGAGGCGCTGGGCGTCCACCGGCCCCTTGACCAGTGTGGCGTGCACCCAGTGGTAAGCCTCGGGGTCGAGCGCGTGGTAGCGCCGACCGGCGGGGTCCACTCCCCTCATCGCGGAGTGGACCCCGAGGAGGCGTTTCGCCTCGGCCTCCGCGGCCAGCTGGCCACCGTAGATGACGGTGCTCAGCGAGAGGAGTGTGCGCACGAGCCGGGCCCAGGGTGTGGCCCGGAAGTCGCTGTGATCGCGCACTCCGGCCCCCACAACGGGATGGCAGACCTGGAGCAGGAGGAGCTGGGGCGCCATCAGGCCCGAGCGCATATCACCGAAGTAACGCCACGCGTAGCCACCACGGCGGGGAGCCCTCACCCGTGGCTCGGGGACGGGTGCCGCGGACGTCGCCGGGTTCTCTGTTTCGCCCATGTATCGAAGTATTGACTCGGAGATGAAACAAGTCAATGATATGAGTTTCATTGAAACACGGCCTCTGGAGGAGACACATGTCCGTCCCGATCCCCCACTACGAACCGACCGAAGGAGCCGGCCGCACCCGATGGAAACGCGCCAGCCTGATGCTGGTGCCCCTGGTGGGCGCCGTCGGCGTCATGGGGCTCGCCATGGCCGAGGGCGCTCTGGCCACGTCCTTCGGAGTCTCCGGATCCTCCTTCAAGGTCTCGGCCTCCGAGATAGAGATCGAGGAGGCGTCCTCCTTCCCCTCCACTCTGAGCAGCCTGGACGGCGACACACACCCCGTCCTGCTGGCTGCCGTGGAGGAGGGCAGCGCCTCGGACGTGTGTGTCTCCCTGGAGCAGGACCTGCCGGTTGTCGACAAGGTCAGCCTGCTCGTCCGTTCCGGATCCGAGGAACCCATATCGGGAACGAACCTGGTGGTCAACGCGGAGGCGTTGGTCAGCGAGGGCGGAACCATCAACGGGGTGGAGGCCGGGCGTGACGCCTCCACGCTGAGCACGGTCTCCGGGCCCGAGGGCACATTCGGGGTCCACGCCTCCAGCGGAACGGTGAACGAGGTCGAGAGCACCGCGTGGGCCGCCAATGGGGGAACCATGACCCTCTCCGGACTCGACGTCGAGTTCAGCTCCGACGGCGACTCCTGCTTCTAGAGCCATGGAGAGGCGACGAAAAACCGTGACCAGCTTCGTAACCGGCTTCCTCGCCGAGCTCGTCCGCGAGTTCGACGCCTGGCTGGACCGGATCCTCCCCGCCCGCCGAATCCGCCGCAGCATACGCACCTGGCGCAGGAGTCGCCCGTTCTGGGCAGCGGTGTGGACGATGACGGCCGGCGTGCTGATGGTGGCGGCCCCGCTCGCCCCCCTGCCGCTGATGCTCCGCATCGGAACGGGCGCCATGTCCGCCCTCGGAATCAGCCTCGTGCTGATCGCGGGCGGCGTGTTCTTCCTGACCAAGCCCGACCAGCGGGCATTCGTCTCGATCTGTACGGCCATCGCCTCGCTCGTCGCCCTGGCGACCACCAACCTCGGCGGCTTCGGGATCGGCACGGCCCTGGGAATCCTGGGGTCGTCCATGGCGTTCGGATGGACCCCGGACCAGCCGGACACGGAGCCCCGCGCCGACCGTGACGAGCGCGACCACGACGGAGGCGACGGAGACGAGGAGGGCCTCGACGCGGCGGGAGACCGGGACGAGGGCACCGAGCCCGCCGGTACCGGGGAGTCACGGGAGCACAGCGGACCGGACGAGGACTCCCCTCCCGCCCGGTCCGTCAGGGGCGGTGCCCACCGGTCGCACCGGAAGGGAGGGGGCACCGGACCGACCACCGCCCTCGTGGTCCTGGTGACCCCGGCGGCCCTGTTGCTCTCCCCGCTCCAGGGCGAGGCGCGCGCGGATACCGAGTGGCCCGACTTCCTGCCCGACCTTCCGAGCATCCCGGACGCGCCGGCGCCGAGCGAGTCCCCTCCGTTCGGATCTCCCAGCCCGTCACCCAGCGGGTCTCCCTCACCCGAGGTGCCCTCCCCCTCCGGGAGCCCCTCCGCCACACCCTCCCCGACCCCCGAGGCGGAGGAGGGTGGGGAGGACGATGAGGAGGACGAGGACGATGAGGGGGACGAGGACGCGCCACAGGTGACGCTTCCCTGCCTGACCGGCGTCGACACCGGTGGTCTCCCCAACCCGGAGACGACCGGGGACGGTGATCCCCCCGAGGGTGGGGGAGGAGACACCTCCCCGGACACGGTGGAGGATCTGGAGAAGGCGGAACCCGGTGAACTCCCGGAGGACCCGGAGGAACTGTCCGCTCGCCGACCACCGATCGTGATCGGCGACCAGCCGGGGCGGCCGCGGGCCACCTACCCGGTCGGTCCCGACTATCCCGAGGTGGGCGCTGACTCGCTCACAGCCCATGGGGCGATCATCCACGGTGCCACCTACCTCGACACCGTGCGGGAGGACCAGCTGAAGGTGCTGTGGGTCCACGCCGACCAGCTCGTCGCGGAGAACTACACGTTCAGTCTCACGGTCGACGATCAGGTCCACACGATCGATGTCGACCTGGACATCTCCGACGTCGACATCTACGTCACCGAGCTCACCGGATCCATCACCATCCCGTTCGTGGACGTCGGCACCCCGCGCGTCTGTGTCGGGGCGGACATCGTCCCGGCGAACCTGCCGATCGCCGTGAACCTGCCCAAGCTGTCGGTCACCGAGGCGGAGGCCGGACAGGTCCTGATAGACGCCGAGTCCGTCGGCACCTCCGACCTGAGCATCGACACGCTGCTGGGCTAGTAGCCGATCAGTGGTGCCAGGTACCGGCGGGCGAACGCGCGGCACTGCTCCGCGTCGTCGATCTCGACACAGCTCTCCGGATTCAGCAGAAAGGAGACGGCGATACGCACCATGAGCTCGGCGACCGGCTCCGGCTCCCGGTCCGCGTCGTCCGGGGCGCTCTGGCCCCTGCGCAGGTGCCCCGCGATGTACTCGCGTAGTGCCACGAGCGCGGGGCCGCCGTTGACCGTGAGGAAGGGCAGCACGACCTCGGGTTCAACCCGGAGCAGCCCCCCGATCAGCGGGTGGCCACGGGCGTACTGCATCGACACGACGAAGCCCTCGACCACACGGTCCTCCATCGTCGGCAGCTCACCGAGGGCCTGGTCCAGCTCGCGCAGCAGGAACCGGCACTCCCGGGTCAGACATGCCTCGATGAGATTGTTCTTGGTGCTGAAGCGGCGATAGACGGTGATCCGGGAGAGGCCGGCGCGTTTGGCGACATCATCGATGGTGGAGCGGCGCAGTCCGAACATGGCGAACTGGTGCCTGGCCGCGTCGAGGATCTGCTGCGCCACGGCATCGCCCGCGTAGTGATCGGCCACCATCCGGGTGAGCAGGGACTCACCACCACTCCCCTGCGTACTGCCAGCCACGACAACCTCCTCGTCTACTGTCGAATCCCTTGAAACTAATTTACCCTGAAAATATCTTCGTATCGCGCACCCCGTTCTTGGAAGGACTCACATGGGCACTCGGCTCTCAGTGGAGCAGCAGGATTTCACAGCGGCGCTGCGTGACTTCGCCGCACGCGAGTGCGGCAGCCGCGAACAACGCGAGCGACTGTCCAAGGACGGCAGCACCGCCCACGATCCGGACGTCTACCGTAAACTGGCCGACCTGGGTTGGCTCGGCGTGTGTGTCCCACAGGAGTACGGGGGCGCTGGTGGGGGGATCACCGAAGCGTGCCTGTTCCTGGAGGAGACCTCCCACGGCATGGTGCCCAGCGGTGGGTTCGTCACCACCGCGATCGTCGCCAAGGCATACGAGAGGTTCGGCACCCACGCCCAGAAGGAACGTGTCCTACGCGCGACCGTCAACGGAGCCGTCGCCTCGATCGCCATGTCGGAACCGGAGGCCGGATCCGACGTGGGGGCGCTGCGGTGCCGCGCCGAGCGGCACCCCGACGGCGGCTGGCTGGTGAACGGGCACAAGACGTGGATCTCCAACGCCCACCTGGCGGAGACGATCCTCCTGGTGGCCAGGACCAGCCCGGACAAGCACCACGGCCTCACCATGTTCGACGTCCCGGCCGACACCCCCGGTATCAGTGTCCGCCCGATCGAGACCATGGGCGGCAGCGAGGTCAACGACGTCTACCTCACCGATGTCCGCCTTCCGGCCGAGGCCGTGGTCGGCGATGTGGACCGGGGATGGGGTCAGCTCATGGCCGGCCTCGACCATGAGCGCCTCTTTCTCGCCTCCAGCATGCTGGGGCTGGCACGCCGGGCATTCGACGACGCCCTGTCCCATGTCAAGGTCCGCGAGCAGTTCGGAAGCCCCGTCGGCTCCTTCCAGGCCATCCGACACCGCCTGGCCGATCTGGCCACCGAGATCGAGTGCGTGCGCCTGCTGGTACGCGAGGTCGCCGCGGACTGCGAGGCCGCCCCCGAACGCCGCTCCTCCCGGGAGGCGTCCATGGCCAAGCTCAAGGCCACCGAGGTCGCAAAGCGCACGGCGCTGGAGGGTATGCAGATGATGGGCGGATACGGATACGCCACCGAGTACGACATGGAGCGCCACCTACGCTCCGCTGTGGTCTCCACCGTGTACGGCGGCACCAGTGAGATCCAGCGAGAGATCATCGGTCACGCTCTCGGGCTGTGACCAACCGCGCCCCTCCTCGGACACGACGGTGCCGCCGGTCACCGACCGGCGGCACCCCCGGAGCGCCGATGGTGTCAGGTCTCGTAGAGGGCGTTCAGCTCGGCCTCGTAGCTCTCATGGATCACGCGCCGCCTGAGCTTGAGTGAGGGGGTCAGCTCCCCGGTCTCGGGTCCCCACTCAGTCGTGAGCAGCCGATAGCGCTTGACCTGCTCCGCGCGGTTCAGCCGCTGGTTCGCCGCGGCGACGGCGTTGTCGACCTCGGCCCGCACCCGGGGGTGCTCCACCAGCGAGTCCCAGTCCTCCCCCACGTCGATCCCGCGCGCCCGAGCCCACGCCGGCGCCGTCTCGGAGTCCAGCACCAGCAGGGCGACGAGGTAGGGCCTACCGTCACCGTGCACGAGGGCCTGCCCGATGAGTGGGTGCCTCTTGAGGGCGTTCTCCACCAGAGCGGGCGAGATGTTCTTGCCGCTGGAGGTAACGATCAGCTCCTTCTTCCGGTCTGTGATCCACAGGTATCCGTCCCGGTCCATCGAGCCGACGTCGCCGGTGGCGAACCACCCGTACTCGTCCGTCGCCGAGCGGATCGACCCGTCAGCCTCCAGGTAGCCGTCGAACACCGAATCCCCGCGGAGGTGGACCTCACTGTCGTCGGAGAGGCACACCTCGACGCAGTCGACCGGACGCCCCACCGACCCCAGCCGGAACCCGGTTCTGGGACTGTTGGCCGTTGCCACACCCACCGACTCGGTCAGCCCCCAGGCGTCCATGATCACGATCCCCATCCCGGCCCAGAAGCGTACGACCTCCAAGGGCATCGGGGCCGAGGCACTGGCCGCCCAGACGATCCGGTCGAGACCGACCCTGGCCAGAATCGGAGCGAGGACCCCAGAGCGGGCCTGTTCGTACCGCTCCTCCAGGTCGGAAGGCACCTCCTCGCCCCGCTCCCGGTGGTCCACGTGCTCGGCGGCCACCGCCATCGCCCGGTCCACCTCGGCTCGTTGGGACTCGGGGAGCGCGTCCAACACCGATCGCATGGCCGAGGTCAGCTTCTCCCACACGCGCGGGACACCGAAGAACTGCGGCGGCCGCACCTCGTACAGGACACCGGCCACCGCCTGCGGATCGTCACACATCCACACGTGGGACGCGCGAAAGATCGGCAGGTAGAGCCCGAGCATGCGCTCGGCGATGTGAGCCAGGGGCAGGTAGCAGACGTGATCGGCGTGCGGCGGGAGCTGGGTGACCCGGTCCAGGGCGACAGCGTTGCTCAGCACGTTGCGGTGGGTGATCACCACACCCTTGGGGTCGCCCGTCGTTCCGGATGTGTAGACGACGGTGAGACGACTGTCGGGCGAGAGAGAGCGCCAGCGCTCGGCGGCGCCGGAGAACGGGGCCGTCGGCAACCGCGCGAACTCCTCGTACCCGCCGCCACCGGACCCGTGGGTGTCGACCACCACCACTCGTTCCAGGGGAGCGCTGTCGTCGCTCACCAGCGGGTCCCACCGGGCCGCGTGGTCGGGACTCTCGACCACCGCCACCCGGGCGCGGCTGTGGCGGGCGATAAAGGACACCTGTTCGGCCGAGGCCGTGCTGTACACGGTGGTGGGCACGGCCCCCATGTGGACCAGAGCGAGGTCGGACAGCCAGTGCTCGGGGCGGTTTCCCATCATCAGCAACACCTGCTCGCCGGGCTCCACTCCCAGTGAGGCGTAGCCCTCGGCCAGTTCGACGACGCGCTGCCTCACCTCCGCCCAGGTCAGCCCGGACCAGCCGGTTCCGTCCGGGCAACGCCAGGACAGCGCCGGCAGGTTCGGATACTCGGTGGCGTTGCGCAGCAGCAGACTCGGAAGGGTGTCGCCTACGGACGTGCTCTCGGTCTCGTGCTCGGTGGTGTGGGGATTCCTCCGCATGTTCCCGTCCCATTTCCCGTAGACGTTCCTGATGCGTCCGGTCCCGCGATCCGCGGGACCGGACGTCTCCCGGTTGGTCGCTGACGGGGGCACCACCGGACGGCGGCCATCGTTGGCGCTCCCACCGGGACAGCGGTCGTGTCACACCGATGACCGTAGAACGGTACTGTCAACTTGACAATAGAGAACCTGGCGGAAATTCCAACAAAACTCACAATCTCAGCAAACAACAACAATGCTATTGACAGTTAGACAATACACTGCTCATACTCGGACACGCCGGAGCTTCCCGGGGGCGTGTCACTCCCCTCGGGAGGCACGAACGCGCCACGCCTGGTCGAGACACCGGCGGCCCCCTCGAACCGAGGTGCCGAGCCGCCACACCGACAGGTGGGGACGACCGGACGACGCCCCGGGAACCGCTCGGGCGCGCGACCACGCCGAGTCCGTCGATGGTCCCGGTGAACGAGGCAAGCGGGGAGCGCAGGAGGGGGCCGATGTTGCGGACGAGATTCTGCGACACCTTCGGAGTACGCCATCCGATCGTGCAGGGAGGAATGCAGTGGGTGGGGCGTGCCGAGCTGGTCTCCGCCGTCGCCGAGTCCGGGGCTCTGGGTATGCTCACCGCGCTGACCCAACCCACCCCGGAGGCCCTGGGCGCCGAGATCGACCGGTGTCGGGAACGAACGGACCACCCGTTCGGCGTGAACCTGACGATTCTCCCGTCGATCAACCCACCCCCCTACGACGAGTACCGGAGAGCGATCATCGAGTCCGGTGTGCGGATCGTGGAGACCGCCGGGGCCAACCCTGCCGAGCACATCCCCGAGTTCCATGCAGCCGGAGTGAAGGTACTGCACAAGTGCACCAGCGTGCGGCACGCGGTCAAGGCGCAGGAGGCCGGTGTCGACGCCGTGAGCATCGACGGTTTCGAGTGCGCCGGCCACCCCGGGGAGGATGACGTTCCCGGACTGGTGCTCATCCCCGCGGCCGCCGAACGGCTCTCGATCCCGATGGTCGCCTGCGGCGGATTCGCCGACGCCAGAGGGCTCGTCTCGGCACTGGCGCTCGGCGCCGACGGCATCACCATGGGAACCCGGTTCCTGTGCACCCGGGAGGCACCCGTGCACCGGCGGATCAAGGAGGCGGTCGTCGCCGCGAGCGAACGCGAAACCGAGCTGATCTTCCGCCCCTTGCGCAACACGGCACGCGTGGCCAGCAACTCGGTGAGCCGCGAGGTGGTCGGGATCCTCGACGACGGTGGCTCGTTCGAGGACGTACGGGATCTCGTCGCCGGCGCGCGGGGACGTGCCGTGTTCGAACAGGGCGACCCGGAGCACGGGATCTGGAGCTCCGGCATGGTGCAGGGACTGATCCACGACATCCCGAGTGTGGCCGAGGTCGTCGACCGGATCGTCACCGGGGCGCGGGAGACTATCACCGAGCGCCTCGCCCGCGTGGTCCCCGCGTGAGCGGACAGCGGCCGGATGCCACGTCCGCACCGCCGGCCGGCTCGCTCACCGCTGGTCGGCTCGGTTCCCACGTACCGCCGGAAACACGGTACGTAGCAGGTGCAGTGCCGACTGGGTCAGCAGAATGTGCAGGTCACCGCGGGTGAGCGTCCCCCGCAGTAGCCACTCTCTGGACGCGGCCTTGAGCATGCTGCCGTAGGACCGGATCATCGCCCGTAGCTCCTCACGGCCGTCGACGACGTCACTCATCATCGCCGCTTCCAGTACCAGGTCGGCGGCGGCCTCGTCGGCTTCGAGCATGACCTGCTCGATGTCGCTGTCGGGCCCCATCGCCTCCGAGCCGAGCGCCAGTAGCCATACGTCCCTGTTGCGCTCCACGACATCGAGCCACCGGTCGACACACAGCGCCAGTCGCTCCTCGACCGTGGTCCGCGGCAGGTTCTCGGCGACCGACTCGGGAATGACCATCATCTGCCGCACCACCTCGAGGTAGAGCTGGCGCTTGTTTCCGAAGTAGTGGTTGATCAACCCCCGCGCGGCCCCTGACTCCCGCGCGATGTCCGAGGTGGAGACCATGGAGTAGCTGGCCCGGCTGAACAGCCGGCGCGCGGCGGAGAGGATCTCCCCCCGCCTCTGGTCGGGTTCCAGCCGTCGTCGCTGCGCAGAGGCCCCAGTGTTCATGCCGCCACTCTTTCCGCCCTACCGGCCATGTGTCAACAGACGCGTGCCACCGGCGACACCAACCCGAACCGGATCGGCATCCGGCACCGGGCCGCCCCTCTGGCCCGAGGTGCGCGTGCCCCGAAAGCGTGTGTCCCGGAAGGCCGTGACCACGCCCGAAGGAAACCGGCAACGCCCCGTCCACCGAAGATCCGGGGGAGGCCACATCACTCCCGACCCCCAATTATTGACAAATTGCCAATAATGGTGATGATGAGTTCGGAACCGACCCGCATCCACGAACCCGCGAGCGGCGGGGAGATGCGTGGCCTCCGTTCCCGGAGAGGAGACACGAACGTGGGCACAGAGGCGTTTCTCTACGATGCGGTCCGCACCCCGCGTGGCATCGGCAAGAAGCACGGCGCTCTCCACCGGATCAAGCCGGTGTCCCTGGTCGCGGACCTGATAGCGGAACTCCGCGGGCGCCACCCCACCCTGGACACCGCACGAATCGACGACCTGCTGCTCGGGATCGTCTCACCGGTCGGCGACCAGGGGATGAACCTCGCCAAGACCGCGGCACTGCTCGCCCACCTGCCCGACCACGTCGCGGGGGCGCAGCTGAACCGATTCTGCGCTTCCGGGCTGGAGGCGGTGAACACCGCGGCCCAGAAGGTGCGGTCGGGCTGGGATCACCTGATCGTCGCCGGCGGGGTGGAGTCGATGTCCCGTGTCCCCATGGGAAGCGACGGCGGCCCGCTGGCCACGGACCCCGAGACGAACCACGAGACCTCCTTCGTGCCGCAGGGCGTCGCGGCCGACCTGATCGCCACGATCAGGGGTTTCTCCCGGGAGGAACTCGACGCCTACGCGGTCCGCTCCCACCAGAACGCCGCCGCGGCGTGGGCCGGCGGATACTTCACGAACTCTGTCGTTGCGGTCACCGACCGCAACGGTGTCCCGGTGCTCTCCACCGACGAGCACATACGACCGGAGTCGACGGTGGAGAGCCTGGCAACGCTGTCTCCTTCCTTCGAGGAGACCGGTGAGCTGGGAGGGTTCGACGCGGTCGCGTTGCAGAAGTACCACTGGGTGGAGCGGATCGAGCACCGCCACACCCCCGGCAACTCCTCGGGCATCGTCGACGGCGCGTCCCTGGTGCTGGTGGGAAGCGAGCGGGTGGGAACCGAGCTGGGGCTCACCCCGCGCGCCCGTGTCGTCTCCACCGCCGTCAGCGGAACCGACCCGACCATCATGCTGACCGGCCCGGCCCCGGCCACGCGCAAGGCGTTGGCGGCCGCGGACCTCACCGTTGACGACATCGACCTGTTCGAGGTCAACGAGGCGTTCGCGTCGGTGGTCCTCAACTACACCGCGGAACTCAAAGTGCCGCTGGAGAAGGTCAACGTCAACGGAGGAGCGATCGCGATGGGCCACCCCCTCGGCGCCACCGGCGCCATGCTCGTCGGAACGGTCATCGACGAGCTGGAACGACGAGGTGAGCGCCGCGCGGTCGTGACACTGTGCGTCGGTGGCGGCATGGGTGTCGCGACGGTCATCGAACGCGTCTGATCCCGGATACGAGGAGTAGGGAGCGAGTCATGCCCGCCACGAACACGTTCCACTGGGAACGGGGCGACGACGGGGTCGTCGTCGTGACCATGGACGACCCGGACCAGTCCGCCAACACCATGAACCAGACCTATGTCGAGTCGATGGGCGCCACGCTGGACCGGATCGAGGCCGAGCGCGAGAGGATCACCGGAGTCGTCCTCACCTCGGCCAAGGACAGCTTCTTCGCCGGCGGCGACGTGAACCGAATGATCCGGGCGACACCGGAGCAGGCCGAGGACCTCACGCAGCTGTGCGCGACGCTCAAGTCCCAGCTTCGCCGGATGGAGACCCTGGGCAAACCGGTCGTGGCCGCGATCAACGGCACAGCGCTGGGTGGTGGCCTGGAGATCGCTCTCGCCTGTCACCACCGCATCGCGCTGGACACGGCGGGGGCGCGGATCGGCCTGCCAGAGGTCACCCTCGGGCTGCTCCCCGGAGCCGGTGGGGTCACCCGTACGGTGCGTCTGCTGGGGCTCCAGGACGCGTTGACCAAGGTCCTGCTCCGGGGCCAGCGGTACCGACCCTCGGAGGCGGTGTCGGTGGGGCTGGTCCACGAGCTCGCCGAGAGCGAGGACGCGCTGCTGGCACGCGCGAGGGAGTGGATCGGCGAGCACCCCGACGCCGCGCAACCCTGGGACACCCCGGGCTACAGCATTCCCGGGGGGACCCCCTCGCACCCCGCGATGCGGGCGAACCTGCCCGCCTTCCCGGCCAACCTCCGCAAGGAGACCAAAGGGGCGAACCCGCCCGCCCCCCGCAACATCCTGGCCGCAGCGGTCGAGGGGGCGCAGGTCGACATCGATACGGCGTTCGCCGTCGAGTCGAGCTACCTGGTCGAGCTGATGGGCGGACAGGTCTCGACGAACATGATGAACGCGTTCTTCTTCGACACGCGCCACATCGAGTCGGGTGGCAGCCGTCCGGAGGGTCACGCCCCCCACACCGCGCGGAAGGTCGCCGTGCTGGGCGCGGGCATGATGGGCGCCGGAATCGCCCATGTCTGCGCGCGTGGCGGTATGGACGTCGTGCTCAGGGACGTCTCCCTGGAAGCGGCCGAGCGCGGGAAACGCCACTCGGCCACGGCCCTGGAGAGAGCGGTCGAGCGCGGCGGGATCAGCGCGGATCGGGCCGAGCGGACACTGGCCCGCATCACCCCGACCGACACACTCACGAGCGTGGCCGGATGCGACCTGGTGATCGAGGCCGTGTTCGAGGACTCCGAACTGAAGCGGCGGGTGCTCCGGGAGGTAGAACCACTCGTGACACCGGACGCGGTGCTCGGGTCCAACACCTCCACCCTGCCGATCGACGGCCTCGCCCGGGGCGTGCGGCGACCGGACGACCTCATCGGTCTCCACTTCTTCTCTCCCGTGGACAAGATGCCGCTGCTGGAGATCATTGTCGGGGAGAGGACGAGCGACGCAACCCTCGCCAAGGCGTTCGACATCGCCCGACAGATCAACAAGACCCCGATCGTGGTCAACGACCGCCGGGGGTTCTTCACCAGCCGGGTCATCGGCAGGTTCATCGACGAGGCGCAGACGATGGTGGCGGAGGGGCTGCACCCGGCTTCGGTGGAGCAGGCGGGCCTCCAGGCCGGGTACCCCACCGCCCCGCTCGCGCTCGCCGACGAGCTCAACCTGAAGCTGACACGCGAGATCCGGCGGGAGTTCCAGGAGGCGGCCGCCCGCGAGGGCACCGGGTGGGCGCCCGGCCCGGCCGACCTCCTGGTCGACCGGATGCTCGATGAGTTCGACCGGCCGGGACGGCTCGAAGGGCGCGGCTTCTACGACTACGCCGACGGCAAGCGCGACGGTATCTGGGCCGGCATTCGTGAGCACTACACCGTCGACGGGCACACGATCCCGTTCGAGGACATGAAGGAACGGATGCTGTTCGCCGAGTCCCTCGACTCGGTGCGTTGCCTCGACGAGGGTGTGCTCCGCAGCGTGCCGGACGCCAATGTCGGGTCGCTCCTCGGGATCGGCTTTCCCGCGTGGACCGGCGGGGTGATCCAGTACATCAACGGTTACCCGGAGGGCCCGGCGGGTTTCGTAGGCCGGGCCAGGGAGCTGGCCGACCGGTACGGTCCGCGGTTCCTCCCACCGGACTCGCTGGTGTCCAAGGCCCGTCGAGGCGAGACGTACGCGTGAGGGACTCTCCGGCGTCCCGAGCGTGGACCCGGGACGCCGGAGGGTGTGTATCGCGGGCTCAAACGAGGGGGCGGCCGGTCCTGATACGCCGGCGGACGTCCCACCACACCAGGTTGAACGGGAACCTGCGCAGTGGGGCGGGAAGACGCCGGACCACAGCGCCGAGGACGGACATCAGCCTGTCGAACCGACGTTGCTGGCGGTCGCTCCACGGCAGTCGCATCTCCTCGCGGAAGCGCGGGGGGAGGAACCCGGTGGTGACGAACCGGTTGAACGGCCCCAGGGTCCAGCGCACGATCCGGGGGGCGAACCCGAGAACCGCCAGGTCATAGAGGTACTGGCGGACGGTGTCGTCGATCGAGATCCGGTCCAGGGACTCGTTCCAGTACTCGTCGAAGGCCGCACGGTCCGCCGGCCACAGCTCCTCGGGCATCTGGAGGGTCGTGCCGAGCCGGGCGCCGTACCGGTAGAGGGCCGTCGCCTGGCTGTCGGTCAGCGACGGTCCGAAGTAGCGGTGCACGTCCTCGACCCCCTTGTAGAGGCAGGCCGCCACCCACAGCTGCAGGTCGTGGTCGAAAGCGTTGTAGGAGACCGGGCTGGAGGCCCCGGAGCGCACCGGCGCGTGGGACCGGTTGACCTCACGCCGGTACAGCTGTCGTTCCCTGTCGGTGCCCAGCGTGGCCACCACCAGATAGCTCAGTGTCGTCCGGGTTCGTTTGATCGGGTGCCGGAATATCTGCCCGCTCTCCACGGTGCTCTCGACCACGCCGTAACCGACGGCGGGATGGGCGAGCTGCATGATCACGTTCGCGGTACCCGCCAGCAGGCTGGCACCGATCATCATCTCCTCGACGTACTCCGGGGAACTCCACCGCGCTCGCACCGCCACCTCCGAAATATCTGAAAACGCTTGTTTTCAGATATGGAACCCGTTGGAACCCGGTCTGTCAATATGGGCGCATGGACAACACCTCACTCCGCGTCTACGGCGGCGTGGAGGGCGACGACCGGCGGGCGGAACGTCGGACGCAGCTCATCGAAGCCGGACTCGACCTGCTCGGGTCGGAGAGCGACGACGTCTCGCTGACGGTGCGCGGGGTGTGCAAGCAGGCGGGGCTCACCACGCGCTACTTCTACGAGAGCTTCACCGACCGCGACGCCCTCGCGATCGCGGTGTACGACCACGTCACCGACGAGATCGCGACCACGACACTCGAAGCCGTCGCCGCGGCTCCCGCCGACGAGCGCGCCAAGATCCACGCGGGACTGAAGAACATCGTCGACATCGTCGCCGACGACCCGCGGCGCGGACGGCTGCTGTTCTCGGCCACGCTGACCAACTCCCTCCTGCTACACAGGAGGGTGCGATCGGCGCGGCTGTTCGCCAGCCTCCTCGGCGAGGAGGCGAGGGCCTTCTACGGGATGTCCGGGAGCGCCGCCCTCGAGCCCACCTCCCAGTTCATCGTCGGTGGGCTGGCCCAGACCCTCACCGCCTGGCTGGACGGAACCGTCGAACTCGAACGTCACCAGATCGTCGACCGCTGCACCGAGATATTCCTGGCCATCGCCGATATCCGCCGAAGCTCGCGCGAGAGGGAAGCCTAGGGTCGGCGTGCCAGGCGGACGCGCCAACGGACGTTCCCGGTCGCGGCACGCGGGACCAGTACGATGGTGGTCAACGATTCCGGGATCTGCGGTTACCGCACCAGGAGACCCACCGCGGCCACGGACGAGAGGAAACGGTTCGTCGGCAGTGACACTACGGCCATGAGCGTCAACGAGAGCCCGCTGCGCTCGGTTCGAGGGTACTTCCACGGCAGGCCCACGCGCGGGCGAACCACCGAGGCGGTCACCGACGCGCTGCGGGAGGCGATCCTCGACGGTGCCCTGCCGCCCTCGACGTGGCTGCGCGAGGACGAGATCGCCTCGCGGTTGGAAGTGAGCCGCACCCCCGTGCGCGAGGCGCTGCGCCGCCTCTCCGACGAGGGCCTGGCCTACAAGACCGCCCACCACGGGACCGTGGTCTCCCCCATGTCGATGGAGGACATCCTCGCGCTGTACGTGATCCGCGAGAACCTCGAAGGGTTGGCCGCGCGGCTGGCCGCCGTCCGCACGGACAAGAGCCTCGTTCCTGCCCTACGCGAGGTCCAGGCGAAGATGGAGGCGCTCGCCGATTCCGGGGACCACGCGGCCCTGTCCCAGCACAACATCACCTTTCACCGGTTGATCCGCGAGGCGGCCGGCAACCTCTATCTGGAGCGCTTCCTGGGCCAGGCGGAGCAGGCCGTACGCCGGTTGGCGCCGACCACCTTCGCCTCACCCGGGCGAGCGGTCGACGCGTGCGCCGAGCACGCCGCCATCATCAACGCCATCGAAGCCTCCGACCCCGAGGCCGCCGAGGAGGCCGGCAAGCGTCACATGCGCAACGCGCGCGAGATCCGGTTCTCCAAGATGATGGGCACCTGAGATGCCGTCCGCCGCGCGTCCCGGGGCGCGCGGCGGACGGCGCCTCACCCGGACGCGGCGTGGCCACCCGCGCGGCGACCGAAAACCGACCCCGCGATCAGTCCCGACCCGCCCGGGTAGTTGTCCGAGAACAGGCCCCCCACGATCTCCCCCGCGGCGAACAACCCGGGGATCGGCTCCCCCACCGTGTCGAGCACGCGCGCGGACTCGGGGTCGATCCGCAGGCCCCCGAAGGTGAAGGTGATGCCACACGCCACCGTGTAGCCGTAGAAGGGCGGGGTGTCCAGGGCACTCGCCCAGTTGGACTTCGGGGGCGACACCCGCGCCACGCGGCCGTCCCGCACCGCGGGGTTGAACTCGGCGTCGTCGATCGAGGCGTTGAACTCCTCGACCGTGCGGCGCAGGCCGGTGGGGTCGATCCCCAGCTGGCCGGCGAGCTCCTCCAGGGACTCGGCCCGGGCCCCGGTTATGGGGGTGCTGTCGTACTCCAGAACCCGCAGCAGTGGGCGGGTCTTGGCGTCGAACAGCTGGAACGCCCGCCCGTCGGGCTGGCGGAGCACCTCCCGGCCGTACTTGGCGTAGGTGAAGTTACGGAAGTCGGCGCCCTCGTCGACGAAGCGCCGCCCGTCCCGGTTCACCACGATGCCCATGGGGTAGCTCTGCCGGGTCAGCTGGTTGGTGAGCTCGCGCTCGCCCCCCTGTGGAGGGGCGCCCGCGTCCCACTGCACGCTGTGGCACGAGGACCAGTCCCCGTAGCTCGCGGCGCCGTGCTCCAACGCCAGGCGCAGCACCTCACCGGTGTTCTCGGGGGTGCCGCGGACGAGCGCCCGCTCCCACCCCGGCCCGAGGTGCTCCCGGCGCATCTCCTCGCTGGACTCGAACCCTCCCGCCGCCAGCACGACCCGCCGCGCGGCCACGGTGCGCTCCTCGCCGTCGGTGCCGCGCACGACCACCCCGCGCACCGCGGCACCGTCGCGGAGCAGGTCCACCACCCGCGCCCCGTACCGGATATCGACCCCGTTGTCGCGCGCCACCCGCGTGTGCTGCGCGACGAGGCCCTTGCCACCGTCGACCGTTCCCAGCGCGAGCCCGCCGAAGAAGGCCCACCAGCCGTCGTCGACGTAGGTCTGGCGTTCGTAGAGCAGTCGCCATCGCAGCCCCTTGCCCGCCAGCCACCGGATGGTCTCGAAGCTGTCGTCGACCATGATCCGCGTCATCTCGGAGTCGTTGCGCCCCTCGGTCAGGCGCTCCATGTCCGCGGTGAACTCTTCCCGGGAGTACGCGGGCAGCCGTGTGGCGGACAGCCGTTCGTCCTCGGGGTCGTCGAGCAGCGGCGCGAGATCGTCCAGTCCGTCATGGGCCACCCGGAACGCGCCCGCCGTGAAGAAGGAGTTGCCGCCGGCCTCCTTCTCGTCGGCCTTCTCCAGGACCAGCACGGAGGCCCCGTTCTCACGGGCGGCGTGGGCCGCGCAGAAGGCGGCGTTCCCGCCACCCACGACCACGACGTCATAGCGTTCTGGGGCCTCCTCGGCTTGGCGCGCGTGGGTGTTCGATGACATAGAGCCTCGATTCGGTGGGGTTCCACGAAACACCATGATTGTATCCGAAATGTATGCAACTCCTGTGACCTGGTCAGCGTTGGGACACCAGGGGCGATCTTCCGGTGGCGCACCACGGCCGCCCGAGGTGCGCTTCCTGCACGGTCGGCACCGCGCATGGCGGTGTGGGCGAGCGGGCGCGGAGGGGCGGCCTCACCCTCGAGGCGGAGGAACCGGGGACATCGGGAAGGGGGAGGGAGCCACCCTCATCGCGCGACCACATCCCCGAGAAGCGGTGGGTGCCCCCAGGCGACGCCGCCGCGAGGAACCCCGGTGATCCGCCGCGCGGTGTCGTGGGCCGCCCGGACTCCCGCATCGCGGAACGTTCGGGGAAGCGAGTCCGCGAAGTGGTGTACCGCACGGCGCAGCACCACGCGGGCCGCGATGAGAGGCCGGCCCTCCTCGCCGAGCAGCGGGAAACCCTCCCGGAGAGCGTGGGCGAGCGTACCCGGCGTGGCGGTGTCGGCTCCCGGCAGCGGCAACGTGAAACGCAGCCCCCACACGGTCTCCGGTACGGACGTCGCCACCGGCTCCGAATGACCGATGAGGGTGAGCAGGATGCCCTCACCGGTGGCGTGGCCGCACTCCCGCCGGTCCTCGACAGTTACGGAGGTGGTGCCGACACCGACCCATTCGGCGGCGTCGACGAACTCGAACCCTGGCACACCTCCGGGAAGCGGTTCGACATCCACCAGAACGTAGGCGGTGCCGCCCTGACAGCTGGCCCGCTTGAACAAAACCTCGATGTCGCGCACGGCGCACGGGGGGAACGTCACGCGGGCCAGTGTCGTTGGCCGCCCCGGGGACGGCAACACGTTTCCCCGAAGCGGGGGCACAGGGAGGGAGATTCCGTGACCGAATCAGTACTGGACGGACGAAACGCCATTGTCACCGGGGCGGGCGCGGGCATCGGACGAGCGACGGCGCTGCGCCTGGCGACCGGGGGAGCGCGGGTGCTCGTGGCCGACCTCGACGCCGAGGCCGCCGAGAACGTGGCCGGGGAGATCCGCGCCTCCGGCGGCACCGCGCTGACCGTGGCCGGTGACCTCAGCCACCAGGAGGTCGCCGACGAGGTCGTCAGCGCCGCGACCGAGGGGCTCGGCGGTATCGACATCCTGGTCAACAACGCCGGGATCATGGACGACCTCTCCGCCACGGCCGATGTCAGCGACGCTGTCTGGGAACGACTGCTGCGCGTCGACCTGACCGCGCCGTTCCTGCTCACCCGCGCCGCGCTCCCCGCCATGCTGGAGCAGGGTCGGGGCTCGATCGTGTTCACCGCCTCGGAGGCGTCGTTGCGCGGCAGCGCCTCCGGGACCGCCTACACCGTCGCCAAGCACGGCCTCGTCGGTCTGGTGCGCTCCACCGCGGTGATGTACCGGGAGCGGGGAATCCGGGCCAACGCCGTCGCCCCCGGGGGCACCGCCACCTCCATATCCGTCGACCCCACGGGGTCCCCCGCTGGTCCGACGGCTCTGGGTAACTACGCCGCCAACATCGGACGCGTCGCGGAGCCCTCCGAGCTCGCCGCCGCCATCGCCTTCCTCGCCTCGGACGCCGCGAGCAACATCAGCGGCGCGATCCTCCCGGTCGACAACGGATGGTCAGCCGTCTGAGGCATCGCCAACAGTCGTCCATGCCCCACCCACCACGGCGAAGAACAGCTCGCGTGATCCTTTCCCGGCCCGCATCGGGAGTGAGCGCCTCCAGCCGCGCCGCCAACTCCCTCTGCTCCGGCTGATCCACGGGGTCGTCGTCAGCCGGACACGAGGTTCGCCAGGGCCGGCGCCAGGCGCGGATGGCCGAACTCGAAACCCGACTCGGTCAGGCGGGTGGGCACGCAGTGGCGGCCGGTCAGCGCCAGCAACGGGTCGGTGCGCAGCACGACCGCTCCCAACCGGACGAGGGGCTCGGGCGTCGGCGGTGCGGGGGGACGCCGGAACTGCCGGCGCAGGGTCGCCATCAACTCGGCGTTACGCACCGGGTTGGGGCTGGTGACGTGGACGATCCCCGACATGTCGGGGTCCGTCAGCGCGCGGCGCACGACGGCGAGGAAGTCGCCGATGTGCAGCCAGCTCACCCACTGGCGCCCGGACCCGACCCGGCCGCCGAGGCCCCACCGGGCGAGACCGGTGAGCCGGCTGAGGGCGGGGGTGTCCCGGTCCAGGACAACGGAGGTGCGCAGCGTCACCCGACGAGTGGCGCGCACACCGGCGGCCGCGGCCTCCCAGGCGCGGGCGACGCCCGCCATCTGCGGCGGACCGTCGGCGACCGGGCTCGTCTCGTCGATGACCCGCTCGCCAGCGTCACCGAAGATGGCCAGGGTGCTCATCTGGATCCAGACCGAGGGAGGCTCGGCGGCATCGGCGGCGGCCTTGGCCAGTGCCTCGGTCGGCGCCACCCGCGAACTGGTCAGCAGCTCGATCCCCGCGGCCGTTGGGCGCCGGTCGACGAGCTCACCCGCGAGGTTGACCACCACCGCCCCGGACAGTTCCGACGCCCAGGGGCCGACCGTCTCGCCGTCCCACTTCACTTGCCGAAACGCGGAACCAGGCCGGGGTGACCGGCTGAGCACGACAATCTCGTGGCCCCGGGCCGCGAGATCCTCGGCGATCCGTCGCCCCAACGCCCCCGAACCACCGGCAAGCACGATCTTCATGGGGCAATTATGACTTACCGGACGAACACACCGGGATTCCCCTCACGTCGCGGGGCGCGGCAGCCGCCGAGCACACTCCGCGTCGGCGCAGCGACCACCACACCAGGCCGGCGAGCACCGCGAGCCCAGCGAGGCGGAACCACCAGGCGTAGCCGTCGTAGAGATCCGTCGCCCAGACGAACGCCGTTCCGGCACTGACGATCCCGAGCAGGGCCAGCACCGTGGGGCCGACACAGCACAGGATTCCCACGAGCCCCCGGCGACACCGATCCGCCAGACGGGGAGCCGTTTCTCGGTCGATGGGGCGCGGTTCTCGTCGCGCGTCCGGCTCGGGCTCACTCTCTCCCTCCCAGCAGGGACCGCAGCCACCCACCCGCGACCGGGGCGGGGTCCTCGGTTCGCTCGCCGGTACGCTCGATCCGCACCGCGGGCGAGAAGGCGACGTGCCCCCTGATCCGGCGTGCCAACGGGGTCGGCCTGGAGTAGTACCAGGCGAGGTCGCGCCAGGTCCGGCCCTCGACGGTCACGTCGTAGTAGCGGGCGACGCCCTTCCACGGGCACAGCGTGCGGCCCGAGCCGGCGGGGAGGTGGCCGGTACGGCGACTCCGGCGGGAAGTAGTGGTTGCCCTCGACCGTGACGGTCCTCTCGGCCTCGGCCAGCACCACCGAGTCCCATACGGCACGAATCATGTCGACCTCTTCGTCCACTGGGGGTTCGCCACGCCCGAGTGACGGCGCTAGCTGGCGACCCCGACGGCCCGTCGGACCGTCTCGGGCCGGTCGATCGCGCCGAGCATGAAATGGGCGACGTCGGCGCGCGGCACGGAGTGGCCACCGGGGATGTTCCGCTCGTAGGCCGTGCGGTAGGTGCCGGTCAGTGGCTTGTCGGTCAGCCGCGGTGGCCGCGCACTCGTCCATTCCAGCTCGCTGTCGCGCAGGATGTCCTCCATGGTCGCCAGGTCGGTGTAGTGCCGGCGGAGCACGGTCTTCAGGACCGGTGCGAGGACGTGCCGCATGATGACGCCGTCGCCGGGGTCGCGGGCGGGCGGGTTCGGGCGTCCGGGGGACGGCACCGTTCCGACCGGCGCAGCGCTGACGACGACGAGGCGCGCGACGTCGGTGTCCCGCATCGCCCGGACGATGGCGCGGGTACCCCGCGAGACGATGCCCGCCTCGGAGCCCGACCGTGGACCCAGCCCGGAGAGCACCGCGTCGGAGTCCGCGACCGCGGACCGCAACGCCTCGGGGTCCGGGTCGGCCAGGTCGACCGCGACTCCACGGACCTCGTGGGTGAGCCTCCCCGGGTCGCGCACGGCGGCGGTGACGTCGTGGCCCGCGGCGACGGCCTGGTCAAGGAGGTGGCGGCCGATCCCTCCGGTCGCCGCGACGATCGTGATCCGCATCGCTACTCCTAGGTTAGTGAGTACTTACCAACTACGGTATCGCACACCGGCCCACCGTTGAAGACCCCACCGTCCCGCCGACGCGGGACACGAGCGACGCCGGCCCGACGAAGGGCGACATCGACGTGACCGACCGTGACCCGAATACAGCGCCCCGGCAACGTTGGCTCCGAAACGTGTCGGGGATGGTACTCGCCGGAACCCCATCCGGGGACGACCCCCGCACACCCGAGTGGAGGCGGACGAGCGTGGCGATCGACGTGGGCACACACCTCGTCCTGGCGCTCTTCGGATTCGGTTGTTCCCTCGTCCCGCTGCTCACCCGGATACCCGCACCGTTGTCCACGTGGGGCGTCCACTCGGTCATGGCACTGGCCATGGGGGCGATGGTTCTCGTGGGCATGACCGGTCCCGCGCGCCTGCCACTCGCCGCGACCCTGCTCGCCACGGCGGCGTGGGCCTGGTACGAGCTACCACGGCGCCGGGAGTGGCTCCACGTCACCGTGGACCTGGTGGCCATGGCGCTGCTCGTGCTGCTCGCGCCCGCGCACGGCGGCAGCGTGCCCGGACACGAGCACGAGCACGCGCACGGCCCGGGCGCGCTGGGCGGGACAGCGACGCTCCCGGCCGCGGTCTTCCTCTTCTGGCTGGGCTCACACGGTGGCTGCCTGATCCAACGCGCCGTGCGGCCTCCCGCCCACGACTCGTTGAGCAGCCTGGGTATGGTCGCGTCGATGACCGTCATGGGCGCGCTCGGCTGACCGCGCGCCGCTCAGGTCCGGGCCACCTCCCCGGTGGGACCGCCACCGACCCCGCTCGACGTCGGACCGACCGAGACGTTCCGCGACGCCCCGGGGAGGGCCGACAGAGACATCCGGCGCGTCACCGGCCGCCTGGGGCCGGGACCCGCCGGATGCCCGTGTCACTCGTCAGCCGACCTTCGGAACGTCCTCAGCTCGACCGGTCAACTTCATTACTCCACGGGGGGATGGGCGTTGGCGAGCAGCTCGTCGAACTGGTCCTGGAACCAGTGTCCGGACAAGGGGGCGTCCGGCAGGGCACCCGAGGGGTTGTACTGGTTACGCGGGTTGCCCTCATAGTCCGGGTCGCACATCTCGTCGAAGCCCTTGCCCTCGTCGTTCTCGATCTCCTCGCTGGCGCCGTCGGACTCGCCCGGCGGCTTGATCCAGGAGTAGGCGTGGATACCGGGCTCGGGCGCGGCGGTCGGCCGCTCACCCAGCCCCGCGCCGGCCTGGTTGCACCAGTTGCCCGTGTGGATCCGTCGGTCGATGCGGCTGTCGTCGACGTACTCCTCCGCGGTGGCGTTGAGATCCCCGGGACCGTCGGGCCGGTCCGGGCCACCCCAACCGTTGCGTGAGGTGTCGATGATCATGCCGACCTCGTGGCCCAGCCGCTGGGAGAACAGCTCCTGGTACGCCTGGGCGTAGGACAGCTCGTCGATGTAGTTGTTGTAGTCGATCCAACTCGACTGTGCCCGTACCGGGCCGTCGCTGGCCTGGTCATCGATGTCGAAGTAGGGCTCCTCCAGGGCACCGTAGTTGGCCACGTTGGCGGCGAAGCCGGTGATGTCCCCGGCCGAGGCCCCGTACTCGTCCAGCATGCCCTCGACCAGGTCGGCGAAGGGCTCGAAGTTGTCGTCCCAGCCCAGCCAACCGTGGTGGCCGATGTCGATGTAGTTGTGGACGTTGGGGATCTCACCCAGCGTCTCCAGCGCGTAGGCGACTCCCCGTTCGTAGTTGCCGTTGGCCAGCATCTCGTCGCATTCGGGGGTCGCGGTCTCCCGGTCCCCGACGTTGGTGATGAGGTTGGGCAGTGAGTCGATCTCGATGATCGTCGCGATATCCAGGTCGGAGTACTTCTCCTGGTCCATGATCTCGGCGATCGGATCGATGAAGTCGTTCTCGTAGACGTCGATCTCGTCGGGTTCCAGTTCGCCGTTGGAGGCCAGTGCGGCGCAGTCGCGGCCGGGCAGGTTGTAAACCACGATCTGGATCAGGTCGGCTCCCTGGTCCACGGCCTCGTCGAGGTGGTCCTCCAATCCCATGGTGTTCTCGCCGGCCGACCCCTCCTCGATCGCTCTGCGGTGGTCCAGCCACACGGCGGTCGGCTCGTCGGCGATCGCCGCACCACCGCTGGAGGCGGCCTGTTCGGACCACTCGGGGTTCACGTAGACCTGGGCCCCCTCGTAGGGGTTCTCCGCCTGGCGGGGTTGCGCTTCGCTCCCGGCAGCGGTCTCCTCCGCGCTCGCCGCTGATCCGCTCGCCAGCAGCCCCGCCCCGAGTGCGAGTGCGGCCGACGCGGCCACACCGCCCCGCAACCAGGAGGTATTCTTTCTTCGGTGGGATTTCAACATATTCCCATCGCTCCTTGTATTTCCTTCGCGTTGTGCGTGGGAGGCTGTGAGCCCGTGGCCCCATCACGGGCTCACAGCGGGATCGCTCCCAATACGGCGGCTATGTGGTGGGCCTCACCTCCTCGCTGTCGTGTTGTCCGGCCGGTTCGTCACTGCTCGTCGCCGAACAGCTCGGCACGGGTGGAGTGGGGGGTCGCCACGTCGGGCCGCGCCCAGCCCGGCCGGTCCTCACGGAAAGGACGGATGGCCGAACGTGGGGTCGGAGCCGATCGGGTCGCCGGCGCCCGTCGTTCCACTCCAGTCGTCGGGGACACGGGGCCCGCGCGGGACCGCTGTGGCCACCGGGGTGGCTGTTCCCGTGACGAGGGGAGCGCCGATCAGGCTCTAGGCGGCCAGCGGCCGGGGTGCGCCGACGTGCGCGTGATCGGTGCCACCGAACGCGACAGTCCACAACGCTGGGCCGCGCGGCTAGCTGAAGTGGACGTCAGAACAGTTGTAGAAGGCTTCCGGGCTGTCGGAGCGCTGCCAGATCGAGTAGATGATGTGCTGGCCCTCCTTCTCCGGCAGGGTGGCGTCCCAGTAGTACTCCGCCCCCTCGGGGCCGCCCTCGCGCATTGGCGGGTCGGTCACCTCGTCGAACGGCGCCGGTTCCAGTTCGTCCCACGTCAGTGGAGTGTCGGGATCCCAGTCGTCGGTGGTGACGTACTGCGACCAGGTTCCTGGGTGCGGAGCCCAGGCGTTGTACCGGAAGGTGATGTCGGCACCCGACTCCAACTCGGTGGTGGGCCACTCGTCGGCCGGGGCCGCGTTGAAGCTCTGGAAGCTCTCGCTCGGACCGCACAGTTCCCCGTCGGGGATGATCTCCCGGTGCCGCCCGTCGGCGTCGGAGATGAGGTTGCCGAACCAGTTCCAGAACGGGTAGGTGTCCTCCTCCCAGGCGGTGGCACACATCGGGTTGGTGGGGTCGAGGTTGCCGCCGTTGCCGCCTTCTTTCCCGTCGACATAGCAGGCGTAGGTCCGGGTCTCGGGAAAGGTCAGGCCGCCGTGGGCGTGGGCCGTGGCCGCGGGGACCGCCACGAGGAAGGCACCGGTTAAGCCGGTGAGCCCGACAGCGGTGGTCATGGTGCGCTTCAGCGTCATGATCGAACGTCCAATCGTTACTGCCGGAGAAGTGGGATGAGATTCCCCGGCTTGGTCATAGTGTTGCTGATTGATCGCAAACAGTTACGACGCGTGGATGCGATTGCCGTGGTTCGATCTGGTGTCGCCTCCCGTTTCCGGGCGCGATCGGGGGGCATCGATCGCACCCATGTACTGTGCGGGATATCTGCGTTTTTGGGAGCGCTCCCAGAAAGATCTCAAGGTTGGGAGCGACCGTCAACACGACGAAAGAAGGGATCCCCGTACCGGAGAGGTGTCGCACGGAAGCGTCGCTGGCAGGAGAGCGTTTTCCGGTAGGCGGTCGGAATAATTTCTAACTTCGAAGTGACATTCCCTTTACGGAAGGACACGACCCAAACGCGGCCCGATTCTGGTTGGACGCGCTCCCGCGGTTCGCCGCGTGCGGGAACTCCGGACGCGGACCACCACGTCAATCCCGAAATCGCGGTCGCCCAACGGGTCAGGGACCACGAACGCGCACCGGTGGTCGCCGCGGAAACCTCCGGTGTCGCCCCCGGACACCCGGATCGCGGAACACGCCCCCGGATGAGGTGCCCGGCTCAGCCGGTATCCGCGCGCAACGCCCGATCGAACGCCACGTAGGCCGGTTCGTCGAACAGGACGAACCGGCAGGTGGTGACATCGCTCGTGGCGGTACCGGCCTCGCGCACGGCCGCCACGGCGACACGCGCCGCGTCGTCCAGGGGCCAGCCGTACACCCCCGCCGAGACCGCCGGAAACGCCACGGTCCGGGCGCCGAGCTCGTCGGCCAGCCGGAGTGACTCCACGTAACAGGAGGTGAGCAGGTGGGTCCGGTCCTCGGTGGTGCTGTGGACCGGACCGACCGTGTGGATCACCCATCGCGCCGGGAGATCTCCGGCCGTGGTGGAGACGACCCGGCCGGTGGGCAGGGGGCCGGACCTCTCCCGGATCCGGCGGCACTCCTCGAGGATGCTCGGGCCACCGCGCCGGTGGATCGCGCCGTCGACACCACCCCCGCCGAGCAGCGAGGAGTTCGCGGCGTTCACGACGGCGTCGACGTTCTGCTCGGTGATGTCACCGCGGACGAGCTCGATGTCCATAAGCCTCGGTCCTCGTTCCCACGAGAGCGTGCGTGCTCGCACTCTACCGACGGTCGGGTCTGGCCACTGGTGCGGCGCGACCGGCTGGTCACCGGTAGTAGGTGCTTCGACCGATGCGTCCAACCGGTGACGCACCTCATACTCGGAGGGCCTCGCTCTTCGAGGGAGCGCGACACGCGCACCGTGCCGGGCGGAGCAGGCATCCCGTGACCGGGGCCGGACGGCGAGGGCGTTCTCGTACCCGGCACCCGTGATGGCCGGTGGTGCGGGCCGTCTCCTCCCGCGCCACCGGCCGCGCCCGCCGGGCCGGGGCGAGCGGTCCCCGCACCCAGCACCGGCGGTGCTAGGACGCCGCGCGCGCCAGTGCCGAACCGCGACGCCACGCGACAACGCCGACACCGACCACCCACACCATCGCGACCATGGTGAACGGCACGAACAGCTCGAAGGACACCCCGGGAACCCCGGCGAAGCGCAGGCTGCCACCGAGGAACCATCCAGCGCAGCCCACGATGCCGATCCACGTCAGCGGTTTCGGGAACTCGTCCGTGTTCAGCTGCGCGAGCGCGTGCACCAGTAGCGCCAGCCCCAGCAGTGCCTGGGAGAGGATCGAGAGTCCCCCGGCGACCAGCTCGAGTGTCTGGGTCTGCTGGAGAAGCTCGTCCCGGGGCGCGGTCCCGTCCGCCCACGCGTTGGCCACCTGGGCGACACCGACCCCGTCGACCGCGTAGTCGACCGCGAAGACCGCGACCGCGACGACCAGCAGCGACTGGGCCAGGCCCGCGACTGCCCGGGCGCGCTCACCGCGCATCGAGCGCGCCAGAGCCGCGAACGCGACCACCCAGGCCAGCATGCCCATGATGCCGCTCAGCCGCATCCACACCCACGGACGGTCGTTGACATGGTCGAGCACCGCGGCCGGCTCGCCGCGCGGCACGTCGCCCAGCAGGGCGAACACGACGGAGACGGCGACCACCCCCGCCACACTGGCGCATGCCGCGATCCGGAGCAGCGGCACCGTCGAGGTCCCCGGCGCTTCGGTCATGGGTGGTGTGTGTGTCATCGGTGACGACCTCCCGCACGAGATGGGCCTGGAATCCTTTCCAGCCTCACCGTCGTCGCAGGTCACGGGCATCGGGGGAGGTGCCCGAGACTCACCGGGCCGTCTCCCTAGGGGAGGCGGCCCGATCCCCCGACCGTCGCTCAGGGCCGCGCCACCGCGAACGCGAAGGGCGCCGGGTCACTCGCGCGGGGTCGAAGCGGTCTCCACCTCACTGCTCCCGTGCCGAAGTGACCGGCTCGGCGACCTCCCGACGCCCGGCTCCACGGACGCTGCGGGCGCAGAGCGCGGCCCACCCGCCAGCCGTCAGGGCCGATCCCGCGCTCGCCGGTCCACTGGACAGGCCCCGGCCAAGGAAGAACGCGTCACCGGCGTCGGAGGCCACCCGCGCGGCGATCAGCCACCGCAGCGCCGGGCCACGGGGGGCCAGGACCATGCCGGTCCCCACGGCGACATCGCGGACACCGATCAGTGAGATCAGTAGCCGGGTATCCCGGGGCACCGGACCGTCGCGCCGCGCCAGCCCGGTCGGAACCGCGACGATCTCCGGACGGACGATGGTGGCCACACCGAACGCGGCCGTGCCGAGTCCGAGTAGTCGAGCCAGTACCGCCATCGCGCTCTCCTTCGCGTATCGGCCCACACGATGCGTTTCGCGCCTTACGTCCGACGCTACCCGGAACCGGCCGGACGTTCCGTGACGTGCTGATTCCTGTGTGTTCCATGATCAGTTCGAAACATTTCTCTGGCATGCTCGCCTCGGCGGCCGACAAGAGGTGCCCCGGCCGGGTGAGAGCGAGGAAGGCATTGGCAGACACGGCAGAGACGCGATCGCGAGTCGACCGGTTCTTCAGGATCAGTGAGCGAGGGTCCTCCGTTGGTCGCGAGGTCCGTGGCGGGCTGGTCACGTTCTTCGCGATGGCCTACATCATCGTCCTCAACCCGCTGATCATCGGAACCGTGCCCGACTCCACGGGCTCCTTCCTCGGCGGCGGGGACGAGCCCAACCTCGCGCTGGTGGCCGCCGCGACCGCCCTGGTGGCGGGAGTGATCACGATTCTCATGGGGCTGATCGCGAACTTCCCGCTGGCGCTCGCCGCCGGTCTCGGGTTGAACGCGTTCGTCGCCTTCGGAGTCGCCACCCAGATGACCTGGGCCGACGCCATGGGCCTCGTGGTCATCGAGGGCATCATCATGTTGGTGCTGGTGCTCAGCGGCTTCCGCAGGGCGGTCTTCAAAGCGGTGCCCCGCGAGCTCAAGACCGGTATCAGCGTCGGGATCGGCCTGTTCATCAGTTTCGTCGGGCTGGTCAACGGCGGGTTCGTCAGCTCGACCTTCATGCCCACCCCTCCGGTGGAGCTCGGCGCGACCGGGTCGCTCGCCGGCTGGCCGGTTCTGGTGTTCTGCCTCGGACTGCTGGCGGTGATCATCCTCCACGCGCTGCGAGTGCGGGGAGCGATCCTGTGGGCGATCATCGCCACCAGCGTCATAGCCGTGATCGTCGAGCAGATCAACCACATCGGGACCCAGGACTCCGAGGATCCCGAGGCCAACCCGACCGGGTGGACACTCAACGCGCCCCAGCTTCCCGACCGGGTCGTCGACCTCCCGGACTTCTCGCTGCTCGGCCAGTTCAGCCTGCTCGGCTCGTGGGACCACGTGGGCGTCATCGTGGTGATCCTGCTGATCTTCACGCTGCTGCTCACCGACTTCTTCGACACCATGGGGACGATGGTCGCGGTGGGCCACGAGGGCGGCCTGCTGGACAACGAGGGCAACCCGCTGCGGTCACAGCGGATCCTGGCCGTCGACTCGCTGGGCACGCTGGCCGGCGGCACCGGCGCCGTGTCCACCAACACATGCTTCGTCGAGTCGGCCGCCGGGGTCGGCGACGGCGCCCGTACCGGTCTGGCCAGCGTCGTGACCGGGCTGTGCTTCCTGTTGGCGACGTTCCTCTCGCCGGTGGTGGCCATGGTGCCCAACGAGGCCGCCGCCCCCGCCCTGGTGCTCGTCGGTTTTCTGATGATGACCCAGATCCGCGGCATCGCGTGGGACGACACCGACCTCGCGATCCCCACGTTCCTCACGATCCTCCTGATGCCGCTGTCGTACTCCATCAGTGTCGGGATCGGCGCCGGCTTCGTCTCCTACGTGGTGCTCAAGCTGGCGCGCGGCAGGGCCCGGACGGTCCACCCGCTGATGTGGCTGGTGGCGGTGCTGTTCGTGGTCTACTTCGCGGTCGAGCCGATCGAGGCACTGGTCAAGAGCTTCTGAGCCCGCGGTCTCTCGGGCACACGCGTGTCGGGCCGGCAGCGATCGCGCGCGGAGGTCGGCGCCAGGGGCTCGGCGCCGACCTCCGGGGCGTCTTCCGTGGGCGTCGTTCGCCTTCGACGCGCGATCACCGCGCACGACCACCTCCAGGACAATTTCCCCACGTTTCTGACAAACCATCAGAAAATTTCTCTCCCAAAGTCAAACGAAACTCCGGTTTCGGACTGACCTTTTATTCCACACTCGCGGGCGCATCACGCTCGCGTTTCCGGGCGCGGAGGTTCAATTTCGCGATTCCCGGTCGGAGTTGCGGGATTCGTGTTAAATGTGGACGGACGGATTCGCGGATCCAGGCGCCCCTCAAAACCCATCCGACCAGGATGGAACCGCCCCGGCCGTCGTCCACTCCGAACCGACGGGAGAGCAATGACCGTCAATCTCGTGCTGGTATCCGGCGCCCTCGCCCTCGCGCTCGCGGTCGGCTATCTGGTGGCCCGCAGGTCCGGGCTCTCGGGTGACGACTACAGCGGCCCCGTGGGAACCCTGGTGGCTCCGTGCCTGCTGGCCATCTACCTGATCGCGATCGCCATGGGCATCGTGATCGGCTGGGAGAACAAGAACACCGCCTCCAACAACGCGGTCGACGAGGCATCGGCGGCCACGGCCCTCTACTGGAGTACCCAGGCGCTTCCCGAGGACCGCGCCGAACCGATTCGCGAGGACCTGCGGGCCTACGTCACGACGGTGGTACGCGAGGAGTGGCCGGTGATGCGGAAGGACGGCGAACTGAGCGAGGCCGGCGAGGACCGCCTCGACCGTCTGATGGTGAGCGTGCACGAGGGGGTCGCACAGAACGGTTCCGGAACCGCCGACCGGATCACCGCCCACCAGGAGATGGCGGTGCTGGTCGACCAGCGAATGAAACGCGCTGACGCCGTCGATGACACCATCCCGGAAGCGCTGGTGATCGCCGTTCTCGTCAGCGCCGCCGCCGTGGCCGTGATGCCGTTCGGCTCCCGCCATCGTGGCTCCCGCGCCAGCCTGCTGTGGGCGGGGGTGAACCTGGCTTTCGTCGCCACGACCGTGATCATGCTGTTCTACCTGGACAATCCCTACACCGGCGTGCACGCGATCGACGCGCAGCCCCTGGAGGACGCGCTCGAGGGGTTCGACCGGATCGACCGTGTCACCGGTCCGTGAGACGGGTCGCGGAGTGACGCGTCCCGGGGTGGCGGGCCCGCCACCCCGGGCGGTCGCTAGCGGTTCGCCGGCGCCGTCCCGGCGGCCACCGCCACGCTGACCAGTACCACCACGATCATGATGTGCAGTGGCTGGATCCCGGTGAGACCACGGTCCTCGCCCGCCTCCGGCTCGAACACGGTGGCCGGTCCGGGCTCCGCCGGGTCGGCCGTCTCCTCCGCGGGCGGCTCCTCGGGCGGGGGTGCGGCCCGATCGACGGGGGGTTCGGGGGTGGCGGGTTCCGGGGCTGTCTCGTCGGGGGCTTGCGGCGGCGCCGCGAGTTCGGGTACCGGATCAGCCGGCTGACCAGGGGGCTCGGTGGGCTGTTCCGGCTCTGTGGGTGGCGGTTCGGTCTCGGGCGGCGGCTCGGGTTCCGGTTCGGGTTCCGGCTCGGGCTCGGGTTCCGGCTCGGGCTCGGGTTCCGGTTCGGGCTCGGGTTCCGGTTCGGGCTCGGGCGGGGGCTCCGGCTCGGGCGGGGGCTCCGGCTTGGGAGGCTCGGGCGGCGGTTCGGGCTCCGGCGGGGGACACGCTGGCGGCCGCGCTCCCACGGAGACGGACACCACCACACCGGGAGCGCACACGACCACGCCGACACCGACCGGCACGCTCACGTCCGATGCCCCCGACGAGACGTCGGGGCTCTCCCCCACCGGGGCCCGCTCGCCTCCCTCGGGAGGTGGCGGTGGCTCCTCGTACACCACACCGGCCTCGTCCGCTCGGGCGACCTCTCCCATTACCGGGAGAAGAGCGAGGGTGAGTGCCACTCCGGGGACCACGGCCAGGCCCCCGCGCCTCCGGAAACCGGGCACCCCCGATGGAGCCGAGCCCGCCGAATGTCGCACTGCCGTAACTGGGGCCACTGCGCTGCTATCTCCTCGTCAACACGTGCCCGTCGGGCGGGGACCGCGCCCGACGGAAAGGCGATCCACCGAAAAGAGCGAACGTTTCTCGTTTCACCATGGTCTCCCATTCCAGAGCGGTTGTCCCGGGAATCGGGATACACGACGTCGCGGACCGACCGCGTCTCTCGACCACCGTGCCGGCCGTCCGGGACCGAACCGCCATTTCCGGATCGGGACGAGCAGCGCCCACGACCAACCGCTCCCGGACACGGGGAAAAACACCCACCACAAGGGATCGGGGCACATCCGAAAATCGGGCGGCGAGCGAACCACACGCTTTTCTCGACCCTCCATGGACCCGTCCGCCACCTCGCTTCCAATATTCACTATCAGTAATTTTAAAATTACCTATAGTAATAACCCCCGCCCTGGACAGCGGACACACGGATACGAACCCGCGTTCGAAACGAGTGCGGGGAAGCGGCGGTTTCCGTGCCAGGCCGATACGCCGCCAACCGACCACGCCGGAGTCCTGACTCCTCCACGGCGTCGCATGCGTCACACCCCGCACCCCCGGTAATGAGCGGGCCAAGAACATCCTGCCCAGCGAAAGTCCGCCCCATTGGAGCGAAGGCGCCCCCAGAGGGCGGGCGCGCCCCTCACGTCAACGGGGAATCGCGGGGCGCGAACCAAGTTTTTCTTTACCATTTGTTCGCTATTCTCATTGTTCATCCGCAATGAGGAGTGCTACAGGGGAGGGTGCATGATCCCCGCGGAGGACAGTGTGGCCGCCGGGCTCGCCAACAGTGAGGCCGAAGGAGGGTCCGCGGTTCTACGGATCCTGCTCGGAACGCAGCTACGACGAATGCGTACCGCGAAGGGGATCACCCCGGAGAAGGCGGCGCGCTCGATCGGCGTCTCGCCCGCGAAGGTCAATGGTGTGGAGCAGGGGCAGGCGCGGCTCAAGTCCAGCGAGGCCACCACTCTGCTCACGCTCTACGAGGTCAGCGACCCGCAGGAGCGGGCCACACTGCTCACTCTGGTTGACCGCGCGAACACTCCGAGCTGGTGGCAGCGCTACGACGACATCCTGCCGAGCTGGTTCGAGGGCTACGTCGAGCTGGAGGAGAGCGCCTCCGTCATCCGAACCTACGAGCTGCAGTTCGTACCCGGCCTGCTGCAGACCCAGGACTACGCGCGCGCGGTGATCCAGCTGAACCACGGCCACTCCCCCGCTAGCGAGACGGAGCAGCGCATCGGCATGCGGATGCAACGCCAGGAACGCCTCTTCGGCCCGAACGCGCCCCGGTACTGGGCGGTCGTGGACGAGGCGGCGTTGCGGCGACCCTACGGGCACCCGAAGGTGCTGCGCGACCAGATCAGCTACCTGCTGGAGATCTCCGAACTGCCCAACGTCACACTGCAGGTCATGCCGTTCGCCTACGGTGGGCACTCCGCCGCGGGCGGTTCTTTCACCATCCTGCGGTTCGCCGCGCCGGACCTGCCCGACATCGTTTACCTCGAACAGCTACACAGCGCCATCTACCTGGACAAGCGCGACGACACGCATCGTTACCTGGAGATCATGGGGCAGCTGTGTGTGCAGGCTCCGCCTCCCAACGCCACCCCGGGCCTGCTCACCTCGCTACGCGACGCGCTCGACTAGAGACCGCTGGCGGGTGCCCCTTGGACGGGAGGCCGCACCGTGCCGAGCTTCCCGCGCGTCACGCCCGCTTGATACCCACACCCGCGTGCTCCCAGATCTTCTTCTCCGGGGGCGTGGGCCGGGGCCGCGGTTCGATGTCGCCATTGCGCCAGGTGTCGCAGTCGACGAGAACGCGGGGCGCGGTGCCGTCGGTGCTCGGGGAGACGATCTCCAACGAGTCGAACGCCTGGGCGCACTCCTCGGGGGAACGGATACGTCCCCAGTCCATGCCGAGCTCGTGCACCCGCCGGGTGAAGGTGCGTCCGGCTTCCACGTCGCTGGCGCACAGGTGCGAGTAGACCAGCGCCGAACCGGCCGGTAGCCGGTCGAGATACCCGCGCACGACATCGAACGGGCCGTCCTCGTCGGGGATGCAGTGCAGCAGGCTGACGAGCATGAGACACACGGGCTGGCTGGGGTCGATGAGGCGCCGGGTCTCCTCGGCGGACATCACGCTGTCGACATCGCGGATGTCGGCCGTGACCACGCTGGTCCCGGGGGTGTCCGCGAGGATCGCGCGGCCGTGCGACAGCACGATCGGGTCGATGTCGACGTAGACGACCGAGGTGTCCGGGGCGACGCTCTGCGCGACCTGATGGGTGTTCTCCACGGTGGGCAGACCGGAACCGAGGTCGATGAACTGTCGGATCCCCAGACCGGCCACGTGGCGCACACCGCGCGAGAGGAACGCGCGGTTCTCGTGGCACAGCTGCGTGGAACCGGGGTTGATCTCCTCCACGGCCACCGCGGCATCGCGGTCGGGCTGGAAGTTGTCCTTGCCGCCGAGCAGCGCGTCGTAGGTGCGTGCGACGGTTGGCCGGCTCATGTCCAGTCGGTCGATGTCGTGAGGGTCGGCGCGTTGCGGCTCTTTCTCGACGTCCTCGGTCACGCTGGTCTCCCGTCCGAATCAGGGGGCTGGAGAGGGGGAAGCGCCCGGAACGGCGCTGTACTACTCGACCGTTGCGACTATACGGGGCCACCATACGCCGCCGCGTGATGTTGTACACACCACCTCCAACAGATAGTGAACCGTGATCACTCGGTTACTTTTCGAATTCACCGTGCGGTGATCCGCACCGGACGGGCAGGGTCGCCGCAGGTCACCCGGCAGGCTCCGCGAGGGCGACGCCCCACCCCGCCAGGCGTCACACACCGGCGAGAATTCGGGGAGGGAACCCACCGCGAAGGAAGGGTGGCAACGCGTGGGCACTGGTCAACCGGGGCGCAGGTACACCTGGCGAGAGCTCGTCGCCCGGGCTCGGGCGCTGGCCGGGACCGGCCAACGCCGGCTCCTGGGAATCACCGGCGCGCCGGGCTCCGGGAAGGGAACGGTGGCGGCGCGGCTCCTCGCGAGCCTGGGATCATCGGCGGTGCTGGTGCCGATGGACGGTTTCCATCTCGCCGAGACCGAACTCCGGCGGCTGGGGAGGCGGGACCGCAAGGGTGCTCCCGACACGTTCGACGCGGCGGGTTACGTCGCGCTACTACGGCGGTTACGCGCGCCTGAGGACGAGACGGTCTACGCGCCGGAGTTCCACCGGGAGGTGGAGGAGTCCTACGCGGGTGCGATCGCCATCTCCCCGGACGTCCCCCTGGTCATCACCGAGGGAAACTACCTGCTGCTCGACACCGGCCCGTGGGCCGCGGTGCGCGGCCTCCTCGACGAGGCGTGGTTCCTGGCTCCCGACGAGGAGACCCGACTCGCGCGGCTGGTCGCCCGGCACGCCCGTTACGGCAAGACGTGGCAGCGGGCGTGGGAGTGGGTGCGTGACAGCGACGAGCGCAACACGGAGGTGATCGCTCCCACCCACCTTCGCGCGGATCTGGTCATCTTTGGCGACCCCGAATAGCGCGTCCAGAACACGCGAATCCGGGCGTTCCCACCCGCCCCATCCATGTGACCCAGGTAACAATACTGTCTCGCCATATTTCCGGGGGATTGACGCTGCCCGCGTCTCGCGGTCATATGGGAGCGCTCCCACACTGTGGGTGCCGGGACGCAGTGGAGTGGAGATCGATCAAGGAGGCCCCATGCAAGGACGCGCGCACGGCGCACGACGCGCCGCCGCCATAGTAAGCAGCGGACTCTTGCTCACAGCGACGTCCGCGTGCGGTACGAGCGACGACGGCGACGTCGAACTCGTCATCGAGACATTCGGCACCTTTGGATACGAAGAGTTACTGGAGCAGTTCGAAGAGGAGACGGGAATCACCGTCGAGGAGCGGGTGTACGGCGAGGTCGAGGACTGGAACGAGCAGCTCACCCAGAACCTCGCCGCCGGCGACGGTCTCGGTGACGTGGTGGCGATCGAGGAGGGCATCCTGCTCGACGTCATGCAGTCGGGCGACTCCTTCCACGACCTCTACGAGTACGGGGCCGGCGACATGGAGGAGTCCTTCCTCGACTGGAAGTGGGACATGGGGCACACCCCCGATGGCAAGCTCCTCGGTCTTGGCACCGACATCGGCGGGATGGCCGTCTGCTACCGCACCGACTACTACGAGGAGGCGGGGCTTCCCAGCGACCGTGAGGAACTCTCGGCCGAGTGGGAGACCTGGGAGGACTTCGTCGAGGTCGGCATCGAGTTCTCCGAGTCCGACGTCGACGCCTCGTTCGCCGACACCACCTCGGAGTTCAGCAACGCCATCATGCGCCAGTCCGGCGACGTGATGTTCTTCAACGAGGACAACGAGCTGATCATCGAGGAGAGTGAGTCCGTCGAGCACGCCTGGGACATCACCGGGCAGATGATCGAGAACGACCTCACCGCCGAGCTGGAGATGTGGTCCGACGACTGGACCGCGGCGATCCAGGAGGGCGCCTTCGCCACTATGCCGTGCCCGGCCTGGATGCTCGGCCAGATCGAGGAGAACGCCGGCGAGGACAGCGCCGGGCTGTGGGACGTCGCCGAGGTCCCCGGTAACGGCGGAAACTGGGGCGGCTCCTGGCTGGGCGTGCCCACCCAGACCGACCACCCCGAGGAGGCCGCGGAGCTGGCCCAGTTCCTGACCAGCCCCGAGGGACACCTCAGCGCGTGGGAGGCGCGCAACAACCTTCCGTCCTCGGTGGAGACGCTGGAGAGCGAGGCTGTGCAGGAGCACACCAACGAGTACTTCAACGACGCCCCGGTCGGTGAGATCTACGCCGAGGGCGCTCTGGAGCTGGAGCCGGTCTACTTCGGCCTCAACCACTTCGCGGTGCAGCAGGCCACCAACGCCGAAGCACTGCTGTCGTGGGAGCAGGGCCAGGCCGACCGCGAGGAGGCTTGGGAGCAAGCCGTCTCCGAGGCCGAGCGGATCGCCGAGTAGCCGGCGACCCCGATGGCTGGCGACCCGGCCGTTTCCCCTCCCACGGCCGGGTCGCCGCACGAGCGTCCAGATCCCACCGAACCGACATAGGGAAACGTGCGGACATGAGTGTCGTGAAGAGCGGCGCGCGATCGCGAGACGAGTCCTCGCCCGGCGCGCCGCGGGAAGACCCCTCACCCACCCAACGGGAGCGCCGGGAACGGCGCTCCGCCCTACTCTCCCGACTCGACATGCGGCTCTCGCCCTACATGTTCGTGTCGCCGTACTTCATCATCTTCGGGACATTCGGCCTGTTCCCGGTACTGTTCACCTTCTGGATATCGCTGCACGACTGGGGACTACTCACGGGCAACCAGGGCTTCATCGGCCTGGACAACTACGTGACCCTGCTCAGCGACGCCAAGTTCTACAACGCGCTGGGCAACACGCTCGGCATCTTCCTCCTGGCGATCGTGCCGCAGCTGCTGCTCGCGCTACTGCTCGCCGACACGCTGAACCGGAACATTCGGCTACGCGGGTTCTTCCGGGTGGGCGTCATCATCCCCTACATCACCTCGATCGCGGCGATGGCGATCATCTTCGGCCAGCTGTTCGGTCGGGACTTCGGGCTGATCAACTACGCCCTGGAGACGATCGGTGTCGGAGCCGTCGAGTGGACCAACAACCGCTTCGCGTCCTGGACCGCGATCGCCGTGATGATCGACTGGCGCTGGCTCGGGTTCAACACGCTGATCTATCTGGCGGCGATGCAGGCGATCCCCCGGGACATGTACGAGGCGGCCGCCATCGACGGCGCCTCCCGGCTGCGGCAGTTCGCCCAGATCACCGTCCCGATGGTGCGTCCGACGATCATGTTCACCGTCATCATCTCCACGATCGGCCAGATGCAGCTCTTCACCGAGCCGGTGATCTTCGGCCGCGGCTACGAGGGAGGAACGCAGGGCCAGTTCCAGACCGTGGCGATGCTGATGTTCGAGGAGGCCATGGGCCGGCAGAACTTCGGCTACGGCTCCGCGGTCGCCTGGTCGATCTTCGTGTTGATCGTGGTGTTCGCGCTCGTCAACGTGCTGTTCGTCAGCCGCATCCGCAGTGCGGGCGAAAGCGAGAGGAGATGACGTCGATGTCCACGGCCACCGGCACCGACGGGACCCGTCCCGCCGCCCGCCGCCCGCGATGGCGCCCCCGCTCGGCGGGCGGGGTGACGCGTGAGGCCGGCCCGCTGACCTACGTGGCGCTGGTACTGACGGTGCTGCTGTCGGTGTTCCCGTTGTACTGGATGTTCGTCGTGGCCACCCGCGGCAACCAGGCCATCGCTCAGCGACCGCCCGCGCTCGTCCCCGGCGGGGAGCTCACCGACAACATCGTGCGGACGCTGCAGAACGAGCACGCGAACTTCGCGCTCGGCCTGCTGAACTCGGTCATCGTCGCCTCGGTCACCGCGGTGTCCGTGGTGCTGTTCTGCTCGCTGGCGGGTTTCGCCCTGGCCAAGCTGAGTTTCACCGGCCGCAACGTCCTCACTCTCGGCGTCATCCTCACGATGATGGTGCCGATCCAGATGGCGGTCGTGCCCATGCTGATCATGATGGACGCGTTCAACTGGCGCGGCGACATCCAGGCGGTCATCGTGCCGTTCATGGTCACCGGGTTCGGGGTGTTCATGATGCGGCAGTACGCCCTGCAGGGGGTTCCCACCGAGCTGATCGAGTCGGCGCGGATCGACGGGTGCTCACTGCCGCGCACCTTCTTCAGTGTGGTGCTGCCGGCGCTGCGTCCGGCCATGGCGGTGCTCGGGCTGCTGACCTTCATGCAGAACTGGAACGAGTTCATCTGGCCGATCGCGGTCCTCGGACCCAGCAACCCGACGGTGCAGGTCTCCATCAACCAACTCAACGAGGGCTACACCACCGACTTCGCCCTGATGTTCACCGGGGCGGCACTGGCGACCCTGCCCCTGCTACTGGTCTTCGTCGTATTCGGACGCCACCTCATCGGCGGCATCATGGAAGGTGCGATCAAAGGGTGACTACCCACTACTCTGTCTCATCCCGCTCCTCTGTCGTGGACACCCCCGCGTGGCCGGAACCCGAGACCACCACCGAGACACGCTTCCCCACGGACTTCGTGTGGGGCGCCGGAACCGCCGCGTTCCAGATCGAGGGCTCCACCCGGGCCGACGGGCGTGGAGTGAGCATCTGGGACACGTTCACCGCGCAACCCGGACGCATCCACGGCGGGGACACCGGAGACCCGGCCGCCGACCACTACCGGCGCTACCACGAGGACGTCGCGCTGCTCCGGTCGATGGGAGTGGACCACTACCGGTTCTCCCTGGCCTGGCCCCGGATCCAGCCAACGGGCAGCGGCCCCGCCAACCCCGCTGGCCTGGACTTCTACGACCGGCTGGTCGACGACCTGCTCGCCGCGGGGATCCAGCCGTGGCCAACGCTGTACCACTGGGACCTCCCGCAGCCGCTGGAGGACGCCGGGGGGTGGCCCGCCAGGGACACCGCCCTGCGGTTCGCCGAGTACGCCGCGATCGCCCACCAACGGCTGGGCGACCGCGTGACCGCCTGGTCCACGATGAACGAGCCGTGGGTGGCCGCCTTCCTGGGCTACGCGTCCGGCCAGCACGCGCCGGGACGCCGGGAACCCGCCGCCGCGCTCGCGGCGGCGCACCACCTGCTGCTCGGCCACGGCCTGGCGGCCACGGCGATCCGTGAGCAGGGCACCCCGACCATCGGGATCACGCTCAACACCCAGCCGATCCGGCCGAACGACGGCACGGTGGCCGACATCGACGCGGCGCGCCGGGTCGACGGCATCCGAAACCGGTTCTTCCTCGACCCGCTGTACCACGGGCGCTACCCCGACGACGTGCGGGCGGACCTCGCCGGAATCACCGACCTCGGCTTCGTGCGCGAGGGTGACCTGCCCACCATCGCCGCACCGCTGGACTTCCTCGGGGTCAACTACTACAGCCCCGCCTGGGTGGCGGGCTCGGCCGAGGGGATCGACCCCCGCCTACTGGAACCCGACGGCGTCGGCGCGGATTACGTGGGGTGCGACGACGTCACCATGCTGCGGGGGACGGAGGACCGCACCGACCAGGACTGGGCGGTGGATCCGGGAGGTCTGACCGAGATGCTGGTCCGGCTGGCGGTGGACTACCCGGGGCTGCCGCTGTACGTGACGGAGTGCGGCGCCTCCTACCGGGACGAGGTTGGCAGCGACGGCACGGTACGCGACACCGACCGCCGCGCGTTCCTGGCCAGCCACGTGCGGGCCACGCACACCGCCCTACGGGCGGGAGCGCCCGTCAAGGGCTTCTTCGTGTGGACCCTGCTGGACAACTTCGAGTGGGCCTACGGCTACAGCGAGCGGTTCGGGATCGTCTACGTCGACTACGAGACCCAGGCCAGGATCGTCAAGGACAGCGGCCACTGGTACGGAGAACTCGCGAAGACGGGGGTGCTTCCCGCCACTGGGAGCGAATGACGTACGCCTGAGACACGAAAGGCTCCCGGACGTGCGCCACGATGGGGTGTGCGCGTCCGGGACCCGCCGGCGCGCCGGAGGTCAGCACACTATGGGGGGACGGTCATGGGCGGCGGGCAGCGGCCAACACTGGAGATGGTCGCCGAGCGCGCGGGCGTGGGGCGCGGCACCGTGTCGCGTGTGATCAACGGCTCCGCGAGCGTGACGGAACAGACCCGGCAGGCCGTGCTGCGCGCGGTGACCGAGCTGGGCTACGTTCCCAACCACTCCGCGCGCACCCTGGTCACACGCCGCACCGACACCGTGGCGCTGGTCATCACCGAACCACACGAACGGATCTTCGCCGAACCGTTCTTCGCGCAGATCATCAAGGGCGTCAGCACGGCGCTGAACGAGCGCGGGCTCCAGTTGATGCTGACCATGGTCGGCTCTGGGGCCCAGCACGACCGGGCGAGCCAGTACCTGACCGACGACCACGTCGACGGGGTACTGATCGTCTCGGAGCACCGGGACGACCCGCTGCCGCGGCGGCTGGCGGACTCGGGGCTGCCGCTGGTCCACGGTGGCCGCCCGCTCGGCCGGGAGCGGGAGAGTCTGAGCTTCGTCGAGATCGACAACGTCGGTGGCGGGCGCAGGGCCACACGGCACCTGCTGGCGGAGGGGCGGCGCGCCATCGCGACGATCACCGGCCCCCGTGACATGACAGCCGGTGTGGAGCGGCTGCGCGGCTACGAACAGGCGTTACGCGAGGCCGGACACGCGGTGTTGACCGAACGGATCGCCACGGCGGACTTCAGCTTCGAGGGAGGAGCGCGCGCCATGCGGGAGCTACTGCGCACCGCGCCCGAGCTGGACGCGGTGTTCGCCGCCTCGGATGTGATGGCTCTGGCGGCGCTGCGGGTGCTACGGGAGGCTGGCCGCGCCGTGCCCGGCGACGTCGCCCTGGTGGGCTTCGACGACATCGCCTCCGCGCTGCACGCCGACCCGCCGCTGACCACGGTCCACCAGCCCGCCGAGCGGATGGGGTGGGAGATGGCGCGGCTGCTCGCCAACCAGATCGCCACAGCCGGACAGTTCCCCGAGGGGCACCGTGAGCCCGAGACCGTGCTGCTCGACACGCACCTGGTGGTACGCGAGTCCGGCTGAGGGGTTCGCGCCGCCCGCCGCCCCCACCTGATCGTGGTGGCGCCCCGGTCGCTCACCCGTTCCCGCCCCAGTAACGATCTGACGCGCGTGGCCGCGTCCTCGAGGTGGCGCCGGCACCATCGTGCCGGTGATCCAATGGGCACCGGATCAGGAGAGCACCGCGACCTCGTACGGATTGGGAACGCATGGCCCCCCACCCCACCGCCACCTCCGGGATCAACGTCAGTGACGAGTTCAACGCCCTCATGGCGCGCCTCGACGGTGTGCGCCACGTCCTGCGCGACAACGCCGAGCCCAGCGACGAGCAGGCCGACCTCACGACAGAGGTGACCCGGGTACTGCTAGAAACGGGCGCCCTGAAGGTGGGCATCCCCCGCGAACTCCGGGGGTACGAGTTCTCCCCGCGCCAACTCACCGAGACCGTCGCCCGGATCAGCTACGAGGACGCGTCGCTGGGATGGACGTTCACGGCACTACAGATGGCCACCGGAACCACGGCCGCCCATCTCGGCCCCGGGGCCAGGAAGGAGCTGTTCCCCGATGTGGAGAACGACCACTACGCGCTGGTCACGGGACACGCGGGTGCGCCCGGCGCGGCCGTGAGGGTCGACGGTGGGTACCAGCTCACGGGGCGCTGGCACTTCGCGTCGGGTATCTCGTTGGCGAGCCACGTCCGTACGATGGCGCACTGCGAGGAGACCGGGCGGACACTGGTGTGCACGCTCGACAAGGACCAGGTCACGCTGCTCGACCGGTGGGAGGCGACGGGGCTTCGGGCCACCCGCAGCGTCGACTACACCTGCGACGAGGTGTTCGTTCCCGATGACCGCGTCTACGAGGCCACCGCCGTGAACGCCCACGCCGGCGGCGCGATCTACCGCCTGGGCCTGGCCACCATGCACGGCATCTGTCAGACGGGGTGGACGCTCGGGGTGGGGCGCCGGATGCTGGACGAGATGCGGGCACTGGCCGCGCGGCACACCGGAACACCGCGCGCGTCCGTGGACACCGACCAGTTCCACGCCGAGTACGCGAACATCGAGAGCGCGCTGCGCGCGGCACGCGCCTGGGCCACGGAGGTGTGGGCCGACAACGAGGCCACCCTGGACCGGGGTGATCTCCTCAGCTCCGAGCAGCAGACACTCACGCGGCTGATGCTGCACCACACCACCTGGACCGTGCGGCAGGTGGCCGCGTTCGTGTACACGTGGGCGGGCACGGCGTCACTGTGGCACAGCGCTCTGCAACGGTTCTTCCGCGACCTGCACACGGGCACCCAACACACCATGTCGGGCCCGATGGTGCTGCAGGACTGCGGCGAGCACATGTCGGGGCTCGCTCCCGACTCCCGCTGGATCTTCCTGGACCTGCAGCAGGGCTAGTGAGGCGCGCGTGGCCGCTCGGGAGGTCGGGGTCCACCGGCGGTTGGACCCCGACCCCAGTGTCGTCAGGGAGACGAGCGGCCCACCCCCGGTACCGGTTCCCGCCGGCCGCGGCGCCGTTGCCACAGGGCGACCGCGCCGTCGATGACCAGGAACAGCAGAAGCGAAACACCGAGGACCGGCAGGAACACGCCGACCCCCACCGCGGCGGCGACGATGAGGACGCGCGTCCAGAGCGGCAACGCCCGCCACGCCCCACGGGGGAACGGCCGGCCCGGCGCGAAGCCGCCGCTCCTGGTGGGACGGCGCTGGAACCACATGCGGTAGCCCCAGATGACCACACCCATGACCGAAAGGGCGAGGGCGGCGAGGAACAACTGGTTGGGCAGCCCGAAGAGCAGCCCCATATGGGCCGCGATTCCCCAGGTCGTGAGTTTGGCCATGAACGGGAAGTCCGTGAACCGGAGCTGTTCCGTGACCCGACCGTCACGCTGGTCGACGGCGACCGACCCCTGGTGGGCGGGCCACTCACGCGCCGTCTGCTCGACGATGTAGGGCTCGTTGGCGGAGGCGGGCAGGCGGATCTCGACGGGACCGGTCATCCCCGCCTCCCGGGCCGACTCCAGTGCCCGGTCCGGGCCGACACCGGTGTCGTGACCCGTGCCCTCTCTCCCACCGGACTCCTGCCCGGAGTGTTCGGTCCGCTGCTCGGCCGCGCTGAGCGCCGGGGTCTGCCAGCTCATCGCCTCGCGGATCTGGGATATGTTGCCGCCCGCGTACGTCGACCAGGTCAGGCCGGTGGCGGAGAGCAGGAGTATCCCCGCGGCCGCCCACACCCCGACGGAACCGTGCCAGGACATGGTCCGGGCGCGACCGCGCGCCCGGTTGTCGGGAACCAGGACGCCCCACGGCCGCCCCCGGCCACGCCGGTTGGACACCCACAGCACCACACCGCCACCGGCCACCACCCAGAGCCAGCTGGCCGCGAGCTCGCTGTAGACCCGCCCGGGGTCACCGAGGTGCAGGTGGCGGTGCAGCTCCGAGAGCCAGGCGCGCACCGGGAGCGCACCGCTGCTCCCGTAGTTGTCCAGCTCGCCGAGGACCTCCCCGGTGTAGGGGTCGACGAACACCCCGAGGCGGTGGCTCTCCCGGGGCTCGGGATACTCGAACAGGACACGGGTGCTCTCATCGGGGTCAGTGCCGGGGCGCACCGCGTCCAGAGTCCCCTCGGGAGTGGCCTCGGCGGCGGCAGCCACCTGGTCGGCCAACGGGAGCCGCTCGTCGCCGACCGGAACCCGCAGCTCGTCGGTGTAGACGGCCTGCTCGATCTGGGGGCTGAAGACGTACAGCAGCCCCGACACTGCGGCCACCAGGATGAACGGCGCCACGAGGACACCGGCGTAGAAGTGCGTCCGCAGCAGGGCCAGACGCAGCAGTGACCAGGTGGAGCGCCACCCGTCGGGGGGCGCTCCACCACGGCGTGGCCCCCCGGCGGGGGTGGCCGCGTCGTTCGGCACGGAATCGGGGGTGGGGGCGTGGTGCGACGAAGTCATGCTGGTGCCTTCCGGAACGGCCCGGCGCGCGTGCCAAGGCACGGCTCCGGGTGAACGTGGTCTCGCCCGGCCGAACCCGCGTTCGGCCGGGAGCCGCCACGGGGACTCACGCGGCGGTGGTACGTGTCAGTGACGGGGGCTCTCCGTCAGGAAGGCACCGGCGGGCCGCGGCTCACCACGACGTGTCGCAGGAACCGCGCCGTCTCTCCGCGCGGCGCGGCGCACGGGACGGCCCACACGCGGCGACGGTGCCGTACCGCCACCGGGCTGGTGTCGATGACCGGGGGAAGCAGCGCGTCCCGGAGCAGGGTGCGGAGAACCCTCAGGAGCGCGAAGAACGAGACCTCCCCCTGACGCAACCACCACGCGCTGACCACCGAGGCCACCAGGTGGGCGAGGAGCATCGCGACCCCTCCGTGGTCGGAGTCCGGCGGCACGGAGTGCGCGGCGTGGCCGGCGGAGGCGGTTGGCGGTGCCGTGGTGGTGGCCGGCGGCTGGCCCAGGGACAGGATCGGGTGCAGAGCGAGCTGTCCCCACACCATCCACCCGCAGATGGGGCCGAATCCGCGTTCCCGCCCGGTGAGCGCGTGGGCGATCCAGAGGAGCAGCAGGAAGCCGACGGCCACGCTCGTGGGCTCCACCGCGTGACCGGAGGTCAGGGCGTGTCCGATAGTGGACACGCCGACACACACCGTGGCGAACATCGTGGCGCGGGGCCATCGAGACAGCGGCGTGCCGGTCATGTCGCAATTGTCACACCCACCGGCGCGGTTGGGAGGGACCCCCCACGCGATTCCTCCGAACGGCCACGCACCCGACGGGGACGCGCGGGGCTCCCGGACCCGGCCCCTCCCCGTGAGCGAGGCCACTCGCGTGGGGACCCCTCGGCTGCCCGGGACCGCCGGCCCGCGTGGGCGACCTGGATGCGGCCTCCGTCCACGTCGGTTCGGGGCGCGGCCGTGGAGCCGCGGAAGAATTATCCGGACACGAGGGGAGGAGAGTCGACCGCCCCGGGGGGACAGCTTCACCCTCACCCAGCGGAGCCAATGGCGCCGTCAATGACCCAGAAAACCGCGTGACCTCCCACGCCCGGCGACACAGGGGGGACTCCGGACGTCCGAGACGCCCCCGACCGACCGCCGCGGCGAGCGTTCGGGCGGGGGATCGGACTATCGTGCCACTCGCCAGCACCGCCGAGAGCGGTGAAGCATATCCCCCCGGCGACCCCCATCAACGATCGGAGCTCCCTCGCATGGTCCGAACGAAGCTCACCCCCGCTACAGCACTGCTGGCCGCCAGCGGCCTCCTCCTCAGCGGTTGCAGCCTGTTCGACGACGGCCCACCGGAGGTCACGGAGGAGTTCCCCTACACCCGGGAGGGGCGCATCTTCCAGGACACCGGCAACGACGAGGAGATGCGGTTCTCCATCACCGCCCTGGAACGCACCCCCGACCACACCGTCATGCACTACGAGATCGACTACCCCGACGGTTTCGAGGGCGCCAACCGCAACCTCAGCATGCCCCACACCCTGGTCGACCCCATGACCGGCCAGGTGTTCCGGGAGTATGTCGACGGTGACGGCCTCAAGTACGGCTCGGTCAGCCCGAACAACGACGGCCTGTACCCCGTGTTCGACGGGGTCACCAACGAGTACCGCCGCTACTTCCCCCCGATCCCCAAGGACGTCGAGCAGGTGACCCTGGTCGGCAGCGGGCTCGGCGCCATGACCGGAATCCCCGTCCAGGACGTCGACGAGGACCAGCCCGGCCCCCAAGACCCGAACGGCCCGGACCACCTCACCCCCGACAACCCGCCCGAGGACAACCTCACCTTCGAGAACCGCCCTCCCGACGAGGACGCGGAGGCCGACACCGGCTGGGTGGAGAGCTTCGTCGACTCCGACATCGCCTCCATCACCCGCGACGGCGACCGGGAGACCATCTCGCTGCACTCCGACGTGATGTTCGAGTTCGACGAGTCCGACCTCACCGACGAGGCCGAGGACGTCGTGCGCCAGGCCGCCGGAACGTTGGCGAACAACGTGTCCGAGGACGGCTCGGACATCACCATCATCGGCCACACCGACGGCAAGGGAACCGACGCCTACAACCAGAACCTGTCCGAGGAGCGCGCGGAAACCGTCCGCACCCTGCTCGTGGAGGAGCTGGGCGATGGCTACTCCTACGAGGTCGAGGGGCGCGGCAGCACCGAACCGGTGGCCATCGAAGGAGGTCCCGACGACGAGGAGGCCCGCGCCCGCAACCGGCGCGTCGAGTTCTCCTACGAGATCGAAACCTCCAGAGAGCAGGAGGAGGACGAGGAGGACGGGCTCGGTGTCGCCCAGCGCACCGTCACCTGGCCGGCGCCGTTCACCGAGGACAACGGAAGCGTCGTCGCCACCGAGGAACGCGACGACGTGAAGCTGGATGTGTACCCACTGCGCCGCGACGGCGCCTACGTCATCGCCACGGTGGCGCTGACCAACGAGTCCGACGAGCCCACCGTGCTGGACATGGGGGCCGACCGCGAGGAACAGGCCGGCGGACCCGAACAGTTCAGCTCCGGCTCACTGGGCGGGTTCCAGCTCGTCGACCCAGAGTCCGACCTGGTGCGCTACGTCGCGCAGATGAACCTCGAAGACGGCGGATCCAGCGGGTTCGCCGAGGAGGTGCACGAGCTGCAGCCAGGAAACACCTACGACCTCGTCGCGGTGTTCGCCGCACCGCCGGTCGACACCGAGGAACTCACGCTGCGCACCGGCACGTTCGGCGAGATCCCGGAGGTCCCGATCGAGGAGTGAGCGGCACGGAGCGGAGGTGCCGGCCCCTCTCGGCCGGGCCGGCACCCGAGTGGTACGGATCCTATCCCCGGAGCCGTTCGGCCGCCTGGAGAACGACGTCCTCCAGTTCGGCCCGTTCCGTGTCCGAGGAGACGGCGATGGCCGAGACGTGGAAGTCGTCGGGCAGCGACAGGTGCAGACTCTTGGTGGACCCTTCGACCGTGGCCACATAGTCCAGATCCCCACCGAGCGCGTCGGCCTGGGCGGTTCGGTAGTTCTCGACGTTGACGTCGATGTCCACCTCCCAGTTCATCTCCTCCTCGCCCGACGCCTGGGCGACGTCCAGCCGGGCGCTCGGGTCTGCGTTCTCGGTGAAGACGAGCGCGAACGACTGGCTCCCGGAGCCGCCCGACCCGGACCACACGCACGACAGCTGCGCGGCGTCGGGGGCGCCGTCGATCTCGCCGGCGTCCTCCGACAGGGTGGCGCCCTGCGGGGCCAGACCACCGGCGACCTCCTGGGCACCGACGTCGGCACAGGAGTCGGGCAGCGCGAGTTGCTCCTCCTCGCTCTCCTCCTGGTCTCCTTCACCGCCGGAGTCCTCCTCGCCGCCGGTCTCCTCGGACCCGCCGCCGGAGTCCCCGTCATCGGAGGAGAACCAGTCACTGATGTCCCACCACTCCTCCTCCTGCTCTCCGTCGGCCTGCTCGCCGTCGGCCTGGTCTCCTTCGGCCTGGTCTCCTTCGGCCTGCTCGGAGCCACCACCTTCTCCCCCGTCGTCGCCGAACGAGAACCAGTCGGACCACGAGTCCTCGTCAACCGAGGTCGCGTCGTCGACGGACTCGGAGTCGCAGCCCGCGAGCAGCATGGTGGTGGCCAGCACCGCGCCGGCGGCCGCGGTGCATCGGGTGGGGATCGTGGGGGGTGTGAGTCGCATGGCGAACCTTCGACGTCGGGACGTGACCGGCGAGCCAGCGGAAGGCGCCGGTGCGAACAACCGAAACCGTAGCAAGAGCGGGTCGCGGTGACCGCGTACGCGTGTCCCGGGAATCCTCCACGCCCGGCGCGTTCCGGATCAACCCGGCCTCCACGATTCGGACACCCACGGTCGCGGTAGAGGGAACCCAACGATGGTGCGCAACCGGTTGTGAGGAGAGCGGCCATGGTGGCAACGACAACGACCGAACGCCTGCAGGCGGCGTTGGCCGAGGCGGACTATCCCGCGGACAAGGAGCGGCTCCTCGAGGTCGCGCGCGCGAGCGGAGCCGACGAGGAGACGGTCCGCGCCCTCCGAGCCCTACCGCTCGCGGAGTACGCCAACTTCGAGGAGGTCACCGCCTCGGTTGCCAAGGAGGACGCGGGCGGCCCGGAGACCGACGCGGAGAAGGCGAGGGCCCGCAGGCACCACACCCACCCGCACATGGCCGAGCGGGAGAAGGAGACACCCACCAACCCGATCGTCGACGAGCTCGGGGAGAACCGCGGGAGCTAGCGAGCGCTACCCGGGGCAGGGGGCCACGGGGCACCGCGCTCAGCCGCACACGGTAGCGCGGTAGCGCGCGACCATGGTGTCCAGAACCTCGTTCGGATCGCGCGCCCACACGTCCGCGTTGAAGATCTCCACCTCGATGTCGCCGTGGTAGCCGGCGGCGTCCACGGCGGCGCGCAGTGGCGCGAACTCGACGTGGCCGTCGCCCATCATTCCGCGACCGAGCAGCACATCGGCGGGGAGAGGCGTGATCCAGTCGCTCACCTGGAAACTCGCGATGCGCGTTCCCGCTCGGGCGATCTGGGGGAACAGCTCCGGGTCCCACCACACGTGGAACGTGTCGACCACCACCCCCACCTGGGCGGCGGGGAACCGTTCGGCGGCCGTCACCGCCTGGCCCAGGGTGGACACCACCCCACGGTCGGCGCAGTACACCGGGTGCATCGGTTCCAGGGCCAGTCGCACACCGCGTTCGGCGGCGTAGGGAGCCAGCTCGGCGAGTGCCTCGACGACGCGCTCGCGGGCCGCGGGCAGGTCGCGCGAACCCTCCGGCAGCCCGCCCACGACCAGCACCAGGCAGGGGGCGCCGAGTTCCGCCGCCTCGTCGAGCGCTCTGCGGTTGTCGTCGAGCGCCGCGCGCCTGTGCGGACCCTCCTCAACGGTGAAGAACCCGCCGCGGCACAGCGACGACACGCGCAACCCGGCGTCCCGCACGAGCGTGGCCGCCCTGCGCACGCCGATCTCGTGGACCGGCTCGCGCCACAGGCCGATCGCGGGGATCCCCGCCCTGACACAGCCGTCGACGGCCTCGGCGGTCGTGCACCGGTTGACGGTCTTCTGGTTGAGGGACAGGCGTTCGATCCCGGTCACTGGTCCACCCCCGCCACCTCGAGCAGCGAACGCATCCGGGCCACGGCGAGGTCGGGGTCGGTCAGCAGTCCGGCGTCACCGGCGAGCCGGAACGCGTGCGCCAGGTGGACGACGCCGCGTCCCGCGTGCAGCCCGCCGACCATCGTGAAGCCCGGCTGGTGCCCACACAGCCAGGCCAGGAAGGCGATCCCGGTCTTGTAGTAGTAGGTGGGCGCGCCGAACAGGTGGCGGGCCAGCGGCACGGTCGGTCCGAACGCTGCGTCGTAGCCCGCCTCGTCCCCGTTGTCCAGGGCGCGCAGCGCGGACGCGGCGGCGGGGGCGATGGCGGCGAAGACACCGAGCAACGCGTCGCTGTAGGCGTGACCGTCCCCCTTGATCAGCTCCGGATAGTGGAAGTCGTCCCCGGTGTAGAGCCGAACCCCCTCGGGTAGTTCGGCGCGCAGCCGGGTCTCGTGCTCGGCGTCCAGCAGCGACACCTTGACCCCGTCGACCCTGTCCGCGTGCCGGCGCAGCAGGGCCAGTAGCGACTCGGTGGCCTCGGCCAGGTCGTGCGAGCCCCAGTAGCCGGCCAGAGCGGGGGCGAACATGGGGCCGAGCCAGTGCAGGATGGCCGGTTCGCGCACCTGGTCGAGCAACCCGCCATAGATCTCGTGGTAGTCCTCGGGTCCCCGGGCCAGGGCGACCAGGTGTGGGCTGGCCATGAGGATCACCTGGGCGCCGGCGTCCTCGACCACCGCGAGTTGCTCCTCGTAGCCGGCCGCCACCTCCGCGAGGCTGGAGACGTCGGTGGGGAGGTGGTCGGTCCCGGCCCCGGCGGCGATCCGGCCGCCAACGGCGTCGGCCTCGGCGGAGCTGCGGCGGATCAGCTCCCGGATGGCCGGCCAGTCCAGCCCCATTCCTCGTTGTGCGGTGTCCATGGCCTCGGCCACCCCCAGCCCGTGCGACCACAGGTGCCGCCGGAACGCGAGCGTGGCGTCCCAGTCCACGGACGCGGGCGCGCCGGGCGTGTTGTCGCCGAGGGGGTCGGCGGCGACGTGCGCGGCCGCGAACGCGACCCGGTTGGCCGGCGGGTCGGGTGAGCGGTGCCAGCTGCCGGGTTCGCGCACGCGGTACTCGGCGATCGTGCCATCGGCGCCGGGCAGCCGGATGGTGGGGCTCACGGGTGCACCTCACGAATATCGGAAAGCGTTTTCCGAAGCGTAACCGGGAACCACGAGCGGGAGCAAGGGGGAGATACACCGGTATCGGCCACGGAGTCACGAGAACGGAGCGAACGAGTTCTCGTGTTCTCCCGCGCGCGCCGTTTCCGGTCCGCTACGTTTTGCGCATGCCTTCTTGGGAGCACGAGTTTCCGCTCGACCTCATCCGCAATGCCCCCGATCTCGCGGCGGAACTGTTCGGCCGGGCCTCGGGCAAGCCGCTACCGCCCTACACCCGCGCGCGCTGCGAGGCGAGTGAGGCCACCACCACGGCCCCGGCCGAGTTGCTGAGCGACTCCGTGGTGGTACTGGAGGACGGCGCGTCCGGATCGGGCACCTCGCCACTCACGGCGATCATCGTGGAGCACCAGCGCGGCCCCGACGACCGCAAGCCCTACTCCTGGCCCGCCTACGTGGCCAACCTCCGCCACCGGCTGCGCTGCCCGGTGCGGCTCCTGGTGCTCACCCCCACCCAGTCACTGGCCCACCGGTGCGCCGAACCGATCGACCTGGGATGCGGGGAGCTACGCCCCCTGGCCCTGCCCATGACCAAACTGGAACCCGTGACCGATCCCGAGCAGGCCAGCCGGGAGCCGGAGCTCGCCGTGCTCGCCGCGGCGATGCACCACACCGAGGACCCGAAGGTGATCAGGGCACTACCGTCCGCGTTCGAGGCCATCGATGCGGACGATCGGTCGTTGTATGCTGACTACCTGCGCGCGGCACTGCCCGCCGCGGCCCGAGAACTCCTGGAGGACATCTTGTTGGGCACCTACGAGTGGCGAAGTGACATCGGCCGCGCGTCGGCCGCTGCGGGAGAGGCCAAGGGAGAGGCCAAGGGAGAGGCCAAAGCCATCCTCACCGTGCTGGAGGCCCGCGGGCTCACCGTCTCCGACAGCGTCCGCCAGCGCA
>RJMB01000024.1 GCA_003725585.1 Halostreptopolyspora alba | reverse complement strand
CCCGTCGAAACCGCCGCCGACCTCTCCAGGATGAACCAATAGATCTTGTAGCTGTCGACACGGAAAACGGTTTCCCTTCTCGATAGCGACAAGATCAACAAGAGGTACGGGAGCCCGATATCCACACCACCCGCCGGTCACGGCAACAGGGAGAATCCCGCGTCACGCCTCCCGCTAATGGACCAATGGGGCACTCGCCTCATATACGGTCAGGCGCACCCAGCCCATGACACCACCCGGCCGGTGGCCGCGAGAACGGGGTTCCTGTGCACGCGAACATCCTCGACCTGCCCGCCGACCCGAACGGCCCCTTCCACGGACCTCTCGCGCACGCGTTCGCCTGCGCGGCGCACATCTCGGTGAACAACGGTGCCCCCTGGAACTCGCCCGACCGGGGGTGTAGCTGTTGCGACGCGTGGCAGAAGCGTGAGGAGCTCGCCCAGGACTGGGGCATCGACTCGCCCGACGCCTGGCGGCGGCAACAGGACGCCCTGCTCGACGGCACATCCAGCAACCAGGTGGCGAGCCTGCTACTACAGCTGCGCCAGCAGGCAGCGTGGCAGACCGGCGCTCCCGCGCAACCCGCGATGTGGGACCAGGCCATCGCCGGGTGGTGCCAGCAGAACGGCCAGGACAACTCCGTCTACCAGCACCTCCGGGGCACCGCCGGCATGATCCTGGAGTACGAGAACCGCTTCGTCACCGACGGCCTCTTCCCGCCCGGCGCCGTCGTCAACGACATCAGGGCGTGGGACCTCGGCCGCGGCGCGAACATGGCGCGCTGGGGTCTGCACTGCGGCTACACCGACCCGCGTACCGCGCACTGGTACGCGGTGCGCGCGAGCGAGTTGGCGCGGCAGTACTACGGTTCGTGGGCGGAGTTCTCGGCGGGCTACATCCTGGGGCGCTGCCTGCACTTCGACAACGGCCAGTTCGGGTTCCGCTACACCGACCCGCTGGCGGTGCACCACACGATGATGGCCCACCCGCACAGCCCCTGGCTACACGTCCCGTTCCACCTCTAGCCCGTGGGTTCCGGGGTTCCCCGGAGCCCACGGAGCGGGCGCCCAACGACCGGGTTCACACCACCGGCAACCGCGGGCGCCGCACGCTGGCGGCCACACCGTCGTTGGCCTCGGCGACCGCGCGGCGGTCGGCGGGCACCTCGCCGTAGAGCGTGGTGCGCTGGCGCACGGGCCGGCCGGTGGGCTCGACCAGGGCACGAATGTCGCTGATGGTCTTGAACGAGCCGTGGTCCGATCCGGCCATCCGGCTGATCGTCTCCTCCATCAGGGTGCCGCCGACGTCGTTGACCCCGCCGGCCAGCAGCTGGCGGCAGGTGTCCTCGGCGAGCTTCACCCACGAGCACTGGATGTTGTCGATGGTGCCGTGCAGCAGCAGCCGCGCGAGCGCGTGCACCGCCCTGTTCTCCCGAACCGTGGGGCCGGTGCGGGCGAGCCCCGCCAGGTAGATGGGCGCGTTCGTGTGCACGAACGGCAGCAGCACGAACTCGGTGAACCCCGGCCTACCGGTGCGTTCGAGGGAACGCCGCTGTAGCGACCGGATGAGCTTGATGTGGGCGACCCAGTGCCGTGGCGCGTCGACGTGGCCGTACATCATGGTCGAGGTCGTCGGCAGCCCGATGTCGTGGGCGGTGCTGATCACGTCGATCCACTCCGAGGCCGGAAGCTTCCCCTTGGTCAGCACCCACCGCACGTCGTCGTCCAGGATCTCCGCCGCGGTGCCCGGGATCGAGTCGAGGCCGGCCTCGCGAGCCCGTTCCAGCCACTCGCGCACCGGCAGGTTGGTTCGTGACGCCCCGTTGACCACCTCCATCGGGCTGAACGCGTGCACGTGCGCCTGGGGCACGCGTTCCTTGACGGCGCGCGCGATGTCGAAGTAGGCGGTCCCGGGCAGGTCGGGGTGGATCCCGCCCTGCATGCACACCTCACCCGCGCCGGCCTCCCACGCCTCGGCGGCCCGGTCGGCGACCTGGTCGAGGGAGAGCGTGTAGGCGTCGGCGTCCGTGCGGCGCTGCGCGAACGCGCAGAACCGGCAGCCGGTGTAGCAGACGTTGGTGAAGTTGATGTTGCGGGTGACCACGAACGTCACGTCGTCGCCGACCGCGTCGCGCCGGAGACCGTCGGCGAGCGCCACCAGCTCCTCCAGCTCCGGCCCGTCGGCGTGCAGCAGAGCGAGCGCCTGCTCGTCGGAGAGCCCCGCCGGGTCGATCTCGGCGGCCCGCAGCGCGTCACGGATCTCGGCGTCGGAGCGGCGGGGGGCCTGATGCTCCGCACCGGGGCGGGAAGCGCGGTCACGCACCTCCTCCCAGTCGCCGTAAACCGCGTCGAAATCGCCGCGGCGGTCCTCGGAGCGCCCCTCGGTGTCGATGGCCGCGTGCAGGTCGGTGCGGCCGGAAGCGGCCAACCCGGCTTCGGGCTCCTGCCAGGGGCGGCCCTCGACCGTGGCCTCCTCGCGGGCCAGCCCGGTCGCGGGGTCGGTGAGCGCCGCGACGTGCCCGTTGAGCCGCGGGTCCAGCCACGGCTCGCCCCGCCGCACGTACTCGGGGTAGATCGTGAGGCGCTCGCGCAGCTCGAATCCGGACTCCGTCGTGCGCCGGGCGAGCTCGGTGATCTGTGGCCAGGGCCGCTCGGGGTTCACGTGGTCCGGGGTGAGTGGGGAGACGCCGCCCCAGTCGTCGATCCCGGCTCGCAGCAGCAGCGCGAACGCGTCCGCCGCCTCGGCGGCGCCCGGTTCGGGGTGCGCCGCGTCGAGCAGGTTGGGCGGTGCCTGTACGCGCGCGCTCGCCCCCATCACCAGACGGGTGACCGCGGTTGTGGCCGCGAGCTCGGCCAGCTCGGCGTCGGGGCGGTGCATCATCGCCGTGTCGGGTTTGGCCCGGAAGTTCTGCACGATGACTTCCTGGATCCCGCCGTACTCGCGGGCGACCCCGCGCATGGCCAGGATCGAGTCGGCCCGCTCCGCGACCGTCTCCCCGATGCCGATGAGGATTCCCGTGGTGAACGGCACGGCACAACGCCCGGCGTCCTCCAGGACGCGCATTCGCACCGCCGGGTCCTTGTCCGGGCTGCCGTAGTGGGGCTGCCCCGGCTCGGTGAACAGCCGCTCGGAGGTGGTCTCCAGCATCATGCCCATCGACGGCGCGACCGGCTTCAGCCGCTGGAAGTCCGACCAGCCGAGCACGCCGGGGTTGAGGTGCGGCAGGAGCCCGGTCTCCTCCAGGATCATGATCGCCATGGCGCGGACGTAGGACAGCGTGTCGTCGTAACCGCGCTCGTTGAGCCACTCCCTGGCCTGGTCCCAGCGGTCCTCCGGGCGGTCGCCGAGCGTGATCAGGGCCTCCTTGCACCCCATGTCGGCGCCCCGGCGGGCGATGTCGAGGATCTCGTCCGGGGAGAGGAAGGGGGCGGACAGCCTGCCCGGCACCGTCGCGAATGTGCAGTAGTGGCACCGGTCCCGGCACAGCCGGGTCACCGGAACGAACACCTTGCGGCTGTAGGTGATGACGCCCGGTCGGCCCGCGGCCTGGAGCCCGGCGTCGCGCACCCGCGCCGCGTGGCCGAGCAGTTCGTCGAGGTCGTCGCCACGCGCCCGCAACAGCACCGCCGCCTCGTCGGCGTCGATGGTCTTACCGTCGCGGGCCCGCGCCAAGGCGCGGCGCATGGCCGATGATGTCGGGGTCGGTTCGGTGGTCCCGTCCACAGCGCTCATAGCCCGCACGATACGCGTCCGGTGTTCGGGACACGCGCAGCCGGCGCCTCAGTGGGCGGTCTTGCTGGCCCGGCGCTCCTCGATGTACTCCTCCCAGCGGCGGGTGATCACCGGCAGCGCGTACGTCTCGGACGCGCGAATCGCGGCGTCGCTCATGCGCAGCCGCTCGTCGTGGTTCTCCACCATGCGCAGCAGCGCCCACCCCAGCGATGTGACCTCCTGCGCCGGGACGAGCAGCCCGTTGCGTTCGTGTTCGATGATCTCCCTGGGACCCTGCGGGCAGTCGAAGCTCACCACGGGAACGCCCACCGAGAACGCCTCGATGATGGTCATCCCGAAACCCTCGTAGCGGGAGCTGACCGCCAGGATCGACCCCTTGGACAGCTCCCCGGGCAGGTCCCGGGTGCGGCCCATGAGCGTGACCTGGTTGCTCAACCCCATGTCAGCGATCTGGTCCCGCAGGTCGTCCTGGCCCTCTCCCCCGGCGTAGATGCGCAGCCGCCACTCGGGGTGCACGTGGGCGACCATCGAGAACGCCTCGAGGAGCTTGGGGTACTGCTTGACCGCCGCGATCCGCCCGGCCGCGACGATGATCGGGTTCTCCTGGCTGGACCGCGGGTAGTGCCCGGGCGGCAGCGCGTTGGGCATCGTGACCAGCCAACCCGGCGGGGGCCGCAGGAAGTCCGCGAACATGTCACGGTCGGAGTCGGTCAGCACCACCAAACCGTCGAGCCTGGGGTACCGCCGGCGGATCTCGGCGCGCAGGTCGGGGCCGTGGCTGCCCAGGTGGGTGTGCACCTGACCGATGGTGAGCAGCCGGCGCGGCGCCCATTTGGCCAGCATCAGGTTGATTCCCGGCCGTGTGCCCATGACGACGTCGGCGTCGGTGCGCCGCAGCAGGCGCCGCACCTCGCGCTCCGTCCGGGCGTTGAGGTAGCGGTTGCGCCGGAACTCCGAGGGGGGAACGGGCCGCGCGGGACGACGTTCCCGCCTCCGCTCGAGGCGGCCGGGGCTCTCGCGGCCCTCGGTGGGTGGTCCGATCCATGTCAGGGACCGCAGGCGCACGCCGTCGGGCAGGGTGAAGAACGGCTCCTCGGTGTGCTGGACCAGGCTGACGATCTCGACCTCGTGCCGCTCGGCGAGCCCCCCGGCCAGGTTGAAGACGGTCCGAATCGTGCCGCCCATCCCGTAGGCGTTCGCGATCAGGATCGTGATCTTCACCGGCGCCCTTCCCTCCCTATGGTTGCCAGCAAGGAGAGTTCGTCGTCGACCGTGTAGTAGGGGCGGATCCGGATGCTGTCGGCGACGCCTCGCAGCAGCACGCCGGGGAAGACGACCTTCTTCTTCTTTCCCACGATGTCGTCGACGTGTGCGCCCAACCGTAGCCCCTCCTCATGTGAGGGGGTCCGCAACCACAGGTCCCACTCGTTGTGCGCCCGGTCGGGATCGTGCTGGGTGACGATGGGTCGCAACGGTATGTCGCAGGTGAACCTCCCGTCGACAAGGTCGGCCTCGGCCACCACCGCGCCCGAGAGCTCCCGCTGGTCAGCGACGATCTGGGCCGTGGCGCGCCCCTCACCGCGCGGGGCGTAGGCCAGCACCCCGGAGACGGTGACGGTCTCGGAGCCCACCTCCACCCAGGAGACCTCGGCGTAGGGGGTGACCGAGGTCGACCGCAGCCGCAGCCGGCCCTGCGGGTCGCGGATCACCCGCAGCTCACGGCGGCGCGGCTCGGCCAGGTAGGCTTGGCGCTCGGCCAGGCTGAACCCGGGATCCTTGGTGGCGACGGGGTTGTGCCGGCCGTCGTGGTCGATCCACAACACGTCCCACGTGCCGTCGTCCAACGGCAGGTCGCCCAGGTCGGCGCGGACCTCACCGCCTTCACTCCGCACGTTGGTGATGCGCACGGTTTTCGCGGCGTCCTCGCGGTGGCGCAACGCCAGAGTCGCGCGCTCACCACCGGTCACCCCGCTGACGACGTCCCGGAAGCGAAGCTCGAGAACGTCCCTGTTGTCGATCCGACTCATCTCTGCCTGCACTGGCCCCCCAAGCCTCGAATACGGCGCGGCGTCCCGCCGTGGTGGCGTCACGCGGCGGTCCCACGACTCACCGTCCGGTCGTCCCCCCATAACGACCGGACCACTGCCTCACGCTCCCGAACGGTACAACGACGGATCTAAAGACCCAGTAATCGCCGAACAACCGGTGGTGTCGTCCCTTCCACGGCCGGTGAGTTCGGACGAATCCGCTGTTCAACGGATTCCCGGCGGATCTCCGGTCGGTGTGCCGCCGGTGTGTGGCGCAACGCGGGACTCCCGGGGACCATACTCTCCCCGGTGCCGTGTGCCCGCACGGCACGCTCGGGAACGCTCGTATTCGACCCCGCGAGCGTCCGCTCGGCCACGGACCCCTCATGGCGGTGGCTTGGACCAAACCCCGGAACGGCTACGCGCCACCCGGGCCGGACCGTTTCCGAGCGCGCACCAGGACGATGCTTCCCCGCTCGTCGGGCTGGCGCCTGTCGCTGAGCCAGACGAGCGGGACGAGGGGCGCCGCGGCGTTGAACCCGATCCGTCCGCCGTAGGCCGAGACGGCGAGATAGAGCCACTCGGCCCACCGGGCGCGGAACTGGTGTGTGAGTTCCACCACCTCCATGCCGCGGTCGGCGAGGAACGCACCGAGGCTGTCGTGGTCGTAGGTACGGCGCACGTCGTAGCGGCGCCGGTGGTGCGCGAACAACGTCGGCCAGGAGTCGCGTCGTGACAGGCAGTCGGCCGACATCACCAGTTCCCCGCCGGGCCGCAGGACACGCGCCATCTCACGCAGCGCGGCGGGCCCGTCGTCGAAGTGCTCGATGGCGCAGATGGAGACCACCTTGTCCACCGTGGAGTCCCCCAGGGGGAGACGCAGCGCGTCGCCCGCGACGAGAGCGGGCGGGCACCGCAGCCGGGAGCCGCGCCGCAGCTTGCCACGCGCCAGGTCGACCGAGAGCGCGTACGCGCCCCGGCGCCGAGCGCGGCCCACCCAGTAACCATCACCCCCGGCCACGTCGAGCACGACCTGGCCACGCAGGTCGCGGCCGAGCCAGCGCAGCAGGGTGCCGGCCTCACGGAACCGGCACACGTGCACCTGGTGCCCGGCGAAGGCGATGGTGTCGGGGATTCCCACGGCCACACCCTAGAGGAACCCGCCTTCCCGCCGGTCGTCCGGGATCGCCGCGGGGCGGGGGACGTGGCCACGGCGCGCTCCGGACGTCAGCGAGATGTCAGCGTCCGAGCAGGGGCGCTCGTTACTCTCCACGGCACGGTCCGAGGTTCGGGGGCGGCCGCTGACGTGGCCGGGACACGGAAAGGGGATGGGCGGTGGTGACGACACCGGGCGACCGGGAGCTACGCGAGACCAGGGTGGCCGGGACACCGGCGCTCAGCGTCCGCGTGCGCGGGGGTTCGGGGACCCCGCTCGTCCTGCTGCACGGGTTCGGGGGAACCCTGGAGGAGTGGGAGCCCCTAACCCGGGCGCTGCGGTGCCACCGGCCGGTGTACGCGGTGGACATGCGCGGTCACGGACGCTCGGCGGAGGGCACGTGGTCGTTCGACGGCCACGTGGACGACCTGATCCGCGTGGTCGGCCACTTCGGGTTGCGCCGTCCGGTCGTCGTCGGCCACGGCGTCGGGGCGATGGCCGCGGCCACCTTCGGCACCCGGCGCGCGGACGTCACCGCGGTCGTCGGCATCAACGGGTTCGGTTGGCCACGGGTCACGACCGTGGCCGACCGGCTCGACATGTCGCCGGGGGAGGCGCGAAACCACGTCACCGCCGTTCGGCGGTTCGTCACGGAACATATGTCGCAGACGCTCGCTCCGATGCCCCGCGACGCGTTCGAGCGGTTCGTGACCGGCCTGCGGTCCGGCCCTGGGGGTCTGCCAGGCGAGGTGCTGACCAGCTCGGCACGCCGCTCCGTCGAGGTCGCGGGCGACGTCGTCTCCCCGCGCCCCGGCCCGAGGGCCGTGCGCGCCCTGTACGGCTCGCTCGACGAGTTCGACACCGACCGCATCCACCGAGAGCTGCGTGTGCCCGCGCTCTCCCTGGTGTCGATCGCTCCGGTGCGCGCGTGCGCCGGAGCACCGCGGCGCTTCGGCGACGTGTTGGCCGCCCAGGCGGAGAACGAGCTGGCCACCAGCGCGAGGCTGAGCACGGTGCGCGGGGTCGACGCCCCGTACCTCATGCACCTGTCGCACCCGGAGACGGTCGCGCACCTGGTCGAGGACTTTCTGGACGCTCTGTGAAGTCCGGGCGGGCTACGCTGGCGACGTGCTTGGTCGACTGCGCGCCAACCGCTGGGTGCGCCTGACGATCGTGGTGGCCGTCGTCGCCTGCGTGGGATATGCCCTGTACAGCCGCTGGGAGGAGGCCAGCGGCGCGCTCCGGGCACTGTCGCCGTGGCTGGTCGGCGGCTCGGTCGTGGCGGCCGTGGCCGGTCTCGGCGCCCAGATGCTGGCCTGGCGGGCGATCCTGGCCGACCTCGGCTCTCGGCTGTCCGTACGCGTCGCGGCGCGCGTCGTGTTCGTGGGCCAGCTGGGAAAGTACCTTCCCGGGTCGGTGTGGGCCTTCGTCGCCCAGGTGGAACTCGCCAGGGATCGCGATGTGGCCCGGCAGCGCGGGATCACCGCGACCGTGCTCGCCGTGGTGGTCACCCTCACCGTGAACCTGGCCGTGGCCGCGGCCACACTTCCCCTGGTCTCCGAGGAGGCGGCGCGCCGCTGGTGGTGGGTGCTGGCACTGGTCCCGGTGTTGCTGGTCGCGGTGAGCCCGCGCGTGGTGGCCTGGGCGGTGCGAACGGCGCTGCGTCTCGTCCGGCGCTCCGGGGAGATCCCGGCGGAGGAGCTGGAGCGGGTCAGCGCCACGGGGATGGTGGCCGCGACGGGCTGGACCCTTGTGGCGTGGCTGCCCCTCGCCACGCACGTCTGGGCGCTCGTGGTGGGGGTGGGAGGCGACACCCTCCGCTCCCTGCCGGTGGCGGCGGGCGCCTACGCCCTCGCGTGGACGCTGGGGGTGCTGTTCGTCATCGCCCCCGCCGGTGTGGGAGTGCGTGAGGCGGTCCTGGTGGTGGGGCTGGCCCCGGTGCTCGACCCCGGTTCGGCCCTGGTGGTCGCGGCGCTGTCCCGGCTGGTGATGACGTTCGCCGACGTGGTGTGGGCGGGCGCGGCCACGCTCCTCACCGGCCCCGGCCCGGCCGCCCGGGACGGCTCCACGGGGTGGGACGCCGGCGCGCGTGGCGGCTGAGCCCCGGGCCACCGGTTCTGGTCGGGCTCCGCTCCCCGTCACCGGGGGGTGGCCCGGCCGGTGAGCGTCTCTATGTAGGTCGCCCAGTAGGGTTCGGGGTCGACGGGTCGCACCCCCGCACGCAACCGCAGCGGCTCGCCGGGGGAGTAGAACTCCGCGATCGCGCGGGCGAGGCTAGCGGGGTCGTCGGGGTCGCACAGCAGGCCGTCGACCCCTTCGGTGACGTGGCCGGGCAGGGTTCCGGCGCGCGTGGCGATCACCGGGACCCCGTGCTCGTGGGCCAGCCAGACGTTCTGCGTCGCGGTCGCCGTCCGGTACGGCAGCACCAGGGCGTCCGCGCGCGCGAACAACGCGCCCAGCTCATCGGTGGGGACGTAGCCCTCGCGGAAGAACACCCGGTCGGCGATGCCCAACTCGGTGGCCAGCGCCCTGAGCTCGGTGGCCTGGGACCAGAACTCGCCGGCGACGGTGAGGGTCACGTTGGGCGGCGCGCCGTCGGCGAACGCGCGCAGCAGCACGTCGACGCCCTTGTAGGGGCGTACGATCCCGAAGAACAGCAGGTGCTCGTGGACCGTGCACGTGTCCGTGGCGGCGCCCGCGCCGTTGCCGGGGTTGGCGGTCCCGTCCGTGGTGGCCGGAGCGAGGGTCTCGGGCAGGTGCGGCGGCAGCTCGGCCATGCGGGACTCCGTCGTCGCACCGTCGAGCAGGCCGTTGGCCAGGCGCTGTTGCTCCGGCGAGTGCGTCAGCACGGTGTGGACCCGGCGCAGCAGCGTACGCATCAGGGCGATGTCGACCGGTCCACGCTCGTGCGGTAGCACGTTGTGGCACAGCGCCACTGTGCGCGCGCGATGGCCGACGCCTCCGAGGATTCCCAGGTACGGCGGCACCTGGAGGGAGGTGAAGACGGCGAGCACGACGAGATCGCTGTCCCGTCCCACCCGGCGCCCGACTCGCCACCAGCCGGCGGGCTGGTACCAGGCGAGCTGGCGGCGGGTTGGCGCGAAGGTGGGCCCATCGGCGGTTCCGGCGGTCACGGTCTGGCGCTCTCCGGGGTAAAGCAGCGCGGGGTACTGCGCCCGCCAGGACTCCACGACCACGTCGTGCCCGTTGGCCGCGAGCCGGCGCGCCAGTTCGGTGGTGTGGTGCACCCCTCCCCCCTTGTAGGGGTGGGCCGGACCGACGAGCGAGATCCGCATGGTTGGCCGTCCTCCTGAGCGTTGTCCCCTCGTGTCACGTCCCGTCCCGCGACCGGACGATGAGGTCGGCCAGCAGCGCCAGGGACGCGATGATCAGCCCGGTCATGAGCAGCATGACCGTGTTGTTCGGGATGTAGAGGGGCTCCCGGACCATGTCGTAGCCGAACTTGGCAACTCCGACGCCAAGCAGCCACAGGGCGAGCGGCATCAGCACCTTGAGCGGGTTGAAGTACATGACCATCCGCAGCACTTGCAGAATGTACCGGTAGGCGTCGCGGATGAGGTGGAACTTGGAGTTTCCGGAGCGCTTGGCGTAGTCCACGGGCACGTAGCGCACCGGGCGCTGGTTGGACAGGAACGCCAGGGTCAGGGTGGTCACGCAGGAGAATCCGGGAGGCAGCAGCCGGAGGTAGGGGCGCGCCACCTCACGCCGGAACGCGCGCAGCCCCGAGTTGAGATCCGGGATCTGAGTATTGGTCAGCCGCTCAGCGATCTTCCGGATCAGCCATTTGGTGGGCACCCGCAACAGTCGGTGTCGCCCCATCTCCTGCCTGCGCGCGGCGACGACCTGGTCGGTTCCGGGGTCCTCGGCCAGCATCGCGACGAACTCCGGGATGCGCTCGTTGGGGTAGCTCATGTCGGCGTCGGTCCACACGACGATCTCGCCGCGCGCCCGCTGGGTGCCGATTCGTCGTACCGTCCCCACCCCACCGTTGTGACCGAACGCGACGACACGCAGACGCTCGTGGCGCGGTTCGACCTCGCGCAACCGCGCCAACGTGTCGTCGGTGGAGGCGTCGTCGATGGCGAGCAGCTCGTAGTCGTAGCCCGAGGCGTCCATCGTCGCGCAGATGCGCTCGACCTCGTCGACGACGTGCTCCCGCTCGTTGTGACAGGGCAGCACGACCGTGACGGTGACCGGTCGTCCGAACCCATCGCCTCCCGCCCCTTCGGACATCTCGTTCACGCCCCTCACACTCGACACCGCCGCCAAGGGCGGCTTCCCTCGGGCGGGCCGTACTCACGAGCGGCGCGGCACGGCGATCCACACGTCCCCGGCGAACGGCCACGCGCCGCGCGGGGGCTCCATGAGGGTACTGGGGTCCTGGTCGGCACGCACCCGGAACGGGTGCGCGACCGGTGTCTCAATCGACACCAGCCGGGAGAGGTCGCGAGGCACCGCCGCCGCCAGGACGGGGGTACGACCCCGATCCCGGACCTCGTCGGCCACGTGCTCCACCGTGAGCCGGTCCGAGGGGTCGACCGCGGCGGTCGGCACCTGGCACACCCCCCTGATGAGCTGCATGTAGTTGCTGGCCACCGCCGGGTCGACGATGAGCACGCTCGCGTCGTCCGGTAACGCCGCGCACAACTCACGCGTGGCCCCCACCGTCCCGATATCCGAGCGGTAGCTCATAATCCCCGACGCCGTCACCGCGGTCGGCACCAGCATCGTCGCGGCGAGTGTCGCCACGGCGGCGGCCCCGGCCGCCCGGACCACCGGCGGGTACGCGCGACGCCGCAACCGTGGCGCCAACCAGGCGAGGAACCACACCGCGAACAGGATGAACGCGGGGAGCACCAGGACCACGAGCCGCCGGCTGGCCCACGGGTGGTCGGGGGTGATCGCGGGCCGAGCGAGCGTCAGCGCCACCGACCACATGAGCAGGGTCGCCGGCAGCACCCACCGCGGGTCCCAACCGCGCAGGAGCCGGTGGGCCACGATAGCCGCGGCGAGCGCGGCCACGACGACCACCACCGGCCCCACGTACCAGGCCACCCACAGCAGGCTCATCTCCTCGTAGGTGCGCTCCGGGGCGATGGGCAGACCCTCGGCCGACTGCACCTGCTCGACGTAGCGGCCGGTGGCCTCGTCACCGTGGCCCTGTTGGGTGAGGAACAACGGCCGGGCGGCGAGCCCGGCGGCGACGGTCACCACGAGCCCCGCCCCGGCCGCGGGCAGCCACCGGGGCGGCCCCGTACCGGGAAACCCCCGACGCCACAGCACCACGGTCGCGACGGCCGTGAGCAGCACGACGCCGGCGCTCAGCCACAGCAGCGGGACCAGCGAGTCCGACAGGTGGTCGAGGTAGGGCCGGGAGAGGCCGAACCACGCGACCGCGCCGTAGCCGACGCCGACCGCGAGACCGGCCAGCAGTGGCACCGCCCGGCCACACCGGGCGAGCAGCAGCAGCCCGGCGAACGCGACGAGCGGCAGCAGGTCGCGCAGCACGTCGACCCGCACGACCAGCGCGAGCCCGAACACCACGCCCGCGGCTCCCGCGAGCAGTCGCCCGCGGTCCCACCGTTCGCGCGGGGAGGCCGCGCGCGACAGCGCGTCGTAGGTCAGCGCGAGCGCGCCCAGCAGTAGGACCTGTGCCAGGGGCTCACTGTAGGTGGAGCGGCTCACCCACTGCTGCGGCAGGCACGTGGCGAGCAGCAGGGCGGCCAGCGGTGCCCACCGGGATCCGACGAGCCGGGCCACCAGCCCGGCGAAGCTCAGCACACCCAGGGCCCCGACCAGTGGGGCGGCGACGAGCATCCCGGGGAGGTCACCCACCCAGTACCCCACGGAGTAGACGAGGGGGGCTCCGGACAGGAACTGCGGCCATATGACGTCGCCGACCTCGTAGTAGGCGAGGCTGCCGAAACCGAGCGCGGGGTGGTCCCCGGCGATGAGCTCCCGCTGCTGCGGGATCGGCAGCGAACCGCGCTCCGCGATCCACACGGTGAACTGGGCGTAGGAGGCCGGGTCCCGCCGGATCACCAGGGCCTCGGCGTGGTAGGCGACCTGGACGGCGGCGAAGGCGACCGTGATGAGGCCGACGGCCACGACCGGCCACCAGCCGACACCGTCCTCGTCGAGGTCGGGAACCCAGCGCGGGACCACGGCGACGGCGGCCAGCACGACGGCCCCCCCGAGCACCAGGCCGGTGACCGGGCTGAGATGGCCGACCACCAGTAGCGGGAAGGCCACCAGCAGCCACGCGGCCGCGGCGATGGCGGGGAGCACGGTGACGCGGGCGAGCACGCGTCCGGGAGTCACGGACATGCGACCAACCGTGCCAGCGGGGGACAGTGTTCGGCGAGCGTGGGGGAAGGTCCCGGTTTCCGCCTACTCGTCGGCCGGCTGGAGCTGGATCCGATCCTCCGCGTCGCTGTCCCTTCCCCCGATGGTCAGGAACCCGTCCACCAGACCGAGCTCGATGTGTTCCGTATGGGAGTCCTCGGAACAGTCGGCCGAGCCCTCCGCCATTCCCGCGTAGCCGTCCTCGCTGTTCTCGATCAGCGTGATCGTGACGGGGCAGTTCTGGTCGTCCTCGTTGACCAGTTCCGCGGTGCGCTCCCCCTCCTCGATCTCCACGGTGAGGAGATTGCCGTCCTTGTCCAGCCCCTCCCAGTCGCCGTCGTATTCCTCGGTGAACTCGGGGACCGCCTGGGGCTGCAGGTCGGGGGACCCGCTCCCGGAATCACCGCCGGATTCGTCACCGGAGCCCTCCTCGGCGGAGTCGGCTGTGCCCGAACCCCCGGAGCCACCACTGTCCGGCTCCGAACCGTCCAGGGTCCGGCCCAGCAGGATCCCGACGACCAGCGCGGCCACCACGGACGTCGCCACGCCGGCACCGACCAGCCACCGTCGGGAGCCGCCCCGTTTCCCGGTGGGGGACGGTGACGGGGGGTCACCGATGCGCGTCGTGGCCGGATCCGACCTCGCGGGGTCACTGACCGATGCCGCCGCCTCACTCATCACCCGCGTGGCCTCGTCGTGGCCGGCCGGGCGCTCCTTGCGGCCGATCAGGTTCATCAGAACGTCGGTCGAGCTGGGCCGCTGCGCAGGGTCCTTCCGCATCGCGGATATCACCAGTGTCCGCGGTGGCTCCGGCACACCGCTGAGGTCCGGATCGCCGTTGAGTATCTGGTGCAGGAGCGCCGGCACCGTGTCGCCCTGGAACGGCTGCCGGCCGGTGGCCGCGAACACCATCACCGCGCCCCAGGCGTGGACGTCGGTGGCCGGGCTCACCGGGGCGCCGGATATCTGTTCCGAGGCCATGTAGGCGGGGGTGCCGATGGAGGAGTTGGTCAGGGTGCCGGCGCCCTGTCTCACCTGGGCCACCCCGAAGTCGATCACCCGCGCCCCGCCCTGGCCGAGCAGCACGTTGGCGGGTTTGAAGTCGCGGTGCACGATCCCGGCCTCGTGGATCGCCATGAGGGCCGTCGCCGTGGCCACCGCGACCCGGTTCAGGTCACCGCCGGTGAGTGGGCCGTCGCGGCGCACGGCCTCGCTCAGCGAGGGGCCGTCCACGTACTCGCTCACGATGTAGGCCGGTGTCGCCTCGACGTCGACGTCCAGCACCGCCGCCGTGCAGAACGACGCCACCTGGCGCGCGGCCTCGGCCTCGCGCACGAACCGTTGCCACTGGTCGGGGTCGTTCACGCCCTCACCGTTGAGGGTCTTCACGGCGACCGGTGTCCCGTCCGCCGCCTCACCCAGGTAGACCACTCCCTGGCCACCCTCGCCCAAGCGTCCGACCAGGCGATAACCGCCCAGTCTCTCGGGGTCACCGTTCCGCAGCGGTTGGGAATGGGACACGGGTTGTCTCCTCGGATGGGGGGAACTCCGGTCACGCGCGTCGCTGTGCCGTAACGAACGTAACGGGGACCATCGGTCCCGCACCACCGAGTGACGCCGCGCACAGCTCCCATCCGACCCGTCGCGGCGAGTTCCGGTGATTTCGGGAACCTCCGTTCCGGACCCGCCGGGGCGCGCTCCCGCGCTCGTCGAAACGACCGCTCGGGGGGCACGCGGACATCCCCGCGCGGATGGCACCAGAAACCGAAATTCCACGCCGAACCGGTAACGGACGATCACCGTCGGACTGGGGAGTAGCATGTGCGCGATCCCCGTCCCTGTCAGTCTGGACAGAGCGGAGCCCCTCAATCGTGTCAGCCGAAACTCCCAACACTCCCGCGGCCCTGTGGCGGTCGGCCCTCGCCGTGGACCCGGCACGCCCGTTCGTCACGGCCTACGACGACGACACCGGTGGCCGGGTGGAGCTGTCATTCGCCACGTTCGACAACTGGGTCGCCAAGACCGCGAACATGCTCGTGGACACGCTCGCCACCGAACCAGGAGACTCCGTGGTGCTGGCGCTGCCGTTGCACTGGCAGAGCCTGGTCTGGGTGCTGGCGTCCTGGTCGGCCGGGCTGACCGTGGTCCCCGCCGCCGAGGGCGAGGTCGGCGAGGGCGACATCGTCGTCACCGACGCGGCCCGCCTGCAGCGCGCGATGGACACCGGCGCCCGCGAGGTGGTCGGCACCTCGTTACACCCGCTCGGCGCTCCCCTGGCCGAGTGTCCGCCCGCCGCCATGGACTACGCGGTGGAGGTCCGCGGGCACGGCGACCACTTCACCCCCGCCGAGCCACCCGCTCCCGAACGGGTCGCGCTACGGACCGACCGCGATCACTCCGGCGCCGACCTGGTCGCCGCGGCCCGGGAACGCGCCAGTGCCTGGGGCCTGACATCCGGCGACCGGGTGGCGCTGCTCACGCGCGCGCCGAACACGCTCACGGCGCTCTCCCCCCGGCTCTCACATATTCTCGCACCGTTGACCAGCGCCAGCCCGGTGCTCCTCACCTCCGCCACCGACCCGGACACGGTCCGCTCGCGGCTGGACATGGAACGCGCCACAGCCGTCGTCGGCGTCCCGGCCGACTCCCCCTCCCCCACGGCCGACGTACGCGTTCTCCCCTGACACCGATCCGTTTGGTTACCAATGCCCAGAAACACCCCCTCCTCCCACGCGACCTCGGGCAGCACCGCGGGCAAGAGGTTGTCGGCCGGCGCCTGGGTCGCCATCGCCACCACGGCCCTGGTCATCTGCAGCAGCCTGACCGCCTACGGCTTCGCGCACAACCTCTACGGCAACCTCAACCAGGAGAGCGTCGACACGGACTCGTTCGGCGACCGGCCAAGCAAGGTCGAGGGGACGCAGAACATCCTGATCGTCGGGTCGGACATCCGGGACGGTGAGAACGCCGAGTACGGCTCCGAGGAGGGAGAGCGCCCGGACACCCTGGCGATCGCCCACGTGTCGCCGGAGCAGGAGACCGCCACGCTCGTGAACCTGCCACGCGACTCCATCGTCCAGCTGCCCGCCTGCGAGGCGACCGGCGACAAACCCGGCCAGAATGCCCACGAGGCCATGATCGGCGTGGCGATGAACAACGGCGGCATGCAGTGTCTGTGGAAGGCCGTCGAGCAGCTCACCGACATCCACATCGACCACTTCGTGCGGGTGGACTTCGTCGGCTTCAAGGACATGGTCAACGCGATCGGCGGCATCCCGGTCTGCGTCCCCCAACCGATCGACGACCCGGACGCCGGGCACCTGAAGCTGGACGCGGGTGAGCAGACCCTCAACGGCGAGGAGGCGCTGGGCTACGTGCGCTCCCGCAAGGGCCAGGGCGACGGGAGCGACCTCAGCCGGATCAAGCGCCAGCAGGAGTTCATGGGTGCCATGCTGAAGAAGGTCATGAGCAGCGAGGTGCTGGCCAGCCCCCCGAACATCTACGACTTCCTCGGCTCGGTCACCAAACACGTCACCACCGACGACGAGCTCAACCTCGACGCCATGACCGACCTCGCCATCGCCATGCGCGGGGTCGACCTGAGCGACATCAACTTCATCACGGTCCCCAACACGCCACACCCCGCCGACCCCAACCGGGTCGCCTGGGTCGAGCCCGACGCCACCGAGCTGTTCAACTCCGTGGCCGCCGACGAGAACGTCGGCGGTGACGAGGACAGCGAAGCGGACAACGAGGACTCCGGCGGGGACGGCGACACCTCCGCCGCGCAACCGGAGGAGGTGTCCGTGGAGATCGTCAACGCCACCGGCATTCAGGGACTGGCCAGCGAGGTCTCCGACGGCCTGACCGCAGAGGGGTTCCAGGTCGTCAGTACGGGCAACCCGCAGGGCGACGTACCGGAGCAGACCACGGTCTACTACGGAGCCGGCAACGAGGCCCACGCCGAGGCCGTGGCGGACATGGCGGCCAACGCCACCACCGAGGAGCACCCGGAGCTCGTGGACAACGTGCAGCTCGTGCTCTCCAGTGACTGGAACGGCTTCAGCGGGGGCGGCGGTTCCGGTGGTGGCTCCGTCGAGGAGGACGTCGACGCCCTCTCCGCCGCGGACGCCGAGGTCGAGTGCGACTGAGGTCCGCGCCACCGGGGCCGGGGCGGGGACGGCCCGGCTCCGGCCCCGGTGGCGGGCCGTGCCCGCTCAGGCGGTCACGGCCGAGTCGGGCAGCGACACCGGCTCCGGCACGGTCCCGCTCACGACGAGATCGGTCCACATCCGGCACACCTTCTCGAGCGCGTAGTTCTCGGTGATCTCCGCCTGCGCTGCCGCGCGCGCGGCGTCGAAACGCCCCTCGGAGACGATGGAGTGGATGGCGTCGGCCATCGCGCCGGGATCCTCGTGCAACCACCGACGCGAGTAGATCGTGTCGGCACCGGGCCAGTTCAGCACGGCGGGCACCCCACCGGAGGCGGCCCCCTCGGCGGGCGCCAGGTGGAAACTCTCGTCGTCGCTGGTGGACAGGGCGAAACCGATCCGGCGGAGCCAGTTGGCCACGTCCGGGCCGAACGGGTCGAACACCACACCCTCGGCGAGCAGGTCGTTACGGTGGATCATCCGGTAGGTGCGCTCGTAGTACTCGCGCTCCTCGGGACGGTTCCAGATCCACCAGTAGTCCCACGGCTGTTTGGACTTGACCGCGAGCGTGTAGCGCGGATCGCGGCGGCGCAGCTCCGCGATGACGTCGAGCCCTCGGTCGAGGCGCTTGCGCGACGGGGCGATCCCGATCATGCCGAGGGTGAACTCGGCCCCGGCCAGCTTGGGCCGGCGCAACTGCTCCACGTCGACCCAGTTGGGCAGCACGACCACCTTGTCGGCGGGCCACCCCGCGAGCTCCCGGGTGAGGTCGGCGTAGTACGGGCTGACGCAGACCACGGCGTCGACCTTCTCGATGTCGAGCTTGCGCGGCCACTCCGCGTACAGCTCGAACCGGTGCAGGCGCACCACGAGCCGCTGGTCCGCGCGTTTGTTCTTGGCGTAGAACAGCGCGTTCGGCCCGCACCACTCGCAGATGACCACGTCGGCCCAGCCCGCGAGCTCCTTACTGCGGTACTGGTCGTGCGCGCGCAGCGACTCCCACTCGTCGAACCGGACGTCGAGCCCGGGCAACGATTTCAGGTGCTCACCCAGCCGGGTGAAGAACTTCAGGTCGTGTCCGGCGATAACCACCTTCAACGGCCGCTGCGGGTCGGTTCCCGCCGGCGCCGCCGGGCGCACGTCCCGCAGGCAGCCGCGCAGCCGCTCGGCGGCCCGCTCCAGCGAGAACCGGGCCGCGGCGGCACCGCAGCGGCGGGCGGCCTCGGCGTAGACCTCGGGGTCCGAGGCGAGCACGATCGTGTTCGCGACGGAGTCGAGGTCCTCGCCCGCGTAGAGCGGGTAGTCACTGCCCAGCAGCTCCTCGTGCATGGGGGTGTGGTTGAGCACGACGGGTAGGCCGATCGCGCCCATCTCCAGCACCTTGGTGGACAGTTCGAGGCTGGCGTCCATCTCGGGGGCGCGCCACGACAGCCCGATGTCGCAGCCCGCGGACAGCCGCAGCGCCTCGGCGCGCGGCTGCCCACCGTGCCACACCACACCGTCGGTGCCCTCCAGGGCCCTGCTCATGCGCTTGGCCCAGTCCGCGGAGTCGCGGTGCACCTTGTCGCCGATCATGTGCATCTCCGCGGGCACGCCGCGCTCCTCCAGCACCTCGGGCAGCTGGGTCATCTCCAGCGTGTTCCAGCGCGGCGCGAACTTGCCGGTGTAGACGAGGCGCAGCGGCTCGCTCGGGGTGCCCGTGCCCCGCGCGTCGTCGGGGACCACTACCACGGGCGGGAACAGCACGCTCTTCCCGCAGGCCGCGGGCACCGAGGACTCCAGGAACCCGCGCAGCTCCTCGGTCTGGCACAGCAGGAACCGCGAGGCCACCGCGATGTCGGTCAGCTCGGACACGGCAGCCGAGTTCAGCTCGGCCACGTTCTGCGGAACGTCGGTGAGGTAGGTCCACAGCCGCCCGGCCAGCGTCTCGTTGTGCGCCGCGAGCGTCGCCAGGCGCAGCCCCCGCACCACGACCAGGTCGAAGTGGCTCTCGCCGTCGAGGCGCGCCATCAGCTCCACCGCCTGGTCGGGGGTGAGTCCCCGAGTCCCGAGGTCGGGCAGCAGTTGCTCCTCGTAGGGTTTGCGCAGCGTCACCCCCGGCACCGAGGAGAGCGGGGCCACCAGCCGGTCGGTCTGCACAGCCGCCTTGAGCAGCAGGGTCACCTCGCAGCCGGCGGCCGCCAGGGCCTGGGTCATCGACTGCGCCCAGACCGCCGAGCCGTCGATGATGTTGAGGTCGACGTCCCCGTAAACGAGTGCGCGTAGCGGTGGCTTGGTCACGTGTGTCCTTTCGGATGAACAGCCCGGTTCTCAGCTCACGTTCGGTGCCGTGCGGGCGTGGTCGGCAGCGGTGGCCGTGCCGGTGTGCAACGGGCCCAGTGCGAGGAGCCGCGCGCCGTGCCGGTTCCACACCCCCGGCTGCAGGCCACGCCGGACCAGCGCGCGGCGTGCCAGGTCCGGCCGAATGGCGCTGACGAAGATGTAGTCCTGGTCCGCCGCGGCCCAGTCCACCACTTCGGCGTCCGGGGGTGTGGCACCGGCCCACGAGGCGACCGCAGGCCCGACGGCGTCGGCGTCGGAGCACTCCGCGGCGCACAACGTGTCGGCGAGGAACGCCGACCCGCGAGGTGTCGTCCACAGTGCCGTCCACGACGAGGTGGCCGCCTCGGCCAGCCGTGCCCATTCCGCGGGGCCCGGCCCGGGCTCGGCCGCCACCCCGGGCACGGTCCGCACCACGAGCCCGTGGGAACGCATCCGCTCGACCCCGGTGAAGCTCTCGGCGCTGTCCGGGACGACGACCTCGGTGGGCGGGTGGATCTGACCGAGGAGATCCTCGGCCAGCGAGAGTGACGCGATGTCGTCGGTTGGCAGGGCCAGCACGGACACCCGCCGTCCCCGCAGCGGCAACGACGCGTCCCCGGACCCGGGGGCGAGTTCCAGGCGGCCGAGGATCTCGGCGAGTTTGACGGGTGTGGCCTCCGACAGGAACACCGACCGCAGCACGAGCCGTAGCTCCTCCGGTTGCAGCGGTCCGGCCGAGCGGACACGGTCGAGCTCTTGGCCCGCGGCGTTCGAGCGCAGCGTGTGGGCGTTGATGGGCACCGCGGAGAGCGCCGGCTCCCCACCCGTCTCGGGTCCGCTGGTCTCCCCGCCCAGGAGCAACGCACGCGCGCCACACGCCAGGGCGCGGTCGGCCAGGTCCGCGTCGTCGACGACGACCGTCGTCGCTCCGCGGAGCACGTCGGGCAGGTTCTCCCACCGCGGCTCGGTGCCGCGCAGCACACCGAGTGTCGCGGCCAGCCGCTCCACAGCGGCTGTCCCCGAGGAACGCGAACGCAGCCGGAAGGGCTCCGGGTCGCGCACCGGCTCGGCCGCGATCGGGTTGAACCGGTGGAGGGGGACGCCGAAACCGCCCTCGTGGACCAGGTCGAAGCCGACACTCGCCAGAGCGGGAGGGGCGGGGGCGTCCTCGACCAGCACCGAGGGCACCCCGCGCGCCCGGGCCGCCTCGACCACCCAGCGCAGGGCGCGGGTTCGGTCGGCCACGGCCGGGTCGCCCGTGTGGGCCCACAGCGTCCCCGGCGCGGCGGCGGAGGCCGCGACGCAGACCACGTCGACGTCGACGGAGTCGAACACGAGCTGGGCGTCGTGCGGGCGCAGCGCCACCACCCGAACGTAGGGCTCGATCGCCGCACGCACCTCGGGGGAGAAGACACCGGCCACCACGAGTCGGGAGTCGCGCAGCCCGACGGTCCCGGAGAGCAGCCGCGCCTCCTGGCGCTCGCTCTCGTAGGAGCGCACCGCCTGCCCGCCGCGTCGGCCGCTCGCCGGCTGGCTGGTGCCGCTCCTGCGCCACAGCCGGAACAGGTCGCGCGGCAGCCGCACCAGCCCGCGACCGGGGCGTTTGGCCGCGGACGTCAGCGCCCGTCCCACCTGCAGCGACGTCGAACCTTCCAGGGCGGCCAGGCGCGCCTGGGCCTCCTGGAGCTGGGCCTCTCTCTCGGAGAGCGCCTGCCGTAGCTGTTCGGTCTGGCTCTGCTCACGCCGTTTCACGTAGTCATTCCCACCTTGCGAGGTTGAGCGGACGCTCGTTTCGCGCGTACCGCACGTCGGTGACGGTTTCACTCATTGGTCAGGATCGTGGCGATGCGCTCTCCGGCCTGCCCGTCCCACAGTGGCGGAATGTCCGCGACGGCCGGCCGGCCGAAGGAGTCCCCCACCAGGATCTTGGAGACCAGTCCCGGAAGTTCGGAGGAGACCGTGAGCCGGTTGGTTCCGTGCGTGATGGTGACCGGACGCTCGGTGTTGGGCCGCAGGGTCAGGCAGGGGACCCGCAGGATGGTGGTCTCCTCCTGCACCCCGCCGGAGTCGGTGACCACGGCGGTGGACCCACGCACGAGGGTGACGAAGTCGAGATAGCCGAGGGGCTCGAGCAGGTGGACGCGTGGGTGGTCGCCGAGGCCGGCCGCCTCGAACGCCGCGCGGCCCCGCGGATGCACCGGCATTACCACGTCGACCTGGTCGGCCACCTCGTGCAACCGGGCCACCAGGCGGGCGACGATGTCCGGGTCGTCGACGTTGGCGGGACGGTGCAGCGTGGCGGCGACGTAGCGCTCGGGCAGCTCCAGGCGCCCGCGCAGCTCGCCGACGTCGAAGCCGTCGAGGTTGCCCAGCAGCGTGTCGATCATCGGGTTACCGACCAGGTGCACCCGGTCGACCGGAATCCCCTCGTCGGCCAGGTGGCCCACCGCTTCGGGGCTGGTGGCCAGGCACAGCCCGGACAGCTGGTCGGTGAGGCGCCGGTTCACCTCCTCGGGCATCGTCCAGTCGAACGAGCGCAGCCCGGCCTCGACGTGCGCCACCGGGATGTGCAGCTTGGCGGCGACCAGCGCGGCGGCGACGGTGGAGTTCACGTCGCCGTAGACGACAACGCGGCCGGGTGAACGGGACGTGAACTCCCGTTCCAGCCCGATCATCAGCGCGGCGGTCTGCTCGGCGTGCGAGCCCGACCCCACCCCGAGGTCGACATCGGGCTTGGGCAGCCCGAGTTCCCGGAAGAAGACCGCGGACATGCGGTCGTCGTAGTGCTGCCCGGTATGCACCACGGACTGCCGCGCGCCGCGTCGCTCCAGGGCGTCCACAACCGGGGCGGCCTTCACGAAGTTGGGCCTGGCCCCGACGATGTGCACGATCTCCCCGGAGGCGGGCGCGCTCCCGGCGGGTTCATCCGGTGCTGACGACATCACGTCCCCTTGTCGGCATTGGTGAGACAGCGATCGCGACGCGTGCGCGACGCCGTGGCGTCACCCACTGGTCACGTTTACGTGGTTGCATGCGTGGATGTGCGCAACTTCGTGAGAGCGGCATCATTCACCGCGACCCTGACCTGGCGACACCTGCGCGCCGAGCCCGCCCGGCTGCCCATGCTGGCGCTGCGTGTGACCCCGGGGTGGCTGCGCCGGAGCGTACACCGTACCGCCCCCCGTCTCGGTCCCCTGGCCCGCGCGTACGCGCTGTGGGACGCCGGCCACCGCGAACGGGCACTGGACACGGTTCGGGGCGCCGCTCATGGTGCCTCCCCCCGACTCCTGTCCCGGCTCTTCGCGTTCTCACTGGCCATCGAGAACCCCCAGCTCGCCGCGGAACTCCTGGCCCGGCTGCCCGAAGGCCCGCGCCGTGCCGAGTCACAACACCGACTGGCACTCATGACGGGGCGGGCTGTGCCGGTGGAGACTACTGGCCGGTCGCACTCCCTCAAGGTAACTCCGAAGTGGCGAACGCGACGCGACGGCGCGATGAACGATCGGAAATCCGACCCGCGGACCTCCCGGATCCTGCACCTGGTGACCAACGCGCTGCCGAACACGAACGCCGGCTACACCCAGCGGACACACCGGATCGCGCTCGGCCAGCGGGCGGCCGGCCTGCGACCACACGTGGTGACACGCCCGGGATACCCGTTGACCAAGGGGGTGTTCGACGCCCGACCGCGAGTGGACGTCGACGGCGTTCCCTACCACCGGTTGCTGCCCTGGGTCGCGCCCGCGGACGCGGAACGGGAGACGCGGGCCGGGCTGCGCTACGCGGCGCCGCTGGTCGAACAGCTCCGGCCGGACGTCCTGCACGCGGCCAGCAACCACCGCAACGCCGAGCTGGCGCTCGGGCTCGGCGCCCATTACGACCTACCGGTGGTTTATGAGGTGCGGGGGTTCCTCGAGGAGTCCTGGCTCTCCCGCGACCCCTCCCGAAGTACCGAGGATGCCTTCTACCAGCGGGAACGCGCCCGCGAGACCGCCCGGATGCGCGACGCCGACCTCGTGGTGACGTTGGGTGAGACCATGCGCGCGGACATCGTGGCGCGCGGTGTCGCACCGGACAAGGTCATCGTCGTCCCCAACGCGGTCGACGAGGAGTTCCTCGCGCCGCTGCCACCCGGCGGGGAGTCGCGCGCCGAACTGGGGATCGCCCCCGATGACTTCGTCGTCGGCACCACGACGAGCTGCTACGGATACGAGGGCCTGGATCTCCTGGTCGACGCGGTGGCCCTGTTGCGCCGCCGGGGGGTGCCGGCGCACGCGCTGGTCGTGGGTGACGGGCCGGAGCTGGACGCGCTGCGCGGCCGCGCGGCCGACTCCGGTCTGGGCGCCGCAGCGCACTTCCCGGGACGTGTTCCGGCCAGCGCGATTCGGCGGTATCACGCGGTCCTCAACGTGTTCGCGGTGCCGCGTCGCGACGAGCGCGTCACCCGGCTGGTCACCCCGCTGAAACCGGTGGAGGCCATGGCCGGCGGGCTTCCCGTCGTCGCCAGCGACGTGGACGCTCTTCGGGAACTCGTGGAACCTGGCGTGACCGGTGAGTTAATTCCTCCGAACGACTCGGGGATTCTCGCTGACCAGCTAGAAAAGCTCTTCTACAGTCGGGAGACCCGCGAGACGTATGGCCTCGCGGGCCGCGAGAGGGTCGGGCGCAGTCGTACCTGGAACGCGGCCGCGCTCCGCTATATCGAGGCGTATACGGCACTCGCCAAGGGCGTGACCGAACCAGGCCACGGGCTGTGATCCGGGACAACTGACCGTCAGGCCCGGGCGTCCCAGTCCGGGCGAGACAACGCCTCGTTTCCGCATCACGTCGAACCCGAGGGGGTCCTCTGTGGACGTCGCTACCTCTTCCACCGACCTGGTCGTCATCGGTCTCGGTTACGTGGGTCTTCCGCTGGCTCAGGAAGCCAGCCGCGCCGGACTGAAGGTGACCGGGCTGGACGTCACCCCGCAGGTGGTCGACGGCCTGAACTCGGGCACGTCGCACATCGACGACCTGAGCGACGCCGACATCACGGAGATGCGCGACGCCGGCTTCCAGGCCACGATGGACCCGCGTGTCCTGGGCACCACCGACGCGATCGTCATCTGCGTGCCCACCCCGCTGTCCGACGAAGGTGGCCCCGACCTCAGCGCCGTCGCCGCCGCGGCCGACTCGGTGGCCGAGCACGTGCGACACGGAACGCTGGTCATCCTGGAGTCCACCACCTACCCGGGCACGACCGACGAGTTCGTCCGGCCACGCCTGGAGAAGTCCGGGCTCACCGCGGGCACCGACCTCCACCTGGCGTTCTCCCCCGAACGGATCGACCCCGGCAACGTCGCCTTCGGCGTGGCCAACACCCCGAAGGTGGTGGGCGGGTTGACCGAGCGGTGCGGGCAGCTCGCCGCCGAGTTCTACGGCAGGTTCATCACCAACGTGGTCCAGGCCCGTGGGACCCGTGAGGCCGAGATGGCCAAGCTCCTGGAGAACACCTACCGACACGTCAACATCGCCCTGGTGAACGAGATGGCGATCTTCTGCCAGGAGCTGGGGGTCGACCTCTGGGACGCGATCGCCTGCGCCGCCACCAAACCCTTCGGGTTCCAGGCGTTCCAGCCGGGGCCGGGGGTGGGGGGCCACTGCATCCCCATCGACCCGAACTATCTGTCGTACAAGGTCAAGACGCTGGGGTACCCCTTCCGGTTCGTGGAGCTGGCCCAGGAGATCAACGCGCGGATGCCCACCTACGTCACGCAGCGCGCCCAGGAGCTGCTCAACGACTCCGGGCTGGCACTGTCGCGGTCCCGGGTGCTGCTGCTCGGGGTCACCTACAAGGCGGGCATCGCCGACCAGCGCGAGTCGCCGGCCCGACCGGTGGCCCGCAAGCTGGCGAGCAAGGGCGCCCAGCTCATCTACCACGACCCCTACGTCGCGGAGTGGGAGGTGAACGAGGAGCGCGTCCCCCGCGCCGAGAACCTGGAGCGGGCCCTCGCCGAGGCCGACCTGACCGTGCTGCTCACTGACCATCCCGACTACGGGGCCACCCTGCTCAACGAGCACGCCCGCCTGCTGCTGGACACGCGTGGGGTGATGCGGCGCCTCAACGGCACGGCCGACGACGCCCGCCGCACCACCTCGCCCATCCAGCGCGACGGCATCCAGGTCCTCTGAGCAGCGGACCCACCATCGAGCACACGGGGAGGACACGCGCGACCTTCCCGTGGGTTCATCCGGGTCACAACCGTGTGTAACCCGGGTTTTCATCCACTGTTTCCCTTGCTCTCTAGCGTGACTTCCGGGGCCAAACGCGGGCCTTCGGGGACAGTCCCCGAGAACACGGCGCGGAGAGTTCAGGTGAGCCAGAAATGCACGCACTCGTGGCCACGGTGGTCCACCACCCCGAGGACGCACGCATCCTGCATCGACAGGTCCGGGCCTTGCTCGACGCGGGACACTCCGTCACCTACGTCGCCCCGTTCCGCGCGTGCAACGTCACCCCGTGGTCGGAGCTGACGGCCGTGGACGTGCCGCGGGCCACGGGCACCCGCCGGCTCGGCGCACTGCGCGAGGCACGCGCCGCCCTCGCCGAGCACGCCCCGCGGGCCGACGCACTGATTTTCCACGACCCGGAACTGCTCCTCGCCCTCCCCCGGCGCCGCCCCGTGACCGTGTGGGACGTGCACGAGGACGCGGCCGCCTCGCTGCTCACCAAACCGTGGCTGCCCAAGCCGGTGCGGCGCCCCCTGGGGCCGGTGGTGCGCGGCTTCGAACGCGGAGCCGAGCGGCGGATGCACCTGTTACTGGCCGAGGAGGGCTACCGCGACCGCTTCCGCCACACCCACCCGGTGGTGCCCAACACCACCTACGTTCCCGAACGGCCACCACGCCCACCCGGCACCGACCGGGTCGTGTACCTGGGACAGCTGTCGATGGCGCGGGGCGCCGCGGAGCTGGTCGAGCTGGGGGGTCTGCTGCGGCCGCACGGGGTCCGGGTCGAGGTGATCGGGGCGGCCGACGGCGAGACCCGTCAGCTCCTGCGGCAGGCGCAGCAGGAGGGGAAGGTCCACTGGTACGGGTTCGTACCCAACGACCAGGCGCTACGCATGGTCAGCGGCGCCCTGGCCGGGATCAGCATGCTGCGGGACGCCCCCAACTACCGGCACTCGTTGCCCACGAAGGTGGTCGAGTACATGGCGCACGGACTGCCGGTGATCAGCACCCCGAACCCGCCGGCCGAGGCTCTAGTGACCGGCCGACCCAACGGGCACTGCGGGATGGTCGTCCCGTTCGGTGACGCCTCGGCGGCCGCCGAGGCGGTGCTGCGGCTACGCTCCGATCCCGGGCTGCGCTCACGGTACGCCCGCACGGGGCACGCGATCGCGCGTGAGGAGTACCACTGGCCCGTTCAGGCCAAGGCGTTCGTGCGGCGGCTCGAGGAGTGGGTTCTGGGAAGCCCCGAGGTCCAGAGCGAATCGGCGCCCCGCCCGGCCCTGGTCCCCCGTCATGACCGCACCCGGATGGGCAACCGTCAGGACACCGGTCTCAGCAGTGGGCTCGCGTGACCGTTCCGCCGCCCGCGACCCACTGTCGCGGCTCCCACCGGGAGAAACGGTGAACATGGCCACAGGCCAGCCACAACGAGTTCCTTTCCTAGGAAAGTAAACTTGACGCGGAAGTGAACCGACCGAACGTTGTGGAGACCATGTCCGCCAGCGCCGAACCCCTCGAACTCTCCAAAGACGCCCAGGACCTGCTGTTCCGCGAGGCCCGCACCGCCAACACCTTCAGCGACGAGCCCGTGACCAGCGACCAGATCCGAGCCATCCACGACCTGGTCAAGTACGGTCCGACGTCGATGAACATGCAGCCGTTGCGTGTCACACTGCTACGCTCGGCGGAATCCCGAGACCGCCTACTTCCGCACCTGGCGGAGGGCAACCGGGACAAGACCGCCAAAGCGCCGCTGGTGGCCGTGCTGAGCGCGGACCTCGACTTCCACGAGAACATGGCGCGCGTCTTCCCGATCAAACCCGACGTCCGGGACGTGTTCGCCGCGGACGACGCGAAGCGCGAGAGCAACGCCCGGCTGAACGCGACTCTGCAGGTCGCCTACTTCATCATCGGCATCCGCGCGGCCGGACTCGCCGCCGGCCCCATGACGGGGTTCAACCCCGACGGTGTCGACGCGGAGTTCTTCGGCGAAACAGCCCAGCGGAGCCTCGTCATCGTGAACATCGGACGGCCCGGCCCCAACGCGTGGGCGGAGCGGCTGCCCCGCCTGGACTACGACGAGGTCGTCAGCGAGCTCTAGGTGGTGTTTTCCGGGCTCGCCTCGGCTCGGGTGTCCAGGGGGCTGGGAATCTAGGGGTCCGGGCACCCCCGGTGGGCCACCCGAATCGGCGCCGCACACCGCGGCGGCCCCACCCCGGGAAGCCCCACGCTTCCCCGGAGCTTGGTCGGGGCCGCTCAGATGACCGGCGGCCGGCCGGTTCGGGTCATCCGCCAGACGGTGGACCACCGGATGGGACGGCGTCGCCCGGCGTCACTACGCCAACCCTCGCGGAACCCGCGAAACCAGGCACGCAACGCCATACCGGACCGTTCTCGCAGCAGCGTGATGGCGACCCAGTTGGCCAGGTACACCACGACGAGTGGCCAGGGCAGGTTACGGCGGGCCAGCCAGACCCGGTTGCGGGCGTTGAGCCGGTAGAAGTCGGAGTGCCGAGTCGGTGCCACCGCCGGGTGGTACATCACGGCATCGGCGTCGTAGATGATCTCGTATCCGGCGTCGAGGATGCTCCAGGCGAGGTCGGTCTCCTCGTGCGCGTAGAAGAACTCACCGGGTAGCCCCCCGCCCCTGTCGAACGCCTCGCGGCGGATCGCGCAGGCCCCACCGAGGAACGTCGTCACGCGGCTGGAGCGCTGCGGGTCGCCCGAGCGCAACCGCGGCACGTGGCGACGCTGGTCGGGCCCTCCGTCGGGATCGGCGATCCGGAACGAGATCGCGCCGAGGCCGGGATCCTCGAGGAAACGGTCGTGGACGTGCCGGGCGAGATCCCGGGAGCGGTACCAGCCGTCGTCGTCCAGGAAGAGCACGATGTCGCCGCCGCAGGCGCTGACCCCGTGGTTACGGCCTTCGGGAATACCGAGGTTCTCGGTCAGCTGGACGGCGGTCACCCCGTCGGGCAGCTCGGGGAGCGCGGAGCCGTTGCCCACGACGACGACCTCGACGTCGACGGTGTCCTGCTCGAAGACACTCTGGATGGCGCGCCGCAGCTCGGCCGGCCGGGTCCCCATGGTCAGGAGCACACAGGAGATCTTCATCCGCTGTGAACCTCCACGTACACTCCCGTTCCCGCCGCGTTCAACTGTACGGGAATCGGGATCGCCGCCGGGCCGCGCACCCGAGGAGTGCGTGTCGGTGGCGCCGTGCGGCGCCGCCGCAGCCGCGTCCGGAGAGACTGGCCTGGTCATGGGAACCAATCGTGGATATGGATACGGGATGGCTCGCGGGTGAGCATCGCACGACGAGCCTAACGAAGGAATAAAGCAAGGTTTGGGGTTACGCGCAATCGCGCACCGGTGGTTTCCGGCGGGCCGGCCCCGCACGGCGCGGAACCGGCCCAGCCTCACTCCAGCCGGCGAGAGGCGAGCACACTGACCAGGTGCAGCACCGTCTGCAACGCCGCGACCACGACGCACACGGCGACGAGAACCCGGGTGGCGACGAGGTCGCCACGCACCGCGTCCACCACCGCCGCGACGACGACCAGCAGGGACAGCTCCACGGCCTGGATCACCCGGTGGAACCGCAGCCCCGAGGCGAGCCTGCGCGCCAGCCCCAGACCCGAGGAGCGCGGCTGCATCGCCGTCTCGGGGATCTTCTCGGGCAGACCCGCCTTCGCACGGGCGACGGAGACGTTGTCGGTCTCCACCTTGATCAGGGCGGCTCCCAGAGCCGCGGCCATCCCGGCGATCACCCAACCGCCGGCCGCGAACTCGCCCTGGGCGCGAATCCCCAGCCCGATGAGCAGGGTCACCTCGGCCAAGTAGTGGCCGATGCGGTCGAGGTAGATGCCCGCGACGCTGGTCCGCCCTGTGTAGCGGGCCACCTCCCCGTCGGAGCAGTCGAGCAGCAGGTAGAGCTGCACCAGCACCGCCGCGAGCAGCGCCGACCACAGGCCGCCGAACGCCAGCGTGACACCGGCCAGCACCCCGAAGGCCATCATCAGGTAGGTGATGGGGTTCGGCGGAACACCGAAGTGGACGAAGGCGGTGCTCACATACGGCGAGAGATCGCGCATGTAGAGCCGTCCGGCCCAATGCTCCTCATTGACGCGTTCCTTGACGCCTTCGGGCTGCCCAGCCGCTCGAACCTCAGTGACCGACGGTTTGGACATACTCACTGACACTCCGCCGAATCTCGTCGTCGGTCAGGTTCAGGTGCTCCAGCACCGTGTAGCGGCCCGGGCGGGTAGCTGGGGCGCGGGACACAGCTCTCGCGAACTGGTCGTCGTCCAACCCGATGTCGCCGGGAACGAGGGGCAGCCCGTTGCGGAGCAGGCACGCCCGGATCTCACGCACCGGTTCCTCCTCCGCGCCCTGGTAACGCGTGCGCAGGAAGTAGGCGAAGAGCGCGCCGATACCGGCGAGCTCGCCATGGTTGCTGGTTCCCGGATAGAGCTGGTCGACCGCGTGCAGGATCTCGTGGCAGGCACCGCTCGCCGGACGGCTGGAGCCGGCCACGGACATCGCCATCCCGGACAGCACCAGCGCCTCGGCCAACGCCGTGAGGAACGACTGGGAGTCCACCGAGTCCTGCCGGTGCACGATGGCCTCGGCAGCGACCCGGGCGAAGGTGACCGCCATGCCGTCGACGGGCTCGCCCTGCTCACGCCCGGCGAGCTCCCAGTCCGCGATGGCGGAGAGGTTACTCACGGCGTCACCGATCCCGGAGCGCACCAGACGCTGGGGCGCGGCCCGGACGTAATCGACGTCGACGACCACCGCGGTCGGCATAGTGACACCGTAGGAGCCCTTTCCGCTCTCGTGCTCGAGCGAGCTGACGGGTGAGGCGATGCCGTCATGGGAGAGGTTGGTGGCCACGGCCACCATGGGGATTCCCGCCATGGAGGCGGCGAACTTGGTGACGTCGATGGTCTTTCCGCCACCGATACCGGCCACCGCCTCGTAGGCGCCGGAGCGGAGCTTCTTCCCGAGCTCGGTGGCGATGTCGACACTTCCGCCGTCGACCTGGAAGACCTCGCAGTGGGGCAGGTCGAGCGAGGCCACGATCTGGGCCCCCTGGCCGGGACCGACCGCGACCGCGATGCGGCCCTCGTTGGCGATGCGGCGGTCCGCGAGCACCGTGCCGAGGGAGGCGATGGCACCGCGTCGAACGTCGATCGCGAGGGGAGAATTGATCATTCGGGCTAGTAGTGGCATGCGATCTCCCTCGCGCGGCTCAGGTCGTCGTGGTCGTCGACCTCCACCCAGTCGACCTTTCCGATCGGCGCGACCGCGACCTTGCCACCCCGGTTCACCAGCTCCTGGAACCCGTCCTCGTAGTAGAGCTGGGGATCGCGCTCCCACGTGGCCCGCAACGCGTCCGCGAGCCGGTCGCCCACGTGCCCCTCGATGAGGGTCGCGCCGATGTACTCGCCGGCCGCGATGCCCGGATCCATGAGCTTGGTGATGTGGCTCAGGTGCCCGGACTCGTCCAGGGTTACCTTCATCTCCTCGTCAGCGAGCGTTTTGACGTTGTCCACCGCGAGGAGCAGTTCCGGTCCCCGTGCGGCGAGTAGAGTCTCTTCCACACTCGAGGGGTGCACAGTGTCGCCGTTGACGAGGAGGACGCCTTCGGAGAAGTACTCGCGAGCCGTCCACAGGGAGTAGGCGTTGTTCCACTCCTCGGCCCTGTCGTTGTGGGTCAGTGTCAGCGTGACGCCGTACCTGCGCTCCAGCGTCTCCTTGCGCTCCTCCACCGCTTCGGCGCGGTAGCCGACGACGACCACGATGTCGGTCAGTCCGGCCGCCGCGAGGTTGCGCAGCGAGATGTCCATGATGGTGGTGTCACCATCGACCGGCACCAACGCCTTCGGCAGGGTGTCGGTGTATGGGCGTAGTCGGCGGCCCGCTCCCGCGGCAAGAACCATCCCGAGCATGTAGGCGCCTTCCTCCTTATGTTGTGGAGGCGTCCACGCCTCCCAGTTCGTTTCGTGAGTCGAGTGTCACCGTCGCCACGGGGGCCGCGAGCCAGCTGGTCCAGGCGTCCCAGACCAGCAGCACCACGAGGTAGCTCGCAAGCGCGCCGTAGGCGAAGGGTAGCCAGCCCAGAACACCGCCTAGAGCGACGAGCAGCATTCGCCCGTCCCAGCCGAGCCGTGCCCGGATGGCCCGGGTGGGCGGACGCACACCGCAGTGTGTCCTGCACACGGCATCGCGGTGGTGCACTGCGACCGCGGCCACCAGTACGAACACCAGCGGGCCCGGTACCTCCGATCCGTGACCGAGCGCGAGCAGGTACACGTACTCCGTCCCGCGCAGGATCGGGGGGACGATCCAGTCACGACGCCCGTCGTGCGGATGCCCCGAGGCCACCCCGGACAGCAGCAGCGCGACCGCCGGTGCGAACAGCGTAATACCTGAATCCTGGCCGAGACCGGCCACGAGTAGGGTCGCCGTCACCACCACGCCGCCCAGCATCGGTAGCAATGGCGGAACCGCGCCGGCGACGATCCGCCCCAATCCGTCGCCAAGGTATCCGTCGTCACGAAGAAAACGCACGTCAACCCGGGGCTCTGGGGTGTGGGGCGCGTCGGTGGCCATGGCGCTACCTCACCGTGTCGCGGGCGGACGGGGGCGCGAGCGCGCCACAGAGCGCTATGAGACCTCCGGTGATCAGCGCGACAAACGTCACTCGAGTGTCCCAAATCGTTATTGTCAGGGCGATCACGGCGAAGCGCGCCGCCTGCGAGTACGGGACGCGCACCCGCGGTAACCGCGGTATCCGCGGCGCCCACGGCCGCCAAAGCCGTGCCGGTCCTCGAACCGCGGGATAGGCGCCCCCCTCGGGCGTGGACTCGGTGAGCCCCAACCCGCGCAGTGCCCGGCGCCGCCCTTCCTGCCACTTCGCCGCGTCGACCGTGCTCTTCGGGGTGGTGCGGATCCGGATGGGCCCGGTTGGCTCCGTCTCCCCAACCGGCTGCTGTGGCGCGTCACCGAGCAGCTTCGCGGTCAGGGCCGGGTCACTGGGCTCGGGGCCGCCCTTGGGGCGGCTGGGATCCATGGCGGCTATGGGTGAGTCGTGGGGCCGTGGGACCGGCGGCGCCGACGGGGCACCGGTGTCGCGCGCGCCGGACGCGAGCCGCGCCGTGGCGACCGACTCGTACAGGGCGAGCGTGACGAGCGCCCCCGCGGCCCACGTCCACGCGTCCGGCACCCCGGTGACGACCCCACCTATGGCCAGTCCGGCGTAGACCACGTACTCACGCAGGCGCGACAGCAGCAGCGCCAGCCAGCCGGCCAGCGCGTCGCCGCGCTCCCCTTCCAGGTCCGCGGCCACGGTGTCGGTGAACAGCACGGCGCCCAACAGCAGCGATCCCACCAGGGCACCGCGTAGCCCACCCTCGGTGAACCACACCGCGGCGAGAACCGCGAGGACCAGGCCGATCCGGGCGAGCCCCGCCCGGCTCAACGACGCGCGCGCGGCCCAGCGTGCGGCACTCCTGCTCACCGGGCGCAGGACGGCGTTCGCCACACGAACGGCGTACTCCCGGACCTTCGCCACGGCCGTGTCCCTCCCGTACGCCTCCTACGCTGAACGATCACCCAGAAGCTGGCGTACGGCAATTATCGACACACCCGGCGCGTTGAGTACGTTCCAAACGCGCGGCCGGTGGCGACGCGGGTCAGGCGGCCTTCTCGTCCCCGTCGTCGTCGTTGTTGTCGTTGTTGTTCTTTTTCTTCTTGTTCTTGTTGTTCTTGCGGGCGTCGATCTCGGCCTGAGTGTCCTCGTTGTAGGCCGAGAGAGCGCTCTCGATGTCGGTGTCGAGCGCCAGGAGCCCGTCCTTGATGTAGAGCCCCCGGCCACAGAACCGCCGTAGGTCGCCCTCGTTGTGGGACACGAGAACCATCGTGCGGTTGTTCTCCAGCATCCGGTCAATGGCCTCGTAGCACTTGCGCTTGAAGCTCTTGTCGCCGACGGCGAGCACCTCGTCGACCAGCATGACTGGGTGCTCCAGCTGCGAGATCAGCGCGAACCCGAGCCGCACCTTCATACCGCTGGAGTAGTGCCGCACGGGTGTGTCGATGAACCTCTCCTCGATCTCGGCGAAATCCACGATCTGCTCGAACCGGTCCTCGAGCTGTTGGGGCGTCATGCCGTGCAGCGACCCGACGAGGTTGACGTTCTCACGACCGGTGAGCTGGTCGTTGAACCCGGCCCGCAGCTCCAGCAGGGGGGCTACCTTGCCGTGGACGGTGACCTCGCCCTCGTCCGGGATGAGGACCCCGGCGATCAGCTTGAGCAGCGTTGACTTACCGGTGCCGTTCTTGCCCACGATGCCGACGCACTCGCCCTCGCCGATCTCGAAGGAGACGTCGCGCAGCGGCCAGAAGTCGGTCGATCCGGCGTTGGGGTCGCGCTTGGTGCCGTGGATGAACATCTCCCGGAGGCTGCGTTTGCGTCTCCGGTTCACCGCGAACTTGACGCCAAGCCCCTTGGCCTCGATGACGGGCTGCGCCATCACAACTCCTTCAGCACGGACGTCTCCAGACGCCGGAAGGTCGTGTACCCGATGATGAGCATGAGGACCGTTCCCCCGATCGTCGTGGACATGAGGAACGCGCTCGGCGCGTCCTCAGGGAACCAAACGGTGTGATGCATCTTGAAGATTCCCAACAGCGGGTTCAGCTGGTACAGCGTCTTGAACCACTCGGGGAAGGTGTCCGAGTCGAGCACCATCAACGACGGAATGATAATCGCCGAGGCGTAGAAGAGCACCCTGTTGAGGATGCGCACGATCCGCTCGACGTCACGCACCAGGACGTTGATGGTGGCCAGAAACATGGTCACGCCGAGTGTGAACGAGAACTGCACCACGATGGCCAGTGGCAGCCACAGCAGGATGCCCTCCCAGGTGGTCTGCCCACCCAGCGCGAACACGAAGACCAACAGCACCGGCCAGGTGAACAGGTAGTCCACGAACCTCGTGGTGACCCCCGCGAGTGGGAAGATCTCCCGCGGCACCTTCATGGTCGTGATGAGTTTGGAATGGGTGATCAGCGCCCTCGGCGACTCCCCCAGTGACCCGCTGAACCACAGCCACGGGAGCAGCCCCGAAATCAGGAACAGCAGGTACCCGCCGGGGGCGTCGTCACCCCCGGGAACCCCCCGGTTGGTCTGGAAGATCATGCCGAAGACGAAGAAGTAGACCCCCGCCATCGCCAGTGGCTCCAGCATCGACCAGGCGTAGCCGAGGATCGACTGCTGATACTTCACCTTCAGGTCGCGCCGAACCAGAAGGCTGACGACCTTCCGGTTCTGCCAGACGGCCAGCGCCCTTGACGCCACCGCCACCTCCTCCGGGATGCGTTCGTCATCATGGTCGACCGCAGGCGCAGGCCACGCGATCCGGGCCGACACCGGTCACGGCCGGGTCCACCACGTGCGATGAACCGTCGGGCGCGGCACACCAGGCGCCCTGGACCGTCTCCGGGCGTGCGACGGCCGTTTGAGGTCCACACAGATACCCGAGTAGCTCAGGAAGAGACGCGGTCCCACGACCGCGCACCAACCCGGGTTCAGCCCGATTCTGGCATTCTTTACGGACCGAAGAACCCCAACCAGGCGCCTGTAGGCTACCCCCGCGCTGGCGGCCGCTACTCCACAACCGGCGATTGTTCGAATGATGTTAGCGGAGAGGGCATCCGGACCAGCTGCCCAGGCTACCCGCCCAGTGTTCTATCCTCGCTGGGCGACCACGGAGATGAGGTTTGCCATGTCGGGTGCTTCCGCGGCCGGTGACCCGTCCGAGGCGCCCCGTGTCACCGCCGCGGTCCTGGCGGGCGGTGTCGGGGCCCGCATGGGCGGGGCACGGCCCAAACAGCTGCTGCCGCTGGCCGGACGGGCCGTCATCGAGCGCTCCATCGCCGCGTTCTGCGACGCCCCGGACGTCGACGACGTCATCGTGCTCATGGTCGAGGACCATCTTCCCGAGGTCTCGGAAATGGTCGAGCACGGCGGGCTGGCGAAGGTGTCGGCGGTGCTGCCCGGCGGACCCACCCGGACCGCGACCTCGACCGCCGCGCTCAGGGCACTGGACACCCGCGACGGCCGCGACCTCGTCCTGCTGCACGACGCGGTGCGGCCCCTCGTGAGCCAGCGGGTCATCGCCGACTGTGTGGCGGCTCTCACCGAGGCGGGCGCGGTGGGAACAGCGGTCCCGACCGCGGACACCGTGATCGAGGTCGAGCGCGACACGTCGGGCTCTCAGACCCTGCGCGCGGTACCACCGCGGGAGTCGCTACGCCGCATGCAGACTCCCCAGGGGTTCCGGCTGGACGTCCTGCGACGCGCCTACGACCGCGCCCTCGCCGATCCGGAGCTGGCGGCCACGGACGACTGCGGTGTCGTGCTGCGCTACCTGCCCGGCGAGACCGTCCGCATCGTCGAGGGCGACGAGTCCAACCTCAAGATCACCAACCCCGGTGACGTCGAGGTCGCCGAGATGCTGCTGCGCCGGCAGCCGGCCGCGAGGGTCCCATGACCGTCTTCACCGCACCCGAGGTCATCGGGCACCGCGGCGCGGGCCGCGGCACCGTCGACGGCAACGCCGAGAACACCCCGGACTCCTTCCGGGCGGCCGTCGACTCCGGCGCCACATGGGTCGAGATCGATGTCCGCCGTACGGCCGACGACCACTTGGTGATCCGGCACGACGCCGCCCTGGAGGACGGCCGGGCCATTGTGGACCTGCCGCTCGGCGACCTCCGTGACGACGGCGTGGTCACCCTCGAGGAGGCGGTCGAGGCGATCCCGCCGAACGTCGGGATCGACGTCGACGTCAAGACCGTGATGGAGGACGCCACCGCCCCCGAGACGCGGCGCACCATGGCGCTGCTGCTGCCCGCCCTCAGGCGCGAGGCGCGGCGCCGCCGGCTGTTCGTGTGCTCGTTCGACCCGGCGGCGCTGGTGGAGATCCACCGCGAAGCACCGGAGATCCCCACCGCCTGGATGCCGTTCGTCCGCAACCCGCTGGACCAGGCGGTCGCCGGTGCCGCGGGCCTGGGATGCGCGATCGTGGCGATCGACGCGCGCTCGTTCGGGCTGTCCGGAGACGCCCCCAGTCCGGGCCGCCGTGAGGTCGACTACACGGTCGGTGTGGCGCACCGGGCCGGGCTGGAGATCGTGTCCTGGTGCCCCGACCCCACCGACGCGGCACGGTTCGCCGACGCCGGCATGGACGCCGTGGTCGTCGACGACGTCCCCGGCGTGCTCGAGGCCCTCAAGGAGCGTTAGCTCCCCCCGGCGACTCTCCCCGGGGGCGAGGCGAGGCCGTCCCCTCGTTGATCTCGTGGCCACCGACACGCCAGGCCACCGACAGTCCCGACATGGACAGGATCACTGGTGCGCGGTCAGACCACGCACGGTACGGGAGTCGGCCCCCAGGCTGGGCGGGCTGGTCAGGAACCCAACGCCCCATGACATGTGCATCGTGGCCAGCGCCACCGGGATCGCCAGCCTGGCCCTGACCCCGAGGCCACGGCCCAGCGGTACGGACGCGGCGACGATGGCGACGACGTAGCTGGCCGGGACGAGGAGAGCGGGCCAGAACAAGACCCCGGCCACGGTCCCCGCGAGAATCGCCAGCACGGCCACGGGCGGCGCCAGGTAGCGCAGGTTCATGGTGCCCTTGTGCTGGCGGGCCACGACGCGCCGCCACCGCCCGTAATGGAAGTACTGGTTGGCCAGCGCCCTGACGTCGCGACGCGGACGGTAGGAGACGCGCATCCGCGGCTGGAACCAGACCACCCCACCGCTTTGCCGGATACGGTGGTTCATCTCCCAGTCCTGGGCGCGCAGGAACGCCTCGTCGTAGCCCTCCACCCGGTCGAGCGCCGAGCGCCGGAACACACCCAGGTAAACGGTGTCGGCCGGGCCTCCCTCACCTCCGGTGTGGAAGCGCGCGTTACCCACCCCCACCTTGGAGGTCATGGCGGCGGCGACGGCCCTCTCCCACCAGGTCTCGCCCTCGGCGGCCATGATCCCACCCACGTTGTCCGCCCCGGTCTCCTCCAGGGTCTCCACGGCCACCCGCAGGTAGTCGTCCGGCATCATGGCGTGACCGTCGACGCGCGCCACTATGGAACTCGTCGAGGCGGCGATCGCCGCGTTGAGAGCGGAGGGGGTGCGGCCGGTCGGGTTGTCCACCACCGTAACGCGATCGTCATCAGCCGCCAGCGCGTCGGCGACCTCCCGCGTACGGTCACGCGAGGGGCCGACGGCGAGCACCACCTGGATCTCTCCCGGGTAGTCCTGGGCGAGCACGCGCCGTACGGCTCCGGCGAGATGGCGTTCCTCGTTCAGAATGGGCATGACTACCGAGACTGCCGGCCAGGTCATCAGCTCTTCCAAGGGTCGACGGGCCTGACGGGAGCCAACCGTCCGAGGGTGGACACGGGCACGGCCCGCGCCGCGACGTGGCTCGCTCGCCAGGTAACGCTACTGCACCCGCTACCCGAATCCGACCGCGTGTGGTCACACGGGTCCCGCCACCGGGCGCCAACACGCCGAGAGGACGCCAACCCGCGCCCCATCGGGGCATCGGGTGCCAGTCTGGGAAGGACACCGGGGCGGTCACGGGGGCGGTGACCGATGAGCGATCGCACGGGAGACGGCAGGGGGAGCAGAGTGAGCCGGCACACTCCGGAGTTCTCGCGGCCCCGTTCGGGCCCCACGCCTCCCGACCCCCGTGGGCGGACAGAGGGACGGGGAATCTCCGGAATCCCTCCCGCGCGTGTCCGCCGGCAACGGACCGTGCTGCTGCTCGCCGCGGCGATGTCGTTCCTGGTACTCCTGGCGTCCGGTGGCTCGTGGGCGTTCACCGAATGGGCCTCCGGCAAGATCAACCGCTTCGACGTCTTCGGGGGGTTGTTCGACGGGGACCGCCCAGAGGAGGGACCCAAGGGGGCGTTGACGTTCCTGCTGATCGGTTCGGACAGCCGGGAGGGTGTCGAGGGCTCGGACAACGACGGTGCCGCCGGCCGCTCGGACACCATGATGCTGGTGCACCTGAACAACGAACGCGACCACGTCAACGTCGTCGGGCTTCCCCGCGACTCCTGGGTGAACGTACCGGGGCACGGAAAGGACAAGATCAACGCCGCCTACGCCTACGGCGGCCCGCAGCTCGCCGTCCGGACGGTCGAGTCGGCCACGAACGTGCGCATCGACCACTACGCGGAGATCGACTTCTCGGGGTTCGTCGACGTCGTCAACGCGGTCGGCGGGATCGAGGTGTGTCTGTCCGAGCCGATCGAGGACCCCAAGGCCCACCTCAGCATGGAGGCGGGGACCCACCATGTCGACGGGGAGGACGCGCTCGCCTTCTCCCGCACGCGCCAGACCCCAGGTGGCGACCTCGACCGCATCGACCGGCAACAGCAGGTCGTCTCCGCGCTCCTGGACAAGGCGGTCAGCACCGAGACACTGTCGGACCCGGCCAAGCTCACCTCCTTCCTCGACACCGCTCTCGGCGCCGTGACCGTGGACGAGGGCCTCGACACCAAGGCCCTCAACCGGCTCGGCGCCCAGGTGAGCGACATCGGGCTGGATGACGTGACGTTCACCCAGGTCCCAGTGGCCGATACCGACTACTGGACCCCCCGAGGCGACGTCGCCGTCCGGTGGAACGAGGAGGAGGCTCGCGCCCTGTTCGCCGACATCAATGCTGACCAGCCGGTCAGCGAACGGGAGACCGCCAGCTCCGCGGAGGAGCCCGCCGACGAGCGCCCCCAACCGAACGACATCCGGCTACAGGTCTTCAACGGCACCGGCGCCCCCGGCAAGGGCGAGGAGGTCCGCGACGCGTTCTCCGAAGCCGGGTTCGAGACCTCCTCCAGGGCGCGTAACTGGCCCACCCAGGATGTCGCGACGACGGTGGTACGGCACGGGCCGGGCGAGGAGCGGTCCGCCTCTCTGCTGTCGGAGAGCATTCCCGGTTCCGAGGTGCGCGAGGACAGCACACTGAGTGAGGAGCTGCAGGTGGTGGTCGGGTTCAACTTCACCGGGGTCGACCCGCCCGATCCGGAGCCGGAGCCCTCCGAGCCCGAGCCCTCGGGTGGGGACGGCCCGCGAAGCGAGGTGAGCGCCTCGAGCGCGCGCGAGAACGTCTGCGGGTGAACCGGGCCGAACAAACCCTCCTCCGAGGGGCGGAGTCGTGCGGCGGTACCGGAGCGCGCGTGCGCGTGCGTTAGGGTTCCCGCCAATCGTGGTAGGACCACGACCACCCGAGGGCTCTGGAGGATTCGTGCGCCGCCATCTGTTCGGCCTGCTGGCCGGGCTGCTCTGCGCTCCACTACTGTGGTTCGGCACGGCGTGGGCCGCCGCCGAGGTCAGCGGCGGAGTGCGGTCCGGGGACTTCACCGACGGTCTCGCCATGCCCGGGGTTGGCGCGCTCATGGCCATCGGAGTTCTCGGTGGGCTGCTCGCCGGGTCCCGGCTGTCACCGCTGGCGGCGCTGCTCGCGGGAGCCGTCCCGCTGGGGTTCTGCCTCTGGCCGCTGCTGGACCTGGGGTCCTTCGAGACCGCCATGCCCGGTTGGCTCGACGCCGACTCGATGTTCCACCCCCTGGGCCCCGCGTTTCCGGTTGTGTTGCCCCTGGGGACCCTGCTGCTCATCTCGGCACTGCTGCCGTCGCGGTGGCGTTCGACCGGTGCCGCCCCTCCCCCGCGGCCCGTTCCGGACGACCAGCACCCTCACGACCGCTATCCCGCGGCGCCCGCCCCGGACGACCCGCCTTCGAGCGCTCCCGAGCACGGCGAGCCCGCCGGCACCACGACCCCGTTCCAGCGGGACCCCTCGGGCGGCCCGCCACGTCCGCGCTGAGGCGGCCGTGGCCACGGGTAATCTTGGCAGTGTAGAGCCCCTGGGGTGTCGCCGTACTTCCGACTAACCCGCACGAAACGCACCTTTCCCCGACGCTTGGTCGGATCGCATCAACCCCGAGTTAAGGTTGCGCCGTGGGCGAGTCCGGCAATCTCTCTCGTAATCGTGTCGTTCGGACCGGCCGGGGCGACACGCGAGCGGAACGGACCGTCGGGCCGGCGACCACGCACGGCGGTGGGAAGCAAGGAAGGACGAACCATTGGCCCAAGCACGGATCTCGGTTATCGGCACCGGGTACCTGGGTGCCACGCACGCCGCCTGCATGGCCGAGCTCGGCTTCGACGTGCTGGGCCTCGACGTCGACCGGGTCAAGATCGACAGCCTCTCGGCCGGCCGCGTCCCGTTCTACGAGCCCGGGCTGGAGGAGGTCCTCAACCGCAACCTCGCCGCCGGGCGGCTGCGCTTCACCTGTGACTACGACGAGGTCGCCGAGTTCGCCGACATCCACTTCCTCTGCGTCGGCACCCCGCAACGCTCCGACTCCAACGCCGCGGACCTCAGCTTCGTCGATGGCGCGGTCGAGAGCCTGGCCCCGCGGCTGACCCGGCCGGCGGTCGTCATCGGCAAGTCCACCGTTCCCGTGGGTACAGCCGCGCGCGTCGCGCGACGGTTCCACACCGTCGCACCGGTCGGCACCGGCGTCGAACTCGGCTGGAGCCCGGAGTTCCTCCGGGAGGGTTTCGGGGTCGAGGACACCCTGCGGCCCAACCGGATCGTCATTGGCACCGAATCCGCGCGCGTCGAGGCGGCCATGCGGGAGATCTCGGCGTCCCAGATCGAGCAGGGAATCCCGTTCCTGGTGACCGACATCCAGACCGCCGAGCTCGTCAAGGTCTCGGCGAACGCGTTCCTGGCCACCAAGATCTCCTTCATCAACGCCATGGCCGAGGTGTCCGAAGCCGCCGGGGCCGACGTCAAACGCCTCGCCGAAGCCCTCTCCTACGACGACCGCATCGGCGGCAAGTTCCTCGGCCCCGGGCTCGGATTCGGCGGTGGCTGCCTACCCAAGGACATTCGCGCGTTCATGGCCCGCGCCGACGAGCTCGGCGTCGAGCCCGCCCTCTCGTTCCTACGCGAGGTCGACGCCATCAACCAGCGGCGCCGGGCTCGCACCGTCGACATCGCGCGGGGACTCATCGGCGGCGGGTTCGACGGCCGGACCGTGGGAGTGTTGGGCGCCGCGTTCAAACCCAACTCCGATGACATCCGCGACTCGCCCGCGCTCGACGTCGCCTCGACGATCGCCGCACAGGGCGCGACCGTGACCGTCTACGACCCCGAGGCCCTGGAGCGCGCGAAAGAGGAGCACCCCGAACTCAACTACGCGCACTCCATGCTGGAGGCCGTCCGGGACGCCGACGTCGTACTGATGCTCACCGAATGGGCCGAGTTCCGCGACGCCGATCCCGCCGAACTCGCCAAGCTCGTGGCGCGCCGCAACATCGTCGACGGCCGCAACGCGCTCGACGCCGCCACATGGCGCGCCCACGACTGGACCTATCGGGCGCTCGGGCGCCCCTAGGTAGTGCTTTCTGGGCTCGCTGTAGTGCTTTCTGGACTCGCCACCGCTCGCCCGGGCCGGGTACCCCAGAAGCCGGGAACCTTCGGGCACCTCCGGTGAGGTCGCTCGTCCCTCACTCCCCCACCTCCGCACCCTCCAGAACCCCGGCGGCACCCGGCCCGTGTTACCTGGGCTCGCTGCCGCTCGCCCGGGCCGGGTACCCCAGAAGCCGGGAACCTTCGGGCACCTCCGGTGAGGTCGCTCGTCCCTCACTCCCCCACCTCCGCACCCTCCAGAACCCCGGCGGTACCCGGCCCGTGTTACCTGGGCTCGCTGCCGCTCGCCCGGGCCGGGCTGAAACAGATCCTGGACATACCCGGTCAGGAGGTTGGTGGCGGTTGGCCGGGTCTGGTCGCCCCGGCAGGAGCCTCTCGCTGGGGTGTGGTGGGTCAGCCCACGCTGAAACCCATACCCGGGCTCTGAGGGGGTGCCTGGCGGCGCAGCCGCTCGCCCTTCTCCTGGGCCTGGGTCCGCAGGTCCTCCTGGAAGTCGACCATCCGTTCGCGCAGGTCGGGGTCGTGCATGGCGAGCATGCGCGCCGCCAGTAGTCCCGCGTTACGAGCGGCGCCCACGGCGACCGTCGCGACGGGAACCCCGGCGGGCATCTGCACGATGGACAGTAGCGAGTCCATCCCGTCGAGGTGCTGCAACGGGACGGGAACCCCGATCACCGGCAGCGGGGTGACAGCGGCCAGCATCCCGGGCAGATGCGCCGCCCCACCGGCACCGGCGATGATCGCCTTCAGCCCACGGTCGGCGGCCTGTGAACCGTAGGTGATCATGTCCTGCGGCATCCGGTGCGCGGAGACGACGTCGGCCTCGTAACCGATGTCGAACACCTCCAGCGCCGCGGCGGCCTCCTGCATGACCGGCCAGTCGGAGTCACTGCCCATCACGATGCCAATGGTCGGGTCGGTCTCGGTCACTGAGAGGCTCCCTTGAGGTGTGCGGCTGCGTCGCGGACGCGTTCGAGAAGCGCGTGGTGGTCGTCGCCCTGGACCGTGACGTGCCCGATCTTGCGGCCAGGCCGGACCTGCTTGCCGTAGAAGTGTGTCTTGAGTTCGGGGTCCTTGGCCATGACGTGAAAGTACCGGTCGAAGACGCCGGAATCCTCCCCGCCGAGCACGTTGGCCATGACCACGAAGGGCGCGGTGGTGCGCGGTGATCCCAGCGGCAGGTCGAGGACGGCGCGCAGGTGCTGCTCGAACTGGGAGGTACGGGCCCCCTCGATGGTCCAGTGGCCGGAGTTGTGCGGGCGCATGGCCAGCTCGTTGAGGACCACCCCGTCGTCGGTCTCGAAGAGCTCCACCGCGAGCACGCCCGTGACGTCGAGCGCGTGCGCGAGCTCGATGGCGAGCTCCTGGGCCCGGGTCGCCCGGTCCTCGTCCAGTCCCGGGGCGGGTGCGATGACCTCGTGGCAGATGCCATCGCGCTGTACGGTCTCCACAACGGGGTATGTGGCGACCTGCCCGTAGGGCGAACGCGCCACCTGCACGGCGAGCTCCCGCCGGAAGGGGACCCGCTCCTCCACCATCATCGGGGTCTCGGTCGCGGCGGCGCGGTCCAACACGGTGCGCGCCTCCGACACGGAGTCGGCCACCCAGACCCCCCTGCCGTCGTAACCCCCGCTGGCGGCCTTGAGCACGACCGGCCAGCCCACCTCGGCGCCGAACGACTCGACCTGCCCGACAGTGGTCACCGCGCGCCAGCGCGGGCAGGGCGCTCCCAGTTCCGAGGCGCGGGTGCGCATGCGGATCTTGTCCTGGGCGTGGCGCAGCGCGTCGCGGCTCGGCCGGACCCGCGCCCCCGACTCCTCGACCTCGCGCAGCACCGGCTCGGGCACGTGCTCGTGGTCGAAGGTGACGACGTCACACGACTTAGCGAAGGTCAGTAGGTCGTTCAGTCCTCGGTCGTCGCCCAGCTGCACGTCGCCGCAGACCAGGGCGGCGCTGTCACCGGCGGACCTGGCCAGGACGCGGAAGTCGACGTCCAGGGCGATGGCCGCCTGGTGGGTCATCCGGGCAAGCTGGCCACCGCCGACCATGCCAACACGGGGGACGGGCCGGTTACGCTCGCTCACTGTGCCTCAGCTCGTTGGTTCGCTCGTGGTGTGTGGGACCGCGTAGGCTGCCACGAGGCTCCTGTGGTGCTCCCCAAGAATTCTAGTGACCACCGGGAAGAGGAAGGCGTCCCCCTCGTGCGACTGGCCACAGCGCTCTACCGCCGCTTCGCGTGGCTGATTCACGAGCTCGCTCGGTTCGCGTCCGTGGGTGCCGTCGCCTACGTGGTACAGGTCGCCGCCACCAACGCCTTCTGGGCGGTGCTCGACGCGCCGCCGTTGGTCGGGCAGGGGCTGGGCACCGTGCTCTCCGTGATAGTGGCGTTCCTCGGGCACCGCCACTGGACGTTCCACCAGCGGGCGCGAACCGGCCTGCACCGCGAGTCCACGCTGTTCTTCATCATGAACGGCGTCGGGATGCTGATCCAGCTGCTGTGTGTCTGGGTAGCCGTCTACGTTCTGGGGTTCGAGGGCCAGCTCGCCACCAACATCGCGGGCAATGTCGTGGGGGTCGGGCTGGGCACCCTGTTCCGTTACTGGTCCTACCGGCGGTGGGTCTTCCCCGCCGCCGAGGGACCCGAGGAGAACGCGAAGAACCGGGAGAAAGCGGAGACGCGACGCGGTTGAGGAAGTCGGACTCTCGCGGTGGAAACCCGGTTTCCGCGATGTCGGCGCGCCGGGCCGGCTCACCTCCCCCATTCGGTCAACTCATCGCAATCAATCCGCCAGAAAATCGCAAAATCCGCGGAACCGCGCGTATTTAGCGAAGTTTTTCCCGTTTTGGGAGGCATGCATTTTCGGACAAGCCTGCGCCCACACGGCGCGCGTAATAGGGAAACCCGACCGGTCCGTTTTACTATCAGATACATGACCTGCGTTTTGCTGGCCGAAGACGATGTCTCCATCTCCGAGCCGCTCGCACGCGCGCTCCGTCGCGAGGGTTACTCGGTGGATGTCACCGTGAGCGGGGTGGAAACCCTCGACCGGGGCCGCTCCGGGGATATCGACCTCATGGTCCTCGACCTGGGGTTGCCCGAAATGGACGGGCTCGAGGTCGCTCGGCGACTCCGGGCCGAAGGCCACGGAACCCCAATCCTGATCCTGACCGCGCGCGCCGACGAGGTGGACACCGTCGTTGGCCTGGACACGGGGGCGGACGACTACGTCACGAAGCCGTTCCGCCTGGCCGAACTACTCGCCCGGGTCCGTGCCCTGCTCCGCCGCGGCGGGGCCGAGGTTCCGGTGGTGCACGGCGTACGCATCGACAACGACTCACGGCGCGCCTGGATCGGCGACCGGGAGCTACAGCTCACCACGAAGGAGTTCGACCTGCTGCGCGTTCTGGTGCGCGACGCCGGAAAAGTGGTCACCCGAGAACAGATCATGCGCGAGGTTTGGGACACCAACTGGTGGGGGTCCACAAAGACGTTGGACATGCACATCTCGTGGCTGCGACGCAAACTCGGCGACGACGCCACCCACCCCGCCTACATCACGACAGTACGAGGTGTCGGCTTCCGATTCGAACGAGAATAGACTGACCTGCGGCGTCACACCCCATACTGGAATACCACGGCGCTAGGCGATCAAGGGGTGACATGCGCAGGCGGATGCTGTTCTCCACTCTGGTGGTTACTGTCATCGCGGTCATGCTCCTCGGGCTGCCGTTGGGGGCGCTGACGTACAAGTCCATCTACAGCGAGAATCGCAACGCGTTGCAGCGCGAGGTCGAACTTCTCGGTGTCGAGGTGGACTCCCAGCTCGAGAGCGACGGCCAGGTCGCCACGCGGGAACTCGCGGCGGCACACCCCAGACGGCACATCGAGATCACCCGCCCCGGGGACGACGAACCCATCAGAACCGGTGGTTGGGACATCGACCCCCGCTCCCCCGACGCCCCCTCCACCCTGTCCGCGTCGACCACCACCGACGCCGGGGCCGAGATCTCGGTGTGGCGCTCCACCACGCAACTACAGGACAGCATCCTCAACGCCTGGTTGGGTATCGCCTCGCTGTCACTGCTCGCGATCGCGGTGGCCGTGGGGCTGGCCATGTTGCAGGCCCGCCGGCTCACGCTTCCGCTGGTCGACCTCGCGGCGACCGCGGAACGCCTGGGTTCCGGCGTCACCACCCCCTGGGGGCACCGCTACGGCATCCCCGAAGCCGACCGGGTCGCCGAGGTACTGGACCGCAGCGCCGAACGAATCGCGGGGCTCATCGCCACCGAACGGCACTTCGCCACCGACGCCTCCCACCAGCTGCGCACCCCCCTGACCGCGCTCACCATGCGCCTCGAGGAGATCCTCGCCGAGGCGAACAACCCCGAGGTCGTGCGCGAGGAGGGCGAGGCGGCGCTCGCCCAGGCCGAACGGCTGGTCGAGACGGTGGAGAGCCTGCTCGGCCGGGCCCGCAAGAGCCAGCACCCCGAGGTGGAACCGGTCCCGGTCGACGACGTCCTACAGCAGTGCGTCGACGAGTGGGAGCCGGTACTCCGGCAGGAGGGGCGCTCACTGGAGGTGGCCGGCGCGACCGGGCTCACCGCCCTGACCGTGCCCACCGACCTGTCGCAGATCCTGGCCACCCTGGTGGAGAACGCCTACAAGCACGGCGCCGGGGCGGTGACCGTGCGCCGCGTGGACGCCGGCCAGTCCGTCCGTATCGAGGTCAGCGACGAGGGCCACGGCATCCCCGAAGACATGGCCACGAAGATCTTCGAGCGCGAGGTGTCGGGTGACAACGGGACCGGGCTGGGCCTGGCCCTGGCCCGCCACATCGCCGAGTCGGAGGGCGCACGGGTGGAGCTGATCCAGACGGAGCCCACCACGTTCGCCCTCTTCCTACCGTCGAGCGCCGGCGGCGCCGCCAAGATCGCCGGCCCCGTCTGACCCCGGTTTCAGCCGCCGGGCTCCTCTCCGCCCGCCGCGTCGGCCAACAGCTCCCGGATGTTCGCCGCCTCCGCGTCGATCGTGGTGGAGGGCCCGTGCCCCGGGTGCACCACCGTGTCCCCGGGCAGCACGAGCAGCTGGTCCCGGATCGAGGCGAGGATGGTGGGGTAGTCGGAGTAGGAGCGGCCGGTGGCTCCGGGCCCACCCTGGAACAGGGTGTCTCCGGTGAAGACGACACCCGCGCCGGGCGCGTACAGGCTGACCGCACCGGGCGCGTGGCCCGGCGTGTGCAGCACCTGCAACTCCACGTCGCCCGCTTGCAGGCGCTCCCCGTGCAGCAGGGGGGCGTCGGGCTCGCGGTCGGGATAGACCATGTTCCACAGCGGTGTGTCGTCGGGGTGCGCCAGGATCGGCGCGTCGGTGAGGTCTGCCAGCTGCACGGCGGCGTTGATGTGGTCGTTGTGCGCGTGCGTGCACACGATCGCCATCAGCTCGCGGTCGCCCAGAGCGCGGGCGATCCCCTCGAAGTCGTGCGCGGCGTCGACCACGATCGCCGTACGCTCGTTCCCGACGAGCCAGACGTTGTTGTCGACGTCGAACTCGCCACCGTCGAGCCGGAAGACCCCCGACGTGACGATCTTGTCCACCGGGATCCGCGACGTGTCGGACATCTAACGGACCACCACCGAACGCAGCACGTCACCACGGTCCATCCTCTCGAAGGCTCCCTCCACGCCGTCCAGTGTGATCTCCTCGGTCACGAACCCCTCCAAGTCAAGCCGGCCCTGCAGGTACAGGTCGATCAGCATCGGGAAGTCTCGGGAGGGCAGACAGTCGCCGTACCACGACGACCTGAGCGCTCCCCCGCGCCCGAACACGTCCAACAGCGGAAGATCGATCCGCATGTCGGGGGTGGGCACCCCCACGAGTACCACGGTTCCGGCCAGGTCGCGCGCGTAGAACGCCTGCCGGTAGGTCTCGGGTCTGCCCACGGCGTCGATCACGACGTCGGCACCGTTTCCCCCGGTCAGCTCCTGCACCGCCTCGACGGGGGACCGTTCGTGAGGGTTCACCGTGTGGGTCGCGCCGAACCCGGTGGCCCATTCGAGCTTGCGGTCGTCGAGGTCGATGCCGATGATCCGGTTGGCGCCGGCCAGCCTAGCGCCGGCGATGGCGGCGTTGCCCACACCGCCGCACCCGATGACCGCGACGGAGTCGCCGCGGCTGACCTCTCCGGTGTTCAGCGCCGCGCCGAGACCCGCCATGACTCCACACCCCAGCAGTCCCGCCACCGCCGGGCGCGCCTCGGGGTTGACCTTGGTGCACTGCCCGGCCGCGACCAGCGTCTTCTCCGCGAACGCGCCGATGCCCAGCGCGGGTGACAGCGGGGTGCCGTCGGTCAGCGTCATGGCCTGGCTCGCGTTGTGGGTGTCGAAGCAGTACCAGGTCCGGCCGCGTTCGCAGGCCCGGCACCGGCCACAGACCGCCCGCCAGTTCAGGATGACGAAATCTCCCGGCTCGACCTCGGTGACGTCGGGGCCGACCTCGCTCACCACCCCCGCGGCCTCGTGGCCCAGCAGGAAGGGGAACTCGTCGTTGATACCGCCCTGCCGATAGTGCAGATCGGTGTGGCACACACCGCACGCCTGGACGTCCACCACCGCTTCTCCCGGACCAGGATCCGGGACGACGATGGTCTCGACACTGACCGGATCGCCCTTCTTCCGCGAGACAACCGCCCCGACTTCGTGCGCCATGCCGGCCTCCTTCGTGCCGCGCCGAGCTCGTGTACGTTACCAACATGCCCGACCACGGTTTCGCGGGAAAGGGCTTTGGCCATCCGGCTTGGCCCACGTTCGCGGCCTCGCGCGGTCCGCCCGGCGCCCTGCCCCGCTAGCCGCCCGCCGGTTGGCTCCCCTCGAAGCTGCGACGCAGGGCGTAGGGCTGTAGCTGGCCGAGCCCGTGCGCGTGCCGCGCCCGAGCGGCGACCACCTGGAATGACGGGTCGTCCCTGAGCTGGTCGGCGAGGGCGTCGTCGACCAGGACGGTGCCCGGCCGGGCGAAGGACGTCAGGCGGCTGGACCGGTTCACGGTCGTGCCGAACACGTCGCCGAGCAACGCGAGCACGGGCCCGTAGGCGAGCCCCACCCGGACATCGGGCACCTCGACGTGCGTCTTGACACCGTCGGCGAGCTGCAACGCGATCTCCGCGGCCCCCTGGGCGGAGTTGCTGACGTAGAGGACCTCGTCACCGAGGGTCTTGATCAACCGACCGCCACCCGAGGCCACGATGTCGGCCGCGGTGGCCTCGAACCCCTCGACCACCTCGGCCAGCTCCACCTCGTCGAGCTCGCGGCTCAGCGTCGTGAACGACACCAGGTCGGCGAATCCGACCACCAGCGGGAAGTAGGTGGGCGCGGCGTCGTCGCTGTTCTGCATGACAGCGAGGGTCCGCGCGGAGGATGCGGCCAGCTGCCGACGCCAGATGTGCAGCAGCAGTCGCTCGATGTCGGGCAGCAGGTCCTTGGCCAGATCCACGAGCGGGCTGATCCCGGCCTCGTCGGTGCTGGTCTCGGGCGTGTACGACAACGTCGTCAGGATGCTGGTCTGCCACTCCGCCAATCGGGCCATCGTCTGCCCCATGGCGCGCGCCATCCGGACGGCGGCCTCCTCGTCGAGGATGTCCTCCTCGAGGAGCCGCGAGGTGATGCGCAACGCCTCGACGTCGCTCTCGGTGAAGGCGGGCTCGTCATCGTCCCTCGTGGTGAACCCGAGCGCGCGCCAGATGCGGGCGGAGAACTCCGGGCGAGCCCCGGCCCGCCGAACCGCCTCCTCCCGCGTGTAGAGCGCTTCGCCCCCCAACAGGACGGTTTCGATCTCTTGCGGGTCGGGACGCGGCGACATACATTCTCTTCGTGTTCGGGGCCGGTGCGACGGTGGGGGCCGGCACCAGCCGGTCGGACGGCACTCACGTGCGGGTGTCTGTCGGTCTAGTACCCGCGGGTCGCGCCCGTCAAGGAACCACGCGTCCCACCATCCCCGGGGCACCACGGGCCGCGTACGGCGCGGACCGGCTCCCGCCCGCCCCTATTGGCCGGGTGGGAAGTCGCGCCGCTGCGCCTCGTTGACCCGCCGGTAGATCTCACTCTGTAGCCACTCCACACGCGGCACCCGCGCCAACACCATACTCTCCTGCTCGGAGGCCGACTGGATCGACAGGGTGCCGAAGCGCATGAGGCGCTCCCAGAGGGATATGCTGAACGTGACGTCGTTGACGCGCGTCAGGGGCATGTCACGGCCGTGCTTGGAGAGCAGGCCGGACCGTTCCATGATCCGCCGGCTGCTCAGGATGTAGCGGGTGTTCCACCACCGCAGCAGGGGGACCAACCAGAACACCAGCGCGGCGAGCACAGCGAGGCCGACCACGACGTAGCTCGCCCACTGGCCCCACTCCCGGTCGAACGGGATCACCCCCACCAGGGCGACCGCGGCGGCGATGATGACCGCCAGCAGCAGGAACTCCCAAACCAGGCTGGTCCAGTGCTGGCGGGTGAGGTACACCAGCTCCTCGTCCTCGGCCAGGTGGCGGTCAGCGATTCCCATACCACGCATACTCGCACAGTCGGCGCGCCAGCGGAGCGTGCTCGGTCGGGCACGCGACGAGCGGCTCAGTCGGTCGGCCGCACGTGCACGACGTCGCCCGCGCCCACCGGGTGTTCGCCACCGTGGGGGTCCCGCACGACGAGCTGGCCGCCGCTGTCGACGCTGGTGGCCCGCCCTTCAAGTACCCGGTCGTCGGGCAGGAACACCCGCACCGGCCGGCCGATGGTGTCGCAGCGCTCCCGGTACTCGGGGGCGAGCCCGCTCGCCTCGGCGTCACCGCCGCGACTCTCCCACTCCTGGTAACAGGTGGCGAAGGCGCGCAGTACGGCCCGCAGCAACGGGTCACGGTCGGTGCACGCCGCGCCCTCCAGCGCCAGCGAGGTGCCCGAGTCCACGGGGAGCTCCTCGCGCTCCTGGGAGACGTTGAGCCCCATGCCGACGACGACCGCGTTCCCCTCAGAGCCGGGTACCGCCTCAGCGAGGATCCCGGCGAGCTTGCGCCCGGTGGCCTCTCCCTCCCCCGCGGGGGCCAGGACGTCGTTGGGCCATTTCAGCCGGGCGGACAGCTCGGCCACCCGGCTGATACCGCGCATCGCGGCGACCCCCATGAGCAGCGGGAGCCATCCGTAACGGCCGGCCGGGACATCGGGGCGCACCAGCACGGAGAACGTGAGCGCGGCGCGCGGCGGCGTCGTGAACGTGCGGCCCAACCGTCCGCGGCCCGCCGTCTGGTGCTCGGCCACGAGCACGGTCCCCTGCGCTGCGCCCTCGCGCGCGCGGTTCACCAGGTCGGTGTTGGTGGAGGCGGACTCCGGGCACACGTCGATCTCGCGCCAGAACTCCCCCGGCCGCGCGAGCGCACGGTTCAGCGAGGCCGCCCGCAATGGCGGCCGGTCGACATCGGCATACGGCGAGTTCCCCATAACTCAATCCAACCACCCGGGCGCGGAGCCCGCGTCCCGGCCGGGTTACCCGGTGTTCTGCAGCCCGGCGGCGACTCCGTTCACCGACAGCAGGAGCAGGCGCTCCAGGTGGTGCTGGTCGTCGTCGGACAGTTCGGCCCCCTCGTCGCGTAGCGCCTTCAACGCGCGCAGCTGCAGGTGCGACAACGCGTCGACGTAAGGGTTGCGCAGGTCGACGGCGCGTGAGAGCACACGACGGTTCTGCAGCAACCGCTCGTGCCCGGTCACCCGGAGAACGAGGTCGCGGGTGCGGTCGTACTCGGCGAGCACCTGCTCGGTCAGCTCGGGACGGCCACCCAGGGTGAGGTAGCGCTCGGCGATCGACCGGTCGGTCTTGGCCAGGCTCATCTCCGCGTTGTCGAGCAGCGAGGCGAACAGGGGCCACTCGTTGTAGGCCCGGTGCAGCGTCGCGACGTCGTCCACGGCGGCCAGCCCGGTGCCGAGCCCGTACCAGCCGGGGAGGTTGACGCGCGTCTGGGTCCAGGCGAACACCCAGGGAATCGCCCGCAGGTCGTCGAGGCCGCGGGCGGCCGACCGGCGCGACGGGCGCGAGCCCAGCCGCAGCTCGCCCAGCTCCTCCAACGGGCTCACCCGGGAGAACCATTCGGCGAACCCCTCGGTGTCGATCAGCGCCCGGTAGCAGGTGTAGGCGGATTCGGCCACCTGGTCGGCCAGCCGCCGGAACCGCTCGGCCGCCTCACGCGCGTGCTCCTGGACGTTGTCGTCGGAGGCCATGAGCACCGCGTGCCCCACCTGCTCGATGTGCCTGCGGGCGATGGCCGGCTGGCCGTACCGAGCGAAGATGACCTCGCCCTGCTCGGTCACCTTGAACCGGCCGTCCACCGATCCCGGCGCCTGGGCGAGCAGCGCGCGGCTGGCCGGCCCACCACCGCGCCCCAGGGAACCACCGCGGCCGTGGAACAGCGTGAGCGTGATGTCGTTGTGCTGGGCCCAGGACGCGAGCTGGGCCTGGGCGTCGTAGAGCCGCAGTGTGGCGCTCACCGGGCCGACGTCCTTGGCGGAGTCGCTGTAGCCGAGCATGACCTCCATACGGTGGCCGGTCTGGTGCAGCCGCCGCTGCACCTCGGGCACCTGCAGCATGCCGTCCAGCACCCGAGGGGCCGCCTCGAGGTCCGCGCCGGTCTCGAACAGCGGGATGACGTCGAGCTCCGGAGTCCGACCCTCCGGCAACGCGTGCGCGGCCAGCTCGTACACGGCCGCGATGTCGGCGGCCGAGCGGGTGAAGCTGACGATGTAGCGCGAACAGGCGGCCACCCCGAACCGCTCCTGGATCCAGGAGACGACCCGCAGCGTGGCCAGGACCTCCTCGGTCATCTCCGAGAGCTGCCCGCCCGCGCGCACCTCCTGCAGGGCCCGCGCGTGCACATCGCTGTGCTGGCGGATCTCGAGCTCGGCGAGGTGGAACCCGAACGTCTCGACCTGCCAGATGAGGTGCTGCAGCTCGCCGTTGGCCTGCCGGTGGGCGCCCGCGGCCCACAACGACTCCTGGACGGTTCGCAGGTCCGCCAGCAGCGCCTCGGGTCCCGGATAGGCGAGGTCGGCGTCGCGTTCGCGGGTGGCCCGAATCCGCTGGGTGGCGAACAGCAGCAACTGGCGGTGCGGCTCGTTGGGTGAACGCTTGGTGATCTCGGCCATCGCGCGGGGGTGGGCCGCCTGGGCGGTGGCCAGAGTGTCGCGCAGGTCCGCACTGGCCGGGGTGAGGTTGCTGTAGAGCGTCAGGGTGCCGCCGATCCGGCCGCAGGAGTTCTCCAGCGCCCCCAGCACGTGCTCGGACTGGATGGTGATCGCCTCACGGGTGACCTCGTGCGTGACGAAGGGGTTGCCATCGCGGTCGCCACCGATCCAGCTGCCGTACCGGACGAAGGGGGTGGCACGCGCGGGGCCGCGTCCGGACTCCTCGGGGTCGAGCGCGGTGCTCAGCGACCGGTAGATCTGCGGGACGACGTCGAAGATGCTCTCGTCGAACGCGGAGAGGGCGGTGCGGACCTCGTCGAGCGGGTCGAGCTTGGTGTAGCGCAGCTGGGACGTACGCCAGAGCAGGTCGATCTCCTCGATCAGGCGCCGGCGCGCCTCGGCCTCGACCGTGCTGCCCGCGTGGGAGTCGCGCAACCGTTCGAGCTGGCCACTGATACGCAGGATCGCCGTGGACACGGCACGGCGCCGCGCCTCGGTGGGGTGGGCGGTCAGCACGGGGTGGAACTCCATCCCCTCGACCAGGGAACGCAGCCTCTGCTCGCCGGAGTTCTCGCGGATCTGGCGCACGGCCGCGGCCAGCGACTCGTGCGGCGGGTTGTCGGCGTCGTCGCGCTCGCGTAGGGCGCGGATGCGCTGGTGCTCCTCGGCGAGGTTGGCGAGGTGGAAGTACACCGTGAACGCCCGGGCGACCTGTTTGGCCCGCTCCAACGGCCACGAGGCGACGAGCGCGGTGATCTCGTCACCGCTGACCACACCGTCGCGGGCACCGATAACGGCGTGCCGTAGCCGTTCGACGTCGTCCAACAGGTCCGCGCCGCCGCTCTCGGCGACCACCTTGCCCAGCATCTCGCCCAGCAGCCGGACATCACCGCGCAGCTGGTCGGGCATCTCCTGGCGCGCGCTGTCGCGCTCCGCGCTCACCGCAGTCATACGGTCGAGCCTACCCGGACTGGTCTCTACCACTGTCGGCCGGGACACGGCGCGCCGGCCGCACCGGACCGCCCTGGTTCGCGACACCGTTCGCGGGACGGCCGGGGGCCACGTCGCGGCCCGGGATGGCACGGCGTTACGCTGATCCCTTATGGCGACCGAGGCTCCTGAACCGCCCCCGTCAGGGGAGATCGACATCCACAGCACGGCGGGCAAGCTCGCCGACCTCGAACGGCGCCGGCACGAGGCGGTGAACGCGGGTTCGGCACGTGCGGTGGAGAGACAGCACGCCAAGGGCAAGATGACCGCGCGCGAGCGAATCGACGCGTTGCTCGACCCGGGTTCGTTCGTGGAGTTCGACGCGTTGGCGCGGCACCGTTCCACCAACTTCGGGCTGGACGCGAACCGGCCCTACAGCGACGGGGTGGTCACCGGCCACGGCACCGTGGACGGCCGCCCTGTGGCGGTGTTCAGCCAGGACGTGACGGTCTTCGGCGGCTCCCTGGGTGAGGTGTACGGCGAGAAGATCGTCAAGGTGCTCGACCACGCGCTGAAGACGGGATGCCCCATTGTGGGGATCAACGAGGGTGGCGGGGCGCGCATCCAGGAGGGTGTGGTCGCCCTCGGCCAGTACGGCGAAATCTTCACGCGCAACGTGCACGCCTCCGGTGTGGTTCCCCAGATCTCGCTGGTCATGGGCGCCGCGGCGGGCGGCCACGTGTACTCGCCCGCCCTGACCGACTTCATCGTCATGGTCGACGAGACCTCGCAGATGTTCATCACCGGCCCGGACGTCATCAAGACGGTCACCGGCGAGGACGTCTCCATGGAGGAGCTGGGCGGGGCCCGCACGCACAACACCAGCTCGGGTGTGGCCCACTACATGGGCGACGACGAGCAGGACGCCCTGGACTACGTCAGGGACCTGCTGGGCTACCTACCGAGCAACAACCTGGAGGACCCCCCGATCTCCGGCGCCGAGGCCGACACCGGGGCGGACCCAAGCGAGCTCGACACCATCATCCCGGACGCGGCGAACCAGCCCTACGACATGCACCGCGTCGTCGAGCACGTACTCGACGACGGCGAGTTCCTGGAAGTGCACGCGCGGTTCGCCACCAACGTCATCGTTGGCTACGGCCGGGTGCGGGGCCAGCCGGTGGGAGTCGTGGCCAACCAGCCCATGAGCTTCTCGGGCGCGCTGGACATCGACGCCTCGGAGAAGGCGGCCCGGTTCGTGCGCACCTGCGACGCGTTCAACGTGCCGGTGCTGACCTTCGTTGACGTGCCCGGGTTCATGCCGGGTACCCACCAGGAGTGGGAGGGCATCATCCGGCGCGGCGCGAAGCTGATCTACGCCTACGCCGAGGCCACGGTTCCCCTGGTCACCGTGATCACCCGCAAGGCATACGGCGGCGCCTACGATGTCATGGGCTCCAAACACCTGGGCGCCGACATCAACCTGGCCTGGCCCACCGCGCAGATCGCGGTGATGGGCGCCCAGGGGGCGGTGAGCATCCTGCACCGGCGCGCCCTGGCCGAGGCCGAGGACGTGGAGTCCGAACGGGCCCGGTTGATCCAGGAGTACGAGGAGACGCTGCTCAACCCGTACTCCGCGGCCGATCGGGGATACGTCGACGGGGTGATCATGCCCTCGGAGACCCGCGACTCGGTGGCCAGCGCCCTTCGGTCGCTGGCCAACAAGCGCAAGCAGCTGCCCCCCAAGAAGCACGGAAACATCCCACTGTGACGCCGACGACGCCGAACACGTCCGAGCCCGACAGGCATCTCCGGGTGGTGCGGGGCGACCCCACTCCCGAGGAGATCGCCTCACTGGTCGCGGTGCTGAGCGCGCGGGCGCGGGCCGCCCGGGCGGCCCGCGCGGCGGCCACCGACCACCGCCCCCGCTCCGGTTGGCGGGACCGCGCGCGCCTGGTGCGCGCCCCCCTACGGCGGGGCCCCTCTGCCTGGCGGGCCACCTACGGCCCCGGGTGAGACCCCGGACGGGGATCGGGCAACCGCCCACGTCCGGGCCGACCCGGGGCTCCTAGACTTCTAACAACAGTGATCCCCGCACGACCGGGCGCCAGAACCGGCCGATGGTGAACCAGGAGGAATTCGATCGTGCGTAAGGTCCTCATCGCCAATCGGGGCGAGATCGCGGTACGGGTGGCGCGCGGCTGCCGCGACGCGGGGTTGGCCAGTGTGGCGGTCTACGCCGAGCCCGACCTGGACGCCCTCCACGCCAAGGTCGCTGATGAGGCGCACGCCCTGGGTGGACAGACACCGGCGGAGTCCTACCTCAGCATCGAGAGGATCCTGGCCATCGCCGAGACCACCGGGGCCGACGCCGTGCACCCGGGCTACGGGTTCCTGGCCGAGAACGCCGACTTCGCCCAGGCCGTCATCGACGCGGGGCTGACCTGGATCGGCCCACCCCCCTCCGCCATCAACGCCCTGGGCGACAAGGTCCAGGCGCGTCACATCGCCCAGCAGGTCGGCGCCCCCTTGGCCGCCGGCACCCCGGACCCGGTCACCAGCGCCCAGGAGGTCGTGGACTTCGCCACGGAGCACGGCCTGCCGATCGCGATCAAGGCGGCCTTCGGCGGCGGCGGGCGCGGCATGCGCATAGCCCGCACCCTCGACGAGGTCACCAGCGCCTACGAGGCCGCCGTGCGCGAGGCCACCTCCGCCTTCGGCCGCGGCGAGTGCTTCGTGGAGCGCTACCTGGAGCGGCCCCGCCACGTGGAGACCCAGTGCCTGGCCGACGCCCACGGCAACGTGGTCGTGGTCTCCACCCGCGACTGTTCCCTACAGCGCCGCCACCAGAAGCTCGTCGAGGAGGCTCCCGCCCCATTCCTGACCGACGAGCAGCGTGACCTGCTGTACTCCTCCTCCAAGGCGATTCTGCGCGAAGCCGGTTACCGGGGCGCCGGCACCTGCGAGTTCCTCGTCGGCGCCGACGGCACCGTCTCGTTCCTGGAGGTCAACACCCGCCTGCAGGTGGAGCACCCGGTCACCGAGGAGGTCACCGGCATCGACCTCGTCGGCGAGATGTTCCGCGTCGCCCAGGGCGAGCCGCTGGGCTACGACGACCCGCCCTCGCGCGGGCACTCCATCGAGTACCGCATCAACGCCGAGGACGCCGCCAACAACTTCATGCCCGCCCCGGGCACGATCACCTCACTCGCCCTGCCCGCAGGCCCCGGGGTGCGCGTCGACACCGGATGCGAGAACGGCTTCACCATCCCGCGGGAGTTCGACTCGATGGTGGCCAAGCTCATCGTCACCGGCGCCACGCGTGACGAGGCGCTGCGGCGCTCCCGGCGCGCCCTCGCCGAGTTCGAGGTCGGTGGCATGCCCACGGTCATCGGTTTCCACAGGGCCGTGCTCACCGACCCCGCCTTCGCGCCCCACGATCCGGGCGAGCCGTTCTCGGTGCACACCCGGTGGATCGAGACCGAGTTCAGCGGCACCGTCCCCCCCTACAGCGGAGACACCGCCGCCCCGGGCGAGACCCCCGAGCGCGAGACCCTCACCGTGGAGGTCGGCGGCAAGCGCCTCGAAGTCACCCTGCCGGCGGGCCTGGGCGCGGCGGCCGCCCCCGCCGGCGACACCAGGGCCAGGAGACCGGCGAGGCGCAAGGCCGCCGGCTCCACCACGGCCACGGTGAGCGGCGACTCCCTGCTCTCGCCGATGCAGGGCACCGTGGTGACGATCCTGGCCGAGGACGGCCAGGAGGTGGCCGAGGGCGACCCCGTCATCGTCCTGGAGGCCATGAAGATGGAACAGCCGCTGAACGCGCACAAGAGCGGAACCGTTACCGGTCTCTCCGTCACGGCCGGCGAGACCGTCACCAACGGCGGCCTCATCTGCGAGATCAAGGACTCCTGACCGTCTCCACTCCCACTCGTCGATCTTGTGGCTATCGAGACGGGAAATCGATTTCCGTGCCGACAGCTACAAGATCACCACGATTCGGCCAGGACGCCCCCCAGCCCGCCGTGTCCCTTCTGGGGAGAATTGAGCGGGCTACCCGGCCGCGCTAGTCTTCTTGTCGTGCGTTTCTTCCCACCCCTCCTCGGCCTGGTGCTGATCGTGCTGGCCGGCGGCACGACGACGGCACCGGAGGCCGCGGCCGACGCCGACACGGGCACCCGGGCCGAACGCTACGCGCGGCAGCTGGCCGAGGACCCGGTCTATGTCAGCGACCACTACGCCGAGGACGACCTGGACGCCGTACACCAGGAGATCACCGACGCGGTGTCGGCCCTGGAGGTCCCGGTCTACGTACTGGTCGTGCCCACGAGTCACGCCTCCGACGCGGTACCGGACCAAACAGCCCTGATCGCCGCCGTGCGAGAACGGTTGGGTGAGGACGGCCTCTACCTCGCGGCCAATGAGACCTCGGTGGCGGGAGAGACCTACGGGGTTCAGGTACCCGAACTCTACGAAGCCGTGGAGGAGGCATCCGGCCACTCACTCTCCGAGGACCTCTCCCCCGCCGGGAGCGTGGCACGGGTCGCCGACAACATCGCCTCCGGCGAGGCGAGCGAACGCTACGAGGAGCGCTACGGGGGCCACCAGCTCGTCTGGAAGGTGCGAGAGATGTTCTGGGGCCACGGGTCCTGGGGCCCTTTCACGGGCATGGCCATCTACTTCGACCCGACCCGGCCGACGACCCGGCCGAACTTCGTGTTCGCGGTGGCGTTCCTGCTCGGCGCGGGGTGCCTGGGGGGCGTACTCATTCGACGTGACAACCGGCGGTTTCCTGGCTGACCGCGACAACGCGAAAAGGTGCCGACCGTGCGAGTCCCCACCCCCCTGACTCTGGCTCTCTGCGTGACCGCTCTCGTACCCGCCGCCCCCGCGTGGGCCGGGGAGCAGCGCACCCCGCCATCGGAGCCACCCTACGTGCGCGAGACCCACCGTGTGGAGCGCGTGGCCGACCAGCTCCGCGAGGAGCCGGTCTTCGTCGACCCGGAGATTTCCCCCGTGGTCAGCGAGGAGGAGCAGGAGGAGCTCGCCGACCTCCTCAACGAGGCCGAGCACCCGGTGTATCTCGTCGTGCTGCCGATGAACCGCTACGACGAGTCCACCGGAGACCCCGAGGTGTTCCTGCACGCGCTGCACCACGAGCTCGGCGAGGACGGGGTCTACCTGCACGCCGAACCGGCCACCGAAGTGTCCCAGCGAGGATTCCACATGCGGGATTCCGTCATCGGCGTTCCGATTCCCTCCTACGAGGTGGACCCGTACACCACCTCGCCCTCCCCCGCCGAGGACCCGGCCGCGGCACGGATGCTCACCCAGCAGGTCACGGGCGTGCTCGACGAGATCGCGGCCGCCCCGTCGGCATCACCGCAAAGCCCCACCCCCCTCGCGGTGAGATACCCCGGCGACGAGGAGGAAACGGACACCGTCGCGAGCGAGGTTGGCGAGTACGCCCAGTCCGCCATCACCGGCCTACTCGCCGGCGCGGCCAGCGTCGGAGCGCTCTACGTCATCGTGGCGTCGGCGATCGGGCTGGCACGCTGGCTCCGGGACCGCTACCGGGAGGCGCGCGGCCTGCCCCCCGTCCCGTCGCAGCGCCACCTCCCCCGCCTGTTGCGGGCCCGGCCCGCCCCGGCCCGCCCCTCCCCCCGATGGCTGGCACGTGCCCTAAACACCGAGTTGCGCCGACTGACCCGCGAGCTGCGGCGACACCAAAAGTCCGAACACTATCCGGCGGCGGCCGCCGCTCTCGACACGGCCACCCTGATCAGCCGCGAGGTGCGCGACGACCAGTGGCTGGTCGGCGCGATCGTATTGGCGCGCGGCGCCCGCGGCACCCTCCGGGGACTTCCCGCGACCCGCCGCACCACCAGGGAGGAGATCACCGCCTGCTGCATGGTCAATCCGCTGCACGGCGCCGCACATGGCCCGCAGACACCACCGCGTTACCCGCTCCCGTTCGACGGCCCCGAAGGACCACTCTGCGCCTCCTGCGCGGTGTCCGGTACCAAACGGATGTCGCGCCGGGTGCTGTGCCTGCGGGGGGAGGGCACGACCACCGTCCACTACCAACGGTCCGGCGTGTGGACCGAAACCCAGTACGGTGGCCACGACTCCGCTGACCTGGGCCGGCGAATCCACGCGGAACTCAACGTCGACACTGAGGAGTCCCATGCCGGCTAGGCAGAGTATTCTGGGTTTCCTGGGCTCGCTGTCGCTCGCCCCGGCTCGGGTGCCCGGAAAGCCGGGAACCTTCGGGCACCTCCGGCGGGCCACCCGAACCGGCCCCGCGCGTGGCGGCCGGTCAACCCGGGAAGCAGCTCCTACCTCCGTACCACCCCGGCGTGCCCGCGCGCGCCGAGTGCCGCGCGCGGGTGTGGTGGTCGCCGCGCTCGCCGCCATGACCGTGGGGGCGGCCCCCGGAAGCGCCACCGACCCCAGCCCCGCGGAAGAGATCGCCACCCAGCTCCAACAGTCCCCGGTGTATGTGGACCCGACCTACGAGTCGGCCCTGCCCGCGGAGAAGCAACGTGAGTTGGCCCGACGCATCGAGGACAACGGGTTGGCGCTCTACGTGCTCGCGGTCCCGATGGTCGAGGGAGGCACCTGGAACGGCGATCCCGAACAGCTCATCGGCGCGGTGCACGAGCACCTCGGCACGGATCGCGGCTACCTCGCGGTGAGCAGCTACGACTCGGTGGTCGGCGTGACCCCCGGCGCACAGGGCGCCCCCGCACGCGAGGCGGCGTTCGCCGTGGAGGAGGAGCACGACTCCGCTCCCCTCGCCACCCGTTTCGACCGCGCCGTGGCGCTGGTCGACAACGGTGAGGCCGTGGACGCCTACGAACGCACCCTCGCCGAACGCGAGGACTCGTGGTGGTGGAACAACGGTTCCGCGCTTCCCCCACTGTCCGTTGTGGTGGTCGCCGCCGGGGTGGTGCTTCTCGTCCTGCTGGGCGGTGGTTACCTGTTCTACCGGCGCCGTCCTCCCACACTCGCGCCGGCGGTGTCCTTCACCAACGCCGACGAGGCGCGGTACGACGCGCTGCGTTCGGAGGTGGAGCGGGAACTGGTGCGGGTGGGGGAACGCCTCGGCGAGCCGCCCTCCTCCGACCAGGACACGCAGACCCTCGCCCACTATCAGCGCGCCCTGGACGCCCACCACGCCGCGGGGCGGGTGCTGGACGGCGCCACGACCCTGGCCGACCTGGCGGGGGTTCGGGTGCTGGTGCACACGGCAGAGGACGAGCTGCGTGCGTCCCAGTACCGGCGGGAGGGACGGAAACCACCCGCCCCGCGGCGGCACTGCTATTTCAACCCGCTGCATCCCACCGAGACCAAGCGGATCGTGTGGCGCGAGCTGGGGTCCTCCCGGACGATGCGGGTGCACGCCTGCGTGGAGTGCGCGAAGGCGGTGCGTGACTACCACGCTCCCGTCTCCCTGCCCGTACGGCACGAGGGGCGCCAGGTTCCCTACTACGAGGTCCCCGCCGACGAGAGTGTGTGGTCGGCCACCGGCTACGGCAACCTCAGCGACGACATGGTGCAACGTGTACTACGCGGACGAGCCCGCGAAGGCTGAGTCTCGCGGCGGGCGGCGTGCCACCCGGAGGTACACCGTCACACCACGCCGGCGCGGCCCCACCCGACATGTTCGACGGCACGTCCCCTGCTGAGAGCCGCCCGCCGCGTCTAAGCTGGGACCAGTCAGCCACCATCGTGGGAACTGCGAGATCCCCTCGTTCGTCTCTACGAGGTGAGGGAGGCGAGAGGAAACGATCATGTTGCGTCGCTTGGTAATACCCGCCCTGCTGAGCGCGGGGCTCACCGCCGTCATGGCGGCCCCCGCGGCCGCCGACACTCCCAGTGAGAACGAGGTCGCCAACGAGCTACAGAGCGACCACCTCTATATCGAGGAGAGCATCACCGACGAGTTCCCCGAGGCCGACCAGGAGGTCCTCGTCGAGGCCGCCGAAGGCGCGGAGACCCCCGTCTACTACGTGATCCTGCCCGACGGCACGTTCGCGTCCCAATCCAGCCTGAACGCCTTCCTGGAGGGCGTCATGGACGACGTGGGCGACGGCGTGTACGCCGGCTTCGTCGGCAGCCAGGGCTATTTCGTGGAGTCTCCCAACCTCGACGACTCCGCGGTACAGCAGATCGGAACCGACGCCAAGTCGTCCGGTGGCGGCAACCAGGTCGACACGCTCGCGGCCGTCCCCGAGGCGGTCGAGTCGCAGGAGGCCGGGGAGGCCGCGTCCGCGACCTTCGGCGTGCTGCTGCTCGGGCTACTCGCCGTGGGCGTCGTGGGCGGCGGGTTCTTCCTGTACCAGTCCAAGAAGAAGCGCGAGGCGCAGAAGGCCAAGGAACTCGCCGAGATCAAGCAGATGGCCAACGAGGACGTCGTCCGCCTCGGCGAGGACATCGCGCAGCTGGACGTCGACCTCAGCGCGGTGGACGAGGCCACGCGCACCGACTACTCCAACGCCATGGACTCCTACGACCGGGCCAAGCGCTCGCTCGACACCATCACCGAACCCGAGCAGATCCAGGAGGTCACCAACGCCCTGGAGGACGGGCGCTACTCCATGGTGGCCACCCGTGCGCGGCTGAACGGTGAACCGGTCCCCGAGCGGCGCCAACCCTGCTTCTTCAACCCGCAGCACGGCCCCTCCGAGCAGGACGTCATGTGGGCGCCGCCCGGTGGCACGTCCCGTTCGGTGCCGGCCTGCTCCAACTGCGCGCGGGCGGTACTGTCGGGCCACGATCCCGACGTCCGTATGGTCGAGGTCGACGGCGAGCGCCGTCCCTACTACGACGCCGGCCCCGCCTACGCCCCCTACGCCGGTGGCTACTTCGGCATGGACATGATGATGGGGATGTTCAGCGGGATGATGATGGGCTCGATGATGGGCGCCATGATGGGCGGCGGCATGATGGGTGGCGACATGGGCGGTGACATGGGCGGAGGTGACTTCGGCGACTTCGGCGGAGGTGACTTCGGAGGCGGCGACTTCGGAGGGTTCGACTTCTAGGACGCCGTGTCCACCATGCGGCACCCGGGCCCCGGCCGATGGCCGGGGCCCCTGCTGTGTCCGTCGGGAACGCGGCCGGGCGCGCCGCGCGCGGCCTACTCGGGAGACGCCTGCATGAGGGAACGCGCCGCCTCGGTGACACTGCCGGACAGCGACGGGTACACGGCGAAGGTGTGGGCGATCTCGTCGACCGTGAGGCGCTGCTGCACCGCCACCGAAACCCCGAGGATCAGCTCGCTCGCGCGCGGACCGACGATCACCCCCCCGAGCACGATTCCGGTGTGCTGACGGCAGATCAGCTTGACGAAACCGTCCCTGGTGTTGTGCATCTTGGCGCGCGGGTTGGTGTCGAGGGGCAGATTGACGACCCGCGCGTCGACCCTGCCGCTGCGGACGTCCTCCTCGGTGGTCCCCACGGAGGCCAGCTCCGGGTGTGTGAACACGGTGGCGGCCACGGTGGACATCTTCAGCGGCGACACCGCCTCGCCGAGAGCGTGCCACATGGCGATCCGACCCTGCATCGCCGCGACGGAGGCGAGCATGTTCACCCCGGTGCAGTCGCCCGCGGCGTACACCCCGGGAGTCGAGGTCCGCGACACCCGGTCCACCTGGATGAACCCGCCGTTGTCGAGATGGACACCGATCTCCGTCAGGCCGAGGTTCACCGTGTTGGGGATCATCCCCACGGTCATCAGACAGTGACTGCCCTCGACCGTTCGCCCGTCGGTGAGCGTCACCTCGACACCGTCGCCGGTGTTGGTGACCGACTCGGCGCGGGTGTTGCTCAGCACCCGCATTCCCTGGCGCCGGAACACGCCCTCGAGGACCTCGGCCGCGTCGGCGTCCTGGGTCGGCATGACCCGGTCGCGCGAGGAGACGAGGCTCACGTCCGAGCCCAGGGCCTGGTAGGCGTTGGCGAACTCGGCGCCGGTGACACCGGAGCCGACCACGATGAGTCGCTCCGGTAGCTCCTCGAGGTCGTAGAGGTGGCGCCAGGTGAGGATCCGCTCGCCGTCGGGCTGCGCGGTGGGCAGTTCCCGGGGATGGGCACCGGTGGCGAGCAGCACGACGTCGGCGTGGATGCGCCGGTCGCCGACAGCGACGATCCGGGGGTCGACCATCCGGCCCTCACCCGGGATGATCTCGATCCCCTCCTTGACGAGCCGCGCGGAGGTGTCCTCGGACTGCGCTTTCGCGAGGCGCTTCACGCGGGGGTTGACGGTCGCCATGTCGACGTCGGTCTCGTTCAGCCCGGTTTCGGATCCGTGGATGCCGAGCTCGTGCGCCTCCCTGACATAGGTGTTACGGACCGACGTGGCGATGAGGGTCTTGGAGGGCATGCAGTCGGTCAGAACGCAGGCGCCCCCGATCCCGTCGCGATCCACCACCGTCACGTCCGCACCGAGCTGCGCTGCGACCAGGGCCGCCTCGTAGCCTCCGGGTCCGCCACCGATGATCACGACTTTCGTCACGTCTGCCTCACTCCTTTGGGGCGGCCCGGTCACACGCGCCGGGATCGCCGGCGGTTCTGCCGCCCGGGTTCTGTGCTGCTCGCATGTCGCACCCCCATTGTCGGTCATCACCGGCGGCGGAAGTCGCAGCACCGGGCCTGTTCAACACGACCGGTCGCGCTCGTCGCCCGCCCCACGGCGACGCGGTGCCGTACCGGCCCGCGAACCCGGTGATCCCCGCCCTCCGGTTCACCGAGCCCGTCCACGCGATTCGGACACGCGCGTTGCGCTGGGTAACGAATCACCGAGCTGGCAGTACGCTCCGGAATGTGAGCGAACCCACCCACGACAACCCCGCGATGTGGACGGCCGACGCGAAGGACGTGGCCGCCGAGGCGGCGAACGACCTCAGGTACCGGACCGGCGCCGACTCCTACGACGCCGTGGTGGTGCTCGGTTCGGGCTGGACCGGCGCCGTCGAGTCGTTGGGTCAGCAGGACATCGAGCTCGAGATCGCGGATCTGCCGGGTTTCGTGCGGCCGGGGGCCACGGGCCACGCGTCGACCGTGCGCAGCATGTGGGTCGGCGCGAAACGGGTGGCGGTGTTCACGGGCCGCACGCACCTGTACGAGGGCTACGGCGCCATGCAGGTCGCCCATGCCGTGCGGACGGGGATCGCCGCGGGGGCCGACACCGCGCTCCTCACCGGATCGGCGGGGTCACTGCGCAACGATTTCGCGGTGGGGCAGCCCGTTGTCGTACGCGACCACATGAACCTCACGGGGACCTCGCCGCTCGCGGGCCCGGATTTCGTGGATCTCACGAACGCCTACACGCCGTGGCTGCGGCACACCGCCCACGAGACGGACCCGTCACTGACCGAGGGTGTCTACGCGGCGCTTCCGGGGCCGCAGTTCCAAACGCCCGCGGAGCTGTCCATGCTGCGCATGGCCGGGGCTGACCTGGTGGGCCACTCGATCGCGTTGGAGACCATCGCCGCCAAGGAGATGGGCGCCGACGTGTTGGCGGTCGCGATGGTGAGCAACGACGCGATGAGCGGGATCTTCGGCAGCGCGAACTACGACCGGGCGCTCAGTGTGGTGCAGCAGCGCGCGTGGCACCTGGGGGCACTGCTCCACGGGATCCTGTTCCGCGCCTGAGGGAGGGCGCTCTCGGCGATATCCGGTGACCGCGGCCGGCGCCCCGTGGCGAACGGCTCCCGAGGCCGAAAACGGGAGGTGCCGAGCACGGCCACCGTGGGACGCGGCCCGGGCCGGGGCCCGCGAACCCCCGGCCCGGGCCGCGTGTGGATCGCGCGCCGGCACGGCGGCCCCGGGCTGCTATCCCCGCGATTCGTCCCGTACGGCCACCACCACGCGTGGCGATTCGTGGTCGCCGGCGCGCCCATATTCAGTTGAACTGCCTCACCCGCGGAACCCGGTGGCCGGTGACGTGGACGTCCGCGCACGCATCCGGCCACCAGCCACCGAACTCCTTAGGCATGCCTTACCTAACCAGGTTCGACACTCGTGGTCAACCCCCAGGGCCCATCCGCGCCCCACCGCCCACGACCGAGCACCGAGTTCCCTCCCCGGCCCCCGCTCATCCGAGTAACGCAGCCGCCAGGAGCAGCACGAGAGGCCCGGCCAGGGCCGCGACCGAGTCGGGTGACCATCGGGTCACGGGGGCGCCGGGAAACCCCGTGCCCTCCCGGGGTCGCTCGTCGGGCCGGCCCGCCTCGGTCCCGTCCCCCAGCGCCGCCCTGCGTCGCTCGGCCTCCTCCCGAAGCCGCTTCGCCGCGGCGTCCATGGGCCGCATGGTGCGGGGGTCCTCCTCTGGGGTCGGGTCGACATGGCCGCCGGCGCGGCGCAGGTTGTCGCGCACCTTCCGGCGGCTGGTCTCGCGCAGCGGCCAGGAACGGAACACCCGGTCGCCGGCGTGCACCCGCACGACGTCGGTGACATCGGCCCAGGTGAACGCCGACCACGGCACGAACGTCTCCCTCATGGGATTGACCAGGCGCACCCCGTGCTCGGTGGCCACGACCCGCGGCCGCAACCACAGCACGTAGACCCCACCCACCGCGCACAGCAGCGCCGCTCCCGGCACCAGCCGGCCGGCGTCGGTGTCACTCGTGGCGAGGTCCACCATCAACAGGGCGGCCAGCCCCACCCCCAGCCAGGCCATCACCCGCGGTCCCGTCGGGGCGAGGGTTTTCAATCCGAGGCCCATTTCAGCCGCGCGAATCCGGGTTTGATCTGGCCGTTGATGAGCGAGAGCCGTTCGTCGAAGGGCAGGAACGCCGACTTCATCGCGTTGACGGTGAACCACTGCAGCTCGTCCCAGCCGTAGTCGAACGCGTCGACGAGCTTGGCGAACTCCCCGGTCAGGCTGGTCCCGCTCTGCAACCGGTTGTCGGTGTTGACCGTCACCCGGAACCGGAGACGGGTCAGTGGGCCGATGGGGTGCTCCTCGATCGAGGACGCGGCCCCCGTCTGCACGTTGGAGCTGGGGCACAGCTCCAACGGCACCCGCTGGTCCCGGACGTAGCTCGCCAGCCGGCCCATGTGCACCTTGCCGTCGCCGAACTCCTCGATGTCGTCGACGATCCGCACACCGTGGCCGAGCCGGTCGGCTCCGCACCACTGGAGCGCCTCCCAGATCGACGGGAGCCCGAACGCCTCGCCCGCGTGGATGGTGAAATGGGCGTTCTCCCGCCGTAGGTACTCGAAGGCGTCCAGGTGCCGGGTGGGCGGGTATCCGGCCTCGGCCCCGGCGATGTCGAACCCGAGCACCCCGACATCGCGGTAACGCACCGCGAGCTGGGCGATCTCGCGGGAACGGGCGGCGTGCCGCATCGCCGTCAGCAGCGTGCCCACCCGGATCGAGTGTCCTCGTTCGGCGGCGCGGTCCCGCCCCTGACCGAACCCCTCGAGGACCGCCTCGACCACCTGGTCCAGGCTCAGCCCCCCGTCGAGGTGCAGCTCGGGAGCGAAGCGGATCTCGGCGTAGATGACGCCGTCGGCCGCGAGGTCCTCCGCGCACTCGGCCGCCACGCGCACGAGCGCCTGACGGGTCTGCATCACCCCGACGGTGTGCCCGAACGTCTCCAGGAACCGTTCCAGCGACCCGGTGTGGGAGGCGCCGTGGAACCAGGCGGTGAGCTCGTCCGTGTTCGTCGTGGGTAGTTCCGTGTAGCCGGACTCCTCCGCCAGGTCCACGATGGTCTGGGGGCGCAACCCGCCGTCAAGGTGGTCGTGCAGCAGCACCTTGGGGACCTGGCGGATCCGCTCCTCGGTCAGCTTCTCGCTCATGCACTCAGGATGCCACCCGCGGTGAGAACGGGTCAGGCGAGCGCGGCGTCACCCTCGATCCGATCCTCACCGTGGGTGCCTTCGCTCTCGCGCAGTGCCGTGAGCGCGATGCCCACCATGAGCTGTGTGCCCACGCCGATGGCGCGCTCGTCGACGTCGAAGGTGCCCCGGTGCAGGTCGAGCATTGGTCCGTCCGACCCGCTCGGGTGTGTCCCCAACCGGGCGAGCGCGCCGGGGACGTGTTCCAGGTACCAGGCGAAGTCCTCACCGCCGAGGCTCTGTGGCGTACTGGCCACCGCCTCCTGCCCCAGTGTGCGCGCGCACGCCTCACGCAGGATCCGCACACTGTCGGCCTCGTTGACGGTGGGTGGGACCCCGCGCCGGTAGTCGACCTCCGCGGTGGCGCCGTAGGCCGCCACGACCGACTCCACCAGTTGCTTCACCAGATCGGGGGCGGTGTGCCACGCCTCGTCGTCCAGGCAGCGCACCGTCCCCTCGGCGACAGCGTCGTCGGGGATCACGTTGGGCGCGGATCCGGCGCTGACCCTGCCCCACACCAGGCTGAAGCCGGCGCGCGGGTCGACGCGTCGAGACAGGGCGGCGGGAAGCTCGGTGACGACCTTGCCGAGCGTGTAAACCAGGTCGGCCGACAGGTGCGGGCGGGCGGTGTGACCCCCCGGTCCCGACAGCCGAACCAGGAGCTGGTCGCACGCGGCGGTGATGGCGCCGGCGCGCATCCCGACCTGGCCGACGGTGAGCCGGGGGTCGCAGTGCAACGCGAAGATGCGGTCCACGTCGTCGACCGCGCCCGTCTTGATGACCTCGCGGGCGCCCCCCGGCATCTCCTCGGCGGGCTGGAACACCAACCGCACCCGGCCGGGCAGCGCGCCCGCGCGCTCCTGCTGGGCGAGGAACAGGCCGGTCGCGAGCAGCACCGTCGTGTGCACGTCGTGCCCGCAGGCGTGCGCCGCTCCCGGCACCGTCGACCGGTAGTCGACGTTCTTCTCGTCAGCGATCGGCAGGGCGTCTATGTCGCCCCGCAGCGCCACCACGGGACCCTCACCACTGCCGATCTCGCAGGTCATCCCAGTTCCTTGGGGCAGCACCTGGGGAGACAGCCCGGCGGATCGCAGCCGTTCGGCCACCCGCTGCGTCGTCCTGTGCTCGGCGAAGGCCAGTTCCGGATGCATGTGCAGGTCGCGCCGGAACGCGACCAGCTCGCGCTCCCGCCGAGCCAGGAAGGCTGTCAATTGTTCCCGCAGGTCACGCCCCTGCATGAGAGGGCCCCCTATTCTTCGGTGGTCTTCGGTTCTCGGCCGGTCCCGGTTCCGCTACCGCCGTGCCGCGTCCGCGTCCAGCCCGAGGTGGGATCCGTTTCCCGGGGGGCGATCCCCCCGGTGCGGAACTCGAGCGCCAGGGCGTCAACGACGTCGTTGAGCGTGCCGCCCTGATCGATGATCTTCCGTTGCCGCTCGTAGGAGGCCCCCTTGTCCAGGACCTCCCATGCGACGTCCAGATCCCGTGCACAGCCGAGACGGTGCGCTACCGGCTCAAGCTCGCGAAGAAGCTCGTACACGTCGTCGCGCAGCGGAGCGGTACTGCCGTGCTCGTCAGTGATCACGCGGGCGTCCAGCCCGTATCGGGTCGCCCGCCACTTGTTGTCGTTGACGACCCAGGTGGGCGGGCTGGGCAGCCCGTAGCCGCGATCGATCTGCTGGTCGAAGAGCCGAACGACACTCTGTGCGAGTGCGGCGGCCATTCCGACCTCGCGCAGGGTTGGGATTCCGTCGAACATCCGGATCTCGATGGTCCCGAAATCCGGGTGCGGGCGGATATCCCACCAGACTTCCTTAATACTACTGATCGTTCCGGCCCGCAGGAGCGTCGCCATGTATTCCTCGAAGGTGGGCCAGTCGCTCAGCCGCGGTGGGGGGCCGGCGGTGGGAAGCGCCCCGAATATGATCGACCTGCTGGATGCAAGACCGGTGTCGTGGCCACTCCAGAAGGGGCTCGACGCGGTCAGTGCCAGGAAATGCGGGAGATACTTCGTCAGGGCGTTGACGATCGGGACCGCCTTTTCCCGCGAGCGGATTCCCACGTGCACGTGCACGCCGAACGTGAGAATGCGCCGGGCGAGCCACTGTAGCTGGTCGATGAGTTCGCCGTATCGCTGCACCGGCGCGTGCGCCTGGTCACGCCAGTCGTCCAGCGGGTGCGTGCCCGCGCAGATCGGAGCGAGCTGGTCAGCCTCGAGGACCTCCTGTAGACGCCCGATGGTTCCCGCCAGATCGGTGGTGACCTCCTCGACGGTCTCGCAGATACCGGTGACGACCTCGACCGTGCTCTGCATGAGCTCGTGACGTAACGGCGGGGCCGCGGCCCCGCTCAGTTCCGGCAGCGCGCCGAGGACTCGTTGCGCCTCCTGGCGCAGGTGCCGCGTGTGCACGTCGACGAGTTGCAACTCCCACTCCACCCCGATGGTGGCGCGATCGGACGCGTTGAATTCCATGGCCACGTTCACCCTCCGCGCGGACGTACCGGCGAGCGCGCCGGCGTTTGGGGCACCTTAAGCGAGGAACTGACGGGGACGGCAGCCCACTCTCTGTCCGGTTTCCCACCGTTGTGAAACCAATGCGAGGTTTTCCCTGAAAAGCGGAGGCTGGGGGTCCGCATCCAGCGGATCGCGATTGCCGAACCCGGAACGACCGGGCGCACGGCCAGAAAAACCAGAGAATCCCCGCATCACACGCTCGGCGCCTCACCGCCGCGCGATTCGCCCCGGAGCCGAGGTTTCGCTGGATTTCCACGGCCGCCGTCGGCGGTTGGCTCCCGCCGATGTCGCCACGCTACACAAGATCACGCGCCCGAACCCGAACGTGACCGATACGTAATGTGTTGCTCTCTAATCGTTGGGGAACCGGTCTCGTCCGGTCATCCCAAGACGCCGACGCAGCCACCACACCGCCCCCGCCAGGCCGGCGGCGGCACCGGTGAGCACCGCGGCACGCGGCAGTCCGCCGCGCCCTCGCTGGGCGCGGGGGCCGTGGCGGGTGTTCTCTCCCGCCGGGACGGGGGGTCCCGCCGACACAGCGGTGTCGCCACTGGGCACGGCCATCGGGACCGCGCCCGGGTAGGGAGGAGCCACCGGAAGCCACGTCGCGGTCCACGCCGCCGCGAAGAGCACCACCCGCATAACGATGTTGATCCACACCAGCAGGCCGACGAGAACCGCGAACGAGGCGTAGACCGGGTTGCTGAGCGTTCCCGCGAGCAGGGTCGCGCCCAGCGCCTTGAGAATCTCGAAACCCACCGCCGCCAGCAACGCCCCCCGCCACAGCAGACGCCACGGCCGCCCGCTCCCCGACAGCCGGGAGAACAGCACCAAGAAGACGAGCGTGCTCACGGCGACGGCCACGACCAGACCCACCAGCCTGGTCGCCACGACCAACACACCCACCTCGTCCAGCCCGAGCCCGCCGAGCAGCCAGCGCGTACCCGTCTGCAGCACGCTGGTCAGCGCCACGGAGACCAGCATCGCCGTGCCGAGCACGACCATGACGACCGTGTCGACCAGTTTGGCCACGAGGAAGTTGGGGCTCTCCGAGACGCTTTTCAACCAGATGACGTGCAGCGCCTGACGCAGCGACGACACGGCTCCGAGACCGGCGTAGAGCAACCCGAGAACTCCCAGGACCCCCGTCCCGACCCGGGACTCGGCGATCGCCTCGATGGGCAACTCCCCGGAGATCCCGGGCAGCGCGTCGGCGACGGCCCGCTCCATGTAGTCGCGCGCCGCCACGTGGAACTCGGCGAGGTAGCCCGCGACGGCGAACGCGAGCGCGAGGAGCGGGAAGAACGACAGGAACGCGAAGTAGGTGACCGAGGCCGCGAGCTGGTTTCCCCGCTCGTCCGAGAAGCGTTCGTAGGCGCGCACGAGGTGGTCGAAGCCCGGACGGCGCCGGCGGGCCGCCCAGAAGCTCTCCATGGCGACGTTGCGGTAGTGCCGCACCCGGTCCCTGAGCTGTCCTGTCAGCGAGCGCATGGCTCTGCGTACGCCCTTTCGTTGTCGCACGGTGAACGACGAGCGTAACCAACCAACGTCGCGCGCGACACGCCCGCCGCGCCCGACTCGAACCCACCAGCTCTCCCACCGGTCGACCTCGCCCGGGGCGGACGCTCAGGGCCAAGTCGTGGACGCACCCTATAGATTGACCCCGTGCGAAATCGACGGACCCCGCGCTCAACCGGCGGAGGCACCGCCGCTCAGCCGACCGTCCCCGACGACACCTCCTCCGGGGGCGGCCGTCCGGTCACGGTGGGACCACCCCCCGTTCCGTCGGTCCACCCCGGTGCCACTGCGCTGACGCCCTCCTCGATCGGGGGCGGCGCCTCATGACCGTTCTGCGGAGGGTGATCGGCCGGCTGCGTCGTGCCGCACCAGGCCGCCGGCGGGACTCCCGCGAAGACGAATGGCCAATCTCCCCGGCCGTGCGCACGGCCGAACTCAGCGACGCGTTCACCGAGGCGTTCGGCGAGCCCCCGGAGGGCGTGTGGCGCGCACCGGGGCGGATCCCCCTCATGGGCGAGCACACCGACCACCACGGCGGCCTGGTACTGCCCATGGCGTTGCCGTGGGGGGTTTCCGTGGCGCTCACCCCGGCCGCGTCCGGCTCGGTGGAGCTACGCAGCGCGCAACGTCCCGGCGAGGTGGTCCGGTTCCACACCTCGGACCTCCACACCGGCAGCCCCGCGGGGACCGGTTGGGCCGCCCACGTCGCCGGTGTGTTCTGGGCCGCCCGCGAGAACGGACACCTCGACCCGGCGGCGGGGGCGCGGATCCTGCTCGACTCCGACCTGCCCGTCGGCGCCTCACTGGCGTCGTCGGCCGCCGTGGAGTGCGCCACCCTGCTCGCCCTGGCCGACGTGTTCGGCCTGGACGAGCTGGCCCGGGACCGTGCCGCGATGGCGCGCACGGCGCTGCGCGCCGCGAAGGAGTTCGTCGGAGTCCCCACCGGGACCATGGACCACAACGCCTCGCTTCGTTGTGCCGAGGGGCGCGCCCTGTTCCTGGACTGCCGGACCGGCGGCGCCCGCACCATGCCGCTGCCGCTCGATGAGGCCGGGCTGCGGCTTCTGCTGGTCGACACCCGGGTACGGCACCGGCCCAACGACCCCACGCGCGGCCCCGCTGCCCGGAGCGCGGACTGTGCCCGCGCCGCGCGCCTGCTCGGTGTCGACACACTGCGCGACGTCGAGGACCTCGCCGACGCGCTCGGCACACTCCCCGACCCGGTCCTGGCCCGCCGGGTCAGGCACGTGGTCACCGAGACGCACCGGGTGAACGCCACCGTTGGGCTGATGCGGGCCGGGTCGCTGCCGGAGATCGGTCCGGTGCTCAGCGCCTCCCACCTCTCGCTGCGCGACCAGTTCGAGGTCTCCCGCCCGGAGCTGGACCTCGCCGTGGACGTGGCGGTCGGCGCCGGTGCGCGTGGGGCACGGATGACGGGGGGCGGTTTCGGGGGCACCGCGATCGCGCTGGTCGCCGAGGAGCGGCTGGCCCAGGTGCGGCACGCCGTATCAGAGGCGTTCGCGCGGCGCCGGTGGCGTGATCCGAGGTTCCGGGAGGCGCTGCCCTCCGAGGGAGCCCAGCGTCTGGGCTGACGGCCCACAAGGGCGTGTTCGGCGGTGACACGGCGCACCTCCCGTCCGATCGCGCGCCGAACCCACATACGATGTGCCGCGTCAGAACGGTAGGGGCACGGATTCGGACCGGCGAGCGACAGATGGGCGAGCGAGGCCATGGTTGACGGGACGGACGGAAACAGTCGCGGCTCAGGTGGGTCCGCGGGCGACCACAACCGGACCGGCGTGTTTCGCCGGGGCGACGGGAATCCCGACGAGATCGAGCGTCTCTACCGGCCCCGCTCCGAGGGACGGTCAGCCAGTGGCGGGGCCGGATCCACTCGGCGGATGCCACCCGCGCGCGAAGGCCGGCCGTCGAACCGTTCGCGCGTCCACGACGGGTCGGGCAGGAAACGCCGCGAACGCGAACAGCGGCGCCGGAGACGTCGCACCATCCTGGTCGCCGTCGTCGTTCTGCTGCTCCTCGTACCCTCGGTGTTCTACCTGTGGGCCGACTCCCGACTGGAGCGGGTCGAGGCGCTCGCCTACGAGGGCCGGCCCGATGACCAGCCCGGTACCACCTACCTGATCGTGGGGAGCGACAGCCGCGAGGGCCTCAACGAAGAGGAGAGGCGGGCGCTGGGCACCGGGGACGCCGAGGGCAAGCGGACCGACACGATCATGGTGCTCTACGTTCCCGACGGCGACGGCGCGCCCACCATCATCAGCGTGCCGCGTGACTCCCTGGTCGACATCCCCGAACTCGGCGAGAACAAGATCAACGCCGCGTTCGCCGAGGCGCTCGACGGCGGGCCGGCCCGGCTGGCACGGACGTTCGAGGAGGCCAGTGGCGTGCACTTGGACCACTACGTGGAGATCGGCATGGGCGGCTTCGTGCAGATCGTCGACGCTCTGGGGGGTGTGGAGATGTGCCCCGAGGAGGCGATGGAGGACCCGAAGGCCAACCTGGACATCGAGGCCGGATGCCAGGAGATGGACGGTTCCACCGCGCTCGGCTACGTCCGCACCCGCGCGACCCCCAACGCCGACCTCGACCGGATCAAGCGTCAGCGCGAGTTCTTCAGCGAGGTGATCAACAAGGCCACCGCCACCGGGACGTTGGTGAACCCGTTCCGCTCGGTTCCCCTGGTCAATGAGGGAACGCAGACGTTCGAGGTGAACGAGGACGACCATCTGCACCACCTCGTTTCGATGGGGCTGGCCATGCGCGAGGACCCCACCACCACCTCTGTCCCGGTGGCCTCCACTCCCACTCTCGACACCGTGGGTTCGGTCGTCCTGTGGGACGAGACCAGGGCCGAGGAGATGTTCGGGGCCATGCGCGAGGGTGAGGAGATCCCCGAGTCGGCGATGGAGGAGAACTTCTGACCGCCGCCCCCCGGGTGTGTGACCGGCCGGTGGGTGTATACGAAGGGCCCACCACCTCGCCGGTGGTGGGCCCTTCTCTTGACGTTCCGCACCGCGCGCGCCTACCCCCCAGCGGGCGCGTGGCCGGCACGTCAGTCTCGATGGTCCGGTGACCGGGTAGCGACCAAAGTCCCAACCCGGAATCTTCCCCCAATTTAGGCAATGTTCGCAAAACACGCGAACGACATCGCGGTGCTCTACGCCGCATTCCGCACGGTAACGGCTGACCACTGTCCGCACCGACAAGGCCATACTGCCATCGCGGCCGCCGCTGTGGGGCCGATTCCACGAAACTGGGACGGGCCGTCTCCGCCGCGAGGGCGAGACGGCCCGCACCCCAGCGCCCGCGCCTCTCAGGCCAGGCGCTTCTGCAGGTTCTCGTCCAGAACCGCGAGGAACTCCTCGGTGGTCAGCCAGCCCTGGTCCCCGCCGATCAGCAGAGCGAGGTCCTTGGTCATCTGGCCGCCCTCGACGCTCTTGATGACGACGTCCTCGAGCGTGTTCGCGAACTCCCGGACAGCGGGCGTGTTGTCCAGCTTGCCGCGGTGTTCCAACCCTCGGGTCCAGGCGAAGATGGAGGCGATCGGGTTGGTCGAGGTCGACTTGCCCTGCTGGTGCTGGCGGTAGTGCCGGGTGACCGTGCCGTGCGCGGCCTCGGCCTCGACCGTGCCGCCGTCGGCGGTGCGCAGCACCGAGGTCATCAGGCCGAGCGAGCCGAAGCCCTGCGCCACTGTGTCGGACTGGACGTCACCGTCGTAGTTCTTGGTGGCCCAGACGTATCCGCCCTCCCACTTGAGGGCGGCAGCGACCATGTCGTCGATCAGCCGGTGCTCGTAGGTGATGCCGGCGGCCTCGAACCTCTCCTTGAACTCGTTCTCGTAGATCTCCTCGAACACGTCCTTGAACATGCCGTCGTACGCCTTGAGGATCGTGTTCTTGGTGGACATGTACACCGGAAGGCCGCGGTCCAAGCCGTAGTTGAAGCTGGCCCGGGCGAAGTTCTCGATGGAGAAACGGTAGTTGTACATCCCCATGGCGACGCCGCCGCCCTCGGGGAAGCTGGCCACCTCCATCTCGATGGGTTCGCCGCCGTCCTCGGGCGTGTAGGTAATCGTCACGGTGCCGGGACCGGGGACCTTGAAGTCACTGGCCCGGTACTGGTCGGCGTGCGCGTGCCGGCCGATGATGATCGGCTTGGTCCATCCCGGGACCAGTCGCGGCACGTTCTCGCAGATGATCGGTTCGCGGAAGACCACACCACCGAGAATGTTGCGGATCGTGCCGTTGGGCGACCGCCACATCCGCTTCAGGCCGAACTCCTCGACCCGGGCCTCGTCGGGCGTGATGGTGGCGCACTTGACACCCGCCCCGTACTGTTTGATGGCGTTGGCGGCGTCCACCGTCACCTGGTCGTCGGTGCGGTCACGCTCCTCTATCCCCAGGTCGTAGTACTTCAGGTCAATGTCGAGGTACGGCAGGATCAGCCGGTCCTTGATGAAGGACCAGATGATCCGGGTCATCTCGTCACCGTCGAGCTCTACTACGGGGTTCTCGACCTTGATCTTGGCCATGGCTTGAGTGGCTGTCCCTTCGTCTCGGCTAGCCGTTGTGCGGCTCGAGGCCGTGCCACGAACGCGTCGGGTGTCGACCGCCGGTCAGGTGGCCCATGGCCGCTGGCGCTCGCCGAGACCGTGTGACTGGCCACGGTCACCGCGCCCGCCTACGGCCGCCGTGTCCGGCGTCGCGCTCTCGGCGGTTGTGCTGTATGTCTCCGTGTACGTATCGAGGCAGTGCAGTGGCGTGTCAGCGTGCGCGTGTACGTCGGCTGATGCCTCGCACCCCATGAGCGTGCCGCGAAGCCCCGATCCGCCCGGGAGCGAGCCGGGCACACCGGCTCGTCGTCGGAAGCACCGGCGCTCCGTGGATCGAATCGTTCGTGGTATCTCGATATCAAGCTTAATAGACGCCTATTCGGACAGTTGCGGCGCCACCCACGCCAACACGATCAGCAGCACGGCCATTGTGCTCAGCGTGATGACGTCCATCCACCGGCTCCGAACCGCGAGCATGCCGATCTTGTCCGGGGGGAGGAAGGCGCGAAACGCCGCGCCCAGAAGCAGGGCGCCGGCGATCAGCGCGGGCCCACGCTTGAAGTGCGCCGCCGCGACGATGACGATCCCCGCCGCCATGGTGGCGAGCACGAGAAAGTAAGGGACCTGGGACAGCCACCCGGGGGCCGCCGCGGGGGGCTCCGGGCGGTCTCCGCCCTCCCCCCCGGCTTCCTCGCCGGATGAGCGTGAGTGGGGTGCTACCGCTGCCTCCACCGCGTTCTGGCTCACCGTAAACCTCGCGTTATGCGGTCCGTATCCCGAGTTCCGACCGTATGGGCGGATACGTCGAACCGTGGTCCGGACGCACCCGCGGACTCCGGACCGGAACCGAGACGCCCGCGAGGCCAACGGCCGAGCGGACTTTGTGTAACTCGACATCCTCACTGGCCACAGCCACACTCATTGTAGTTAACCCGATCCCCCTCGACGCCCCCTTCCCCATCGAATCGGATGACACGCCGCTGATCGTCAGTCTGCCCCCATTCGACGCATTCACCGCAACCCGGCCGAGACATCCGCCTGGCTCATGAGTGAGCGCGTAGAAATCTCACCGTTCGGGTAACCCGACATGAGATGAGTGCCACGGTGAGCGAGGACAGTCCGATATGACCCCCACTCAGTCAGCGCCCAGCAACCGAGCCACCCCCAGTAACAAGCACCCTGTCACGCCCCGTCGCGAAGTCTCTCATCGGCCACGCCCCACTCCGGGAGGAACTACCGTGGACGGGCCCTACCTCCGGGTCGAGGAGAGCGGGGACATAATGCCACTGAACGCCGAGGTGACCACGGTCGGCCGCGGAAACGGCGCCGACATCCAACTCGGCGACTCGAGCGTCTCACAGCTCCACGCCGAGCTCGTGCGCCGCGGGCCCTACGTCTATGTCGTCGACCTCGGCCTCTCCCGCAACGGCACCAGGGTCAACGGTCGCCCCATCGCCCGCCGGGTCCTCGACGAGGGCGACATCGTCAGCTTCGGGGCCGCCCGGTGTAAGACCGGCGGACTGCCCCAGGAGGAGATCACCCCCGACGTCGAACTGCGCAGGGGTGCCGCCCCGGAGCTGACCCGACGCGAGCTCGACGTGCTGACGTCCCTGTGCCGTCCCGCGCTCTCCGACGAGGCGTTCGTGTCGCCCGCGACCGCGCGCGACATCGCCGAGGACCTGGTCGTCACCGAAGCCGCCGTCAAACAGCACCTACTCCGCCTCTACCAGAAGTTCCGCGTCCCCGAAGGCGCCAACCGCCGCACTCGCCTGGCCAACGAGGTCGTGGCCCTGGGGCTGGTGCGCCCCATGCCGCTCCCCAGCCACGAGTACAAGGCGAGCTGAGCCACGAGCCCACCTTCGGCGGCTCCACCCACCGCCCCGGGGGAGCGGCCACGTCCGTGGGCCCGCCCGCGCTCAGAGCGCGGGCGGGCCAGACGTCACTGGCCGACCTGTCGCTCGGCCGCCTCCACGACATTGACCATCAGCATCGCCCGGGTCATCGGACCGACCCCGCCGGGGTTCGGCGACACGTAGCCGGCGACCTCGCGCACGTCCGTCGCGACATCGCCCGCGAGACCGTCCTCGGTGCGCGAGACCCCGACGTCCAGCACGGCCGCCCCGGGCTTGACCATCTCCTTGGTGACCAGGCCAGGCACACCGGCGCCCGCCACGACGATGTCGGCCTCGCGGGTGTGCGCGGCCAGGTCGCGGGTGCCCGTGTGGCACAGGGTGACGGTGGCGTTCTCACTGCGCCGGGTCAGCAGCAGCCCGAGGGGGCGACCGACCGTCACCCCTCGGCCCACGACGACCACCTCCGCGCCCTTGAGCGGAATGTCGTAGCGGGAGAGCAGCTCGATGATTCCCCGTGGGGTGCACGGCAGCGGGGCCTCCTGCATGAGCACCAACCGCCCCAGGTTCGCCGGCTGCAGGCCGTCGGCGTCCTTGTTCGGGTCGATGAGTCCCAGCGCCCGGTTCTCGTCCAGGCCGCTGGGCAGCGGGAGCTGGACGATGTAGCCCGTGCAGTTGGGGTCGTCGTTCAGCTCGGCGATGGTGTTCTCGACGTCGGCCTGGCTGGCCGTGGCGGGCAGGTCCCGGCGGATGCTCTCGATCCCGATCTCGGCGCAGTCCCGGTGCTTGCCGGAGACATAGGTGTGGCTGCCGGGGTCGTCCCCGACCAGGACCGTACCCAGGCCGGGCACGACGCCCTTGGCCCGCAGCGCGGTCACGCGTTCGCTGAGCTCGGCCCGGATCGCCTTCGCGGTGCCCTTGCCATCGAGGATCTGTGCGCTCACTGCGTCCCGTCCCTTGTGTGCGTTGGAGTGGCTGCTAGTGGAAGAAGTGCCGGGTACCCGTGAGATACATGGCCACTCCGGCGCGTTCCGCGGCCGCGACGACCTCGTCATCGCGGACGGAACCGCCCGGCTGGACCACGGCCCGCACGCCCGCCTCCGTCAGGACCTCGAGGCCGTCGGGGAACGGGAAGAACGCGTCGCTGGCCGCGACCGCGCCCCGGACCCGGTCTCCGGCACGCGTGACAGCGAGGCGCGCGGAATCGACCCGGTTGACCTGGCCCATTCCGACCCCCACGGTCGCGCGATCCACAGACAGCAGGATCGCATTGGATTTCACCGAACGCACTGCCCGCCAGGCGAACGCCAGATCCGCCAGGGTCGCGTCGTCAGCGGCGGGTCCCGCGCGCAGCTCCCACGACGCCGGGTCGTCTCCCGCGGCGTCGATCCGGTCACTGGCCTGCAGCAGCACACCACCGCTGATCCCGTGCGTCTCGGCCCGCCCGCCGCGCTCCGGCGGCCGCACGACCAACAGCCGGATGTTCTTCTTGCGGGTCAGGACCTCCACCGCCCCTGGCTCGAACCCGGGAGCGGCCAGCACCTCGGTGAAGATCTCGGCGACCTGTTCGGCCATCGCCACGCTCACCGGACGGTTGGTCGCGATGACCCCACCGAACGCCGACACGGAGTCGCAGGCGTGCGCCTTGCGGTGCGCTTCGGCGATGTCGTCGCCCACGGCGATGCCGCACGGGTTGGCGTGCTTGATGATGGCCACACACGGCTCGGAGAAGTCGTAGGCGGCCCGCAGCGCGGCGTCGCTGTCGACGTAGTTGTTGTAGGACATCTCCTTGCCGTGCAGCTGCTCGGCGCCCGCCAGGCCGGGGCCCGACGGGTCGTCGACCCGGTACAGCGCGGCGTCCTGGTGCGGGTTCTCCCCGTAGCGCAGTGTGGTGGCACGCTCGTGGGCGGTGGCGTAGAAGTCGGGCCAGCCGGTCCGCTCGGCCACCTCGTCGGGGGCGTACCGCGTGGCGAACCAGGTCGACACGGCGGCGTCGTAGCTGGCGGTGTGCGCGTAGGCCATCGCGGCCAGCCGCTTGCGCTGTTCCATGGTGAAACCACCCGCGCGCACCGCCTCGAGGACGTCGTCGTAGCTCGAGGGGTCGGTGACGACGGCGACGCTGGCGTGGTTCTTGGCCGACGCGCGCACCATCGCGGGCCCACCGATGTCGATCTTCTCGACACACTCCTCGGGTGGCGCCCCCGAAGCCACGGCCTCCTGGAACGGGTACAGGTTGACCACGACCAGGTCGAAGGGGGCGATTCCCAGGTCGTCGAGCGCGCTCTGGTGCTCGGGGCGGGTGCGGTCGGCCAGCAGGCCCGCGTGCACGTTCGGGTGCAGGGTCTTGACCCGGCCGTCCAGGCACTCCGGGAAGCCGGTGACGTCCTCGACCGGCGTCACGGGAACGTCGACCTCCCGCAGCCGGGCCGCGGTGGACCCCGTGGAGACGATCTCGACGCCGGCCTCCGCCAGCCCGTAACCGAGCTCCTCGAGCCCGGTCTTGTCGTAAACACTGATCAGCGCACGCCGAATGGCCTGCTGGCTCACCGGTTCTCCTTCGTCACGTAGCCGGGCTGGTGGGATGCTCCGGGCTGGTGGGGTTCGAGTCGCACGTGCCGGTCGACGACCGTCCACCCGCCGCGGGCGAGCCTGTCCACGACCTCGACCAGCATGCGCCGTTCCACCGTCTTTATGCGCTCGTGCAACGTGTCGACATCGTCGTCGGGGGCCACCCGCACCGTCGCCTGGTCGATGACCGGACCGGTGTCCACCCCGTCGTCGACGAAGTGCACGGTGGCGCCCGTGACCTTCACGCCGTAGTCGAGCGCGTCGCGTACCGCGCGCGCTCCCGGGAACGCCGGCAGCAGCGCCGGATGGGTGTTGACGACGGTGTACCGGCTCAGCACCTCGGGACCCAGCAGCCGCATGAAGCCGGCCGAGACCACGAGATCGGGCTCGAAACGGGCGATGTCATCCGTGAGCGCGGCGTTCCACCGGCCACGGTCGGAGTAGTCGGCGAAAGGTGTCACGAACGTGGGCACACCGGCCCGCCGCGCGCGGGCGATCCCGCCCGTCCCCTCGCGGTCGGCCCCCACGGCGACGACGGAGGCGCCGTGGTCCGGGTCGGCGGCCGCGTCCAGCAGCGCCGCCATGGTGCTCCCCGCCCCGGAGACGAGGACGACTACTCGCGCCGACAGAGTGCTTCCTCCTCCACAGAGAAACGCGACGGAAACGCGTGCGCTCCCGTCTCCTCCCCGGAGAGTACGGCGTGCACGCGCGGCATCCGAAGTCGGGGACCCCCCAGCCCGGGCCGCGGTACGGCCCGCGGCCCCATCCGAGTCGTCACTCTATCTGGCCCGTCGACGTCCTCCCGAACGAACTCCGGGGATTGCCCAGCCTCACGGTTGTGGGCGCACAGCGCCTCACGGACCCCGCTGGTTCCCGCCTCATCGGCCCGCGCCAGCGTGAGCGCCGGTCGCTCCACCGGGCGGTCATCCCCTCCACCCGTCCGGCGGCGAGCTACCGTTTTCCAGTTACGTCCGCTTGGTCGTCGCGGACAGCGACTCCTCCACCACACACCAGACATGCGATTCCCCTCCCGCCCGAAGGCCGGAGTACTCTCGCGGAATACAGGTAGCGTCTGTCCCAAGAGGAACCATCGGGACGCGGACACGCCCCGGGGCGCCCCGGGGCGCCCCACCCTCGGGACACGCCGCTCACGATCGCTGCTAAGGAGATTTCGTGACCAAGGAGCCCACCGAGCCGCGTACCGAGGGCCAGCAGCCCACCGTGGAACGAGGCGGCCTGTGGGGACTCCTCTTCTCCGCCGCGGGGCTGCTCCTCCCACCGTTCGGGGCGCTGCTCTCCGTCGTGGGCATCTCCCAGGGGTGGCGCGCCCGCCGCGCCGCACGGGAGCGCGAGGTTCCCGCTCCGGGGGCACTCATGAGCATGGTGCTGGGCTGGGCCGGCATCGGTTTCTCGGCCCTCCTGTTGGCCGGGTACGCGGTGTTCTGGAACGAGATCACCGCCTACCAGGAGTGCTCCGCCCAGGCTCACACCGTGAGTTCGCAGGAGAGCTGCGTCGAAACGGTTCGCGAGACCATCTCGGAACGCTCCGGGCTACCCGAGAGATACGTCCCCTTCCCCGCGTGACCACGGCGCCGGCCACCACCGAGCGGCGCCGCGGGCGTGCTCAGTCCCGGCCCTTCGGGGCCTCGGGAGCGGCCGGCCCCGGATCATCGGCGCCGTCGGCACCGGGCACGGCCTCGTAGCTGATTCCGAACAGCTCCGCGGCGTCCTCGTCGTCGGCGTCGTCGGCGCCCGGACCAAGGCGTCTCCCGCGCGGCGCCGGGAGCCGTGGACGCCACGACGGTAGCCGCGGCCAGCGCCGGCCAGGGCCGCGCCCACCAGCGGATCCCGTCACCGGGGCCGCCTCCGGTTCAACCGGCTCGCCGTCACGCGTGTCCGCCTCGGGCGGATCGGCCGCGGCCAAGCGAGCACGGCGGTAGTGCCACCAGCTGGACACCCAGGCCGCGAGCGCCGCGGTGACACCCACTTCCAGCGCGGTGGCCACTCCCACCTGCCAGGGGGAGGGGCCCACTTCGGTGAGCCGCTCGGCCCCCAGTGGGCCGCCGGCCAGCGCCGCGAACACCGCGAACACCAGACCGGTCGTCGCCCCGCAGGCCAGGCCCCACAGCGGCACGGACTCGCTGGCCGCGGCGGGCATGCTGCGCTGGGTGAGCACCCCACCGGTGGCTCCCGCGAGGAAGGGGGCGGCGAGGACGACGAGCGAGTACGCGGGCACCGCCCCGTTCTCCGGCAGCGCCCCCAACACGGGGAAGAGTGGCACGGGGCCGACCGCGACACCGGTGGGCGCGACCATGGTGTCGGTACCGATCGCGAACCCCGGCCCCACCGCGTAGGAGGTGCCGAAGATGACGGCGTTGGGCAGGTAGAGAAGCTGACCGACGACGAGCAGGGTGCCGCCGACGATCCCCGGCGAGAGCTCCCGCGTGATGGCGACGACGTCGGCGAGCCCGACCACCAGCGCCACACCGAACAGGCCCGCTCCGGCCACCAGTAGTACGCCGGTGGCGCCGAGTGTGCCGACGAGCAGCGACCGGGCCCGGGAGGGCATCCGGCGCAGCAGCCGCCGGACGGAGATCCGACTGTCCCGGAGCACCTGACGCAGTGCCCCCAGCCCGCCCGCGACGAAGGCCAGCACGAAGCCGGCGACGAGCGCCTGCACCATGCTGGGCCGGACGGCTTCGGTGTGGCCCACGAGCGCGAGTGTGCCGCAGATGGCCGCGTACGGTCCGGCGAGGGCGAGCGCGGCACGGAACGCCTGGGGCGGGCGGGAGAGCTCGCAGCTGCGCGCCAGTCGCCGGCCCGAGCGGAACAGCAGTATCCCCGGCAGCACCACCAGCCCCAGGGGCAGCATCGCCACGTGTCCCCCGGGGATGGCGAACCCGACCAGGTGGCCGACGAGCCACGCCTGGACCGTGGTGCGGAACACGTCCGCGATGTCCTCGCCGAGCGTGCCGTGAGGAGCGGCCACCCAACCGATGACGGTGAACGTCATGAGGACCGCGACGCCGATCCCGGACGCCGAGGCCGCGGCTATCCCGCCCGCCGTGTACAGCGAACGTGGGGGGTCCTCCTGCGCTTCGCGCGGGGGACGGTCACCGCCGCGGGGTCTGCCGCGGGGCTCGGAGGGACGTGTCGGCGCGCTCACGCCGCCCATGCTCCCAGGAGCACGCCCACGGCGCCCCCTTGGAGCCGGGCGTGTCGGGCGCGCGGCCCGTGGTCGGATGTGGTAAGCGAGCCTTCCGATAACCGGCCGGCCCTATCCCGGTTGAGTTCCGGTCCGCGCGGGGCACCGGAACTCAACCGGGATAGGGACCGAGGGGCGAGAGCGGAGCTGACCAGCTCCGCGCGGGTGCGCTAGAACTGCCCCCGCATGAGCTTCGCCGTCTCGCTGGGGGTTTTGCCGACCTGGATCCCGGCCGCCTCCATGGCCGCCTTCTTCGCCTCGGC
>RJMB01000023.1:60709-89155 GCA_003725585.1 Halostreptopolyspora alba | reverse complement strand
CAACGCCGACCTGCGTCAGCGGATCCCCACCCGCACCGGACCCCCCACCCCCGACGACCTCGATGAACTCCTCAGCCGCCGCAGGAAGTCGGAGTACTTCCTGGCGCATCCACGGGCCATCGCCGCTTTCGGCCGAGAGTGCAACCGCCGCGGCATCTACCCGCACAGCACCGAGGTGAACGGGCACAACATGATCGCGTGGCGCGGGGTGCCCATACTCCCGTGCCCCAAGATCCCGGTCAGCAGGACCCAGACCAGCTCCATCCTCGTCATGCGCACCGGAGAGAAGGACGAGGGCGTCATCGGGCTGCACGAGACCGGCCTGCCCGACGAGTACCAGCCCGGGCTGTCGGTGCGCTTCATGGGCGTCAACGAGAAGGCGATCATGTCCTACCTGGTCAGCACCTACTACTCCACGGCGGTGCTGGTCCCCGACGCTCTCGGTGTCCTGGAGAACGTCGAGATCGGCCATTGAGAGGGGAGGCGGCGCCATGTCAGCCACGGACGACATCACCGACAGCCGGCCCGCCAGCGAGGTACTCGCCTGGTGCAAAACCCTGGTCGACCCCGCCCTGCGGGATTCGGTGGGGCGGTTACCCCCTTCGATGCGGGACATCGCCGGCTACCACTTCGGCTGGTGGGACGAGCACGGACGGCCGAGCGACACCGGTGGTGGGAAGGCGCTCCGTCCCGCACTGGTGCTGCTGGCCGCCTCGGCTGTCGGCGGCACACCGACCGTGGCGGTTCCCGCGGCCGTCGGGGTGGAGCTCGTGCACAACTTCTCCCTGCTGCACGACGACGTCATGGACGGCGACGCCACCCGCCGCCACCGCTTCACGGCGTGGTGGGTCTACGGGAGCGGATCGGCGATCCTGGCCGGCGACGCGCTGCTGACTCTGGCGTGTGACGTGCTGGCCGGCAGTGGGCACCCGGCCGCGCGCGAGGGCACACGACGGCTCACCTCCACCGTGCTGCGCCTGGTCGACGGGCAGAGCGCCGACATGGCGTTCGAACGGCGCGTGGACGTCGGGGTGGAGGAGTGCCTGAGCATGGTCAGCCGCAAGACCGCGGCCCTGCTCGGGTGCGCCAGCCACCTCGGTGCCCTGTTCGGTGGGGCCGAACCGGAGCGGGCCGAGCTGCTGCGCTCCTTCGGGGCCCAACTCGGGATGGCGTTCCAGCTCGTCGACGACCTGCTGGGGATCTGGGGCGACCCCGAGACCACGGGTAAACCGGCGCAGTCGGACCTGCGCAACCGGAAGAAGTCGCTCCCCGTGGTGGCGGCCCTGGCCTCCGACACCCCGGCCGGGCGCGAACTGGCCTCCCTCTACGGGCGCGAACCGCGTGACGAGCCGCTGGACGACACGGAGGTGGCGCGCGCCAAGGAGCTGGTCGAGAACGCGGAAGCGTGGGAGTGGAGCCGCCGGCGGGTTGACCAGCTGCTCGCGGACGCCCAACGCGACCTGGACGCGTGCGCCCCCCGAGAGCGGGCCGCGGCGGAGCTGGCCATGATCGCCAGCATGACCACCATCGAACGCGCGCCACGCCTGTTGGACGGTTCCGCCAACGGCGCCGAGCCGCCCGGCTGAGCGCGGCGCGAGCCGTGGACGAGCCCGGCTCGTTCGCGTCCACCGCGGCCGGAAGGAAACGCGGGGCGATCCGGCCGCGGTGGAACCCGCCCCCGACCTGAGCGAGAAGCGCGACCGCACGACGACCCCGGGAGGGTGAACCGATGTCCGGCACCGGAAGTAACGACAACACCAACCACCCCGACCGGCAACCCCACGAGACAGTCACCGTCGCCGTCGAGCTGATCGACCCCGTGGGGAGTTCGATCGAGTGCCCCGCGGCTCCCCTCCTCGCGGGGGAGCTCACACGCCGGGGCGTCCCGGCCGGCCTCGGCTCGCTGCACCTCACCGACCCCGCGAGTGAGGAGATCGGCGGGTCGGTGATGACCGCGCTGCTCCCGGCCCCGGGCCGACGCATCGGGCTCGGTGTCGCCACTGGCAGCGGGGGGCACGACGGGTCGTGCGCCGCCCGCGCCGCCTTGGCCGACCTGCTGCCGGCGGCACGCCCACGAACGGTGCTCCTCGCCGCTCCCCGGTCGTTCTGCGCCGGGGTGGAACGCGCGATCGAGGTCGTGGAGCGGGCGCTGGAGCAGTGGGGCGCCCCGATCTACGTGCGCAAGCAGATCGTGCACAACACCCACGTCGTGGCCGACCTCGAGATGCGCGGCGCGGTGTTCGTGGAGGACCTGGCCGAGATCCCCGACGGGGCGACGGTCGTGTTCTCCGCGCATGGCGTGTCCCCACAGGTGCGCGCCGAGGCCGACCGTCGCGGCCTGCGGGTGGTCGACGCGACCTGTCCCCTCGTGACCAAGGTGCACACCGAGGCCAGGCGCTTCGCCGGGCGTGGCGACACCGTTGTGCTGATCGGGCACGACGGCCACGAGGAGGTCGAGGGCACCATGGGCGAGGTGCCCGAGCGCACGGTCCTCGTGGAGTCGGCCGACGATGTCGCCGCCCTGGAGGTACCCGACCCCGAACGCGTGTCCTACCTGACCCAGACCACCCTCGCGGTGGATGAGACCGAGGAGGTCATCGGGGCGCTGCGGGAGCGGTTCCCGGCACTGCGCGGCCCCACCTCGGACGATATCTGTTACGCGACGACGAACCGCCAGGACGCGCTGGGGGCCATCGCCGAGGAGTCGGACCTGGTGCTGGTCGTGGGGTCGGACAACTCGTCCAACTCGCTGCGGCTGGTGGAGTTGGCCGGTCGCCACGGCACTCCCGCTCACCTCATCGACGCCGTTGGTGACATCCGCCCCGAGTGGCTTCGGGACGCCGGGGTGGTCGGTCTGACCGCGGGCGCGTCGGCGCCGCCCCGGCTGGTCGAGGACGTCATCGCGGCGTTGTCCGGGTTGGGCCCGGTCACGGTCACCGAACGGGAGGCCGCCCGGGAGACCCTCCAGTTCCAGCTGCCTCCCGCGGTGCGGTAGCCCGGCTGCCGTGTTCCGTCATTGGGTCCGTGGACCCAACGGTCGGTGCGAAAATTGGGCCTTTTTGGGTCTGGTTGCCCCGCTGGCGACACCGGTAGGTTCGCTCCGCTGACGGACACGTACAACATGGTTGGGGCTCATGCTGTCACGGCGAACCCAGGCTGCGGAGCGCGGCGCGTCCTTCGTGGAATACGGCGGGGTCGTGTTGCTGGTCGGTGCCGTCGTGGTGGTCGTGTTCGGCGTGGGCGTCCCCCAGGTCGCCGGCATGCTCTCCGACGTGGTGGAGTGCGTCTGGACGCAGGAGAGGGGCTGCGGGAGCGACGGCTCGGGGAACCAGGCCGACTCCGGTGAGGACTCCGACACCCAACCGGAGGGCGGCCCGGATCCCGACACGGGTGACGATCCCGAGGAACTCGCCTCACCCGAGGACGTGGACCCCGCTCCGGAGGCGTCCGGCGACTGGGGCGACGGGGTGGTCACACAGGCCACCGATCTCGGGGATGGGGTCACGGACGGCGCAGGCGACGTCGCGTGCCTGGCCTACGCGTGTGGCAACGAGGAGTTCCAGGACACCTGGAACGACATGGGGGACACGGCGTTCGACGCGGATCCGGCGTTGTGGGACGGGGAGAACGGCGGTCCCCAGACGAGTAACGTGCTCTTCGGCTTCGGGGATGACGACCCGGAGCTCGCCCCCGATCCGGACGCCGCGCCCGACGAGGTCAACGACTGGTGGGAGGAGCTGAGCGAGGACGAGCGCGAAGAGGTCATGGAACAGGAGCCCGAGCACATCCGCGACCTGGACGGCATCCCCTCCGACGTGCGCCACGACCTCAACCAGGACTTCCTCGAGGAGGAGACCCAACGGAGGCTGGAGGAGGAGGGGCTCACTCGCGAGGAGGCGCTCGAGATCGACAGCGACGCCGACGACGAACTGGTGGAGCTGCGCGAGCTCGTCAAGCTGGAGGAAACACTCAACGGCGACGACGGTGACGACTACTATCTGCTCGCGCTGGATCCGGAGGAGGAGCGCTCCATCGTCTCCCGCGGCAACCCCGACACCGCCGACAACGTCTCCACGCTGGTGCCCGGAACCGGGATCGGGTGGGAGGCCATGAACGGCCAGCTGGGCCGTGCCGAAAGCCTGCACGAGGCGGCCAGCGCGGCGGACCGCGGCTCCGACCACGCCTCGATCGCCTGGATCGGCTACGACACCCCGAACTGGGTGCAGGCGGCCTCCGACTGGAACGCCCGGGGAGGAAGGGACGAGCTGATCGGTTTCCAGGACGGGCTGCGCGCGACACACGAGGGAGAACCCTCCAACAACACGGTCATCGGGCACAGCTACGGGTCGACCGTGGTCGGAGGGAGCGCGCAGTCGAGCATCCTGGGGGGCGAGGCCGTCGACGCGGACAATCTGATACTCACGGGAAGTCCCGGCGCCATGTCGAACAATGTGGAGGAGCTGGATGTCGACCCCGACAATGTGCACACCACCAGATCCGAGGACGACGAGGTGGTGGGAGATGTTCTCGCGTGGGCACACGGGACGGACGTGACCTCCGGTTGGTACGGCGCGAACGTGTTCGAGTCCGAACCCGGAACCGGGCACAGTGACTACTTCGACGATCCACAGTCCGGGCAGATGCGATACATGGGCGAGGTCATCGCCGGCGAGAGGTAGAGCGAACGGAGCTACGTATGAGGTGGCCGATACGTTTGGCCTGCGGCGGCGCTGCCCTGCTGGTGTTGGCCGGTTGCGGCGGGGACGACTCGGAGGACGACGGCCCGCAGAGCCCGCTGGATGAGGAGCGGGCCGAGGAGCGGGCCGAGGAGCACATCACCGAGACGACCTCGGTGCTTCCGGACTCCCTGGAACTCGAGTCGTTCGGGGGATCGGCCAATGCCGCGTGCGAGAACCCCGATCTCGTCACGGTGAGCACGAGGTACTGGTTGGACGGTCTGGAGTCCGAGGACAACGAGAAGCACGTCGAGGCGTTGCACGAGTACTGGACGGGGCACGGGTACACGGTGGTTGAGGACTCGCGCCCCGATGATCGGTTCGTGCACGTGCGTCACGAGGAGGATGGCTTCTCTATGTCGGTGACCGAGGACGTCGACGGGCACCTGTCGTTGGGCGCGTCCTCACCGTGCATCGACCCGCAGGGGGCGGAGGAGTAGCGCCGCTCCGCGCCCGCGTTCACGAGGCGCCGCGTGTGCGGCGGATCAGCTCGCTCGGGCCGGTCCCTCCGCCTGCTCGGACGGCCCCGCCGTGGCCGTGACGGTCCGCCGGGCCGCGTCCACGATGGTGCTGATGCGGTCGTGGTGGGCTCCCGGCCAGTACACCCGGCCGCACTCCCGGCACTGGGCGAAGGTGTCGTAGCTCGCCCGCGTCCCCGGTTCCAGCCGGTGGGCCACCTCGCCCTTGTCGACGCTGTCGAGCGTGCCGTTGCACGCGGTGCACCGGCTCATCGGCTCCAGCGGCGGGGCGAACCGTTCCAGGACGTCGAGGACCTGGTCGTCCGGGTCGTGCCCGCGAACGAAGGCGCCCGCCACGAGAACCCGGCGGTGCAGCAGCCGACGGTCCTGGGTGAGCAGCACCCGCTGTTCGGCGTTGGCCCACTCGACCAACTCGTCGTCGTCGAGGTCGTTGCCGTAGGCGGTGTCCACCCCGACCATGCGCAGTCGCCGCGCCAGCGCGCCCAGGTGGACGTCCAGCACGAAACGCGGCGGCCGGACCGGAGCCTCCTGGGGCCGGTCCACCCCGAGGACCTCCACGCCGTCGTCCGGCCCGGGCCGGTGGGACGGTGCCACGCGGTGCCCGTTGCAGAGGAGGTGCCCCACCTCGGTCAGCGGCACCCCGGCCGACTGCACATAGTGCCCGATGGTCGAGGTCGCGTCGTGGGGCACACGCAGCTCGGTGCCACCCCTGTCGCGTGACCGCAGGAACCGGTGCAGCTCGGCGGCGAACCGGAGGCGCAACTGGGGACGGTCCATCCCTCAAGGGTGACATTTCCGCGCGATCCGGGCCACGGGGTTTCTGGTGAGGCGCCGCTTCGGGGCGCGCGGTCGGGTTTGTCGGGCCGTGCTGGTGGCAGTGGCCCCGGTGGGGAGGCTTGACCGGGAATTCGGGAATTTCCGCACCGGGTGGCGCCTGCCGAAGGACGTCGCGGTGGACCGGAAGGGGAGCCCAATGCGAGAGAACATCTTCGTCCTGGGGCTCGACCGGATCAACCTCGAGACCCTCCGGGACCTGCCACACCTGGCGCGGTACCGTTTCCACGCGCTGTTGGACGTCGACGAACTGGTCGGGGCGGACGAGATTCCACTCGCCGAGCTGCTCGACAAGGCACGCGAGCAACTCCGCTCGTTCGACGGGAGCGTGGACGCGATCATCGGCTACTGGGACTTCCCGGTCAGCTCGATGGTTCCGCTGCTGTGTGAGGAGTTCGGGCTGCGCAGCGCGCCACTCGACGCTGTTGTGCGTTGCGAGCACAAGTACTGGAGCCGTCTGACGCAGGCCGAGGTGATCGACGAGCACCCCCCGTTCGCGCTGGTGCGGCTGGACGAGGACCCCTCCCCACCCCCCGACGTCGGGTTCCCGATGTGGCTCAAACCGGTCAAGTCCTCCTCCTCGGAACTCGCCTTCCTGGTGGAGAACGAAGAGCAGTTCCACGGGGCGGTGCGCCGGATCTCCGAGGGCGTCGACCGGGTCGGCGCCCCGTTCAACTTCGTGCTCTCCCACGTCGACCTGCCACCGGAGGTCGCCGAGGCGGGCGGCCGGTCCTGCCTGGCCGAGGGGGCGGCCCAGGGCATGCAGGTCACGGTCGAGGGGTACAGCGCCAACGGCACCGTGCGGGTCTACGGAGTGGTGGACTCCCACACCTACGACGACAGTCCGAGCTTCGCGCGCTACCAGCACCCCACGTCGTTGCCCGACACGGTCGTCGACCGGTTGACCTCGATCTCCACGCGAGTCGTGCGGCACACGGGGCTGGACTCCTCGACGTTCAACATCGAGTTCTTCTGGGCCCCGGAGACCGACACCATCACACTGCTGGAGATCAACCCGCGGCACTCGCAGTCGCACGCGGTGCTGTTCGAGATGGTCGACGGCATCCCGAACCACCAGATCATGGTGGATCTCGCGCTCGGGCGCACACCGGAGCTGCCGCACCGTGAGGGTCCCCACGCGGTGGCCGCGACCTGGTTCCTGCGCCGTTTCACCGACGGGACCGTGCGGCGTGTCCCGACATCCGACGAAGTGGCGCGAGTGGAGCGAGAGGTTCCCGGCGTCCGGATCAAGATCGGGGTGCGTGAGGGGCAGCGGCTGTCCGAGAGGCACGGCCAGGACAGCTACAGCTATGAGCTGGGACGGGTCTACGTCGGCGCGGACGACGAGGCCGGGATGCGCGAGAGATACGCGGCGTGTGTCGAGCGGCTGCCCTTCGAGTTCGGTTAGGAGGTCGGCGATGCGCACGGTGACGTCCACACCGGAGGAGGTCACGGAACACGAGCACGTGTGGATTCCGATGTCGGACGGTGTGCGGCTGGCGGCGCGGATCTGGCGCCCAGTGTCCTCCGACGACGAGCCCGTCCCGGTGATCCTGGAGTACATCCCCTACCGCAAACGCGACCTCACCGCGCTTCGGGACTCTATGCACCACCCCTACCTCGCGGGGCACGGTTACGCGAGCGTGCGTGTGGACCTGCGCGGCAGTGGGGACTCCGAGGGAGTCCTCGCCGGGGAGTACCTGGAACGCGAGCTCACCGACGGCGAGGAGGTGCTGGAGTGGCTCGCCGAGCAGCCGTGGTCCAACGGCAGGGCCGGGGTAATGGGCATCTCCTGGGGTGGGTTCAACGCGCTGCAGTTGGCCGCCCGCCGCCCGCGCGGCCTCGACGCCATCGCCACGCTGTGCTCCAGTGACGACCGGTACGCCGACGACGTGCACTATATGGGGGGCTGTCTGCTCAGCGACAACCTCTCGTGGGCGTCGACCATGTTCGCCTACACCTCGTGTCCGCCCGACCCCGAGGTCGTCGGGCCACGTTGGCGGGACATGTGGGAGCGGCGGCTGCGCGAGAGCGGCCTCTGGCTGGAGGAGTGGCTGACCCACCAGCGGCGCGACGGCTACTGGCGCCACGCCTCGGTCTGCGAGGACTACAGCGACATCGAGTGCGCCGTGCTGGCCGTGAGCGGCTGGGCCGACGGGTACTCCAACGCGGTGTTTCGGATGCTGGCCAACCTCGACGTACCCCGGCAGGGGCTCATCGGGCCGTGGTCGCACAAGTACCCACACCTGGGGAAACCGGGACCCGCGATCGGCTTCCTGCAGGAACTCGTGCGCTGGTGGGACCGCTGGCTCAAGGACGACAAGGACAACGGCATCATGGACGAGCCCATGCTGCGCATCTTCATGCAGGACAGCGTGCCGCCGTCCACCTTCTACACGCGGCGTCCCGGCCGCTGGGTGGGGGAACGTACCTGGCCCACCGACCGGTTCTCCAGCCGGAGCTTCCCCCTGGCGCGCAACCACATCCGCTGGAACGGTGACGAGGAGTGCGACGAGACGGAGGAGACGATCGAGTCCCCGCTGTCGCTGGGGCAGTTCGCCGGCAAGTGGTGCTCCTACAACGCGCCGCCCGACCTGCCCTATGACCAGCGTCAAGAGGACGGCGGGGCCCTGGTCTACGACACCCCCGAGCTGACCGAGCGCTGCGAGATCCTGGGCGCCCCCGAGGTGGGGCTGGAGTTCTCGGTGGACCAACCGGTGGCGATGGTCGCGGTGCGACTGTCCGACGTGGCGCCCGACGGCCGCGCCACACGGGTGAGTTACGGCCTGCTCAACCTCACCCACCGGCACGGCCACAACGCGCCCGCGGAGCTCGAACCGGGGCGCCGCTACCACGTGACGATCCCGATGAACGGTGTGGCGCAGGCGTTCCCCGTGGGGCACCGCATCCGGCTCTCGGTCTCGACGTCGTACTGGCCGCTGGCGTGGCCGCCGCCGCGTCCCACGTTCCTCACGGTCTACCCCGGCGACAGCACGCTCAGCCTGCCCACCCGCCCGGTGGACGCGCCCGACGAGCCTCGGGTGAGCGAGTTCGACGAGCCCGAAGGAACCCCACCCATCGCCACGTCACGCGTCAAACCAGGTGAGCAGCGGTGGACCGTGTCGCACGACCTGATCGACTACGAGTCCGCCCTGGACGTGGTGAAGGACCTGGGGGTCGTCCGGTTCGACGACATCGACCTCGACGTCACCCGCCGCACGGTGGAGCGCTACGGCTGGCGAGAGAACGACTTCCGGTCGGTCTACGGCGACGTCCAGTGGGAGATGGGGTTCCAACGCGGCGACTGGCGGGTCTCCACGGTCACCCGCACGGTCCTGACGTCGGATTCCACCGAGTTTCACCTGCACGCCCAGCTGGACGCCTACGAGGGCGCCAACCGCGTACTGTCGCGCAACTGGAACGTCGACATCCCGCGCGACCACGTGTGACGGGCGGTCGGCCCGACCCACGGGCCTTCCAGAACCCCGGCGGCGCCCCAGTCGTTTCCGTGGCTCGCCGCCGCTCGCCGCCGGGAACCCCGACGCTAGGCTCTCCCGCGTCTGGCGGAGGGGGCCGAGCGGTCTGGCGGCGGTTAGGATGTCACCGCGAATTCCGGCAGGACGGCAGTATCCGCGGCTGCCTCCAGGGGACCGTCCGTCGCTTCCCGAAGGCCCCTGAACGCAGCGGCCGGCCCGCGCAGCACTGACCGCCTCGTGACCTTCGAGCCATACGGGATCCCTGATGTCACGCACCACCCCCCGTCCCCTGACCGCCGCCCGCGTCATCCTCTGCGGCATGACCGCCCTGTGGCTCTTCAGTGCGGTGAACCTCGCGCTGGCTTCTGGAGGCTCCTTCGGCGCGGGTGCCGCCACGCTGCCGGCCGTACTCGCGGTCCTCTGCGGGGCCTACGCCTATCTGCTCCCGCGGACCGGGCACATCCTCCTCGGGGTCGTGGTCACCCTGCTCGTGCTGCTCGCGTTCTACCAGATGAACCGGATCACCCTCGGTGACCCGCTCGGGTTTCTCGGGCTGGGTTGCTCTGTGGCGTTGATCGTGTTGCTCCTGCTGCCCTCCAGCAGGGCGGCCCTCCGCTCCTGAACAACGGGTGCCGTCCCCCGGGTTATTCGGTTGGTTCGGCGGAACGCTCGTCGCCGGGTGGCTCGGGCAGGTTCTCCTCGTCGGGCCGTTGTGAGTCGGGCTTGAGCGGGTCGTGGCCCAGCGACATGAGCGCGCGTCGCCAGTCGTCGTCCTCACGCCGTGGGTCGGCCAGCCGCTCGTGGACGGTCGCCACGATCGTGCGCATCACGTCGAGGTCGGTGTGGGTGAGGTCGGCGCGCCGCTTGTTCAGGATCTCGACGATGGCGCGCCCCCGCTCCGGAATGTCGTCCTCCGGGGACGGGCTGAAGGCGACCTCACCGGAGCCCGTGGTGAGCAGCCACTTGCGCAGCTCCTCGCTCGTCATGTTCACAACGGAGTGGAACTCGTTCCACAGCTGCTGGACCTCCGGGTCGTCCGCCAGGTTCGCCATGGTTCGCCTCCTTCACGATCACGTGAGGCCGGCTACCCGGGGGCGAGGCGTGCCCAACGTCGCAGGGCCGCCGGCTTCCGCCGAGGCACGGCGGGCCACGGTTCCGGTTCCACGTGGCACAGCCTTGACACCGTCGAGGGCCGGGCGGACTCTTGGTGTGAAGGAATCCGGCCGGCGCCGCGGTGGGGCGCGCATCCGGCAGCCGGACCGCGACGTTTCGACCGACCCCGAGCTGCGGCACGATAGCCCTATGTCCACACCCCGCGAACCCTCCGAGCCAGCGCGTCCTCCCGCCGGAAACACCTCCGCCGGGAGTGTTCACGGCACGCTCCTCCAGGCACACGAGATCCACGGTGGGGTGCACGTCCACGCCAACGCGTCGATGCCCCCGGCGGCCGATGTCAGTCTCGACGTCCCACATCCCCCAACCGAGGTGCGCGGGCGGGCGGCACTGGTCGGCGACCTGGTCACCGCCATGCGCGACGGGGACCGACGACCGCACGTCCTCACCGGCCCCGGCGGTATCGGCAAGTCGACGGTGGCGGCCGCGGTGGCTGAGGCGGCCGTGGCGCAGGGACGCGAGGTCTTCTGGGTACGCCCCGGAAACGTGCCCGCGTCGATGCTCGAAGCCGCCGTGGAACTCGGAGCCCCCATGGATGAGGCGGAACGCTACGCCTCCTCACCCAAGCGCGCCGCGCGGTGGGTGTGGCGCCACCTGGAGGCCGCCGACACCCCCTGGCTGCTGGTGTTCGACAACATGGACCGTCCCGAGGAGCTCGACCCGGACCACCGCCCCGGTGACGGCGTCGGCTGGCTGCGCACCAGCGCGAAAGGGTTCGTGCTCGTGACGAGCCGGATCGACTCCCCCGAAGTGTGGGCACCGTCGGTGATCCGGCGGGTGGAACCGCTCGCCCCCACCACCGCGGCCGCCATCCTGCGCGACCACAGCGGGGTTCCCGACGCGGCCGGCGCCGACGCCCTGGCCGAACGGCTCGGTGGGGTACCGCTGGCCCTCTCCCTGGCTGGGCGGGTCATGTCGGCGCACCGCACCATGTTCGGCGACTTCGACGCCGTCCTCACCCACATCGCGCGGTCCGCCTCCCGGATCGACGAGCTGGCGCGCCCCCTGGGCCGCGAACGCGGCGCGGACGAACCCGAACGCGCGACCCTGTCCGGCACCTGGAAAGCGTCGGTGGAGCTGATGTCCGACACCCCGCAGGCCGAACCCCTGCTGCGACTACTGTCCATCCTCGGGGCCGAGGGAACGGAGGTGCCGCTGCGTCGGCTGCCGGTGGAGCTGTTGCGTGGTGGCACCAGTGACACCGGCCCCGACTCGTTGGACGAGCCGGCCGTGGCCCGCGCCCTCAACGCCCTGGCCGTGCACGGGCTCGTCACCGTCGTGGACACGCGTGAGGAGAAGGCGCTGCGGGTGCACCCCCTCATCGCCGAGACCACCCGCGAAGGGTTGGCGGACCCCGCCGCGGTCGCGGACGACGCCCAGCGCCTCCTCGAAGCCCAACCCGACCGCGACCTCTCCCTGGAGCACGCCGCCTACCGCGCGTTGCGCGACGTGCGCGAGCGCGCGCTCGGCACCCAACACCCCGACACCCTGGAGGCCGAGGTGCGGCGGGCCAGGCTGGCGCTACTTCGGGGAGACGCCGAACGCGCCGAACCGGACCTGGCCGCCGTGGCGGCCACGGCGGAGCGCGCACTGGGCACCACCCACCGGGTGACACTCGCGGCGCGGCACCACCGGGGAGACGCCATGATCGTCCTCGGCCGCCTGGAGGAGGCCGAAACGCTCTTCCGGTCGGTGCTTCGGGCGCGTGAGGAGGAGCTGGGCGGCGACCACCCCGACACGCTCAGCGCCCGGCACCAGTGCGCGGTCGTCGCCATGAAGCGGGGCGACTGGGACACCGCCGAGTCGGGGTTTCGCGCCGTTCTACGCGCCAAGGACAACAGCGGTGCCGAGCACGACGGCGACCCCGAGTTCGTGGTGCAGAACCTCGCCAACGTCGCGCTGAACAAGGGTGAGCTGGACACCGCCGAGCGGGGTTTCCGCCGGGTCCTGGAGCATCGGGAGCGGGTGCTCGGCGCCGACCATCCCGACACCGCCGACGCGCGTTACGACCTGGCGCTGACGTCACTGGAGCGCGGGGACATCGAGCGGGCACGCGACGGTCTGACGGCGGTACTGAAAGCGTGGGAGAAGGCACTCGGCCCCGACCACCCGAACACCTCACGCGCCCGCGAGCGCCTTTCGGAGGTCGACGGGTAGGGGTGTTGTTCGGGCTCGGATGCCTGTTGTTTGGGCTCGCTGGCGCTCGCCTGGGCTCGGGTGCCTGGGGGCCGGGGATCTTCGGGTGCCTGCGGTGGGGTCGCTCGTGTTTGTTTGGGCTCGCTGGCGCTCGCCTGCTCGGGTGCCTCAGAGCCGGGGACCTTCGGACCCTGCGGTGAGGTCGCTCGTTCCTCGCTCTCTCACCTACGGGGCCTCCAGAACCCCGGCGGCACGGTGTTTTCTGGGCTCGCTGGCGCTCGCCTGGGCTCGGGTACCTTCGGACCCTCCGGCGCTGGTCGCTCGTTCCTCGCTCCCGCGCCTGCGGGTCCTCCAGAACCCCGGCGGCACCCGAGCGGGAGGAGCTTAGGGGTTCGGCTGGGGATGCGTCGGGGCGCTGAACAGCTCCTGGCGGCTGCGCAACCCCAGCTTGGCGAGGATACTCCGTACGTGGGTCTTGACCGTCGGCAGCTCGATGAACAGCTCGTTGGCGATCTGGGCGTTGGTGAACCGTTGCAGCACGAACCCGAGCACCTCCCGCTCGCGCTGGGTCAACCCCGAGCGTTCGACGGCCTCCGCAAGCCGCGCGGACTGGTCCTGGGTCTCGACACCGAGTAGCCACGTACGCCGGCCGACGGCCGTCGCCCGGATCGTGTCGAGCAGGCGGGCGGACTCCTCACCCTTGTACACGAAGCTGTCGGCCCCGGACAGGAACGAGGCCGAGGCGTCCTCCGCCGAGTTGTAGGAGGTGTAGATGAGCACGCGTACCGCGGGCCTCGTGCTCTTCAGCTCGCGACACAACTCGACACCGCGAAGCTCCCCCTCGAGGCGCAACGGAAGGATGACCAGGCCGGGCGTGAGTTCCTGGGCCGCGGTGACCGCGCTGTCGGCCGAGGCCGCCTCCCCCACCACCCGCATGTCGGGCTGGGCGTCGATCACGGTGCGCAGGCCCAGCCGGACCAGTGGATGGTCCTCGACGAGGAGGATCTCGATCGCTGGTGAACTCACGCGCACCTCCCTGGACTGACAAAACGCCCATACCCGACGCTCCACCGTACACGTGGCCGTGAGCAGCGAATTCCCCGGATCTCATCCCTGAGGGCTGATTCGTTCTCGCCGGACCGCCCCGTAACGTTCGGCGAGATCCGCGGCTACGAGAGAGGTGTGAAGTGGGGATGGGTTCGACCTCGGCGGACGTCGTCATCATCGGCGCCGGAACCGTGGGCGCCAGCATCGCCTACGAAACCGCGCGGCGCGGCGCGTCGGTGATCGTGCTCGACGAGGGATCCGACATCGGCAACGGGTGCTCGTACGCGAACGCCGGCCTGCTGGCCCCCAGCCACGTCGAACCGCTCACGACACCGGCGAACGTCCTGGCCGGCATGCGCTACATGTTCCAACCGGACAGCCCGTTCCACGTGCACCCGAGCCCACGGCTCGCCCCGTGGTTCGCGCGCTTCGTCCGCTCCTCGGGGGCGACCCGAGCGCGTGAGCTGACGGCGCGCATGCGGGAGCTCGCGGTGCACAGCACCCGCCTGCACGCCGAGTACGCCGAGCGTGGGCTCGACACCGGGTACCGCGCGAATGGCGCGATGGACGTGTTCCTCACCGAACGCGCCCTGAACCAGGCCACCGCGAACCTAAGCACCGACGTCGAACGAAGCGAAGTGATCACCGGCGAGGAGGCGCGCGACCGGGAACCCACGCTCGGCCCCGTCGCCGGAGCGATTTTCCGCCCGGACGAGGCCCAGGTCGGGTCCCAGCAGTTCGTTCGTGCGACGCTGCGAGCGGCGCAGTCCCACGGGGCGACGATCCGCTGGGGTACGCGGGCGTCCCTGGTTCCGGCGGAACGCGACCGAATCGCCGGGGTCGACACGCCCGAGGGGCGGATCGTGGCCGACACCTACGTCGTGGCGGCCGGGCTCGGCAGCCGCCACCTGTGCGAGAGCGTCGGCATCCGGATGCCGATGGAGGGCGCGAAGGGCTACGTCGTCGACGTGGAGGTGGACGGCGAGGGGCCGCGAATCCCGCTGTCCTTCCGCGAGCCCAAGGTGGTCGCCACACCCTATTCCGACCGGTTGCGGCTGTGCGGAACCCTCGAACTCGGCGGTGACCCGCGTTCGGTGAACGCGTCGCGGGTCGCGGCCATCCGCGCCGCGGGGCAACGCGGCCTGCCCGGCGTGCGGCTGCGCCGGGTCGTACAAACGTGGGCCGGGCTGCGTCCCGCCACGGCCGACGGCGTCCCGTCGATCGGCCGCAGCGCGGCCCGCCGTGACCTCGTTGTGGCAGCGGGGCACGGAATGTGGGGTCTGGTCCTCGCGCCCGTGACCGGGGAGCTCCTGGCGCGCGGCATTGTCGAGGACGCCCCGACGATGCGCGAGGCGGCATTCTCTCCCGACCGCTTCGGGCGCCCGAGGAGGTCCTCCTCACCTCGGGCGGGGCGGCCCGTGCTCGCCGCACGGGCGGCGGCCCCGCCGGTCGATCCCCCCACGCGCACGCCGATGCGCCAACGAGAGGAACCCCAGTGACCGAAACAAGAGACGAACGCGCCGAGCGCGGATCGGTGGCGATCACGTTCTGGCAGGGCGCGGCGATCATCTTCGGGGCGAACATCGGAGCGGGCATCCTGAGCCTGCCGTACGGCGCGCGCAACGGCGGCGTCCTGGCGCTCGTGGTCGCCCTCGCGATCGCCGGCTTCCTGACGACCGTGTCGATGCTGTACGTCGCCGAGGTGTCGTTGCGGACCAGGGAACCGCTCCAGCTTTCCGGGCTCGCGCGCAAGTACCTCGGCAACGTCGGGTCGTGGCTCATCTTCGCCGGTGTCGTCATCAACGGTCTCGGCGCCCTCATCGCCTACGCCAGCGGAAGCGGCAGCATCCTCGCCGACCTGCTGGGAATATCCCCTCTGCTGGGTAGCACGCTCTTCTTCGTCCCCGGGGTAGTGGTGATCTGGCTCGGACTCAAGGCCACGGGCCGCTCCGAGCAGGCGATCACGGTCACCATGCTGGCGATCATCCTGCTGTTGTCGGCGTGGACCTTCATCGGCCCGGGCATTGACCCCGCCAACGTCAGCTACATGGACCCGTACTTCGTCGTACCGATCATCAACCTGGCGGTCTTCGCGTTCATCGCCCAGTACACGGTGCCGGAACTGGCGCGTGGCCTCGCCAGTCACTCCCCGCGCGCTCTCCCGCGCGCCGTGGTGGCCGGAATGTGCGCGACCGGGTTCCTGCTCGCGCTCGTCCCGCTCGCCGCCCTCGGCATGATGGGACGCGACGGTGTCAGCGAGGTGATCACCATCGCCTGGGGCGAGGGGCTCGGGACATCGGCGTACTACCTCGCGAACATCTTCGCCCTGCTCGCGATGCTGACCTCGTTCTGGGCCATCGGGCTGACCCTGATGACCAACGTCCTCGACCGTTTCCGGTGGCCCGCCACCGGCTCACCGCGCCACCGGCTCGCCGCTCTGGCGCTCATCGCGGTGCCGCCGTTCCTGATCGCCACGGTCGGCCTCGCCGGCTTCGTCTCCGCGCTCGGTTACGCGGGCGGGTTCGCCGGCGCGATCATGTCGATCGTGCCCGTGCTGATGCTGCGGCGCGCCCGTGTCGAGGGCGACCAGGAGCCCGCGTGGCGGGCCGGTTGGATCGCGCACCCCGCGCTACAGGTGACCCTGGTTACGGTCTTCGGTCTCGCCTTCGTGTACTCCCTACTCAACGCGACCGGGCTCGTCCCCCAGGGGTGGAGCTGAGGATGCGGGTTGTGACCGCTGAGCGTGCGGTGACGGAGTTCTCTCCGCGCTTCGAGGCGGTGGCGGCGGTCGGGCTCGGGGAGAGCTTCGCGGTTCACACGGCCGACTGTTACGACGGTCAGCTCTCCGACGAGCGCGCGGTCCGCCCCGATGTCGACATGGCGCGGTTCAACCGCGCCAGCGGCCCGGTCGCCGTCACCGGAACGCGCCCGGGAGAGTGGGTGCGGGTCGTGATCGAGCGCATCGAGGTCGCGGGTCGCGGCGTGCTGGCCCTCACGCCGGGGCTCGGTGTTCTCGGTGACACGGTCGAACACCCCTCGACACGGGTACTGCGGGTGTCCGACGGTCGGGCGTGGCTCACCCCCGAGGTGGGGATCCCCCTGCGGCCCATGGTCGGGATCCTCGGTGTCGCCACGGCGCGCGAGACGGTGCCCAGCTCCACGCCCGGCGAGCACGGCGGGAACCTGGACACGCGCGTCCTCACGGCCGGCACCGCCCTGGCCGTCAGGGTGAACCAGCCCGGCCTCGGGCTCTGCGTCGGCGACCTGCACGCCGCGATGGGAGACGGTGAGCTCGGCGGCACCGGTGTCGAGATCGCGGGAGAGGTGCGGGTACGTGTCGAACGGCTCGGTGACCACACCGGCAATCGCCCCCTGGTGCTCGCACCCGAGGGGGTGCACGTCCTCGCGAGCCGTACCACTCTCGACGACGCCGTACGGGACGGCTTCCGCGAGGCGGTGGCGCTCATGGCGCGGTGGCACGACCTGGAGTGGCCCGACGCCTACCGGCTGACCAGCGTCGTTTCGGACCTTCGAGTGAGCCAGGTGGTCAACCCCCGCACGACCGCGCGTATCGCGATCCCCGCACAGTGGTGCCCGGACTCGCTCCTGGCGACCTGTGGACGGTCATCCCACTCATGCCTGGGATGACCGGACCTCGTGTGGCCGAGCGAACCCGCGCGGCCTACCATCGTGGGGCGACGTGGGACACGTCACGAGACCGGCCGCCGTCCGCTGAGGAGGAGTCGTCGCGATGGCAGCACACCACCCCGACCCCGCCGGCGGTGACACCGACGAGATCCTGCTCTCGACGGACGGGCCGGTGCTCACGGTCACGTTCAATCGCCCCAGCAGGCGCAACGCCATGACCTGGGCGATGTACGACGGCCTGGTGGAGGCGTGCGAGCGGGCCGACCGCGACGACTCCATCCGCGCGATGGTGCTCACCGGCGCGGGCGACAAGGCGTTCGTCGCCGGAACCGACATCGGCCAGTTCGCCGAGTTCGACAGCGGCGCGGACGGTGTGGACTACGAGAAACACGTCGGCGCCGTCATCGACCGGTTGGTCCGGGTCGACAAACCGACTGTCGCGACGATCCACGGTTTCTGCGTCGGCGCCGGCATCGCCCTGGCGGCGGCGTGTGACCTGCGGATCGCCACCCGGTCGGCGCGGTTCGGGGTGCCCATCGCCCGCACGCTGGGCAACTGCCTGGCGCCGCGGGTCCAGTCGCTGCTGGTGCACCACCTCGGGCCGTCGCGCACGATGGACATGCTGCTGACGGCGCGTCTGCTGGACGCCGACGAGGTCGCGGGCGCGGGTTTCCTCTCCCGGGTCGTCGCCGAGGGGGAGCTCGACTCGGCGGCCGGGGAGCTGACGGAGCGCCTCGCCGGCCACGCTCCCCTCACGATGTGGGCCGCCAAGGAGACCACGCGGCGGATACTCGCGGCCGGGGTACCCGGCGACACCGACATCGTGGAACACGTCTATGGCAGTGCGGACTTCCACGCGGGGGTGGCCAGCTTCACCTCCGGGCGACGCCCGCGGTGGCGCGGCCGCTGAGGGCCGCGGGACGCGCCAGCCACTGGTCGGCGCGAAGTTCGGGGCGCCGCCCGCGCGCTGGGGTGGTGGGGATCATGTACCGGGACTCTCCGTCCCGATTGACCTCAAGTTCGGTTGAGAGAACAGGGTTGGTTCCGGTGCATCATTCCAGGGCGATTAGGAGAGTCCGATGTCAGCGACACCCCCACAATCCCACACCCCCACGGGAGCGACGAAGCCCGGACGCCCGGGCCTGAGCTGGTGGCAGGCTGGCGGGCTCGCCGCCGTGGTGACGACACTGGCCAACCTCGCGGTTCTGCTCGCGGGCCGCGCGGCGGGCGGCTCCTTCGCGATCGACGAAGGCGGCGGCGAGACGCACGAGGTGACCGCGTTGGTGGTGGCGCAGTTCTCGGCCATCCCGATCGTCGTCGGGTTCGGCACCGCCGTACTACTGGCCCTCGTCTGGAGTGGCGTCCTGCGGCTGGCGCAGGTCGTCGGGGCGGTGCTGGCGCTGGCCACCATCGCCGGACCCGTCACGAGCGACGTCGACGTGGTGACGCAGGTCGCGCTTTCGGTCATGCACGTCATCCCCGGAGTCGCCATCGTCTGGGCGCTGGAGGTGGTCCGCCGCCGGAACGTGTCGGCGACGACCAGCTGAGTCTCGTCGCCGGCGGTACGAGGGCGCGGGCCGCGCCCGGGCGAACACCCGGTCAGCCCCCGGGAGCAGCGGCCCACCCGGTGGCGTCGTCGAGGTGACGCAGCGCCCCGCGCACCCGCTCCAGGGTCTCCGCGGGTACGCCGTCGGCGCCGGTGATGGCGCGCACCGCTGGCGGTGTGGCCGGGGCGCGACCGGGCGCCCCGGCCCGGCCGGCGCCGGGATCGGCGAGATGGGGAGCGATCCCGACAGCGCCGGTGGCATCGCGCGGGGCCGTCCCGGGATGGTCGGCCAGCGCGATCGGGGACGAGAGCAGCAGGTCCCGCTCGCCCGGTGACCCGAGGAGCACCGGCCACGTGTACTCGTTGCGGCAGACTCCCACCGCGGGCGCGGCCCACTCCGGCGGGTCCAGCGGGGACACGAACGCGCCACGCTCGATCCGCAGCACAGTGTGGGTGACGGTCATCGAGGGGCGCGGCACCCGTTCCCCCGTGGCGGCCGCCGGCGCGCGCCACCGTGTCCGGTTCGCCACGCGCACGCCGACCCTGACCAGCCCCACTGGCGTTTCCAGGGGAGTCGACGTCACCGTGACCAGCCCGTCACCGCGCTCACCCGCGCGGATCCCACCGTGTGCGCCCCCGGCAGTGGCCGTGACGGGGAAGGACACCTCCCGGCCCCCCGGCGGGCCGTCGACGGGGAGAGCGGCGTCGACCTCCCGCAACGTCCCCTCGTAGGGTGTGGCCGATCCGGCGCCGCTCGCCGGGGGACGCGGGCGGTCGCACGCGAACCGCACCCTCAGGTGCAGGACCGCCCCGGCGTCGACCTCGACGACGCACTCACTCCGCGAGTGAGTGAGGTGGCCCGGCGGCGCCCCCAACGGGGCGAGCACGCCGAACCGCCAGTCGCCCCGCCCCCTCCACTCCGGGCCCCAGTGCGACTGGCGCGCGTCCGCGCCGAACAGGACCGCGTCGGCCACCGCGCTCGCCCGCTCAATGCTCACGACGCGCCTCCCCCGTTCGTGCGCTGCCCACCCCCGACGCCGTACGCCCCACGGAAAGGCACCCCCGTTGCCCTCGCATCGGGCGAACCCCACCCGTCACCGACGCTAGGTCGCACGCGCGCGACGTCGCATGACGACGCGCCCCGCGGCGGCCCCTTCGACAGAATCACCGAGGGAACGGGCGATCCCTCACGCGCGACCGGCGACCGGCGGCCCCCACCACCCCGGAGGGCGCGTCAGCGCGAAGTGAGCAGGCGCCGCCTGGGGGAGGCCCCGATGACCAGGCCGTAGAGCACGTGGTCGGCGAAGAGGGCGGCCCGTTCTCGGGGACGCGACTGGTGAGCGTGGACCAGACCGAACGCGGGTGCCAGTGCGAACTCGAAGAACGCCCACGCCAGTACCCCGTAGACCGGCCCCGAGAGCCGGTAGTCACGCAGCCACGTCGGGATGAGGCCGTACCCCGCACCCGCGGACGCCCCATAGACCCAGTGGGCGAGCTGGACCGCGGCGACGCGACGCTCCGGCGGGACACGGGCCAGCAGGTGGGGCACCCGCTCCTGGAGGATCGCCTCCGGCGGGGTCTGCGTGATCATCCCCATCCCGCGCGCCATCTCCCGCATCCCGGTCATCGCCATTGCGCCCACCGCGCCACCGGCGGCCCCCTCGACGATTGACGCGGGAGGTCGGCGGCGTGGATCCGTGTCCTCGTCAGCGTGGTCCTCGTGTGCCATGTCCCCTCCTCGGACGCGCGGGGCCCGGCGCCGTGCCGTCGCCTGTTCCGGGATTCGGCCCCTCACTGGCGTACTGACCGGTCACGGGTGTTTTCTCACACGGACCCGGCACCGGACACGAGTGGCGCCGAGGCGGCCCCGGTCACGGCTGACGCTCGTCGCGGGCCCAGGTGTGGGCGGTGATGGTCGCCGCCATGAGCAGCGTCCGGGCCCGCTCACGTGAACCGCGGTAGCGCAGACAAGCGAGGTCGGCCTCCGGAGCGGTGGCCGCCGAGTTGGCTTCCCCTTCCCCACCTCCGAGATAGCGTCGAACGGCGTTCAGCCCCGTGGCTTCGGGATCCGCCCGCTCGACGACGCGCAGGTAGCCGTAGTAGCCGGCCCCCGGCGGAGAGACCCACTCCGCCCCCGCGATCCGCGGCATCGGGAACTCCCGACGTTGCCGCTTGCGCTTTCGGAAGGAAGCCTCGTAGCCCGACCAGATGAGCCGGGCACTGGTGCCGTCGAAGCTCGCCGTGCCCTCCACGGTCTTGATGTGCATTGGCAACGGTGGGACCAGGTGGGTCGCGAGGCCGGCGGGGACGCTCGCCCCCGCCTCGCGGGTGGCGGAAGCGGCGGCGCTGAGCTGCTCGGCGTGGTACTCGGCGACGAGCTCGGTGTCGGCCTCGCCGGTCAGTAGGAAGGGGTCGCTCGCCTCCGTGAGCATGGAGCCGACCGCGGCGTAGGGGTCGGTGTTGTGGTCCAGCCGTGCCCGGAGTCGCCAGCGCCTGCCCCGGCGCCACCGGCGCCGGGGCGGTTCGGTCCGGAACTCCACCGAGGCGATCGCGGCCAAGGGGAGGACGCACTGGCCGAGCGCGTCGAGAACGGGGTTGACCCGCCGGCCTGTGTGGTATCTGACCAGCACCGACTCTCCGTCGAACCGCCAGGTGGCGCGATCGCCGCGTAACTCGTCCATTCCGCCCACTTTAACCGAGTACCGGCGGCGCTACCCCGCCCCGCGCTCGGCTCTCCGCGCCGGTCCTCGCCGGCACGGTTGCCGCTTTGTTTACCTTCGACCGGCGTTAGTGGGCGCGTGATCGTGGTAGTGAACCGCGTGCGGAGCAGTCACACTTCGCGACCGACTATGGGGGTTATACAGCCATGCTGATGCGTACCGACCCGTTCCGCGACTTCAACCGGCTCACCCAGCGTCTCCTCGGCGAGTCCGCGGAGCCGATGACGATGCCGATGGACGCCTACCGGGACGGCGACACCTACGTGATCCACTTCGACCTTCCGGGGGTCCGCGCCGACTCGATCGACCTACAGGTGGAGCACAACGTCCTCACGGTCAGGGCCGAGCGGGACGACGCCACCAAGGATCACGAGATCGTCATGGCGGAGCGTCCCACCGGGAGCTTCTCGCGGCAGCTGTTCCTGGGCGAGTCCCTCGACGGGGAGAACATCTCCGCCGACTACGCCGACGGCGTGCTCACACTGCGGGTTCCCATGGCCGAGCAGGCGAAGCCGCGCAAGATCAGCGTCACCGAGGGGTCCGGCTCGGCCGGCAGGATCACGGGCTGAGCCCGGCTGGTCCCTCGCCCGGAAAGGCAGACCCGTACCCACGGTCCCGGTGCCATCCGTGACGAGGACCGGGGGTCAAAGCGGGCCGCCAGGGTCGGTACTGGCGTTCGACCCGAGGTGGGACCGGCTTCCGGGCGCCGTCGCGCTCCGTTCCCGATCCGGGGGACGGAGCGCACGCGTGTGGTGCGCCCCGCACGCGGGGGATGTCCGGAGTCGCCTCGCTTGCGCCGGGTCATCCCATGACCCTTAGCATTGGCAAGCATGTTTCCCCGTTCCCCCCATCCCCGCTCCCGGTCCCCGCGGTTACGGACGCTCCTCCCGAAGCCAACCCCGGAGGGCGGCGACGGCGGGGGCCAGTTCGTCGAGTACGCCGCACTGGTGCTACTGGTGTCGGTGGTCATCTCCTCGGTGCTGCTGGCCTCGACACCGGGCACGGTGGGCGACGTGATCCGCCGCGAGATCTGCCGAGTGCAGGGCTCCGTTCACGGGGTCGACGGCACCGACTGCGGTCAGAGAACGGACCGGGCCGAGGAGCCGGCGGAGCACGACTTCGATCCCGAGTACTGCGTTCGGGACGGCCACACCGAGACCGTCGGGGGCACGGTCGAGTTCGGGGTGTTCTCGCTCGGGTCGGAGTACAAGTACATGAAGCAGACGCTTTCCGACGGGACGGTCGTCGTGACGATGAAGCCCTCGGCGGAAGTGAGCAGGGACGTCAAGGGCGGTGGCGGTGTCGACACCGGGAAGGACTCCCTGAAGAAGGAAGTCGGGGCGGGATTCAAGGCGTTCGTCGCGCCGGGCACCACCTACTTCCTCGAGGGTGAGGAACCCGGCGAGACCGGCGAGGAGCAGTTCCAGCGCCTCAAGGAGGACATCGAGCAGGCCCGCCGTGAGGAACAGCAGGACATGTGGGGCGCCGGCCAGGGATACCAGATGGGTCGGGCCATTGGTGAGATCACCGGCCACTACGAGCCGCCCGACCTTCCGGATCCCGACATCAAGAGTGGGACGTTCGGGTTCAAGTTCAACGCCGACGGCCCGATAACCCAGTGGGCGGAGAACAACAAGAACAAGAAGGGTCCACTGAAGCAGGGCGAGAAGATCGGGTTGACCAGCGGCGACGACTGGAACGTGGAGGTCGACGAGAACATCGAGATCGCCAGGTGGTACGACGATCCCAACAACACCAAAACGGCCCGCACCTACACCTTCGACGCGAGTGGGGACGCGGTGCTGAAACGGATGGGCGCCAAATGGGGGCCTGGGGCCAGCCTGAACGGCGCCACCCGAGTCATGCGCAACGAGGACGGCTCGCTGCGCAACATCCGGTACTCCGTCACCGTCTCCGGGAACAGCAAGCTCGGGCTTGAGGAGAATCCGCGGTTGCGTTCCGGGAACGGGAACACCACGAAGGGGTCGGGGGCCCAGGAGAACACCCAGTCACTGTCCAGTACCCAGGAGATCCAGCTCGACTTCGAAACCCCCCAGGAGCAGGAGGTGGGCGAGCAGCTGCTGGAGGAGGGTGGTCTGATGCCACCCGCCAGCACGATGAGCTCGTTGTTGAACCCGCTTCCCGAGGACGGTGGGTCCATCACCGAGAAGCCCGGTGAGGACGCGCCGGAGTGGGAGCGCCTCTTCTACGACAAGGGACGGGTGTGGCAGTACATCTCGCGTAGTTCCAAGAGTGAGCAGGAGTACGGCGGCTCGCTCAAGGCGGGCATATCGTTCGGCGCGTCCTTCGGGTGGAGCGAGGAGACCCAGCGTTCCATCCACGCCCAGATCCTCGAAGGACCCGAGGGCGGTGAGCGGGAATTCGTGCGGCACGAGCCCTGTATCGCCTCGGAGTACCGTGACACGGAGTGAAACGGACACGGCGCGAACACGAGGTAGGGGGCCACGAATGGATCCTGACCGGCGGACAACGATCGTCAGAGGTGTGTTCTCGCTCCTGGCGGTGCTCGTGTTCTACGTCGTGTGGTCGACCGCCCGGTTCTTCGTCTATATCGAGTACAGCACGCCCGAACAGCTCGACAGCCCCTGGGGCGGCCCCGCTCTCTGGATCGCGCTGCCCCAGTTGCTGTCGTCGTTCCTCATGGTGGTGATCGGGGCGTTGGTCTACGGGCGACACCGTCTCCGCTCACGCTCGGGCGCCCTGGTCGTCCTCGCACTGCCGGTCCTGGTGTTCCTCCTGGACTTCGTCACCGGGGTGTTCACCGACGCCCCGGGCAACGTGCTGTTCCTCCGGTTCGCCGCGGTCTCGGTCGGGATCGGCGCCGCGTTCTGGCTGGTGCTGCCCCGGGGTAGGGAGATCCGCGGAGCCGTCTGACGCCGGCCGGGCTCGCCGCCACGCCGCCGGCCGGCCTTCGTTCCGGCGGCGCAGCGGGGACTCAGATCGCCAGCAGCGCCCGCACCCGCTCCTCGGAGAGTTCCTCACGCGCGGCGCTGTGCACCACGGCGCCGGCGTCCAACACCGTCACGGTGTGGGCGAGGCGCAGTGCCACGTCGAGGTACTGCTCCACCAGCAGCACGGCGATGCCACGGTCGTGCAGCGTGGCGATGGCCTCCTCGATCTCGGCGACGATGGAGGGTTGGATCCCCTCGGTGGGCTCGTCCAGGATCAGCAGCCGGGGGTTGGACACCAGGGCCCGGGCGATCGCCAGCTGCTGGGCCTGGCCACCCGAGAGCACACCGGCGTTCCTCCCCAGCAGCGGCACCAGTCGGGGGAACAGCTCCAGGGCGTCGTCGATCAGGGTTCTCGGGCCGCGGCCGGCCGCCTCCCAGGCGACGTTGAGGTTCTCGGCGACCGTCAGGGGCGCGAAGCTCTCGTGGCCCTGGGGCACGTAGCCGATACCGGCGCGCACGCGGGCGTGCGCGGGGCGGCGTGTGATGTCGTGACCGTCGAACACCACCTGGCCGGCCATCGGGGTGATCAGACCCGTGACCGTGTTGAGCAGGGTGCTCTTGCCAACGCCGTTGCGGCCCATGACACAGACGACACTGTCGTCGGCGACGTCGAGATCCACGCCGAACAGCACCTGGGCGCGGCCGTAACCCGCGTCGAGCCCGCGTACGCTCAGCATGTCAGCCCTCCTCGTTGTTCGCGGCGGGCACCAGGGTGTCCCGCTCGTCGCCGACGGTCGCGGTCCGCTGGCTGCGGCCCAGGTAGACCTCCTGGACCCGCGGGTCCGCCTGTACCTGGCTGACCGTCCCCTCGGTGAGGACCCGCCCCTCGTGCAGCACGGTGACGTCGCGGGCGTAGCGCCGCAGGAACTCCATGTCGTGCTCGATGACGACGACGGTGTGGTCGGCGGCGATCTCGGTGAGCAGCTCCCCGGTACGTTCCCGCTCGGTGTGGCTCATCCCGGCCACGGGCTCGTCCAGCAGCAACAGCCGCGGCCCCTGGGCGAGCAGCATGGCGATCTCCAGCCACTGGCGCTGCCCGTGGGACAGGGTTCCGGCGGGCGCGCCGGCGAGTGGGGCCAGGCCGGTGCGTTCCAGCACCCCGCCGACGGTTGGGGTGACGCCGCGCCGGCGGCGCAGCAGCGCCAGAGGGCCGAGCCGGAAGTGCGCGGCCAGGTCGATGTTCTCGAGGACGGTCAGTTCCTCGAAGACAACGGAGGTCTGGAAGGTGCGGCCGATGCCCGCGCGCACGATGCGGTGCTCGCCACGTCCGTGGATGGGCTGGCCGGCGAAGGTGACCGTGCCGGAGGTGGGGCGGGTACGGCCGGTGACGACGTCGACGAGCGTGGTCTTGCCGGCCCCGTTGGGGCCGATCAGGAACCGCAGTTCGCCCTCGTCGACGGTGAGGTCGATGCCGTCGATCGCGGTGAACTCACCGAAGACGACGCGGACTCCGCTGAGACTGAGCAGTGGGTGGGTCATCTGGGGCTCCCGGACGCGTCGGTTCCCTGGGGTGTGTCGGAGGTGCGGTGGGTGCTGTCGGGGGTCCCGCCCGTGGCGCGGGCGCGCCGGGCGCGTTGGAGCGCGGCGGTGGTGGACTGGACGACACCGGCGAGCCCTCGGGGCGCGAACACGATGACGACGACGAAGAGCAGGCCCTGCAGGTAGATCCAGCCGCCGGCGAAGCTCTCGGAGAAGGTGGTCTGGGCGGCGTTCATCACCACCGCTCCCACCGCGGCGCCGGCGATGCTGTACCGTCCCCCGATCGCCACCGCCAGCACGAACGTGATCGAGGGGACCACGCCGAGCATCTCCGGGGAGATGATGCCCATCACCGGGACGAACAGGGCTCCGGCGAGGCCGGCCGCCATCGCCGAGAGGGCGTAGGCCAACGTCTTGACCCAGGTGGGGTTGTAGCCCAGGAAACGCACCCGGTCCTCGCCGTCGCGCACCGCCACCAGCAGTGAGCCGTAGCGGCTGCCCGCCACGTGCCGGAACATCAGGTAGACCAGTGCGGTGGTGACGACCACGATCACGTACACCACCCACTGCGCCTCGGGGGAGTAGAGGTCGTTGCCCGCGAACGTGGGGAAGTCGGTCAGGCCGTTCGTCCCGCCCGTCAGGTGCTGCTGGCCGACGAGCAGGATCACGAACGCGGCGGCGAGCGCCTGGTTCAGGATGGCGAAGTAGGCCCCGCGCACCCGTTGCCGGAACACCGACCATCCCAGGAGGGCGGCCACCAGGCCGGGCACGGCGACGACGGCGAACAGCGCGAACGCGGGGTTGGCGAACGGGCGCCACAGCAGCGGCAGGGTCTCCAACCCGCTCCACACCATGAAGTCGGGCAGCCCGCCCTGGGCCATCGGGTCCTCGGCGACCCGGGCCAGCGTGAGGTGCATGGCCAGGGCGTAACCCCCCAGCCCGAAGTACACCCCGTGCCCGAGGGTGAGCATGCCCCCGCGTCCCCACGCCAGCGCGATCCCGATGGCCACGATCGCGTAGCACAGGTACTGGGCGAACAGGTTGAGGCGGAACTGGTCGAGGAACAGCGGCAGCACCAGCAGCGCGGCGGCGACCAGCGCCACCACGGTCAGCGGGTCGCGGGCGCGCGCCAGCGGTGTCGGCCGGGGGTCCGGGATGGCCGCCGACGCGGCGGTCGGTGCCGGCCGGGTGGTCGCGCGGGTGTCTTCGGCGGTCATGTGAGAGCCCTCGATCGCACGGTGAACATTCCTTGGGGGCGGGCCTGTAGGAAGCCGATGATCGCGACGAACACGATCACCTTGGCGAGGCTGGCGTCGGTCCAGAACTCGGAGAAGGCGTTGAGCAGCCCCAGGGCGAGTGCGGCGAGGATGGTGCCGCGCAGCTGGCCGAGGCCACCCACCACCACGACCAGGAAGGCGTCGACGATGTAGTTGTGGCCCAGCGTCGGCCCGGTGGGTCCGATGAGGGTGAGCGCCACACCGGCGATCCCGGCCAGACCGGAGCCGAGGAAGAACGTGGTGGCGTCGACGCGGCGGGTCGGGATGCCGGTGATCGCGGCGAGGTCGCGGTTGTGCAGCACGGCCCGCATCTGGCGGCCGGGGCGGCTGCGGTTCAGGTAGTAGGCGATGGCGACCACGCACAGCACGGCGAGCGCCAGGATGAACAGCCGCGCGTGGTGCAGCCGGATGCCGAGGACGTCCACACCTCCGGCGAGCCAGGCGGGAGCGGGGACGTCAACATTGGGGGCGCCGAAGACGTCCCGGGCGATCTGCTGCAGCACCAGCCCGACACCGAAGGTGAGCAGCAACGTGTCGAGTGGACGGCCGTAGAAGTGGCGGATGACGCCGGCCTCCAGGGCCAAGCCGAGCAGCCCGGTCAGCGCGAACGCGGCCGGGACCGCCAGGAGGAGCGCGTAGTCGGGGTTGAGGTCGAACCACGCGTGCGTGACGAACGCCGTGTAGGCACCGACCATCATGAACTCGCCGTGCGCCATGTTGATGACGCCCATCTGGCCGAACGTGAAGTTCAGGCCGAGCGCGGCGAGGAGCAGTACGGCGCCGATCGCGATACCGATCGGCACCTGGTTCAGGATCGCGTCCATGGGGGTGTGCGTGGCCTCCTCGGTCGTTGGGGCGCGCCGGTGACCGTTACTCGTCACTGAGGGCGGGGCAGTCGTGTGGAGGGCGCGGTGGATGTGGGG